>CAWILG010000015.1:0-431655 GCA_963836765.1 uncultured Alphaproteobacteria bacterium
GATCGCCGGCGAGATGATCGTAGCAGATCCGGGCGCGCCGCAGCGCCGGGTCCTTCGGCCCGGTGCGCACGCGCATGTGGCCGGCGCGCGCGGCGAGGCCCGCCAGCCCTTCGAGCACGCCGGCGACATCAGGGCCGGTGAGGCGGTAATAGCGGTGGCGGCCCTGTTTCTCCGGCTCGATCAGGCCGCCGGCCTCGAGCTTGGCCAGATGCGAACTTGCGGTTTGCGGCGTGATGCCGGCCTCCTGCGCCAGCTCGCTCGCGGTCAGCGCGCGGCCGCTCATCAGCGCGGTCAGCATGTTGGCGCGCGCGGGATCGCCGACCAGCGAGGCGACCATGGCGATATCGGGTCCTGCTTTCATAGTTCGATGATAGCCGAAGCATTGACGTCGGGCAAGCGGGTATGCTCGGATCGAACGTCGTCATTGCGAGGAGCGCAAGCGACGAAGCAATCCATCGTCCACTGCGGAGAGATGGATTGCTTCGCTGGCGCTCGCAATGACGAGGATAAACACCGGAGGCCCCCATGACCGTCACCGTTTTCATCCGCTACCAGCTCGATCCGTTCAAGCGCGCGATGTTCGAGCAGTATTCAAAACGCTGGCTCGGCATCATCCCGAGATGCGGCGGCGACCTGATCGGCTACTGGATGCCGCATGAGGGCACCAACAACATCGCCTTCGCGCTGATCTCGTTCGAGAGCCTCGCTGCCTACGAGGGCTATCGCGCACGGCTGCGCGCGGACAAGGAAGGCATGGCGAATTTCAATTTCGCCGAAGAGAACAAGTTCATCCTGGCGGAAGAGCGGACATTTCTGCGCAAGGTGGTGGCTTGAAGCGTGCTGGCGCAGCAGCGTCGCGCACTATCTGGCGGCGCACACAGCCTCACTACCGCGCAACACGAAGACAGGGAGAGAAACCATGCCGGTCACGACCGCGGACAAGCGCGCCACTTTCAAGAAGATGCACGAGAGCGGATGCTTCATCCTGCCCAATCCCTTCGATGTCGGCAGCGCCCGCGCGCTGCAGCATCTCGGCTTCAAGGCGCTGGCCTCGACCAGCGCGGGTTTTGCCTGGACCATCGCCAAGGCCGACAACCGCGTCACCGTCGATGAGGTCTGCGATCATCTCACCGCGATCTGCGCGGCGGTCGATCTGCCCGTCAACGCCGATTTCGAGGGCGGCTTTGCCGTCGAGCCGGACAAGGTCGGCGCCAATGTCGCGCGCGGCGGTCAAGACCGGCGTCGCCGGACTGTCGATCGAGGATTCCACCGGCGATGCGGCCAAGCCGCTGTTACGAGTTCGCGCTCGCGGTCGAGCGCATCAAGGCGGCGCGCAAGGCGATCGATGCCGACAACAGCGGCGTGCTGCTCACCGGCCGCTGCGAGGCGTTTCTGTGGGGCGTAACCGATCTGAACCTGGTGATCGATCGGCTGAAGGCCTATTCCGAAGCCGGCGCCGATTGCCTCTATGCGCCCGGCATCAAGACCAGGGAGCAGATCGCGGCCGTCGTGAAGGCGGTGCATCCAAAGCCGGTCAATCTTCTGATCGGCGCGTCCGGGCTTGTCGCTGAAAGAGGCCGAAGATCTCGGCGTCCGCCGCATCAGCGTCGGCGGCTCGCTGGCGCGCACGGCCTGGGCCGGCTTCATGAAGGCGGCACGCGAGATGGCGGAGCAGGGGACTTTCACCGAACTCGCCAGCGGCTATCCCGGCGGCGAACTCAACAAGATGTTCAAGCTGAACTGCAAACGAAAAGCAGCGGGCGAATTGACCCGCTGCGCTGTCGGTTGCGTCAGTCGTTGCTCGCTGCTGCTCTTGTCGGCCGGCGGATTGGCGGAACGATCCAGCTCGGTGCCAGCAGGCTGGCCTGCGGCGGGGTCGGGCGGTTGGTCGCGGCACCCGTGGTCATGCCGGGCTCGGTCGTTGTTGCGCGGCGTCACGTCGCGCATGCCGGGAGGCGCTGCGGGGCTGGCCGGCTGGGTCTGCGCGGTCTGGGCCGGCGGGGCGGTGCCGGCCTGGTTAATGCTGGTATTGTTCAGGCCGTAGAACACGGCGCCCAGCACCACCGCGATAGCGATCGCGAACATCGCGACCTTGGCGCCGCTGGCCGGACCCTCGGCGAGTTCCGGATCGGGCTGCAATCTCGTTGTCGAGACTGTTGAGCCGCGCCTGACGTTGGATTTCGTCGTCGCTCAGCGGTCGCGATAGGGGTCGTTCGGATTGGGTTGGTATGCCATGAATGGGTTCCTCCGTTAGCTCCCTAAGACAATCTGCTGGCGCTCGAGAGGATGTTCCGCGTACAATCTGCGCCAACCTGTTCAGCTGAAGGAACCTCGCGATTTCCGGTTCCAAACGTTCCAAGAGGTTGCGATGTGGACCTTGCCGCCGACCGATATCGGTTCTGCATATCCTGTCGTTCGTGGCGGTGGCGGCGCAGGCGATGACGGCGGCGCTGGCCGGCGGGAAGGCGCAGCATGGACTGGGTCGGCGTCTGCATGCTCGGTTGCATCACCGCGCTTGGCGGCGGCACCATCCGCGATGTCCTGCTCGGGCATTATCCGCTGGTGTGGGTGCAGACACCCGTCCTATCTGCTGCTGGCGGCGGGTGCTGCGCTTCGTGACCATCCTGATCGCGCGCCTGGTGCATCGGCTGAACACGGCTTTCCTGGTGCTCGATGCGATCGGCCTCGTGGTGTTCACCATGGCCGGCTGCGACGTGGCCTGGCAGGTCGACGCCTCGCTGCCGCTCGTGATCGTGGTGGTGGCGGGGATGATCACCGGCTGCGCCGGCGGCGTGCTGCGCGACATCCTCTGCAACGACGTGCCGCTGCTGTTTCGCTCCGAACTCTACGCCAGCGTCTCCGTCGTCACCGGGCTGTTCTACGTCACCGCCTTCGGGCTGGACTCAACCACGAGGTCTGGACCGTGCTGACCTTCGTGCTCGGCCTGACGCTTCGCCTGCTCGCGATCCGCTACAAATGGGAAATGCCGAAATTCGTCTTCAGCGACGATCGGCGCTGACGATCAGTTTGGCTTATTTCGCCTTGCGCGCTTGCGCGACCTGTTCCGGCGTCACCGCTGGCGCGGCATTGCCCCAGGAATTGCGGATATAGGTCGCGACATCGGCGATCTCCTGATCCGACAGTTTTGCGGCATAGGCCGGCATCGATCCGTTGTTGGGCGCGCGCGGCGTCGTCACGGTCTGCGCGCCGTCGAGGATGATGCGCAGCGTGCTCGAGGGATCGGCCGATTGCAGGTTGGCGTTGCCGGGCAGCGGCGGATAGATCCGCGGCGCGCCGGAGCCATCGAGTTCATGGCAGGCGACGCAGGCGCCGCTGTAGAGTTTTTCGCCATCGGCCATTTGCGCCGGCGGCGGCGGGGTGACCGCGGGCTCCGGCGCGCCGGCCGGCAGATCCTTCAGGTAGACCGCGATCGCGCGGACGTCCGCGTCGCTCATCTTCGAGGTCGAATTGACCACGACCTCCGACATCAGTTCGCCGGCGTGGCTGCGGCCGTTGCGGCCGCTCTGCAGATATTCGGCGATATCGTCCACGCTCCAGGATTTCAGCCCGCTGCGCTCGGCGCCATCGAGCCGCGGCGCGAACATGCCGCCGACCCGTCCGCCGCCAAAAGCCTGGCCGCGTTTGTCGGCGCCAAAGATGTTCTTCGGCGTATGGCAGGCGCCGCAATGGCCCAGCGCCTTCGACCAGATAGCGGCCGCGATTCCACGCCGCGCTCTTTTGCTGGTCCGGCATCAAAATGCCGGGCTTGAAGAACAGCCAATTCCAGCCGCGCATGACGACGCGGTAGTTCAACGGCCAGCGCAGTTCGGGCGGCGGCGGCGTGTTGCGGACCGGCGCCAGCGTCGCGAGATAGGCGCGGATCGCCAAAATGTCGTCGCGGATCAGCTTTGTGAAATTGGGATAGGGAAACGCGGGGTAATAGCGCGAGCCGTCGGGGGCCACGCCATAGCGCAGCGCGCGGTGAAATCGTCGTCGCTCCACGCCCCGATGCCGGTATCGCGGTCCGGGGTCAGGTTGGGCGAATAGATGCCGCCGAACGGCGTATCGATCCGCTTTCCCCCGGCGAACGGTTTTGCGGGGTCGGCGGTATGGCAGCTCGCGCAATCGCCGGCGATCGGTCAGCGCCTTGCCGCGCGCGATGATCGTCGTCCGAGGGCTCGGCGGCGCACTGCGCCGGAGACGAACGCAGTGCACAAGAGGGAACCAGCCAGAATCGCCCGCATGATCCGCCGTCGTCCCTGCACCGATTGACCTTTGGGGCGTTATAGCGCGAAAGCGGCGTGATGCGGACGTCACGCCATTTCGCGCCAGGGCTCCCGGACGACACAAACCGCAAAACGGCAGCGTTATTCCCGGCACGAAATTGCGATCTTGGAAAGCGGGGCTCCATTGCCCAGATTTGTAGTGCGCCGAGATGAAAAATCCGACATAGACTGGTTCTAACGAGTTCAGATGACTAGCTAAAATAAGTCGTCGTGACCAAGGCTTACGCGACCAGCGCGTATAACGATCAAGGCTCAAGAGGGCGAAATGGGAATCAACCAGGGTCCGATCAGTCTCGACCAGAAATACACCCAGGGCACCGGCCACATCTTCCTGACCGGCATTCAGGCGCTGGTCCGCCTGCCGATGGCGCAAATCCGCCGCGACCGCGCCGCCGGCCTCAATACCGCGGGCTTCATTTCCGGCTATCGCGGCTCGCCGCTCGGCGGCTACGACCAGCAGCTGTTCGCCGCCCGAAAACATCTCGAGCAGTACAACATCAAGTTCCAGCCCGGCGTGAACGAGGATCTCGCGGCCACCGCGATCTGGGGCTCGCAGCAGCTCAATCTCTCGCCCGGCGCCAAGCATGATGGCGTGGTCGGCATCTGGTACGGCAAGGGCCCCGGCGTCGACCGCTGCGGCGACGTGTTCCGCCACGGCAATGCGGCGGGCTCGGCGAAAAACGGCGGCGTGCTGTGTCTCGCCGGCGACGACCACGGCGCAAAATCCTCCACCGTGCCGCATCAGTCCGACCACGCCTTCATCTCCGCGCTGATGCCCTATCTCTATCCCTCCAGCATCCACGAAATGATCGAGATGGGCCTGCTGGGTATCGCGATGTCGCGTTACTCGGGCTGCTGGGTCGGCATGAAGGTGATCACCGAGACGGTGGAGACCACCGCCGAGATCGACCTCACCGACGAGATGACGCCGTTCGTCATCCCGACCGATTTCGAGATGCCGCCGGGCGGGCTCAATCTGCGCTGGCCCGACGACCGCTACGCGCAGGACCTCCGCCTGCAGGACTACAAGGGCTTTGCCGCGATCGCCTTTGCCCGCGCCAACAAGGTCAACCGCATCACCATGGATTCGCCGAATGCCCGCTACGGCATCATGGCGTCCGGCAAGAGCTATGAGGATATCCGCCAGGCGCTGCGCGAGCTCGGCATCACGCCGGAAGTCGCCGCCAAGATCGGGCTTGCGGCTGTACAAGATCGGCATGCCCTGGCCGCTGGAGCCGGAAGGGGTCAGGCAATTCGCGGTCGGGCTGGAAGAGATCTTCATCATCGAGGAGCGCCGCGAGATCGTCGAGAACCAGGTCAAGCAGGAGCTGTTCAACTGGCGCGACGATGTCCGTCCCGCGCATCGTCGGCAAGATGGACGATCACGACAAGCGCTTCCTGACCTTTGCGGCAGGAGCTCAGCGTCGCCTCGCTGGCGAGCTCGCTGACCGAGCGACTGCTTCGACTTAATCTCAATCCCGAAATCGCGAGCCATGCTGCGCGCCAAGGCCGACTGGTTCAACGGCCGTCAGGCGACGCAGATGCAGGCGGTCGCGCCCGATCACCCGCACGCCGTATTTCTGCTCGGGCTGCCCGCACAACACCTCGACCAAGGTGCCGGAAGGCAGCCGCGCCTTTGCCGGCATCGGCTGCCACTTCATGGCGCTGTGGATGGACCGCTCCACCGAGACCTTTACCCATATGGGCGGCGAGGGCGTGCCATGGGTCGGCGTCGCGCCCTTCACCAAGGAAGAGCACGTGTTCGCCAATCTCGGCGACGGCACCTACTTCCATTCCGGCAGCCTCGCGATCCGTCAGGCGGTCGCCTCCGGCGCCAACATCACCTACAAGATCCTCTATAACGACGCGACCGCGATGACCGGCGGCCAGCATGTCGACGGCGAATTGTCGCCGCAGCAGATCACCTTCCAGCTTCACGCCGAAGGCATCCGCGACATCTATCTGGTCTCGGAAAATCCCGACGCCTATCCGGCCAACGAGATCGCGCCCGGCGTCAAGACCGCGCATCGCGACGAACTCGACGCGGTCCAGAAGACCTGCCGCAAGGTGAAGGGCGCCTCGGCCATCGTGTTCGTGCAGACCTGCGCGGCCGAAAAGCGCCGCCGCCGCAAGCGCGGCACCGATGGAGGATCCGGCGCGCCGCGTGCTGATCAATCCCGCCGTATGCGAAGGCTGCGGCGATTGCTCGGTGCAATCGAACTGCATTTCGGTCGAGCCGCTGGAGACCGAGATGGGCCGCAAGCGCACCATCAACCAGTCGACCTGCAACAAGGACTATTCCTGCCTGAAGGGCTTTTGCCCGTCCTTCGTCACCGTCGACGGCGGCAAGCTGCGCCGCCGCGCGCCGGCCGGCGTCGGCGATATCGGCGATCTGCCGGAGCCTGCCTCGCGGCCGACGCTGGATCGGCCCTATAACATCGCCGTCGGCGGCGTCGGCGGCACCGGCGTGCTGACGATCGGCGCGCTGCTCGGCATGGCCGCGCATATCGAGGGCAAGGCCAGCATGATCCTCGACATGTCCGGCCTCGCGCAAAAGGGCGGCGCGGTGCTGAGCCACGTGCGGCTGTCGGAACATACCGCCGACGTCACCTGTTCGCGCATCGTCACCGGCACCGCCGATCTCGTGCTGGCCGCCGACGAAGTGGTGGCGGCCGCCAAGGAAACCATCACGCTCTGCGAATCCAGCCGCACCACCGGCATCATCAACACCCATCTCATTCCGATCGCCGACTTCATCCTCAACCGCGATTTCAATTTCCAGGCCCGCAAGGTCAATAGCGTGCTGGAAACCGCGCTGCGCAAGGATTCCTCGTTCTTCGATTTCACCAAACCCGCCGAAATGCTGCTCGGCAATTCCATCGCCACCAACATGATGATGATGGGCTATGCCTACCAGAAGGGCCTGCTGCCGCTTTCGGCAAAGGCGATCGAGCAGGCGATCGAGGTCAACGGCGTCGCGATCAAGCTGAACATCCAGGCGTTCCAGCTGGGCCGTCTGGCCGCGCACGATCCGGCGAAACTGATCGCGATGATGAAGGATCAGGACGAGACGGTGGCGCCGAAGACGCTGGATGCGATGTCGCTCGACGAAATCATCGCCCATCGCAGCGCGCTGCTGACCGATTATCAGAACGCGAGGCTGGCCGACGCGTTACCGCAAGCTGGTGAAGCAGGTCCGCGACGCCGCGACCAAGGGCGGCTATGGCGAGGCGCTGCCGCGCGCGGTCGCGATCAACTACGCAAAACTGCTCGCCTACAAGGACGAGTACGAAGTGGCGCGGCTCTATACCGACGGCCGTTTCGAAAAGCAGCTGCGCGACCAGTTCGAAGGCGATTTCAAGTTCAGCTTCAACCTCGCGCCCCGTTCCTGGTCGCGCGGCG
Organism: uncultured Alphaproteobacteria bacterium; assembly: GCA_963836765.1. Lineage (GTDB taxonomy): Bacteria > Pseudomonadota > Alphaproteobacteria > Rhizobiales > Xanthobacteraceae > Bradyrhizobium. Next base: position 7,689 of record CAWILG010000015.1, read on the forward strand.
TCGATGCGTTGGGGCGGCCGGGCAAGCGCGCCTTCGGCCCGTGGATGATGACGGCGTTCCGGATACTGGCCAAAATGCGCGGCCTGCGCGGCACGCCGTTCGACATCTTCGGCCAAACCGCCGACCGCAAGCTCGAGCGTGACCTGATCACGGGTTACGAGAAGGATGTCGCCACCGTGCTCGGCCTGCTGTCGCCGCTGACGCTGGATACCGCGGTCGAAATCCTGTCGCTGCCCGACCGCATCCGCGGCTACGGCCCGGTGAAGGAAAAGGCGGTGCAAGACGCCAAAGCGCGCTACGCGCAACTCGCCGCCGACCTCGTCAACCCGCCGCCCGCGCCGCGGCAGATCGCGGCGGAGTAGGGGCACTTATAACTCTCGACCCATAATCACAGGTTCCAGTGGTTGAGAAAAATCGTCGGACGGCGTTCTTGAATCACTAGATCGCGCGGTATGGGTCCCGGCTCAAGGCCGGGACGACGATGGATAGCGCGGTAGGGTAGGCAAAGGCGCGTTTGCGCCGTGCCCACCATGTCTCGACGGCGTTATGTCGATGATGGGAACGCTTCCGCGACGTCGTAAAGTGCCAACAGGGCGACGTGCTGTTGATGGCCGACGTGCTAAGAAAGAGGCCACCACCTAAGGGTGATTCGCGTCCGGATCGGTAAGGCCTGTCCCATGCCAGCAATCTACGCCGTAGTGGCGGCGCTTTGGATAGTTTTCGTAGTTTATGCGCAATTGACTTGCTCGCTCATTCCGTCGGTTGGGAGGCACTGTCACGATCCAACCCTGGATGTTTGGATGCTTCCATTTCTCACCGCTCCATTTGGAGGGCTGGCCATTCTTGGATTGATTCTGACGGCGCTCGTTAGGATTTTTCGTAGATAGAATGTAAACGGCGTGCTTCGACACGCGAGAGTTTCCAGAGCCGCCCTTGGACGGAGTTCGCGTAGGGCGGGTTCTCTTTAACCCGCCATCTCGCATGGCGTGCGGCGGGTTAAAGAGAACCCGCCCTACACACCCGCGTCGTCTCGCGCGCAACTATAATCTGCATGCCACGGGTGCGACCAAGCAACCCGACGGGCAAATCACTTCTGATTTTCCGAAATGGCGTCAAGCCCGGGAATCGAAAATATTTCGCTTTTCACGCAGGCCAAATCAACGGCACATCTATTGCTATCCCGTCCCGAGAAGAGGGGCGTTGGCCATCGTCACGAACGTTGGGACGGGTTGCGGTGGACGCGGCAGTGTTGCGCGCGAGGAGATCGCAGGGCGGCGAAAGCTGTGAGCGACCGATCCGCGCCGGACGAGCGGCGTTGTTGCGTACGGCAAAACCGTGTGGTTCCGGCACCCGTTGCTGGTGTCGAGCTTTGCGGAGGCGAGGGTACCCGACCGGGTTCAACCTTCGCTGCTAATTCGCGGAGCGACGGAGGCCAGAGGAATTCGGCTCCGGGGAGATCACGGCATAAGCCGTAAAGCCATTGCGCAGGGAATGTCGGATCGCCTCCGCTGCCCTGTATGCTCGTGTGCGCACCTTTTTGTGCACATTGCACACGAGACCGCGGGTGCAGCGTGCATCCGGCATTCCCTGCGCCCTCTCTTTTCGAGTGGTGCGAAAATGACTTCGAAACCTCGGGCGCGTCGCGCCGCGAGAACGCGGTGTGATGTTTGGATTTTGCCGTCATTGCGAGGAGCGCTTGCGACGAAGCAATCCATTCTTTCTTTGCGCGGAGAAATGGATTGCGTCGCTCCGCTCGCAATGACGGCCCCCACGATCGCGCCATCCCGTTCACGTCGTCGCCCGGCTCGATCAGGGGTTGACCGGGGATGACGGTGGTAGCGGACCGTGCCCGTCTCGCCAGACGGAATATTTCCTTGCTTGCCAAGGCCCTCCCGACAGGCCAGAAAAAAGCCGGAAACAAGAAACGCCAGCGGAGAACGATTTGACCATCAAGGGCAAGGCCTACATTGCCGGGATCTATGAGCATCCGACCCGGCACGCACCCGATAAATCCACCGCACAGCTGCATGCCGAGGTCGCCAAGGGCGCGATCGAAGACGCCGGGCTGACCAAGGCCGACATCGACGGCTATTTCTGCGCCGGCGACGCCCCGGGCGGCGTCATGAACATGGTCGATTATCTCGGCCTCGATATGAAAAAGCTCCGCCATGTCAATTCCACCGATACCGGCGGCTGTTCCTACCTGATCCATCTCGGCCACGCCGCCGAGGCGATCGCCGCCGGCAAATGTTCGATCGCGTTGATCACGCTGGCGGGCAAGCCGCGCACCGGGCCGATGCCGCCGCGCTCGGCCGGCGCCGAGGCCGATTTCGAGACGGCCTATGGGGCGACCACCCATAACGCCTACGGCATGTGTGCCATGCGCCATATGCACGACTACGGCACCACCTCCGAGCAGCTCGCCTGGATCAAGGTCGCAGCCTCGCATCACGCGCAATACAATCCGCATGCGATGCTGAGGGAAGTCGTCACCGTCGAGGATGTCCTGAACTCGCCGATGATCTCCGATCCGCTGCACCGGATGGATTGCTGCGTCGTCACCGACGGCGGCGGCGCGCTGATCGTGACCACGCCGGAAATCGCAAAGAGCCTGAAGGAACCGCAGGTGCGCCTGATCGGGCACGGCGAGGCGACCAAGGGACCGCGCGGCGGCAAGGATCTCGATCTGACACACTCCGCCGGCCTCTGGTCCGGACCGCGCGCGTTCGCGGAAGCCGGCGTGACGCCTGGGGATATCAAATACGCGTCGATCTACGACAGTTTTACCATCACGGTGCTGATGCAGATCGAGGATTTGGGATTCTGCAAGAAGGGCGAGGGCGGAAAATTCGTCGCCGACGGCAATCTGATTTCGGGTGTCGGCAAACTGCCGTTCAACACCGATGGCGGCGGGCTCTGCAGCAACCACCCCGTCAACCGTGGCGGCATGACGAAAATCATCGAGGCGGTGCGGCAGCTGCGTGGCGAAGCGCATCCAAAAGTGCAGGTGAAAAACTGCGATCTGGCGATCGCGCACGGCACCGGCGGACTCTTGGGCGTGCGCCACGCCGCCTCAACCTGCATTCTGGAGCGTGCATGATGGCTGAAGCAAAGAAATATCCGGCGCCGGTGACGAATCCGGAAATCGCCGCGTTTTGGGAAGCGGCGAAGGCCGGAAAATTCATGATCAAGCGCTGCACGGCCTGCGGCGAGCCGCATTATTTTCCACGCTCGATTTGCCCGTTCTGTTTTTCCGACAAGACGGTGTGGGAGGAAGCTTCCGGCGAGGCCACGATCTACACTTTCAGCCTGATGCGCAAATCCGCCACCGGGCCGTACGCGATCGCCTGGGTCACCCTGAAAGAAGGCCCGTCGCTGCAGACCAACATCGTCGATTGCGACATGGACAAGCTCAAGATCGGCCAGAAGGTCAAGGTGGTGTTCAAGCCAACCGACGGCGCGCCGCTGCCGTTCTTCACGCCGGCGTAAATTCCCTTCTCCCCTTGTGGGAGAAGGTGGCGGCCGAAGGCTGCCGGATGAGGGGTCTCTCTCCGCGGAGAAATAGCTATCCGCTGGGGCAACCCCTCACCCAAACGAGTTTGTTGCCGGCAGCCGGCGCTGCCCTCTCCCACAAGGGGAGAGGGCGTTGCGATGGGCGCCGGTGAAGAAAAAGAATTCGGGAGGACGTGCGAACATGCCGATCAAGTACGACGAGCTGATGGCCCTGAAAAATCTCGGTCAGAAATACGCCTATAGCGATCGTGAAGTGATGCTCTACGCCTACGGCATCGGCATGGGCGCCGACCCCATGGACGAAAAGGAACTGGCGTTCGTCAACGAGGCCGTCGCCACGGCGCGGGCGTTGAAGGTGGTGCCGACCTTCGCCTCCGTCGCAGCCTGGGGCGCTGGTCCCGGCGAGATGAATCTCAACCGCGTGATGGTGGTCGACGGCGAGCGCGACATCACCTTCCACAAGCCGTTTGCCACCGCAGCGCACATCACCGCCAACTCCACCGTGCTCGACTGCTTCGACAAGGGCAAGGACAAGGGCGCGGTGATCCGGCACCAAACCGTGCTGAAGGACGAGAAAGGCGAGAAGCTGGCGACCCTGGTCGCATCGCGCTTCGCGCGTGGCGACGGCGGCTTTGGCGGGCCTTCGGAAGGCCAGCCCGACCCGCACAAGGTGCCGACCCGCGCGCCCGACCAATCAGTCGATATTTCGACGCGGCCGGACCAGGCGCTGGTCTACCGGCTCTGCGGCGACCGCAATCCGCTGCACTCAGATCCCGAATTTGCCAAGAAGGCCGGCTTTCCAAAGCCGATCCTGCACGGCATGTGCACCTACGGCATCACCTGCCGCGGCGTGCTGCAAACCTATGCCGATTACGATCCGTCCGCCTTCAGGCAGCATTCCGCGCGGTTCTCCTCGCCGGTCTATCCCGGCGAGACCGTGACGATGGAATTGTGGAAGGACGGCAACGTCGTTTCATTCGAAGCCAAGGTGAAGGCGCGGGGCGTCACCGTGATCAAGAGCGGCAGGACGGTGCTGGGCTAAAGGCGGCGAGGGCGGTGTACTCCCTCGCCCCGCGCTTGCGGGGAGAGGGTTGGGGTGAGGGGCTCTCTCCACGCACCGTGTTCGCGGAGAGTTCCCCTCACCCGAAATTCGCTGACGCGAATTTCGACCTCTCCCCGCAAGCGGGGCGAGGTAAGAACAAGAGCGATCAAAGGAGAGAACACCATGGGATTACTCGACGGCAAGGTTGCAATCATCACGGGGGCGGGCGGCGGGCTCGGTGAAGCCTATGCCAAATTGTTTGCAAGCGAGGGGGCGGCGGTCGTGGTCAACGACCTCGGCGGACCGCGCGACGGCTCCGGCGGCGACCAGACCATGGCGCAGAAGGTGGTCAACGCGATCAAGGCCGAAGGCGGCCGCGCGGTCGCCAATGGCGCCGATATCTCGACCATCGCCGGCGGGCAGTCGGTGTTCGACGACGCCATCAAGAATTTCGGCCGCGCCGACATTCTCGTCAACAATGCCGGCATCCTGCTCGACGAGACCTTTTCCAAGGCGAAAGAGGCCAACTGGGACAAGGTGATCCGGGTGCATCTCAAAGGCACCTTCTGCTGCACCCAGCCGGTGTTCAAATGGATGCGAGAGAACGGCGGCGGCGTCATCGTCAATACGTCGTCGACCTCGGGCCTGATCGGCAATTTCGGCCAGACCAATTACGGCGCCGCCAAGGGCGGTATCTGGGGATTGTCCAACGTGCTGGCGATCGAGGGCCGCAAGTACAATATCCGGATCTGGACCCTGGCGCCGGGCGCGCTGACCCGCATGACCGCGGACCTGCCGCGCTATATCGAGAACCCGAAGGCGGCCCTGGGGCCCCAGGGCATCGCGCCGGCCGTGCTATACATGGTCAGCGATCTCTCGGGCGATCAGACCGGCAAGACGCTCGGCGTTTCCGGTCCCCGCGGCGTCCGCGAGATGCGGATGATGGAAATGGAAGGCTGGAAACCGCCAGGCGAGCAATGGCAGGCGCAGGACATCGTCGACCACGCCAAGGAGATCTTCTTCTCCGAGGAACAAATCAAGATGGGCGCGCGGCGGTTTTAGTTTGCTCGGGCGGCGAGTTCGGTTTCACCTCTCCCATCGGGAGAGGTCGGATCGCGTGAGCGATCCGGGTGTGAGCATCTCGGCATTGTCGACGAGGCTGGCGCGGCCTGCTTCTGGACAGTGAGATCGTCGGTAACCTGCTGAGCTGCACAAGGGCCAGCCGCTCTGGGCCGGGTGGCGCCGGCGCGGCGCGCGGGCGAAGCGGGCGATGACGCCGGCGCGAGCCGGTCGGTCCCAGAACCACGCCCAGCGTAGCGGCGGACGCTGCGTGGAGGTCAGCGCGCAGGGCAGCGCCCACAACAACAAGAACGCCGGCGCAAGCCGCGCCCCACACCACCAGCCGCTGACGCGACGGCGAACGCCGCCAGTCGGCATCCCGGGCCTAGTCGAAAGCTCGCGAAGAAGCCCCGGGCTGGATGCACGCATCGAGCCTGGTTGAAACATCCACTCCACAAATGATCTTTATCACGGTAACTGCTTGTTGTGCGATAGTGATAGAGGGGTTACGGGCTAACGATAGACCGTGCCCCCTCACCCCAACCCTCTCCCCATGGGAGAGGGGGCACCGAGTGATACGCGAGGGTTCAATTTGGTCTTGGCGAGCGCTAGTCTGCGCATCAACGAAAGAGGACTTATCATGAAACTCACCGCCCAGGCCGCAGGCACTTTTGCGATCGCGCCGACCCCGTTCCATGACGACGGCCGCATCGACGACAAATCCATCGACCGGCTGACCGACTTCTATGCCGAGGTCGGCTGCGATGGCGTCACCGTGCTCGGCATCCTGGGCGAGGCGCCAAAACTCGATGCGGCCGAAGCCGAGCAGGTCGCGATCCGCTTCGTCAAGCGCGCCAAGACCATGCAGATCATTGTCGGCGTCTCCGCGCCGGGATTTGCCACCATGCGTTCGCTGGCGCAAAAATCGATGGATGCGGGTGCGGCCGGCGTCATGATCGCGCCGCCGCCGCATCTGCGCACCGACGATCAGATCATCGGCTATTTCAAGCAGGCGCAGGAAGCGATCGGCGACGACATTCCCTGGGTGCTGCAGGATTATCCGCTGACCTTGACGGTGGTGTTCACGCCGGCGGTGATCCGCAAGATCGTGATGGACTCGCCGTCCTGCGTGATGCTCAAGCATGAGGACTGGCCGGGGCTGGAAAAGATCTCCGCGCTGCGCGGTTTTCAGAAGGACGGCTCGCTCAAGCCGATGTCGATTCTGGTCGGCAATGGCGGCCTGTTCCTCGATTTCGAAATGGAGCGCGGCGCCGACGGCGCCATGACGGGCTACGCTTTTCCGGAACTCTTGATCGACGTCGTCAAACTCTCGAAGGCCGGAAAACGCGACGCCGCGCACGATCTGTTCGACGCGCATCTGCCGCTGATCCGCTACGAGCAGCAGCCCGGCGCGGGCCTCGCCGTGCGCAAATACGTGCTGCAGAAGCGCGGCATCATCGCGTCGAGCGCGCAGCGCAAGCCGGGTGCGACCATCACGGCTGCGGCGAAAGCCGAGGTCGAGTACCTGCTTTCCCGGGTCGCGCGGGTTGACCGCCGCGCCAATCTGCAACCGCAATCCAGCGCGGCGGGCTAAGCCATGGCCGAGACCGTCGCCCCGCGTCCCGCGTCCACCATCCTGCTGCTGCGCGACGCCGCGGCAAAAACCGAAATCGAAGTCTTCATGATGGTCCGCCATTACGAGATCGACTTCAATTCCGGCGCGCTGGTGTTTCCCGGCGGCAGTGTCGACAAGGGCGACAAGGAGATCATCGCAAATCCGGCGCTCTATTCGGGCGGCGAGGGGCTTGACGAGGCTACCCTCAGTTTCCGCATCGCCGCGATCCGCGAGATGTTTGAGGAAAGCGGCATCCTGTTGGCACGGCCGCAGGGTTCGACGGCGCTGGTCGACGCCAAGCGCGCCGGCGAGATCGAGGCGGCCAACCGCGCCGATTTGTGCGACGGCAAGATCAGTTTCATGAAAGTGCTTACCGACAACGGCATGCTGCTGGCGCTCGATGAACTCATGCCCTATGCGCACTGGATCACGCCGGAAGGCATGCCTAAGCGCTTCGACACCTGGTTCTTCCTCGCCGCTGCGCCGCCGGAACAGGCCGGCGCCCATGACGGCAAGGAATCCACCAACTCCATCTGGGTGTCGCCGCGCGAGGCGCTGGAAGGCGGCAAAACCGGCCGCTTCAAGCTGCCGTTCCCGACCACGCGCAATCTGATCAAGCTCGGCAAGCAGGCCAGTGTGAAGGCGGCGCTTGACGATTCCAGAGGCAAATCCGTCGTGCCCGTGATGCCCGTGATGACCAGGAACGACGGCGGCCGTCAGCTGCGGATTCCGCGCGAGGCCGGCTATGACGGCGAAGTGTTCGAGGTCGGCGCGCTGGGGTGAGACGTCATCCTGAGGTGCGCGCTCTTGCGCGCCTCGAAGGATGACAGCCCGCGGCCCATCCTTCGAGGCTCGCTCCGCTCGCACCTCAGACCGTATGTCCCTTTGCGGAGCGGAGGCAACTCACCCTCGATGCGAGTGCGAGGGTTGCCCGGACAGGCCGGGCCGAGCCTCACGCAAGGAGGGCGAGTCATGGGTGATTATAGCGAGGCCTTCGTGGGTCTCGATACGTCTAAGTTGCGGAATGCGGTTGCGATTGCGGACGCTAGCCGGGGTGGCGAGGTTCGGTTCCTTGGGGAGATCGAGAACACGCTGGCCGCAACGGCGAAGCTCGTTCGGAAGCTTTCCGCCAAGTACAAGCGGCTGACGTTCTGCTACGAGGCAGGGCCGACCGGCTACGGGCTGCACCGGCAGATCAAGGACCTCGGCTTCGAATGCGTGGTGGTAGCGCCCTCGCTGATTCCAAAGCGGCCAGGCGACAAGGTGAAGACCAACCGACGCGATGCGCTCAGCCTGGCAAAGCTGCTGCGTGCCGACGAACTCACCCCGGTCTGGGTGCCGGACGGACGTCACGAGGCGATGCGCGATCTGACGCGGGCGCGCGAGACGGCGATGCTGGATTTGCGCACGAAGCGCCAGCATGTTTCAGCCTTTCTGCTGCGGCTGGGAAGGCCTTATCCCGAGAGCAGGAAGACCTGGACCAAGGCGCATGCGGGCTGGATCGCGAGCCAGAAGCTCGAGCATCCGCAACAGCGCCTTGTGCTGGAGGAGATGATGCTGGCGATCCGTCAGGCGCAGGAGCGCCTTCAACGGCTCGAGCAGGCCGTCGCCGCAGCCGTTCCGGAATGGTCACTTGCGCCGGTGGTCACCGCATTGATGGCGATGCGCGGCATGGATCTGGTCTCGGCCACAACGCTGCTGGCCGAGATCGGCGATCTCTCGCGGTTCCGAACGCCGACCGAGTTGATGGCCTATCTCGGGCTCGTGCCTTCGGAGAATTCGACCGGCGACACCGTCAAGCGCGGACCGATCACCAAAGCCGGCAACCGGCGTGCCCGGCGCATGCTGGTGGAGTGCTCGTGGAGCTATCAGCATCCGCCGCGGGTCGGACAAGCCAAGCAACCGAAGGTCGATGCGGCGCCGCCAGCAGTTCGCGAGATCGCCTGGAAGGCGCAGTGCCGGCTGTACCGCCGCTATCGAGCGCTGATCAGGAAAGGCAAGCTCAAGACCGTTGCCATCGTCGCGATCGCCCGCGAGCTCGCCGGCTTCATCTGGGCTGTCGCTCGCGCAGTCTCGACCGCTCGTGTCGCGGCAGCCCCGGCTTAAGAGGCTTGGCAAGGGGAGCCAAGCGGCCAAGGCCGAGCGCTAACCAGAGAGCCCTGCGCCGGGGCAGTGGTCCGGCGAAGCGATAAATCTCGTGCAATGGCGGAAGCAGAGCCGCGGCAAGGGGAATTCCCGATCATCCTGTGTGACCGATCGCAAGATCGACGTCCGACCTCAGACCGGGACAGCCCCAGACGAACCTACGGACATGCGTGAACCCGCGAATAAGAGCTTGTTGACCGACGTCTCTGGGTTCTGCTTCCACCCCTGCACGATCATCCCCACTCACACTTCTCCGCAATTCCAGGAGAAAACCCTTCGTCATGCCTCTACTCTTGACACGGGACATAAGAGGATGACGGTTCGTTCGCTGACACACTTCGGCCGGTAACGAAGTATCATCTGTCCTCACCATGTAGGTTCCACCTCGATCGATCGAGAACCGGGATACCGACATGGACCAAGCTCACCCGCGTCAACCCAACATGGCCGTCGAACTGGCGCGGCTGCTGCTGCTCGCGACGCTGTGGGGTGCGTCCTATACCTTCATCAAGCTGGGCGTCGCGACCATTCCGCCGATTACGCTGATCGCGGCGCGCACAGCGATTGCTGGCGTGCTGCTGCTGATGATCATGCGCTGGCGCGGCGTGCGGATGCCGCGGGACGCTGCGGCGTGGCGGCGCTTCATGTTCCAGGCCTGGCTCAACAGCGTGATCCCCTGGACCATGATCGCCTGGGGCGAGCGCTCCCTCGACGCGGGCCTTGCGACCATCCTCAATTCGACCTCGCCGATTTTCACGTATTTCCTGACGCTGTTCGTCGCGCGCCAAGAGGCTCCGACATCGCGAAAACTGTTCGGCGTCGCCGCCGGGATGGCCGGCATCTGCCTGATCGTCGGCGTGCAGGCGCTAGCCGGGCTCGGCGAGCAATTGACCGCGCAAATCGTCACCGTGCTCGCGGCGATCTGCTACGCCGGTGCTGCGATCTTCGGCCGGAGTTTCAGGGATCTCGATCCGATGGCGCCGGCGGCAGGCTCGCTGTTGTGCGGCGCCGTCATCCTGATCCCCGTCAGCCTGGTGGTGGACAAGCCCTGGACGCTGGCGCCATCGATGAGTTCGATGCTGGCGCTATCGGGCCTTGCGATTTTCTCGACCGCGTTCGCCTTTGTCATTTACTTCCGCCTGATCCAGACCCTGGGATCGGTCGGCACCACGGCGCTGGCCTACCTGCGCGTGCCGATCGGGGTTGCGCTGGGCGTGCTGTTTCTCGGCGAGCGGCTGAATTCGACGGCGTGGATCGGGCTCGCTTGCGTGGTCGTGGGCGTGGCCGCCATGACAATCCCGGCACGAAAGGTGCGGGCCGTCAACGCGTCGGTCTGACCGCCATCACCCCGCCTTCGCCTGTGCCGGCGCGCTGGCTTCGGCATGCAGCCGTCGCAATTCGCGCTTCAATACCTTGCCGGCGCCTGACAGCGGAAAAGGTTCGGTGCGGATATCGATGCTGCGCGGGCATTTGTAATGGGCGATTTTCTCCTTGCAGAAGGCAATGATCTCGGCGGCATTGACGCCGGCGCCGTCCCTGGGGATCACGAAGGCGTGGACGGTCTCGCCCCATTGCTCGCTCGGGATGCCGATTACGGCGCATTGCGACACCGCCGGATGCTGGGCGATGACGTTTTCGACTTCCATCGAATAGACGTTTTCGCCGCCGGAGATGATCATGTCTTTGACGCGATCGACCAGATAGACGTAGCCTTCCTCGTCCATATAGCCGCCGTCGCCGGTGTGCATCCAGCCGTCGATCACGGCTTTAGCGGTCTCTTCCGGCCGCTCCCAATAACCCATCATCACGTTCTGGCCGCGCACCGCGACTTCGCCGACCACGCCTGATGCGACCGGCTTGTGGTCGGCATCGACGATCCGGACCTCGCAGCCGATCGCGGCGCGGCCGCAGGCGCGCTGGCGGTTTTTTCTCGTCGCCGCTTCGCCGGTATGCTGGTCCCAGGGCAGATGCGTCGCCAGCGGCGACAATTCGGTCATGCCGTAGAGCTGATGGAACGCGGTGCCGGGCAATCCCGCCATCGCGCGGTTCAGCAGCGCCTCGTTGATCGGCGAGGCGCCGTACATGATCCGCTTCAGCGACGACAAATCCGCGGTCCTGAATGCGGGATGATCGGTCAGCATCTGGATCATGGTCGGCACCAGCAAAGTGGCCGTGACCTTCTCTTTCTCGATCGCCGCCATCACGAGCTCCGGATTGAACATCCGCACGATGACGTTGGCGCCGCCGCCGATCAATGAGGCAAACATCCCGGCGCCATTGGCGAGATGGAACATCGGTGCGGCATTGAGATAGACGGTGCCGTCGGGCAGCAGGCCTTCGCTCAGCATGTGCAGCGCGTTGCTGACGATATTGGCGTGGCTCAGCATCACGCCCTTCGAGCGGCCGGTGGTGCCGCCGGTGTAGAAAATCCCGGCAAGCTCTTCGCGCGCGGCCATCGCATCGGGAACGGGTTGGCTCGCGGCGATCAGTTTCTCGTAATCCTCGGCCTCGCCGGGGCCGGCATCGTCGTCGGCATAGACCAGTTTCAGCGCAACGGCGTTGGCGAGTTCGACGCCCATTGCGGCGAATGTCTTGTCCACGACCAGCATCGAGGCGCGGCAGTCATGCAGGGAGTCCTCGATCTCGGCGCGGCTCCAGCGGATGTTGGTTGGAACGATCACGGCGCCGGCCCAGGCGATGCCGAGATAGAGTTCGAGATAGCGGTCGGAGTTCAGCATCAGCACCGCGACGCGGTCGCCGCGCCGGATGCCGAGCCGCTGCAGTCCGCCGGCAAGTTGTGCGACGCGCTCGCCGATCTCGCGCCAGCTGCGGCGACGGTCGCCATCGACGGTTGCGATGCCTGCGGGGTTGGTCTGCAAAACCCTGCGCAGGCCCTGGGTCACGTTCATCCACATTCCTCCCTGAGATCGCCGGGCGCTCGATGCACCTCTTGTCGGGCGATCATACCGGCGGACGAGCGTGCCGCAAGCGAGGGAAGCCGGTTTCATGAGACGAAACGCCCGCCCTTGCTGCGGTCGGGGATTACCGGCATCCTGCCTGCAAATCAGGAGCTGCCGGCGCCGACAAGAAACGATCAGGGCAGGGCACCCGCATGAGGTTTCAGCGCAGATTTCAGCGTCTTGGCTTGAGTTGATCATCGGCGTGTGGCTGGCGCTTCTCGCAGCGTCGGGGGCGGTGCATGCGCAGGAGAATTTCCCCACCCGGTCCATCCGTATCGTCATTCCCTATTCACCCGGCAGCGTGGCCGACGTATTCGCGCGGATCGTCGCGCAGACCATGCAGGAGCAGTGGAAGGCGACGATCGTCGTCGAATCCAAGTCCGGCGCCAATGGTTCGATCGCAGCCGAAGAAGTCGCGCGCTCGGCGCCGGACGGCTACACGTGGCTGCTGGTGACGACGTTCTTCGTCGCCGGCCCGTCGCTGACCGCCTCGCTGCGCTGGGATCCACAGCGCGATTTCACCGCCGTCGGCGAGGTCTGCCGGGCGCCGAACGTCTTCATCGTGCCGTCCAGCCTGCCGGTGAAGAGTGTCGCCGAGTTCGTCGCGCTCGCCAAGTCGAAGCCGGGGATCTTGACCTACGGCCATCCGGGCAAGGGCTCGACCGGTCACCTCGGCTTCGAGCTGTTCAAGAAGGCCGCCGGGATCGACGTCACCGGCGTCGGCTACCGCGGCTATCCCCAGATGGTGCCCGATATCGCCTCCGGCCTGATTGCCTCGAGCTTCTTCTCCGTGAACCAGGCGCTCGGACAGGTGCAGACCGGCGCGATCCGGGTCATCGGCACCATCAATGACGGCCGCACCAAATATTTCCCCGACGTTCCCACGCTGGCCGAGCAGGGTTTTGCCGAGGCGCAGGTGACGCCGTGGTTCGGCATCGTGGTACCGAAAGCCACACCGCAGCCGGTCGTCGCGCGCATCAGCGCCGCGCTGGAGGCAGCACTTGCGACATCAGACGTGCGCGAGAAGCTGGATGTGGCGGGATGCGAGGCCAGGAGCGCGCCGCATGGGCAATTCGCCGATATCATCAAGGCTGACGTCGCGCTGTGGGCCAAGGTCGTGAAGGAGGCCGGGATCACTGCCGACTGACCGGGCTGGCCCGATCAGCACCGGAATCCCGGATTGAGGCGGCGCGCGTCATAAAATGCTGTTTCCGGGGCGCTAAGCTCGACCCATCCGGCCGGCGTCTCCCCCGTCTTAAGCTATGTTCCCACCAGGGCGAAATACATCGTATATTACGACCGTTTGGAGCCCGGCCTCAATAACATGACCTCTGAATTGCCGCCGAATTCGCCGATGACGCGATCGTTCTCGCTTTCGATCGGCCAGCTCACGTTCGGCAGCTTCCTGCTGGTGCTGGCGGTGATCATCATCACCTCGACCGCGAGCGTGATCGCCATCCGCCATATCGACGCGACCTTTGGCGAGTTGCAGCGGCTGCAGAGCGTCGGCGACCTTGCCGAGGACATCGACCGGCGCATGAACGAATTGCGGCTGGCGGCGCGCGATTTCGTCACCGACCCCGGCACCCAATCGGTCCAGGTCGGCGACGCCGCGACCGCGCTCGGCGAGGTCCTGAAGAAGACGAGGCTGGAGCTTGCCCCCGAACAGCGGGACATGATCGATGGCGTCACCGAGCGGCTGTCGACCTACCGCAGCGGCATCGAGCGCATTTCGGCGCTGATCAACCGCCGCGCCGAAATGATCATCGCCCTGCCGCCGCTGCGCGAGAAATTCGACGAGGCCGTCGGCGGTGCCGATCCTTTCATCGCCTCGACGCTGTCCCAAACCCAGAGCCGCATCGCGTCGGGGCTGTTGGCGCATAATCCGTCGGCGGCCGAACAGGCGGCGCAAAGCATGCGCTCGATGGAGATCCCCGATCCAAAGCTGCGCATGGCCGTCGACAATTACGCCGAGGCGATTATCGGCATATCGATCCGTGAACGCCAGATCTCCGATATCGACAAGGAGGTGCTCGGCGCCGAGGGCCGCCTGATCCAGCGCGTCACCGAATTGTTGCGCGAGGTCAGCGCACGCCGCGGTCACGTGCTCTCACGCGATTTTGCCCGGACGCTGACGGAAGCCAAATGGCAAAGCATCGTTCTCGGCACCGCCGGCGTCCTGATCGGGCTTTTCGCGGCACTGCTGGTGGTGCGCCGTACCGTGCGTCCGCTGGCATCGATTGCGACCTCGATCCGCGCGGTAGCGGGCGGCGAGAAGAGCGCCTCGATCCCGCAGACCGACGTCGACAACGAGATCGGCGATATCGCCCGCGCCGCCGAAGTGTTCCGCCAGACCCTGGTCGATGCCGACGCCGCGCGGGAAGCGGCGGTGCGGGCTCTCGCCGAACAGCGGCTTGCCGAGGAGAGCTATCGCAAACTGTTCGAGGCGTCGGTCGACGGCATCTACGTCACGACGCCGGGCGGCGCGCTGCTCAACGCCAATCCGGCGCTGGCGCGGATGATGGGTTACGCCGCGCCGCGCGACCTGATCAACGGCATCGGCGACGTCGCCGATACCGTCTATGTCGATCCGGCGGCGCGGGCGCAATACGAGAAGCTGATGGAACGCGACGGCATGGTCCGCGAGTTCGAATATCAGGTCCGCGCCCGCGAGGGTGCGGTGCTCTGGCTCTCGGACAGCGCCAGCGCGGTGCGCAACGAGGCCGGCGAGGTGGTCCGCTACGAAGGCACGGTGCGCGATATCACCGACCAGAAGCGCGCCGAAGACGCGATCGCCGAGGGCCGCCGTTTGCTCCAGATGGTGATCGACACCGTGCCCGCGGTGATCAACGTCAAGGACAGGAAGCTGCGCTATGTGCTGATGAACCGTTACATGGCCGGCATTTTCGGCATCGAGCCGCAGGACGCGATCGGCCAGACCACGCAGGACCTGATGTCGCGCTATGGTGCGGCGAAGACCGACGAGAACGACAAGCGGGTGCTGGCCGGCGGCCGCGAGCTCGGCTTCTACGAGGAGGAGTACAAGGATTCCTCTGGCAATATGCGGCAATGGCTGGTCAACAAGCTGCCGATCCTGGACCTGGCGGGCGAGATCGAAAACATCGTCACCGTCGCGCTCGACATCGGCGAGCGCAAGCGCGTCGAGTTCGAGATGCGCAAGGCCAAGGACGCCGCCGAAGCGGCATTGCGCAATTTGCGGGAGACGCAGAACTCGCTGATCGAGGCCGAAAAGCTCGCAGCCCTCGGGCGCCTCGTCGCGGGCGTTGCCCACGAGGTCAACAATCCCGTCGGCATCAGCCTCACGGTCGCCTCCGCGCTGGAGCGCAAGACCGCGATGTTCGCGGCCGAAGTCGCCCGCGGCGAACTGCGGCGCTCCAGCCTGAACGATTATCTCGACACCAGCCGCGATGCGTCATCGCAACTCGTCGCCAACCTCAATCGCGCCGCCGAACTGATCACCTCGTTCAAGCAGGTCGCGGCCGACCGCAATTATTCGGACCAGCGCGATTTCGACCTCGGCGATCTCACCGAGCAGGTGGTGATGAGTCTGCGGCCGGGCCTGCGCAAGCACAATCTGACGCTCAACGTCGATTGCCAGCCCAACCTGATCATGAACTCCTATCCCGGGCCGTACGGGCAGGTGCTGACCAATCTGTTCCTGAACTCGGTGGCGCATGCTTTCCCGGACGGCAAGCCCGGCACGGTCGATATCCAGGTGCGGGAGTCCGGCAAGGACAATGTCGAGGTGCTGTTTTCCGACAATGGCTGCGGCATGAGCCTCGACGTCCGACGCCGCGCGTTCGATCCGTTCTTCACGACCCGGCGCGACCAGGGCGGCACGGGCCTCGGCCTGCATATCGTCTACAGCATCGTGACCAACCGCCTCGGCGGCCGGCTCGACCTCGATTCCGAACCCGGCGGCGGCACACGGATCCAGATGATCCTGCCGCGCACCGCGCCGCTGGAGCAGGCCGCGGAGTAACGCTAGTTCGTGTCCGCCAGCCTGCGCAGCGTCGCGCCAAAGATCTGGCTGGCTTTGCCGACCAGCGCGGTTCCATTCATGGTGGCCTGGGTGTCGGTGAAGGTGCCGGTGACGCCGATGCCGACCGGGTTCGGTCCACCGAACAGCGGATCGGCATCGGGGCTGGAGGTGTGACGCTGCACCAGCACCTCGCCCTTGAAGGTGTTGTCCTTCACGGTGTAGCTGCCGGTGTAAAACAGATAGGCATCGCCGCCGAGGATCTGGCCATCCCGGAACAGAATCACGCCGCTGCCCTTGCCGATGCGACCATCCAGCAAGGTGACGTGGATCGAGTACAGCCCGTTCTTCATGTCAGCCCGATGCCGGCGCGCCCGTTGTCCCCGGTGCCGGTGGTCTTTTATGCCAAAGCCCGGCCCGCCGCGCAACGCGACTGCTTGACTGCTGGCCGGTCCGGGCGGGCCAGACCCTCGGTTTCTGCCAGCCGGATTGTGTGACAGTTGGATGACAGGGAGGCATTCGAATCGAATTGGCGCGTGAAATGCCTGGCTGGGTACAGCAGCGGCCAGCGGCCGCGCCGATACCGCAATCACGCGTACTTCTTGTCGCGCTCCAGCAACTCGACCGAGATGCCCTGCGGCCCGCGGATGAAGCAGATGCGCACGCCGGGGCGGATGGTGGTCGGCTCGCGCGTGAACTCGACGCCCTTGGCCTTGATCTCGGCGGCGACCGCGTCGATGTCCCTTACCGTCAGGCCGATGTGATCGAGACCCTGATAGGGCGTCACCGGCGGCGCGTTGACGCCGCTGTCGGCGGTGACCGGTGCGATGAACACATTGGCGCCGCCGAGCTTGACGTCGATCCGTCCGGGCCCGCGGATGATCTCGCCGCCCAGGACATCATGCAGCCAGGCCGCTGTCGCTTCGGGGTCGGGACTGCGCAAATGGACGTGGTCCCAGGTCACTGTCGGCATCTTGGGTCTCCCTGCATTCTTGTTATTGCATGATTGCGGCGCCGCGGCGGGCTTTCCGGGTACGGCGGCCGCCGCGATCCTAGCGGCCGGGCGTCCGCCATGCCAAGGGCTGCCGCCGCAAAATCGTCATGCCCGCATGCAACCATTCCGGTCCTGCGCAATTGAATAGAACGCGGCGGAACCGTACAGCGGCAGTCGTGACAAAGGCCGTACGGTGTAACGCCCGGACGGCTTTTTTTCATATGCGGCGCGGTGCCAGGCTCGCCGCTGGTTGAGGGCGCGGCTATGAGGATCGGCTTTTGGTCGTCCGTGCGCGACACGACAAAGCTCGCCATCGTGCCGGTCGTCGCCATCGCCGGATTTACAGCCTGGATCATGCTTCCGGAACTCAGCGACGCCGAGGACCAAACCGCGCCTGAGCCGGCCGCGGTCGCGACCGCTCCGGAAATCGCGGCTCCCGAAATCACTGTGACGGCCACGTCCCCGCTCGACGGCCTGAAGATTTCCGCGCAGTCCTGGCGGCGGGGCGGGCTGGGCTCGAAGGCCCTGGTCACGCTCACGCTGCGCAACCGCAACGACTTCGCGGTCAGGGATATCGAGATCGCCTGCGCCTTTGCCCGCCGCGACGGCAGCCATGTCACGGATCGCAAACGCGTGATCAGCGACACCATCAACATGAAGAGCCGCAAGACCTATTCCGGTATGCTGGTGGGGTTCGTCAATATTAGCGCGAATAAGGCAAAATGCTCGCTGGTGACGGCCAGCCGGACTTAACCGCGGAACCCGAAAAAGTAACGCACTGCGTTGAACCTTCAATACGGCGTCAGGAACTAATACATAAATCGCCCGTTAGCGATTGAACCGCGTCATTGCGCGGGGGGAGCAGTTCCAATGCCTGTGGCGCGTTACTTCATGTATGTCGGCGGAGTACTCCTCGCGCTGCTGTTTGCGTTCGACGCCTTCGCGCCGCAGGACGTCGCCGTCGCGACCCACAGCGCTCCCGGACTCGACAAGACGACCGTGCGAATTCATTCCATCCAGAAGTTGCCGGAGCGGGTGGTGTACGACACCAGCCTGCCCACGATCGTGCCGCCGGCGGCCAGGACCGTCGTGGCCGCTGCCGCACCGCCGGCACACGCGGCCGACGCCTCGGCCCAAGCCCGGGTGCGCGAGACCTTTGCGCAGTTCGTGCCAGCCGAAACCAAGACGGTCGATCAGCCGCAGGCGCCAAAGAAACGCAGGATCGCGAGGGTTCGTGCCTACCCGCCCGCGAACCCGCCGATGCGCTTTGCGCAGCAGCAACCGCATTTCGGCTTCTTCGGCGGCCCGACCTGGAACAGCACCTGGTAACGCGCACGGCGGGAGCTAGCGCTTCGCCTTCGAGCGAAGGCGGACGACCGGGCGAGTTTCCTTTACTTCGGCAGTTTCGGGATCTTGTCGGCAAAGCCGTTGTAGCAGGCCAGCCGCTCGTCTTCCTCTTTGAGGAAGCGGCAGTCATTGACGCCCTTGGCCGCCGCGGGTTTTGGCTTCGGCGTCGGCTTGAAGATCGCGTCATAGCAATTCAGCCGGTCCTTGGTCGCGTCGTCGATGTCCTCACACGCCTGCAGCTTCTGGGCGATGGATTGCGGCTTGGCCGGCGCCTCGGACTTTTTTCCGGCCACAGCCTTTGGCTTCTTGCCGACCTGCACCAGCGGCTTGTCGCCGACCGTCGGCGGGGTCGCCGTGGCCGGGGCCTCGGCCGCCGGGGGTGGCGTGGTCTGGGCGAACAGGGCGGCGGGATACAGCAGCGCTAGCGCCAGGATGATCTGTCTCATGTCATTCGCTTTCATTCTCTTAACCGCAACGGGCACCTTCCGCGTCGCCAAGGACAGGTCGCCAAGCCAACCGGGGTTCCATCTCAAAGCAACTTGCCGATTTAGCTGATCTGTCATGCTGGCGGCAACCCTCCGTGGCCGGATGTGTGCCATACGGGGCGCCGCTTTCGCCTTGGTTTTGCCGGTTTTGGGCGAGGTTTTGCGCGGGCGCCGGGTACCGGCCTTGGTCGAACGGCGTCGCCCGCAGTCCCGCGGCAGAATTCCTTGCTCGCGGGTCGGCAGTGCAATTGCAGGTTTATGTACGCTAGATCACACTCTTCGGGTCAAAGCTGGGGATAAAGTGAGATCCCCGCGAGGAGTGCTTCAATGGCGACCGAGCCCTCGACCCCGGAAGAGTTGGCGGTCAAAACCACGGAACTCGAGGTCCGCCGGTTAGAAGCGGCAAAGGCGATGGCGGCGATATCGTCGCCGTGGTGGCGACGCGCCGATCCATTGGTACTGGCAATTTTTGCAGGCGCGCTGACGCTGCTTGGCAATTTGATACAGGAGCGGACCAAAAATGCCGACGACCAAGCCCTGGAGCAAGCCAAGGCGAAATACAGTCTGGTGCTGCAGGCGATGGCGACGAACGACGCCACCGCCGCCAAGAGTAATATTCATTTCTTCATAGATGCCGGATTGCTCCCGGACGCTGATTGCCGAATTCGCAACGCCATCGAGCAGGACCAGCCCGTCCTGCCGTCGTTGTCCGGCGTAGCGCCGCCGACGCCGCCTGGCCTGCATTCGCCGCCCGAGATTGCCACGCTTTACAACTTCCCGAACGAACTTGACGGCCGGGGGGTAACGATCGGCATTCTCGAATTCGGCGGAAATATCGTTCGCTCGGATATCACGACTTACTTCAAATCGCTCAATCTGCCGGAGCCCGACATCGCACTTGTCTTGATCGATGGCGGCGGCACAGATCGGAATGTGGAAACCGACGGGCAAGTCATGCTGGACATCGAGATCGTCGGCGCTATGGCGCCGAGGGCCCGCATTCGCGTATATTTTGCGCCATTCACGCCGGAGGGGTTTGCCCACGCGCTCACGCGCGCCGCTGCCGATGGTGTCGCAGTGGTGTCGATCGGCTGGGGCCAGCCGGAGAGCAGTTGGAAAGACAAGGAGATCAAGGACATCGATGCCGCCTTTGAACAGGCGGCCCGGCACAACGTGACGGTGCTCGCGGCCGCCGGCGACTGGGGCGTCACCGATGGCGTCGCGGACGGCCGTCGCCATGTTAATTTTCCGGCATCGAGCCCGTGGGTTTTGGCGGTTGGCGGTACGGCGCTGAAATCCGAAGGCGGCCGTATCACTTCGGAAACGCCTTGGCGGTCCGACAACAACAACGCGACCGGTAATGGCGTCAGCGAAAAATTCGACCGACCGGATTGGCAGTCGACCGTTTCGATTCCAAATCGGGATGATGGCAAGTCGGGGCGCGGGATTCCCGATGTCGTCGCCAGCGCCGACCCGGGGCTCGGGATGTCCATCATCGTTCATGGCAAGCAAATGGTCATAGGCGGAACGTCGGCGGCGGTGCCGTTGTGGGCCGGCCTGATCGCGCGTATCGACCAGGCCCTCGGCTACAACGTCGGTTACGTGAACCCGCGCCTTTACCGGGATATCGGACCTCAGGGCGTCTTGCGCACCGTCAGCGTTGGCGTCGCTGCTGCCGGAGTCAAAGGCCATCCGGCAGGACCCGGATGGAGCCCCATCGCAGGATGGGGCAGCCCCGACGGGACGAAACTCCTGAACTGGTTCCGCGATCATCCAAACCCGCCGCCGGGCGAGAGCAAAGTGGCGAGCGTGGCTTGCCGGCCGAATGCGAAGTGAATTCGGATATCGACGCGCGTCGTGTCTCGGGTCGGTCGCTGCGAGAGCGCGCATCACGCCGTCAGGATGGCAATGAATTTCTGCGCGCTCAGCCGGGTGGCCGCCACTTGCAGCCGGTCCGCTTCAGGCACAGCGTCGGAAGCTAATGATTCCGAAGGGGTTCGGATAGGCTTGGAGCTTTTCCCGAAATGTTAACCGCCCGCCTTTGTATCCAGTCAACCGCTAGTCGCATTCGTCACTCGCTCGACGGTTCAGCCCTGCTATAGTCGGGATTGCGCAAGGCACGTCCTCGGCGAGGTCACATGCAGCGGCGTGAGTTCAGCAGACTTTTTGGCGGTGCGGCCGCTCGGCCGCTTGCGGCGCTTGCGTGGCTAGTCGTGGCTGCTTGCTGGAGCCTGCTGGCGTCGTATCCAGCCGCTGCGCTCGATCAGGTTTCGCTTCAGCTCAAATGGAAACACCAGTTCCAGTTCGCCGGCTACTACGCGGCGCTCGAGCAGGGTTACTATCGCGACGCCGGGCTCGACGTAACGATCCGCGACGGCGGTCCCGGTATCGAAGTCGCCGAAGCGGTTGCCGGCGGCAAGGCGGATTTCGGCGTCTGCAGCTCCAGCGTGCTGCGCGAATGGGTAGTGGGCCGCCACCTGGTCGTGCTGGCAGTCATCTTCCAGCAATCTCCGGCCATCATTCTGGTGCCGCGTCGGGCCGACATCAGAAGCGTCTCGGATTTGGGTGGCCGCACGCTGATGGATGCTCCGGGCAGCGATGAAATCGCTGCGATGCTGAAGCACGAGGGGGTGGATTATGCGGCGATGCCGCGCGTCGACCACCGGGGCGACCCCCGCGATCTTCTGGCCGGCAACGCCGACGCGATGGTCGCCTACAGCACCAACGAGCCGTTCGTCCTGGAGCAGCTCGGCGCCGCGTACCGCACCTTCTCGCCCGGCGATTATGGGGTCAATTTCTATGGCGACAATCTGTGCACCTCCGAGGCGAAGGTGAAAGCCCATCCGGGACAGGTAGCGGCGTTCCGGGCGGCAAGCCTGAAAGGCTGGGCCTATGCGCTGGCGCACAAGGAGGCGACGGTCGATCTGATCCTCAAGACCTATTCGGCAAAAAAAAGCCGCGAGGCGCTGCTGTTCGAAGCAGCCCGCACGGATCTGCTGGTCCGGCGAGGATCCAGCCATATCGGTCGGGAGGATGCCGAGCACTGGCAAGAAATCGCCACGACCTATCGCAAGCTCGGGCTGCTGGCTAACGATACGCTGCCCGCGGGACTGATGTGGGACAGGGAAGACGAGATCGAAGGGCGCTGGCTGATCCCACTATCGCTTGTGGCAGTGGGATTGGCGATTGCGGCGCTTGTCGCGTACCGAAGCCGGCGCTCCCTGAAGCAGGCATTGGTCCGGCTGGGAGTGCTTCCACTGGCCGCCAGGATGGGGCGGCCAAGGCTGAGTTTGGTCATGTCGTTGCTGTTCATCGGCCTCAGCATTCCCATTCTCATTTTCATCCTGATCTACAGTTACAACAAGAATTCCGCCGGCATGGTGTCGATTCTGAACGATGCGGTCGCACAGGCCAGCCGCTCCGGCGTCGAGCGCACCGAGACCTTGATCGACAACACGGAAACCCCGCTGCGGTTTCTCGCCGAGGTGGCCACCGCGGATCCCGGCTATTTCCGCACCGAGCAGAGCAATGATCTGTTGTACCGCGCGCTGACTTCGGCCGCGCATATCGACGCCGTCTATGTGAGTTTCGAGGATGGTTATCATAGGGTCATCACCCGCATTGACGAGGACCGCAGGCGTAGCGACCCTCGTATTCCGGCGGCCGCGAACTGGCACGCCAGTTATATCGATGCGATCACCTTTGGGCTCTCGCGCTTCCGGCACCGCAAATTTTTCGATGTCTGGCCGCATCTGATCGGCGGGTTCGATGTTGCAACCGACTTGGACCTCAGGTCGTTACCCGGTTATCAGACGGCCAAGACAACGCGGACGCTCGCGGTGACGGAGCCTGCAATCAATCCCGACACCGGTTTCCCCATCCTCTCCTTGCGCGTTCCAATCTTCCACGGTGTCGATTTCTTCGGCTGCGCATCGGTCAACATCACCATGAACGTGCTGTCGCGCTTTCTCGACAAGCACCGTGCCAGCGCGCACAGCACGACCCTGATCGCTGACCGCAATACCGGCAAGATCATCGTCTACCCGAACATGCAGAAGGGCGTGCGCGTCGAGAATGGGAAGCTCAAGATCGCGACCGTAGCCGATATCGACGATCCGGCCGTGCGCGAGGCCGCTCGCCAGCATGCCGGCGCCGATACCGACAATTTCGTTCTCCAGTCCCCGACCAGTGGGGAGGATTTGATCGTGGCCTTCGCCAATTTCCCGGATGGCTTCGGCCAGCCCTGGCAGGTGATCACGTTGGCGCCAGTCGATGACTTCGTGGGCACATTGAAAGCGACCAATCGGCTGATCATGGTCGTCATCATCATTCTCATCGCGATCGAGCTGTTCTTCATCTATATGGCATCCAGCCGGCTGTCGCGGCCGGTCGAGAACGTGTCGAAACAATTGCAGGCGATCGAAAGCCTGCAATTCGATGTGCCGGCGTCGCGGCCATCCAACATCCGGGAGATCGCGGGGTTGGAACACGCGGCTGCGCTGCTTCGCAACTCGCTGAAATCGTTCTCGTCGTTCGTGCCGCTGGATATCGTCCGGCAGCTCATCAAGTCGGGCATCCCGCTGACTCTGGGCGTCGAGCCGCGAGTCCTCACCATCTTCTTCTCCGACCTGGAGAATTTTTCCACGCATTCCGAAACGCTGGCGCCGGACGATCTGCTGTTGCAGATCTCGACCTATCTCGAGCAGGTTTCCGGCGCGATCTCGGAAGAGGGCGGGACCGTCGACAAGTTCATCGGCGATGGCGTCATGGCGTTCTGGAATGCCCCGGTCCAGCGCGACGACCACGTGTTGCGCGCCTGCGCCGGTGCGTTGCGGGCCGCGCGCCGGATGGAGCGCGTCAACGATACATGGGAGGCTGAGGGGCGGCCACGGATCGGGATCAGGATCGGGCTCCATTGCGCTACCGTGCTGGTGGGCAATGTCGGCTCTTCGGCCCGGCTGAACTATACCGCGCTGGGCGACGGCGTGAATGTCGCCGCCCGCCTCGAAGGCATCAACAAGCAGTTTGGCACCACTATCTGCATCAGCGACAGCATCCACGATCAGGTAGGGGCCGAGATATTGTCGCGACCCTTGAAGCGAGTTCAGGTCAAGGGCCGCAAGACCGAGTTCATGATCTATGAATTGCTTGCTTTGCGCGCCAGCGACGATCCGGACCTAAGCGTCCGCGATCGGAACGAGAGGTTGAGCGCGATGACCTGGCAAGCTTCGCAACATTTCGAGGCTGGCGATTTTGCTGCGGCAGAGCATGCCTATCGCGCTGTCCTCAATGACTTTCCTGGCGATACCGTCTCTAAGCTTATGCTGGCGGAATGTGAGGAACGCGGAGCGGCGGATCCCCCTGATGTCACCTCGAGAGCGCGCGGGAAAGCGGGCACGCGAAGCTAAGCACGGCTGCAAATACCTTTCGTGGCCATAAATGGCGCTGGGCTTGGCCTTTGATCGAGTTGAGGCTTCCGTTCCGCTTGACGGCGGGTTTTGGCGTGCCCAGTTCTGTACAGAACTGGCGCACTCGGAGAGATTCGAACTCCCGACCCTCGGAATCGAAATCCGATGCTCTATCCAGCTGAGCTACGAGTGCACTAGTGTTTTCAATGGCTTAGCCAGTTGCCCGGATTCGTTGGACACTGTCCAGGCACTGAAAACGGCGCCGAAATTCAATTTCGACGGTTTCGATTACCAGACTTGCGCAGTGGCGGCTAGGCGGCCTTGCGAAGGCTTTGAAGCTGAAACTCCAGGTCTTCAACCAGCTGGGCCAGTCGCTCCCGGGTAAGGGGATCCGTGGGCTCCAGCGCCAATCGGTGCGCCTGCGCCAGCTTGCGTTCGAGTTCTTCGCGATGTCTGCGGTACATTTTGTGTGCTCCTGCCACATAGACGGCGGAAGTCTCTAAAATGTTCACGGATATCTTCACGAAAGGTTAACGTCCGCTTTCTTGCGTGAGGTAGCGCACAAGACCTCGACCCCCAGAGGTGTCCCATCTCGCGGCAGCGTGGCGGCTTGCGGGTGGGTTCAAAGCCACCCGGCGGCCTTGCGCTCAGTTCCGCTGCACCGGCGTTCGCAATCCGCTTCGCGATCGTCAAATGCCCCCCGGCAATTCAACGCCCGCTTCCATCAAGTCGCGAAGGAATTTGCGCACCAGCAGGATGTTGGTTTTCTGTAGCTCGTGATTATTGCCGAATTTGTACTGATTGGCCTCGGTCACGATCAGTCCCTGGTCCGTATCGCGCAGAATGCCTTCCTTCTTCAGCCGATCGGCGCGTCGCCGGACGGTTTCGATCGGCATACCGAAAAATCGGGCGAGGGCGGCGCGGGAAACGCCCTGCTTGATCTCGTCCGGTTCGACGGTCTCGACGCTGCCAAATCGGCGATCGAGTTCGGGGTTCTTCATGATGGTGAGCACGTTGGCGTTCAGCACGGCATGAATGATCATCAGATCGATCGGATCGAAATCGTAATGGCGGAACATTTCGCTGGCCGCGCAAAGCATATAGGCCAGCGAATGGCGCGAGATCGTTCGGATCATATCCGAGGCGGTTTCGTCATCCTGGCTTGGGCTAACCATTCGAAAAACCCGTTTGCGCAAACAGCCTGGGTCCAACGCTCAGGCGGGTTGCTCGCCTGGCCGCAGTTGGCCTGCATCATTCGAAGTCGACCCGCATCGCCACGTCAGGCGCGAACGGCTCCGCTGGATCCTACCCAATATGGGTATGGCGATGGTTCGACAGGGTCAATAGCGGCTTGTTGGCAGCGCTGTTTTCTTCGATAGATCATGCGCGCAAATTTCTGGCGCTGCGAAGCTCAGGACTGCTTTCAACCTCGTTCAGCTTCATGAACGACTTGCGATACGCGATCGGCGTTCGAACGGTAATCCACATGACCTTCATCATCGAAGCGATAAAAGACGATCACCGCATCACCGATATCCGTTCCAGCGGCATCGATGCCGTGATCCTGGCCCGCAAGCTTGCCGCGGATGGCTTTGCGGTTTCGATCCTGTCGCCGACCGGGGCGCAATATTCTGCCGACAAGTTCAACCTTCTGCTGACAGCCCAAAACGGGAGTTCGCAAGCGGCGGCCAAAACAGAGCGGCGGACCGACAATCGCGTGTCGCCACGGCCGGGCCGCGGCCCACATGCGTGGCCGCGCTGATCGGCATCACGACGCGATCAGACGTGCGTTCTTGACGCGCGTGCTTGACGTGCGTGCTTGGGCCCGACCGCTCAGAAACAGGGATGCCGCCGGCCATCCTGGCCGAGATAGGCGGCGGAGCCCTGGTAGCAGTGATTGGTGGAGGGGCCGTCGTAATAGGCGAAGCTGCCGGGGGTGGGGCCGGGCCCGTAATTGTGGAGATAGCTGATCTGGTAGGGCAGCGGCCAGTAAGTGTGGTGATGGTGGCGGTAGTGGCGGGCTTCGGCCAGCGTCGGTGCCACGGCCGCCGCGAACAGCAAGGCCGCGCACGAGAAAAACTTCACCTTCGACATTCGATTCTCCCACGATTCCGCTGATAGCAGGCCATTCTGGCCGATCCGGGTCCCATTTTACGCGAAATCGGGTGAAAAGCTGCGGGAAATCAGCCACACCGCGTCAATTTTTGGCCCTTTGGGGATGCTTAACGAAATCCCAACACAGTCCCGCCAGAGTTCTGGGGCTTGGTCCACTGGACGGATCTGGCTTCCCCTTGTCCTTTGGTTCCCGATCGATCCATGCGCATCACGCCTCTCGCCCTGCTGTTCCTCGTCTTCGCGGTGCTGCCGGCGCGCGCCGACCTGCACATCACGCGCGACCACGGCGGCTATGTCGAGGAGTACAAGGCCAAGTACAAGCGCATCGCCGAGCGCAAGGAACGCGTCATCATCGACGGCATCTGCAATTCGGCGTGCACGCTGGTGTTCGGTATCGTGCCGATGAACAAGATCTGCGTGACGCCGAAGGCCAGCCTCGGCTTCCACCTGGCCTATTACGACAAGGCCTTCACCTTCGGCATCAAGGTCACGAGCGCGGAAGGGACGTCGGATCTGATGTCCTACTATCCGAACACCGTGAAGGACTGGATCCGCCGCAACGGCGGGCTGACCACCGAGATGAAGAAGATCAAAAACGGCGAAGATCTCTGGAAGATCGTCGATCCCTGTCCGGAAGAGTGGTAGGGCGAATTCGTCCGCGCGGGACCGCGCTCGATCGTAAACTCAGCCCGACGGCAAATCAGTTTTTCCTGTCAAGCCTCTCAAGAAAATATTCCGCTTGTTGCGTCGGGCAAATCAGTGGCTTGTCTCCGCTCGTCTCACCCGACCAGAGGGGCGGCTCGCGATCGTCACGAAACGCGCGGCGGGATGCGGTGGACGCGGATGCTGCGACTGACGAGCGCGGCTGATGCGGACGGCGAAGTCGCGTGGTCCTGTCGACCAGCGATTTTTCGCCCTTGTACTGTGGAGAGCGCCCCAAAGTGCCGGGACCGCGCAACCGCATGAGGTCAGGATATCTGCCCTCGCGTGATCGCGGCTAGCATGGCAGCGGTTGGGACGTGATGCGTGATGACCGACGCGACGACGACGCCTGATCGGCCAAAGCGGAAGCGCCGCAGCGATGGCAATAACGCGGCGCCTGCGCCTGTGCTCGTCACCGGCGTGAAGCTGGCGACGCATTTCGGTGTCGTGCGGCAGCACATCGATCAACTGACGCAGCAAGGCGTGATCGAGCGGCGATCGCCGCGCACGCAGGCCGACGCCGACTACGTCAAGGTCAAGACAGAGATGTTGCAGACGCGGCTGATGGAGAAGCGGCGCGAGCTGGTGCTCCAAAGCGATGTCGACGAGCTGACCGACCAGTTGTGCGGCGTGGCGCTGACGCACTTGTCGGGCATGGCGGCGCGCTGTGCGCCACGTAACGATCTGGCGACCCGGCGCTCAATCGAGCGCGTCGTGTTCGAGGTGCGCACCGAGATGGCCAAGGTCTGCCAGGAAATGGCCGACAAGACCGGCGAGCCGCCACTCGACGCTGCTTGAGTCGCTGTTGACGCATCTGTCAGGCTTTGGGCGCAGACGTGACACTGGCCAAACGCCGCCACCGAGTGCCGACTAAAAATCCGAGAACGCTGTTAAGCGGCTTCTAGCCGTTTAATTTCAACTTCGAACTCGAAGCGAAGTTGTGTACTTTCGTCCTCTGGAAGCGGAAAGATGGTGCAATAGAGTGATACCCGCGTCGGCTCCCAAGGAAATTTCTGTGCTGCGCGCGCCTCAGCGAGAATCTTATGCAACCGCGCGCGGACCTTCTCTGGATCGGGGCGAATGTAGCGCGTAGCATGGATGATCCGATAGGGCGATCTCGCCAGAGCTTCTGTAAAGCCAATACGAATCTTGACATTTCGTCTGTAACGAATTGTGCGGTTTTCGTCACCACGCAGTAACACGCGTTTTGCATCACTTGCCTCCTAAGCGACGCGATCGCGTCGCCAATCGTTTCAAGGAGACACTCTTGGTCACAAAAAATGTGGTCACAAAAAATGTACAGACGGCACGAAACCGTAATGAGGCAACCGGGTCGCGGCCTACAAACGAGGGCGCGCTGCTGCTCGCAACCCTTGGCGATCTTGCACCGGAATTTGCCGCGCGCTCCGAAGAGATCGAGGACGCTCGCAGGCTGCCGAGCGACATCGCAGATAGGCTGCGGCGCCTCGGCCTATTCCGAACACTGCTGCCGCGCAGCCTTGGCGGCCTCGAGCTGAGCGCCGCCGACGTAGTGCCGATGATCGAAACATTGGCCGCCGCCGACAGTTCGGTCGGCTGGGTGACGATGATCGGCTTGACGTCGCAACTCTTTTGCACCAGGGCGTCTCCGGCGATCCTTGATCAAATTTATCTCCAAGAGCACGACGCGTTCTTGGCTGGGTCGGGCACGCCGGCGGGACGGGCCGAGCAGATCAAAGGGGGGTATCGGATCTCGGGGCGTTGGCCATTCGTGAGCGGTTGTCAGAACGCCCAATGGATTGGCGGCAACTGTGTGATCTACAAGGATGGTCAGCCCGTGATGTCAGAGCAAGGCCCGCAGGTCCGACTTTTTTTCCTTCCGGCCGATCGCTGGCAGATCGAGGACACTTGGCAGTCCTTCGGACTGGCTGGCACAGGCAGCCATCACGTGGTTATGAACAATGTCGAGATCCCCGAAACGGAGATGTTCGACCTGGTTAACGGCGAGTCGTCCGTACCGGGACCGCTTACAAGCGCAGTTATGCCGTTCAGTGCGAGCTTCCATGCGGCTGTCGCCGTCGGAATCGCAGCGGGCGCGATGGCAGATCTCGCCAGGCTGGCCGGCTCCGGCCGCCGTCAGCTTTTTGCAACCACGGATCTCAAGGAGTCACCGGTCTTTCAGCACGAATTTGGCCGGCTCCATGCCCAACTGCGTGCCACCCGCGCGTTTACGCAGATGGGAGTTGAAAACCAATGGAGCAGGGCGCTCGAAGGAAAACTCGATAACAAGGCCGATCTCGCCGCTGGTCTCCAGGCCAGCGCCTGGGTCAACGCCGCCTGCACCGACGTCGTCAGCGGCTGCTACACACTGGCCGGATCGAGCTCCGTCGCGAAGACTTCACCGCTGCAGCGTCGCCTGCGCGATATCCACGCGGCGAGGCAGCACTTCTTCGGTCAAGAGCGGCACTACGCCGTCGCCGGCAAGCACGCACTCGGCTTTCCGCCGGTCGATCCGCTCTCTGGCCGTTAGCCTTCGCATTGCGTGCGGCTCGATCCAGGGCCGCATCGTAAAGTGTAGCGCGACGTCCATAGTCTGTTTTCCGAAGAACTTTGCCACCGATAAATGCGCAACGGCGGCTAATAATCTGTCGCGGCTGATAACTCCGACTGTATAGCCTGGAAACGGAAGGCCACTCAGCGGGCCAGATGCGGCTCGGTCAGGAATAACTTCTCTGCCGCGGCCAACTCGGCACCGTCGTCTCCGCGCGGAAACGGGTGGCCGTAGCGATCGGCCGTCAACGTGATCGTGGCGTGTGCTAATCGGGCCTGCACCACTTTGAGCGGCAGTTCGAGGCCGCCGACGCACTTGTCCGGCATGGCGGCGCGCTGTGCGCCGCGTGGCGACCTTGCGACCCGGCGCAATATCGAGCGGGTCGTGTTCGAGGTACGCACCGAGATGGCGAAGGTCTGCGAGGAGATGGCCGACAAGGCCGGCGAGCCGCCGCTTAGTGAGCAGGGCTGACTACTGCAATAGAAGGTAATGAACCGGACCAACCGCGCCGGTCTTATGATGTCTGTTGTTCGAGGTAGACTGCAAGTGGCGGGCAGAAAGGTCAAAACGGCGCGATTGGAAGGCACTTTTCGGATCTTGCGCGTGCCTAGTGATGTCCGCTTGCGCCCGGTGGTCAGCCCGACGCCGACCCACCTTCGAGATCTATGCGACCTGGTAGCTCGTAACACTTGCTACCGGAGCACGAATTGCACCGGGAGTGTCTTGGGCCCCCCGACGAAGGAGGAGGCGGAGCGTTTTGGTTCGCCGGCCAGTTCCAGACTGTGGAGGCGCGGGAGCAACTCCTCGAACAGGATGCGCATCTCCAGCCGGGCGAGATGTTGACCGAGACAGGCGTGGGCACCTGTACCGAACGCGATGTGGCGGGACGCATCACGATCGACCCGAAAGTGCTCCGGGTCATCAAACACGGTCTCATCGTTGTTGGCTGAAAGATAAGACAGCATCAGCCAATCGCCCTTGCGAATAGGCCGACCTCCAACCTCGGTATCTTCGGTCGCCGATCGCATGAAATGGCTGACCGGGTTAGTCCAGCGGATCGCCTCGTCGACAAGATTCCCGGTCAGTTCCGGCCTCTCTTTGAGCTTGCGCAGCTCACCCGGACTCTCGGAGAGGCCCCAGATCGCACCCGAGGTGGATGACGATGTGGTGTCGTGTCCCGCCGTCATGACGATGAGGTAGAGGCAGAACGCCTCGAAATAAGCGATCGGCGCGCCGTCAATCTGAGCGTTGGCGATGGCGCTTGCCAGATCATTGCTGGCCCGGTTTCGACGCGCATCGGTTAGCCGCCGAAAATAGGCATCGATGTCGGCGAATACCGTCTCCAACTGCTTCATTGCGGCGGCCCCCTTTTTGTTCGCGCCGGCGTTCCGGCCTAGATCCTCGTCCTGGTAGCCGAACACTTCCTGTGTCAGCCTCAGCATTATCGCCTCGTCCTCGGGCGGAATGCCGATGAGCTTCATCAGCACGCGCAGCGGATAACGCAGGGCGACATCGCGGACGAAATCGCACTCTCCGCCGAGCGAGGCCATTTGATCTACTGAGGCCCTGGCGATGGCACGGATATCCACCTCAAGCGCTTTGAGGTTGGGCGTGGTGAACCAGCCCTGGATCACCCGGCGGAACTTCAGATGGTCGGGCGCGTCCATATGAACCAGAGTGCGGACGAGATGCGGCTTGCCCGTCTTGGCCCGCATCGCCGCCTCGTGCTCTCGGTCCACGAGAGTGACAGGGCGATCGGCATTGTGGAATCGGCTGTTTTGCCGGCTCACTTCGTGCACATCTTGATGCCGGGTCAAGAGCCAGAACGGATCGTATCCGTTCGCCTCGACGAGCCCAACCGGGTTGTTGGCCCGAAGCCAGCGCAGGTCCGAGACCAGTGTATCACGTTCGGCGTAGGCGCGGGGCGATACGACCGCCTCAGCGATATGTTTTGGGATGCTTGTTGCGTTGGTCATCTTGCACAGGCCTCGGTTAGCTAGGTTTCCGGGTGCACACTGGAACCACACGACTTCCCGAGTAGTTCAGATTTGGACAACTGCGTTACTTACGTAACTGGGTTACTCCCGTAACCTTCGGTCTATCAGCGCCCTTGCCACGGGATGTGGCTTGTTGCTGTGAGGCATCCAAAACCAACATCACTTGTGGTCAACCCCGGTCTAAGCCATCGAA
The DNA here is from genome assembly GCA_963836765.1 of uncultured Alphaproteobacteria bacterium. GTDB lineage: Bacteria > Pseudomonadota > Alphaproteobacteria > Rhizobiales > Xanthobacteraceae > Bradyrhizobium. The sequence goes on from CAWILG010000015.1 coordinate 39,794, forward strand.
TCCTGCTACCGGTGAAACCAAACCGCGTTCATCCCTGCATGCGCATAGTGGGAGCGACAGGGGCATGACAACTCTCACTATTTCAGCATTGCCGGGCCGCCCACATTCAGGCAATCAGGGCCGCAATGAACAAGAAATTTGAGGAAACGGCCGCACGCGCGGCGCCCGCGGTTTTCGTCGTGCTCTGGAGTACCGGCTTCATCGGCACCAAATATGTGCTGCACAATGCCGAGCCGTTCACCTATCTCGCCATTCGGATGGCGTGCGTGGTCGGATTGATGGCGATCATTGTTGCGGTGGCGCGGCCGCGATGGCCCGACCGTGCCGGCATCGGCCACAGCATCGTCGCGGGGCTTTTGGTGCACGGGATCTATCTCGGCGGCACCGCGGTCGCGATCTCGCATTCAATTCCCGCCGGCCTCTCGGCTTTGATTCCCGGCCTGCAACCGATCCTGACCTCGACAATTGCAAACCGCTGGCTCGGCGAGCGCGTGACGCCGCTGCAATGGACCGGGCTATTGGTCGGGCTTTTGGGCGTCGTGCTGATCCTGCACGACCGGCCGATGAGCGGGGAGGCGGGCTGGGGCTGGCTCGCGTCAGGCGTATCGCTGATCAGCATTACCCTCGGCACGCTCTACCAGCGGCGTTACTGCAACCAGATCGACTGGCGCGCCGGCAATCTCGTGCAGTACATCGCGGTCACGATCTTCTTTGGCATCTGCGCCCGGCTGTTCGAGACCAATGTGGTGCACTGGACCACCGAGTTCATGCTGGCGCTGGCCTGGCTCGCGGTGGTGCTGTCGATCGGGTCGATCGGGCTTCTGTACTGGCTGATCCGGCGTTCGGCAGCGACCTCGGTCGCAAGCCTGTTCTACCTGGTGCCGGCGGTGACTGCGGTGATGGCCTATGTCCTGTTCGGCGAGCGGCTGGATGCGGTGGCCATGACCGGCATGGTGGCCTGCGCGGCGGCGGTGTTTCTGGTCAACCGGCGGGCCGTCTGAAGCGGTCAAACAAAAAGCCCCCGGGGGTTAGACCGGAGGCTTTGCGCGCGATGCCAGAGGATCAGCGCTTGGATTTCTTCGCCTTCTTTTTCTTCTTGGCGACTTTCTTGACGACCTTCTTTGCGGTTTTCTTGGCCGCCTTCTTGGCTTTCTTTGCCGATTTTTTGGCGGCCTTCTTGGCTGTCTTCTTCGGCGCCGCTTTCTTCACGGCCTTCCTGGCCGCTTTCTTCGCCGGTTTCTTGGCCGGTTTCTTGGCCTTCTTGACCACCGGCATGGCGGCCGGTTCGGCCACGGTGCTTGCGGTTTCCGGCGCCTGTTCAGTCATAGGTTTATCGTCGTTCATGTCATCCCCCAGTAATTTACTGTGGTCGTAACGATAGCAAGATTTATGAAAGCGTCAAACGGATGTCATCGACGCGTTGCGGATCCTGGCGTAGGCGGCCAAGGCGCGTTCACGCCCGGTCCTGTGATCGACGATCGGATGGGGATAGGTCTTGCCGAGTTCGATCCCGGCGCCGGCAAGTTCGAGCGGCGTCGCCGTCCGGGGTTGATGGATCAGGCCGGCCGGCAGCAGCGCAGGCTCCGGCACCCAGCGCCTGACATAGACGCCGTCGGGATCGAATTTCTCGCCCTGCAGGATCGGGTTGAACACCCTGAAATAGGGCGCCGCATCGGCGCCGGAGCCTGCGACCCATTGCCAGTTGGCCGGGTTGCTGCCGGCATCGGCATCGACCAGCGTGTCCCAAAACCATCTTTCGCCGCAGCGCCAATGGGGCGCCTCTGTGACGGCGGTCGCCTCGACCGCCGGCCTTGTTGTCGCCAATTGGCTGGCGCCGAAAAGCTGATGCGACCGTTACTTCGGCTGCGGCACGATCCGGATATAGGGCTTCGGCGATTTCCAGCCCTGCGGATAGATCGTCTTGGCCTCGTCGTCGGAAATCGATCCGGCGATGATGACGTCGTCGCCCTGTTTCCAGTCGGCCGGCGTCGCGACGCGATGTTTTGCGGTCATCTGCAGGGAATCGATCACGCGCAGTATTTCCTGGAAATTGCGGCCGGTGGTCATCGGATAGACCAGCACCAGCTTGATCTTCTTGTCGGGCCCGATGATGAAAACGTTGCGGACGGTCTGGTTGTCAGCGGCGGTACGGGTCGCCGGATCGCCGGAGGTCGAGGCCGGCAGCATGTCGTAGAGTTTCGAGACGTTGAAATCGGTATCGCCGATCATCGGGTAATTCGGCGCGGCACCCTGCGTTTCCTTGATGTCTTCCGACCATTTCGAATGCTTGTCGACGGGATCGACGGAAAGCCCCATCAGCTTGACGCCGCGCTTGTCGAATTCCGGCTTCAGCTTTGCGAGCGCGCCGAGTTCGGTGGTGCAGACCGGCGTGAAATCCTTGGGATGCGAGAACAGCAGGGCCCAGCTGCTGCCGATCCAGTCGTGGAACTTGATTTTACCTTCGGTGGTCTGAGCTTCGAAGTCGGGGGCGACAGCGCCAATCTGAAGTGCCATGATCTTACCTCATGCTATTGATGTTACTGAACAATTCTTGTTCGAGCCGTTGCGGACAGTATAGGGGATGGAGGGACCCAAGTGAACCGGGCGGCCAAAAAGGCGAAATCCTTCTCTGCGGTGTGGAACTCCTAGCATCTTCTTTCAATTCGCGCCCCTGCGGCGAAAAGACCACAGCGGACCGAAACGCTGGAATCGCCCCGATATTGCCGTTTATGACCCGCAAGACGCCCGGCCCGATGGCTAAAGCCTCGAACCGTGGCGCCGCCCACCGCGACTAATTGGCAACCATCTAAAAATCTCGGAATGCAAGTTTCGAATCATTAACCACTCGTTTACGCCCGCATGGAAATGCTGGACCTGGACCAAAAAAGAAACTGAGAAGTGCAACTATGTCTGCCCCTAGTACCAAGGCCAATGAAGCGTTCGCCGCCCTCCAACCGTCCTGCCGCAACACCGCGGCACATGCGCTGACCATCGTGCGCGACGGCGTCATCACCGGCGAAGGTCCGACCACCAAAGGCCGCATCCATTTTTCCCGCACGCTGGACGCCGATGACGCCGCCTGGTGCGCGCGCATCCTGACCGCGACCGCGGTCGAGGATCAGCCGGTCAGCCGCGCCGAGGCCGAGGCGCTGTTCGAGATCAACGACGCTGCCGCCGAGCGCAGCGACAACGGCCAGTTCGATGATTTGCTGGCCAAGGCCGTTGCCCATCATGCGGCCTCCGAATCCGGGCTGCCGGTGCCGCCGCGCACGGTGGCACTGTCGCCGGACACCGATATCGCAAGCTGGGCGCCGGCGCAGGCGCGGCAACTCGATACAAGGATGCTGGAATGGATCGCCGGCCAGATGCGCGGCAAACGCCGCAGCAACCACACGCTGGCAGCGATGGTCGCGACCGTGGTCGGCGCGGCGGCCCTGCCGCTGTCGCAGCTGCCGAACGTGTTCGACATCGGGATGATGTAGGGCATTCCGCAGGACTGGATTTTGCAGGCGGCGGGGGATTTCCCCGCCGTTTTCATGTTTGGGCGTGGCGGCCGTGCGCGAAAGGATTCGGCGCTCGTCAAGAATTGACGGAATCGCGAGGCGGTGCATGCTCGCGGCATGTTGGGATTGTTCAGGGGTTGCCGCCTGGCTCGCATGAGCAGCGGGCGCTATTGCGTGGTGCGGGATCTCGGCCTGATCAAGGGCGGGAAGGGCATGCGGCACCACGAGGTGGTGCTGCCGCTGAGCCTGCGTGAGCTGATGAAGCGGTTGCGCGAACCGGCGGCCAGACGTCCTGAGCCGGAGACCGCGGCGGATTTGCTTCAGGAAACGGGTTCGTAATTCAGCAAAACTAACGCCGACCAGCGCAGCGCAATCCGCCGTTCGCGGAGATGAAGAGGTGGCTTAGGCCTTCCGCCTTCGCTCGTGAGCTATGGCGGACGGGGTCGGCTAACCCACCCTGCTGTTCAGAACGCGAGGGGCTACTTCCCCGCCGTTTTCTGTTTGCCGCTGTTCGCGCCAGCCCGAGCGTGCGGCCCGGAAAACCTGCGACGTCGAAATAGCGCGTCGACAGCACGCGCTGGAATTTCAACACCGTCTGCAATCCGTTGGCGGCCGGCTTGGAGGTGACGGTGCCGCCGGCGGTCTTGGGAATAATGCCGTTGGGAAGCGCCTCGGAGACGACACGGCCCATCAACCCGCCATTGCCCGAACTGCGCAAACCCAGCAGCTGCGCGATCGTCATGCCGACATCGGCGTTGCTGACCGGGAGCGGATCGACATAGCCGGACTTGAAGTCGGGGCCGATCGCCGCCATGAAATTCATGGTGTCGCCGCGGCTGAAGCTGCCGTGCATGCCCTGGCCCTGCCGCAGCACCGTGTCGGCGATCTGGACCGAGCAATTGGTCGGCTCCTCGCAGCCGCTGGTCCACGAACGGAAATTGACCACGATCGACGGGTTCGGCGTCAACGCCTTGCCCTTGAGGTTGAGCTGCGACATCGGCAGCGCGCCGGGGAAACGCCCGAGCTTGTCGTCCACGAACAATCCGCTGACGTAATCCTGCTCCAGCAGCGCCTTGATGGTGCGCTCGGCGAGTTTCTTGTCCTTGTTCGGCAGGTAGATCAAATCCGATCCGCCGTTGGTCGCCACCACCAGGTCGGGCTTTGTCCGATCCTGTCCGAGCACGCCGTTGCCGGCCTTGGGATGGGCATTGTCGGCGAGTCGCGCGTTCTTGTCGTTGGGGTCGAACAGCGGCAGATTCAGCGCCTTCGAAAGATCGACGGCGAGGAAGCCCATCGGCAGGAAATCCTTCGGCGTGTCGTCGTAGGAGATCTTCGCCGAGGGGCTGGTCTTGCTCTCCTTCGAAATCGTCGAGAAGCCGTGGTCGGCGGAGACGATGATGTTGGTATTCTTGGCGAGGCCGAGATCGTCGAGCGCCTTGCGCAGTTGCGCGAGGTTGTCGTCGGCGTTCTTGATGCCGGCCATCGAGGTCGGGCCATTGATGCCGGGGGTGATGGTGTTGAGGCTGTCGCCGGTGTTGTGCTGGCTGCCATCGGGATCGCGCGACCAGAACACCAGCACGAACGGCTTGTTGCGCGCCTTCAACATCGGCAGCACGACCTTGCTGGCGACATCGGCCATGTAGGCCTGTTGCGCGACGTTGGCGACCGTGGTGCCCGGCTTCTTGGCGTCGCCGGCGTTGCCGTTGTCGCCGCGGCCGGGGGTCGTCAGCGGCAGATTGGCTTTGGTCAGCGCGTCCTTGATCTCGTCCGACAGGGGAACGCCGGTCTTGGAGCCGGTGGAGTCGTCGATCACAATCGTGTTCTTGCCACGATCGGTGTGGTCGAAGATCAAGGTCGGGCCGAGCTTGCCGATCGCGGCCGTGCTGAATCCTTTTTCGCGCGCCATCTTGAGGATGGTTTCTTCGTTGAGGTAGTCGCCGTTGAAGTGTTCATCGACATCGCCGAGCACGGCGTCGTTTTCGAGGAAGGGGACGACGGTGTCGCCGGCGGGTACCGAACTATAGCCGGTATAGATCGTGTTGCTGAAGTCGCCGGTATCGCCGAGATAATGGCCGGTCGCCATCGCCGAGGCGTTCGCGGTCGTGAAGGTCGGGAACAGCGAATGCGAATTCCTGAAGTTGACGCCCTTGTCGCGGATATCGGCCATCGTGGGTGCGGTCTGCGGCGTCACGATGCGCGAGCGGAGCCCGTCCGGCACGAACAGGATCAGGTTGCGCGGGGTGGCGTTTTGCGCCGAGGCAGCGGTTGCGGTCAGCGTGATCAGGCTTGCGGACAGCAACACCATTGTGCGGCGCATCAGGTTCTCCCCCATGGAAACGATTCCGGCTGGCAGCCGTCGCATCCGTTTAGTTTCGCTATATGACAGAATTGTTACAGGGATTCCGGTTGCGTCAAAGGGCTTTGCTGGCGGCCGCATCGCGATGCATCCCGGCTACATCCGCCGGCCGAGCCAGCGGCGCAGCGCCACGATCGCCCAGATCGCTTCGACCAGACCGAACGGCCAGGCGCCCTGCAGAAATCCATAAACCGAGCCGAGGGCGCAGGCGGCGGCAAAGGCCAAAATGAACCACGGGCTTCGGTCCTCTGCCGCGTAGCAAACCAGCATCATCGTCACCGCGAACAGTCCAAAGGCGGTCAGTGCGTCCATGAGCCCTTGTCCAGGATTTTCTTCGTGATGCCAAGGGAACGACCGTGGGCCCGATCAGCGGCCAGCAGGCCAAAGCGAGACCGCCGCCCAACAGCGGGAGCCGGTGTCGCAGGCCAATCGCCCGTGCAGGTGGTGAAACGTCATGATGATGTCCGGCTTCAGCTCGCCGTAAGTAAGTGTTTAGCCGCTGGGTATAAAATGTCCGTGACCATTTCCTGCCTTAACCAGCGGTTAATCATGCGTCTTCTGCCGATGAAAGAACCGGACAAGGCCTGGCGTTCGGTCAAGGCCCAATGGAAGAAGGACGCTGAAGGCGTCGGCGAGGATTTTTCTACGTTCGCGTCGGGAAGTTACGCGGCCTTCGATAGCCTGATCAAGGATAACAGCAATCCCAGCCTGTATTGCCTGTCCGACGGCGAGCGGGTTCATGCGGTGTGCCAGGTCAGCCGCCTGATGATGAGCAAATATTCCACACCGATGCTGCGCGCGCGCTTCGTCAGCGTGTCTCCGGTCTACGAACTGGGATTGGCCGGCGCCGGGGAATATGCCCAGATCATGGTGGCGCTGTTCTCCGGCATCGTCTGGCTGTGCGGACTCGCTGTCGGCGGGCCATATCCGGTTCTTCCTCAAGAGTCCTGGCGATTCCCAATTCTTCACCGCGCTGCAGATCTCGACGCCGCTGTCGCCGTTTTCGACGTTCACGATCGACGGGGCCTTGATCGAGTGCAGTTTGAAGGAAGCGGAAGCGGCGGAAACGGCTTGATTCGGCTCGGTTTTTTAACCTTGCGATAACTCACTTTGCTAACGCCCTCTTGGGTTGTGTCCCTTACAACAAGCCGCTGTGGGGGCAAGCCAAAATGTTGGATCGGTCATCTGACAACGTTATCTCCGGGAGCCTGTGGCCGTCGGTGATCGGCACGCTGGCGCGGACGAGAATGGGCGCGATCCAGTGGCTCATCCTGTGCGCCGCCGGGCTCGTCATCGCGATCGCGCTCGGTACCGCCTACTTCGCCGGGCAGTTCCGCGCCCGCGCGCTCGAGGTCGCCGAGCGCGAACTCAACAACACGGCGCTGCTGCTGTCGCGTCACTTCGACCAGCAACTCGGCGATCTCCAGCATGTTCACGACGATGTTGTCAGCTATATGCAGGCCGGCCGGGTCGATACCCCAGACGAATTCGAACAGAGAATGTCGACATTCGGCGCGCACGAGATGCTGCGCGTAAAGCTCGCGTCGCTGCCGCATGTCGGGAGTTTGAACCTGTTCAATGCCAGGGGCCAGCTGATCAATTCTTCCGAGATATGGCCGACGCCGAACCGCAGCGTCGCGGACCGGCGATACTTCAAGGAATTCATGTCGGGAAGGCCGACCCCCGACGTACTCGTTGAGCCTGCCGTGAGCAGGGTAACGGGAGTCTGGACCACGATCTTCGCGCGCAAGATCGTCAGCCGTAACGGCGAGATCGTCGGCTTTGCCAGCCGCGGCGTCGAGCCAACTCATTTCGAGGATTTCGTCGCATCGCTGGCACTGGACAGCGACACTTCGATTTCGATGATTCACCGCGACGGCACGGTTATCGCCCGTTATCCGCGCGACGAAAATGTCGTCGGCCGCAACGTCGCCAATGTACCTGCGTTCCAGAAGGCTCTAGCCCTCAACGGCAATGTCGCAGGTCGTTTCACGAGCACGGTCGACGCCGAGGACAGGGTCGGCGCGGTCAGGTCACTGACAAATTTTCCCATCCTCATCGTCGCGACCACCAAGACGTCAACCGCGCTGGCGGATTGGCGAGCGCAGACCAAGCTGCAGTTCTTCGCCGCGGTGCTTGCGGTCATCGTCGTCATCTGCACTATCTTCCCGATCGTGCGCCAGTTGCGGCGTCAGCATGATGCCGCGCAGCGGAAACTGTCGGAGAAGAGCCAGCACCTCGACACCGCCATCAACAACATGACCCAGGGCCTGCTGCTGTTCGACGCGTCGGGCTACCTGGTTATCTGCAATGAGCGCTACATCGAGATGTTCGGCGTATCGCCTGACGTCGCCAAGCCCGGTTGTCATCTGCGCGATCTCATCCTTCATCGCCAGCAGATCGGCACGTTCGAGGGCGACGTCGATGCCTACTGCGCGAGATTCCTCAATCCCGAGCATGACGAGGTGCGGGACACCGTCATTTCGATGCCCGACGGGCGCATGATCCGGCTGGTCTACAAGCGATCTCCCGATGGCGGCTGGGCCACCACGCTGGAAGACGTGACCGAGGTTCGCCGCGTCCAGGCCAGGATCGAACATCTCGCCCATTATGACTCGCTGACCAACCTGCCGAACCGGACGCTGTTCCAGCGCCATGCCGAAGGATTGCTGCTCGAAACCGAAGGCGTTCAGTTCGCAATCCTCTATATCGACATCGACGAGTTCAAGAGCATCAACGATTCGCTGGGGCATTTGATCGGCGACGAATTCCTCAAATGGGTCGCCGAGCGCCTGCGTCAGTCGGTCGGACCTCAAGACTTTATCGCCCGCCTCGGCGGCGATGAATTCGCCATCCTGCAACGCTTCGCCGAAAACGATGACGATGTCAGCGCGCTGGTGGCGCGGGTCTATCAGGCGCTGCGGACGCCATTCGATTGTCACGGCCATCGCCTCTCCAGCGATGCCAGTATCGGCATCGCAATCGCCCCGCGTCACGGCTCCGATCTGTTCGGCTTGCTGAAAAGCGCCGATCTGGCGATGTATGCCGCCAAGGCGGCCGGCCGCCGGACCCATCGCTTCTTCGATCCGGCGATGGAAAGGCAGGCCAATCTCCGCCGCGAACTCGAGAGTGATTTGCGAACGGCGCTGGTCGAGGGCGGATTCGAAATCCATTATCAGCCGCTGGTCGATCTCAACCGCGATGAAGTCACCGGCTGCGAAGCGCTGCTGCGCTGGCGCCATCCGGTGCGCGGCATGATCTCGCCCGCCGACTTCATTCCGGTTGCCGAGGAAACCGGCCTGATCGAGGATATCGGGCAGTGGGTATTGCGGACCGCCTGCGCGGAAGCGGCGAACTGGCCAGCGGATGTGCGCATCGCCGTCAACGTCTCGCCGATCCAGTTCAAGTCGCAGACGTTGTCGCTGAAGGTCGCGGCGGCGCTGGCCGAGACCGGGCTGGATCCGCGCCGGCTGGAGCTGGAAATCACCGAAGCCGTGCTGATCGCCGATGACGATGCCGCGCTCGTTGCATTGAACGGGCTGCGCGCGCTCGGGGTTCACATCGCGCTGGATGATTTCGGCACCGGCTATTCCTCGCTGCAATATCTGCAGCGGTTCCCGTTCGACAAGATCAAGATCGACCGCAGTTTCGTCAAGGAAGTGACCCGCAATTCCTCGTCGTCATCGATCATCCGCGCGGTGGTGAGCATCGCCGCCGACCGCGACATGATCACGACCGCGGAAGGCGTCGAGACCGAGCAGCAGCGCGACACCGTGCAGGCGCTGGGATGCACGCAGATGCAGGGCTATCTGTTCAGCGCGGCGCGCCCGGCGCACGAAATCCGCGCGATGCTGGCGGCGCGCCCGATGGTGGTCGAAGACGCGGCGTAGGTGGCAGGCGCCGCTCTCGTCTTGGGGAGCCATAACCGGTCCAGAGTCTGAGCCATCGCTCGGTCAAAACGCCGATGGCGAGCCCTGCCACGACGTCGCTCATCCAATGTGCGAGCAGAATGATCCGTGTCAGCACCAGCCCGGCCCCGAGACACCAGACCAGATTGCGTTTTGCCGGCGGAAGCACGGTAGCGGCGGACGCCAGCGCGCCGACATGAATGGCATGGCCGGACGGAAAGGCATCGAGCCGTCTGCCTGAGAGCGGCACGCCGTGAAGATGACCGCGAACAGTCAGGCGGTCGGGCCGCTCCTGATCAAACACAGCCTTCAGCAGATGGGGAATGATGGTCACGGCGATGGTGGTCAGCAGAATGTGGTCGCTGTCGCGGCGCTGGCGCGCGGTTCTGTTACGTGAGTAAAGCCACCAGCCTGCAGCGAGCGCGCATAGCAGATGCTCGTCCGCGCCCCACGTGAGAACTTCAGCAGCCTCTTCACTCCCGGGATCGGCATGCGCCGAAACCGCATTCGCGATTGCGATGTCGGTTTGGGTGGGACTTACCCGATAGAGCGCCATTGTGGACCGTTCTCCTGGGGCGGTGCAAAAAAAGAAATCCGGCCACCTCGATGGCGGGCCAGGCGAGGCTTGATCCGGCGTCGGGAAAAGCGCCGCAAGGGGGAAAAACCGTTGGTGGAGCGGATAGTTCCGAGGACGAGCGAAGCGGTGGCCAATTGGGACGCTTCGGATATGGCTCGGTCGTGCGCCCGTTCTCGACCTCGTGGAACGACGCATTCATGCGGTACAGCGGAACTTAATTGGGAAAACCGTGTTCTTCTGCGGGGCCGACCAATGCAGGCGAAGAATGAGAGTTGCAAAGGTTTGCGCGGCCCTGCTGCTGTTCGGCAGCTCGGCGGCACATGCAGAGCGTGGCATGGCCTCGTATTATCATGGTGTCGGCAGAAGCGGCGAGATGACCTGCGCCCACCGGACCCGTCCCTTCGGAAGCATGGTGCTGGTCTCCTATCGCGGCCATTCGATCCAGTGCCGCGTCAACGATAGGGGACCATTCGTTCGCGGCCGGATCATCGATGTCTCGACAAGTGCGGCCCGCGCGCTCGGCATCATCCAGTCAGGCGTCGTCATGGTCTTGATCGAATAGCGGGCATCGAAGAAGAACGCAGGTCTACGGCTTGGCGCCCACCGACGTCCGTTCGGCGATCGCTTTCCTCAGGATTCGCGACAGCAACTCGACCGAATAGGGCTTCTGAATGAGTTCGAAGCCGCGATCGGCATTCTCAGCCAGAACGTTACTGTAGCCGCTGGTCAGCACGACCGGCAGTCCGGGATAGCGCTCGCGGATGACGCCGGCCAGTTCGACGCCGTTCATCCCGGGCATGATGACGTCGGAGAATACCAGGTCGGCGGAAAACTCGTCCCTGGCCAGAATGGCCAGCGCCGAAATCGGCGTTGACGACACGGCGGACCGCGTATCCGAGATCCTCCAGCAACTCGGTGGAGAACTGCCCGACATCGTCGTTGTCTTCGACCACGAGCACGCGGTAGCCGCGGCCGATGGTCGAGGGTTCGCTGCCGATAGCGGCGGCTTCCGCCGTATCGGCCGGCCTTGCCGCTTGCGGCAGATAGATGGTGAAGGTGGCACCCTGTCCGGGCGAGCTGGTGACCTCGATGTCGCCGTCGGATTGTTTGGCGAAGCCGAACGCCTGGCTGAGGCCGAGCCCGGTTCCCTTGCCGACCTCCTTGGTGGTGAAGAACGGCTCGAAGATCGCCTCGAGATGATCCGGCGCGATGCCGGTGCCGGTGTCTGCCAGCGAGATCGCGACGAAGTCGCCGCTGCGGGCGGACTGGGCACGCAGGGCAGGGATGGTCTGAACCTTTCTGACGCCGATCGTAAGCGTGCCTTCGCCGTCCATCGCGTCGCGGCCGTTCACCGCAAGATTGATCAGCGCAGTCTCGAATTGCGCGATGTCGGCGATCGCGAAACAATCGGGATCGTCGATGCCGACCTCGATCCTGATCCGGCCGCCGACCAGGGGGCGGATCAGCTGCGCCACGCTGTCGACCTGCGCGCCGACATTGAAGACCTGCGGCTTCAGCGGTTGCCGGCGGGCAAACGCCAGCAATTGCGCGGTCAGCTTGGAGGCCCGTTCCACCGTTTCCGAAATCGCGTCGATGTAACGGCGGCGGCGCTCCTCCGGCAGATCGCGGCGGCGCAGGAAGTCGGTTGCGGAGCGGATGATGGTCAAAAGATTGTTGAAATCGTGTGCCACGCCGCCGGTCAATTGACCTACGGCTTCCATTTTCTGCGACTGGCGCAACGCTTCCTCGCCCCGGCGGCGCTCGGTGATGTCGACCGCCTCCGGCACCGCGCCGATCACGGTGCCATGCTGATCGCGCAGCGGACGCATCTCGAAGTCGAAAAAACGGTCGCCGATCGGAAGATGCAGCAGCATCTCGGTCTGCACTTCCTGGCCGCTCATGACCGCGATGAAGGCGTCCCGAACGGCGTCGCGCATGCCGTTCGTGGCACTGAACCACGGCGTCTCCCAGAACGGCCTGCCGATGACGTCGGCGGCGTCGGCGCGAATGCCGGCCAGCGCCGTTTTGTTGGCATAGAGCACGTCGCCATGCAGGTTGAGCAGTCCCTGATATTGGTGGCTGGTCTCGAAGATCGCGCGCATCTGCGCTTCGTTGGATTCAAGCTGCGCGGTGCGTTCGGAGATGCGCAGCTCCAGCGTTTCGTTCAGCCGCCGCAAATCGTTCTCGGCCTCTTTGGCGGCGGTGATGTCGTGGGCGACGCCGATGAAGCCGATATGCTTGCCGGTCGGGTCCAGGCGCGGCTGCAACTCCGACCGCAGCCAGCGCCATTCGCCGGCCGCGTTCCTGTAACGCGCCTCCAGCACGAACGGCTTGAGCGAGGATTCGCCGGCGACCTGCTCCTGCAGGATGCGCGGCAGATCGTCCGGGTGCAGCGCCTTGCGCCAGTCGAACACGATGGCCTGTTCGAACGGCAGTCCGATGAAATCGAGATAGGCCTGGTTGGCGAAAGAGCGGGTGCGGTCGAGTTTGGTCACCCAGATCGGCACCGGCGCGCTGTCGGCGATCAGCCGGAAGCGCTCCTCGCTTTCCCTTAAAGTCGCCTGCGCCAGCATTTGATCGGTGACATCGAGATCGGCGCCGACCAAGCGCTGCGCCCGGCCGTCGCGGTTGCGCTCGATCTTGGCAACGACGCGGATCCATCGGATCTCGCCGTCATTTGGCCGGATGATGCGGTATTCGGCCGAATAATCCTCGCTCGCGCCCCTCAAGACGCCGAACAGATGTCTGACCGTCCGCTCGCGATCGTCGGGGTGGATTCGACTGACCCAATCGCCGTAGGTCTCATTGACGGCTTCCTCCGACAGCCCGTGAACTAGCAGATATTCCGGGGAGCGGCGGTTCCTGACGCCGTCACGGAAATCGATCTCAAGGCCGCCGACGCGGGCCATTCGCTGGATTCGCGCCAGCTCCGCCTCGCGCTCCTGCAGCGCGCGGTGAGCCCTGTCGCGCTCGCGCGCGATCTCTTCAAGATGTTGCCGCAGCCGCTCGGCAGCGGCCGTCTCGGGAAGGGTATCCGGGGGATTCGAAGGTGTCATGGCGCGTGCAACCCTGCGCCAGTCTCACACGAGAGGCGGCGACTTTGCCAGCGTCATTTGCTCCTGGCGCCGGCGCGGCAGTTATAGGCCCTGCGGAACCCGGCGGCCTGCGCGTCCTCCTCCGAACAAAACCAGCGATCCGGATTGGTCAGCGCGGGGTAGCTGCGGCAGGCCTGCAGATGGTAGATGCCGACATTGCCGGTGACGCGGGCGCGGACCGCGAACTTGCCCTTGATGTTGCAGCCCGACGGCATCGCGAGCGCTTCGGGGAAAAGCGCTTCGCGAATCTCCTTGTCGCGGTCGGCCGGGCATGATCCGCCGAGCAGGGCGCCGTCCTTCTTGCCAAGGCGGAACTCTTGCGGCGCGACGAAACAGCCCCTCCACAGCCCCAGTCGCTCCTCTTTGGCGCGGGCCTGGTCGATCTGGAAGCGTCCGGTTGCGGAAGCTTCGACATTGAGTGCAAATCCGAGGCCGACCAGCGACTGGCTGAGACTGGTCGTGTCGCCCTCGATCCTGCAGGCGCCGAGATGCCGCTTCCTGTAGCTGGGGTCTGCGCCGAGATCGTCGCAGCGGACCTCGCGGCCGGCGATCAATTTTGTCAGTTGATCGCGCGCTTCGATGCCGCAAGCCCAGGGGTCGGCGTGTTCGTCGATGCACAATTGGTCGACCGCCGGCACGTCGATGCCATCGAGCCGATAGGTCAAGCTCCCGAGCTGCAGCGTGCTACCGTCCCTGATGGTCGCATTGGCGGCCAGGCTCTGGCTGGTGGGAAGAACGAGCAGGCTCAATACCGCAACCAGGCGAATTCGTGACCGCATCTGTCTCACTCAAAATGAAAATGCATCTGATACCGGTGCGAGCGTACTAGCATAAGCCGGCGCGTCGCGTTCAATGCGGCCGAAGGGCTGCCGCCACGGCTTCCCAGAATGTGTGTTCGTCTGTGTTTCCTGACGCGAGTGCACCGTGCTGCTCATGCTCGGCAAACGAGAGTGCCGACACGCCGTGGTGTTCGCCTAGCTCATGGGCCACGCGGCCCACTTCGATCCAAAACGGTTCTGACATTGGAGACCTCGGTGGCATTTTACCGGCTATATGCGCGCGCGGAAAAATAAGAAAGTGCGGGTTGACTTGATGAGAACAAACTAGGAACATATCCCGCCGCCGTCCCACCATGGAACACCATCATGTCCTCTTTTCCACAGCCGAATATCGAGGACCATGATGGGCTGGAAGCCGCCATTGACCAGGCCATCTCGGCCTGCGGCGGCGATCTGCGCTCGACCATTCGCGCGTTGATCGTGGCCAATGAATATCTGGAGACCGAGGTCGGCGAGCTGATGAAGGCGGTCTCGCACGCCTATGCGCGCGGCCGTTTTCAGAGCTATTCCGGCTGAAAGGCGCCCGCGGCCGCAGGCTTCGCGCCACGGGCTGATATGAGACCGTTGCCTCTGCCGATTTTTGCTGTACGACGGGTTTGTTACCCGCGTCCCCGCATGCCACATTGCGGGTGAGGACCCTGCCCAAAGCTCAAGCAAGAAGAACATGTTCAAACGAATTCTGATCGCAAATCGCGGCGAGATCGCCTGCCGGGTCATCAAGACTGCGCGCCGCATGGGAATTGAGACGGTTGCGGTTTATTCCGAGGCCGACCGCGATGCGCTGCATGTCGAAATGGCCGATGACGCGGTGCTGATCGGGCCGCCGGCAGCCTCCGAGAGCTATCTCCTGATCGACAAGATCGTGGAAGCCTGCCGCAAGACCGGCGCAGAGGCGGTGCATCCCGGCTACGGCTTCCTGTCCGAGCGCGAATCCTTTCCGCGCGCGCTGGAAGCAGCCGGCATCGTCTTCATCGGTCCCAATCCCGGCGCCATCGCCGCGATGGGCGACAAGATCGAATCCAAGAAGGCCGCCGCCAAGGCCAACGTCTCGACGGTGCCGGGACACCTTGGCGTCATCGAAGACGAGAAGCATGCGGTCAAGATCGCCGACGAGATCGGGTACCCCGTGATGATCAAGGCCTCCGCCGGCGGCGGCGGCAAGGGCATGCGGATCGCGCATTCGACCTCGGAGGTCGCCGAAGGATTTGGGCTCGCCAAGGCGGAAGCCAAATCCTCCTTCGGCGACGACCGCGTCTTCATCGAGAAATTCATCGTCGATCCCCGTCACATCGAAATCCAGGTGCTCGGCGACAAGCATGGCAATGTGATCTATCTCGGCGAGCGCGAATGTTCGATCCAGCGCCGCAACCAGAAGGTCATCGAGGAGGCGCCGTCGCCGCTGCTCGATGAGACCACGCGCCGCAAGATGGGCGAGCAGGCGGTCGCGTTGGCCAAGGCCGTGAATTACAATTCCGCCGGCACCGTCGAATTCGTCGCAGGGCAGGACAAGAGCTTCTACTTCCTGGAGATGAACACCCGCCTGCAGGTCGAGCATCCCGTCACCGAATTGATCACCGGCGTCGACCTGGTCGAGCAGATGATCCGCGTCGCTGCCGGCGAAAAGCTCAAGCTGGCGCAGAAGGACGTCACGCTGACCGGATGGGCGGTTGAATCGCGCGTCTATGCCGAAGATCCGTTCCGCAATTTCCTGCCGTCGATCGGGCGCCTGGTCAAATATCGCCCGCCCGCGGAAGCAAGCCATGACGGCATCACCATCCGTAACGATACCGGCGTGCAGGAGGGCGGCGAGATCTCGATCCATTACGATCCGATGATCGCCAAACTCGTGACCCACGCGCCTTCGCGGGCGGCTGCGATCGAGGCGCAGGCGACTGCGCTTGATGCCTTCTATATCGACGGCATCCGCCACAACATTCCGTTTCTGTCGGCGCTGATGACCCATCCGCGCTGGCGCGAGGGCAAGCTTTCGACCGGTTTCATCGCCGAAGAATTTCCGAAGGGATTTTCCGCGCGCGCCCCCGAAGGCGAAGTGGCGCGCCGGCTGGCCGCGGTAGGCGCTGCGATCGACCATGTGCTCGGCGAACGCAAGCGGCAGATTTCCGGCCAGTTGACCGGGCGTCTGGTGCAGCGCGAGCGCCGCCGCGCGGTGTGGCTCGGTCGCGACGAGATCGCGCTCGACGTGGCGCGCGAGGCCGACGGCATTGCGGTGCGCTTCATCGCCGCCGACGGGTTGCCCGGCAATCCGCACCAACTGGTCTCGAGCTGGACGCCGGGCGAGCCGGTCTGGCAGGGCACCATCGACAAGCATTTCGTGGCGATGCAGGTCCGCCCGATCCCCAACGGCATCCGGCTGGCACATCAGGGGTATGAAGTCGCGGTCAATGTCTTCACCGAAAGCGAGGCGGCCGCGGCGCGGCTGATGCCGGTGACGTCGGCGGCCGACACCGGCAAGAAGCTATTGTGCCCGATGCCCGGGCTCGTGGTGTCGATTGCCGTGAACGAGGGCCAGGAGGTCAAGGTCGGCGAAACACTTGCCGTGGTCGAGGCGATGAAGATGCAGAACGTGCTGCGTGCCGAGCGCGACGGCACCGTGAAGAAGATCCACGCCGCCGCCGGCTCAACGCTGGCGGTCGACGCGCTGATTCTCGAGTTCGCCTGATCATGGCCTTCCGCAAACGCCGCGAAGCACTGCGTTCGATCCTGAAGGGATCATCCTGCGTTCGTCCGGGCTCGGTCTATGACGCGACCTCGATCCGCATTGCCGAAGACCTCGGCTTCGAGGTCGGCATGTTCGGCGGCTCGGTGGCTTCGCTCGCCGTGCTCGGCGATCCCGACGTCACGCTGATCACGCTGACCGAACTCGCCGAGCAGATGCGGCGGATGTCGCGCGCGGCCGGCTTGCCGGTGCTGGTCGATGCCGATCACGGCTACGGCAATGCGCTCAACGTCCGCCGCACCGTGCAGGAACTCGAGGCGGCCGGCGCCGCCGGGCTCACGATCGAGGATACGCTGCTGCCGCAGGCGTTCGGAGAGGCGAAGACGCAGCTGATTTCGCTCGAGGAAGGCGTCGGGAAGATGAAGGCCGCGCTCGACGGCCGCGGCGATCCGACACTGGTCGTGATCGGCCGCACAGGTGCCGTGTCGATCAGCGGTCTCGACGACGCGATCATGCGCGCCAAGGCCTATGAAGCCGCCGGCGTCGATGCATTGTTCTTCACCGGCATCAAGAGCCACGCCGAGCTGGAAGCGATCGCCTCCGCCACGACGGTGCCGATCGTACTCGGTGGCGCGCCCGAGGAGATGACGGCGCTGGATTATCTCAACGGTCAACGCGTGCGGATCGCGCTGCAGGGCCACGCGCCGTTCGTCGCCGCTACGCAGGCGGTCTACGCGACGCTGAAAGCCTTGCGCGATGGAACCTCGCCTAGAGACCTGAAGGACCTCGCGTCGGCCGAGCTGACCGGCCGCGCCATGCGCGAAGCGGATGTGAAAGCGCGTAGCGGCGACTTTCTGGGACTGAAGAAATAAATGAGCGGCGCGATCCGCCAGGTCACGATCCGAGGCCGGGTACAGGGCGTCGGCTATCGCGCCTGGGTCGATCATGTCGCGACGAGGCACAATCTCGAAGGCTGGGTTCGCAACCGCCGTGACGGCAGCGTTGAGGCGCTGTTTGCGGGACCTGAGGAGACCGTCTCCACCATGATCGAGGCTTGCCGGCGAGGGCCGTCCCTGGCGCACGTCGCGGCGGTGCAGGAAGAAGCCGCGACATCCGACGCGCTGAACTTGCGGCGGGCAGGGGAGCGATTCTCGATGCTGCCGACGATTTAAGGAGCCCATACGCTCGATCGTCATCCTGAGGTGCGCGCTCTTGCCCCTCGAAGGATGACAGCCACAGTACTTGCGGCCCATCCTTCGAGGCTCGCTACGCTCGCACCTCAGGATGACGCCAGCGGGCGTTGTAACAATCGAAAGCTATCGGTCTTCAGGGCTGGGCTCCCAACCGAGATCGCATCGCCCTCAGCCCTTCCGTGTATGACCCCAGGCCTCGTCCCAGTCCTCGCCCGCGGCGTCGATGACGCGGCCGTCGGCTTCGAAGAATTTGTTGGGGACTTGGAAGATCGCGAGCATCAGCCCGCCCTCGGGACACCAGGCGACGTGGCGGCTGCCCTGCTCGCGCCAGATGAATTCGCCGGCCTTGCATTCGATACCCTGCGCCGGGCCTTCCTTGTCGACCAGGCTGCCTTCGAGCACATAGGTCTGCTCGATATTGACGTGCTCATGGTCGGGCAGCACCGCGCCTGGCGCAAACCGCATCAGCGCGGTCATCAGGCCGGTGGTGCGGTCGAACAGCAGGGTCTTGGCCTCGCAGCCGGGAAAGCGGGTTTGTTGCCATTCCATGCCGGCGGGGCGAACGAGGTGGGAATGAGTGTCCGCGGTCTGCGCGCTGTTCGGGGTCACGGCGTCCATGGTGCTGCTCCGTTCGATCGGGCGTTGATTGGCTAGTTCCGGGTTTCCGATATCAAGTCTCTCACAATGAAGCGCTCGGCACGTTGCCACGATTCATCGGTATCGCCGCGGAACGTGATCAGCCGGTCGAATCTGAGTTTGTTTTCCGGGATGTCGACGACCTGAACCTTGGCGTTTTGAATGAGCGTGCTCATCTTTTGAATGCCGCCATAGAGCAGGCGGTTCGCGCCCGCTGCACGCGCTCTTTCGAGCAGGTCCGCCGGCGCCAACTCGGCCGCCGCGCAACGGGTTTGTGGACAGGAGAGGGTGACAACCCGGTAACGCCCGTCACGCTCGAGGTCGGCGCGAATGGCGTCCGCGAAGGCTCGCAGCCGCGCCTGATGCTCGGCCTGCTGGTTGGTCGGCTCGCCGGAGGTATCAAAATAGTCGAAATCGGCGACCGCGATCGGTATCGGCGGCGTTTTCACTTCTTCGCCATGCGCGGACGAGAGGGTGAGGAACACGCCAAGGCCGAGCGCGAGCCCAGCGGATTTGCGCAGCGCTGCGGTTCGGCACCGAGCCGGCTGATCGCAGGACATTGGTTCCTCCCGATTATTGCGAGGAGGCTATCCCAGGTCGGGACCGTGCGAAAGCCGTCCCGGACGTCCCGCCAAATCCCCGGCGTGGCCCTTGACAACCAGCCTCTTTCGTCAGATATTTCTGTCATGACAGAAACAACCGCCAAGAAGAAACTCCCCGCCGCCGTCGAACGGTTCATCCTGCATTGGGGCGACATGGGGGACGAGTGGGGCGTCAATCGTTCGGTCAGCCAGATCCACGGCCTGCTGTATCTCGCCGAGGCGCCGATGACGGCCGACGACATCGCCGAGACGCTCGGCATGGCGCGCTCCAACGTCTCCAATTCGATCAAGGAATTGCTGTCGTGGAATTTGATCCGGCGGGTGCCGATCCTGGGCGACCGCCGCGATCATTTCGAGGCGGAAACCGACATCTGGGAAGTGGCGGCGCGGATCGCGGCCGGCCGCAAGGAACGCGAGATCGACCCCGCCGTCGATGCGCTGCGCGCCTGCGTGTCCGATGCCGCCGACGATCCGACCATCAGCCCCGTCGCGAGCAAACGGCTGAAGGAGATGCTGGCTTTCACCGAGTTGGTCGACCGCTGGTACATGCAGATGCTCAACGTGCCCCGGCCGCGTCTGGTGGCGCTGATCAAGCTCGGCGAAAAAATCGTCAACTTTCTGCCGGGGAAAGCCAGATAGGGGCGGAAGCAGCGGGAGCGTGTGATGGCGTCTGCAATAATATCGAGATTTCCGGCTCAACCTGCTTCCAACGAAATACTGTTCGACGATTTTCGTTTCCATGCACTCCTGCCCGATGAGGAGTGGGGACGCCTGCCGCTGGCGATCTGGCGGCGTTTCTCCAAACGCCTCGCCGACGGCAAGACCGTGGTCTATGTCGGCGAGATCGACGAGGCCTCGTTCAGCCGGACCGGCTGGTGGCTGGCGCAAGTCGCCCGCGTGATCGGCGGGCCGTTGCCGATGGCTGCCGAAACGGAAGTCCCGATGATCGTGGCGGTGACGGAGGACGCTGCGACTGGCGGCCAGATCTGGACCCGCATCTACGCGCGCCGGCATGGCTTTCCGCAGGTCATTCACTCCTCGAAACGCTTCGCCGGCCCGACCGGCCTCGAGGAATATGTCAGCTACGGCGTCAGCATGGCGTTGCGGATCTCGGTCGAGCACGAAGCGCTGCTGTTCCGCAGCGTCGGCTACGCCGTGCAAATCGGCGGCCTGCGGCTGCCGCTGCCAACATGGCTGACGCCGGGCGATCTGACCGTGACCCATTCCGACCTTGGCGGCGGCGCGTTTCGCTTCTCGCTCGAGATCATCCATCCCCGTTTCGGCATGCTCATTCGTCAATCTGCCGTGTTTCGGGAGGCCGCATCATGACGTCGTTGCTCTGGATCCTGATCGCTGTTCAAATCGCGATGGGCGTGTTCGACACCTTCTATCACCATGAGCTGACCGAGCGGCTGGCGTGGCGCCCGTCGCAACGCTACGAGTTGCAGCTCCATGGCCTGCGCAACATGCTCTACGCGTTCCTGTTCCTGGTGCTGGGCTGGCTCGAAGTCCACGGTATCTTTGCCGTCATCGTGATCGCGGTGCTGGTGGCGGAGATTGTCATCACCTTGATGGATTTCATCGAGGAGGACATGAGCCGGAAATTGCCGGCGACCGAGCGCATCAATCACACGCTGCTCGCGATCAATTACGGCGCCATCCTGGTGCTGCTGCTGCCGGTGTTGCTGGCGGGGGCAGTCGAGCCAAGCGGGATCACATCGGCTTATAGCGGCCTGCTTAGTGTCGTTGCCGCGGCAGCAGCCGTCGGCGCAGGCCTCTGCGGTGCGCGCGACTTTGCAGCCTCAAAGCGCTTGGGGCGAATGACCAGCGCGCCCGCCCAAGGTCTGGTCGAGAAATTACCCGAGAGCCAGAGGGTGCTGGTCACCGGCGCCACCGGCTTCATCGGCAGCCGGCTGGTCGCCAGCCTGACGGGTGCGGGCCATCAGGTGATTGCGCTGGTGCGCAATCCCGCCAAGGCCGAGCTGTCGCCGCCGATCACATTGATCACCAGTCTCGATCAGTTGCCGGCGGACACCAAGATCGACGCCATCGTCAAT
This sequence comes from uncultured Alphaproteobacteria bacterium, assembly GCA_963836765.1. Lineage (GTDB taxonomy): Bacteria > Pseudomonadota > Alphaproteobacteria > Rhizobiales > Xanthobacteraceae > Bradyrhizobium. The sequence continues at coordinate 61,237 of CAWILG010000015.1, forward strand.
CTGGCGGGCGAGCCGATCGGCAACGGATTGTGGACCGAGGCAAAACGCCGCAAAATTCTGGATTCCCGGATTGAGATGACCGGCGACGTCGTCAAGCTGATCGCGCGGCTCGAGCGCAAACCTGCCGTGCTGGTCTCCGGCTCCGCGATCGGCTGGTACGGGCTCTGGCAGGATCAGGTGCTGACGGAATCCGCCAAATCACACGCCTGCTTCAGCCACGAACTGTGCGAGGCCTGGGAGAATGCCGCAGCCCCGGCGGCCGAGCATGGCATCCGGGTTGCCTATCTCAGGATTGGCCTTGTGATCGGAACCGAAGGCGGCTTCATCACGCGGATGCTGACTCCCTTCGAATTCGGCCTCGGCGGACCGCTGGGATCGGGCAAGCAATGGATGTCCTGGATCGAGCGCGACGATCTCGTTCGCCTGATCGCCCATGTGATCGCCAAACCCGACATCTCCGGGCCTGTCAACGCGACCGCGCCGATTCCCGTCACCAATCTGAAATTCACCGAAGAACTCGGCCGGCGGCTGCATCGACCCGCGGTGTTTCGCATTCCCGCCGCCTTGCTGCGCCGGGTCGGTGGTGATTTTGCCAACGAACTTCTGCTGGGCGGCCAGCGCGTGCTGCCGAACAAGGCGCTGAGCAACGGATTTGCGTTCCGGCACGAGACCTTGCGCAGCGCGTTCGAGGCGATTTTATGAGAGCGGTCTCTGGACCAACGGCCGTTGGCCGGCAATTCACCGCGACAATTTCGCGATCGCCTCGCTCAATTGGTGAATTTCGTAGGGTTTGCGGAGAATGGGAAATTCGCCGCGGACGTTGATCCCTGCATCGCTATAACCGGTCGCCAGCAATATCGGCAATTCGGGGCGGAGTTCCTTCAGGCGAAGCGCAAGGCCGAGGCCATCCATCTTGCCGGGCATCACGATGTCGGAAAAGACAAAATCGATGCCGTCGCGCTCGATTTCGCGCAAGGCGGCTTCGGCATCGGCCACCCTCCGCACGGCGTAACCGAGCTGTTCCAGCAGAATGGTGGATACCGAGGCGACATCCGGATTGTCTTCGACCAACAGGACCGTGCCGCTTCCGCCGCTATTGGGGGCGCTGATGTCGTCTGATTGCGGGCCCGTAAGTTCGCGCGGCAACAGGATCGTGACCGTGGTTTCCTTGCCGAGCTCGCTGGTCACCTTGACCGTTCCGCCGGCTTGATGCGCGAAACCATGAACCTGGGAAAGACCGAGTCCGGTCCCCTTGCCAATCGGCTTGGTCGTGAAGAACGGGTCGAATATTTTTCCCAGAACGTCGGGGGCGATGCCGGTGCCGGAATCTTCCACGGAGATCGCGACACATTCCCCGGCAGTCAATCCTTCGGCGAAGCCGTGGTTATGTGCGGAAATCCTTATCGTACCGCCGCCGGACATCGCATCACGCGCGTTGATGACGAGGTTGATCAACGCCGTCTCGAATTCGGCGACGTCGACCGTGATCGGCCAGACATCTTTATCGATATCAAATTCCAGTCTCACCGCGCTGCCCACGCCGGTGTCCAGCACGTCGCGCACCGCGTTGATCCGTTCCGCCAGATCGATGGCTTGCGGATTGACGCTCTGCCGCCGCGCAAATGTCAGCAATTGGCTGGTCAGCGCGGCGCCGCGCCTGGACGCCGTCTCGATCGCCGCCACGGCGCGCAGCAGCTTGGCGTCGTTGCCAATGCCTTTCTTCAGCGCATGGACGCTGCCGCTGATGATCATCAGGAGATTATTGAAATCGTGCGCCACACCGCCGGTCAGTTGGCCGAGCGCATCGAGCTTTTGGGATTCCGCAAGCTGCTTTTGCATTTGCTCGAGCTTGAGCTGGGCCTCGCGGCGCTCGGTGATGTCGCGGGTGATCTTGGCAAAACCGACCAGCTGGTCGTCCTCCCGGATCGGATCGATGATGACACTGGCCCAGAAGAAGGTGCCATCCTTGCGGACGCGCCAGCCTTCTTCTTCATACCGGCCCTGGTCTCTGGCGATCTGGAGGGCGCGGAGCGGCTTGCCGTTGGCGCGGTCCGTTTCGGTATAGAAGCAGGAAAAATGCCGGCCGATGATTTCCTCCGGCGAATAGCCCTTGATTCGTTGCCCGCCGACGTTCCAGCTCGTGACGACGCCCGTGGGGTCGAGCATATAAAGCGCATAATCGGCGACGGCCTCGACCAGAAGCCGGAAACTGCGTTCGCTCTCGAACAGAACCCGTTGTTGCTGCTGATCTTTCTTGGACATCCTGGCCCCGCTTGGACTCCCCCAAACGCACGGTAGTCGGCTTTGTTCCCTAGGGGTAGGAACTTTCTTGAGGGAGGACGGGCGAGCCCCGTCCACGCTTCGGGTAATTTGCTAACAATCGATCCATGCTCGGGGGCTCAGGGAGGCGACAGATGACCAACACACTCACGCGCTTCGGCGCTGCGGCGATCTTCCTGCTTTCCGGTTTCGCGCCGACCCACGCGCAGACCGCCGCCAGTGCCGCGCCGGGAGGCGATCCCGCCCTGGTCGAGGATATCGTGATCGGCAGCCGCATCCTCGCGGACTTCGGCGTGGTCGACGGTTTCGGCCATGTTAGCGCGCGGCATCCCACCAATCCGAACCATTTTCTGATGTCCCGGTCGCTGGCGCCGGCGCTGGTGACCGACGACGACATCATGGAGTTCGATCTCGACGGCAATGCCGTCGATGCCAGGGGCCGTTCGGTGTTTCTGGAGCGCTTCATTCACAGCGAAATCTACAAGACGCGGCCCGACGTGATGGCGGTGGTGCACGCCCATTCGCTCGGCGTCATTCCATTCACGGTGAGCCAGGTGCCGTTGCGGCCGATGTATCACAACGCCGCGTTTCTCGCGGCCGGCGCGCCGGTGTGGGACATCAGAAAGGGATTTGGCGAAACCGACATGCTGGTCCGCGACGGCGCGCGCGGCAAATCGCTGGCCGAGACGCTCGGCGACAAATCGGTGGTGTTGATGCGTGGCCACGGCGATGTGACCGTCGGGCCTTCGGTCAAATTAGCGGTTTTCCGGGCCTATTATACCGACATCGATGCCAAGCTGCAGTCGCAGGCGATCGCGCTGGGAGGCGGTGACATCAATTTCCTGACGCCGGAGGAGGGCGCGAAAGCCGACACGGTCAATCTGGCCGTGCTCGATCGCATCTGGAACTTGTGGAAGCTGCGGGTCGTGCCGACGCTCACGAAATAGCGCGCCACTCAGGCCGCTGCGACAACGCTGCGGAACGTCGCCGCCAGTGTCCGCAGCGCCGCCAATTTGGTGGGATCGCTGACCTTCGAATGCAGCATCACCTTTGAGGCGCCAAGCCGCGGCAGGCCGTGCGCGGGTCCGATATCGACGAGCCCGGCCGGCGCAATCCGCCTTGCCAGCGGTGCGACCGCAAGGCCTGCCAGGGCCGCCGCGACCACGGCGGTGACGCCGCCGCCGACAAACGTCTCGCTCCAGCCGATCCCAGCCTTATCGAGCGCGCGGACCGCGATGGCGCGCACGCCGCAGGGGGGCGCCAGTGTCGCCAGCGGCAAGGTCTCGCCGCGATGCCACCCGAACCGTTTGGTGGCGAACCAGCCGAATTCATCCACCGTCAGCTTTTCGCCGCCGCGGCGACTGCCTTCCTGGCGCACGATCACGGCGTCGAGTTTGCCGGCATCGTAGGCATCCTGCATCTCGCGCGAAAAGCCGATGGTGACGGACAACGTCAGTTGCGACGACATCGCGTGCAGCCGCTCCAGCAGCGGCACCAGTTCCGGCCCCGCGGCGTGATCGCTGATCCCGAGCGACAGCTGCTGCGGGGCCTGCCGCTCGCCCGACAGCGCCCGGTCATGCGCCGCCATCAAGGCGCGGGCAGCGGGCAGGAACACGGCGCCGCCGGCGGTCAGGGTCACCGCGCGCGGCGAGCGTTCGACCAGCCGCTTGCCGACCACGGCTTCCAGCCGCTGCAGTTTCATGCTGACCGCAGCCTGCGTCGTGCCCAGCGCCTCGGCGGCGCGGGTAAAGCTTTGCAGTTCGGCGACCAGCAGGAAGGCCTGCACCGTATCGATATCCAGCGTGCTCATGTCGTCATCAACATCTGTTATCACTGCTATGAATAGGGATAAGATACCAAAATGATGCTGGCGGGTCTAGCTGGAAGGGCGCGATCGCTCGCGCGCCGATTTATGGAGAAAGATCATGCCACTCATCACCGTCACCTATTCCAGCGTCCGCAAGGCGCCGTCGCTGAAGGCCGAAATCGCCTCTGCCGTCAGCGATCTCACCGCAAGAATCCTGCGCAAGGATCCCAGGGTCACCGCCGTCATCGTCAAAGCGGTCGACGCCGCCGACTGGTTCGCTGGCGGCAGGTCGCTGGCGGAACAAAGCCTCGCCAGTTTCTGGCTCGACGTCCATGTCAGCGAGGGCACCAACACCAAGGACGAGAAGGCGGCCTATCTCGCCGCCATGTTCCAGCGGATGGGCGAACTGCTCGGGCCGCTGCACAACGAAAGCTACGCGCATGTCGACGAAGTGAAGGGCGACGCCTACGGCTTTGGCGGACTGACCCAGGAGCGCCGCTACATCGCAGGCCAACTCGAAGTCGCGCGGGAGCACGCGGCGGCTTGAGCCCTGGCCGTTGGCCGATGTCTGCCCTGATCGGCAACGGAGGGCTTAGAGAGGATCATCAACCAAAACTTCTTGCCCAGGCGACTGGACACCGTATTGTTTCCGATCATGAAGCTAGCGGGAGGTGCGGAGGATGCGTACGGCGACCTGCCAGTGCGGGCAGCTCAGCATAACGGTCGAAGGCGAACCCGCGATGGTCACGGCCTGCAACTGCACGCGATGCCAAAAGCGTTCGGGCAGTGCCTTCTCCCTCTCGTCCCGATGGAGTTCCGAGCAAGTCACCAATCGCTCGGGCGATAGCCTGACCTACACCCGCAAGGGCGCGTCAGGCGGCGATGTTCACTGCGTGTTTTGTCCTCGATGCGGCTCGACCGTGAGCACGAGCCTCGAACTTTTTTCGGGCCTCATCGGCATACCCGTGGGTTGCTTCGCCGACCCGTCTTTCCCGGCGCCGCAGGTCGCGGCCTGGTGCGAGACCAAGCTTGGCTGGGTGCGCTTTCCGGAAGGGCTCCGGATGCTGCGGGACCAGAGCCGGGCAATGGAGCCATGACAGGGTAAATCGAGATCAATCGGCCCGGGACCGCCTTCTGTGGAATTCCTCGGAAGACAAGGAGCTAGATCGCTTCCGGCAGGCGCGCCTTCACCGGGCCGAACACGTCCTCAAAGGCGCGCCGCAGCGCGACGTCGACGTCTTCCAGTGTCACGGGAAGGCCGAGATCAACCAGCGAGGTGACGCCGTAGCGGGGGTCGGCGACGCCGCAGGGCACGATCGCCGAGAAATGCGTCAGATCGGGCTCGACATTGATGGCGATGCCGTGGAACGAAACCCAGCGCCGCAACCGCACCCCGATCGCGGCGATCTTGTCCTCATGGCCGGCACCCTTGTCCGGCCGTTTGACCCAGACGCCAACCCGATCCTCGCGGCGCTCGCCGCGCACGTTGAAAGCGGCCAGCGTCCGGATGATCCATTCCTCCAGAGCGGCGACGTAGGCGCGCACGTCCGGCCGCCGCTGCTTCAGGTCCAGCATCACATAGGCGACCCGCTGGCCGGGACCGTGATAGGTGAGCTGGCCGCCGCGGCCGGTCTCGAACAGTGGAAAGCGGGGGTCGAGCAGGTCGTCGGCCTTGCCACTGGTGCCTGACGTGTAGAGCGGTGGGTGCTCCAACAGCCACACCAGTTCGGCCGCTTGGTGAGCCGCGATGGCGGCCACCCGCGCTTCCATCTCGGCGATGGAATCGGGGTAGGGCACCGGCACATCCGCAATCCGCCATTCGACGTCGCTACCGCCATGCGGGCGCGCGAAGGTCGTCAAATCAAGGCTTTGGCGGTCATTAACCATTGGCTAACCATAACGTGGTCAGGTGAAACCCGTAAGCAATCTAGTCCCGGTTTGGCGGTTTCGAAGTGACCACCCTCGATAAAGTTAGCGTCGATCTCATGGTGGTGCTCGGCACCACCACCATGCCCATTCACCAGGTCATGCGGCTTTCCCGCGGCGCCATCATCGAACTGGACGCCACCGAGGCCGACGAGGTCAAGATTCTCGCCAACAACCTGCCCGTCGCCAGCGGCGTGGTGCTGGTGGATCGCAACCGGATCGCGGTCGAAGTCAAGCAAATGCTGCCGAAATTGCCGGGCGTTAGGTAGTTAATTCGGTCGCAAAACCGCCTTGTCCCTCCACCCCCGATTTGTTACATCGGCGCCGTCGATACGGCAGCCCGACGGGTTCCAGCCGGTATCCCAAGCGCTCGTGGCGGAATTGGTAGACGCGCTGCCTTGAGGTGGCAGTGAGTAAAATCGTGGGGGTTCGAAGTCCCTCCGAGCGCACCAGAAAATCGTTCGGTTTGAGTTGGCCCCGACCGATTCGGGGAACGAAATGTGCTGGTCCGCGATGGCGCGGCGGCGATCTTGCGGCAACGGTACAAGTCGATGCCTTGCTGTAACACCGTTCGGGTAAACCGACAGATGTAGGACTTACCGGCCGGCGGTTCCGGTCTTGCGGCCGCCGTTCGTTCGGCGTTCTAGAATCACCCGGAGCACATGCATGACGTTCCTAAGCTACGCCTATCGATTCGCCTCAAATTTCGTGTTCCTGGCGCTGGTTTATTTCAGCCTGAACTTCCTGGACAAATACCCGCAGCGCGCGACGGTGGCGATCCTCGTTCTGGTCTATGGCGGCATGCATGCGGCGTCGGCGCTGCGTTCGTTTTATTTCTTCCAGCGCATCGAGCGGCTGGAGATCGAAGCGCGGCGTCTGTCGGCGGTGGCGGCGGAAGGACCTAATTCTGCGGCCGCGCGCAGGCAAATCGTCACCGACGTCAGCAATCTGCGCCATGCCGGTGAGATCAAATCCTATATCGACCTGCTGTTCCTCGCCCTCGTGATCCTGCTTTGCGTCGCCAAGATCGTGACGAATTGATCTAGCGCTTCTTCAGGCTCGCAATCCGGACCGAGCGTGCATTCTTTTTGACCTGCGCGGCATGTTTGGCGGCGCCGTGCCCTGGGTGCGGTGCCTGGTGCGCGGCATGTTTGGAACGCGTCGCCTGCCGGGACGCTGCCGCATGTTTGGTGCGTTTTTCCGTCTCATGCGGAGCGGCAGCCGCTTGACGTGCGGGCGCAGCAGCCAGCATCGTCACACGCGTCGTCTCCGGGACCTTGAAAATGCTGGCGGCTGGAACGGGCAGCGCGCTCGGGGTTTCGGCTTGCGCGAGCTGCGATGGGCGCGGCCATAGCCCTTCCTGCGGCAACGGCACGGCGCGCAACAGCCGTGCGCGATAGGCGAGGTCGGTGTCGCGCCAATCCAGATTGGACAGCGCCGGCGCGGGAAGCACTTCGGTCTCGGCAAACACGAAGGTCGGAATTTTCGGCCAGCGCGAAATCGCCACCGTCTCCGCGGGGGGATGCAATAGCCATTGCTGCGGCTCGGTCGGCGTGGCCGGCCGTTCCGGCGTCGCCGGCACCACATGAACGATGCGATAGCCGCGGGCTTTCAGCTCATGCAGGATGCGGGGGAGTGCTATGACCGTCCGCGGCTGAATGTCGTGCAGCAGCAGAATGCCTTTTCCCTTGGCTTCCAGCCGCTGGATCGCGAGGTCGTAGACGCGCTGCGGCGAGATATGCCGCCAGTCGTCCGCGGGGAAATCGGCGCTCCAGAGCTGGAGGCCCTTCGAGGCCACATATTCCTCGATCGCCGTGTTGCGGGCGAGACCGGGGATGCGGAAGAACGGCGCGGGCGCCGATCCGTCGGCAAGTGCGGCCGTCACCGAGGCGATGCCGTCATCGATTTCCTGGATGGCGCGGTCGATCGGCAGCCGCTGCATGTTGGAAGGATGGTTCTGGGTGTGGGTGGCGACGGTGTGGCCGGCATCGCGGACCTTGCGCACGCCTTCCGGATTGGCGTTGGCCTGACTGCCGATCGTGAAGAAGGTCGCCTTGACGCATTGATCGGCGAGAATCTGCAGGATCTGGTTGCTGTTCCTCGGCAGCGGGCCGTCGTCGAAGGTCAGCACCACCTCATGATCTTCCAGCGGCAGCGTATGGCCGTATTGCATGGTGCCGACCATGGGATGTTCCCGTGGATCGACCACCAGCGTGCGCGACGTTCCGAGCGCGTCGGGATGGCCCGGACAGTCGGCGGCCGACGCGGTCTGGGCGGTAACGCAGCCGACCACGCCTAGACACGTGCCAAGGCACAGAGCGGCCCATGGCCGCTTCCGGACTCCTGCAAATACGCTCGCGATCATCGAACCCCGGCTTCTTACCAATCAGGCAACCAATTTTTCTAACTGCGGCGCCATGAATGCCGCCTTAATGCACGAAATTCCACACTTATTTCGCAGTTTCGGCTCCGGCGGCGACGGCTTTGGCAGCGGCCGGGACCAGATGGACCACACGATAGTGATTTTCGCGCAGGTAGCGCAGAAAAGCCGGCAGCATGGCCGCGGTGTGCGCCTGGGGGTCGTGCAGCAGGATAATGCCCCGGCCGGCAATTTTTAGTCGCCCGGTCAGCAGCTTTAGTTCAGCTGTCGGCGTCATCGGATTCCAGTCGCTGGCCCAGAGATCGGCGCCGAAGACCACGATGCCGCGTTTTTGCAGCAGGTCGAGCGTTGCCGGCGTGCTCTGGAAACCGGGAAACCGGAAGAACGGCGTGCTCGGGGTCGTGGTCGCGACGCCGTTGAGGGCCATTTCGACCGCGGAAATGCCGTGGTCGATTTCCTCATCCGTTTCGCTCGGCTTGATCTGCATCAGGCTGCGGTGCATCCAGGTGTGGTGGCCGATGGTGTGGCCTCCGGCCGCGATCTTGCGCACCAGTTCCGGATGCTCCGAGGCGGGCTTGCCGATCAGGAAGAAGGTCGCATGCACGCATTCACGCGCCAGCGCCGCCAGCACTTTGGGCGTCGTGGCGGGCCACGGTCCGTCATCGAAGGTCAGCACCACCTCGTGGTCCTGCAGCGGCAGCGTCTGCGGAAAACTCTTCAGGCCGACGCGCGGTGAGGTAGCGGCATCGACGGCGAGAACGCGTGAGGTGCCGAGCGCATGCTTGCGCGGGCATTGGGTTGCCTGCGCCGCCGCGATCCAGGCGGTCGAAGCAATGAGGGTTGCGAGCAGCGTCTTCATGAAACTCCCGATCGTCCGCCGTTGGCCAAATTTAGCATTGCGCTCGGCGTTGCCGATTGGGTAATGCGTGCAGCGATAGCTCAGACGAGTTCTCCAGTTCTGTCTAACCGGCGAGGCGCGGCATGGCCGAGAATATCGACGTTGCCCAGCCTCCCGCTGCCGAGCCTTCCGTGCTCGACCGTTTCCCGATGCGGGACGACGAGGGGCAGATCCGCCACGATTTTGTGGAAGAGATTACACGCGCCATCGAGGCGGCTGACAAGCCACTGCTGCGTGAAGTCGTGGCGGAACTTCACGAGGCCGATCTCGGCAATCTGATCGAGGCCCTTGAACCCGACGACCGCGTCCAACTGGTGGAATTGACCGGTGCCGATTTCCACTTCTCTGCGCTCAACGAGGTCGACGACGCCGTCCGCGAGGAGATCCTCGAGGAACTCGAACCGCAGACCGTCGCGGAGGGCGTTCGCGAGCTCGAATCCGACGACGCCGTCGAACTGCTGGAGGGCCTCGACGAGGAGGATCAGGAGGAGATCCTCGAGAAACTGCCGCCGTCCGAGCGCGACGCCCTGGAACGCAGCCTGCTGTATCCGGAAAACTCCGCCGGCCGGCGGATGCAGTCCGAGTTCATCGCCGTGCCGCCGGACTGGACCGTGGGGCAGGCGATCGACTACATGCGCGACACGCCCGACCTGCCGGACCGGTTCTATGAAATCTACGCGGTGGATGCCGACAAGCACTGGCAGGGCGCGGTCTCGCTGGACACGCTGCTGCGCGCGCGCCGGCCGGTGCAATTGTCCGACCTCGTCGACGAAGACCGCCGCCGCGTCTCGGTCCTGGACGACCAGGAAGAAGTCGCGCGGATGTTCGGCAAATATAACCTGGTCGCAGCGCCCGTCGTCGATACCACCGACCGGCTGGTCGGCGTCATCACCATCGACGACGTCGTCGACGTCATCGAGGAGGAGGCCGACGAGGACTTGAAGGCGCTGGGCGGCGTCACCAGCGACGAAGAGCTGTCCGACAGCGTCTGGACCATCGCGCGCGCCCGTTTCAACTGGCTGCTTGTCAATCTCGCCACCGCGTTTCTGGCGTCCTCCGTGCTCGGCCTGTTCGAAGGGCAGCTGGAGAAGATGGTCGCGCTGGCGGTGCTGGCGCCGATCGTCGCGAGCCAGGGCGGCAACGCCGCGACCCAGACCATGACGGTCGCGGTGCGGGCATTGGCCACCCGCGAACTCGGATCCAACAACGCGTTTCGGGTGGTGATGCGCGAGGCCACGGTCGGCCTCGTCAACGGTCTCGCTTTTGCGGTCATCACCGGCATCGCAGCGGTCGCCTGGTTCAAGATCCCGGGCCTCGGGGTCGTGATCGGCATGGCGATCGTCTGCAATCTGGTCGCCGGCGCGCTCGGCGGCATTCTGATCCCGATGGTGCTGGAGCGGGTACGTGCTGACCCCGCGGTCGCATCCGGCACCTTCGTCACCACGATCACCGACGTGGTCGGCTTCTTCTCGTTTCTCGGTATCGCCACGCTGTGGTTCGGGCTGAACTAGGCGCGGCGGCGGGCGAGGCTCGTATCGTTAATCGGACCTTAAGGCGCATCGCCGATGATTCCCGCCGGGGATTGATCATGCAGCGATTGCGCCTGAAAGCGGACGGACGGATCGTCGAATTGCGCGACGGACAGGAGTTTCCGCTCGCGCCGGTAACGCCCGCGGGTGCGCCTGCCGAAACCGCGCCGCTCCCGGCCGTACGCGACCTCCGCCGCCGTGCATGCCTGACCCAACTTGAGTTCGCCGCGCGCCTCGGCGTGCCCGTGGAAACAATCCGGAACTGGGAGCAGGGCAAGCGCGCGCCGCGCGGGCCGGCACGGGCGTTACTTGCGGTGATCGCGCATTCGCCCGACACTGTGTTTGCCGCACTGGCCACGGAACCGACGCCGGCCTGAGTTGGCAGCGTATTCGCCGCAGCCCATAATGGGGCTCGATCTCACGGGTACCCGTGCATGCAATTCGTCGAGGCCAACGGCGCAAGAATTCCGGCGATCGGGCTGGGCACCTGGGAGCTGCGCGAGCGAACCTGCGCGCGCATCGTCGAGCAGGCGCTGCGACTGGGCTATCGCCACGTCGATACCGCGCAGGTCTATGAGAACGAACGCGAGGTCGGCGAGGGGCTGCGCGCATCCGGCGTGAAGCGTGGCGAGCTCTTCGTCACGACCAAGGTCTGGACCACCCATTTTCGGCCCAACGATCTCGAACGATCTGCCAAGGAGAGCCTGGCGCGGCTGCGCCTGACCGAGGTCGACCTGTTGCTGCTGCACTGGCCCAATCCGCAGGTGCCGCTGCCGGAGACGCTGGGGGCGCTGGCGCGGGTCAAGCAGCTTGGGCTGGCGCGGCACATCGGCGTCTCCAACTTCACCGTGGCCCTGATCGAGGAGGCGGTCGCGGCGTGCCCGGAACCTCTGGTGTGCGACCAGGTCGAATATCATCCCTATCTCGACCAGACCAAGGTGAGCGAGGCCTGCACGCGTCACGGCATGGCGCTGGTCGCCTATAGTCCGATCGCCAAGGGCCGCATCAAGGGCGACCGGGCGCTGGCGCGGATCGGCGATCGCTACCGCAAGACCGCGGCCCAGATCAGTCTGCGCTGGCTCGTGCAACAAAATGTTGCCGCGATACCGCGCACCTCGAAGCTCGAACGGCTGTCGGAGAACATCGACATCTTCGATTTCGAATTGTCGGACCAGGACATGCGCGAAATATCCGGGATGGGAAGCGCCAGCGGGCGGCTTACCGACTACGGCTTCGCGCCAAAATGGGATTGAGGGCGGGTGGGGCGGAACGCTATGCTCGTACCCTGGGGAGCGCTCGAAAAATTGCACCACGGCGATGGACCTGCGGCGGATCATACACACGGACGTGACGGCATCGGTGGTTGCCCATCTTTCGCTGCTGGGCCTGCTGCTGCTGTTTTCCGAGGTGCATCCGTACGGCGAGGTAACGGCTGAGGCGGTCACGGTCGATATCGTGACACCGCAGGAGATCGGCGAAAAAGCGGTGGCCGAGACCAAGCCCGAACCGGCGCCAACGCCAACCCCGCAACTTGATTTCTCCCTGCTCGATAAGCCCGCACCGGCCAGTACTCCCGCTCCGGCATTCCAACCATCGGCTCCCGCGCGGCCGCAAAAGCAGGCTGCTGTAGCCGCTTCGCGCGCCGCTCCGGCGCCCGCGCCAAGTCCGCCGCCCGCACCCAGCCCGCCGCCGGCCCAATCGGCGTCGTCCGCGCCGGCCTACGCGCCGCCCGAGCCGGATCTGTCGATCAAATATCACGTGTTGCTTGGCTTGCCGCAGGATCTCTCGCCGACCATGCCGCCGCCGCCGCAATCCGGCGCCAAAGCCGGCGATAATTTCGACGCGCCGGCGACCGAGTCCGCCGACATCGCCTCCAGCCTGGTCACGGAATTTCGCCGTCATCTCCGGACCTGCTCAAAACTCCCGGCCGACCTGAAGGCTTCCGACGACGTCAAGGTCAAGCTGCGGGTGCTCTTGAAACAGGACGGCACGTTGGCAACCGATCCCATGCTGATCGAGGCCAGCGCCTCGATGAAGGGGCCGCTGCTGATGCGGGGCGCCGTCAGCGCGCTGCGGGCCTGCCAGCCCTACGCCATGCTGCCGGCGGACCGCTATGGCGAATGGAAGGTGCTCGACCTCGGCTTTACGCCGAAGGATTTTTAGGGCGCGGACTCGATGCGATTGCGTTTCGGCAGAAACGACCACCGCATGATTTGAGGCTCCCGTTTGGTCGCTTGGATCACGTTCAGACCGATGCCTTCAACCGTGAAATCCGGACAATCGGCACGTCCGAGATTACCCGGTAGCCGGACAGTGCCGGACGCCGAGCCTGCTGGGCGGCGGCAAGGCAACCCGCGGCCAGGCCGCGACTTCCGTTTTTGACCCAGGCTGTGTGAAAACGCGCCTCCGCGACAGATGCGCAGAATTGTTTTCTCAATTGCCTTCTTCCGAAAGAGGCTGCCAGTGCAATCGATTCCGATATCGACGAAATCGAGATGGAAATTCTACGCGCAAGTTGCGGATCGGAGTTTTCACACAGTCTGGACCCAACTGAGACATTGGTCCAGTCCAACGACAGTGCGCTGCACGCCGGTTTCCGCCCTAGCGAAGCAATCGTGTTAGCCGCTAAGATGCCGTCTCCTTGAGACTTGGGGTTTGGCATGCAGCGCCGGGATTTCATGATGCTACTCGGCGGCGCGGTGACGGTGCCGCTCGCAGCGCACGCGCAGCAGGTTACGACGCCGGTGGTTGGGTTTCTCCATAGCGGATCGAAGCTCCGCTCCCCGCATATCATCGGGTTTGGACAAGGACTTGACGAAACCGGCTTTGTGGACGGCCGCAATGTGACCGTTCAATATCGCTTTGCCGAAGGACACTATGATCAGCTCCCGGCGATGGTTGCCGACTTCGTAAACGGAAATGTAGCTGTACTCGCCGCGTTGGGCGGCGTGCAAACCGCACTCGCAGCAAAGCCTGCAAGCGCTACTATTCCGGTGATATTCGCGAATGGCAGTGATCCGGTGCGTTTCGGGTTGGTAGAGAGCCTCAATCGGCCGGGCGCCAACATGACGGGGGTGAGCTTCTTTACCGCTACCTTGGAGGCAAAGCGGCTGGGACTGCTTTTCGAACTTGTCCCCGCTGCCCGTACCTTCGGAATTATGATCAATCCGACGAACGACAATGCCGATCTCCAGTTGAAAGATATCGCGCAAGGTGGGCTTACGCTGAGCCGACCGATCACCATCCAGAAAGCCAGTAGCGAGCGCGAGATCGAGGTAGCGTTCAAGACATTCGCGCAGCAACAGGTAGATGCGTTGCTAGTGGGTTCCGATCCGTACTTCTTCGGCGAACGAGAAAAAATCGTGACACTGGCGGCACGTTACAATTTGCCGACAATGTACGAGTGGCGCGAATTTGCACAAGCAGGCGGACTCGCGAGCTACGGAACCAATCTTTTGGACAATTATCGCATGGCTGGCGTCTACGTCGGGCGTATCCTCAAAGGCGAGAAGCCGGCAAACCTGCCGGTTATGCAGGCTACCAAGTTCGAATTCGTCATCAATTTAAAGACCGCCAAAGCCCTCAGGCTCGATGTGTCGCCGACGCTCTCTGCTCGCGCAGACGACGTGATCGAATGATGCTTCATGTCTCAATGCGTTATCACGATGAAATCCGTGTCTTTTCCCGTCTCGTAGCTAAATGCGTTGTCGGAAATAATCAATGAGGAGGCCGGCGTCAGTAATTCCGAGATCCTCTCAACCGTATCCTGGGGTATTTCGACGCGGTTGAGGGCAGCGTTAGCTTTATCGGGCGACGGTACCGATAGGGCGGTTTGCTTCACGGGCGCTTCGCGCTCTTTCGTGGCACCCTCGATGCGAGGAAATTCGTCCGGAATCGACACGACGGTCCAGCGAATAGCCGCTCCCTCGCTCTGGAATTCCATTGCAGTAAACACGTGCGTTCCCAGCGGCTCCTCCGGATTTTCGATCTTGACCGCGACATCAAACAACGGCGAGAAGCCCTGACGCACGAAGAGCTTGCTCAACTTACAACTCACGAAGACGGAGATCGGAACCATCTTTCTAGGTGCGCCTTCAGCGGGAGCCGAGCCTGGAACCTGGAGACTGGTGGCTTCTGGAGTCTCGGCGTTCGACACTAGTGATCCATGCGTTGCCGCGGCTGCGCTAATGCTCTTGCCCGCGGCTGTGGCAGCCTGAAATTCCGGCGAACCGGACACGGCTTTCGGCTTAAAGAGGTGCGGATTGGTTATCTCGACGGGCTGGACATCGTCGTGCGCAATGATCACGCGCGTGCCGCGCTTCGTGAGATGCCAGAGTCGAACGGCAAAGTCATTTTTCAAACGGATGCAGCCGTGTGACGCTGGATGCCCAGGCACAACACCGGCATGCAATGCTATCCCTGACCAGGTGATGCGCTGCATGTAGGGCATGGGGGCAGCGCTATAAATATTTGAACGGTGCCATCGTTGTTTGCTGATCACGCTGAACACGCCGAGCGGCGTAGGATGCCCCTGAGTTCCCGTGGACACCGAAGAGCGTGCGATCAGGGCCCCGTTGTCAAAAAGCGAGACCCGTTGGTCTGCGATCGAGATGATGATCTGGAGCGGACCTTTCGGAGGGTCCTCGGGCCGAGCCTTCTCCGCCGATTCAGAGTTTGTCTGCCGGTGGTGGTGCTTGTGTTTGAACGGAGCGTCGTGGCCTGGCCAGGACGTGTACTGGGGCCAAAACCGAAACTGAGCGTGTGCGATCCCTGCAGAGAGCATAAAAGCCGCGAAAGCTATTAATGGAGTCTGCTTCCACATTCAGTGCCTCATGCAGTGAAGTTGCATCCGAGGTTCAACTAAAAAACGCGGCGTTGCGACCGCAACCTCTCCTTCAAATCTGGTCGCAGTGGGTCGAAAATTCGACCGAATTCACAATTACGAGGCCAATTTGCTGGAAGAGATCCTGTAAATCACCAACGACAGACCGCTCGAGGGGCCGGCATCGGCGACTACGGCCACTCAAGCGCGCCTGTTGGTCCGACACTAACCATGGCCGGCTCGCCCCGAACCGGCCGCATGCGTCGCATGGGTCCGAAACTTCCCTACACGCTTATGTCGGAGAACAATTGTTTGCCGGCGACGAGTTGCATTCGGGCAACACTGCGCGGAAAAGATGATGAGTTGCGGTTAGCGCCATTGCGCGGTCATGTTTGACCCGAAAATCAACCCGTCGCGTGCTTGGCTGTGCAGCATGGCTCAGGTGGAGCCTTTGGAGGCGACAGGATCATGAACCCGCGGCAATCTGCGACAGTGGCGTCGGCGTTGTGCGGAACGGTCGTTCTCGCGGGGTGGATCGTTGGCTGGCTGGCTGGCTTCGGTTCGGCCGGCACCGAGAACACCCGCGCAGTGCCAATCGAGGACCGCGCAGCATCTCTCGCCGCCACCGTCAGGCTCGCGGATGAACCGCAGGCAATCGCAATGGGCAACGCCGTTGCCGCTAACACCGTCACCGCTAACACTGTTGTCGCGAACGCCGCTGTCGCCAGCGCCGAAGTGGCGACGGCCGCCGAACCCGCGGCGGCGACGGCCACCGACGCGGCGGCGGCCTCGGCTAAGCCGGAATCGATCGTCGTGGCCGCGTTGCCCGATCCGTCGCAGACGCTGTCGGCCGATTTACCGCCGGTGCAGGAATCGGTGGACCTGGGCCACCATGATGTTGCCCAACCGGTGCCGACAACGCGCAATGCCTCCAACCCGGCGCCGGTGACGCAGGATTTTCGGTATCTCATCTATTACGTCTGGTCCGAACTGCCGCCTGCCGAGAAGCCGGCGGCTATCGTCTTGCGTTCGCTCAAGGACACCCCGGTCGGAACGCCGGTCGAGGAGATCAAGCGCGCTTCCGACGCTTTCGGTCTGGATTTCAATTTCATGAAAGCGGTTGCCAGGATCGAGTTCCGGTTTCGACCCCAAGCAACGCACGGGGTCGTATATCGGCCTGTTCCAACTGAGCAAATATGAGTTCAGCAAATTTGGTTCCGGGGAGATTCTTGATCCGCGCGACAATGCGGTTGCGGCGGCCTACAAGTTCATTACCGAAGGCATTCTGTTCGAGTGGGTGACACACAGGAAGCCGACCCTGAGCGATCTTTACTTGATCCATCAACAGGGCTGGGAAGGCGCCGCCGAGCACATCAGCCAACCCAATCGCGTTGCCTGGAAATCGATGTGTGCCACCAGCGAAGGCAGGGAGAAAAGCGAAAAATGGTGCAGACGGGCGATCTGGGGAAATACCCTTCCGGCCGTCAAACACGCGTGGAAATCGGTGGATAAGCTGACATCAGAGGCGTTCGTCGGAATGTGGCGCGAGCGGGTTGCTGATTTCTATTCGAAATACATGGCCGCCGCCGAACAGGCGAAACAGTAAATTTCCGTTGAGTGGTTGGCAGGAGTTGCCGCACCCGCGGGCCGAGCGGGGGCCTCACCGCCGCTGCGGCGCGTTGTGCCGCTCATCGCTCAATGGTCGCGCGCGCGGGTGCACTTTACGTCGTCAACGACGCGCCCGGATCGTTCCTACTGCGCGCTAACGAGGTGATTGATCAGGTGCCGATGTCTGCTTGTGGGCACTTTTCGGACATGCTGAGCCGGCCTGACGATGTCCGCTTCTCTAGTCGGCCCTTCGGGGTCAAGCACTTTCAGACCATCCATCAATGCGGTGTCGATGTCGCTCGCGGGCTCTTGCTTCTCTTCGGAATCGGCACCTGGGCCCTTGTATGGGGTTTTCTTTGTCAAGGAGTTAGCCAGGGCGGCGAAGCTTTTCTTCGCGGGTCTGTTGGTTCGATCTCAAAGCCCGTTTCTTCGTCCCGACCTGCGCATCGCTGACGTCGATGCGCGCGGAATCTGTACAGGTTGGCTGTCACCCCAACCTTGCGGCATGCTTCGTCCTTGCCAGGCCATACCTTGACAGCTTCGAGCACGACGGCCCGCTAATGCGGGTCGCGATGACGATCAGAGGGGAGCCCGCTTTCGGGCGCGATTCAGTCGCGCCGCAACCTTGTATTCGGTAGGTCCGAGGACCCGAACCATGATGCAGTCATGCGCATCGGCAGCGAAGCTCCGAAGCGGCGGACCCATTCTTCCATTCGGCTTGAAAGCCAAGGGGCGTCTCGGGATTCCGCCACCTCGAACCGTTATCGGCGTCCCGTCATAAGCGGACAAGGCCGAAACTGTCGGGGTGCCTTCAGCGTCCTCCGTTCATTGTGCCGCACGCAAAACGACGCCGTCCGGGACAATGCCCTCCCGCACGAGCCGCCACAGGGCGATCAACAGCTTGCGCGCCAAGGCCACGATCATGGGCTTTCGAGTACCGCGAGCGTTCTCGGTGCGGGATCGAAACCACTTCGACAAGGCGCTGTTCTTCTGGTGTAGAAGGAACCGCCACGCCAATTGAATCATGCCTCGTCGGACCCGGACATTGCCCGAGCGGGCCAGCCCTTTCTCTCGGCGTTTCCTTCCGCTCTCGTCGGGTGAACCAGTGAGGCCGGCATAACGCGCTACGGCCCGTCGGTCGCGCATGTTTCGCGACAACACCTCGTGCACCAGCATGTCGGCTGTCTCTATGCCGATCCCCATCACGCGCGCTAACAGGCGCACCATGACATGCGGTCCATCACAGGGCGCTTGTTCGATACGCTTCAGGCGTTCCTCCTCAATCTGCCGGATTTG
The DNA here is from genome assembly GCA_963836765.1 of uncultured Alphaproteobacteria bacterium. Classification (GTDB taxonomy): domain Bacteria; phylum Pseudomonadota; class Alphaproteobacteria; order Rhizobiales; family Xanthobacteraceae; genus Bradyrhizobium. The sequence goes on from CAWILG010000015.1 coordinate 79,783, forward strand.
ATTATTGACGAGTCGTCGGCGCTCCATGTCGCGACGTAACTCAGCCAGCGCGTTGGGCGGGATTGGCTCGCCCTCAGGCGTGCGCAAGCCGTCTAGGCGCGTGCTGGCCCTTTTCAGTTTAGGATTGAAGCCGCGGATGCCGAGCCGAACCAACGCTGCCTTCATTCGGTTGACGATCCGACTTCGCTCTCCGATGAGGCTGTCATGCTCGCGGTTGGGCCGCTTGGCATCCTCGTCCTTCATTGTCGGGATCGCGACCATCTTGCAGTGATCACGCTCGCCGCGCAGCCAGCCAAGAAAGGAGCGTTTGAGCAACTCGGTGTCGAGCCGATCAGTTTTGGCGCGCCGATGCTCGCGAGACACCGCTACACTCGATGCGTGAATGACGTAGGCCTCGATGCCGCGCGCCTTGAGCCAGCGCGCCAACCAGAAGCCGTCACGGCCAGCCTCGAAGGCGACTGCAATGCGCTCGATCCTGCGTCCTGCTTTCTCCGCTTCCTCTCGCCATCGATGCAGCAGCTTCAGCAATGCGCTCTCGTCGACCGCGAGCTTCTTCAACGGTTGGCGCTCGATGCCAGGCACGATACCGGCAACGAGCCAGCTCGACAGGCTCATCTCAATGACCGCAATCAGCGTGCCGTCCGGCTCGAGGGCGGTGAGGGATCGGCTCAGGTCGTTCAACTTCTGCATGGGGTTGCTCCATCGGTTCACATCAGCGACGATGGAATGCAATATCCTCGCCGCTGCCCCATAGCATCTTCCATCATGGGATCCGAGGACGAGGCGGAACAATCTTATGGACGACCTTGCCGTCAGTGTGACGGCAGATCCAAGCGGACATACGAACTCACCTCATCCATCGTCCCGCGAGGGACATCTTCCCACCGCTCGGTGGAGCTCGAAGTTTCTCCTATCGGGTTTGATCCTGAGCGGTTTTCATGCTGCTGCCGCGGCTTGCTCCCGGGTCCACCGGAACTCGGTGCCGTCAACCCAGATGCGGTGCATGATCACGGCCAGCCGGCGAGCCAGAGCCACGATCGCCTTTTTCATCCCGCGGCGCCTCGCGATCTGCATGGCCCACGCTTTGAGCCATGACCATTTTTTTGAATGCATCATGCTTTGAGCTGCTTCGTAGAGCATCGTGCGCATCATCTCGTCGCCGCAGCGCGATATTTTACCGCTCCAATCGATCTCACCCGATTGATACCTGGCGCACGTCAGTCCAAATACCGCCCCGACTGACTTGGATTTGCGGAACCGGGCTGGCACATCGACGGTGGCGCGATAGGTCAGCGCCACCACGGGGCCGACACCCGGGGTCGTCATCAGGCGCCGGCAGACCTCATCCTCCCGGACGATAGCCAGCAAGCGACGGTGCAGGATGACGATCTGTTCACGGAGCACCCGCCGGACGATGAGCAGCGGCTCCACCAGTACCGCCAAGTCGGGGATATTCTCGACAAGCTCCTGGATGCGGGCCTCGAACCTCACCTTGCCAACCATTCCGACCTTGAGGCCGAAGTTGCGCAACGTACCTCGCAGATCGTTCTCGATGGCGATGGCCTTCGACTGCAGAAGCTTGCGATGGGTCAGCAGCATACGCAGTTTCTGACTGCGGAGCGTCTTCACATGCACCGGACGGTACAGTCCCACCCGGATCATCTGAGCGATGCCGCGCGCGTCGTTGCGGTCGGTCTTGTTGATCTGCGCCTTCAGCACCGCCCGCATGTGCCGCGTCTCGACACAGATCACCGGTAACTCGGCTTCGGCGAGAGCGCTGAAGAGCCATTGCGACAGCGGCCCGGCTTCCAGTCCGATCCGCTTGAAGCGGTAGGTGGGGTTCCCCAGAACCTTCAGCAGGGCTGCAGGTTCGCTCGCTACCTTCACTTCCTTCACGATCCTGCCCGTGTCATCCACAATGCAGATGCTGGTTTCCTTGACCGATACGTCCAATCCACCAAAATGGTCCATGCTGCGCTTCTCCTTCTGATGCTTGAGGTCGTCACCAAGGACCTCGTTTTCACCATCAGCCTGAAGCGCAGCACCCAAAATCTTCAGCTATCCACAAGCTGGGCCGGCCGATTACACCATCTCATCGGTTGCAAAGCAGACATCCCGCTGCAAGGCCGCGACTTCTGTTTTTGACCCAGACTGTGTGAAAACCCCATCGATGCTATGATTCCCTTGCTGAATCGCGGGGGAATGATGAAGGGTTTCGTTCAAGGGGCGGATCGCCAGCAGACGACGCTGTTGCCGGAATGCCTTGATGATTGGGTCGACGAGAGCAATCCTGTTCGCGCGGTCGATGTGTTCGTCGATGCGCTGGAACTCCGCGACCTCGGGTTCGATGGCGTCGATGCGGCAGCGACCGGTCGGCCCGGGTATCATCCTTCGCCGCTGCTCAAGCTCTACATCTACGGCTATCTCAACCGAGTCCAATCGAGCCGGCGGCTGGAGCGTGAGGCTGGCCGCAATCTGGAAGTGATGTGGCTGACGGGACGGCTCGTTCCGGATCACAAAACCATCGCCGATTTCCGCAAAGACAACGGCTCCGCCATCAAGAAGGTCTGCGCGCAATTCGTTGCCTTGTGCCGCAAGATGGGTCTGCTGGCGAAAGCGAGCGTTGCGATCGACGGCAGCAAGTTCAAGGCGGTCAATTCGCGCGACAACAACTTCACGAAGGGAAAGATGGAGCGGCGCCTGGCGCAGATCGAGGAGAGCGTTGCGCGCTATCTGAGCCAACTTGACACAGCCGATCGTCAGACAGCTTCTGGTGAGGCGCCGTCGGAGGAGCTTGTGGCCAGGACCACGCGGCTCAAGGAGAAGCTGATCAAGCTCGAAGAAGAGGTGAAGCGCCTTAAAGCGATTGAGAAAGTGATGCTTGCGGCGCCCGATCAGCAGGTCTCCTTCACCGATCCTGATTCCCGCTCGATGGCGACCAGCGGGCGCGGCTCTGGGATGGTCGGCTATAATGTGCAAGCGGCCGTCGACACGACGAACCATCTGATCGTCGCGCATGAGGTGACCAACGTCGGCACCGACAAGTCGCATCTTGCGAACATGGCCAACCAAGCGAAGGCGGCATTGGAGGCAGAAAACCTCGAAGCCTTCGCCGATCGCGGCTACTTCAAGGGCGAGGAGATCCTCGCATGCGATGAGGCTGGCATCACGGTCACGCTGCCAAAACCCCAGACATCGGAGGCGAAGTCGGAAGGCCGCTTCGGCAAGCAGGACTTCCGCTACGTGGCTGAGGAAGACATTTACATTTGTCCTGCCGGTGAGAAGCTCGCCCACCACTTCACGAACGAGGAAAATGGATTGGTCTTGCGCCGCTACTGGACCAATGCGTGCCGCACCTGCGCGGTGAAGGCTCAGTGCACGAAGGGACCGCAACGTCGCATCACGCGTTGGGAACACGAGCACGTTGTCGATGCCGTGCAGGCGCGCCTGGACAGAAATCCGGATGCAATGCGTACTCGTCGCGAGACGGTCGAGCATCCGTTTGGCACGCTGAAGATGCGGATGGGGGCGACGCACTTTCTGATGAAGACGCTGCCCAAAGTGGCGACTGAGATGGCGTTGCACGTGCTCGCCTACAACCTCACGCGCGTGATGAACCTCCTCGGTATCAAACCGCTCCTCGCCGCGATCCGGGCGTGAGGAGCGTGTACTGTTGTGCGCGCCGTGTGACCGTTCAGGTCGCTCAGCGCGGCCCGAGGTTGCGCCCGGATTGACTCCAGACCCGATGCAGCAAAAATAGGCTCAGCCGGTCACTTCGAGGTCCGTCGCGCCCGGCTGCTGCAGTTATTGGGGTACGAAAAACGTTTCCACACGGCCTGGACCCGATCCGGACGTATGACCCAGACTACGAATCTTGAGGTCAGGAGTTCGAATCATCTTTGGCTCTACGGCAACGCGTTCGAGAACTTCGCTGCAGCGGCCAACCATGCCGTGTCGGTCACCTCTTGCAACCATTGGCAGATGATCAACTCTGCTCGGGGCGGCAGGCGACCCCAAGCCGTAACTCGAACGCTTGCTGGAAATTGCAAGGCCGCAATCAATACCTGATCGTGCGCCGGGGAGGCGCAGTGCGGTCGCAGGCCCTGTTGCAATCGGCGCTCGAGCCCACCACATTCTTCCGTGGGGCCAGATAATGTCGCCTGCCGGCAGGGGCTACCATGGCTAAGTTCAGGTGAACTCATTGTCTGGAAAACGTGCCTCGTGAGAATTCCGCAGGAAAACCCGATTTTGACATTCGAATACGGTGCCGAGAAATATGGCTCTGCTGGGCTGCTGGCTTCTTCGGCCGATCGAGGCTGGTCGGGCCTGTCTGCGGAATTTCGGAGTCACAATGGTGGCGTCCTCGCGTGGAAAAACACCCAGCCCGATACCGAGATTTGCGTCGGTGTCCGCGGGAGCGGATCGGTTATCACGCGACGGGGCGGTGGTTTCATCGATCGTACGGTCGCCGAGCGCGGGACAATCTGGCTTTCTCCCGCCGGCTTGAACGAGGATTTCATCGATATCTCCGATCCTGTGCCGGGAATTTTGCATCTTTATCTTCCGCCAAACCGTTTCTCGGCGGACAGTTTGGGCATCGACCTCGATCAGTCTGTAGTCCCCTCGCTGCATTACAAAAGCAGCTTCCAGGATTCTCTTTTGGCTGAAATCGCTTATGCCATTTTGTCTGAACTTCAGGCCGAAACCTCCGCCGGCAGACTGCTTGCTGAAACGTTAGCTTCCAGCCTCGCCGCAAGGCTGGTTCAACATCATGCCAGTCCGTCACCGCCTGAGGCGGGCTCCCGTACCACACGGGAAGGGCTTGATCGGCGTAGACTGGCCCGCGTGCTTGAATACGTAGAGGCTAATCTGGAGGGCAATGTTACGCTTGATCACTTGGCGTCGATTGCGTGCCTGAGCCGTTTCCATTTCGCCCGGGCATTCAAGGCCGCCGTCGGTCAATCACCTCATCGTTACGTTAGCGGCAAGCGGCTCGAACGCGCCAAGGCATTATTGGTGAGAGGCGATCAGTCTTTGGTCGATATCGCGCTCGCGCTTAATTTTTCGTGCCAAGCCAATTTCACACGCGCATTTCGGCAGGTCACAGGTCAGACGCCCGGCCAATATCGCCGGGATTTCTCGGTCTGAATTTACCGGCAGCGGAATGCCGACCGCTGCCCTGATCGATTCCTGCGTTGCTCTCCATTGCCAGCAAGAAATGACAAGACCGCAGCAACCAGCGCAAAGCCGCGGTGGGTCGGATTAGTTCACCCCTTCGGTCGGATACACCTGCCAACCAGAACAGAAACGATCATGACCTCTGAACAAAAAGTTGCAGTCATTACCGGGGCTTCGCGCGGCATTGGTGCCTGCCTGATGCAAGGCTTCCGCGAAATCGGCTACGGCGTCGTTGCCAACTCCCGCTCGATCGGCAAGGCCGACATCCCCGGCGATCCCGATATCCTCCTTGTCGATGGCGACATCGCTCGTCCCGATACCGCCGAACGTATCGTCAGCGCAGCCATCGCGCGTTTCGGACGGATCGACACGCTGGTCAATAACGCCGGGCTCTTCATCGCCAAGCCTTTCGTTGAATATTCCGAGGCCGATTTCACGGCGATGATCGCGGTGAATCTCGCAGGCTTTTTTCACATCTCGCAGAGGGTGATCCCCTGGATGCTGCGAGCGGGCTCCGGCCATGTCGTCAACATTACCTCAAGCATTGCCGAACAGCCGCAGGCGTCGCTTGTCGCGGCCCTTGCCTCTCTGACGAAAGTCGGCCTCAACGCCGCGACGCGCGCGCTCGCCATCGAATATGCCGGCCGCCGCATCCGGGTGAACGCGGTTTCCCCGGGCGTCATCCGGACGCCGATGCACTCTCCCGAGGCGTACGATTTTCTCGCAACGCTCCAGGCGACGGGCCGCATGGGAGAGCCGCAGGATATCCGCGACGCCGTGCTGTATCTGGAAAAGGCGGATTTCGTGACAGGCGAGATCCTGCACGTCGACGGCGGCGCTTCTGCCGGCCGCTGGTAGGAGGTGCGCGATGTGGCCCGACCGACGTCTGATCAATCTTTTCAAGATCGAGCACCCTCTTGTCCTGGCGCCCATGGCGGGATTTGCGACGATCGAAATGGCCGCGTCGGTCAGCGAGGCCGGGGGCCTCGGTTCGATCGGTTGCGCGATCATGCAGCCCCGGCTCGCCGCGACGACGATCGCAGAATTGCGACGGCTGACGCCCAGGCCGATCAGCGTCAACTTCTTTTGTCATTCCCCGGCGAAAGCCGACGCCCGCCACGAGCAGGCCTGGCGTGATCGGCTCTTGCCCTATTATCACGAGTTGGGAATTGATCAGGAGTCGCTGCCTCGGCTGGATATCGCGCCGTTTGGCGAAGCCATGTGTCAGGTGGTCGAGGACACAAGGCCGGACGTGGTGAGCTTCCATTTCGGTCTGCCGGCAGCGGACCTGGTGGCGCGGATCAAGGTTGCGGGCTGTCTCGTGATGTCGTCAGCGACGACGGTCGAAGAGGCGAGCTGGCTGGAAGCTCATGGCGTCGACGCGGTGATCGCGCAAGGCGCCGAAGCCGGCGGACACCGTGGGACCTTCCTTGCGGGCGATCCGAACCGCGCGGTGGCCTCGCAATCAGGCACATTGGCTCTGGTGCCCCAAATCGCGGATGCCGTCAGCGTGCCCATCATTGCCGCCGGTGGCATTGCCGACGGGCGTGGCATCGCCGCCGCCGTCGCGCTCGGAGCGTCCGGAGTGCAGATCGGGACTGCCTTTCTTCTCTGTCCTGAAGCCGCGACCTCGCCTTTGCATCGCGATGCCTTGCGGCATGCGCGCGAGACCGAAAGCTTGCTGACGAACGTATTCACCGGGCGGCCGGCCCGCGTCTTGGCCAACCGGTTGCCGCTCGAGCTGGGTCCGCTGTTGGACATGGATCTGGATTTCCCATTGCCGATGGGCGCGCTGGCGCCTCTGCGGGCTAAGGCGGAGCAGCAGGGGAACAGCGATTTTACGCCACTCTGGTCGGGTCAGGCCGCTCCGTTGGGGGCGGAGATACCCGCCAAGGCGCTGACGGTCAAACTGGCGACGGAAACATTCGAGCGATTCAAGCAACTCGGCGGCCTTTCAAAGTCCGGCCCGTCTTCGCTTACTCTCATCTAGCCTTGGGTCTCGATCGATCGCGCAAACATTTCTTCCAGTAAACCTCAGCGGCGACGTTCTTCGAGACATTTGTTCACCTCCAGACCCAGGAAGACGACCATGCCGCAAAAACTATCAGGCGGGTGCGCTTGTGGCGCCATCCGTTACGAGTGCGATGCTGATCCAATCATCATGATGAACTGTCACTGTCGGGACTGCCAAAAGGCGAGCGGCAGCGGTTATGCGGCCATCGTTGTCGTGCCGAAAGCCGCTATTCAGATTCGCGGAGAGCAGTGTTACCACAAAGTCATTGGTCAGTCCGGCAAGGCGACTGAACGCGGGTTTTGCCCAAATTGCGGAAGCCCACTAACAGTGACGTCGGCACGGCGCCCAGATGTCCTGGGATTGCAGGCGGGGAGCTTGGACGATCCATCGACCTACCAACCTATGTTAGATGTATTCACTTCGAGCTCGCAGCCATGGGATAAGATGGATCCGAAGTTGCAGAAGCATTCGCACAGCCTATCCGTGTGACCTGCCAACCTCGCCGCGGCTCGCCTGAAATCACTGACGGAACTTGGACGCCGGCTGGGCAAAGATTGACTGTCGAAGCCGGCGTCTAAGTTCCGAATACGCAAAATTCCAACTAATGCAAAGCCAAACGGATCGAACACGGTATACACGCCTCGATGGCTGACAAACAACCTCCGGAGGCAATGACGTCAGATGATCCGCGCATGTCTCTTCTTGGCGCACGTTTGGGACATTCCGGGGCGGTCTGACGACGTCTGCTCACCGGGCAAAAGATGGTGTAATCGGCCGGCCCAGCTTGTGGATAGCTGAAGATTTTGGGTGCTGCGCTTCAGGCTGATGGTGAAAAACGAGGTCCTTGGTGACGACCTCAAGCATCAGAAGGAGAAGCGCAGCATGGACCATTTTGGTGGATTGGACGTATCGGTCAAGGAAACCAGCATCTGCATTGTGGATGACACGGGCAGGATCGTGAAGGAAGTGAAGGTAGCGAGCGAACCTGCAGCCCTGCTGAAGGTTCTGGGGAACCCCACCTACCGCTTCAAGCGGATCGGACTGGAAGCCGGGCCGCTGTCGCAATGGCTCTTCAGCGCTCTCGCCGAAGCCGAGTTACCGGTGATCTGTGTCGAGACGCGGCACATGCGGGCGGTGCTGAAGGCGCAGATCAACAAGACCGACCGCAACGACGCGCGCGGCATCGCTCAGATGATCCGGGTGGGACTGTACCGTCCGGTGCATGTGAAGACGCTCCGCAGTCAGAAACTGCGTATGCTGCTGACCCATCGCAAGCTTCTGCAGTCGAAGGCCATCGCCATCGAGAACGATCTGCGAGGTACGTTGCGCAACTTCGGCCTCAAGGTCGGAATGGTTGGCAAGGTGAGGTTCGAGGCCCGCATCCAGGAGCTTGTCGAGAATATCCCCGACTTGGCGGTACTGGTGGAGCCGCTGCTCATCGTCCGGCGGGTGCTCCGTGAACAGATCGTCATCCTGCACCGTCGCTTGCTGGCTATCGTCCGGGAGGATGAGGTCTGCCGGCGCCTGATGACGACCCCGGGTGTCGGCCCCGTGGTGGCGCTGACCTATCGCGCCACCGTCGATGTGCCAGCCCGGTTCCGCAAATCCAAGTCAGTCGGGGCGGTATTTGGACTGACGTGCGCCAGGTATCAATCGGGTGAGATCGATTGGAGCGGTAAAATATCGCGCTGCGGCGACGAGATGATGCGCACGATGCTCTACGAAGCAGCTCAAAGCATGATGCATTCAAAAAAATGGTCATGGCTCAAAGCGTGGGCCATGCAGATCGCGAGGCGCCGCGGGATGAAAAAGGCGATCGTGGCTCTGGCTCGCCGGCTGGCCGTGATCATGCACCGCATCTGGGTTGACGGCACCGAGTTCCGGTGGACCCGGGAGCAGGCCACGGCAGCAGCATGAAAACCGCTCAGGATCAAACCCGATAGGAGAAACTTCGAGCTCCGCCGAGCGGTGGGAAGGATGTCCCTCGCGGGACGATGGATGAGGTGAGTTCGTATGTCCGCTTGGACCTGCCGTCACACTGACGGCAAGGTCGTCCAAAAGATTGTTCCGCCTCGTCCTCGGATCCCATGGTGGAAGGGCCCAGGTGCCGATTCCGAAGAGAAGCAAGAGCCCGCGAGCGACATCGACACCGCATTGGCGGATAGTCTGAAAGTGCTTGACCTCAAAGGGCCGATTAGAGAAGCAGACATCCCGCCACAAGGCCACGACTTCCGTTTTACCACGCCCAACCGCAGGGCTCTCGATGCAGGTTTTCAGCCACTATCGAAAAAAACTGCTTTGGCTGCTAAGATGCCCTCTTCTGAGATTGGATCTCACATGCAGCGCCGGGATTTCATCACGCTTATCGGCGGAGCGGCGGCCGCATGGCCCGTACGAGGACAACCGGCCGGCAACCCGCGGCGTATTGGCTGGTTAGTGGGATTAGGGGAAAGCGACCCGGAAGCGCGCCGTCGCACGGCGGCGTTTGTGCAGCAGCTCGAGCATCTAGGGTGGACGATAGGCCGGAATATCCAGATCGATTATCGCTGGCTGAGCGATAGCGTCGATCGCAACGAGACCTATGTCGAGGAACTGGCCGCGCTCAAGCCGGACGTGCTGGTGACTAGCAGCACACCGGCGGTGAAAGCGTTTCGCCAGCTGACGCGCACGATACCGATCGTGTTTGCTATCGTTACTGATCCGGTTAGCAGTGGGCTCGTGACAAGTCTGACGTCGCCCGGCGGTAATGCGACTGGCTTCACCAATTTCGAGTTCACAATGGGTGGGAAGTGGCTGGAGGTGCTCACGCAAGCGGCGCCTGGTTTGGCCAAGGTCGCACTTATCTACAACCCGAAGACTACGCCTTACGCCGGCTATCTGAAGTCGATCGAGGCAAGCGCGGCGTCGCTTGGGGTTGAGTTGATCGTGCGCGGTGTTGCCGATACCACGGAGATCAAGCAGGTCATCGAGGTGACCGGTACCGCATCCCACGGTGGCCTGATCATATTTCCGGACTTTTTCACCGCAGCCAATCACCTGTTCATTATCGCGTCGGCAGCACAGGATCGCGTGCCAGCGATTTATCCGTATCGGTATTTTGCCGTCGACGGCGGCTTAATGTCATATGGCGTGAACACTGCAGAGGAGTTTCGGCGAGCGGCGACGTACGTCGACCGTATCCTGCGCGGCGCCAACCCCGGTGAACTTCCCGTGCAGGCACCGAACAAGTTCGAGTTCGTCGTTAACCTTAAGACCGCCAAGGCGCTTGGCCTCACCATCTCGCCCACACTACTCGCCCTTGCCGACGAGGTAATCGAATGAAGCGACAATGTCGGCCGTTGGCACTTTTCGGACCTGGCGCGATGTCGGACTTGAGTCCGTTATGGGCACCAAAGCGGACATCCGCCGGCGCTCGCGCTTATGGGTTCACGCCCTGGTTCCAGAGCGTTTCGTGCGAAGAAAACGCGTCAAAATGTGACGCTCAGTTTCTCATTTCACCAGGCGAGATCGGGCGGGATCAAAAAGACAATGGCGGGATGTTCGCAATTTACGGAGACTTCCTGGTTATTTGGCGGACGCAGGCAGTCTTAGCGGAATTGCGGTGACGGTGCACCAATCACAACGGTTCAGCCTCGCCATCGCCGACTGCGTCGCCTCACACGCAAGCGAAATCTTCCAACGTGGCCGCGACAAAACAACACGACGGGCCAATCACCCAAAACCTGTCCAGCCCCCTTTGCGAAAATATTTCGGTTTTTCCGAAATGCAAATCAGGCTATTGATTTGGCCGTCTCACCCGGCAGGAGGGGCGGCTCGCGATCGTCACGGACGCGCGGTGGGATGCGGTGGACGCGGATGCTGCGACTGACGAGTGCGGCGGATGCGTACGGCAAAAGCGTGTGGTCCCGACGCCCCGGTGCTGGCGTCAAGTTTTTGAGAAGCAAGATTCTCGGAAGTGACGGTGGCAAAACAGCCGGTCGCCGAGGAGAGCGCGCCATAAGCCGTAAAACCATTGCGCAGGGAAGGCCGGATGCTCTCCGCTGAACCTGTATGCTCGTGTGCGCACTTCCTGTGCACATTGCACACGAGACCGCGGGTGCAGCGCGCACCCGGTCTTCCCTGCGCCCTCCATTTTCGAGGGCGGAAGATGTTGACAAGACCCGGGCATAACGTGCCGCGGGAACGCGGAGGCGCGTCCCCGGGAACGCGGAGTCGCGTTTGCCTATTTCAGCTTCCCATCGCCTCCCAGGCGTTCGATGCGAATTGCCGGCGCCAGATCACGATGACGACCGCCGCCGTGGTCGCGAACAACACCCACGGGCTGACGAACCAGCCGAGATAGCCGAGCGCGAAGAAGAACGCGCGCTGGCCGCGGTTGAAGTGCCGGCCGGCGGTTTCGAACAATCGCGTGGTGCGCAAGACGTGGGCTTCGGCTTCCGGCGTGTCGCGTTGGCCTGCCGGCGGCATGGCGCCGAACAGGATCGCAACGTAATTGAACAGCCGGTACGCCCAGGCGAATTTGAAGAACGTGTAGATGAAGATCAGGATCAGGCCGACGCACTTGACCTCCCACAGCGCCGGCGAGGGCGTGAGGTCGATCGGCAACGCGCCGAGCACCGCAAGCGCGTCGCTGGTCGAGCGCAGCAGCGCCAGTCCGCCGCCGATGGCAATCAGGCTGGTGGAGGCAAAAAAGGCGGTGCCGTTTTGCAAGGAGGCCATGATCTGCATGTCGACCATGCGGGCCTCGCGATTCAACAAATTCCGGACCCAGACCTCGCGGTAAATATGCATGCGGGCGGACAGGCTGTCGCGTCCATACGCGGTATGCTCGAGCGTGATGGCATACACCGTCCATTCGAGCGCGAAGAAGGCCACGGCCGCGATATCGACCCAATATGAACGCATGGTGCATCCCTCGTGGCCGCGTCAGGCGTCAGGCGAGGCAAGTCGCGACAAACGGCATCACGGTCATGTACAGGTTGAACGGGCGCAACGCACTATGGCAAGATGACAATCCCAACAGGATTTCCCTCAAATGTTGAAACTGGTGATCGGCAACAAGAACTATTCGTCATGGTCGATGCGGCCGTGGCTGGCGCTGCGCGCCAACGACATCGCCTTCGATGAGGTGTTCATCCCGCTCTATACCGACGACAAGGCCGACAAGGACCGCATCCTGAGTTTCAGCCATGCCGGCAAGGTGCCGACGCTGGTCGACGGCGACGTCACGATCTGGGATTCGCTTGCGATCATCGAATATGTCGCCGAGAAATTCCCTGAAATCCGGCTGTGGCCGGAAGACCGCGCTGCCCGCGCGCATGCGCGCTCGATTTCGGCGGAGATGCATTCGGGGTTCATGGCGCTCCGCAACGAATGCGGCATGAACCTGCATCGCCCGGTCCGCGCCATCGCGCTCTCCGACGACGCGCGCGCCAATGCAGCGCGGGTTCAACAGATCTGGGCCGAGTGCCATGCGCGCTACGGCAAGCAGGGGCCATTCCTGTTCGGCGCGTTCTCCGGCGCGGACGCGATGTTTGCGCCCGTCGTGCATCGCTTCCTTGGCTATGCGATACCCGTCGCGCCCGAGGCGCAGCATTATGTCGATGCCATGCTGTCGCTGCCGGCGTTTCAGCAATGGACCCGCGAGGGCCTTGCCGAAACCCTGGTCATCGAACGATTCGAGACGGTCTGAATCTGAACGGTGTATGCAGGATTTGTGACAGCACGGGCGATCATCGCGGCTTGACGGACGGATCGTAAAGCAGTCTGAATTCGCCTTGCGGCGTTGGCCGATCGAACCAAGAGGGTACGACCATGGGAATTCTCGATTCGTTGGAAAATTCACCTGCGCTCAAGGGTATGCTTGGTCAGCTCGAGGCTGCGGTGGTGCCGGTGGTGCTGAGCGAGGTGCTCGGCAATGGCAGCCAGGGCGGATTGTCGGCGATCGTCGCCAAGCTGCAGCAGGCCGGTCTCGGCGATCAGGTCAAATCGTGGATCGGCAATGGCCAGAACCTGCCGATCACGGCCGAACAATTGCAGCAGGTGCTGGGCAGCGATACCGTCAGGCAGCTGGCCGCCAAATTCAACATCCCGGTCGACCAGCTCGCCCAGGTGCTGGCTCACCAACTGCCGTCCGCGGTGGATCAGGCCAGCCCGGACGGCAAGCTGCCGCATACGGCCTGACCGGCGAAACCGCGGTTTGCGGTTGCGGCCGCGGGATTTCGCCCTCCGACCCCTCGGATCGCTGTTTATCGCACTGAAAAACCTGCAAATTTTGCGTATTTGCCATGCCCGGATGCTGCTGGCTTTTGGGGCCTGTGGTGTGCTAGGTTGACGCAGGGTTCTCAAGTCGGCCGACGCTAGCGGGGACCGTGAGCTGGCCGACTTTCCTGGGTGATGGAGAGGTCGTTGAAGCACAAGTACTCCGTTGGAGAGACTGTCTATTTTACTGCGAGCAATGTAGCCCGACCGGCCGCCAGCGGCACATACGAGGTGATCCGCCTGCTGCCGACCGATGGTGACGACTGCCAGTATCGCATCAAAAGCTCGACTGAGGCCTTCGAGCGGGTCGCCAGGGAAAGCCAGCTGGCGATTTCCTGAGAGATGTGTGTGCAAGCAGCCGCTTGACCCGGTTCCGTCAAGGCCGCCGTCAAAAGGCCCCGTTCGCAGAACCATTCTGCCGAAAGCTGGATGCAGCGAAAGCGCATTCGCTTTCGCTGAACGCGTTTGACGCTGCGTGAGGGACACCGCGCATGAACTGGGCCTGGGCTTCGTCGCTGGATCAGATCTGGCGCTCGCCGATGTTTCCGATGTGGCTGACGCTCGCCGCGGCCGGATTTTTCGGGATCATCGTTCTGATCATGCTGCTGCGCGCGGAGAAGTCCGTAGCCAACGGTGCGCTGACGGTCATCACGCTGCTGGCGATCGGGGTCGCGGTGGCCGCGACGATCCGCGGCTTCGGTCCGGACGGCCAGCTGGCGTCGGCTGAAGCCCGCTCGGCCCAGCCGGTAAGCGCGACGCTGCCGGCGCTGTCCTGTATCGACGACCTCGCCGGCGATGCGGTCCTCAACGCCTGCGAGAAGACGCTGTTCGGCTCGCCGGAATCCGCGGCGGCGGCGGTGACCTATGCGGCAGCCCAGATTTCCCGCCTGACCGCAGCCGGCGATATCGCCGCCGCGGGGAAAAACCCCAGTTCCGAGGTGCAGGCGCTGCGGCGCGCGGTCGAACGCGACCGCTATGGACTGATGGCGTATGCGCTGATGGCGCGCGACCATTGTTCGCCGTCCGCCTGTGCGGCGTTCCGCTCGCTGGCCGATAGCCACCAGATCGTGGCCAACATGGACGAGCGGCTCTACGAGAACCTGATCACGCGATACGCGCCGTCGTGGAACGCGCCGGCGCCCACGCCCGCGGGGCCGGGGCTGATTGCGGGGCTGCCGCCAGGGCCGACCGGCAAGCCGACCAATGCCGACTTCCCAAGTGCGGCTTCGACCCCGCCCGTGAGCATCATGACACCCGAGCCGCCGCTGACGGCGGCGAAACCGCCGGCTGCGGCCACCGCTGCACCAGTGCCTTCGCCGCGCCCTGCGGCCTCGCCGGCGCTGGCCGCGGCCAAGAAACCGGCGGCGCCGAAGCGTGCAGCGCCGGTTCAGATTGCGCCTGCGGCTGCGCCCGCGGCACAACCGCCGCCAGCACAGGCTCCGGCGGCTGCGAACGAATGATGCTTTTCAAAGCGCTCGCGGGCCGCTAAATCCCGCCATCATGCCGCTTCACATCATCAAGCTTGCCGTCGGCTGCGAGTCCGTCAAGGAACTCAAGTCCTGGGTCGCCGAACGTATGGCCACCGCGAAGAAAAAAGGCCTGCCGCTTCGCCATATTCACATCACGCGGATGACGCCGAAGCGCGACGCCGAAGTCCTCGCCGGCGGTTCGCTCTATTGGGTGATCAAGGGCGAAATCGCGGCCCGCGAAAAGATCATCGCGATCGAGCCGTTCCGCGACAAGGACGGTATCGGACGCTGTCGCCTCGTGATGCAGCCCAAGGTGATCGCGGTTTCGCCGCGGCCGATGCGGGCCTTCCAGGGCTGGCGTTATTTCACCGAGGATTTAGCCCCGCCCGATCTGACCAGATCCGCCGCTGCCAGCGTGGCATCGATGCCGGAACCGATGCGCAAGGAACTGCGCGACCTCGGGCTGCTGTAGGCGTGTTTTCGAGCGAAGTGCCGGGGTTACAACGACGTCTCGGTGACGATCCGCAGCCGGGTCCACTCGGACGGAGGCAGTTCGGTCTGGCGCGTGGCTTCTGAATTCCGGTCGACGATGTCGAGCAACTCGGTCTCCACGCCCATGTCGTGCAGGTAGATCCGGAACAGTTCGCCAAATCGCGTCGACGCGCCTTCGCGCTCGTCCCTGGAGACGTTGGGTGCCAACCGGTTGTGAATCGCCATCCCGCTCAGGATCACCTTGGTGCCGGCCGGCAGGCTGCGGTGAACGCCGCCGGCCAGGATCAGCACGCAGGCGAGATCACAGGGTGCATCCGGCGCGTTCATCCTGGCGTCAAGCGGCCCGCCCGGACGCTTGAGTGCAAAACATTCCGCTTCCGGCTTGCCGTGGCAGGCGCCGACATCGGTCGGGCCCGCCATGGCGTCGATGCCGCGGCCGCGCAGGATACGGCCAAGGCTGGTCGCGACATTGAGATTGGACTCGCCCCAGGTATTGATCATGACGGGAAGCTTGTGTCCGGCCTGCCGGTCGAGAATGTTGAGCAGCCGCTTGTGGGTGTCCCATTGCACGGTGCCTTCGGCCGCAATCCATTCCGAGCACCCTTGCCCGCAGGCGCCGGCCGGGCCGTGCGCGACATAGAAGATCATGGCGTCGGGCGGCGAGCCGATGCCGCCGACCGGCGGGCGCTGTGGCGGCTGCGTCTGCGCAAAACCGGCGGCGACGAGGCACATCAGGAAGATCGCAACACGTACGGACAGCGCGCCCATGCCGGCAGTTCTTTCAAGCCAATCCTTTGCGGCGATATTCCATCCGGCAATGCTGCCGCGCAAGGGGGGCGTCGCTCGCAAGCCGCCGGGCGCCTAAACCCCGAGGTTGTCGATCAGCCGCGTCTTGCCAAGCCGTGCTGCGACCAGGATCCGAACCGGCCCGTCCTTGGCTGAGGCGACCGGTGCCAGCGTCGCGGCGTGCCTGGCCTCGAAATAGTCGATGATAAAACCGGCTGCTGCGATCAGTTCACGGCCGCCTGCCATCGCAACTTCGACGTCAGCGCCGGCCTTCAGCCGCGCGGCGCTTTCCTTCATGGCGCGATAGAGCACCGGCGCGGTCAGCCGTTCTTCCGGCGTGAGGTAGACGTTTCGGGAGGACATCGCCAGCCCGTCACGTTCCCGCACCGTCCGCGAGCCGATCACCTTGACGCCGAGATCGAGATCGGCCGCCATTTGGGTCACGACCCGCAATTGCTGGAAATCCTTCTCGCCAAAAATCGCAAAATCCGGCCGGACCTGCGTGAACAGCTTGCCGACCACGGTGGCGACACCGCCGAAGAAGTGCGGCCGGAAGCGATCCTCCAGGCCGGCAGTAGCCGGGCCTTCGGGTACAATCCGGGTGGCGAAACCTTCCGGGTACATCGCCTTGACGTCCGGATTCCAGATCAGGTCGACTTTCTCGGCGGCGAGTTTTGCGACATCGGCCTTCCAGGTGCGCGGGTACGAACCGAAATCTTCTGATGGCGCGAACTGGGTCGGATTAACAAAGATCGACACGATGACTTTTTGGGCGCGGCGCTTGGCGAGGCGCACCAGCGACACATGGCCGTCATGGAGCGCTCCCATGGTTGGCACCAGCGCGGTTGTGGCCTTTCGGCCCCGCAGGCCATCCACGGCGCGGCGCAAGGCGGGAACGGTACGGACGACCATGGGGCTTCGCGACATGTGGGCTCGATCTCTTGGTGGGGCGGGTGGGTGAGGGCGCTTCGGCCTTCGACCCCGCGGGTGGGCACGCCGACCTTACCAAGGCATGTGCGTCGCCGCCAAGGCAACGGCACGATAGCTCGCGTTCCAGCGCTGGTCGTCGGCCGACGCAGCCGCACGGTGCTGCCGATTCATGATTAAGGCAGCCAGACAACGATTTGCGGGCGTTGTGATGCATTTCACTTGACCGCAGCCGCGCCTGATTTGAAGATATCGATGGGGGTTGAATCATGTTGGTGCAGGCTAGTCAGAGTCAGTCCGGCTCGGCGCATGTAGTCGTGCTCGGCAACGAGAAAGGCGGTTCGGGAAAATCCACCACCGCCCTGCATATCGCTGTCGCCCTGATGAAAGCCGGTCAGCGCGTCGCCACCATCGATCTCGATTGCCGCCAGCAGAGTTTTACCCGCTACATCGCCAATCGAAAGGCCTGGGCGCGCCGCACCGGTCTCGATCTGGAACTTCCCGTCCATTTCTGCATCAAGCTCGGCCAAACGATGCAGATCGCCGACAATGAAAATTCCGAATTCCAGCAGTTCATGGAAGCGGTCAGCACCGTCGAGCGCAGCTTCGATTTCATCGTCATCGATACGCCGGGGTCGGACTCCTATCTGATGCGGCTGGCGCATTCGATGGCCGATACGCTGGTGACGCCGATCAACGACAGTTTTCTCGATTTCGACGTGCTGGGCACCGTCGATCCCGCCACCTATTCGGTGACCGGCGAAAGCCATTATGCGGAGATGGTGCGCGATACCAGGCGCAAGCGCCGCCAGCTCGATGGCGCTTCGACCGACTGGATCGTGGTCCGCAACCGGTTGTCGATGATCGGCTCGCGCAACAAGCAGCTCGTCGCCGACAGCCTGAAGGATCTGTCGCTGCGGCTGGGTTTCCGCGCCATCGACGGCTTTGCCGAGCGCGTGGTCTACCGCGAATTTTTCCCGCGCGGCCTCACCGCGCTCGACGACATCGACGAGGCCACGCTGGGGACGCGGCCGAGTCTCGGCCATGTCACCGCGCGCGAGGAAGTGACGAGCCTGCTGCGTCAGTTGAAGCTGCCGCTCGACGAACGCGGCCGCCGCCGCGCCGCCAATCGCGCCGAATGGTTCACCCAGGTCGACAAGCCGCTGGAAGTTCACGACATCATCGTCGCCTGAGTCCGAGGGTCCGCGGCGTCGCGGCCGGCCATAAATCCCTGAGCTATCCCAAGAAGGGCCGATTGAGGGTGGAATATGCCAGTTTTCAGGCCAATGACGATCGGCGCTGAAGCTGGTCATCTACACCGGGGCCTGAAAACCCGTGTTTTTACGGGATATCGGTCGACGCTCAAAGGTTGTAATGAGGGAACCAATCGCCGGGAGCGTCGTTTTCATTAGACTTTTATCGAAACGCCGAACCGAAGCTTGATTGGTTGCGTCGTAAGTTCAGGAAGGCCGGTGAGCCCCGCCGACTGAGCAACTGCACAATGGATAGGTGCATCGCACAACGATCAGGCGGGCAATTCGCAACATTTGGACTTCCTGTCACGTCGCCGTGACATATATGCTGAACGAGGAGGCCAAAGAGTCTCCAGCCAAAATCGCCCAGGAAAAATGGGTGCCGAGGACGAACATGAAACGTGGAATTACCGTTCTGCTTTCGCTCTCCGTGCTGGTCACAGTCGCGTATTTCACCGCGAGCAAGTGGGCCATCAGGCACGAGACATTGTCGTTCCACGATGCGTCGCGCGACAATCGTCTGGTCGCGGTCGACGTGGCTGTTCGACGCGACAAGGAAATGCAGGCCGATGCCGGCATGATCACGTTGCCGGTCGCGGTCCTCAACCACGGCAACACGGTCAAGAACACCGAGTACTCGTTCCTCGCCAACATCTTCGCGGCCCGCGGCTATCTCGTGATCAGCCCGCAGCACGACCTTCCCACCGATCCTCCGATGGTGACCAAGCCCGGCGAACTCTATGTCGGCCGCCTGCCGCAGATCCTGCGCGGCGTCGCCAACATCCATTTTGCCGTCGACGAAATGAAGAAGGTCCAGCCCAACGCCGACTACGACAAGCTCACCATGATCGGGCATTCGATGGGCGGCGACATCACGATGTATTTCGCCAAGCAGTATCCCGACGAGATCAAGAAGGTCGTGACACTGGACAATCTGCGGGTGCCGTTCCTGACCGACGGCAAGTTCAAAATCCTGTCCTTCCGCTCCAAGGATCCGCAGTTCAAGACCGATCCGGGCGTCGTCCCCGATACGGCGGAGTGCGACAAGGTGGGTATTACGGTGGTCAACACCAGCTTCCAGCATAACGACATGCGCGATACCGGTCCCGACCAGGCGAAGACGTCGATCCAGGACATGCTCGACAAATTCATCGCCGACGACAGCCCGCTGCGGCCGGTCGTGACCAAGAAACCGCCCGTGATGACCGACGCCGGGCCGGTGGCGCCCTATACGCCGCTGCAGAACTGACCGTCCGGCTCGCCCCCGACGCTTTCATTGGACCGTAACGGGGATTTGCGCGAACCTGGCGCATTGACCGGTTTCGGTTGACGTCCCACATTGAAGTCGCTGCAACGCGCGAGCGACCATGGCCGGCGAACCGATCAAGCCCAAATCCACAAATGAGGTGTCTTCGGCGCCGGCGGCCGGTCAGCGCAAGACTGGACCGCTGCCGGAAGCGCGGCCAACGGCGGCGGACGACATCGCCGCCTTCGTCGCCAAGGCCAGGGCTATGTCGCCGCACCGCGCTGGCGCCAGGGGCAGGCTGGTGTTCGCGCTCGATGCCACCATGAGCCGGCAGCCGACCTGGGACATGGCCTGCGCGCTGCAGGCCGACATGTTTCGCGAGGCGGCCTCGCTCGGCAGTCTCGACATCCGCCTGGTCTATTACCGCGGCTTCAACGAATGCCGCGCGACGGGATGGATTTCCGACAGTGCGCAACTGGCGAAATTGATGAGCAAGATCGATTGCCAGGGCGGCAATACGCAGATCGGCAAGGTGCTGTCGGAAGCGCGCCGCGAGGCGGTCGCCTCCGCCGTGCGCGCCGTGGTGTTCGTCGGCGACGCGATGGAAGAATCGGTCGACGATCTCTGCACCCGGGCCGGCGAACTCGGCCTGCTCAAGGTGCCTGTGTTCATGTTTCAGGAAGGCCATGATGTGACCGCCGAGCAGGCGTTCCGCGAGATCGCGCGGCTGACCGGCGGCGCATGGTGCAGGTTCGATCCTGGCGCTGCGGCGCAATTGCGCGAATTGCTGCGTGCCGCCGCCGCCTATGCCGCCGGTGGGCGCGAAGCGCTGCTGCGGCTGTCGAAAACCGGCAGCGGCGCAGCCAAGCTGATCGGCCAGATGAAATGATCCGTAAGTCGGCGCAACGCAGTTTTGGGCGCTACGCGGATCACGTTGCCGCCTTCGTCACGGCCGCAAGGACGGCCGACAGGTTGCCGATCTCCGTGCCGGTCTCGCTCGCGAGTCCGTGCCGTTGCGCGAGCCACGCAGGATCATTGTAGGAAAGCCACGTGACGCCGGATGCGTCCTGCCAGACCAGTGCCTTCAGCGGCAGGTCGATGCCGATGGTCTGGAGCGATTGCATCAGCGGCGTGCCCCCTTTGGCATTGCCAAAGATCAAAATCTCGGTCGGCCGCAGCGAAAGTCCGGCGCCCGTGGCGCCGGCGGCATGATCGATACGCGCAAATACGGTCATGCCGCGTGCCTTCACCTCGGCCTCGAGCCGGTCCATGGTGTCGCCCGGCCCGTAGCTGCTGCGAAGGGTCGTCAGTCCGTCTGCCGCCATTTGCGTTGCTCCCACCGTTCTGCGGCCGCTGTTGAAGGGAGACTATATCCCTGCGGCGGACGCCAAGGCGATTATCGAGGCGCTTTCGATTTCGTCAGGCCGGCTCGAGGGCGTGGATGCCGGCGCGGCCTGGAAGGCCCGGTCGAAGGTCTTGGGTAACGCCGGGATCGCCATGCTTTTTGCCGCGGAGGTGACTATATTGGGCGGATGCCAACTCTGATTGCCGGCGTTGTCGCCGTTGTTCTGCTTTATTCGCTGCTGCAGATGTTTCGTGCGGCCAATCCGGTCGTGCTCGCGCGCGTCATCAAGATCGGAGGCGGCGTCGTCGCGCTGGCGGTTGCCGCCTTTACCGGCCTGAAGGGCGAACTGGCGGTTGCGATCCCGCTCGGCATCTTCGGTGCCGGGCTGCTCGGCTGGTCGCCGTTCGGGGCATCGGGATTTGGCAATATCGGCGGCATCTTCGGCGGCGGCACGCAGCGTTCGGCGGGGCAGACCTCGCGCGTGCGCTCGCAATATCTCGACATGAGCCTCGATCACGACAGCGGCGAGCTCAGAGGTCAGATCGTCGACGGGCCGAATGCCGGCCGCTCGCTCGACGAGTTCGACCTCGCAGGGCTGACGGCGATGATACCGGGCTTCGACGCCGAAAGCGTCTCGTTACTTGAAAGCTATCTGGACCGCCGGTTTCCCGCTTGGCGTCAGGACGCGCAGGGAAACGCGACAGGGGGGCAGCGCCGCGCGGCGACGAGCGGCAAAATGACGGACGAGGAGGCTTATCAGATCCTTGGCCTGCAGCCGGGGGCGGGACGTGACGACATCAGCCGGGCGCACCGCGCCCTGATGAAGAAACTGCATCCCGACCAGGGGGGGTCGACGTACCTCGCTGCCCGTGTAAACGAGGCCAAGGATACTCTGCTTCGCACGCATCTCAGCTAACTCCGGCTACGCTACCAAACGCTACGAACCGCGAGTTGCTTCCGCATCTTCTCTGACCAACGCCCCGTGTCGCCCGCCGTTGTCCGGCGTGGTCGATCGTTCATTCCGGGAAACTTAACCCTAAATTCTTTCTGAGAAGTTTTTAGGGGACCGATTTGCCGGCCGATCGATCGGCGATCCCAACTGTTCCCCGGGAGTGTTCTCCAAAAGCAACAAAGCCGGCGCTTGCGGCGCCGGCCCTGCGACTTTCAAAGCAACCGGTGGATCAGTTGCGGACGGTGATGCAGGAAATGTCAGCGCGCTTCAGCGTCTTGCAGACCGCTTCGGCCTGATCGCGCTCGAGGCCGGCGAAGCGGGCCCGGTAAAGTTTGCGGTTATCCTTGGCGACCACCGGTTCGGTGAACGGATCGGCCTTGCCGAGCAGGCCGCGGGCCTGGTTGCGTGCGAGGTCGATGCGCTGCTTGGCTTCGCTCTCGCTTTCCAGTGCGCCGACCTGGATGATCCAGCCGGTGTGGGCTACGGCGGCGGCGGGCCTGCTCGCGCCGTTCTGCTGCATCGCTGGCTGAGCGCGGGGCGCGGGGTCGGCATAAGCCAGGGCCTGTGAGGGCGCGGCCGGGACGCTTGAGGCGGGCAATACGCCGAGCACGCCGCTTCCGGTACCGTGATTGGCGGGCTGCGGCGGCATCTCGGGCTTGGTGATTTCGGCTTTCGCCACCATGGCGTTCGACGTTTCCGCCACCTCAACACGCGCCGGCGGGATCGCGTTGGTGATCGGTGTAGCCGGCTGAGGCGGACCGGCTGCGGCCAACTTCATCGGCCCGGCCTTGACCTGGACGGTCTTCACCCTCACCGGCTTCATCGGCTCGGACGAGCCCGGGATCGCTGCGATCGGCTGGGTCTGGATCACGCCACTGGTGAACGGTGCGGGTTCAGGCCTGGCCTGCTGTTCGAACCTGGATTGTTCAGACTTGACGGGCGGCGGGGGCAGGGCGGCGGCCGCAGCCGCCATCAGCGAGGGTTTTGCCGGCGCCGTCGGCCGCGCCGCCGGAAGGGCGGCCATGGCGGGCTCTGCGGAAGCGGCCGTGCCGCCGCCGTTGACCTGCACCATCTCGTTCGGCTGGGAAGCGGCGTCGGCTTCGGCCACGTCCGTGCTGGCATCCGCGGGATTGCGTTCGGTGATCGCAGCGACCGTGCGCCTGGTCGCGCTCTTTTCGAGGTTTTCGGCCAGCAGATTGCGCATGATCGCGTCGCGCGAACTGCCGCTGCGGCCGCCCAGCACCACGCCGACCAAATGGTGGTTGCCGCGGCGCATCGAGGTCACGAGGTTGAAGCCGGACGCGCGGGTGTAGCCGGTCTTGATGCCGTCGACGCCTTCGACGCTGCCGATCAGGTGATTATGGTTGCGGATCGACTGGCCGTGATAGTTGAACACGCTGGTCGAGAAATAGCGGTAATAGCGCGGGAAGCGGTCCTGGATCGCGCGGCCCAACGTCGATTGATCGCGCGCGGTGGTTACCTGATCGTCGTCGGGAAGGCCCGAGGCGTTACGATAGACGGTCCTGGTCATGCCGAGCGCGCGCGCCTTGCGCGTCATCAGCTTGGCGAAATCGCTTTCGTCGCCGCCGATGGCCTCTGCGATCACGACGGCGGCGTCGTTGGCCGAGCGGGTCACCAGTCCCTTGATGGCGTCTTCGACCTTGATGGTCTGGCCGGGTCTGAGGCCGAGCTTGGTCGGGGCCTGTTCGGAGGCGTGCTCGGACACGTCCATTTCGGTGTCCAGCGTCATCTTGCCGGATTCGAGACGCTCGAACAGCAGATAGAGCGTCATGATCTTGGTCAGCGAGGCGGGGTGGCGGCTGCCGTCGGGATTGTTCGAGGCCAGCACCGCGCCGGAATTTCCGTCGACGATGATCGAGGAGAATTGCGGGCTGTAGCTTTCGCGCGCCTCATGGCTGCTGTGATGGCGGGCCGCGTAGTTGCGATGATAGCGGCGCGCCTCGGCACGGTCGCTCGTGATCACTATCGCTGCGGTGAAGGTAGCCAGCCCGAGAACGCAAACTCGCAATGCGCGCGAGGAAGCCAAGGTTGTACGAAGCATTTACTTCCCCGTCCCAATTTCTATCTTGATCACCGGTTCGTGAGGCGAAATTGTGCCCAACGGCCCACTGATGTTTCCCTGCTCGACATGCCGATCCCGGCTGAATCTCCAGTCTGGGCGGCCGATCAGGCGCTATTCTAGCTAAGGTGCTGTTCACAAACGGCTTTCACGCTGTCTGTCGGAAGGCGAACGAGTCCGGGAAAGAGGTTAGGCGGAGCGCGTTTCCAAAAGGTTAATTAACCGTTGCGTAACTTCCCGGGGTTGTCGGCTAATTTGACGATCTTGTGCGACGCACAAATTTTCTTGACCGATTGTGCGTTGCACTATATATAGGCGGTGTCAGGGGGCCGGGACCTCCCGGCACATCGCTTCAGCACATTCAGTCTGGGAAGGACTTAACTGCCATGATCAAAGTCGAAGACATTCAGACCTACGGTAAAGAGCATCTCGAATCGGTCGCAGCCTCCGCGAGCAACATGCAGAGCGGCGTCCAGGCAATCGCGACTGCCTATGGCGACTACGCCAAGAAGTCGTTCGAAGACACCAAGTCGTTTGTAGAAAAGCTGTCCGGCGTGAAGTCGCTGGACAAGGCGGTTGAAGCGCAGACTGAATTCGCGCGCTCGGCCTACGAGACGTTCGTTGCCGAAACCCAGAAGATCGCGGGTCTCTACACCGATCTCGCCAAGCAGACCTTCAAGCCCTATGAGGGCCTGGTTTCGAAGTTCGTCCCGGCCGCGACGCACTAACAGCGCAGCCTTCGGATACAAAAAGCCCGGCCGTTTCGGCCGGGCTTTTTTCTTGCGCCGTTGTGACACCCGTCGGACGGAGTGGGCTTCCTTTGTCAAATCCGGCGGAAACGATTATCCTTGCCGGGATTGCCGAACCGGGATTCGGGCCGGTCGCGGGTGGTGCCTGGGCTGCGTTTATGCGCTTGCAGCGGTGCGATGCCGGACCCATATTCGTGTTGCCGATCCAGCCGCTTGGATCGGACCGGGAGCGGCGATCTGGAAAGCGTTGCTGGGAACTCTGCGATGGTTGCCGGTAGCAACTCGCGGGAGAGCCGTGAGGCGCTGTCCGGTTTCCCATTGGAATTTCGAACGCCTGAGCCATGTTGCAGTTAACTGACAAAGCTTATTCGATCCTGCCGGCGACCACAGCCGCTTTTGCTCCCCGAATGAGCAATGACGAGAACCGCAATGCAGGGTCCAGTGGGCCGGCGACGTCGGTTATCACCAAGGTCAAGCCGAAGACCAAGCGTCCGAACCTGTACCGTGTCCTGATCCTGAACGACGATTACACTCCGATGGAGTTCGTCGTTCACGTACTTGAGAAGTTTTTCCAGAAGGATGCGGAAGCGGCGACCAAGATCATGCTCCACGTCCATCATCACGGTATCGGGGAGTGCGGCGTATTCACCTATGAAATTGCCGAGACCAAGGTGACGCAGGTGATGGATTTTGCACGCAAGCATCAGCATCCCCTGCAATGCGTGATGGAAAAGAAATAGTAGGCGCGCCGGCCCGGCAAAAAAAGGAACGGGTCTTGCATTGCTTTTCCTGACGGAAACGGACGGCATCCCCGGTAGTTTTGCGGGGGCGGTTGCGTAGCGGTGGGCAAAGCGATTTTAGAGAAAAACCACTGTTGCGGAACCGGTCTTTCGCCACGATCGTACGTGACTATATGACGGGGGATGACGAAGGTTGTTGTTGCCTGACCGGGTAATGGCGATCATGATGACCGGGGACCATAGAGGACGCGAATGCCAACTTTTTCCCAAAGCCTTGAACAATCCCTGCATCGTGCGCTGGCGATTGCAAACGAGCGTCATCATCAATACGCGACGCTTGAACACCTTCTGCTGTCGCTGATCGATGACTCGGATGCGGCGGCGGTGATGCGGGCGTGCAGCGTCGATCTCGACAAGCTGCGCACCAGTCTCGTCAACTATCTCGAGACCGAATTCGAAAATCTGGTGACCGACGGCGCCGACGACGCCAAGCCGACGGCGGGCTTCCAGCGTGTGATCCAGCGCGCGGTGATCCACGTCCAGTCGTCCGGTCGCGAAGAAGTGACCGGCGCCAATGTGCTGATCGCGATCTTTGCCGAGCGCGAAAGCCATGCCGCCTACTTCCTGCAGGAGCAGGACATGACCCGTTACGACGCGGTCAATTATATCAGCCACGGCATCGCCAAGCGGCCCGGCGTCTCCGAAGCGCGGCCGGTTCGCGGCGTCGACGAAGAGACCGAGACCAAGGGCAACGACGATTCCAAGAAGAAGGGCGAGGCGCTCGAGACCTATTGCGTCAACCTCAACAAGAAGGCGCGCGACGGCAAGATCGATCCGGTGATCGGACGTAATGCCGAAATCAACCGCGCCATCCAGGTGCTGTGCCGCCGGCAGAAGAACAACCCGCTGTTCGTCGGCGAGGCCGGTGTCGGCAAGACCGCGATCGCGGAAGGTCTGGCAAAGCGCATCGTCGATAGCGAAGTGCCGGAAGTCCTGGCGGCGGCGACCGTGTTCTCGCTCGACATGGGTACGCTGCTGGCGGGCACCCGCTATCGCGGCGATTTCGAGGAACGGCTGAAGCAGGTGCTCAAGGAACTGGAGGCGCATCCGAACGCCATCCTGTTCATCGACGAGATTCACACCGTGATCGGCGCCGGCGCCACTTCCGGCGGCGCGATGGATGCGTCCAATCTGCTCAAGCCCGCGCTGGCGTCCGGCACCATCCGCTGCATGGGCTCGACCACCTACAAGGAATATCGCCAGCATTTCGAAAAGGACCGCGCGCTGGTGCGCCGGTTCCAGAAGATCGACGTCAACGAACCGACGGTCGAAGACGCGATTGCGATTCTCAAGGGCCTGAAACCCTATTTCGAGGATTACCATCGGCTGAAATACACCAACGAGGCGATCGAGGCCGCGGTGCAATTGTCGTCGCGCTATATCCACGACCGCAAGCTGCCGGACAAGGCGATCGACGTGATCGACGAATCAGGTGCGGCGCAGATGCTGGTGGCAGAGAACAAGCGCAAGAAGACCATCGGCATCAAGGAGATCGAGACCACGATCGCGACCATGGCGCGGATTCCGCCCAAGAGCGTGTCGAAGGACGATGCCGAAGTGCTGAAGCATCTCGAGCAGACGCTCAAGCGCGTGGTGTTCGGCCAGGACAAGGCGATCGAGGCGTTGTCGGCGTCGATCAAACTGGCGCGCGCCGGCTTGCGCGAGCCGGAAAAGCCGATCGGCTCCTATCTGTTCTCCGGCCCGACCGGCGTCGGCAAGACCGAAGTCGCAAAGCAGCTCGCGGCCTCGCTCGGCGTCGAGCTGATCCGCTTCGACATGTCCGAATATATGGAGCGGCATACGGTGTCGCGCCTGATCGGCGCGCCTCCGGGCTATGTCGGCTTCGACCAGGGCGGCCTGTTGACCGATGGCGTGGACCAGCATCCGCATTGCGTGGTGCTGCTCGACGAAATCGAGAAGGCGCATCCGGATCTCTACAACGTGCTGCTGCAGATCATGGATCACGGCAGATTGACCGACCATAACGGCAAGCAGGTCAATTTCCGCAACGTGATCCTGATCATGACCACCAATGCGGGCGCCGCCGATCTGGCTCGCCAGGCCTTCGGCTTCACCCGCAACAAGCGGGAAGGCGACGACCACGAGGCGATCAACCGGCAGTTCGCGCCGGAATTCCGCAACCGGCTGGATGCGATCATCTCGTTTGCACATCTCAATGCCGACGTGATCGGCATGGTGGTCGAAAAATTCGTGCTGCAACTCGAGGCGCAACTCGCCGACCGCGACGTTACCATCGAATTGTCGGAGCCTGCCAAGGCCTGGTTGATCGAACATGGTTACGACGAGCAGATGGGCGCCCGGCCGATGGCCCGCGTGATCCAGGAGCACATCAAGAAGCCGCTGGCGGATGAGGTGCTGTTCGGCCAGCTCAAGGGCGGCGGTCACGTTCGCGTCGTGCTGCTCAAGGACGAGGCGGACGCGGAAGACAAGGGCAAGATCGGCTTCGAGTTCGTCGAGGGCCCGGTGACGCCGAAGCCGGAAAAACTGCCCGGCACCCGCAAGCGCAGCGCAGCACCCCGCAAGCCGAAACCGGGTGGCCCCGGTGGTGGCGGCTCCAAGGGCCCGGCCTCGCGAGGGCCGCTGGTCAAGGTGTGAGCGGTTGGCATTGTTAATGAAAGAGCCGGCGGGTCGCGGGACCGCCGGCTTTTTGTTGGGCGTGGCCGGATCGATGTCGCGGCTAGAGGGCAGCACAATAGCCGGCAACCAGCTTGACCAGATCGGACTGCCGCTCGGTGCCGGTTTTCTCAAACAGGCGGTGCAAATGGGTTCTGACCGTCGCCTCGGAAATCCCGAGCACGTCGGCAACCTCGGACACGCCACCAATCTCGATGATGGAAAAGAGAACCCGCAGTTCCGCCGGCGTCAGCTGAAACTCGCGGGCGACGGCCACCGGCGGGGACGGAAGATCGAGCGCCGCCTTGCGAATGAAAATCGCCGCCACCGCACCGTAGCAAACGCCAGCCCTGCGCCGCGCTCCTGACGTGAGGGGCAGAACGTGGGCGACGTAGCGTTCGTCGTCACGCGCCCTTAGCGACACGGCGACGCCCCGCCTGCCGAGCGCTGCGTCGCCGCCTTCGGCCGCCGTAAAGCTGTCGAGCAGCGCCTGGCCCGCAGCGTGGTCGTTCGCAATGAGCCGGCCGGTTGGCGCGCGCAGCACGCGGCCTTCCGCCACCATCGCGTAGCCGCTGGCATTGGCATGAATGATGCGGCCGGTCTCGTCGACGATGAGCATCGCGGATGCCAGCGTATCCAGCGTGTCGGCGAGCGCTGCGGCTTCGACCTTGTGACGGTCGATGACGTTGCCGATCAGAAGCGCGCGGCGGACATGCGGGACGATGAGGCCGAACCGGTGGCGAAACTCATCATCGGCAAAGCCGTTGGTGATGTTACGCATGACCGTGAAAATGGAGCAACCGGTCGCCGATTTTTCGACGTTGGCAATGGCGGTGTCGATAAAACCTTGCGGGATAACCCATTCGCGGGCGAACTGCGACCGGCAGAAATCCTCGGACGGCAAGCAGTCGGCGATCGACAGCGGTCTCTCGACATCGAAAAAGACCACCGTCGGAAAGAGCGGATTTATCTTGAAATATTTTTCGTGATAGGTCTCGAGGAAATGCGCATCGTGACCGGACGCGAAATAGCCGTGTGAACTTCCTCCGACCATGTCCCGCGCACTGAGGTGGGCGGCGCAGCCGCCGACATATTTGGTTGCTGCCGCGAATACGGTGGACCACAGCGACGGGTCAAGCGAGGCGTCGTAGATATCGCCGATCAGCCGCGAAACCTCTTCAGCTTCGTTCACGACGGGCTTCCTTTTCGGCGCCACCCAAGGTAGATTACTTTATAACCGGCCGTGGCGCCACCGTTGGCGTGGCGGCGCGTCCGGCCATGGTTGCCAACAATCGGAGGGCCCGAAGGCCGCCGACCGGAAGATTTGTCCGACATCAATCATTTGGTTGATGCGGCGCACGACTGCCTCATCCAGGTTTGGAAATAGCTGCCGCTCCGTCTGTACCAAGCGTTGCGGAGGAAGCATTCAGCGATTTAGCCGGCGGCCAATATGTCCGCCGGAGCGGATGAATTGCGACCGGTATTTTAGAGGAGATTGCGATGAAATTTCAGCGTCGCCAATTCCTGCACTTGGCTGCGGCCGGCATCGGTCTTCCTGCCCTCTCGCGCATTGCCCACGCGCAGCCCTATCCGGCGAGACCGGTGCGCATTGTCGTCGGTTTCGCCCCCGGCGGTGCGCCCGACATCGCGGCGCGCCTGCTCGGGCAATGGCTTTCCGACCGGCTCGGCGAGCCATTCCTGATCGAGAACCAGTCGGGGTCCGGCAGCAATATCGCCACCGAGACCGTGGTGGAGGCGCCCGCCGACGGTTATACGCTCCTGCTGTTGAGCGTCGCGAATGCCGTCAATGCGACGCTCTACGAAAAGCTCCCTTACAATGTCATCCGCGACATCACGCCGGTCGCAAGCATCAGCCACGAGACCTATGGCATGGAGGTGTATCCGTCGTTTCCGGCCAAGACGGTTTCCGAATTCGTGGCTTACGCCAAGGCCAATCCAGGCAAACTCAACATGGCCTCGCCCGGCAATGGCAGCGCGCCTCATGTGGCCGGCGAGTTGTTCAAGATCATGACCGACGTCGATATGGTGCACGTGCCGTATCGCGGTTCGGCTCCCGCGCTGACGGATCTGATCGCCGGGCAGGTGCAGGTGATGTTCAGTCCGCTTTCGTCCTCGATCGAGTATGTCAGAGGCGGCAAGCTGCGTGCGCTGGCCGTAACCACGGCGACGCGCTCGGAGGCGCTGCCTGATATTCCGACCGTGGGAGAAACGGTGACCGGCTACGAGGCCAGCGGCTGGTTCGGCATTGGCGCGCCCCGGAATACGCCCGCCGAGATCGTCGACCGGCTCAACGGAGAGATCAATGCGGGCCTTGCCGATCCGAAGCTGCAGGCGAAACTCGCCAACCTGGGCTCATCGGCATTCGCAGGTTCCCCTGCCGATTTCGGCAAGCTGGTCGCCGCCGAAACCGAGAAATGGGGTAAGGTGATCCGGGCGGCCCATATCAAGATCGGATGAACCGGCATTTTGTGGCGGCCCGCAGCCGCATCGGGAGCACGCGATGACAACCGCGATGGAAGGCAGAGAACTTACCCAAGTCGGCGCCGGAACGGTGATGGGAGAACTGATGCGGCGGTACTGGCTCCCCGCCGCGATGTCCTCGGAACTCGTGCGCGACGGGGCGCCGGTTCGGCTGATGCTGCTTGGCGAGAAGCTGATCGCGTTTCGCGACAGCGAGGGCAGGGTCGGCGTGATGGACCATCACTGCCCGCACCGTTGCGCCTCGCTGTTTCTCGGACGCAACGAAGAAGGTGGGATCCGCTGTATCTATCACGGCTGGAAGTTCGACGTCGCGGGCAATTGCGTCGACATGGCGAGCGTGCCGCCGCATCAGGATTTCAAGCATAAGGTGAAGGCCAAGGCATACCGGGCCGTCGAGCGGGCGGGGGTGGTCTGGGTCCATATGGGGGCGGGTGCCGAGGCGCCGCCGCTGCCGGCGCTCGAAATCCTTGGTGTTCCCGACGACGAGATCAGCGTCAGCTTTATCCAGCGCGACTGCAACTACCTGCAGGCGCTCGAGGGCGAGATCGACACCTCGCATTTTGGTTTCCTGCATGCCGGCCACGTCGACCCGGACGACGTGCCGGAAGATGGTCCGGTCCATTACACGATCACCAACCGGGCTCCGGAGTATCATATCGCCGATACCCCGTGGGGCACGCAGTATGCCGCCTACCGCGGGGCCGGCCCGGGCCGCATCTACTGGCGCTTCGCTAACTTCCTGTTTCCGTTCTGGACCCAGGTTCCGAACGGCGAGTTCAGCAGTCACGTGCATGCGCGTGCCTGGGTGCCGCTCGACGATGGCCACACGATGTTCTGTTTCTTGCGGTGGAAGCGCGGCGCATCGGCGCACACGCAGCCGCAGCCCGCTTTCAAGGACGGAACGCCGATCGGCGGCACAGGGCGCGGCAACAAGTTCCTGCCCAACACGTCAGACTGGCTCGGCCGTTGGCGGCTCGCGGCGAACGCGGGCAATGACTGGGGAATCGACCGCGAGGCCCAACACAGCAACGCAATCTACAGCGGAATAGACGGCATCCATCTACAGGATCAGGCCATCACCGAAAGCATGGGGCCGATCACTGACCACGCGTTCGAGCATCTCGCGCCGTCGGATCAGATGATCACGCGCACGCGCCGACGCTTGCTGATGGCGGCCCGCGCGCTACGCGACGAGGGCCTGTTGCCGCCGGGGAGCGAGGACGCCAGGGCGTTCTGCGGCGCGCGCGCCGGGTACTTCATCAGCGACGACAACAATCCGTGGCGCGACATTTATGTCAGGCAACTGGCTGCGGCGGTGCATCCGCGCGGCACGCTGGTGGATAGCTGACGCCGCCATGCCCGAGCAAATGACCGTCCGCACCATATGCGGCGGCGCGTCAGGCCGCGGAGTTCAGCGTTCGCCCAACAGCTCCTCGATGCGGCGCTGAAGCTGACGCTTCTTGATCTCGATCTTGCGTAGCCGCTCGGCGATGTCGGAGACGGGCAGTTCGGACGGGGCTTCCGGGCTGAAGGCGACACCGACGAAATTGTCGCGCCACCAGACGACCTTGGCCAGGAACGAACGGCCTTTTCGCGCGATCCGCAGCGACACCCGCTCCCTCGGCAACTGGACGACATTGCTGAATTCGAGACTGGCACCCTTGTCCGAGATATTGCGGACGACGCAATCCCGCGTTGTGCCGCGTTCATCGATCTCTGCGACGCCGCCGTAAATCACCTTGTCGCGCGCGCCCTGGCGTCGGTCCAACATCGAAATCTCCCAATAAAGAGGGAGTGTTTTACGCTGCTTTATCGCGTGCGAAAGGCCGGTTCCGGCAAAATGCGCCGTTAACGTAAATTAACATCGGTTGAGATCGCGTGGATTTTCGGAGCTGGAGTGGCCGCTAAGACCATTCTTTTCGGCCCGCTGGCCCGGGCGATCGCCAGTCTTGGACAGCCCTGACCTCAGCGTCCGGATGAGATACGATGGTCATGAACCAGACAACGCTTCCGACCAGCGAGCAGAAAGTATCCCAATATAGCCACGTCATGATCGCACCATGCGGTGAGCCCGATAAGCCTGACAACGCGCGCCGGTTTCGAGAGTTCCCTTCGGGCGCGTCTCGCGCGATGACATTGGCGGCGATGCGAACGGTTCTTCGTACCGGATTGTGCGTTGCGGCGACGCTGCTGTTGCCGCTGTCGGCCGTTGCCGAAGAGACCGCGCCTGCCGCGACGCGGATAGCACGGCCGAGCGTCGAAGAGCTCGCAATCCCGCTCGAGAAGATTGCGGAGCCCGCGCGCGAGAGCGATACCCGCGAGGCGATGTGCCTGATGATCGAATCCGCGGCGCGGGCCGAAAACCTGCCGCTGGAGTTCTTCGCCCGCGTGATCTGGCAGGAAAGCCGGTTTCAATCCGATGCGGTTGGGCCGGTGACGCGCAGCGGCCAGCGCGCGCAGGGCATCGCGCAATTCATGCCGGGCACCGCCAGCGAGCGGCGGCTGCTCGATCCCTTCGATCCGGTGCAGGCGCTGCCGAAATCGGCGGAGTTCTTGAACGAGCTACGCAACCAGTTCGGCAATCTGGGGCTGGCGGCGGCGGCCTATAATGCCGGACCGAAGCGGGTCCAAGACTGGCTCGCCGGCTCTGGCTATATGCCGCAGGAGACGCGCAACTACGTGGTCGCCATCACCGGCTCCACGGTCGACGAATGGGCGACGGCGGGGAAGGGTGGAAAGATGCCCGACCGGGCGCCGACCACCAGTTGCCGCGAGCTGATGGCCTTGCTCAGGCGCGCGCCCAATCCGTTCGTGACAGAGCTCGAACAGCACGTCACGCTCGCCGCCGCCAAGCTGTGGGGCGTGCAGCTGGCCGCGGGTTTTAGCCGCGACAAGGCGCTTGCCATGTACTCACGCGCGATGAAGCGTCTGAGCACGGTCATCGGCGATCAGGATCCGAGCTTGCTGAGTTCGGTGATGCGCAGTCGCGGCACGCGGCTGTTTTACCAGGTCCGCATCGGCGCCGACACGCGCCCCGCCGCGGACGATCTCTGCAACCGCATCCGCCGCGCGGGTGGGGCGTGTTTTGTTTTGCGGAATATGGGGGTGAGGGGGTAGCTCACCTGCGTCATTGCGAGGAGCGAAGCGGCGAAGCAATCCATTCTTCTTTACGGGTTCACGAATTGCTTCGCGGAGCCTGTCATCGGGCGCGCATTCGCGCGACCCGTTGGCTCGCAATGACGATCGGGATCTGCCCGCATGACTGCATGACTGTGTTGACGCCCGGCTTGCTTGACGCCACGGCCAATCGCCAGCCCTATGCCGCCGACGACTTATACCTCATCCGGCACCCCGTGGCGCTTCCTCCGCTCGATTCCCCGCAATGGCACAGCCCGCTCCACGCGTTCGGATGGGGCATGCGCTCGATCGGCTCGACGGTGCTCACGCTGGTGCTGTTTGCGACCTATCTCGGCATCGGCGCGCTGGCGCATGACTTGGGTTTTTCGCTCGGCTGGACGCTGATGAGCACCGCGTTCGTCTGGGCAGGTCCTGCGCAGATTATCGTGATCACGACGCTCGGCTCCGGTGCGACGGTGTTGCAGTCGGCGATTGCGGTGACCGTCAGCGCGATCCGGCTGTTTCCGATGGTGGTGTCGGTATTGCCGATGATGCGCACGCCGCAGACCCGGCGGCGGCATTTGATCCTGGTGGCGCATCTGACCGCGGTGACGCTCTGGGTCGAATGTTTCCGTTTCCTGCCGCAGGTGCCACGGGAGCGGCGGATTGCCTTCATCCACGGGCTCGGCTGCGGACTGGTTTGCGTCTGCCTGGTGGCGAACACCATCGGCTACACGTTGGCGGCCAACCTCTCGCAAACGCTCGCGGCGGCGATCCTGATGCTGACACCACTGGCGTTCCTGTTCTCGACCGCCAGCAACTGCCGGGAATTCGCCGATGTCGTAGCCCTCGTGCTGGGGCTGGTGCTGTTTCCGCTTGCTACGCAGCTGAACAGCGGCGTCGATATCCTGATCAGCGGCGTCGTCGCCGGCTCCATCGCCTACGGCGTACATCGACGGCAGGCACGGGCATGAGCGATTTTATCGGCGACTGGCACGCGCTGTTGATCCTGTTCGTGGCGGGCGTCATTCCCAACCAGATCTGGCGCATGCTCGGGCTGTGGTTCGGCGGTGGCATCGACGAGGGCTCGGAACTGCTGGTCTGGGTGAGGGCGGTTGCGACCGCAATCCTCGCCGGCGTCATCGCGCAAATCCTGGTGCAGCCGCCGGGTGCGCTCGCGAGCGTTCCCGGCTGGCTGCGCTACAGTGCTGTGGTCGCAGGCTTTGCGGTTTTCATGCTGTCGCGAAAGTCGATCTTTGCCGGTGTGATCGCAGGCGAATTGCTGATGCTGGCTGGCAAATGGTGGATGGGCTGATACTCTCGGGCCAACCAAGAAAACACGGGGAGTTCGGCATGAATTCAGGCGCAAGATCGGCCTTGATCGGCTGCCTCGGCATGATCGCTGCGATGGCGGCCGCGCCGGTGACACGCGCGGCGGAATTTCCGACGCGCCCGATCAAGCTGGTCATTCCCTATGCCGCGGGTGGGCCGACCGATATTTTTGGCCGGCTGCTAGCCGAATACCTCGCCAAGGACCTCAAGCAAACGGTGTTCGTTGAGGACAAGCCCGGCGCGCAAGGCGCCATCGGTGCGGAAATGGTCGCGCGCTCCGATCCCGATGGCTACACGCTGTTCGGTACCTCCGGTTCGGTCATCATCCTCAACCCGTTGTTGTATAAAAAACTGTCCTACGATCCGGCCAGGGATTTGCGGATGCTGGCGCTGGTGACCGAAGTGCCTGTCGTGCTGTGTGTCAATCCGTCGATGCCGGTGAAGACGGTCGCTGAATTCGTCGCCTACGCCAAACAGAATCCCGGCAAACTCAATTACGGCTCCTCCGGAACCGGGAGTTTCACGCATCTCGCGGCGGAGATGTTCAAGCAAATGGCTGGCATCGAGATGACCCACGTCCCCTACAAGGGCGCGGCGCCGGCGCTGACCGACGTCGTATCGGGCAATATCCAGCTGATGTTTGAATCGGTCAGCACGTCGCTGCCGCTGATACGATCCGGATCGCTGCGGGCACTTGGCATCGGTTCGGTACAGCGGCACCCGGCCTTGCCGGATGTTCCGACCATTGCGGAAAGCGGCTATCCCGGATATTTCGTGAGCGTCTGGAACGGACTTGCCGTGCCCGCCGGACTGCCGGATGACGTCAGGCGGATTCTGACGGATAGTCTCGATCGGGTTATGAACGACGAAGGATTTCGGGCAGCGATCGAGAAGGTGGGGTTTTCGGCGCTCCACCCGCGCAGCCCGGCGGCGATCGCAGAATTCATGGAGGCCGAGCGTGTCAGGTGGGCGGGCGTGATAAAATCGCAAAACATAACACTGGATTGAAGACATGGTTCGAGAAGCTGAAATCCGCGAAGGCGAAGTAGCCGTCGATGTGCCGCCGGCCCGCGATGCCGGCCTCGTCTTCATCGGCCGCATCCGCACGCCCTGGACCTCGCGGTTGACGACGCCGCGGCAGGGCCGTCACGACGGCCCTGTGTGCCGGCTGGAGATTTTCGAGCCCTGGGTGCCCGCGATCAAGGGCGTCGATTTCTATTCAAATCTCGAAGTGATCTACTGGCTGCACCAGTCGCGGCGCGACATCGTGCTGCAGAGCCCGAAGAACAACGGCAAGGCCCGCGGCACTTTTTCGCTGCGCTCGCCGGTGCGGCCGAATCCGATCGGCACCTCGATCGTCAAGCTGGTCGGCATTGAAGGCAACGTGGTCCTGGTGCGCGGCCTCGATTGCCTCGACGAGACGCCGCTGCTGGATTTGAAGCCCGACCGCTGCGAATTCACCCCGCTGGCGCCGCCGCAGGCCGGGGATTTCGAGACGGAGTGAATGCTCTCTCCGCGTCATTGCGAGGAGCAAAGCGACGAAGCAATCCATCTATCCGTTACGCCGCGCCATGGATTGCTTCGCTTCGCTCGCAATGACGAAGGTGACGGACCGTCGCCTACCCCAGCGCCGCAATCAACTTCGTCGCATTATCCTCCAGCACCTTGACGTCTTCCTTGCGGCTGGCCGGCGGCAGCAGCGCGATGCCGTCATGGCGTGGCATCACATGCATATGGAGGTGGAACACGACTTGCCCGCCGGCGGGTTCGTTGAATTGCTGAATGGTGATGCCGTCGGCCTTGAAGGCTTTCATGGCGGCGGCGGCGATCCTGTGGGCGCCGCGCGCGACGTGGGCAAAGTCGTCGGGCGTGATGTCGAGGACGTTGCGGGCAGGGGCCTTTGGGATCACCAGCGTATGGCCGGGCGCGCGCGGCATGATGTCGAGGAACGCCAGCACGTGCTCGTCCTCGTAAACCTTGTGGCAGGGAAACTCGCCGCGCAGGATTTTTGCAAAGGGGTTGTTGGGGTCATAGGCGGGCATGGTGGCGGCTCCTCACATCACATCACAATAGCGTTTTCGAGCGAAGTGGGCACCGGTTCGCGTGAAGAAAACGCGTCAAAAGAAAGTTGGTAGCAGATACTTCAGGCCTCGTCGCCGACCTTGCGGAATGGCCCGGCCTCCGCGAGCTCGCGGCCGACCTCGGCGACATAGGCGCGCTCGCGCTTGAGGTAATCGGCGATCGCCCGGCGCAGATCGGGATCGGCGATGTAATGCGCCGAATAGGTGGTCTGCGGCAGATATCCGCGCGCCAGCTTGTGCTCGCCCTGGGCGCCGGCTTCCACCGTTTTCAGGCCGCGCTGGATCGCAAAGTCGATCGCCTGATAGTAGCAGACCTCGAAATGCAGGAACGGATGATGCTCGATCGCGCCCCAGTTGCGGCCGAACAGCGTATCCGATCCGACAAAATTGATGGCGCCGGCGATCCAGCGGCCGTTGCGACGAGCCATGACCAGCAGCACATCCTTCGGCATGCTCTCGCCGATCAGCGAGAAGAATTTTCGCGTCAGGTACGGCCGGCCCCATTTCCGCGAGCCGGTCTCCATGTAGAATTCGAAAAATGCGTCCCAGGCATCCTCGGTGATATCAGCTCCGTTCAACGCATGGATGGTGACGCCGGCGGACAGTGCCTCGCGCCGCTCGCGCTTGATCGCCTTGCGGTGGCGGGAATTGAGGGTGGCGAGGAAATCCTCAAACGTCCTGTAGCCGGCATTGCGCCAGTGAAACTGCTGGTCGTTACGCTGCAGGAATCCTTGGCTCCCCAAGAATTTCGCTTCGGCTTCACGTGCAAAGGTCACGTGCACCGACGAGGCGTTGGTCGCACTGCAGAGCGCCATCAGGCCGCTGGCGAGCGCTTCCTCGATCCGGTCGCGGTCGACGCCATCGCGGATCAACAGGCGCGGGCCGGTCGCCGGCGTAAAGGGCACCGAGGCCTGCAGTTTTGGATAGTAGCGTCCGCCGGCGCGCTCATAGGCATCGGCCCAGCCGCGATCGAAGACGTATTCGCCCTGCGAATGCGATTTCAGGTAGCAGGGCACGATGCCGGCGACCACGCCATCGAGTCTCTGCAAGTAAGTGTCGCGGGCCCCAGCCGGTGCGCGCGCAGGCCGATCCGGAAGCTTCGGCGGCGGCAAAAAAGGCATGGGAAACAAAGGGGTTATAGCCAGGTCTTGAGTCGGCGCAGGAATTGCCTGCCGCACCCGATGAAGCCAGCGTATCGAAATGGTCGAGGCTTTCCGGATCAGCTTTCGGGTTGGCGCAAGCGTCCCATTCCGCAGCCTTGATGTCGCTGACGGAGGGGACGGATTCGAGGGTGATTTCGGATGACGCCATCGAGTATTCGAACCGGTCCCATGCTGCGATCAGCCATCGCCCACGGTGACCAACCCACTCCAAAGATCGTGCATTGCAGCGGAGACTTCAAGGCCGCGCTGAGCGCATCAGGTTCCCGGCAGGAAACCCTCAAAAATCATCTGATCGGCGTAGCGCGCGGCCCGCTCGCGCTGCTCCGGCGTGCGCACAGTCCAGGTCAATAGCGGCAGGCCGAAAATATTGCGGGCGATCCAAGGAGCTGCCGCCGGCAATTCGTTCACCCAGAAGGCGACGAAATGCGGCCGGGTTCGGAAGGCGTGACGCAGATGTTCCATGCCCCGGCGCTGGGCCGGTGTCGCCTCCGGCCAGTCGGCCGCGGTGTACTCGCGCTCGGCCACGATGCCGCGCGGCAGCGCCGGCATCTTTTCGCGCAGCGCCAGCACCTGGTCCGGGTCGAACGACATGCCGACCGCCGGGCCCCGGTACGATGCCAGGACCTCTGCCATCCGCGTCACCAGTTTGCGGTCGCCGTCAAAATGGCTTTTCACCTCGATCACCAGCGGCACGCGGCCGGCGACCAGCGCGCAGAGATCGGCGAGCGTCATCATCCGCTCCAGCGTATCCCTGAATTTGACGGCCTTGAGCTCGGCTGTGGACTTGCCGAGCAGGGCGCCGCTGCCCTCGGTGAGACGGCCGAGCGCATCGTCGTGATGCACCATCGCCTCGCCATCCCCGGTGAGCTGAATGTCGCATTCGATGCTGAAATTGCCTGATATCGCGGCCAGCGCCGCGCCCGGCATGTTTTCGATGATGCCGCGGGCGGCATCGTGCAGGCCGCGATGGGCGACCGGCCGCGCCGTCAGCCAGTCGGGAGCGCGCACGCGCGTCTCTCTCAGGAGACTTCGAACACGCCTTCGACTTCGACCGCGGCATCCGCGGGCAACGAAGCCACGCCGACGGTGGTGCGGGCGTGGCGGCCCTTGTCGCCGAAGGCTGCGACCATCAGGTCGGACGCGCCGTTGAGCACCTTGGGCCCGTCGAGGAAGTCAGGCGCGGAATTCACGAAGCCGCCGAGCCGCACCACGCGCACCACCTTGTCGAGATCGCCGAGCGCTGCCTTGATCTGCGCCAGCAGGTTGATCGCGCAACCGCGCGCCGCCGCATTGCCTTGCTCGACGGTGACGCCGGCGCCTAATTTGCCCTTGGCGATCAACTTGCCTTCGGCGTTGAAGCAGACCTGGCCCGAGACGAACAGTAGGTTTCCGGTGCGGACGAAGCCGACATAATTGGCAACGGGAGCGGCGGGCTTATGCAGGGTGATGCCTTGTGCCGCCAGTTTCTGCTCGACCGTACCCGCCATGTGTCGTCCCCGTGTGATTTGACCTGCGCCTGAACTGTTTCAGGGCCGCTTTGTTTCGCGCATCGCGCGTTTGGTTGCAAGCGAGGCTGGTGCGACGACCGGCGCCGCTTCCGGCTGCAAGTCCTGCGGGAAAATGCCAAAAATCACGGCATTTCGGCCTCAAATTTCTACGTTTTTGTGAAAACGCCCTAGTTGCGACGCAATAAGACCGTCACTAATGTGACGAACCTTCATCGAGGAAAAGACATACCCATGGCTTGCTCGTTCCCGATTCCGCTCCGTACGTTGGTGTTGTCTATCGCGGCGGTCGCTGGCGGATCGGGGTTTGCAGGTGAACCCGCGCTGGCCGCGGCGAGCGGGACGTTCCTGTCTCATCAGGCGCTGTACGAACTCAATCTGGTCAAATCTCGCGGTTCCAATGCAATCAGCGCCGCGCGCGGGCGTATTCTCTACAATTTCTCGGGCAGCGCCTGTGAGGGCTACACCTCCGAGTTCAGGCAGGTGTCGGAACTCGACAGCGGCGAGGGCAAGCTGACCCTGAGCGACCTGCGTTCGTCATCCTGGGAGGACGGCGCGGGCAAGAGCTATCGCTTCAAGATCGATACCAGGATGAACGATGCCGACTCCGCGCCGGTCGATGGCGTTGCCGAGCGCACCGGCGATCACATCGTCGTCAAGCTGAAGCAGCCGGAGGCGAAAACGTTCAACCTCGACGGCAACGTCGTGTTTCCGACCGAGCAGATCCAGCGCATCATCGCCGCCGCGCGCGCGGGCAAATCGGTGCTGGAACTGACAGTCTATGACGGATCCGACAACGGCGAGAAGGTCTACAACACGCTGTCGGTGATCGGGCAGCCGATATCGGGCGAACGCAGCATCGCTTCGCCCGATCCGTCCACCGCCAACGACCAGATGAAATCGCTGACGCGCTGGCCGGTCACGGTGAGCTATTACGACCGCGATATCAGGGCCAAGGACGGCGAACAGACGCCGGTTTACGCGATGTCGTTCGAACTGTTCGAGAATGGCGTCTCCCGCGCGCTGGTGCTGGACTACAATGATTTCGTGATTTCCGGCGCGATGGGGAAATTCGACATCAAGGATTCCAAGGCGTGCAAGTGACGGCGGAGAGGTAGTGAACTACTCTTCCTCCTCTTCCTTCACCGGCCCCTGATAGGCAATTCCCCGGATTACTGCAGTACTGCCGAACTTCTTGCGCAAATCATCCATCGCGCGTTCCGCATGCGCCGAGCGGCGATCGAGCATGTCGGTGTCGTCGGCCAACGATCCCGGGCGCAGCGCGCTGACGCCGGTGCCGATCAGGCGGAAGGCGGTGCCGTCGATCTCCCTGGCCAGCATGTCGCGGGAAACCGCAAAGATCTTTGCCGCCAGTTGCGTCGGCGCCTGGATCGATTGCGAGCGGGTGCGCTGGCGGAAATCCGCGGTCTTCAGCTTCAGCGTGATGGTCAGTCCAGAGAGATCGCCGCTCTTGAGGCGCGACGATACCTTCTCGGAGAGCCGCCACAGCGTTCTTTCGAGGGACGCGAAATCGCGGATGTCGGTCTCGAATGTGGTCTCGTTGGAAATGGTCTTGGCGCCCCGATCGGCAACCACGCTGCGGTCGTCGATGCCGCGCGCCAGCCGCCACAGCCGGCGGCCTTCGGTCGCAAACTGCTTCATCAGTTCGATCTCGTCGGCGCGCTGCAGATCGGCGATGGTGCGAAAACCGCGCTGCACCAGCTTTTCCTGGGTTGCGGGCCCCACGCCAAAAATGAATCCGACCGGCTTGTCCGCCAGCATCTCGCGCGCCTCGTCCTGGTCGATCGCGGCAAAGCCTCTGGGCTTGTCGAGATCGGAAGCGATCTTGGCCAAAAACTTGTTGCAGGACAGGCCGACCGAGACGGTGATGCCGATGTCGCGTTCGACGTCGCGCGCAAAGCGGGCCAGCACTTTTGCCGGGATCATGCCATGGACTCGCTGGGTGCCGGAAAGATCCAGAAACGCCTCGTCGATCGATAGCGGCTCGACCAGCGGCGTCAGCGCCTGCATGGCATGGCGCACCTCGCGGCCGACCCGGACATATTTCGCCATGTCGGGCCGCACCACAGCGGCGGAGGGACAGAGCGCCAGGGCCTTGAACATCGGCATCGCCGAGCGCACCCCAAAGGTCCGCGCGATGTAGCACGCCGCCGAAACCACGCCGCGCTTGCCGCCGCCGATGATGACGGGTTTGTCGGCGAGATCGGGATTGTCGCGCTTTTCGACGGTCGCGTAGAACGCGTCGCAGTCGATATGCGCCAGCGTCAGCAGGGGCAGGGCGTGGTGTCTGACCAGGCGAGGGGAGCCGCAATGGCTGCATCGCCTGGCCTTGATATCGAGATCGCCGAGGCAATCCCGGCATAAGCAGCGCGGACCGTCGACGGCTGGCGCTGCCGCGCTCACGGCACGTCGCGCTCCCACCGCGGGTCACCCAGCGCCTGATGGGCGGCCGCGATGTTGGTCGGGTGGAGCTGGGAAACGCTGGCAAAAGCCTTCACGGTTGCGTCATCGCGCATGACAAAATCAAGCACCGAGGCCAGGAATCGCGGGTCGGCCGCCGCGGTCCGCAGCGTCTCGGGGCCGATTCCGCTTTCGGCCAGGAACAGCCCCAGCCGCTCGGGATCGCCGGCGATGAAGGACAGCGCCTGAACCGCAACGATTTCAGCCACTTCGCGAGGGTTGTGAACAGGCTTTTTCAACTGACCGGTTTGCCTTTCCGTTAACTTATGATCTCTATCTAGGGACCCATCATGCCCGAGTCTGCGGAAACTGTTCAAGCAAGCGGAAAACAGTTCTCATAAAGACGGCCCTCGGGCTTAACGGGTTAGAGCGAATCTGGCGCTAGTTTGAATTCACATTTCGACACGCCCGGCGGCGGTGGCTGACGCACCGAATCCGGGTCTGTCTCCTTAAGGGATTGGGAGGGGCGGGATGGCAAAAACCGTCCTGATCGTGGAGGACAACGAGCTCAACATGAAGCTCTTTCGCGACCTGTTGGAAGCGCATGGCTATCAGACCTCTGGCACCAGCAATGGGTTCGAAGCGCTCGATCTCGTCCGCAAGCTGCGTCCCGATCTCATTTTGATGGATATCCAGCTGCCGCAGGTTTCCGGTCTCGAAGTCACGCGCTGGATCAAGGACGATCCGGAGCTGCGCGCGATACCGGTGGTCGCGGTCACCGCCTTTGCCATGAAGGGCGACGAGGAACGCATCCGCGAAGGCGGCTGTGAGGCGTATTTGTCCAAACCTATTTCAGTCGGCAAGTTTATTGAAACA
Organism: uncultured Alphaproteobacteria bacterium; assembly: GCA_963836765.1. Taxonomy (GTDB): domain Bacteria; phylum Pseudomonadota; class Alphaproteobacteria; order Rhizobiales; family Xanthobacteraceae; genus Bradyrhizobium. The sequence goes on from CAWILG010000015.1 coordinate 122,966, forward strand.
GTCAGGCGTTTTATTGGGTAGGGAGTAACTTTCGATGTCCGCGCGTATCCTCGTGGTCGATGACGTTCCTGCCAACGTCAAGCTGTTGGAAGCCCGTCTGTCGGCCGAATATTTCGATGTGCTGACGGCGTCCAACGGCGCCGAGGCGCTGGACATCTGCTCGCGCTCCGAATGCGACATCATCCTGCTCGATGTGATGATGCCCGACATGGACGGCTTTGAAGTCTGCCGGCGCCTGAAGTCCAATCCGGCCACGCATTTCGTTCCGGTCGTGATCGTCACGGCGTTGGATAGCCCGGCCGACCGCGTCCGCGGGCTGGAAGCCGGCGCCGACGACTTCCTGACCAAGCCGGTGTCCGACGTGGTGCTGATCGCGCGCGTGCGCTCGCTGACGCGGCTGAAGATGATGACCGATGAGCTGCGCATGCGCGCCATCACCTCGCTTGAGATTGGCATGGAGGCGCCCGAGCGCAGCGCGGTCGCCGACAAGGGCATGGGCGGCCGAATTCTGCTGGTCGACGACCGGCCGTCGTCCTACGAACGGCTGGCGCCGCTGCTCTCTACCGAGCACACGGTCGACGTCGAGACCAATCCGTCCGAAGCGCTGTTTCATGCCGCCGAGGGCAATTACGATCTCCTGATCGTCTCGCTCAGCCTCGAAAATTACGACGGCCTGCGGCTGTGCAGCCAGGCGCGCTCGCTGGAGCGGACCCGCCAGGTGCCGATCCTTGCGATCTCCGATGCCGACAACAATGCGCGGCTGCTGCGCGGGCTCGAAATCGGCGTCAACGATTATTTGCTGCGCCCGGTCGACAAAAATGAATTGCTGGCGCGGGCGCGAACCCAGATCCGCAAGCGGCGCTACACCGACCATCTGCGCGACAACGTGCAGAACTCGATCGAAATGGCGATCACCGATGCGCTGACCGGCCTGCATAACCGCCGCTATATGGAAAGCCATCTGGTCACCCTCGCCGAGCAGGCCTCGAGCCGAGGCAAGCCGCTGGCGCTGATGATCCTCGACATCGACTTCTTCAAGGCGATCAACGACAATTACGGCCACGACGCCGGCGACGACGTGCTGCGCGAATTCGCGGTGCGGATCCGCAAGTCGATCCGCGGCATCGATCTCGCCTGCCGCTACGGCGGCGAGGAATTCGTCATCGTGATGCCCGAGACCGACCTGCACGTCGCGGGCATGGTGGCCGAGCGGCTGCGCCGTTCGATCGCGGGCGAAACCTTTGCCGTCAACAAGGGCGCAAAGCGCATCGAGGTCACGATCTCGATCGGCCTGTCGACGCTGGAGCGCAAGGGCGAGGCGATTGCCGACGTGCTCAAGCGCGCCGACACCGCGCTCTATCGCGCCAAGCACGACGGCCGTAACCGCGTGGTGGCGACGGCGGCGTAGTTGCGGCCGCCGATACGGCGCCAGTTGAATCGCATGATTGGACGAGAGAAAGCCGGTGATGTCCCGCGCATGCGAGGCGTCCGGTACGCCGTGGCTTTTCGGTTCTGTCATTGACGTCCCCGGGTAAAGACGGGCGCGCACCTGCGCGTTCCCGCGGCACGATGTGCCCGAGCTTTGCACGAACGTTCTCCCCCGAAGAGGGAGCAGGGAATGCCGGGTGCACGCTGCACCCGCGGTCTCGTGTGCAAAGCTGTGCGAAAAAACGCACACGACATACAGGTACAGTCGGAGCATTCCGGCATTCCCTGCGCAAGGGAGAGTATGGGCGTCGAAAGCGTAGATAATTCAAAGCTATGCACCCCTTGTGTCCACATTTGTGTCGCGATCCGCAAGTGATTTAATCGCGGAAAGAAACACGGGGACATATTGACGCCTATAGAGCCCTGTGAAGAATTCAGCCGCTACCCATGAACACCACCTCACCAAGATCACCTCCGGCGAACGGCGCGCATCCGGCGTGCGCGAGGTGCTGATCTATTGCCGCGATCACCGCTGCAGCCATCACGTCGAGACCAACGCGGACGGCTGGGCCGATGACGTCCGGCTATCGGATATCGAACCCAAGTTCGTCTGCCAGGTTTGCGGCAAGCGCGGTGCCGACATCAGGCCGAAGTTTGGACCGGCCAGGATGGGGACGGGCTAATTGCGTGATCTGGTCACAACTTCGGCCGTGAGTAGCCTTTAGGCAGTTAGTTCTATTGATCTCGACCGGTGGTTGCGCGATGGCGCAAATAATCCCCATAAAGTTCGTTGCTGTTGATGTCCGCGATGATGACCGGCGCAAATACGGCCATTTTTCGCTTGCTAAAGGATAGCGCCCGTCGCCAGTCACGATGTCGGCCTTGGATTCCGGGCATTGGAGATCGTCATGAGCAAAGTACTGCTCGCCACCGCTGTCTTTGCACTGGTTTCAGCAGCGGCACCCTCGAACGCCCAACAGGCGACGACTAAAGACCAGCTTATCTGGAGCTGGAAAGTCCTCAACCTCAAAGCCACAACCGGCGATAAGGTCAGCTATCCCCTCGGGGAGCAGGTCGCGGGTTACGTTACCATCACCCCCACGCGTTTTTGGCTGTTGTTCGTCGATGGGACGCGAAAAGCACCAGCCGCACCGGCACTGACCGACGCTGAAGCCATCGCAATGATGAAGACGCAGGTGGCTTGGACAGGCAAATACACGACGGCCGAGCAGACAGCCGAGGGCCTGAAATTGACTGCTCATGTTGACGCCGCATCTAGTCAGGCGATCTACGGCGCTGATCGCGTATATTTCATTCGGGTCGACAACAACAAAATGATGGTCACAGGGAAAGTAGTTGTTCCAATGACAGGCGCAACAAGTACCGTCGAGTTTGATCTAGTGAAGACCGACTAACGACCCCACCAAAATCACCTTCGGCGAGATGCGCGCATCCGGCGTGCGCGAGATCCTGATCTATTACCGCGATCATCGCTGCAGCCATCACGTCGAAACCAACGCCGACGGCTGGCCCGACAACATCAGGCTGTCGGATACTTGCGCGCGCTGCAGCATCCACGCCGCGAACTGTTCGCCATGTTGACTCAATTCGGACACCCAGACTCAGGCAAATCTGCTGGCGTGAAGCCGGCGTCTCGACGGGTGGCGGATTGAAACCTGAGCCACCTTCGCGAGCGGAGTTTCAAAGGCCCGGATCGAGCCCCACGCTCGCCGGGCTTTTGTGCTGTCTGGAGGTCTCCAGCGCATCCGGGATCAAGCACGAGTTGCCGCGACCACCGCTGCAGCCACCACACTGAGGCCAACGCCGACGGTTGGCTGGACGACGTCCGGTTGTCCGACATCGAGCCCAAGTTCACCTGCACGCGGTGCGGCCGGAAGGGCGCCGAGATCCGGCCCATGTTCGGTCCGGCCAAGATGGGGACGGGCATCCAAACGAAAACGCCCGGCTACCGGCCGGGCGGATCGGAAGTAAAATTCGGTAACTGCAACGCTGTCATTCAACCGTTCAGCAAATCAACCGATCAGTTCACTTTTGAACATTTGCCAGATTAATCCCCATCTAAAAACTGCTCCACAATCTTTACTCACAATGTCAGGAACCCGACAGACAGCACTCGCGCGCGGGATTTAACTTTTCAACCATGGCGGGACCGCCGCTCCCGCCCGAGAAATGGCCCCGGCCATTGTTGCGTCCCCTCAAGGCCGGGGCCTCTTTCAGGCAGTCATCTCGTGTCGGGAAGCGAGCGATGGCGATTTATCGCTGGTTGCAAAATACCCCACTGGCTGAGACCGGCCACCTGATCGCGGCTTACGAATTGACCTTGCGCGCGCTTGATCTGGTGGATCGCCACGATCCACTGACCACAATGATCGCGGAAAAGGTCATGGAGATCGGAGCCACCGGCCTCAAAGACCCGGCCGAAATATCGAAGCGCGCCGTGCAGTCGCTCAGGCTCAATTAATTCGCTCACTATGGCTTAGAACTGATCCAGCACCCCGCTGAACGTCGGATGCTGCCGGCTCTTGATCTTGACCCAAGGACGGCGACTGGGCGGCCGACAAAGTCGATCACTGGCCAATACATTCTGGCGCGCCTTATCAAATAATCGGCGGATTGTAACAAGTGCATTGCTGACCGTTCTTGCTAACAACCGCCTGCTTCCGGCAGGGCACAACTCGGCTGCGGCATTTGCCAGCGATTGGATTTGTGCGTCCAGCATACACAAACGCCTTTAGGATCTTGAATTTTGACAGACTGCAACACGTCCGCATGGATGCTGACCGAACTGAGAATTGCAAACGCTTACGTCAAACTCTGCGCCATCCCGGATGATAATCCGGAAGCATCGGTTTCGCTCGCCTCGATTGGCAGCTACGAGATCCGCATGCTGGGAGGTCCGGCCATCCACATTACTAGCTCACCACTGTTTTGGCTGGAACTGTTTGATCACGGCACGGGAACGTCTGTCGACAGCTTCTGTTGCTACAGGCTCAAAGACGCCGTGCCTGTGGTCCGCGAATTCTTCGCGCAAGTGGATGATTTTAACAACACCGGTCAGACTTGCTGATGAAGGACTATTGGAGTCATCTGGAAACCCTGCGCAAACAGGCGGCGGCGTCTGCGTTGATCAGCGCTCTGACCACCGTCCCGCAAAAGCGAGACCTATTCGCGAAGCTTGCAGAACACTTAAACATGCTGGCGGCTGAAGCCGCAGCAAATGACGTATCGTCGGCATCACTCAGGACGGCTAGCACCTAATCGCCTTGGGCTTAACCGAACGCATCCGTCACTCTGCTAAAAGCAGCATGCTGCCGGTTCTTCATCTTGACCCAGCGATCAAATCGGCCGCCCCGGTACGGGCTCTCCCGATGCTTCGACACCAGCCCCTCCAGCCTATCAGGCAGGCGTGCCGGAACAGGTCCGGGCCGCCCGTTAGACGCTGGCTCGACTTTTTCGGGATCGGCAGATGAACCGGTTCTAACCAGCCGCGTCTTATCTAGATGGAGACGCTGCATGGATCAGAACGAAGACGATTCTCAGGAACTGGAACGCAAGATCAATCAAGCGAGCCGTATCGCTTCGACTATTACTGATCAAACGACTTTGGAGCGGTTGGGGGCGTGGGTGGAGGGGCTTAAGCCGAAGCTGCGGCAGCTTCTTAATCCAAGACGCACCAAGCAAGAAATCGGAGAACGGGCTAAGGAACTCTGGGAGCAAAACAGTTGTCCTGCAGGCCGTGACTTGGAGTTTTGGCTTCAGGCCGAAGCTGAAATTACAGCGCGCGAATGGCAGGACGAAAACTAAGCCGGTTACCCCACCACGTGTGCTTTGAACGTCCGGATTGGTCGGCGAGTTCAACCGATCGCTGCAACACATTCTGCGAACTTCTCAGCCGGCGTCTGATAGAGCAAGGTCTTTCTCGGCCTTTCATTGAGCTGCCTTGCAATGGCACTGAGCCTGGCCTGGCTGTGCAAGGACAGATCGGTGCCACGCGGAAGATACTGACGCAGCAATCTGTTGGTGTTTTCGTTCGACCCGCGTTGCCAGGGAGATCGTGGATCACAAAAGTAGACCTCGACCTCGGTGGCCAATGTCAGGCGTTGATGGTCTGCGAGCTCCTTGCCTCTGTCCCAGGTCAGCGACCGGTAAAGTTCGCTGGGCAATCGCTGCGATTGCTTGATCAGTGCCGAGACAACGCTTTCGGTATCCTTGTTCGCAACCTTGACCAGCATCACGTAGCGCGAATGGCGCTCGACAAGCGTTGCGACATAACTATTCCCCGATCCACCGATCAGGTCGCCCTCCCAATGACCCGGCACCGCACGATCTTCAACCGACGGCGGTCGCTCGCTGATGGATACGGCATTCTTGATCTGGCCGAGCCCGTTTCGTTTCATGCTGGCGTGCCTGGATCGGCGGACCGTGCGCCTCGCCCTCAGGTGCTCAAGAAGCTCCTTTTTCAGCACGCCGCGCGCCTGAATGAACAGGCTGCGATAGATCGTCTCGTGTGACACCTGCTTTCGAGGCTCCCTCGGATATGTGCGCTTGAGCCAGCCGGCAACTTGCTGAGGGGACCATTGACGCCGCAGCAAGGTCGATACTGTCCGCCTCAAGAACGGACGGCAAGCCAGCTTGCAAAGCTTGGGACGCCGCGCTCGATCCCAGGCAGCCTGATCGGACGGGGCTGCCCGATAGCGGTCCGACCCGCCATTGCGCTGGACTTCACGGCTGATGGTTGACGCAGATCGTCCCAAGTGGGTCGCTATCGACCGAAATGAGTAGCGCATGCTGAGCCATCGAGAGATTTCCTCTCGTTCAGAAAGACTGAGTGTTTGCTTGGAACGGCGTCGATCCGGAGGACGAATTCCGCCCGTTGGCGAGATCACCGAGAAGACAGAAGAGGACTCCCGGTCAAACCGGCGCCCAATCGCGCTCATCGGCTCCCCAGCCTGCCAGCGATCCCAGATCTCAGACCGTTGGGCTGCCGAGTAATAAATGCGACGTCGCTGTTTCATTTCCACACTCCATCCTAGATGAAAGATTAGAGTGTTGCGCTGACCAGTTGAACCCGCCTCTACCCAGTTGCCATAACTCGACGTCGCGACCGTCAACAAGTTGCTGGACGATCAGGCGATAGCCGTCGTGCTTGATTTCGTGGATCCACTCCGGGCGGTCAGGCACCTTCGCCGGGACGATGGCCGCCCATCAAATTATCGTTCGACTGCCGCCATTGCGGTGCCGGTGGTGCGGTGCCGGTGGACACGTCGACGCGCCACGTTCGCATTGTGTTCTTTTCTAAATCGTGAAAACCTATCGCGGAAACGAGATGACTGCGATGATTTCCCACCAGCAGCAATTTCTCCTTGCGACCCTGCCCCCGTCGCGTGGGCAGATTCGGCTGGCGCTCGGAATTGCCGTAGCTCTTCTCATCGTATTTCTTATCGCGGCACCGTTTGCGACGATTCCGCTGCAGCGTGTTGACGGTTTAGTTCCAGCCTATCAAAGCGTTTACGCTGTCAATGATCTCATCACCTCCGCCCTAATCTTTGCACAATTTTCCATTGTGCGCCGGTGGTCGCTTTTCGCGCTTGCGCTGGGCTTTTTGTATACTGCGTTGATTGCCGTTGCGCATGCGCTCGTATTTCCGGGAGCGTTTACACCGACGGGACTCTTCGGGGCTGGGGTGCAGACCACCGCATGGCTCTATAATTTCTGGAAAGTCGGATTGCCGCTGGCTGTCATCGCCTATTCGCTGCTGAAAGACGATGAGAGCGCGATCAGCGCGTCCCAACGCTCACCGGAGTTTATCATCTTCGCGGGCATTGCAGTTGTGATCGCAATAGTATGCGGACTGAGCTGGATTGCGATTGCCGGGGAACAGCTTTTGCCTTCCTTGCTCCGGGGTGATGCCGTTCAGTATGATCAAAATACGCTGCGGCTGGTTGCCATATTCCAGGTGGCATTGTGTATCGGCGCGCTTTTGATTTTGTGGTTTCGGCGAAACTGCGTACTCGATTTATGGCTGATAGTTCTGTCTTTCGCGCTTGTGCTTGAGGTCACGATGAGTAGCCTCCTTGCCGTTGGTCGTTTTGACGTCGGCTGGTATCTATCCCGGGCCTTTGCGTTAGCTGCTTCAATCGTCGTACTGATTGTTCTCCTTTCAGAAACGACCACCCTCTATGCAAACTTGGCGCGTTCTGTCTTGAGGCAGCGTAACGTTCGCGAGGCGCGGCAGGTCGCCATGGATGCGATGGCCGCTTCAATCGCGCACGAAATCAGGCAACCTCTGGCAGCAATCGCTCTTAATGGCGAAGCAGCTTTGCTTTGCGTGACTAGGGCGACGCCCGACCTCGACGGGGCGCGTGAGGCGTTGCATTGCGTGGTCGATGACAGTCACCGTGCGAGCGCCGTGATTAGCGGCATCCGATCAATGTTTCCGAAGGACGGCCACGGGAGGGCTTGGCTTGATGTAAACGGCCTTGTTCGGGAGGCGCTTACAACCACTGAAATCGAATTGCTAGCTCATCGCGTATCGGTCTCCGTGGAGCCGCACAACCAACTCCCGCAAGTGTATGCTGATCGAGGCCAATTGCAGCAAGTTTTTCAGAATTTGATCATGAACGCAATCGAAGCTATGCACGCTACCCCCGAACGTTTTCGCGTGTTGCGGATGAGGTCAGATATCATTCAAGACTCGAATCAGATTGTGGTCTCCATCGCGGATTCGGGTGCCGGACTAGCTGAGAAGGACAAGGATCGTATCTTCGAGCCCTTCTTCACCACGAAGTCCACCGGGACCGGAATTGGGCTTACGATTTGCCGGTCGATCATCGAGTCCCACGGCGGGCTGCTTCAGGCGTCTGCGAACCGTCCTTACGGGACGATATTTGAAGTTGTCTTGCCGATTGAAGCTGCAGGTAGCCATTGAGATGGCCAACGAGATTTCAGCTTAATGACCGCTTGGATCATCAAAACCGGAAGTGTTCCCTGCCTCCACGGGACGTCCGTGGCCCAAGGCGAATTTCATTCTATCGCTTAGGTCTCTTCGGTAGGCTCAGCGCACCCGGCTGGCGGTCTCGACAAACTCCTGCAGCGAAGCTGGCACTTTGTCGTACTCCACAAAGCGCCGACGCAGCTCGTCGGCAATATCCATGGTGACGTCGCGGGACCATCCCTCAGCGGTATTGAAGGCGACAATGCGCGCCGGGTTGCGGTATTGGCCGTCCATCAGGTTGCGGATCAGCGTCTCCGTAGCTTCTTCGTCGGTCTCCCGCCAAGGCACTGCTTCGCGTCGTGATCGGCGACATCCATATCCGGCTGAAGGGTGTCGACGCCGCCGAACTAAAAGCCCTGCGCGACGATACCGCCAATTCTCAGGCCCTCACCATCATCGTCAGCGCGGCAACGATACCAGGCGCGTCGCATTTTGGACTCACGACTCAGTTTCATTTCGTTTGCGTGAAGCTGGCGTCTCGTCGGGTGACGGTCAGTCCAGATCCTGGCCCCCAGGCCGATAGCCGACGAGCGGAGTCAAAGGCCTGGGGCGGTTCTCCATCCCTCACCGGGTCTTTTTGCTGCAAACCGTTCAACTAAACAATCAGCAGCCCCGCGACCAACATCAGCGCCGCGACGAACAGAACGCCAATCATCCTCTCGACATCTGACATCAGCCACATGAGGATCGCTCCTTGGAAAAGGAGGGCCGCGCCGTCACTCATCCTTTCGGCACGGCCCTGTAGTTTCCTCCAAGTTACACCGCAGGTGCCAACGAGGGGGGCCGCTGGCGGTGCGATGCTTGAAAGACCAATCAGCGTAAGGTTGTTTTGTTCCGCCGTTGACCCCAACGCCGGGCCTTGGACCAATCTCCGGCGCGATTCCACCCAACCCATGCGGAGGATCGCCCGCCATGCGAGATCATCCAGCCAAAATCGAACGCCTTGTGTTCGAACTGACCGAGCAAAGGGTCAGGCAGCTGCTGGTCGAACTGCTGCTGGAAACCGACCCCAAGACCCCGGCTCCATCCCGACGCAACAGCAAGCCCGCAGCCAAGCGCAAGGTCACCGAGGTGCCCAGCGCCTGCGCTACGCCGCAGCCCGTGCCGCCAAGCGTGCCGCCGTCAAGAAGGGCGCACGCACCACCGGCCACCAAGGCCCAAGGCAGCTCGACGTCGCGGATCGAAATGGAGCGGCGATAGAAAGCCCAAGAGCAACGGTGCCGATGAGGCGTGGCGTTCAGCGGCCAAGCAGGCTCACGTGATACCGGCACGAGTCGCGGACTAGCCGAAAGGAACCGCCAACACCGCGAGCCCAAAGGCGGCGACGAACAGCACCGCATCGAAATTCGTTAGGAACAGCCACATGCGGAAATACTCCCCGCAATACAATTTGCCGCCCCGTGGCCCCACGGACAACCGAGCCAGTATGGTTACGAAAAACGGTTAATGGCGGATTAACTCAGACGAATTAAGTCGGCGTCGTCGCTTCGGTGCCACGACGTGCCTGACGATGCGGATGCGGTCGGTCATCGCTTCTTCTTCGCGCTCTCGAGGCCCATGTCCACCAGCCTGCGGATCGCTTCCGACAGGTTCGGCAAGTCGGGTTCCTTCCGCCGCCAATCGTCGACCTTCCTCGCCCATGAGGCGGGTACCACCATGTTTAGCCGCTGAATCTCGTCGTCCAGTTTGTGCATTTTTGCTCTCGATTTCTGTTGCGTATTTGACTATGATATGTATAATGCAGTTCATAACACAATACGTAAAATCAAGCAAGGGCTTGGGAACAGGAAGGAGGTATCGATGACCCGTTTAGCCTTAACGCCGCGCTCGGTGCTCCCGCGGATGCCGTCGCCCGGATGCTCGCCGACAAGGCCGAGTTGTTCGCGGAATATTACCTGCACGGCGCTGCGCCAGCCCGGTCAATCGATCCGGATCAGCGCGAGTTCATTCGCCAAAAGGCGGACGACGCGCGCGACATCGCCACGGCGCTGCGCAAACCGGTCGGCTTCGTTGCGCTCTCCATCGCCGCCAAGCGTCTCGCCAAGCACTGCTTGGAAGTGGGCGATTTAAAAATGCACGGCGAATTGGTCGCACTGGCGAACAGCTTCGTCGCACGGGCGGCGTAAGCGGCGAACTGTGTTGCGCCTCGATCTAGAGGCCTACCAGTGAGCGCGCCGCATTCGAAACCACGCAGAGTAAATGAAAGGAGGACAGCTGAACATGCAAGGCGTCAAGGTACTAACTCAGGAAAAATACGACAGCGTTCCCGCGTTGCTTGAGCAAAGGCTGGACCGGACACAAATTGCCGCGCTGTTCGGCGTCACGCCAGCCTCGTTGCAGGTGCAATGTTCGCGACACGGCATCTCATTGCGCCAAGGCGGGCAACGCGCGCCATGTCGCAACCTGTTGCTGGCGGATGCGAAGCTGGATTTGAGCAAGACCATCATGATCGCGCTGCGTGAGAAGGCGCGGTCGATGGGCGTGAACGAGGTTCGACTGGTCAGCGATTTGGTGGAGACCATTGTGACCGACGATCTCTATAGCGCCGTACTCGATCTGGAAGAAGCGGCCTGATGAGCATCCTCACCCCCGGCGGACGTCAGTCCTACCGGGGTTGAGGCGTCAGGAAACACTGACACCGGAGCAAGACTATGAAACCTGTGATTAACGCCCGCCATGATCGCGACGACGCGGATATGGCTGTCGAGCAGATCGTGGCGCGCATCCGCTGGCTCGACGCGACGCTGACGGACCTGCACCGCGCACTGGCGGCCGCAGCAAACCGGGACGGCCCAGGCTCGTCGGCGATCTTCCGCACCCACTAACCCTCACCCCCGGCGGCTCTGGCCTACCGGGGTTGAGGGGTCAGGATTACCTGACAACGGAGCAATGAAATGTATCTGGTTCGCCATTACCATTTCGGCCGTAACTACCACTTCGCGACGCTGGCCGAAGCCAAGGCGTTCGCGCTCAAGGCCAATTTCGACGCCATCGTCTGGCGCGGCCAGAGGCATGTCGCCAACTACAATTCGACCAGCGGCTGGCGCCACGTCCCCTTACTCGGAATAAAGGGCCCGGCCGTCGCGAGACCCTTTGAGGTGGCAGAAAAATCTAACGGAGAACCGACAATGAGAGTACCGCGCTACGCCAAGCTGATCCAACTGCCGGATGGCACATGGGCCTACCCGTTGTTTCACGAGAACCGTCGGGTGAATTCCGGTGGTCGCATCGAGGACGATGCGTTCGAACCCGAGGTCACGGTGAGAAGCGAGGCCGCTTAAACCAAACGCTCAAGCCCGGCAGACGTCAGTCCCACCGGGCTTGAGGTGTCAGGAAAACCTGACAACGGAGAAGGACATGTCAAACGCAAACGAGCGCTATGAGGACTGTGCTGAAGATCGGGTCGCAGTAATCAAGGCGCGCATTCGCTGGCTGAATGAAATGCTCAAGCAACTGCAATTTAAAGCACCAGCGAAGGAGACCAAACACTAATCTACCTTCTCCGGGGGGTCCGGCCTACCGGGGATGAGATGTCAGGGAATGGCCCCGATAATGGAGAAAGCAAGTGAGGATTGGTAACAAGGAAATCAAAAGTAGGCAGGGCGTCTGGCTGGTGGACGTCATATGGGACGACGGTCGCAAGGCTACGCTGCCGACCGCCCACCGCCGCTTCTTCGACAGCGCGACCAAGCGCTACCAGCACAACAACGCCGATATGTTGAAGTACCCCGGCAAGTTGAAAGCTTGGAAAGAGGCAATCGTCAAGCACGGCGCAATCGTGATGACCGACGACGACTGGACCGGGCGTACTCCGAAACGGAACGGATATTCCGACGTGTTCGCCATTACCGATCTGCGACTGAACGACGATGGTTCTGATCACAGCTTCACGGTTACCCGGTGGCTGTAAAAGCAGGCGGTGACCTTACCCCCGGCGGCTTCGGCCTACCGGGGTTGAGGTGTCAGGAAAATCTGACAACGGAGCACGACAAATGGCCTGCAAATTCGCACTTAACCTGTTGGCCCTGTCGGGCCTGCTGGTCACGCTGCTCGTTATTACCGTGATGCCGGGATCGTCCATAATGGATTTGGATATCGACGTGGGCGCAAAGGCTCTCGCGATCTACGTCGCATACATTGCTTGGACGCTGCTAATACCAAGTCTCGGCAATTATGACTTGTTGACGATTTCCAAATCGATTTTGCTCTGATTCAGTGGTGGCGAACGGTGGAGGTTCGTCATGACTATTCCAGTGGCGTTGTGCGGGGACTACAAGGCATCGCAGCTGAGGGGTCTTGCGAAGAAGACAAAGGATGGCCCGCAGGCTCGCCGGCTTTTGGCGCTGGCGGCCATTTACGATGGGGCGAGCCGCACCGAGGCGGCGAAGATTGGCGGCGTGACGCTGCAGATCATCCGGGACTGGGTGATACGGTTTAATGCGCGGGGTGCTGCCGGCCTGCTGGATGGCAAATCGCCAGGTCAACCCTCGAGGCTCAATGATGTGCAACGTCAGGCGATCGTGCGGATGATCGAGAGCGGCCCGATCCCGGCGATCCACGGTGTAGTGCGCTGGCGGCTGATTGATCTTGCGCAATGGATCTACGAGGAGTTCCGCATCACGGTTGCCAAACAGACGCTGAGCCGGGAGCTTCGCGCGATGGGCTACCGCAAGCTCTCGGCACGACCCCGCCATCATGCGCAAGCCGAGGGAGCCGTTGAGGATTTTAAAAAAACTTCCCAGCGCGCCTGGATGAAGTCGCGCGCGAAAAGGCAATCGACCTCAGCAAGATAGAAATTTGGTTCCAGATGCTATGAGGACGGGCTGAGCCGATACTTTGGCGGCCCCGAATCAAAGCAAAGGAGCTACCACTATGCAAACAATTGACACCATTAATCCTACTATCCTCCTTGCTATCGAACTCAGTGCATCAACATGGCTCGTCGCCGCCCGCGTGCCAGGGTTGGAGAAGCCACATCTGCATCGGATCGATGGTGGCGACACGGCCGCCTTGTTGGCTCGGATTTCGTCTCTGCAGGCCCGTGCTGCTCGCGGGCTCGACGCGACGATAGGCGTTGTCTGCTGCTTTGAGGCGGGACGTGACGGCTTCTGGCTGCACCGTTTGCTGACGGCACATGGTGTCGTTTGCCATGTTCTTGAACCCACCAGCATTCTCGTCAACCGCCGAGCCCGACGGGCCAAGACGGACCGGCTCGATGCGGAGGGCATGCTGCGCGTGCTTGCGGCCTATCTCCGGGGTGATCATCAAGCCTGCAGCATGGTACGTGTGCCAACACCGGAAGAGGAGGATGCCAAGCGCACGCACCGCGAGCGCGAGAAGCTGGTGCAGGAGAGGCTGCGCATCCAAAACCGTATTGAAGCTCTGCTGTTCACCCAGGGCATTCGGAAACGACCCTCTCTTCGTTCATGGGAGCGAGATCTTGCTGTTCTACGCACCGGTGATGGACGCGAGATACCGCGCCATCTTCGGGCCGAATTGGATCGCTTGCGTCGACGGCTCGTCATGACCTTGGAGTTGATCCGGGAGGTCGAGGCCGAGCGCGATCAGGCCGCAAAAACCAAGCCGCAGGATCAGGCCTACCACAAGATAACCGCTCTCTCTCGCATCCGGGGTATTGGCGAGAACTTCGCCGCCGTGCTCACGCGTGAGGTATTCTATCGTTCATTCGACAACCGCCGGCAGATCGCGAGCTACGTCGGCATCACACCAATGCCCTACCAGAGCGGCGGTATGGATCGCGATCGGCGCATCAGCCGGGCGGGAAACCCGCGGGCAAGGACAACTATGATCCAGCTCGCATGGCTCTGGCTTCGCTACCAGCCTGGCAGCGAGCTGGCGGAGTGGTTCCGCGAGCGCGTCGGCACGCTGGCCGGGCGCACACGACGGATCGCCATTGTGGCTATGGCGCGCAAGCTGTTGATCGCGCTCTGGCGCTACGCAGAGACCGGGGTAATACCGGCTGGCGCCGAGATCCGGGCGGAGATAACCGTCGCCGCATGACAGACAGGAATTGCCACCGGCAGCATTCGCCGGCGGCGATACGGGGAACGCGACCGTCTTCTTCTTTGGTGGCACAACGCCGCCGCGTTTCAGGTGGGTCGCGTCTCGCCGGGGCTACGCCTCGTGCATGAGGCATTATGGTGCGGGACCGTGCTCCGGGCCCGACCGCATGTAAGGTGACGCAGCCGTAGCTGCGAGACTTGATGGCCCCGGACCCAACGACGTGCCGAAGTACCATCAATCAAGATCGGAGAAGCGAATGCCACAGACCCGTTGACAGCAGAACCCTCATGTAAGGACGAGGCTCGTATCGGCCAGAAGAACAAGATCACCCGCAGGTGGGCCAGGCGCGGCACTCGCCCGAGTGCTCCGCGAGATCAGCGAACCGCATCGACCTATATCTTCGGTGCCATCTGCCCGAAACACGGCAAGGGCGCGGCTCTGGTTCTGCCCTTCTGCAATACCGAAGCGATGAACCTGCACCTCGCGGAAATCGCCAAGGCGGTCGCACCAGGAGCCCACGCCGTCCTTCTCGTCGATCAAGCCGGATGGCATCTGTCAGCAGGATTGTTCATTCCCGCCAACATCACCATTATCCCGCTGCCGCCGAAATGCCCTGAACTCAATCCGGTCGAAAATATCTGGCAGTACATGCGCGACAACTGGCTCTCGAACCGCGTCTTCAAATCCTACGATGATATCGTCGATCACTGTTGCTACGCCTGGAATACGCTTGTCGATCGTCCTTGGAAAATCATGTCCATCGGATTACGCCAGTGGGCTCACCAGTTCTGATCAATGAGATGTGGTATAACTGCTGAACCATTAACCGAATGCCGAGGTGATCAATGAAAATTGGCCAAGAGGCTTTACGTGAATTCTTGGACGTAGCGGGTGACTTCGTTTTAGCACGTCACTGACCCGCGCCCCAATTGATGATCGAACCGTGGCAGCCGTCGAAGGTGGCGCGGCCACCGTCCGGCCCGCTCTGGGTCCACGAAATCAAGCATGACGGCTACGGCTCATGGTGCGCCGGGATGGCTTGCGCATCCGCTGCTTCACGCGCAACGGCCACGATTGGGCCGACCGCTTCACGGGCATCGTGCCCCGCATCAAAGCATCATCGCTTCTGACTGACGGCGAAGCGGTGATTACCCGCGACGAGGTGATGCCGTCCGCTGTCTGCCGTCGTCGTTGGTGCTGTCCGCTGTTGTCGTCGTCGGTCGTGATTACGCGATGCGCGCGACGGCCGGCGATAGTGACGCGGCGGTGCTTACAAATCATTTTATTAAACTTGGACATTTAACCGTATATCGGGTTCCCGATTTTCGAGGCAATTGCAGAGCGATATCGTCGGCGCTGCATCACGTCGTTCCTGAAAGTACCAAAGCCAGCGCGGCAACGTACGGATTGGATTGCCGATGATCAAACATTCTACAGATGGCCTGCTGTTCTTTGATCGTGGTCGAGAATTGCGCATTGTAGCTTACGACGTTAGCCGAACGAACGCCCAAGTGCATGCAGACGGACTGGGCCTGCTTCCGATACACTTCTACATCACGTTCGACAACTTCCTCACAGTTGGAAGATGTCGACTGCTCTGGAGGTACCGGGACGATATTGGGGTCGAGTTCGAACGTTGGATTGATATCCCCCAGCGTATCGCGGTTGACCAAGCAGAAACCAGCGATTGCGGTAATCACCGGCACAGATAGCGGGTCGGCGCTGGCGTGCCGCGCGCGTCGTGATGGTGACGATGATGCGGTGATATGCCGGCCGCTACCGTGCTGCCGGTTGGATGCGTCTGCGCCGTCCATCCCACATCGGACGACAAGAAACCGTCACCGGAAGCGGGGAGCTAGGACGGTGACGGCGTCTTGCTTCGCTCACGCTATACTGGTGTCCCCAGAAGGACGGACATGAGGGTGTTCTGAGCCGGTTAACGATCCGTTAACGACACGGGGACGCTTTGCCTAGTGATCAAGGGGCGGCGTCCGTCGTGATGCTGCTGGCACTGTTGTTGTCGATGACGCGATGCGCGCGAAGGGCTTGCGATATTCGCATTGCACCGCGCCCACCATACAAGATGACCCTGCAAGTCGACTGGGTTCGTAGGGTGAGCAAAGGACCCCCGCGCCGCACCCGCCATTGGCAAAGCGCAAGAAATGATGAAATGCTTGCGCTCGCTTTGCCCACCCTACGAAGCTAAAAATCTAGTTCAGCAAATCCGCCTTGGTCAGGCTCTGTCGCACTTCCGCGCCGCAGTCGGAGCATTCATAGGTAAAGTCGATCTTCGCCAAGCTCCAATGCGGTGCGACTTCCTTTACGCACATCGCCAGGCCCACACAGCTCGGGCAGATGATGAAAGGTGGTTCGGTGTCGTGATGGTGGATATAGGCTGGCATGTCGGCTCCCCAACAAGGCATTCAGCTGTCGTCCCCGACCCGAAAAGCAGCATACGCCTCCGCTGCTGCCACAATTATGATATCTAGCGAACGCAGGGAGAACGACCGCGCATTCCCGGCGTGTGTGACAAATCTGCACATCATCGCGATGAAACACCACCACAGTGTAGTGAGGGGGCGCGCCACGTTGGCGGTCACAGAGGACACGAGTGGATACGTTGACGTTCCGCGACGATCCGAGGAACTGCATTGGACGTGAAGCGGCGGTCACTGACCGTGAAGGCGTCCGGCGGGCTGCTGGCGCCATTTGCCGGAGTGCATTGCCCGTGATCGGTCCGCTGCATTGTCGCGGCAAGGCGGAACCTACATCGATGCGGCGCGAGTGCAAGCAGGATCGAACAGTGCTATCCCGGGGTCATGCCGCTTTCCGTCCAACACTGTCACGCCTTGCTGCTTGCCGACCGCACCCACGACGTTGGCGTTGTCACTGCCGTTGTCGCCGAGGTGTTGACGGCAAACCCGGAAACGAACTTGCTCGAAATCGAGCAAGCATTTCGGGACGGCACGGCAGCGGCTTATTTGGTCGCCACCAGCGACGGGTTCGAAGTCGTGCTCGGTCTAATGGCGATGCTGGCGGCGATCGGCAAAGCAGGCGTCACCTCAGCCGAAAATCGGGCGGCGCTGGCGGCCGCAACGACGTCGACAAGCTGATGTGGATGGCGCTTCGTTCAAACCAATATTCGGTGAGCCCGTTCGCCATTTCCTGAACGGCGCAGCAGAATTGTTCCATGTGGAAAAGATGCGATCGCCGAAGTCGCGACGCGAATCTGCAGGCACGATGAGGCGCGCTGGGGGCCTCCATAACTGAGGCCGCAAATGTCCCGTTGGACCGACGAGGAACTTCGCGAACTCATCACCTTGTGGCCTACACACTCGGTGTCGGAACTTGTCGAACAGTTGCATCGCCCGCGCTGGGCGATACGCAGCAAGGCAAAACGGCTGCGGCTAGATGGATTGAGGCCGCACAATCCGTCCGAGGATGTCGAGGCAATGAATCCGCCAAAGCGGCGGCCACTCAAAGCAGGACCATTCGGCCGGGGTCGCCGAGTGCCAGCATGAGGGTCGCGCAGAACGGGCGGGCCGAGATCGGCCGTTAACGCAAGACGCCTTGGCGGCGCAGACGCGGCGTCCGATGCCATCATAGGTATCTACGGCGGGCGGCTTCATGGCCTGGCTTCGTGGTCGCCGTGCTGCTGCTGTTCGGCAAGCTGCTGTTTTCTTGAGGTAGCATCAATCAAAGATAACGCCGCAATTTGGACTCACGACTCAGGATCACACGCGTTTCGCGTGAAGCCGGCGTCTCGTCGAGTGACGGCCAGTCCAGATCCTGACCCCCAAGCCGATAGCCGACGAGCGGAGTTAGGCCCGGGGCGGTTCTCCATCCCTCACCGGGTCTTTGTGCTGCGTGCGTGCGCAGACGGCTCACGCAGACGTCGCGACCGTCACGCAAATAGTTCGGCGCCCGCCTGCGTGAATTTCACGTAAGTCCCGCTCTCATGCAGCGCTAGCCAGCCGTGGGTGATCGCCAGGTCGAGGCCGGCCTTGTATTCGGCTGGCGTGCCGCCCTCCCGA
Source organism: uncultured Alphaproteobacteria bacterium (assembly GCA_963836765.1). Lineage (GTDB taxonomy): Bacteria > Pseudomonadota > Alphaproteobacteria > Rhizobiales > Xanthobacteraceae > Bradyrhizobium. The sequence continues at coordinate 141,467 of CAWILG010000015.1, forward strand.
TACAGAAAAGGCCCGTTGATCTTCTCGATATGAATGCGGCCGTCCTGCACGGCCTCGACGCTGTTGGCGATCTCCAGCAGCTTGCCGGCTGTTTGTTCGGGATCGGCGTAACGTCGATCGGTGACGAATTTCACGCTCATGTCTAGCCGTCCTTGTCCCGCTGAGCCCGCGTCAATGCCCTGACCTGTTCCAGGGCCTGTTCGCTGATGAGCAGATCCGGCCTTATGCGCCGACCCGGGAAATCATTCCGATAAAACTACTTTCGATTCCCGGCTATCGGAAAACCGAACCTCGTACCTGCCGCAGTTCGGCTCGTCTTTGATCATGCGGATGTAGCTTGCCATGTCCTTCAGCAAAAACCTTCACGCAAAGGCAGGGCCAGTATCTGGCCTATATCCACCTCAATACGCGGCTGCACCGCAGGCCCCCGGCCGAAACCGAGATCCAGGAATATTTCCGCGTCAGCCCGCCTTCGGTTTCACCAGATGGTGCTAACGCTGGAACGAGCCGGCCGCATCAGAAGGCAACCAAGGACGCCCCGCAGCATCGAGGTCTTCGTTGATTCGAAGCTCCTACCCGAGCTAATGTGAACGCCGTACCCAACCCGTCAAAACCAATGTGCAGAGCCCGACGATGTTTGCGCGGATCGATCTCATGAGAGCATTGAACCATCACCATGTCCGGGAGTTCAATCCAGATCGCAAGGACCATCACTGGGGACACCGCAAGCTGGCGCACCAACCGATGACGCAGTCCGTATACAATATCGTCAAGGCTCCACTGGGTTGGCTGATCTATTGCGATGGCGTGAAGCTCGGCGGAGTGTACGGATCAAAAGAAGCTGCTCTAGAAGCCGCAACTGTCGCCGCTACCTTCGCTGTTCGTGAGGGAGCAGGTATCCAGATCAATGTCCCGAGCGCGCCCGAGTCGGACGAGATCCCAGGCAATTGGATTGCCGCGATCAAATAGAGCAGGATCCGGAAGCCGCCGTGCTCAGCCTATGCGCAAATCCCCAGCCGACTCTTTTCCGCGATCGCTGACCACGTCGTAGCTGACCTTTGCACCCTCGGCCAGCGAACTGAAGCCAGCCGTTTCCACCGCGGAAATATGGACGAACAACATCCTTGCCGCCGCCGTCGGGTTGAATGAATCCGTACCCTTTGGTCGCGTTGAACCACTTCACAGTACCTGTCGCCACGTCCGCACTCCCTTTGAACCGATCCGACAAACCTAGGTTATGGTACTGCACTGCAGGAAATTATGCGATCGCGAAAGGCCGCATCCCGTGGCGCGTCCGACGAAGACGGCCGTGCCGGTTTACGACAACTAGCCTTATCGAGGGCGATGCAGGCGACGGCACCGCGGTTGCCACGGCTTCCGCCGGCTGTTCGTTTTCGACCGACGTCTGGATCGGGGTTTCGACTGAAGCGAGAAATGCTCGACCAGCATCGGTGATTTGCCAGCCTGCATCGTCCCGCACAACAAATGATTGACTGAAGATATCAAGGCTTGGCGCGCGCGCAGCAAGGCGCTTCGTTCGGTCGGTCCAGTCTTTTCCGCTGGACATTAGTATGCATACCGCGTGGCGGAGGTCGGCGATCGAGACGTGACCACCGGGATGACCAGCCAATACCTTCAGCACCGTAATCTGAAAACTCACCACACGCCCCGAGACGCAACGGAAGTTTACCAAACGGGCAGCCTATTGCGCGTGTGGTGGATGTACACCCCGCACTGACGCTTTTCAGGCTGGTTGTGCTAATTGTGCAACAACGTCTACCTTCGGCGTTGTCCGCAGCATATCCACGCGCCCACCAACGCTGAATTCTGAACCCGGGCAACCACTTGCTGCGGTCGAATTCACAGGCAACAAAAAGCCCGCCAGCGTGAACCGGCGGGCCCTGATTTCGTGAGCATCAAATAACGAGGCCCGGCGCGCGGTGAGTAGCGGACGAACACGCGCCGGGCCTGACCATACCCTTGGCCCGCTAGACATGGTCGAAAACGAACGTAGGTGAGATTCGCGGTGAAAACTGCTGCCCCTTAGGACAATAGCCACACCAACTTCTCATCAAAGGATCGCTGATTCGGACCACTGGAACGGAACGGCGCCCGGGAGCGGGCCGATGACGATCGCATGCCTTGGCGCAGGGCGATCCGACCCCTCGATCCTGTGAGGCTAACTCATGCTCCTCATCCACTTAAATTGTCTGATCCCCCTTTCGACGGGGCCTTTTTTTCATCGTTGTCATTAGGTGCGCCAGCCGATTTACGCGGCGAATAGTTTCGGCAAAACGAGACGCAGGGGATAGACGTCGAATTTTGAAGATGATCTTCCGAAGGCGTCCGAGCACGGTTATCCCCCACCACGCGCTGAATAAGTAACTCCATAATCTAATCCATGCTGGACGCGGTCAATGTGCGCCGCATCAAAGCGTATCATCGTCGCAATCAGACCGGCGCCCGCAGACTGATTGAGCAGAGAAAACCCGCCAGCGTGAGCCGGCGGGCTTTGATTTCGTGAGCAATCAAACAACCATTTGGGGCTATGAAGAACGGCCCCAGCTCCGAGGCTCGGGACTGGGGCCGTAAGTGATAAGCAATTTAGATTTTGGGCCACCCAGCAAGCCGAACAACCGTCACGAAACTGTCATAGAGCGCAGCCGGAGGCAACCAACCTAAACGTCGGGCGCGTTACCCCATCAACGTATGGGTCCAGCAGCACCAGCCCGCTCGGGTTGTTCTTTTAGAGTGGCCCGACGCACGACGCTGCCGGACGACATACGCCGGGCCTACCAACCCTTGGGTGGCGGCGGCCGCCGCAATAGCGGGCCGGTTTGTCGATGTGCGGAGTTGGGGCTGAATACGCGGGGGCTCGACGGAGCTTTTAGACGCATTGATCGGACGTAGCCTACCTGTTCGAACGTCGCCAGGTGGCTGGCGCAGTCCCGAACGCCTTCTTGAAGGCGCGGGAAAAAGCAGCCTCGGAACTGTAACCGACCAAGTCGGCAACTTGCGCAAGAGACGCGCTGGTATTGCGGAGCTTCTGGGTAGCCAGTTGCATGCGCCAACTGGCGACGTAGTGCATCGGCGGTATGCCGATCAAATTAATAAAGCGGTCGGCCAGCGCAGAACGCGAGAGGCCGACCTCACGGCTAAGGTCATCCACGTTCCAAGGCCGGGTAATGTCGTGATGTAGCAGCGCCAGCGCTCGCGCAACGTGGGGGTCTCGCAAACCGGCGAGCCAGCCGGTCTGCCCCTCCGGCAGGGCTTCAGCGTAGCGCCGCACTGCTTCAACGAACAACAGCTCCGACAGCTTCGCCAGCACGGTCTCCGAACCTGGGCGGCCAGCGGCGACCTCCTCGGCAGCATATTGGAAGGTCGAGCGTATCCATTCTGCTGCCCCGCCTTGCTCGGCATCGAGTTTTAGCAGCGACGGCAAGGTCGAGATCACCGGATTTTCTTCGGCGCAATCGCAGCCGAGGAATCCGCAGATCATCCGGGTGCGCCTTCCACTGCCGCCGTGATGGATCGAGAACAGCCCGCCGTCCTTGGGCGGTTGGATGATATCAATACCAGCTACCGGCGGCAGGGTCAGGTCGCTACCAACCAGGTGCAGGTCGTTGCGCGGCAACAGAACAACGTCGCCGGCTCCAAGTACGAGGCCCTCTCCATCCTCGCCGTCGACCCGGATACGGAGTTCACCCTCGACGACGTAGTGATAAAGAATCAGGTGCGATGCTGGCCCGAGAGCGGGCGCGCAATGTTCTGGCCCGACGCGGGCGGCCATACACCATGGCGCGAAGAAATCGGCGTGCAAGAAAACGCCGCCAGTCAAATGCGCCACTCTCAAAACGTCGGACAATGCGTCCATGCCGACTTTCTATCAGAAACCGGTGTTTTGGTCATGTCTCAAGGTGAGCCGGTCATAGACGCTCGATCCACTGGCAGCCTACTGATAACCGCATGAGCCGACAGGTTCGGCCATTCTATTGTGTCCAGAAGGGACTTCATGGTATCGTGGCCTCTTCCCTTGGCCCGATATGTCGGCTAGGACAAGTCATGATCGTCTGCTCTTGCAATGTGTTCAGTGACCATCAGCTTCGGTCCACGCTTGCGAACGCGACGCAACGGCTGCGGATGAGGCAGATCTATGACTACCTCGGCAGCGGCGCCCAATGCGGCCGCTGCGCTCACATCATCAAGCGGATCATGGACGAAATGACGTGCAGCGTGATCGGGCCCTGCTGCGCAAGCGAGCCCGCGCGTTTGCCGAAGCAACGGGAGTGCTAAAAGATATTTCCATAGGAAGAGTGCACCGGGGCTACCATAAGAACTCCGATTCCGCGGATATTTAGCGCGATACGGATAAGTCAGGCGTCCACAAAATCTGCTTGGCGCCACTTTTGAACGCTCGAATTCTTCGCGCCCTGGTGCATTGCGGCACGCCTCGCGCCCGACCGCTCCCGGCCACCCCCGGCCACCCCAAGTGCGTCCACCCCGATACGGTGTCTCGATCATGTCTCCCGGTGGGTCGGTCATAGACCCTCGCCCGTCCGGCGAGCCTAAAGATCGCTGCATCAGCCCGATCGGTTTGTCTGTGCCATCGGCGCACCACTCCGCGGAAGGAGACTGAAATGAACGTGATCAGCACTATCTCTGACAGCAGCGAACGGTACGCCCGCTGCATTCAAACGTCCAAGCGGGTTCGTTGGGACATCGACAAGGATGTGATCCGGGGGCGCAACTTCGATACCGCCCACAAGTTTCTTCCAGACGGGCTTTCTCTGGCGGATGCGTTCACGACCCTGTCGGCCGATGAAAAGCGGTTCGTCAGTCAGATACAGGGCCGCACCTACGCCAATATCTTTGGCCTGGTCGAGCGCTTCATCAATGCCAAGGTCCTGGAACTGAGCGAGGACCACTGGTTCGGCGACCAGGTTGCGCTCGAGGCGCTGGTACGGTTCAGCGACGAGGAGTTAAAGCACCAGGCGTTGTTTCGCCTTGTCGACGCGATGGTCGGTGACGTTCTACCCGCCGGTTATCGCTTCGATGTCGATCACAACGCCGTCGCTCATGCCGTTCTTGGCAAAAGTACCTGGGCGGTGTTGGCACTGACGTTGGATATCGAGCTGTTCACCCAGCTCCACTATCGTCAGAGCATCGACGCCGATCCTCAGCTCTCCGAGCTGTTCAAAGACGTGTTTCTTTTTCACTGGAGAGAGGAAAGCCAGCACGCGATCCTCGACGAACTTGAGTGGGTACGCCACGACGCCGGGCTAACGACGGCGCAGCGCGATTCCGCGGTCGACGAATTCGTTGAGCTAGTCGCCGCCGTGGACGGCATCCTGCAGGCCCAGGCCGAAGCTGACGGGCGCTACTTCGCAACAACGTGCGGCCGCGCGGTCGACGAGGCGGAGGCGCGCGCAATCGAGGCCGCGTTCCTCAAAGCCTACCGCTGGCAATACATCCACTCGGGCGCCCAGCACCCGCACTTCGGCAAGGTGCTGTCCAGTCTGATCACCGAAAAACAGGGCCAGCGCATCCAGCAGGCACTCGCGACACTGCAATGATCCAAATGCGAAATCCAAACCAAAGCAAGGGAGACCAATCATGAGTACACAAAGGAAGACTGCCGAACCCACCGTCGTCAACGGCATCAATGTCGATGATCTGTTTGCGCTTATCGATGACGTCAAGCGGGAACCCGCGAAAGGCAAGACGAACTGGCGCGTCACCACGACGTGGCAGGGTCAGGCGCGGAGCCGCGCAGAAATCGAGAGTTATGAGATCGGCGGAGAAAAGGTGCCGCGCCGGTTCTCGATCGATATCGACGAGCCCCGAGAACTCGGCGGGACGAACAGTTTCGCCAATCCTCAGGACATCTGATCGCGGCGCTCAACGCCTGTATGACGGTCGGATACGTGGCTCAGTGCGCAGTGCGCGGAATCGCTCTCGAAAGCCTGACAATTGAGACCGACGGCGAGATCGACCTCCGCGGCTTCCTCGGGATCGATCCAGCCGTGCCGCAGGGCTACGAGAACCTCAGCTATACCGTGCGCATCAAGGGTAATGGCACAAAAAAGCAATTCGCCGAGGTCCACGAGGCGGTAATGGCGACTTCGCCCAATTTCTACAATTTGTCCCGGCCCGTAGCCCTGAAACCGGCGTTAGTCATTGAATGATAGCCAGATGGAGGGGCGAGGCGGTGGCTGCAGACAAACAGCCGCCTCGCTGCCTCCGATGGCGGATTTCGGACGGCATACTTCGCTTGCTGGCGCCCTGGAGATTCTCATCGTCGCAACGAGATCTTAGACAACAGAGGCAAACGCGAAGGGGAGACCAATGGCCAAAAACACATTCTGAGTCGTGTAGATACATGGCCTAACCCAAAGGAGCAGCATCATGAAATGTTTTCTCGACACTCGCGACAAAGACAAACGCACTTTTCTGGAACAGGAACTCACTGAGGAACAGTTCCTGGAGCATTACGCCGCGCTCGAGGATGGCCTTGCCCTCCTTCAAATTCACATTCGCGGCATGTCCGAAGACGTCAGACGCTTCGGCAGTCTCGTAAGGCGCATGCGGCGATCAATTTGCCCTACGACTCTATCACCCAGGCAAGAAGCGTAACCGGTGCGACTTGCGTACCCCCAACGCCAGCGTCACCTTCCGACAGTTGTTTCATCAGCGAAAGTAGACGTGGTTGCAATTCGATGGATTGCGGGCCTAAAGCTATTGAGAGCCTTTCGCCGATTTCTTTACAAATAGCGCCGTTGTGAATGCGATCGATTTGAAAATCGTTCTGTGGACTGGGATATCGCATCATAGGTCCATCTTTCTATTTCGCCGAAAGTCCAACTGGGCCGGTCTCGCCTAGCGGCGGGCGGTCACAAGCCGAGCTTCGATAATTGCTTCCGAATTGCTGTCTCGCAAACATGCGGTAGCGAAGTTAGGCCAAACTTGCTTGAAACAATTCGGAGCAAGGGATCGGACTTCGAGCCGATCTGCCTTTGCCAATGCAACAAACTCATTGGCTTCCACTTTGGGGGCAAATCCCGGCAAGGCAATCACCGAGGCTCCCAGAACTGCAAATACCGCAAAGGCCGCAAGAGATTTGATCATCGGGGCTGCTGACTGTAGGTGGAGCAATCCCCTTCGCTTGGGAATCATCTCATCAACAACCTTTGTTGGTGATAGTTCCGCGACTACAACTTATATTTGTGACCACCGGTGACTCAAGGTCCGAGATGGGTCAAACTGAGAAGTCCGGTCGCCGGGAAGTCGCCTTTGCCTCTTCAAGAACGGACATTGTCAGTTCGGCCTGTCAGGTCCGAAAGGTGCCAACATGCGACATCGCGGATACCGTCGCCCAAAGAAAAGCCGCCCGAAAGCGGCTCCTAAATTCAAACCTGATGATCGCAGATCACGCGGCCATCAATGCTGGCTTTGACTTTCGCCGATAAGCCATGAAGCCAATGCCAGCAAAGCCGAGCAACAGCATTGCCCAAGTCGAGGGCTCGGGGACAGCGCTGAGCGACCCGAACAATCCGTCCGCCTCCCTATTGATACCGTCAGTAAAGAAGAGGGTATTGGGGTCGCCATTACTGCCCCCATTTCCGAAAGCGAGCGACCAAAGGCCACCCGGGCCGTTCGCGCCCGTGTCAATCGGGATAGTGCCGAGAAAAGCACCGGTGATCGGGTTGAGTGCGTTAATCTCGCTAGCATCGAAACTGATTTGCGCGCTGGTTCCTAGGGCACCTCTCCAGGCTGAAATGGTTCCATTCAGATTCGCAAAGATGAAATTTGCCGGCGCACTACCCACCAAGAACGCCGAATTTTGCGCCGTAGTAAATGGGTTGTTGACCTGGCCGGTGGGTCCCTGTGGTGGTCCACTAGCTGTAGCAGGAATAGAAACTATGAGGGGAACTTGGGTCACGTTTCCACCGCTGACCGAATAGAGGGTTGCTACGTTAGCCCCCTGATCCGAAACCCAGAATGGACTTGTCGGGCTGTGCGAAACTCCCCACGGATTTATCAAATTTGGATCCGTGATGGTCGCAAACCCAGGTAGATCCGAGACGAGGTTGGTCTGGAGCTATCGCCAAATTTTGGTGACGGCCGAGCCGGTTAGGCGGCGGCGGTTGCGGGCTGACGATCAGCCGGCTTGGCGATGACCTCGATCCCGTTGTTGAATGTCACACCGAGAACGAGTTTTGGCAACTGGTTGTGGCCATCGAGACGACGCCAGCTTTTCTGCGCGGCCTCAAGCAGCTTGAAGACCATCGCGAGCGCCGTCCTGTTGGACAGGCATCCCTTCGATCGGATCGTGCGGTGGCGCACGGTAGCGAAGGTGCTTTCAATGGGATTGGTCGTCCGCAGGTGTTTCCAGTGCTCGGCCGGGAAGTCGTAGAACGCCAGTAGCGTTTCCCGATCCTTGCTCAGGCAGTCGGCCGCCTTCTCGTATTTCGGCGTGTAGCTCTCGATGAAGGCGTCGAACGCCAGTTCGGCGGCGGCCTTGGTTTCGGCCATCCAGATTTCCTGCAACGCGCGTTTGGCCTTCGGCTGCTGGCTCTTCGGCAACTTGGCGAGCACGTTGGCGGTCTTGTGCACCCAGCAGCGCTGCTCGCGCGTTTTCGGCCAGACCTCACCGGCGGCCTTCCAGAACCCGAGCGCGCCATCGGCGATGGTAAGCCGCGGCGGCACGTCGAGCTCGCGCCGCTTCAGGTCGAGCAGCAGATCGCGCCAGTCCTGCGTGCTCTCGCGGGCGCCATCGGTGAAGCCGACCAGTTCCTTGCGGCCTTCCGGCGTCGCGCCGATCAGCACCAGGATGCACTGCTTTTCGTCTTCGAGGCGTGCCTGGAGATGGATGCCATCGGCCCAGATGTAGACGTAACGCTTCGCCGACAGATCGCGCCTCTGCCATGCGGTGTGTTCGTCAAGCCAACCGTCCTTCAGGCGACCGATGGCGGATGCTGACAACCCGGCAGCGTCCTTGCCGAGCAGCGCCGCCAGCGCCTCGGAGAAGTCGCCGGTCGAGATACCCTTCAGGTAAAGGATTTGCAGCAGCGTCTCGATCGATTTCGAGCGGCGCATGTAGGGCGGCAGGATCGACGGCGAGAACCGGATGCGGTCGGCAGCGGTAGCGTCCGCCTCGCGATCGCGCACACGCGGCTGGCGGATCGCGACAGGACCGATACCGGTCATCACCTCGCGCTCCGGCAGGTGACCGTGGCGCACGACCCGCTGGTGGCCGTCCGCGGTCTTCAAATCGGCATGCTTGCCGAGAAAGTCCGCGACCTCGGCCTCGACCGCCTGGGCCAACAGAACACGTGCCCCAGTACGCAAGATTTCCGTGAGTTGATCGTCGACGTTTGCTGGCTGAATCAGCTTGATGATGTTATCTTTGGACACGGCATATCGCTCCTTTGGTGGAGAAGTGGAGGCGTCAAGCACCCCCACGATATGCCGCCTTTCCGATTCCCGCCGTCACCAACTTTGGGCGATAGCTCGTTGGTCTGAACGTAACTGGCGTGAGCGGCAAAGCTGCTTAGCGCTGCCGACAGAACAATCGTGGTCTTGAGTAAAGTGGTTGGGCAAGATCTGTGCATGACTACTCTCCCGTTCTGGTTTGAGCTGAAGCACGGTCCCCGTCCCTGAAGTGCCGAACAACGTCGATGACTTGTTATTCCGCGACGACCGAAATTTTCCAGAAGCCGACTGTCGTCACGTTGTCGGGTATCCGACATAGTCTGGTGCGATGTCTCATTTGGGTCTGCTTCACCCGTGAAAGCGGACATTGGACGGACATTCGCGGAGGTCCGTAAAGTTCCCGACTTTGTGACACTGTTGCTCTCCACTCGCGAAAGCTGCCTAGGAGCCGACGTTACCTCTCTTCGGCATCTACTAAAGAGCGCTGGCAATTGCCGAAATCACCGCTCAGAGTAAAATTGATCGATATCCGACGAATACCGACGGCTTTGCGCGGGGGATGATGCGATGGCGTCCAGCGGTGCAGATTTTTCGACGATGCTAAACCGCATTCTTGATACGGCGGCGGACAATCTCAGGATCGCAAAGATCCTGGTTCAAATGGGTCTCGATCCCAACAACATCACCTACGACGCTCTGTTCAACCGGATGGGGGAAATAGTGCTGGCCAACATTACGCTCGCCAACATGTTCGCTTTGGTCGGCGCGATCTTCTTCGTGGCTACCTTGCTGATGCAGACAATGGTGCCGCTGCGTGTCGCGAATATGGCCGGCTGCACGTTCTTCGCGACCTCTGGCGCGCTCTCCGGAAACGTCGCCAATTTTCTCCTGTATCTGCTGTTGCTGCCGATCAATGCCGTGCGCCTTCGTCAGATGCTTAAGCTCGTCAAGAAGGCGCGGAACGCGACGCAGGGTGATATGTCGATGGAATGGCTTAAGCCGTTCATGACCGAACGCAGATATCGCCGGGGCGACAGATTAGTCAGGAAGGGTGACGCAGCTACCGAAATGTTCTTGACGGTCACAGGGAAGTTACATCTATGCTTATCAGTCGAAGTCGAAGACGCCAGACGAGGCTCGCTTGCGTCCGGATAACCTGCTTATCCCACCTGTTTGGACAAATCGTCTTGGTTGGACAAAGGGGTATTTCGAGACGATAAGTTCCGGAATACTCGAGCCGCGTGCATTACTGTCGCAACACTGTTTCCGACGACATGACGGTGTCTATCTGGACGAGACGGCCCGACGTTTGCCCGGACGAGTGGAGCCATGTGGCGAATGGGGACTCGTTAGTTACCGATGGATAGATGATCACGTTAGCGATGCCCTGGGCATTCCGCGTGTTCCAGAGTCTTCCGACGATTGACGCATTTGTCGTCCTTGAAGAAACTTGATTTCAGACAAGATCGCGGTGACATACTAAATTGCCATGGCCCGTAAGGCGGATGAGCCGCAGGAATTACGATTCCAGTGCACTCAATTGACGCCTGACGCCATCGCTCGCATCATGTCCCCTGTGCCGATCTTTGCAGGATCATGGCGACAACGGCCTCGAGGGCGGTATCGATGGCGGCGCGGCGATAGGCCCAGCGTTCGTCGGGGGTGGGCGAACTGATCACCATGGTGGCATTGGCTTCGAACAGCAACAACTCGCCGTCGGGACCCAGTGCGAAATCGATCCCGGCATAGTCGAGGCCGAGCGCGTCCTGGATGTCCCTGAGCGCGGCAGTCGCCTTGTCGCCGAGCGCCGCCGCCATGTCGCCGAGAAATGCGGCTTCCTCCAGCCGGTGGTCCGGCTTGTCGGCCATGTCGGAGGTGAAGTAGTGCACTTTCCAATTTTGCGATATCGCCAGATGCAGGGGATAGAGGCGCCCCGCGATCATCATGACGCGATATTTCCGCGCGTTGCCGTCCTTGCCGCGGGCATCGAGATACTCGATCACCAGCAGATCGCGTCCCGGCAGGCCAGCTGCCGCCGCGGCGATTTGGTCTGCTGATTCGACCAGGATGAAATTGCGCCCGGTGTGATAGCCGGGTGAACGCAGCAGCAGCGGAAACGCAAGTCCACAGGCCTCAACCGACGCGGCGCCGTCTGGCCCGGCCAGAAGGTCGCGCGGCAGTGTCAGGGTTCGCGGGGTTACCACGCCGCGCACGGCGCCAAGCCGCAGTGCATTGCTGATGCGGCCGGTTTTCATCACCGCGCGGGGATCGTTGATCACGGGGGCGCTGGTGCACGCGATCAGGCGGGTCGCGGCCTCCAGCGCCGGCTGACAGAGGTCCGCATCGCCGATCGCGTTGAAGATCAATTGATGCGGCGGCAGCGGGGCTGAAGGCTCGAGATGATCCGTGACGATGACGGTGGTCAGGAATGTGCGGTCGTCCAGGAACGGCGCGGTGGGGATATTGCCGCCGCCGGATGAGATCAGTTGCAGCAGTGTCACCGGAGGTTTGTCGCCACGATACGGCAGGCTTGAGACCGCGTGGCCGCGAAAACCCTTCTCAAAATGATGTTGCGCGCCGTCGCGCTCGCCGAGATCGGAGAGCACCGCGCCCAGTCCCTGATGGGCCTGGGCATGATCGGGATCGATGCGCAGCGCGGCCTCGTAATGCTCGCGCGCTTGGGCGTGCTTGTTGGCGCGGAACAACAGATTTGCCAGGTTCACATGTCCGGTCGGATGATCGGGGTGGTGTTGGATGGCTTCCGCATAAACGCGGCAGGCGGCGTCGATAGCGCCCATATCCGTCAGCAGGTTTCCGAACGCGTTGAGGGCGCTGAAGTTCGCAGGCGCCCGTCGCAGAATTTCGATGAAAGCCGGCTGTGCTTCCTGCCGCCGGTTGAGGGCGCCGAGCAGCACCGCGCGCTCGATTTCGAGCTCGATTGAGTTGGCTTCGGTGGGCCCGCGCGCGACGAACTCGTCGAGCTGCTGCAGTCGCCTTTCCTGCGCCTGACGGGGGGCCCAGCGGCGATCATTGTCGCCAACGCCGCGTGCGGCAGCCGCGTTTTGTTTCGGTTTGGTCACGATGTCCGCGGGCTCGGCCTCAATGGCTTTCGATCATGCTGGTACCTGCCGATTCGCCCTCACTATCCTAAACTCAAAATTTCAACTTGTTCGCTTTTTCACGCGTTGCGGCTTGTCCGGCGCATCGACGCTACCAATAGCAACTCCGGCATTCCCCAGCAGCACCCGTGCTGCTTGCTTCGCTGCGCGCGCCATCGACGGATCGTTGCGCACCAGGTCCTGCGCGATCGCGCCGTCGACCAGCAATGTGAGCTGCGTCGCAAGGCCTTCCGCGTCGGTGACATCGAGCTGCAGCAGCAAATCGCGAAACCAGAGGCGGCGGCTTTCCTTGAACGCGATGGCGATTTTGCGGACCGCTTGATCTTCGCTGCCGAGTTCGGCGACGGCGTTGACGAAGGGGCAGCCGCGAAAGCCTTTGCTGGCGAAGCCGCGTTCCAGCCGGTCGAAGGTGCCGAGGATCTGTTCGGCCGGCGGTTTGTCGGATGGCTGCGGCTGCACGAAGCGGCGCGTCAGATAGGCCGATATCAGCGCGTCCTTGGACGGGAAATGATTGTACAGCGTGCGTTTGCTGATGCCGATTTCGGCCGCGATGGTGTCGACGCCGATGGCGCGGATGCCCTGCAGATAGAACAGGCGATCAGCGGTTTCGAGAATCCGCTCTTTCATGGAGGGTCTGGCGGGCAGGGGTGCCATGCGGTCGCGATAAGTCCTTTGGCCTTGACAGCAGCGGCACCTTATAGACTAATTACACAGGTCTGTGTACCCAAAACAAGCATCAATCGCAGGACGCGGCTTTCGATTCGCGGTTGAGAGGGAGAACAAGAACAATGCCCCTGCTGCAACTCCTGCGTCCCACGCTTCCCATCCTGATCGGCGCGTCGCTGATGCTGACCTTGAGCATGGGCCTGCGGCAGTCGCTCGGCATCTTCATGCAGCCGCTGACGCACGACATCGGCATCTCCGTTTCCGACTTCACGCTCGCGATTGCCATCCAGAATCTCGCCTGGGGATTTTTGCAGCCGCTCGCCGGTGCGCTGACCGTGCGCTACGGTTTTCGCGCCATCATGGTGATCGGCGCGATGTTTTACGTCGCGGGCCTTGCGCTGATGGCGAGCGCGCACGGCTTTCTCGCGGTCATGATCGGCGGCGGCGTGCTGATCGGCATGTCGCTGGCCTGCACGGCCGCTGCGATCGCGATGTCGGTCGCCGCGCGCGCGGTGCCCACCAGCGTGCGTAGCACGGTGCTGGGCATGGTTTCGGGCGCCGGATCGCTTGGCGCCCTGTTGTCGGCGCCGCTCGGGCAGATCCTCGATGAAGGCTATGGCTGGCGGGTCGGGCTCGCCGGTTTCGTGATCCTGTCGCTGGCGCTGATTCCGGCGGCCTGGTTTGCCGGCGGCGTCGACAAGGTTCCCCTGCCAAAGTCGTCGGCGGACGACATCGGCAACACCTCGGCCAGCGTCGCGGTCAAGGTCGCGTTCGGCAACGCCTCCTTCGTGGTGATGACCTGCGCCTATTTCGTCTGCGGCATGCAGCTTGTCTTCCTCACCACGCATCTGCCGTCTTATCTCGCCATCTGCGGCATGGATCCGATGTTGAGCGCGCAGACGCTCGGCATGATCGGCGGCTTCAATGTGCTGGGCAGCCTGTTTTTCGGCTGGGCCGGCGGCCGCTGGAACAAGCTGGCGCTGCTCGGCGGCATCTACATCTTCCGGTCGATCGCGCTCGCCTGGTATTTCATGCTGCCGCCGACGCCGGTGACCACGCTGCTGTTCGGCGCGATCATGGGCTTTCTGTGGATGGGCGTCGGGCCGCTGGTCGCGGGCGCGGTCGCCGAAATGTTCGGGCTGAAATGGCAGGCGATGATCCAGGGCCTTGCCTTCATGAGCCATCAGCTCGGCAGCTTCCTCGGCGCCTTCGGCGGCGGCGTGCTGTACGACGCACTCGGCTCCTACACGATGGCCTGGCGCATCGGCGTCGCGCTCGGGCTCGCGGGCGGCATCATCCAGGTGGCATTCGCGCTGATCCGGCCGAGCGAGCCGCCGGCTTTGCTGAAGACCGCCTAGAATCGAAAACGGGGCCGCGAGGCCCCGTTCAAATCCAGACAGCCGAACGGCTGCGCTTACTTGATCTTGGATTCCTTGAACTCGACGTGCTTGCGCGCGACCGGGTCGTATTTCTTCTTGACCAGCTTGTCGGTCATGGTGCGCGAATTCTTCTTGGCGACGTAATAGAAGCCGGTGTCCGCCGTCGAAACGAGCTTGACCTTGATGGTGACCGCTTTGGCCATGTTCAGAACCTCGATGTGGGGTATTTAAGGATATCAGGAGCCGGCCAAATCGGCCCGCATTTGAGCGGCAACCTAGCCTCGATCCGCCCAAAGTCAAGGTTTTGGAGGTAAAAACCGGCAGGATTTCCGCGAATTAGGCCTCAAAGAACCGGTTTTTCGGCCGCGGCAGCCCCAAATTCTCCCGCAACGTCCGGCCTTCGTATTCGTTGCGGAAAATCCCGCGTTTCTGCAGTTCCGGCACTACCTTGTCGACGAAATCGTCAAGCCCGCCGGGCAGATACGGGAACATGATGTTAAATCCGTCGCAGCCATTCGTGGTCAGCCATTCCTCCATCTGGTCGGCGATGGTGGCCGGCGTGCCGACGAAGGAGAGCCCGCCATAGCCGCCGACGCGCTGGGCGAGCTGGCGCACCGTGAGCTTGTCGCGGGCGGCGGCATCGACCAGGCGCTGACGGCCGCTCTTGGAGGCGTTGGTTTCCGGGATCGGCGGCAACTGGCCGTCGGGATCGAAGCCGGAGGCGTCGGTGCCGAGCTGCACCGACAGCGACGCGATGGCTGAATCATAATGCACCATGCTGTCGAGTTTTGCCCGCTTCTCCTTCGCTTCCTCGATGCTGTCGCCGACCACCACGAACGCGCCGGGCAAAATCTTCAAATGCTCGGGGTTGCGGCCGACCTTTTCCATCCGGCCCTTGATGTCGGCGTAGAGTTTTTGCCCGTCGGGGAGGCTGCCGCCGCCGGTGAAGACGGCTTCGGCGGTTTCGGCCGCGAGCTGCCTGCCGTCGTCGGAGGCGCCGGCCTGCACGATCAGCGGCCAGCCCTGCACCGGACGGGCGATGTTGAGCGGGCCGCGCACCGAGAGATATTTTCCCTTGTGGTCGAGCACGTGCATCTTGGCGGGATCGAAATAGAGCCCGGCGTCGACGTCGCGCACAAAGGCGTCGTCGGCAAAGGAATCCCAGAGCCCGGTGACCACGTCATAGAATTCGCGGGCCCGCTTGTAGCGCTCGGCGTGCTCCATGTGGTCGTCGAGCCCGAAATTGAGCGCGGCGTCCGGATTGGACGTGGTGACGATATTCCACCCCGCACGGCCGCCGCTGATATGGTCGAGCGAGGCAAAACGCCGGGCGACGTGATAGGGCTCGTCAAAAGTGGTCGAACCGGTCGCGATCAGCCCGATATGTTCGGTGGCGCCGGCGAGCGCCGACAACAGCGTGAACGGCTCGAACGAGGTCACGGTGTGGCTGCGCTTGAGCGCATTGACCGGCATGTTCAGCACGGCCAGATGGTCGGCCATGAAGAAGGCGTCGAATTTGCCGGCTTCCAGTTTCTGGATCAGCTTCTTGATATGGGGGAAATTGAAATTGGCGTCGGGCCAGGCCCCGGGATAGCGCCAAGCACCGGTGTGGATAGAGACCGGCCGCATGAACGCGCCGAGCTTGAGTTGCCGTTTTGCCATCGCCCCGTTCCGTACTTTGTGTCGTTGGGGAAGAGATAGGGAGTTCGAAGGGCTGCACCATCGGGGCAGGTGGGAAGAATTTTGCAATTTGGATGGGGCGGAGAGGATATTTCAGCGTCATTGCGAGCGAAGCGAAGCAATCCATGCATCCGCGCGACAAGTGTGGATTGCTTCGTCGCAAGGGCTCCTCGCAATGACGGGGAGGGAGCGGTCCTCACGCCCCCAAGACGTCCTTCTGCATCTTGCCGCCGTAGAAATGGAAGAACGGCACCGGCGCATCGTGTTGCAATGGCCCGGTGGCGAGGCGGCGTTCGAGTTCGGCGAGCACGTTCTTGGTCATGGCATGCGCGTCCGCCAGCGGCTTTGAGCCGATCTCGACCCAGACCAGCTCCACCAGTTCGGCGTCGGCATGGATCACGCCCTCGACGCGATGGGCGATGCTGGATGCGTCCGCGGTGAAGAAGCGCGTATCGAAACGCCGGACGCGGCCGGGCGGAGTGATCGCGCGCGCGATCAGGAACAGGCCGGACGGATCGGGCAGCAGCCCGGCGTCCGCGAACGGCTTCCACGGGCCGTCGAGCGTGGACGGCTTTTCGACTTTGCGGCCGAGGCAGAGGCCGGTTTCCTCGCAGGCCTCGCGGATCGCGGCGACCGCGAGCGCCCGAGCGCGCGACGGCGCGATCTTCGGGCTGCCCTTGAGCAAATTGGCTTCGAGCTCGCTGGTGATGGGGGCTGCAACCGGAATGCGGTTGTCCGACTTATCGACGCGGCCGCCGGGAAAAACATATTTGCCGGGCATGAACACCACATTGTCGTGGCGCTTGCCGACCAGCACCTTCGGCTTGTCGCCGGAGCGATCGATCAGGATCAGCGTCGCCGCGTCCTTCGGCCGGAAATAGGGATGGTGATCGGCTTCTTTTCCTTCCACTACGGCAGTCGCGGCGTCGGTCATTCCATCCCCGTTTGTTTTTTTTGGTCTCGTTTAGGAAGCGCGTTTTCGAGCGAAGCTAGCCCGGCGAAATGTCGGCAGGGGCATTCTCGTCAAACCCATGCATGCGCAACGCCCATTGCATCCCGACCACCGCGCCCTTCACCGGCTGCAGCAACGCCAGCGATGCAAAAAAGGTGAACGGCAGATAGATCGAAAGCTGCAGCCAGACCGGCGGCGAATAATTGGTTTCGATCCACAGCACCACGGGCACCACGATGTGGCCGACGATGACGATCACGAGATAGGCGGGCAAGTCGTCGGCGCGGTGCGGCGTGTAGTCGAGTGCGCAGACCGAACAATGGTCGTCGACCTTCAGGAAGGCGCGAAACAGCTTGCCTTGGCCGCAGCGCGGACAGCGGCTGCGAAAGCCGCGCTTCATCGCGGTCCAGACGTCGCGCTTTTCGGCGGTTGCGGAATCCCGGGTCCAGACTGTCGTCGCAGGGCTCACCGTTTCCATGACTTGCCTCTCTTCGGTTTGCCGGGTTTTGCCTTGCCCGGCTTGCGATCCTTCTTGCGCGGGCTGCGGCCCGGATGCGCCTTCGATGGCGTGGCCTGCACTTTCGATCCGTCGCGCCCGCCGTCGCGTTTTCTGCCGCGCGGAATGACCTGGCCCTCAGATAATAGCTCAAACCGCAGCGCGCCAGCGACTGGTGCTGCTTCTACCAGACGCACGTCGACGACGTCCCCCAATCGGTGCATGGCACCGCTGCGTGTGCCGACCAGCGCGTGGCGGGTCTCGTCGTAATTGAAATATTCGGTGCCCAGCGTCCGGATCGGGATCAACCCGTCGGCGCCGGTATCGCTGAGTTTGACGAACAGCCCGGCGCGGGTGACGCCGGAGATCCGGCCCTGAAAGCTGGCGCCGATGCGGTCGGCGAGGAAATGGGCGATCAGCCGGTCGGCGGTCTCGCGCTCGGCCTTCATGGCGCGGCGTTCGGTGACGGAAATCTGCGCCGCGACTTCGCTGAGCGTCTCCAGCGACTCGGTTTCCGGCAGCGCGCCTTCGCCGAGGCCGAGTGCGCGGATCAGCGCGCGATGCACGATCAGGTCCGCGTACCGCCTGATCGGCGAGGTGAAATGCGCATAGCGCCGAAGGTTGAGGCCGAAATGGCCGTAATTTTCCGACGAGTATTCCGCCTGGGCCTGCGAGCGCAGAACGACCTCGTTCACCAACGGCTCGGAATCGTGGCCCTTCACCTGGCTAAGCACGCGATTGAACAGAGCGGGACGCAGCGCGCCGGTCTTGGCGAACGGCAGGTCGAGCGTCTTCAAGAACTCCTGCAGATTATGAACCTTCTCCTGGGTTGGTTCATCGTGCACCCGGTAGATCAGCGGCAGCGCCTTCTTTTCAAGCATCTCGGCCGCTGCGACGTTGGCGAGGATCATGAATTCTTCGATCAACTTATGCGCGTCGAGGCGCTCGGGCACGATGACTCGGTCGACCGTGCCGTCGGGTTTCAGCAGGATCTTGCGCTCGGGCAGATCCAGATCGAGCGGGTCGCGCTCGTCGCGCGCCAGCTTGACCAGAGCGTAAGCCGTGTAGAGCGGCTTGAGGATCGGCTCGAGCAGGGGGCCGGTGGTGTCATCCGGCCGGCCGTCGATCGCGGCTTGCGCCTGCGCGTAGTTCAGTTTGGCGGCCGAACGCATCAGCACCCGATGAAAGCTGTGCGACCGCTTGCGGCCGTCGCTCCCGATCACCATCCGCACCGCGAGCGCGCCGCGCGGCTCGCCCGGCACCAGCGAGCAGAGATCGTTGGAGATCCGCTCGGGCAGCATCGGCACGACGCGATCCGGGAAATACACCGAATTGCCGCGCAACAACGCATCGCGATCCAGCGCCGAGCCCGGCCGCACATAGAAGGCGACGTCGGCGATCGCGACATGGACGATATATCCGCCTTTGTTATTTGGATCGGGATCGGGCTCGGCATGAACCGCGTCGTCGTGATCCTTGGCGTCGGGCGGATCGATGGTGACCAGCGGCAGTTCGCGCCAGTCCTCGCGGCCTTTCAGCGTCGCCGGTTTGGCCTCTTCGGCTTCACGCAGCGCCGACGGCGAGAAGGCTTGCGGGATTTCATGGGCGTGGATCGCGATCAGGCTGACCGCTTTTTCCGTCGCCAGCGATCCCAGCCGTTCCTTCACCTTGCCGGAGGCGAGGCCATAACCGCGGGTGCGCACGAGATCGACGCTGACGAGATCGCCATCCTCGGCGCCGCCGGTATCGGCGCTCGCGATGTTCAATTCGCGCCCGACCTGTTTCTTGTCGATCGGAACCAGCCGGCCGCCGCCATTGGGAGCCTTGCGGAAAATTCCCAGCAGCCGGGTCCTGGCGTGGTCGATGACCTTGATGACACGGCCGCGATACGGCGTTCCCTCGCTGTCACCGGTCTTGTCGACCCGCAGCAACACGCGGTCGCCGATACCGGCCGCCGTGCCTGGCTGCGGTCGGCGCGGCACATGGATGCGGATTTTTGGCGCGGCGGCGTATTCTTCCTCATCCCATTCAGTGGGGGTGGCGAGCAGTTCGCCGTCGGTGTCGCGGCCGGTGATGTCGGCCATCACGGTCGGCGGCAGCGCCGCGGGTTCCTGGATGGTCCGGCCGCGCTTGGCGATGGTGCCGTCGTCGGCGAGTTCACGCAGGATGCGCTTCAGCTCGACGCGGTCGGCATTCTTCAGGCCGAACTCGCGCGCGATCTCGCGGGTGCCGACCTTGCCTGGATTCGAACGGATGAAGGCGACGATGGCGTCCCGGGCCGGAAAGCCATTGTCGTGTTTGCTCTTCACTTATCCCCGGGCCTTGCCCGCGCTTTTCTTCGCAGGCGTTTTTGATGCGGGTGGTGGTTTCGCCGCCGACGTCTTGGCCGCGGAGGCAACCGGCGCCCGCGCCTTGCTGACGGCTTCGGATTTCGGCTTTGCGGCGGCTTTCTTCACCGCCGCCTTCTTGGCGGGTTTTGGGGCGTCGGGATCGGCGGCGGCTTTGGCCGCGACCTTCTTCTTCGGCGCGGCTTTCTTCGCCCCGCGCTTCGGCTTGCCGCCGCCCTTGGCCGCGCGTTCGTCGATCAGCGCGATGGCCTCGGAGAGCGTGATCGTCTCCGGCGTCTTGTCGCTGGGGATCGTGGCGTTGACGCCGCCGGCTGTGACATAGGCGCCGTAGCGGCCGTTCTTGACCGCGACGCCGCCGAGGCTCGGATGCTCGCCCAGGGGCTTGCCGGGATCGGCGCCGAAGCGCCGGCCGCTCGGGCCCTTTGCGATCTTTTCGGCGATCAGCGTCACCGCGCGGTTGAGCCCGACGTCGAACACCTCATCGCCGGCCTCGAGGCTGGCATAGGTCTTCTCATGGCGCACGAACGGGCCGAAGCGGCCGATGCCTGCGGTGATCGGCTCGCCGGTCTCCGGGTGTTTTCCGATTTCGCGCGGCAGCGACAGCAGCTTGAGCGCCAGCTCCAGTTCCATGTCGCCGGGCGACATGTTCTTGGGGATGCCGGCGCGCCGCGGCTTCTCGCCTTCGGCATAATCCTTCTGTTCGCCGAGCTGGATGTAGGGGCCGAAACGTCCGGCCTTCACCGTGACGTCGAGATCGGTCGCGGGATCCTTGCCGAGCACGCGATCGGCGCTGGCCTCGCTGTCGGCGGCGAGCGGACGGGTGTAACGGCATTCCGGATAGTTGGAGCAGCCGACGAAGGCGCCGAACTTGCCGGCCTTCAGATTGAGCTTGCCGGTGCCGCAGGTCGGGCACTGCCGGACATCGCCGCCATCGGTGCGCGGCGGGTAGATGTGCGGGCCCAGCATATCGTCGAGCGCATCGAGCACCTCGGAAACGCGGAGATCCTTGATGTCGTTGACGGCGCCGATGAAGCCGGTCCAGAAATCCTTCAGCACCTGCTGCCAGGAAATCTCGTTGTTCGAGACGCGGTCGAGCTGTTCTTCCAGATCGGCGGTGAAATCATATTCCACATAGCGCGCGAAGAAGTTTTCGAGGAACGCGACCACGACGCGGCCCTTGTCCTCGCCATGGAGCCGCTTCTTCTCCAGCTTGACGTAGCCGCGGTCCTTCAACACCTGCAGGATCGAGGCATAGGTCGAGGGACGGCCGATGCCGAGTTCTTCCATGCGCTTGACCAGGGACGCTTCCGAGAAGCGCGGCGGCGGTTCGGTGAAATGTTGGGTGACGGCGAGCGCCTGCCGCTTCAACGCTTCGCCCTCGCTCATGGCGGGGAGGCGGCGGCTGTCCTCGTCGTCGCCGTCGTCGTCGCGGCCTTCCTGGTAGAGCGCCAGAAAGCCGTCGAACTTGATGACCTGGCCGCTGGCGCGCAGATCCAGCACGCGGGAGCCGGCTTTGGCCGCGATGTCGACGGTGGTGCGTTCGAGTTCGGCCGATTCCATCTGGCTCGCGATGGTGCGGATCCAGATCAGCTCATAGAGCCGGGCCTGGTCGGTATCGAGGCGGCGGCGCATTTCGGCGGGCCGGCGCGACAGGTCGGTCGGGCGGATCGCTTCATGCGCTTCCTGGGCGTTCTTGGCCTTGCTCACATATTGGCGCGGCGCGTCCGGCACATAGGCGTTGCCGTAATCCTCGCCGATCACCTTGCGGGCCTGCGTGATCGCCGAGCCGTCAATCTGCACGCCGTCGGTTCGCATGTAGGTGATGAGACCGGTGGTCTCGCCGCCGATGTCGATGCCCTCATAGAGCCGCTGCGCGATCCGCATCGTATGCGCCGGCGCAAAGCCGAGCTTGCGGCTGGCTTCCTGTTGCAAGGTCGAGGTGGTGAAGGGCGCCTGCGGATTTCGCCGCGCCGGCTTGGCTTCGACGGTCGAAACCGTGAAGTTGGCGGCCTCGATCGCTTTCTTGAGTTCTTCGGCTTCGGCGCCGGTGCCGATGTCGAGCCGCTGGATCTTCTTGCCGTCGGCGCCGACCAGGCGGGCCTCGAAGGCGTCGCCGCGCGGCGTCGTCAATGTCGCCACCAGCGACCAGTATTCGCGGGCGACGAATTTTTCGATTTCCAGTTCGCGGTCGCAGACCAGCCGCAGTGCGACCGACTGCACGCGGCCGGCCGAACGCGCGCCCGGCAGTTTGCGCCACAACACCGGCGACAGCGTGAAGCCGACCAGATAGTCCAGCGCGCGGCGCGCCATATAGGCGTCGACCAGCGCGCCATCGATCTGGCGCGGCGATTTCATCGCATCCGTCACCGCCTGCTTGGTGATGGCGTTGAACACCACGCGCTCGATCTTGTGGTCCTTGATCGCGCGCTTTTCCTTCAGCACTTCGAGCACGTGCCAGGAGATCGCTTCGCCCTCGCGATCGGGGTCGGTTGCGAGAATCAGGCGGTCGGCGCCCTTCAGCGCCTTGGCGATGTCGTTGAGGCGGCCGGCCGCCTTGGGGTCGATTTCCCAGATCATCTGGAAATTGGCCTCCGGATCGACCGATCCGTTCTTGGCCGGGAGATCGCGGACATGCCCGAATGAGGCCAGAACCTCGTAGGAGGAGCCCAAATACTTATTGATGGTCTTGGCTTTCGCCGGCGACTCCACGATGACGATATTCATGTCATTCCAATGGCTTATGGGAAAAGATAAAGGCCGGTTCCGCGAGACTCGCGACCGCCGTTTCGGAGCGAACATGGGTGGTGAGGCGGCCCCTGTCAAATCGACAGATATTGATGGGGAACCAAAGGGATACGACTTTATATCTATAACGTTGCGAAATGCGTCCTAGAGTTGTGCTCGCAAAGCGGGTATTTCTTGGACATATTATTAAGGCATTGGATGAAAGTTTTTTGAGCAAGGCTTCTTTTGAGTAAGGCTGGGGGCGGCCGGAGGCGCACAGCTTCGGGCAGGGATCGTCGATCGCGCGCAGAAGACCCTGATGGGGAGGGCGGCCCGGATGAGGCCGTGGCCTTCATCGCGGAGACCGTTGCCGATCTGGTCAAACTGGCCAGGCGCCACAAGCTCGAGATCCTCAGTCATCTGCTCGCAATGGCCCAACTCGAGGCGGAAGAGCGGCTGCGGCTGCGCAGCAAGCGCAAGCTGTCGTGAGATGGGGCGCGAGCTTGGGCGCTGCTCGCTCAACGTCATTACGAGTCTCTCAACGTCACTGCGAGCGAAGCGAAGCAATCCACATTCTTTCTTTGCTCGGCGAGATCGATTGCTTCGCTGAGCCCGTCATCGGGCGCGCATTCGCGCGACCCGTTGGCTCGCAATGACGGGGTGAGATTTCCGATTCAATTGTCAAACAACGAATGGATGTGCATCCGCATCCTCGCGGCGCGATCCGCCCGAGCGCTTGCTAAGCCAACAGACCGGCGAGCGGACGGGGTCAAGGCCGTTAGCCGCCGAAGGCGGGGGCGCGCCAGCGCCAGCCTTGAGCCCGGCAGATCGTAGGTCTACTTCCAGCACAGTTGCTCTTGTCGGGTGAGACGCGCGGAGAAAGCCACTGATTTGCCCGACGCGGCAAGAGGAATATTTTCTTAGTTGCGACTTGACAGGAAATTTTGATTCGCCCGTCGAGCAATCGGGCGAGGGCATTTCAGCCAGCGACGCTTCGCGCGCGCTTTGCAGCCGGCCGCGGCTTCAGCGCCGTGTCGGCGGCGGTAAGCACGCGCCCGTCCTGTGAATAAAGCGCGAGCTTGCGCACCGGCTTTCCCTTTTCGCGGTCGACCATGATGGTTCCGATTTCCTCCGGCCTCGCGTCGAACTCTTCGCTCCATTGCCTGAGCGCGACCAGGATTGGAAAGATGCCGCGGCCCTTCGGCGTCAGGACGTATTCCTGATAGGCGCTGCGGTCCGAGGCGGGCGCGGTTTTGAGGATGTTCTGATCCACCAGCGCGCGCAGCCGCACGGTGAGGATGTTTTTCGCCAGTCCGAGACTTTTCTGGAACTCGCCGAAACGGCGGCCTCCCAACAATGCGTCGCGGATGATCAGGAGCGACCACCAGTCGCCGATCACGTCCAGCGATCGCGCAATCGGGCACTGGTCGCCTTCGAAACTGGTTCGCTTCATGGTCGCGGTCTCCGTGGCCGGGTCACATCACCGGCTTGTGTAGTTGCATTATAAAACCAGATGCCCTAGTTAGGCAACATAGTTTAATAATGCAACCAAGATGGACGGAGGCTACCGTGAGACTTTCAAACAAGACGGCGTTGATTACCGGGGGCAACGGCGGCATTGGGCTCGCGACCGCAAAGCTGTTCGTGGCCCACGGGGCGAAGGTCGCCATCACCGGGCGCAACAAGGCGACGCTGGAAGCCGCCGCCAGGGAACTGGGGCCGAATGCGATCGCGATCGAAGCCGATGCCACCGACATCGCGGCAACGGAAGCGGCCGTGAAAACGGCAGTCGCGAAATTCGGCAAGCTCGATATCGTGTTCGCCAACGCCGGTATCCCCGGCCAGACGGCTGTCGGGGGAACCACGCTTGCCGCGTTCGAAGCGGTGATCAGGACCAACCTGACCGGGGTATTCTTCACCGTGCAGGCGGCCGTCCCGCATTTGAACGACGGCGCCTCGATCATCCTGAACGGCTCGGTGATCTCGGTGCTTGGCAATCCCGGCTATTCCGCCTATGCGGCGAGCAAGGCCGGCGTGCGCGCGATGGCGCGGGTGATGGCGTCGGAATTGTCGCCACGCAATATTCGCGTCAACGTCGTCTCGCCCGGTGCAACCCGCACCCCGATCTGGGGCGCTGCGACCGCGACGGCGGACGCCGAGAAGGCGTTCGAGAAGCGCATCGGACTGACGACACCGCTCGGCCGCATTGGTGAACCAGATCACATTTCAAAGACGGTGTTGTTCCTGGCATCGGATGATGCCGCTCATATTCAGGGCCAGGAACTGTTCGTCGATGGCGGTTCGACGGCTTCGCCGGCGGGAGCGCCGATCTATCGGGGCTAGGCGGCACTCACGAAAATTCGGTCAGCGCTTCCGGCGGAAAAAATTTTACGCCGGTTGCGCTGGCCGGTTGTCTCCTCTTGCGGAGGTATTTTCCGGGAAACCGGCCAATGGTTGAACCATCATCGATGTTGCCGAGACTCCATTCTGGGCCGGGGTATTTTTTGAACGTAATCCATTGGAGTGCAGACATGCCGAAAGCCGCCCGCATCTCGACTTCAACTCCCGTATCGTCAGCGTCAGAGAATTCAGATCGCGATCAGTTGGTTTCAATCGCCATATTTTCCTGTCTCGGCCTTTTGGTCTCGCTTGTTGCCGTCATCATGGGCGTGCAGGGCGCCTGGTATTAGCGCCGGCAGAGTCTTTCCCCGCATGAGGTCCGCCCGCCGCTGCTGATCGCAGCGGCGGGCGGTGTCGATTTTGCGGTTACGCGGCGTTGAGATTGCTTGCGGCGTGCAGCGCGCTGGCTACCGCTTTTTCCCGATGCTCGGGTCCAGCCTGGATGCCGTCGGCGGAAATGAATTCCGGATTGGTCACGCCGATGAAGCCGAACACCCAGCGCAAATAGGTTTCCAGATGTTCGCCGACGGCGGCCGGCGTGCCGGCGCCGTAGAAGCCGCCACGCGAGATCGCGACGATGACGCGCTTGTTGCCGGCGAGGCCCTCGGCGCCCTGCGCGCCGTATTTGAACGTCTTGCCCGCCACCAGGATGCGGTCGATCCAGGCCTTGAGCTGGCTCGGAATGGTGAAATTGTACATCGGCGCGCCGAGCACGACGATGTCGGCGGCCAAAAACTCATCCAGTACGGCCTGACCGGTGGCGATGTCCTCGCGCAGCGAGGCCTCCGCCGGGGCGCCCTGGCCGGCGGCGAGGTGGGGGCCGCTGAGATGCGCCAGCGGGGTCAGCGTCAGGTCGCGATAGCTGATGTCGAGGGCAGGGGTCGCCTTGCGCAGCCGGTCGACGACGGCGGCGGACACCTGGCGGCTGACGGAATGCGGGCCGAGGACGCTGGAATCGAGATGCAGGAGTTTCATGGCAGGTCACCTTTGCTGGTATAGGTTTGTAACTGGCGCTATATGAGTGACTGCCCTAAACCCCTGCAAGAACGCACATTTTTGAAACCCGAGCACAGCGATGACACCCGAGCACAAGGAAGTGCCTGCCCTGAAAGCACCGGTCTTGCCGCCGAACGCCCACCTCGGTAGCGACTGCCGCGGGGTGGCCTCCATCCTGTCGCGGGTCGGCGACAAATGGAGTGTGTTCATCATCATGCTGCTCGGCGGCGGTCCGCGCCGCTTCAACGAGATCAAGCGCATGGTCGGCGGCATCTCGCAGCGCATGCTGACGCTGACGCTGCGTGGGCTCGAACGCGATGGCCTGGTGACGCGAACCGTATTCCCGACCATTCCGCCGCGGGTCGATTATGAGCTCACCGATCTCGGGCGCGGGCTGTCGCAGCCGGTGGAGGCGCTCGGCAAATGGGCCTTTGACCACCGCACCGAGATCGAAAGCGCGCGCATGCAATTCGATGGGCGCAATGAAGCCCGTTGATGACTTAGGTTAGCGACACCAGCCCGCCGCCGTGACTCCAGTCGTCCGGCGAACTCAAGTTCGAGCAGCACCGCGCGCACGATCGCGGGCGAAGCGCCCGACATCCGGATCAGATCGTCCAGGCTGACCGGGCTCGGGCCCAACAGATTGACGATGCGCGCGCGATCGCTGGTGTCGGCTTCGAAATCCAGCGGCTCGCCGTCGTCTTCGCGTGCGCCGAGCATGATCGGCCGCTCCATGATCGGCTCGACCGCGCTGATGACGTCACCGGCCTCGGTGACCAGCGTCGCGCCCTGCTTGATCAGATCGTTGGTGCCGGCGGCGCGCGGATCGAGCGGCGAGCCCGGCACCGCAAATACCTCGCGGCCCTGTTCGGCGGCCATCCTTGCTGTGATCAGCGATCCGGAACGATGCGCGGCCTCGACGATGACGACGCCGAGCGCCGCCCCCGAGATCAGCCGGTTGCGTCGGGGAAAATCGCGCGCCCGCGGCACATGGCCGAGCGGCATTTCGGAAATCGCAGCGCCGGATTCCAGCAGCGCCGCCAGCAGATCCTCATGCTCGGGCGGATAGATTTTGTCATGGCCGCCGGCCAGCACCGCGACGGTGCCGCTTTGAATGCTGGCGCGATGGGCGGCCTGATCGATCCCGCGGGCGAGGCCGGAGATCACGACAAAGCCGGCATCGCCGAGATCGCGCGCGATCGTGCCTGCGAATTTCAGCCCGGCGCCCGAGGCATTGCGCGAGCCGACGATCGCGATCATCGGCCGCATCAATGCGTCAGGCGCGCCGCGCACGCCGAGCAGTGGCGGCGCGTCGTCGATGGTGGCAAGCCGCGGCGGGTAACCGGCTTCATCGGGCGCCCGCAGGCTGACGCCGATCTTTTTGGCGGCATCGAGTTCGGCGCGGGCATCGTCCTCGCTGCAAATGCGGCCCGGCCGCGTCGCGCCGCCGCGCCGCGCCAGATCGGGCAACCGCTCCAGTGCCGTGGCGGCATCGCCGAAATAGCGCAGCAGCGAGGCAAAGGTGCGCGGCCCGACATTGTCCGAGCGGATCAGCCGCAGACGGTTGAGCCGTTCGATGTCGGAGAGATGGGGTGTGCTGGGGGGACGGTCATACATGCCGGCCCAGCTTTGCCCAACCGGAGATTGCGATCAACTTGTTTGAGTGCGGGATAGTCGTCGTGCCCGGGACAAGCCCGGCCATGACGAGGGGCAGGTTTGCGGCGCATCCACTTGTCTGGTCCAGGAGCGCTTCGTAAAACCGCCCAAGTTCATGCAGGAGACGAAATTCCATGATCTCGCTCGCCGATCTCCAGCGCCGGATCGATTCCGGCGAGCTTTCGCCTGATGCTGCGATCGGCCAATCGCTCGAGGCGATCGCCGCGCATGAAAACACCATCGGCGCCTTTGTCTGCCACGACAACAAGGCGCGCGCCGTCAGCGCCGGGCCGCTGCGCGGCATCGCCGTCGGCATCAAGGACATCATGGATACCGCGGATTTTCCGACCGAGATGGGCTCGCCGATCTACAGGGGATTTAGGTCGCGCGGGGATGCGGCCGTGGTCGCTGCCCTGAAGCAGGCGGGCGCCACCATCATCGGCAAGACGACGACGACGGCGTTCGCCTCGTCCGATCCGACCGCGACGCTCAATCCGCATCATCACGGCCATACGCCGGGCGGATCGTCGGCGGGCTCGGCGGCGGCCGTCGGGGCCGGGATGATTCCGCTGGCGCTGGGAACGCAGACCGGCGGTTCGGTGATCCGGCCGGCGTCGTTCTGTGGCGTCGCCGCGATAAAACCGTCTTACCGGCTGCTGCCGACGGTAGGCGTCAAATGCTATTCCTGGACACTGGATACCGTCGGGCTGTTCGCGGCCGGCGTCGAGGACGTCGCACGCGGGCTGGCGGCGATGACCGGCCGGCCCGAATTTCTGCCAGCGGAGACGGTGCCGCCGCCGCGCATTGGCGTCGTCACGCAGGATTTTGCAGGCAGCTCGGAAGCGGCCAGCGTGGAGGCGCTGCGGATTGCAGTGGTGGCGTCGGAACGCGCCGGCGCCCCGGTGCGCGCGCTGGCGTTACCGGAGATCGTCGCCGAGGCGTGGCGCGCGCATCCGGTCGTGCAGGAGTTCGAGGCGCATCTGGCGCTGGCCTGGGAATACCGCGAAAATTATGCCGCGATGGCGCCGCTGCTGCGCGGGCGGCTCGACGAAAGCAAGGGCACGCCGCCCGCCGCCTATGACGAGGCGATCAAAATCGCGAGCCGGGCCCGGCACGCATTGGGCAAGGTGTTTGAGGATTTCGACGTGTTGCTGACGTTCTCGGCGCCCGGCGCCGCCCCGAGGGGACTGGCGTCGACCGGCGATGCCCGGCTGAACCGGCTCTGGACGCTGATGGGTGTGCCGTGCGTCAACATTCCCGCCCATGTCGCCGACGGCGGCTTGCCGGTCGGCGTACAGGTGATCGCGCGGTTTGGGGCGGACGCGCAGGCGCTGGCGGCGGCGATTTTTGTCGAGGAAGCGCTGGCGCGAAAATAGTTCCGCCGCCGGCTCACTTCTCCCCGATCTTGCCCTCGGTGCCCGCCTGCAGCCGCTTGATATTTTTGCGGTGCGCGTAGAACAGCAGCAGGGTCAGCACCGCGAACAGCGAGGCCAGCGCCGGATGGCCGAACCACCACAGGAACAGCGGCGTGATGAACGCCGCCACCAAAGCCGACAGCGACGAATAGCGCGTGGTGAAGGCGGTCGCGAGCCACATCGCGCAGAAGATCAGCGCGGCCGGCCAGAACAACCCGATCAGCACGCCGATATAGACGGCGACGCCTTTGCCGCCGCGAAATTTCAGCCAGACCGGAAACAGATGGCCGAGAAAGGCGCCGAGCGCCGCCAGCATCGCCGCGTTCGGCCCGCCGTAATAGCCTGCGATGACCACGGCCAGCGTGCCCTTGAGCGCGTCGCCAATCAAGGTTGCCGCAGCGAGGCCCTTGCGGCCGGTGCGCAGCACATTGGTGGCGCCGATACTGCCGGAGCCGATCGAGCGCAGATCCTGCGTGCCGGCGAGTTTGGTCAGCAACAACCCGAACGGAATCGAGCCGAGGAGGTAGCCGAGCAGGAATGCGACGATGAGGAATCCGTCACCCAACATGGCGCTTGCTCCTGCCGCCCCGGCAAATTTCCCGCGCATGACGGTCTCTTTTTGACGAGTTTTCTTGACGCGAACCGGTACCCACTTCGCTCGAAAACGCTCTGCTAGACATGCTCATACACCGTGCGTCCGCCGACAATAGTCCGCACCACGCGGCCGGAGAAGCGGGCATCGTCGAATGGCGTGTTCTTGCACTGCGATTTGAGATCGGCGGGATTGAGCACCCAGGGGATATCGGCGTCGATCACGATCACGTCAGCGGGCGAGCCGGCGCGCAACGAGCCGCCGGGCAGCCCCATCAGTTCCGCCGGCCGCGTCGACATCGCCCGGATCAGGGTTTTGAAATCCATCTCGCCATTATGAATGAGCCGCAGCGCCGCCGGCAGCATGGTCTGCAGGCCGACCGCGCCGGAAGCCGCTTCCGCGAACGGCAGCCGCTTCACCTCGACGTCCTGCGGATTGTGATCGGACATCACGACGTCGATCAGGCCGGAGGCCACGGCTGACACCAGCGCCAGCCGGTCTTCCTCGGTGCGCAGCGGCGGCGACAGCTTCAGGAAGGTCCGGTAGGGGCCGATGTCGTTTTCGTTCAGGGTCACGTGATTGATCGAGACCGAGGCCGAGACCGATAAGCCGGCGTCGCGGGCGCGTTTGAGGATTTCCAGCGACTCGATGCAGCTCAGCGAGGCCGCGTGATAGCGCCCGCCGGTCAGCGCGACCAGGCGCATGTCGCGCTCCAGCATGACAGCCTCGGCGGCATTGGGAATCCCGACCAGCCCGAGCCGAGCAGCGAACTCGCCTTCGTTCATGACGCCTTCGCCGACCAGATCCGGGTCCTCGGTGTGGTGCACGATCAGGGCGTCGAAATCGCGGGCGTAGGTCAGCGCGCGGCGCATCACCTGCGCATTGGTGACGCTGCTGGCGCCGTCGGTGAAGGCCACGGCGCCGGCGGCCTTCAACAGCCCGATCTCGGTCATTTCCTCGCCGCGCATGCCTTTTGTCAGCGCCGCCATCGGATAGATGTTGACGATGGCGGTGTCGCGCGCCCGGCGCATCACGAAATCGACGGTCGCCGAATTGTCGATCACGGGCGAGGTGTCGGGCTGGCAGATGATGGTGGTGATGCCGCCGGCGGCGGCAGCTTGGCTCGCGGAGGCAAAGGTCTCGCGGTGGCTGGCGCCGGGCTCGCCGACGAAAGCGCGCATGTCGATCAGTCCGGGGGCGACGATCTTGCCGTCGCAATTGATGATGTCGGTGCCTTCGGGGACGCCGGCGGCGCCGATGCCGCGTTTTGCATCGCGGATCATGCCGTCCGCAATCAGGACGTCGCCGGGGCCGTCGAAATCCCTGGAGGGATCGACGATTCGGGCGTTGGCGAGCAGGATGGGGCGGCGATCGGTCAGCATGTCAGGCGTTCGGCAGGTTGCGGGCCAGTGCTTCGAGCACCGCCATCCGCACCGCCACTCCCATTTCCACCTGCTCGCGGATCAGTGATTGCGCGCCGTCGGCGACGATCGAGTCGATCTCGACGCCGCGGTTCATCGGACCCGGATGCATCACCAGCGCGTCCGGCTTGGCGTAAGCGAGCTTCTTCTGGTCGAGCCCGAAATAATGGAAATATTCCTGGCTCGACGGCACGAAGGAGCCGTTCATCCGCTCGCGCTGCAGCCGCAGCATCATCACGATGTCGGCACCATTGAGGCCCTCGCGCATGTCGCGCGCGACCTCGACGCCCATCCGCTCGATGCCGCGCGGCAACAGCGTGGAGGGGGCGACGACGCGGACGCGGGCGCCCATGGTGTTGAGCAGCAGGATGTTGGAGCGCGCCACCCGCGAATGCATCACGTCGCCGCAGATCGCGATCACCAGCCCTTCCAGCCGCCCCTTGTTGCGGCGGATGGTGAGCGCGTCGAGCAGCGCTTGCGTCGGATGTTCGTGGGCGCCGTCGCCGGCATTGACGACGGAACCGTCGACCTTGCGCGCCAGCAGTTCCACCGCACCCGAGGCGTGGTGCCGCACCACCAGGATATCCGGATGCATGGCGTTGAGGGTCACCGCGGTGTCCATCAGCGTCTCGCCCTTGCGGATCGAGGACTGCGACACCGACATGTTCATGACGTCGGCGCCCAGGCGCTTGCCGGCCAGCTCGAACGACGACTGGGTGCGGGTCGACGCCTCGAAGAACAAATTGACCTGGGTACGGCCGCGCAGCGAGGTGCGCTTCTTGTCCACCTGGCGGTTGAGCTCGACATATTCCTCGGAAAGGTCGAGCAAGCCGGTAATGTCGGCAGCGGAAAGTCCCTCGATTCCCAGCAGATGCCGGTGACCGAGGACGAAGGTCGATTTCGATACAGGGGTCATTAAAGCGAGAGCTATAGGCAGAGACGGCGCGGGGGGCAAGTGCGAATAGGGGCCTTGCGAGTTATCCCCCGGTCTGTCGCCGCGCAGGGTAAAGGGAGTTGCCGCAATGTCGCCGCGTTCAGCGTGCGGAGAGCACATCATGCAGAAATGTCGGCTGATTTTAGCGATCGCGTTAACCGGGCTGGGCCTGACCTATGGCCCGGCGGCGCTGGCCCAGGCCTTGCCGGGCGGCTTTGTCCATCTCCGGGATATCGACCCCACCATCATCCAGGACATCCGCTATGCCAGCGCCAATAATTTCGTCGGCCACCCGCTGGCCGGCTACGGGGCGGCCGAGTGCGTGGTGAAGCGGAATGTCGGCCTGGCGCTGAAAAGCATCCAGCAGGAACTCGCCAAACAAAAGCTGTCGCTAAAGATGTTCGATTGCTACCGGCCGCAGCGCGCGGTCGCCGACATGGTGGCGTGGTCGCGCACCGGCCGGGAGACGGCCGCCGGCCGGCGCTTCAATCCGGCCATCCCCAAGCAAGACCTGTTCCGGCTCGGCTATATCGCCAGCCATTCCGAGCATTCCACCGGCGGGGCGCTCGATCTGACGCTGGTCGATCTTACCGCCGACAACTCCGCGGCGTTCGATCCGAACAAAACCTATGCCGACTGCACCGCGCCGGTGGAGGCGCGCGCACCGGAAGGCAGCGTCGACATGGGCACCGGCTATGATTGCACCGACCTGAAGGGCCACACCGCGGCGGGTTCGATCACGCCGGCCCAGCGGCGCTGGCGCAACATGCTGGTGGCTGCGATGGCACGGCAGGGCTTTGTCAACTATTCGAAGGAATGGTGGCACTTTTCGCTGCCGGGCGTGAGCAGGCAGGCCTATGATTTTCCGATCACGCCGCGCAATTGATTCCCGATCGCCAGGACCGGCCATGACGCAGGCTTCATTCGCAACCCACGAGGTCTTCAACCAGTCGCCGCCGTTTTGCGACGTCGACCTGTTCGCGGTGGACCGGCCGCTGGCCGCCGCGGTCGCCGCCAATGGCGAGGCTGTGGCGCAGAACGAACTGTCGGAGTTCGGCCGGCATTGGGGTTCGGCCGCGATGGCGGAGCGGGGCCGCCTCGCCAACGAGAACACACCGAAATTGCGGACGTTCGATTCAAAAGGCAACCGCCGCGACGAGGTCGAGTTCCATCCGGCCTATCACGAGTTGATGGCGCACAGCGCGCATGCCGGCGTGCATAATTCGACCTGGAATGCGCAGGGACAGCCTGCCGGCGGCGCGTCCGAGGTGATACGCGCCGCAAAGTTCTACATGGCCGCGCAAGTCGAGACCGGGCATCTCTGTCCGGTCACCATGACGCGCGCTTCGGTCGCAGCACTGGCGGCGCAGCCGGATCTGCTGGCGAGGGTGATGCCTGTCATTGCGACCCGCGCCTATGATCCGGACTTTGCGCCGTGGTGGACCAAACGCGGCATGACGCTCGGCATGGGCATGACCGAGAAGCAGGGCGGCACCGACGTCCGATCCAACATGACGCGGGCGGAGCGGGACGGCGATGCCTATCGCATCACCGGCCATAAATGGTTCATGTCGGCGCCGATGTGCGACGCGTTTCTGGTGTTGGCGCAGGCCGACGAGGGCCTGAGCTGTTTCTTCATGCCGCGCTTTGCGCCGGACGGTTCGGTCAACGCGATCCGGTTTCAGCGGCTGAAGGACAAGCTCGGCAACCGCTCCAACGCCTCGTCGGAAGTGGAATTCGCCGATGCGCATGCAATGCGGATCGGCGACGAGGGCAAGGGCATCCGCACCATCATCCAGATGGTGCAGTTGACGCGGCAGGATTGTGCGATCGCTTCGGCTGGCCTGATGCGGTCGGGATTGGCGCATGCGCTGCATCACGCAAGATACCGCAGCGTGTTCCAAAAATATCTCGCCGATCAGCCGCTGATGCAGGCGGTGCTGTCGGACATGGCGCTGCATGTCGAAGCCTCGATCGCGCTGGTGATGCGGCTATGCCGGTCGTTCGACCGCGCCCCGATCGATCCCAGGGAAACGGCCTATATGCGGCTGCTGACGCCGGCGATCAAATACTGGGTCTGCAAGAGCGCGCCCGGTTTCCTCTACGAGGCGATGGAGTGCCTCGGCGGCAATGGCTATGTGGAGGAGGGGATTTTGGCGCGGCACTATCGCGAGGCGCCGGTCAACGCGATCTGGGAAGGCTCGGGCAATGTGATGTGCCTCGACGTGCTCCGCGCGTTGTCGCGCGAGGCCGATGCGGCGCAGGCGGTTTTGCACGAACTCACCGGCGAGACGCTGGGCCTGCCGGGCGCCGGCGAGGCGATCGCGTTTGTCGGCAAATCATTCCGCCGTCTCGACAGCGAGCGCGTGGCGCGGCTTACGGTCGAAAAACTGGCGCTGCTGGCGGCGGCCGCAGCACTCAACGGGGTTTCGCCGCATCAGGCCGAATTGTTCGCGGCGACAAGGCTTGCTACCGATCACGCCAGCATGTACGGCGCGGTCGATCTGGCGAACGACGATGTCAGTGGTTTGCTGGAACGGGCGCTGCCGTGAACTCACTGAAAGTCTCCTGATGGATTCCCTCACTCCCCAAAATTCCCTCGACATCGTTGCCGCCGAACCTCCGCCGCGGATCTGGCAGTTCTGGGGCACGGCGCTGTGGGGCCTGTTCGTGTTTGCGGGGATGTTCCTTGGGCAGATCGCGGTGATGGCTTATTTCCTGCTGCGGCAGGGCGGGCCGATCGATATTGCCGCCCTGACCAAGGTCGCCAGTGGCGGGCTGACGATCTCGTTATCGGTCGTCATGGGGCTGCCCGCGGCGGTCCTGGCGTTGTGGATTGCGATCCGTCCGACGCGCACGCGGTTTGCCGATTATCTCGCGCTGCGCGGGACGTCGTGGAAGATGTTCTTCATGGGAGCCGCTGCGCTGGTCGTGTTGGTGATGGGATGGGACCTGGTGTCGCGTGTCCTCGGACGTGAGGTTCAGCCCGGGTTCATGGGCGACGTGCTGAAATCGGCGCAAGCCGACGGCGCGGTGTGGCTGCTGCTGATCGGGTTCTGTGTTGCGGCACCGATCTCGGAGGAATTGCTCGCCCGCGGCTTTCTCTATCGCGGCTGGTCGGAATCGTTTTTAGGCGTCCCCGGCGCGATCCTGCTGTCGTCGCTGGCATGGACGGCGCTGCACATGCAGTACAACTGGTTCTTCTTCGGCGAGATTTTTTCGATCGGCCTGCTGCTCGGCTATTTGCGCTACCGCTCGAACTCGCTCTGGCTGACGATCGTCCTGCACGGCCTCAACAATCTCGCCGCGACGGTGCAGAGCATATGGCTGGTGGGTTCGAATTGAGCGATTTCGACGAGCGCTCTTCTTCACCTCTCCCCACCGGGGAGAGGTCGAATTGCGCAGCAATTCGGGTGCGGGGGATGGCCCATCGATGGAGCGCAACCCCTCACACGGCGCTGCGCGCCGACCTCTCCCAATGGGAGAGGTGAAGGGACCGTCACACCACCAACGCGATCGCGATCGGCATGGTGATCGCCGCCAGAATCGTCTGCAGCGTGATGATCTGCGCCAGTAGCGGCGCGTCGCCGCCCATCTGGCGGGCCAGCACATAGGCGCTCGACGAGGCCGGGACCGCCGAGCAGGCGGTCACGATCGCGAGGTTGGATCCTGTGAGGCCGAACGACAGCGCGAGCGCCACGCCCAGTACCGGCATCAATATCAATTTGAGGAATACGGCGATGCTGGCGGCAAGGCTCGGGCGGAACATGCCTTCGAGATGCAGGCCGGCGCCCGTCACCAGCAGGCCGATCGCGAGCGAGGAACGGCCGAGTGCGTCGGCGACTTCATGCCAGATTTTTGGCAGCGGGATGTGCGTGACGTTGAGCACAAGCCCGATCGTGCAGGCCCAGATCAGGGGATTGCGCACCACGGTCATCGCGATGGAGCCGACCGACCGCTTCTCCGGCGAAGCGTAATGCGCCAACACCGCAACGCTGAACACGTTGACCAGCGGGATGATCGCGACCATCGCCACCGACGCCAGCGCCAGCCCGACATCACCATAGAGATTGCCGGAGACGGCCAGCGCCACATAGGTCTGCCAGCGGGTGGCGCCCTGGAAGATCGAGGTGAAGGCCGGCCCGTCGATCGCGCAGCGCGCGAGCAAGGGGCGTAGCGCGAGACACAACAGCGACATCGCCAGCGCCGAGATCAGGAGCGCGCCGCCGACGCCGGCGACCGGCACTTTTGTCAGGTCCGCCTTCACCAGCGTCTGGATCAAGAGCATCGGGAACAGCACGTAATAGGTCAGCCGTTCCAGCCCGTGCCATTGCGTCTCCAGCCGCATCAGGCTGCGCTTGAGGACAAAACCCAGTACGATCAGCAAGAACACCGGCAGCAGCGCCGCGATAACGATTACCATTCTCAGCGATCCCCGCGCAGCGTCGCCAGCCGGTCCAGCGCGCCCTGCAGGATGAAGATCGCGGCATGCTCGTCGATCACCTCGGCGCGGCGGGCGCGGCTGACGTCCATGCCGATCAGCTCGCGCTCGACGGCGGCGGTGGACAACCGCTCGTCCCAGAAACCGATCGCAAGATCGGTGAGCTTTGAAAAATTCCGCGCAAAGGCGCGGGTCGATTGCGCGCGCGGTCCCTCGCTGCCGTCCATGTTGATGGGCAGGCCGAGCACGAAGCCGACCGCGTTGCGTTCGCTCGCCAGCGCAATTAGCCGGGCCGCATCGGCCTTGAAGGCCGTGCGGTGGAGGGTTTCGACGCCGGTCGCAAGCCTGCGGTCGGCGTTGGATACGGCAACGCCGATGGTCTTGGTGCCGAGATCGAGCCCGACCAGCGCGCCGCGTTCCGGCCAGTGCGTCACGGCTTCGATGAGGGGGAGGATTGGCGCGGGCATGACGCTGCCTAACACGGCGTCGCAGGCCTGCGCAAAAGCTCAATTCACGATTCGCTAACCATGTTTTTTCCTGTGAAATTAACAGGCCAAGGCCGATAAACCGGGCATGGACAAGACTGGCATCGCGGACAAGCTGGCTGCGCCGGAGGATCGCCTGGCGTGGCGGATCGCCCGCGTGAACTGGTGCGTGATCGCCGCGATGGGGATCGCGCTCGGGCTCGGGCTTTTGGCGATGGGCCTGTCCATCGAACCGGGAGCGCTCGCGGTCATCGCCGGTATAGCGGCGCTGTACGGCGTCAGCGGTTGGTACCATCTTTATCGAAAAGCTGTTCCGGACCCCAAAATGCTGTTGATGCTGACCTCGATCGGTCAGCTGATCTTCATCGTGACATTCATGGGCCCGCTGACCTATGTCGGCGGCGCGCTCAACTTTCCGCTGCAGGACCAGCTGTTCCTGGCGATCGACCGCGCGCTCGGCATCGATCCGAAAGCACTGCTGGAGTTCTTCAATGCGCGTCCGGACTGGACGGCATGGCTGGAGGCGGGATACGGCATGATCAAATGGCCGCTGCTCGGCACGCCGATCATTCTCGGCATGACGGGGCGATTGCTGCGGCTGCAGACTTTTGTCATGGCGTTCGCGCTGGCGCTGATCGCAACGCTCGTGATCGCGGCCTTCATGCCCGCCATCGGCACCTATTATGGGCTGGGGATTGCAGCGTCCTCGATGCCCAATCTCGACACGCATATCTATGCGCTGCAATTGCATGACATTCCGGCGCTGCGTGACGGTTCGCTGCGTTCGCTGGAACTGTTCAAGCTCGCGGGCATCGTCTCGTTCCCGAGCTTCCATGCCGCGTCCGCCCTGCTGTACGCGTGGGCGCTATGGCCGGTTCGCGGCTTTGGCCAGTTCGTCTCCGCTTTGTGCGCGATGATGCTGGTCGCTACGCCTGTTGTGGGCGCGCATTATTTCATCGATGTGCTCGGCGGCATGGCGGTCGCGGCTGCCGCGATCTGGATCTCGCGCCGTATCGCGGCCCGGCTTGCCAATCACGCGGCGCCTTCGGGCCAGACCGCCGCCCTTGCGGCGGCCTGAACTTCAGGCCGCGATCACCTGACCATCCTGGCCAAGGCATGCGGCAAAGCCCTGCAGCGCACTGTATTGATGCGCGCTGCGGCGCTGGATGAACAGCGTTTCCACCCGCGACTGCACAGCGTTGAGCGTATGGATGCTGATATTGCCGTTCTGATCGTTGCGCTCGACCACGGCGCGGGGCAGCAGCGTCACGCCCATGTCGGCGGCGACGCAGCCGATCATGCCGTCGAGCGTGCCCAGTTCGAAGCGGACGGCCGACGGCCAGCCGAATTCCGAGAACACCTGTTCGAGCCGTTGCCGGTAGGTGCAGCCGGTGCGGAACACCAACGCCGTCGGACCTGACTCCGGCGTGCCCGCGCGCAAGGCCGCAAGGCTGCTCCATTTGCGTGCCGTGACGAGCACCAGTTCCTCCCGGAACGCTGTCGTGGACGTGAGTTCGGCATGTTCGATCGGACCGGCGACGAAGGCGCCATCCAGCGTGCCGTCGAGCACGGCGGCGACGAGATCCGCGGTCGGCGCAGTCCGCAGCGTCAATCGCACCGCCGGATAACGCCGGTGAAATGCGGCCAGCAGTTTGGGCAGGCGCACAGCGGCGGTGGTCTCCATCGAGCCGATCGAGAGCGGTCCCTTCGGCTCGCCGTCGTCACGCGCGGCCAGCACCGCCTCGCGCGAGAGTGCGGCCATCCGCTGCGCATAGGGCAACAGCCGGCGGCCAGCGCCGGTCAGCGTCATGCCGCGGCTATGCCGCTCGAACAGCGCGGTGCCGATCTCGGCCTCCAGCGCCTTGACGCGCTGGGTGACGTTGGACTGCACGGTGTTGAGCTCGTCGGCGGCGCGGGTGATGCCGCCAAGCCGCGCGACGGTGGAAAAAGTGAGGAGGTCGGTCAATTCCACGACAAAACTCCGTTTCATTCTGGAGATGGCAGCGTTCTCTAGTATTCATTTTCAGAGAATAGTAGGCTGCCCTAGACTGGCTGTCCAGAACAGGGAGCAATCGCATGCCGATCAGCACCGAATTGACGGGCCGGCTGGGTATTCGGCACCCGATCCTGTTGGCGCCGATGGCCACGATCACCGGCAGCCGGCTGGTCACGGCGGTCAGTAACGCCGGCGGTTTCGGCATCTTGGGCGGCGGCTACGGCGACAGGACCTGGCTCGAGACGGAGACCGCAAAGCTGAAGGGGTTTGCCGGCCGGTTCGGAATCGGCTTCATCACCTGGAGCCTGGCAAAGCAGCCCGAGTTGCTCGATATCGCGCTCGATGCCAACCCGTTCGCCGTCATGCTGTCGTTCGGCGATCCCGCGCCATTCGCGCCAAAGATCAAGGCGGCGCGGAGCTTGCTGATCTGCCAGGTGCAGAGCGAGGACATGGCAAGACAGGCGCTTGATGCCGGCGCGGATATTTTGATCGCGCAAGGCACCGAGGCGGGCGGTCATGGCGCTTCCCGCACCACCATCGACATCGTGCCCGCGATTGTCGATCTTGCGGCCCGGCGCGTGCCGGTGGTTGCCGCCGGCGGCATTGCGGACGGACGGGGGTTGGCTGCGATGATGATGCTGGGCGCATCGGGCGTGCTGATGGGTACGCGCTTCTATGCCAGCATCGAGGCCGACGGCGCCGAAGAGGCAAAGCAACGGATACGCGCGGCCAATAGCGGCGAAACCGCGCGCGGTCTCGTGTTCGACTGGTCGCGCAATCTGATGTGGCCGGCACCGTTCACGGCGCGCACGCTTTGCAACGACCATCTGCGGCGCTGGACAGGCCACGAGATCGAGCTGATGCAGCGCGTGGACGAGGTCGCCGTGGAGTATGCGGCGGCGAGGGCTGCGGGTAATTTCGATATCGCCGCCGTGTTTGCCGGCGAGTCCGTCGGCCTGATCCATGATATTCCACCGGCGGCCGAGATCGTCGGCCACATCGTCGCTGAAGCCGAGCAAATTTTGCAGGGCCGGCGTAACTCCATCGCTTCCGTTGCCTGAAAGATCGCGAGACAAACCATGTGGCCAGATCACCGGATTATCGACCTCTTCAAATGCGAATTTCCGATCGTGCTGGCGCCGATGGCCGGGATCATGGACGCCGAGCTCGTGATCGCGGCGGCGCAGGGCGGGGCGCTGGGCTCGTTGCCATGCGCGATGCTTTCCGTGGAAAAGGCGCGCGAGCAGGTCAACATCATCCGCCAGCGGGTGGCAGCACCCGTCAACATGAACTTCTTCTGCCATACGCCGGTCGATGCCGATCCCTTGCGCGAAGCCGGATGGAAGACGCGGCTTGGGTCCTACTACAAGGAGCTGGGGCTCGATCCCGCAGTCCCCATCAACGCCGCCAGTCGCGCGCCGTTCGACGAGACGATGTGCGCGCTGGTGGAGGAGTTGAGGCCGGAAGTGGTCAGCTTCCATTTCGGCCTGCCGGATCCAGCGATGGTGAAGCGCGTCAAGGCGGCGGGCGCTCTTGTGATGGGGTCGGCAACGATCGTCAGGGAGGCGATCTGGCTCGAGGAGAACGGCGCCG
Source organism: uncultured Alphaproteobacteria bacterium (assembly GCA_963836765.1). Lineage (GTDB taxonomy): Bacteria > Pseudomonadota > Alphaproteobacteria > Rhizobiales > Xanthobacteraceae > Bradyrhizobium. The sequence goes on from CAWILG010000015.1 coordinate 182,192, forward strand.
ACGTCATCATCGCGCAAGGCGCCGAGGCCGGTGGCCATCGCGGCATGTTCCTGACCGAGAATATCGCCGAGCAGCCCGGTACCTTTGCATTGGTGCCGCAGGTGGTCGATGCGGTGAAGGTGCCGGTGCTCGCCGCCGGTGGCATTGCCGACGGGCGCGGGATCGCCGCGGCGTTTGCGCTCGGGGCCTCGGGCGTGCAGATCGGCAGCGCCTATCTGCGCTGCCCGGAATCGAAGGTGATCGCGCCGGCGCGGATCGCGCTGGCCCAGGCGCGCGACAATTCCACCGTTATCACCAATGTCATGACCGGGCGGCCCGCGCGCGGCGTCGCCAACCGCGTGATGCGCGAAGTCGGCCCGATCTCGCCGGACGCACCGGCGTTTCCGCATTCCGCCACCGCGCTCGGACCGTTGAAAGCGGCCGCCGAAAAGCTCGGCAAGGTCGATTTCACCAACCTCTGGGCCGGCCAGGCGGTACGCTTGGGGCGCGAAATGCCGGCCGCCGAGCTGACCCGGGCGCTCGCGGGCGCAGCGCTGGCGCGCCTGAGCCAAATGGCGGGCTAGGTTTCCTTCACCTCTCCCATCGGGAGAGGTCGGATTGCGAAGCAATCCGGGTGAGGGGCTCTGGTCCCCCGAAGTCCGTAACCCCTCACCCGATTTGCTGCGCAAATCGACCTCTCCCGATGGGAGAGGTGGACCGAGCTTGCTAACCGGACGGTGCAATCGGTCCCATGCCGCGGCGCTAGCGGTTGCGGTGCAAAAGCGGCCTCTGCTATACGGCGGGCTGATTTTGCCGCCCAGAGGCCCTATATTATGTCCGTCGACGCCACGACCGTCCGCCGCATCGCGCATCTCGCGCGGATCGCGGTCACCGAGGCCGAAGTTCCCCATCTGCAGGGCGAACTCAACGCCATGCTGGCCTTTGTGGAGCAGCTTTCGGAAGTGAATGTCGACGGCGTCGAGCCGATGACCTCGGTGACCCCGATGGAAATGAAGAAGCGTCCCGACGTGGTCAATGACGGCGAGATCACCGATGACGTGGTCCGGAATGCGCCGGATACCGTTGATCACTTCTTCCTGGTGCCCAAGGTCGTCGAATAGGGAAGTCCGATGTGCATGCTCTGCGACGATGAAAAGGCCTATCAGGCCTATATGAACTACCTCGACGCGATGGAGCGGCAGGGCAAGGTTGCCGACCCCGACAAGGCGATGGACGCCGTGCTCGACCAGCTTGAGGCGTCCGACAAGACGCGCGCCAAGGACGATCCCGCCAAAGACAAGACCCTGTCTCCGTTCTTCTGCAGCCCGATCAATAAATGACACAGTTGATATCGATGACGATCGCCGAGGCCAGGAATGGCCTCGCGAACAAGTCTTTTACCTCGCTCGAACTGACCGACGCGCATCTTGCCGCGATCGAGGCTGCGCGCGCGCTCAATGCGTTCGTGCTGGAAACACCGGATCAGGCCCGCGCCATGGCGCGCGCGATTGACGCCAAAATCGCCAAGGGCGAGGGCGGGCCGCTCGCGGGCATTCCGCTCGGCATCAAGGATCTGTTCGCGACCAAGGATGTCCGCACCACCGCGTGCTCAAAAATCCTCGGCAATTTCGTGCCGCCTTACGAATCCACCGTGACGTCGCAGCTGTGGCGCGACGGCGCGGTCATGCTCGGCAAGCTCAACAACGACGAATTCGCGATGGGCTCGTCGAACGAGACCTCGTGCTTCGGCCCGGTGGTCAATCCGTGGCGGCGCGAGGGCTCCAACACGACGCTGGTGCCGGGCGGCTCGTCCGGCGGCTCGGCTTCCGCCGTCGCCGCATTGCTCTGCATGGGCGCCACCGCGACCGATACCGGCGGCTCGATCCGCCAGCCCGCGGCCTTCACCGCGACAGTCGGCGTCAAGCCGACCTATGGCCGCTGCTCGCGCTGGGGCATTGTCGCGTTTGCGTCCTCGCTCGACCAGGCAGGTCCCATCGCGCGCACCACGCGCGACGCCGCGATCCTGATGCGCTCGATGGCCGGCCACGATCCCAAGGACACCACATCGGTCAACCGCGAAGTGCCGGACTACGAGGCCGCGATCGGAAAGTCCGTCAAGGGCATGAAGATCGGCATTCCCAAAGAATACCGCCTCGACGGCATGCCGGCCGAAATCGAAAAGCTCTGGAGCGAGGGCGGCGCCTGGCTGAAGGCGGCCGGCGCCGAACTGGTCGAGGTGTCGTTGCCGCACACCAAATACGCGTTGCCGGCCTATTACATCGTGGCGCCGGCGGAAGCCTCGTCTAACCTGGCGCGCTATGACGGCGTGCGCTACGGCCTGCGCGTGCCCGGCCGTTCGATCGACGAATTGTACGAGAACACCCGCGCCGAAGGGTTTGGCGCCGAGGTCCGCCGCCGCGTCATGATCGGCACCTATGTGCTCTCTGCCGGCTATTACGACGCGTACTATCTGCGCGCGCAGAAGGTGCGTACGCTGATCAAGAAAGACTTTGAGGATTGTTTCGCCAAAGGCGTCAACGCGATCCTGACGCCGGCGACGCCGTCGGCCGCGTTCGGCGTCGGCGAAAAGGGTGCCGATCCGGTCGAGATGTACCTCAACGACATCTTTACGGTGACCGTGAACATGGCGGGGCTGCCGGGGATCGCGGTTCCCGCCGGCAAGGATGCCCAAGGCCTGCCGCTCGGGCTGCAACTGATCGGCCGTCCGTTCGACGAGGAGACGCTGTTCTCGCTCGGCGAAGTCGTCGAGCAGGCGGCCGGACGCTTCACGCCCGCGAGGTGGTGGTGAGATTGGCGGATTTCAAAGCGAGCCTCTCGGGCGCAACCCCGGCGCCGGGTATCGTCGCGCCGCTCGCTGCACTGTGGTGGACCGCCAAAGGCAAATGGGACGACGCGCACAGGATTGTGCAGGACGAGAGCGACGCCAACTCTGCCTGGGTGCACGCCTATCTGCATCGCGTCGAAGGCGACCTCGGCAACGCCGGCTATTGGTACCGGAAGGCCGGCCAGCCCGCGGCGAAGGATTCGCTTGAAGCCGAATGGGAGCGGATCGTGTCCGCGTTGCTCGGAGGAGGACAGGTATGACGGCTACCAACGGCAAGCTGATCAAGGGCTCAACCGGCGACTGGGAAGTCGTGATCGGCATGGAAATCCATGCTCAGGTCGTCTCGAAGTCGAAACTGTTTTCGGGCGCCTCGACCGAATTCGGCGGCGAGCCGAACACCCATGTGTCGCTGGTCGATGCCGCGATGCCGGGCATGCTCCCTGTCATCAACGAGGAATGCGTTCGCCAGGCCGTCCGCACCGGCCTCGGCCTGAATGCGCAGATCAACCGGCGCTCGGTGTTTGACCGCAAGAACTATTTTTATCCGGATCTGCCGCAGGGCTACCAGATCAGCCAGTACAAGTCGCCGATCGTGGGCGAGGGCGAGGTCGTGCTCGAACTCGACGGCGGCAGGACCGCCACCATCGGCATCGAGCGGCTGCATCTGGAGCAGGACGCCGGCAAGTTGCTGCACGACCAGTCGCCGACCATGTCCTATGTCGATCTGAACCGTTCCGGCGTCGCCCTGATGGAGATCGTGTCAAAACCCGACATCCGCGACGCCGAGCAGGCCAAGGCCTATATGACCAAGGTGCGTTCGATCCTGCGCTATCTCGGCACCTGCGACGGTGACATGGAGAAGGGGTCAATGCGCGCCGACGTCAACGTCTCCGTGCGCAAGGCGGGCGGTCCGCTCGGCACCCGCTGCGAAATCAAGAACATGAACTCGATCAACTTCATCGGTCAGGCGATCGAGTACGAGGCGCGGCGCCAGGTCGAGATCATCGAGGACGGCGGCTCGATCGATCAGGAAACCCGGCTGTTCGATCCCAACAAGGGCGAGACGCGGTCGATGCGCACCAAGGACGATGCGCACGACTACCGTTATTTCCCGGATCCCGATTTGCTGCCGCTGGAATTCAGCGAAGCCTATGTCGCCGCGCTGAAGGCGGAGTTGCCGGAACTGCCGGACCAGAAGAAGGCGCGCTTCATCGCGGGCTTTGGCCTGTCGCCGTACGACGCCGGCGTGCTGGTGGCCGAGCGCGAGAGTGCGGAGTTTTATGAAACCGTGCTGGCAAAGCTTGCCGACAAGGCCCGCGACGGCAAGCTCGCCGCCAATTGGGTGATCAACGAGCTGTTCGGGCGCCTCAACAAGGAAGGCCGGGAGATTACGGGCTCGCCAGTATCCGCCGAACAGTTGGCCGCGATCGTCGACCTGATCGGCGAAGGGACGATCTCCGGAAAAATTGCAAAAGACCTGTTCGAGATCGTTTGGCAGGAAGGCGGCGACCCGCGCGCGCTGGTCGAGGCGCGCGGCATGAAGCAGGTCACCGATCTCGGCGCGATCGAAAAGGTCGTCGACGACATCATCGCGGCCAATCCGGACAAGGTCGCGCAGGCGAAAGCCAAGCCGCAACTCGCCGCCTGGTTCGTCGGCCAGGTCATGAAGGCGTCGGGCGGCAAGGCCAACCCGCAAGCCGTGAACGATCTCCTGAAGACAAAACTCGGCATCTGAAACGTCCCGTAACGGGACGGCGGCGTCGCGCTCGCCGCCGTGATCGCGCGCGCGAATTGCGCGTCGAATGTTCGCAGCGATCCGAAAATTCATCGTCGCGACCGGAAACGCACCTGCAAATCGGTCGCGCCAATTCGTCCAAAAATTCGGTTTTGGCGAGCGCCGATGAGACGTTAGCGCGCCGGGCACGAAAATTTTTTTATTGCCAAAATTTGCAACTCAGAGTCCGCGCGAACGGCTTTTGCCCGGCCGTGATAAGTCGCAACGACGCCGATCGCGCATCTGTTGTCGATGACGTGAATTGCAGAAACAACTGCGACGCAGGCGCTTCCTGCAATATTGACAAACGTCGATGCCGGTCCCTGCTGCACTTTTCGCATCACCGCATCAAGGTGTTGTGGTGCCTGACATCAACGCGCGCTGCGCGCTCCGACGTCGCTGCGTCAACACTTCCTTAAGCGGGAAGCTGTTTTTTTGAGTGTGTTGGTGTATTCGGGATGTAGTGCATTTCGATTCCCGAGTGCACGCAGCGAACTAAGCCATCTCACTTACCTCAGGAGGGCAACATGGCCAAGAAAGCTAAGAAGGCAAAGAAGGCGAAGAGCGCAGTGAAGAAGACTGCGAAGAAGACCCGCAAGGTCGCCAAGAAGAAGAAGTAATCTCGCTTCTTTACGAATTGCCGGCGGCTTGATGCCGGCACGTCACACGAGCCCTGAGACGATCTGCTTCTAGACGAGCAAATCCAAATCGAATGGCTCTGGTCGACGAAAGAGGGTGTCGGCGAGACATCAGGTCAAACGGCTGGATCGAATTTCGGAAGGGCTCGCTCTTTCAAAACCGGTCCGGCAGAGGAAACAGGTTTTCTTCGTTCGGTGCGGATCTCCTCGAGCTCCGCAATTTCACCGGGCCCTAGGCCCAAAGTGAAATCTGATCCTGACGTGTTCGCCGACGCCCTCGTTCCCCGGAACGCTTTCGTTCCGATTGCCGTGCGTTTGGCGCCGGACGTTTTGATTTCCCAAATCTCCTTCTGATCGCTTGCAGGCATGGACCGGTTCGGGCCGCCTCGCAATTCCCACCCCGCACCTCATTTGGCCGGCGAACGCCGGGTGTCGAGTACGCGGCGCTTTTCGCCTTCAATCACGACGGCCTCTGCGGCAATGGTTATCGTTCCGCCAAGCGGCACGGTAAACCGAACTTCACGATCGCCTCCCAATGCCTGCGGCACAGGCACTTCTGCGATTCCACGGTTCCCCGCGCGGGTTGCGCATTTACACCCCGTTCATCGCGATACTTAAACTGCCCTTCAAATTTGATCGGTCATGATGATCCCAACAAGCCGGCAAACGGCGTTGGGGAATACCAGGCGTTTAACAACAGTGGACAGGAGCCGCACTCGGGGGAGGGCGGCCAACAACAAAAAGGAGACGGGGATGTTTCAGGGGTACATTGATCTGGATGCGGCGACGCCGGTGGAAGCAACCGCGATCCCCGACGTGCTGTTCGAGCGCGGCCTGTACTGGGCCAGCGGCCGTTCCGGTGTGGTCAATCTGGTCGCCGCCCACAAATGGTTCAACCTTGCGGCCCTGAAGGGACGCGCCGACGCGATCTCGCTGCGCCGTGAGGTTGCCGAGATGATGTCGGACGTCGAGATCGCCACCGCACAGCGCGAAGCGCGGGCCTGGATGACGGCGTACTGAGCGAATTGGGGGGTCTCACGGACCCTCTCTCCGTTGCTAGTGTTCTGTCACTGACATTTGAATCCCAATTTGTCGCGAACATGATTCACTTGCGGGCATGGGAAACGACTTGATTGTACTTGATCGCAAGGCTCGCAGGGAACTGGAGCAACTGCTCACCGATGGAAACACGGCTCAGAAGATCGCCAAGCGAGCGAGGATCGTGCTGATGACGGCGGACGGTCATGGCGTCGTGGCGATTATGCGTGAGGTCGGGGTTTCGAAGACCACCGTCTGGCGCTGGCAGGACTATTTTGCCGAGGCCGGCGTCGATGGTCTGATCAAAGGCCGCTCCAAGCCGCCTGGCCGAAAGCCGCTCAGCGCTGCCATGAAGCTCAAGGTCGTCGAGAAGACCGTGAAGGAGCGTCCCGCCAATGCCACGCACTGGAGCGTGCGATCGATGGCGGAAGAAATGGGCATCAGCCACACGAGCGTGCAGCGCATCTGGGCCGAACACGGCCTCAAGCCGCATCTCGTGCGCAGCTTCAAGATCTCCAACGACCCCGACTTCGTCGCGAAGGTCGAGGACATCGTCGGCCTTTACGTCGATCCGCCGGAGAAGGCACTGGTGCTTTCCGTCGATGAGAAGAGCCAAATCCAGGCACTCGACCGCACGCAGCCGGGTTTGTCCTTGAAAAAGGGCCGTGCCGGCACGATGACCCATGATTACAAGCGCAACGGCACCACAACACTCTTCGCGGCACTCGATGTGGCGGCCGGTACCTTCATCGGCGAATGTCTGGCGCGTCATCGGGCAGACGAGTTCCTGTCGTTTCTGAAAACAATCGACCGCGAGACGCCCGCACATCTCGATCTGCATCTGATCCTCGACAACTACGCCACCCACAAGACGCCGGCCGTGAAGCGCTGGTTGGCGCGACACAAACGCTTCACACTGCACTTCACGCCGACATCCTGTTCCTGGCTCAACCTCGTCGAGCGGCTCTTCGCCGAAATCACTCGCCAGCGCATCCGGCGAGGAACCTTCAACGACGTCACCGAACTCAAGACCGCGATTGACGAGTGGATCGAGCATCGAAACCAAAACCCAAAGCCCTTCAAGTGGACCGCCAGCGCCAAATCCATCCTCGCAAAGCACCGCCGAGCCAAAAAAGCGCTCGCCATCGCAAAACGCGGGATGCAAATGAATGAGTCAGAACACTAGCGCGAAGGCCAGGTCCAGGTTGGCGACGTCAACTCCGGCACGATGGTTTCGCCGAGTTCCTTCTCGAGCATTATTCGCGTGCTGTCAGCCGCAGCGTCGAGCGCGGCGACGAGGACAGGCGCATGTGAAACGACGATCAGCTGCGATCGCTTCGCCGCCTGTGCGATCAGGCGTGCCAGGGGCGGCAGCAGATCGGGATGCAGGCTGGTTTCCGGCTCGTTGAGGACCATCAGCGTGGGCGGCCGTGGTGACAACAGCGCGGCAACCAGCAGCAGGTAGCGCAACGTACCATCGGACAGTTCCGATGAGCTCAGCGGTCGCAGCAGGCCGTGCTGGCGCATCCCAATTTCGAAATAGGCGCCGTCGCCGCTGACTTCGACATGCGCGCCTGGGAATGCATCGGCGATCGCCTCGTCCATCTCTCCGTCGGCACCGATCTCACGGATCGTCTGCACCGCCGCGGCCAGATCCGATCCATCGCCGGCCAGCACCGGGGTATAGGTACCCACCTGCGGTTTGCGCGCCGGTGCGTCGCGGTCGGTTCGAAGGTGATCATAAAATCGCCATTCGCGCATCCGCTCGCGCAGCACCAATAGTTCGATCGCTTCGCGCGGATCGCTGCAATGGGTCATCATGCTGTCGGACTCTGCGAGCTGCGTATAGGCCTGCCGCCACTCGCCATTGCCATCTCGAATGCGCACGCCGGGGCCGGTGCGAAGAGCGAACGCGTTCGCGCGGCCCAATCGCTCGCCGGTCCAGATGCATTCGGCCTTGATGACCGGGTCATTCAAGAAGATCGACGCCTGCGACGGCAAACCGAGATCGATGGCGTAGCCGTAATCTTCGCCGGAAAATCCGAGCTTCAGACTGACTGGACCCTTGAGAACCAATCCCTGCACCGGTTGCGTGCCGGCCTTCATGCCGCGGGAAAATGCCTCCGGGCCCGCCCACAAGGTCGATTGCAAGCCGCCTTCGGCGGCCAACGACTGGATAATGCGGCCTTGTGCAATATCCGCCAGAAGTCTCAGCGCGCGGTAAAAACTCGACTTGCCGCTTCCGTTGGCGCCGGTCACGACGTTTAGCGCCGTGAGCGCAACTGTGATGTCGCGCAGCGAACGATAACCGGCAATGGCAAGTCTCGTCATCATGACGCAGTGGCCAGGGAAATCGATTGTCGGCTGAAAGGGCTGGTCTCGGAGACTCTCTTTTATCCGATGTTTCGCCGCGACGAGAGGGAAGCGACGTACCTTTTCGGCAGGAGGTTGTCACCCATGTCTTATCTTAGGTACGACCTGTTACCGATGTCTCCGGGCTGGACAGAAGGCGGCGGATGGAGCGGGGAAGTTTGAACCAGCCCCGCCGACGCTGCTTCGCAGCTTTGGGGTGGCGCCCGCCTTCGCTTACGTTCAACGCGGCATGCCGCGCCGAAGCGTAAGCGAAGGCGGGTGGCGGAGCCGGAGGGGATTCGAACCCTCGATAGGGCTTTACAACCCTATAACGGTTTAGCAAACCGCCGCCTTCAGCCACTCGGCCACAGCTCCGTAAGGGCCGATATGCCCGACGCGGGGGCCAGCCGCAAGCGGCAGATTCAGGTTGCGTTGTGGCCATTTGGCGGCGTCGCCATTCCAGGCGCCGCGCGCCGGCAAATCCCATACGCCGCAGCGCTGTTTGCGGGCTTTCCTGCAAGACTTGAGTGTTTCGCGATCGAAGCGCCGATCGTTCGGTGCGGCGAAGAATCGACGAAGCGCTGTTTGACGTCTTGAAGCGCGCCACGCGTGCCAATCGGGAGCCGCGCGATTCGTATTCGTCGCCGCGCGCGATCCGGCTCCCTAAACCACCCGGCGCCATGTCACGTCGCGGTCAATTGGGGTTTTCGCGCGCCCACGCAAAAGCATTTGAAGCCTATAAAATAAGGGCTTTTGCAATGTTTGGGGCTGCGTCATCGAACCGCCATGCGGGCGGTCACACAACCGATACAGCAACGCGCGTCTCACGAGCCTTTAATATGGGCCACGATCAGGCTGTCGGGTGGTCGAGCCTGCGCGATGGGTTTGGGCCTCGTCATTGTCATGTGCGGGATATCGCGAGGCGAAGAATCGGTGGCCTTGATCACTCGATTCGACGCGAATTGAACCCTGGGTGGGGAAACGGGGAGCTGGGTGGTCGTTGCAACCTAATCACGCGCCAGTTGGAACTTTCAAAAAACATCTCATAAAAACAATATCTTACAGCGAAAGTTCGATCACGGTTGCGTGTTATTTGTGCAACACCCACCGGAAAAGGCGCGGAGTCAGGCGGTTCGGAGCGGTTCCTCTGTTGCGTGTGCAGACACTCTCGGTAATTGTGATCTTGCGACGGAGGGGGGCATCCCGAGGTCGTCCCGTTTTAGGTGGTTCGCTTAAGTCCCTCGCGTTCATGCGGGAGTGTCCGAAGGCGCGAAGCGACTAAGCGGGTTTTAAGGGACAAGGGAACCAACCTAGGGTGTTTCACCCAGCGGATCCGGAACCTTCCCTACAGAGCAACTTGGAAGTTTAACATGAAGATGGTTAAGAGCCTTATTCTCGGCTCAGCAGCGGCTCTCGTCGCTATGAGTGGAGCCCAGGCTGCCGATCTTCCCGTCAAGGCCAAAGCGGTCGAGTACGTGAGGATCTGCTCCCTGTACGGTGCTGGTTTCTTCTACATTCCGGGCACCGACACCTGCATCAAGCTGGGTGGTTATCTGCGCGTCGATACCACGTTCAACGGCAGCGTCTACGACCAGCCGGCATGGTCCGGGGATCTCGGCCAGCACAATCGCTATGCCGATTACTTCGCCGCCCGCTCCCGTATGGCGCTGACGGTCGACACCCGCACCGCCACCGAATACGGCGTTGTCCGCACCTTCGGTCAGGCCGACTTCCAGTTCACGACCCAGGGCAACAACACCACCAACCCGGCTAACTTCACGGCATCGCCGACCTTGGGCACCAACACCGGCCTGCTGAACGGACCCGGCGAAGGCTACGTCGCGGTTGAGTACGTGTTCCTGCAGTTCGCCGGCTTCACCTTCGGTAAGTCGTCTTCGGCTTACGCGACCCCGTGGAATGGTTATCCGGGCAACAACACCTCGTTCCTGCTCGGCGGTCCGGACTACGTGACCGGCGTCAACAACATCCACTACACCGCGCAGTTCGGCAACGGCGTGTCGGGCACCATCAGCCTCGATGATCCGACCGTGTTCAACCGCACCGCGATCTACAACACCAGCTATGGGCTGAACTCGTTCCTCAACACCGGCAACGCCTACGGCGGCACGCATGCTCCCGATGTCGCCGGCAACATCCGCGTCGACCAGGCCTGGGGTATCTTCCAGATTTCGGGCGTCGCGCATGAAGTCGTCGCCAGCTACAACTTCCTGAACGGCCTTCCCGTTCCGGCTGGTGCTATTGGACCGGCAGCTGGTGCTCCGACGGCTCTGTCGGAAATCGGCGGCCACCCCGACACCAAGTGGGGCGGTGCTGTGACGGCAGCGTTGCAGATCAAGAACATCCCGTGGGGTGCCGGCGACACGATCAACGTCGACACCACCTACGCTGTGGGTGACACCAAAGCGGTGATCTCCACCAGCGCTGCCTCGCCGAACTTCGCGATATTCGGCAACACGGGCCGTGCGGGTGCTTACCAGAGCCTCGGCTTCGGTGCGACCACCGACGCTGTGTTCCTTCCAGGTCTCTCCTCCGGTCCGTTCTCCGGCACCGGCGGTCAGGGCGACCTGAAGCTGACGAAGGCATGGGGTATCCGTGGTGCGTACAACCACAACTGGGATCCCTACTGGTCGTCCAGCTTGTTCGGCAGCTATTCGGCTGTCCGTTACGGCGGCAGCGCCGTGGCATTCGGTGGTGCGTTTGACGTCACCACTGCCAAGGGCATGCTCTGCCAGTCGTTCGTTGGCAGCACGGGTGGTTATCTGACGAAGTCCGCGGACTTCTCCTGCAACCCGGACTTCAACGTTGCGATGCTTGGCGCGGTCACCCGCTGGACCCCCGTCAAGAACCTGACGTTCTCGGCCGAAGTCCTCTGGTTCCACCTCGACCAGAAGTTCTCGGGCGCCTCGACCCTCGGACCGACGGCTCCGAAGCCGACCACCGTGTACGAGTTCAAGGACCAGGACACCGTCAGCTTGAACGTCCGCGTTCAGCGCAACTTCTGATCCCGATCGTCTGACACTTCTCTAAAAGAACCCCCGGCAGTTTCCTGCCGGGGGTTTTTTCGTTACGGGTTCGGGCAGGCGTAGCTGGCAATGACCGAACGGACATCAACCGATGCATTCCGCTGGCGGAACGATGGCGCGTGAAGCGCGAGATCAAGAACGATCGCAGGGGTTTAGTGTACGTCAGCACCACTGACACATCTTTTGGTGGTGAACTCCCGATAGGTTCATGCAAGGATGTGATCCTCGATTAGCCGTTCTTCGTGTTACTCAAGGCAAGGAGAGGCACGACGTCAGGCTGTTGCCGACAAGAACGCGGCTGGTCCACTACCTGACAACCAGAAGTCACCCATCGATTACACGCTGTGACACGCCATCCGTTACCGTGATGACGCAAGCGGCGCATATCCTGATTTACGTTTGGAGGGCACAGCTGCCGGCCCAATTCAGGCAGCCCAACGCAAGGAGACCCATAATGGGCTTGGCTAATAGAGCTCTTGCTCTCGGAGCGTTGCTGACTGTCGCGACAACGGCGAGCCTGCCGGCGGTCGCGCAACAGCAACAGAAACCAAACATCATCGTCATCATGGGGGACGACATCGGCATGTGGAATATCGGGGCCTATCATCGCGGATTGATGGCCGGAACGACTCCAAACCTCGACAAAATCGCCAAGGAAGGCATGTTGTTCACCGACTACTATGCCGAGGCAAGCTGCACCGCCGGTCGCGCGAACTTCATCACCGGCGAACTGCCGATCCGCACCGGCATGACCACCGTCGGCCAGGCCGGCGCACCGACCGGCCTGCCAGCCGAAGCCGTGACCACAGCCACGATATTGAAGTCGATGGGCTACGCCACCGGCCAGTTCGGCAAGAACCACCTTGGCGACAAGAATGAGTTTTTGCCGACGGTCCACGGCTTCGATGAATTCTTCGGCTATCTGTATCACCTCGATGCGATGGAAGACCCGGCGCATCCCAACTACCCGCAGAACCTGCTGGATGTCGTCGGCCCGCGTAACATGGTTCATAGCTACGCCACCGACAAGGACGATCCCACCGAGATGCTGCGCTGGGGCAAGATCGGCAAACAGAGGATCGAGGATGCCGGCACGCTCTATCCAAAGCGCATGGAAACGGTCGACGACGAAATTCGCGACCTTGCCCTGAATTTCATCGACAAGGCCAAAAAGGACAACAAGCCGTTCTTCGTCTGGCTCAACCCGACGCGCATGCACATCGTCACGCATCTGTCTCCGAAATACGAGGCGCTGCGCAACTCGGTGAACGGCTGGTCGGAAGAGGAAGCCGGCATGGCCCAGCTCGATGACGACGTCGGCCTGGTGATGAAGAAGCTCAAGGACATCGGCGTGGACGACAACACCATCGTCGTCTTCACAACCGACAACGGCACCGAAGTCTTTACCTGGCCCGACGGCGGTCAGACGCCGTTCGCGCAATCCAAGGGAACGGTGCTCGAGGGCGGCTTCCGCGTGCCCTGCTTGATCCGCTGGCCTGGCAAGGTGCCCGCGGACACCGTGCAGAATGGAATCTTCTCCGGGCTCGACTGGTTGCCGACTTTCGTCGCCGCGGCAGGCAATCCGAACATCACCGAGGAATTGCTGAAAGGCAAAGAGATCGATGGCCGGACGTACAAGAACCATCTGGATGGCTACAACCAGCTGGCCGCGATTACCGGCAAAGGGCCGTCCGTGCGGCACGAGATTTTCTACCTCGGCGAAAGCACGGTCGGCGCAGTGCGCATTGACGATTACAAGTTCCGCTTCATCGACCAGCCCGCCGGCTGGTTAGGCGAGAAAACCAAACCCGACGTGCCTTACATTACCAACCTGCGGCTGGATCCGTTCGAGCGCACGGGCTGGCCAAATAACGGGACCAAAGAAGGCGGCCAGCAGTACTTCGATTGGTTCAAGTACCAGTTCTGGCGGTTCGTGTTCGTTCAGCAGGTAGTGGGCAAGGAACTCCAGACCTTCCTCGATTACCCGCCGATGCAGCGTGGCGCGAGCTTCAATCTCGACGCCGTCAAAGCGGAGATGGCGAAACGGATGGAGCAAGCGGAAGCGGCTGCCAAGGGTCCCAGCCAGTAGCCGCGATGGATCGTCTGATACTGATTCGGGAAACTCCGGCAGGAAACTGCCGGGGTTTTTCGTTGCAGGCGCCGTTCAAGTGAGGACGGGGCCCAGCGCGGATACCGGAGAGGCCGCCCCCGGGAGCATGTGCGCAGCGGCACGTCGGCGCAAACGGCGGCCGGAAGCCCGCGTGACGATCTATTTGCCGGATGGGCTCCGCCGCAGGCCCGGCTATTCGACGCTGGCGCCGCGCCGCAAATCGGCTTCGATCTGGAGCCGCGTGCCGCCGCCAAACCGCGCGCGGTAGACCTGCAAATTCTCCATGATCCGCTGCACGTAGTTCCGCGTCTCCGAGAACGGGATCAGTTCGACCCAGTCGACGGCGTCGACCTTGGGATCGCGCGGATCGCCATAGCGATCGATCCATTTCTTGACGCTGCCGCGGCCGGCGTTATAGGCGGCGAAGGTCATGATATAGGAGCCGCGATAGTCCTCGAGCAGGCCGCCAAGCTCGGCAGCACCGAGGGCTGCGTTGTAGACCGGGTCGTTTTTCATCCGGCGGAGGTCGAAGCCGACGCCAGCCCGCTTGCAGACATAGCGGCCGGCATCGGGCGTCACCTGCATCAGCCCATAGGCCTGCGCCGGCGAGACCACGGCCGGATTGAACGCGCTCTCCTGGCGGGCGATCGCGTAGACGATGCTTGGCTCGATTTCCGGACCGAATTGCTTGAACGGCGGGATACCGTTGACGGGATAGGCGTAGAAATCGAACGGCAGGCCGCGATTGAGCGCGGCCTTGCCGACCAGCAGCATGCCGCGGGCGTCGCTGTAGCGCGAGGTCAGTTCGCCAAGCCCGACCAGGGCGTCGGGGTCGCCGTTCTCGCCCATATCGGCAAAAATCGGAATCGCGATCTCGCGCTCGTCGAGCTCATAGAGCAGTTGCGCCGCGCGCACGATCTCCAGCCGCTCGGCGGCACGGCCGCGGGGCGCGCTGTTCAATTCGATCTGCGGCAGTCCGAGCTTGGCCCGGGCCAATTGGCCGTAATAGCTGGTCGATTGCTCGGCGGCGCGGGTGTAGGCGGCGCGGGCTTCCTGGGCGCGGCCGGCGGCTTCCGCCGCGCGGCCCTGCCAATAGCCGCCGCGCGCCAGCGCGGTCGGGTTGACGCTGCCGACGCCGATACGCGCAAAATGCTGTGCCGCCGTCGCCGGATCGTTGAGGAAACGCAGCGCGATCCAGCCCGACGTGAATTCCTGTTCGGTCTTGTAGATGTCGCGGGCGGGAAGGGCGGCGTCCCTGGCAATCAGATAGGCGGTGCGATGTTCGCCGGTATCGATCATCTTGCGCGCCAGCAGCCGCCGCTCGATCCACCATTCGTCGACATTGTACAGCCGGGCCGCGTCCTTCGGCGCGCTCATCATCAGTTGGGCTGCCTCGGCGAATTTCTCCTCGCGGCGAAGCAACTGGATCTTGGCGAAGATGTAGCCGGTATCGCCACGCAGTTCGTGCGGCACTGCTTCGAGCAGCGCCCGGCTGTTGGAGGCTTTTCTGTTCGACGCGATGCGCGCCTTGGCCAACGCGACATGGCCGGCGCCCAGCCGCTTGGCGGCGCGCAAGCCTGCCGCCTCCTGCTCGGTGCCATACAGCAGCGTATCCATCCGCGCCTTGTGATCGCCGGCCGTCAGCAGCGCGCCGAACAAATCGAGCGCCGTGCTTTCGGTGTCCTCGGACATCGGATCGTTGCGCCATGCCTCACGCACCAGCCGTTCCGCATTGGAGCGATCGCCGCGCGCGATCAACACCCTTGCGAGAGCGAACCGGCCCTTGGCCGACACCGGTGATTCATTTTCGAACCACGACCACACGGTGGCGTCGTCGCGATGATCATCCCACAGCGCGGCCTCGATGCGCCGGCGCAGGAACGTTTGCGAGGGCCAGCTCGGATTGGCGGCAAGGAAAGCGCGGTAGCGTTCGAACGACGCGCCGTTGTCGTCGCTGCGCAGGATCAGCCATTCCGCAAGTTTTCTGGCGACCGGATCGGTGATCGCGGCCTCGACCTCCGTCGCATCGGACGGCTTGTGCTTGCGGATCAACTCGATGACGTTTTCGAGAGCGTCCTTGTCGGATTGCGGGGTCGATGACGTGGCAGCAATGGCCGCCGCTGCGACCGGTTTGCGCGCCGGAGGCGGCAAGGCGGCATGCTGGCGCGTCGCCGGCGCCAATGACGCGGCGGCCGCCGGTGCGGGCGCGATATTCGCCGCCGTCGCGTTCGCGTGGGGCGGGGATTTCGGGACCGCGTTGCGGGCGATCGGCCGTGGTTTTGGCAGTGGAACTTTTGCCTTGGCCCAGGCATCCGGCGCGATGGCGGCCAAGCCGACCGTCAGCGCCAGACTTGTCGCCAGTGCGGTCGATCGCCATGCGGCTGCGCGGGCGGAATAGGTCACGGTTTTCCTCTGCAGCGGCGAATCATTCAATCGCTGAAGCCTTAGGTCTATTTGATTGAATATGTGGACAAAATGCTAAAAACGTCGCAGCCGGCGATGTTTGCGCCAGCACCACGGCAAAATCGCGGCCGGGGATGGGCCGGGTCGGCCCTTTCGCGGGATCGCCAGACCCGATATGAATTGACGCGACACGGCGTTTTCCTGCGAAAGCCCGCCTCGCAAACGATGCGGGGGTCGGTAGCGGTTCGCGATCGGAAAACGCGTCGAAACAAGTTTGCAGTCCGTGCCGTTAAATCGCGCGTTGGGAGGAAGTCCATGGCAGCCAAGACAAAATTCCGGGGTTCCTTCACCGCATTGGTCACGCCATTCAAGAACGGCTCGCTCGACGAGGCGGCCTTCCGCAGCCTCGTCAACTGGCAAATCTCCGAGGGCACCAACGGCCTGGTTCCGGTCGGCACCACCGGCGAAAGCCCGACCGTCAGTCACGACGAGCACAAGCGCGTGGTCGAGTGGTGCATCGAAGAGGCCAAGGGCCGGGTGCCCGTGATCGCCGGCGCCGGCTCCAATTCGACCAGGGAAGCGATCGAGCTCGCCGAGCACGCCGAGAAGGCGGGCGCGGATGCGGTGCTGGTGGTGACGCCGTATTACAACAAGCCGACCCAGGAAGGCATGTACCAGCACTTCAAGGCGATCAACGACGCCATCGGCATTCCCGTCATCATCTACAACATTCCGCCGCGCTCGGTGATCGACATGTCGGTCGATACCATGGCGCGGTTGTTCGAGCTGAAGAACATCGCCGGCGTCAAGGATGCGACCGCCAGCATGGTGCGGGTGTCGCAGCAGCGCGCGGCGATGGGCGAAGACTTCAACCAGCTCTCGGGCGAGGATGCCACCGTGCTCGGCTACATGGCGCATGGCGGCCATGGCTGCATTTCCGTGACCTCGAACGTAGCGCCCCGGCTGTGCGCGGAATTTCATGCCGCCTGGCAAAAGGGCGACGTCGCCACCGCGCTGAAACTGCACGACAAGCTGATGCCGCTGCACACCAACCTGTTCATCGAGAGCAATCCGGCGCCGGTGAAGTACGCGCTCTCGCTGCTCGGCAAGATGGACGAAAAGCTGCGGCTGCCGATGGTGCCGGTGACGGAGCCGACCCGCGTTGCGGTGCGCAGCGCCATGGTGCATGCCGGTCTGATCAACTGAGCCAGGCCTTGTGAAACCAAAGCCGCGCGCGACCTCGCCTGAATAACGAAGAGGGGACCATGCTGAAGGAATTCCGCGAGTTCGCGATGAAGGGCAATGTCGTCGACCTCGCCGTCGGCGTCATCATCGGCGCGGCCTTCGGCGCGATCGTGACTTCGCTGGTCGGCGACGTCATCATGCCGATCGTCGGCGCGATCACCGGCGGTCTCGACTTCTCCAATTATTTCACCGGGCTATCCAAAGCGGTGACGGCGACCAATCTGGCGGATGCCAAGAAGCAGGGCGCGGTGCTGGCCTGGGGAAATTTCCTGACGCTGACGATCAATTTCACCATCATCGCGTTCGTGCTGTTCATGGTCATCAGGGCCATGAACACGCTGAAGCGCAAGGACGAGGCGGCACCTGCCGCGCCGCCGAAGCCGACGCGCCAGGAAGAACTGCTCACCGAGATCCGCGATCTCCTCAAGAAGGCTTGACGTGGCCGAGAAGAACGAGCGCCCGATCAAAGTTGTCGCCGAAAACCGCAAGGCCCGGTTCAACTACGCGATCGAGGACACCATCGAGACCGGCATCGCGCTGACCGGCACCGAGGTCAAGTCGATCCGCAACGGCAAGACCACGATTGCGGAATCCTATGCCGATACCAAGGACGGCGAGATCTGGCTGATCAACGCCAATATTCCGGAATATCTGCAGGCAAACCGCTTCAACCACGAGCCGAAGCGGCCGCGCAAACTGCTCTTGCACCGAAAACAGATCAACAAGCTGATGGGCGCGGTCGATCGCGAGGGCATGACGCTGATCCCGCTAAAACTCTATTTCAACGAGCGCGGCCGCGCCAAGCTGCTGCTGGCGGTCGCCAAGGGCAAGAAGCTGCACGACAAGCGCGAGACCGAAAAGAAGCGCGACTGGGGCCGGGAAAAGGGCCGGCTGATGCGGGCGCGGGGATGAAGCGGGCGAATAGCGAATGGCGAGCAAGGAAATCTCCCGTTACGGGTAACTGCATTCGCCACTCGCCACATCAAGGAGTGTAAAATGGCACAACCGAACCTGCTCGAAGTCGACTGGAGCAAGATCCCGGCGCCGGCCGACGATGGCGCGGCGGCGCATCTGGTCGGCATGACGATCCCGCAGCTTAGCCTGAGGGCCACCGACGACAGCTCGGTGACGCTGTCGGCACTGCCGGGCCGCACGGTGGTGTTCGCCTATCCCCGCACCGGCGAGCCCGGCAAGATCGCATTGGTCGATGATTGGGACATGATCCCCGGCGCGCGCGGCTGCACGCCGCAAACCTGCTCGTTCCGCGATCTCTATGCCGAGCTCAAGGCCGCCGGCGCGAGCCAGGTGTTCGGCCTGTCGACGCAAAGCAACGCCTACCAGACCGAGATGGCGTCGCGGCTGCATCTGCCGTTCCCGGTGCTGTCGGATGAGAAGCTGCAGCTTGCCCGCGCGCTCAAATTACCGACCATGGAAGTGGTGGGGCTGACGCTGATCAAGCGGCTGGCGCTGATCGTCGATGACGCTCGCATCACCCACGTGTTCTATCCGGTGTTTCCGCCGGACAGCAACGCCGGCGACGTGCTGGCGTGGCTGAAGGAAAATCCGGGACGGGCTTAGCTCAGATCTGCCCGAACCTTCGCGAACACGCTCCGGAACATGTCCGGCGTCAGTACCCGCGTGTTGGTGTTGTAGCGCGAGCAGTGATAGCTGTCGTACAGCCGGAACGCGCCGGCTTCATGGATCGCGCCGTGCCCGAATGGCGCCGCGGCGTTGCGAATACCCAGTGCCTTGAGCGTCGATTCATGCGCGATGCGGCCGAGCGCCACGATCGCGCGAATTTTGGGCATCGTCGCGATGGTCGCGATCAAAAATTGCCGGCAGGTGTTGATCTCGACCGGCAGCGGCTTGTTCTGCGGCGGCACGCAGCGTACTGCGTTGCTGATCCGGCAATCGACCAGCCTGAAGCCATCGTCGGGCCGCGCCTGGTAGACGCCTTTGGCAAAACCGTATTCGAGCAGGGTCGCGTAAAGCAGGTCGCCGGCGTAATCGCCGGTAAAGGGGCGCCCGGTGCGATTGGCGCCCTGCATGCCCGGCGCGAGGCCGACGATCAACAGCCGCGCATTGGGATCGCCGAACGAGTCCACCGGCGAATTGAACCAGCCCGGTTCGCGCGCCCGGGCTTGCTCGCGAAAATCGGCAAGGCGCGGGCAGAGTGGACAATCGCGGTCGGGGACGAGGGGAAGGGGGGCTGCGCCGGAAGGTTTTCCCCGGCGCGCCGGATCGTTCTCAGTCCTCGAATTCGTCGTCATCGGCTCCCCGCGGCGCCATGGTGGTCGCGCGCTGCAGGAATTGCGGCGCGTGGTGACGCGGCTCGCGCGGGGCGGGGCGCTCGGAAGGGTCGCGGCCGAGCTTGGACTGCAGCTCGACCAGGTCGGTGAAAACGTCGGCCTGGCGCCGCAGTTCGTCGGCGATCATCGGCGGCTGGCTCGATATCGTGGAAATGACGGTAACGCGCACGCCGCGGCGCTGTACGGCTTCCACCAGCGAGCGGAAATCGCCGTCGCCGGAGAACAGCACGATCTGGTCGACATGTTCGGCCAGCTCCATGGCATCGACCGCAAGCTCGATGTCCATATTGCCCTTCACCTTGCGGCGGCCGGAGGCGTCGATGAATTCCTTGGTCGCCTTGGTGACGACGGTGTAGCCGTTGTAATCGAGCCAGTCGATCAGCGGGCGGATCGAGGAATACTCCTGATCCTCGATAATCGCGGTGTAGTAGAACGCGCGCAGCAAAGTCCCGCGACTCTGAAATTCCTTGAGAAGGCGCTTGTAGTCGATATCGAAGCCGAGCGTCTTGGCGGTTGCGTAGAGATTGGCGCCATCGATAAAGAGCGCGATCTTGTTGGAAACAGGTGACATCAAGGGTTTCTCGCGTTGTTGTTAACGTATTTAGCGCAGCGACAATCGACCGCGCGCACTTTCCAGCCGGGCTGCCTAAAGTTCGGTAAATCTTTCCCCACGACAATCACCACTGCAATTATGGTGAGGCGAGGGCGAAAAACCTAGACTTTTGACAATGCAATGAAGAGATTTACTTGTCATGGGCGGTACTTCGCCGCCGTTGGACGCTCCGGCCTTCTGGCCCCAAGGTGGGTTAGCAGAGCTCTCCGGGAAGGCAAATCACAAATTTAGCCTTGCGAAACACGTTTCATCGCTATAACTAGCCCCTATAACCGACATATTGGCCCCATTTAACGGAGCGACAGTCTATGGCGCGCGTCACCGTGGAAGATTGCATTGATAAGGTCGACAACCGGTTCGACCTGGTGTTGCTGGCGGCGCATCGCGCCCGTATGATCTCGTCCGGTTCGCAACTTACGGTTGATCGGGACAACGACAAAAATCCTGTCGTATCGCTGCGGGAAATCGCCAATTCCTCGATTTCACCGGAAGATCTGCGTGAGGAACTGGTTCATTCCCTGCAGAAATTCGTCGAGGTCGACGAGCCCGAGCCGGATACCGTGCCCTTGATCGGCTCGGCCGGCGCCAGCGTCGATGCCGATGACACCGAAGTCGCGGTCGAGCGCATGACCGAGGAAGAGCTTTTGAAGGGCCTCGAGGGCCTGGCGCCGCCGGAAGAGCAGCCCGAAGAGGACGAGTAAGCCCTCGTTCTGGAGGTCGCAAAACTGCCTGATTTGCTTAAGGCCCGGACATTTGTCCGGGCCTTTGCTTTTGTTGACATTTTTACGGTTACGATGCGTCCTTGACGAACGAAATTCGGGTTTTCGCGCGTTTTCTGCACCTGACGGGGTGCTGCTTGGCTCGAAAACGCACTACGTTATGTCGTGAAGCGGACCCATTCCGGCCCGCGTGGATGAAGGCAGTGATTCGATGGCGTATTGGCGCCGTACCCCTCGGCAGATGCAGGCCGCGACCGAATCGGTCGCCGTGGCGCCCGCGTCCCCTGTGGAGAAGGCCGCCAAGCCGCCGCGCTCGCGCATGATGCGGCAATACGATCTGGTGGAGCGCGTCAGGTCGTACAATCCGGACACCAACGAAGACCTGCTGAACCGCGCCTATGTCTACGCCATGAAGGCGCATGGCACGCAAACCCGGGCGTCGGGCGATCCGTATTTTTCCCATCCACTCGAAGTCGCGGCGATCCTCACCAACCTCAAGCTCGACGATGCCACTATCGTGGCCGCACTGTTGCACGACACCATCGAGGACACCGAGGCGACGCGCGCCGAGATCGACACCATCTTCGGCCATGAGATCGGCGCGCTGGTCGAGGGGCTGACCAAGCTGAAGCGGCTGGAGCTGGTTTCGCGCGAGGCCAAGCAGGCCGAGAATCTGCGCAAGCTGCTGCTCGCGATCGCCCAGGACGTCCGTGTCCTGCTGATCAAGCTCGCCGATCGTCTGCACAATATGCGGACCCTGGAATTCGTACCGCACGCTTCCCGCCGCCGCATCGCCGAGGAGACCCTCGACATCTATGCCCCGCTCGCCGGCCGCATGGGCATGCAGGAGATGCGCGAAGAGCTCGAGGACCTGTCGTTCCATACGCTCGATCCGGAAGCCTATGCGGTGGTGATGCAACGGCTCGATTCGCTGGCCGAGCGCAATCGTAACCTGATCGGCGAGATCGAAAGCCAGCTCTCCAAGAACCTGCAGAAGAACGGCATCACCGCCCGCGTCTATGGCCGCCGCAAGCAGCCGTTTTCGATCTGGACCAAGATGGAGCGCAAATCGGTCGGCTTCGAACAATTGTCCGACATCTACGGCTTTCGCGTCGTGATATCCGACATCGAAGCCTGCTACCGCGCGCTCGGGGTCGTGCATACGACCTGGCCGGTCGTCCCCGGGCGCTTCAAGGACTACATCTCGACGCCGAAGCAGAACGACTACCGTTCACTCCACACCACCGTGATCGGTCCGGGCAAGCAGCGCGTCGAGCTGCAGATCCGTACCGAGGAAATGAACCAGATCGCCGAGTTCGGCATCGCCGCGCATGCGTTCTACAAGGACGGTGTGGGCTCGCCGACCGAACTCGTCAATCGTGAATCCAACGCTTTTGCCTGGCTGCGGCACACTGTCGGGATCTTGTCGGAAAGCGCCAATCCGGAAGAGTTTCTGGAGCACACCAAGCTCGAACTGTTCCATGATCAGGTATTCTGCTTCACGCCGAAGGGAAAGCTGATCGCGCTGCCGCGGCAGGCCAATGTGATCGACTTCGCCTATGCCGTGCATACTGACGTCGGCAACTCCGCGGTCGGCTGCAAGATCAACGGCAAATTCGCGCCATTGTCGTCCGAATTGCAGAACGGCGACGAGGTCGAGGTGCTGACCTCGCAGGCGCAATCGGCGCCGCCCTCGGCGTGGGAATCGCTTGCGGTCACCGGCAAGGCGCGGGCGGCGATCCGCCGCGCGACGCGCACCGCGGTGCGCGACCAATATGCCGGCCTTGGCCGGCGCATCGTCGACCGGCTGTTTGCCCGCGCCAAGATCGAATATGCCGACGACAAGCTGAAGGGCGCGCTTCCAAGGCTGGCGCGCGCGTCGATCGAAGACGTGATGGCCTCGGTCGGTCGCGGCGAACTGAAGGCCTCCGACGTCGCCCGGGCGATGTACCCGGACTACAAGGAAGAGCGGATGGTGCGCTATGGCGCCAAGAAAAGCCTCGCGGTCAAACTGAAGCTGAAATCCGATCCGCATCATCCGGCACGCGCCGCATCCGTCATCCCCGTGCGCGGCATCAA
Source organism: uncultured Alphaproteobacteria bacterium (assembly GCA_963836765.1). Lineage (GTDB taxonomy): Bacteria > Pseudomonadota > Alphaproteobacteria > Rhizobiales > Xanthobacteraceae > Bradyrhizobium. The sequence continues at coordinate 205,340 of CAWILG010000015.1, forward strand.
TTCCGACTTGCCGGTCAAGTTCGCGCCGAACGGCGGCGCGGTGCCGGGCGATCGCATCGTCGGCATCGTGACCCCAGGGGAGGGGATCACGATCTATCCGATCCAGGCGCCGGCGCTGCGGGACTTCGAGGAAGAGCCGGAGCGCTGGCTCGACGTGCGCTGGGATATCGACGAGACCATGCCGCAGCGCTTCCCGGCGCGCATCAAGATCGACAACGTCAACGAGCCCGGAAGCCTGGCCCAGGTCGCCACCGTGATCGCCGAACATGACGGCAATATCGACAATATCAGCATGTCGCGCCGTTCGCCCGACTTCACCGAACTGACCATCGACCTCGAGGTCTATGACCTCAAGCATCTCAGCGCTATTATCGCCCAGTTGCGCGCAAAAGCCGTCGTCGCACGGGTCGAGCGCGTCAATGGGTAACTCCTTCAGCTAATTCCACGAGCCCGCCATGCCTAAAGGTCCGCCGCTTCGCCTTGGAGTCAATGTCGATCACGTCGCCACCCTTCGCAACGCGCGGGGCGGCGAGCGGCCGGATCCAGTCCGCGCCGCGCTGGCCGCGATCGAGGCCGGCGCCGATGGCATCACCGCGCATCTGCGTGAGGACCGCCGCCACATTCGCGACGACGACATGATTCGGCTGAAGGCCGAGATCTCGAAACCGCTTAATTTCGAGATGGCCGCGACCGAGGACATGCTGAAAATCTCGCTGGCGACCAAGCCGCATGCGGTGTGCCTGGTTCCCGAGCGCCGCGAGGAGCTCACCACCGAGGGCGGGCTCGACGTGGTCGGGCAGCACAACGCGCTGGCGCCCACCATCGCCCGGCTCAACGATGCCGGCATCCGGGTGTCGCTGTTCATCTCGGCGGAGCCGAAGCAGATCGAGATGGCGGCGAAGCTGCGGGCGCCGGTGATCGAAATCCATACCGGCGGCTGGTGCGACGCCGTGGTCGACGGCCACACCGTCAAGGCCGAAACGGAATGGCAGCGCATCGTCAAGGGCGCGCGGCTGGCACGCTCCGCCGGACTGGAGGTCCATGCCGGCCACGGCCTCGACTACAAGAGCGCGGAGACCATCGCCGGCCTACCCGAGATCGCCGAGTTGAACATCGGTTACTTCATGATCGGCGAGGCGCTGTTCGTCGGCATCGGCGAAACCGTTCGCATGATGCGCGCGGCGATGGATCGCGGCCGCCACCATTTGATCAAGGCATGATCATCGGCATCGGCTCCGACCTGATCGACATCACCCGCGTCGCCAAGGTGATCGAGCGCCACGGCGAGCGCTTCCTCGACCGCATATTCACCGATGCCGAGCGCGCCAAGGCCGCGCGCCGCGCTAATAACGAGAAAATGGTGGTGGCGACCTATGCCAAGCGGTTTGCGGCCAAGGAGGCCTGTTCCAAGGCGCTGGGGACCGGTATCCGGCGCGGCGTCTGGTGGAAGGATATGGGGGTGGTGAACCTGCCGGGCGGCCGCCCGACCATGCAACTGACGGGCGGGGCGCTGGCCCGGCTCGAGGCGCTGACCCCGCCGGGCTTTGAGGCGCGGATCGACCTTTCCATCACCGACGACTGGCCGCTGGCGCAGGCCTTCGTCATAATTTCGGCGGTCCTCCCCGGCAAATCGTGAGATCGGCGGGCGCTGCCGTAAGCGGACCGGGTAAAACTAAAAATCGTTGATTTATCAATGGATTGGCAAGTTTTTACCGGGCGATTGATTGCGCGCCCGCGAACAACCGTCTAAAACGCCGCAGCGACAATATCGAGCCAGGGCGGATTCGGGTTTGCGCCGGAATTTGCCTTCAACATCAGAATCAAGACCATTTTCCTGACGCGAGCCGTAAACGCTTCGCGAGAGGAAAACGTTCTGCCACCAGCAGCGAAAGCGCGCGGGAATTGGGAAAGCGATGAGCGTGACATCCGGCACAAAATCTGAAAGCGGCTTGGGTGAAACCATCCGCGTCGTCATCCACGCTCTTCTGATCGCGCTGGTGATCCGCACCTTCCTGTTCCAGCCCTTCAACATTCCCTCCGGCTCGATGAAGGCGACGCTGCTGGTCGGCGACTATCTGTTCGTCTCGAAATATTCCTACGGCTACAGCCACTATTCGATTCCGCTGTCGCCGCCGCTGTTCTCGGGCCGCATCTTCGGCTCGGAGCCGAACCGCGGCGATATCGTCGTGTTCCGCCTGCCCAAGGATGACTCCACCGACTACATCAAGCGCGTGATCGGCCTGCCGGGCGACCGCATCCAGATGAAGGACGGGCTGCTCCACATCAACGAGGTGCCGGTCAAGCGCGAACGCCTGAGCGATTTCATCGGCGAGGACCCCTGCGGTTCCGACGCCACGGCGCGGGTCAAGCGCTGGAAGGAAACGCTGCCGAACGGCGTCAGCTATGAGTTGCTGGATTGCGTCGACAACGGCTTTTACGACAATACCAATGTCTACACCGTGCCCGCCGGCCACTTCTTCATGATGGGTGACAACCGCGACAACTCGACCGACAGCCGGGTGCTGTCGGCGGTCGGCTATGTGCCGTTCGAGAATATCGTCGGCCGGGCGCAGATGATCTTCTTCTCCATTGCCGAGGGCGAACACGCCTGGATGTTCTGGCGCTGGCCGACCGCGGTGCGCTGGAATCGCATATTCTCAATCGTGCGATGAACGACGAAACGCCACTCATCCAGGAGCCCCCGACGTCCGGCGAGCCGAGCCCGCTTCCCGATGCCGGCGAAGGCGTGCCCAAGAAGAAGCGCGGCAAGGCCGGCGCCAAGGCCGCGGCAGCCGCGACTGCGGCGCTCGAAGCGCGCATTGGGCACACCTTCGCCGATCCCCTGCTGCTGACTACCGCCTTCACGCACGTATCGGCGCTGAAGCCGGCCCGCAGCCGCGGCGAGAGCTATCAGCGCCTGGAATTTCTCGGCGACCATGTGCTCGGGCTGATCGTTTCCGACATGCTCTATCGCGCGTTTCCGAACGCCGACGAAGGCGAGTTGTCGAAGCGGCTGGCCGATCTCGTGCGCAAGGAGAGCTGTGCCGACGTCGCAAAATCGCTCGGTCTGGTCGACGACATCAAGCTCGGCCAGGTCGGCGCCAGTGCGAGTGCAAGGTTGCGTAAATCTGTGCTCGGCGACATCTGCGAAGCGCTGATCGGGGCGATCTTTCTCGACGGCGGCTATGCGGCCGCGGCGCAATTCGTCGAACGCAACTGGATCGAGCGGATGCGCAAGCCGCGGCGGCCGCTGCGCGATCCGAAGACGGTGCTGCAGGAATGGGCGCAGAGCAAGGGAATGCCGACCCCTGTCTATCGCGAGGTCGAGCGCACCGGACCGCATCATGATCCGCAATTCCGTGTCGCTGTGGAACTGCCGGGGCTTGCGCCGGCCGAAGGGCTCGGCGGCAGCAAGCGGGCGGCCGAAAAGGTCGCCGCCTCCGTCATGATCGAACGCGAAGGCGTCAAATAATGAATGAGATTGACGCGAAGGCTGCAGTCGCGACGCGCTGCGGCTTTGTGGCGCTGATCGGCGCCCCCAATGTCGGCAAATCCACGCTGGTCAACGCGCTGGTCGGCTCCAAGGTCACGATCGTCTCGCGCAAGGTGCAGACCACGCGGGCGCTGATCCGCGGCATCGTCATCGAGGACAATGCGCAGATCATCCTGGTCGATACGCCCGGCATCTTCTCGCCGAAGCGGCGGCTGGATCGCGCGATGGTGTCGACGGCGTGGAGCGGCGCGCACGACGCCGATCTCGTCTGCGTGCTGCTCGACGCCAAGGCGGGGATCGACGAGGAGGCCGAAGCAATCCTCACAAAACTCGCGACCGTCAAACATCCGAAAATCCTGGTGCTGAACAAGATCGACCTGATCCCGTGCGAGAAACTGCTGGCGCTGGCGCAGGCCGCCAATGACCGCATGAAGTTCGAAAACACTTTTATGATCTCGGCGCTGTCGGGCGATGGCGTCGAGGATCTGCGCAAGACGCTTGCCAGGATGGTGCCGCCGGGACCGTTCCATTACCCCGAAGACCAGATGTCGGACGCGCCGATGCGGCATCTGGCGGCCGAGATCACCCGGGAAAAAATCTACCGGCAACTGCACCAGGAGCTGCCGTATCAATCCACCGTCGAAACCGATAGCTGGACCGAGCGCAAGGACAAGTCGATCCGCATCGAGCAGACGATCTTTGTCGAGCGCGAGAGCCAGCGCAAGATCGTGCTCGGCAAGGGCGGCGCCACCATCAAGTCGATCGGCGCGGATTCGCGTAAAGAAATCGCCGAGATCGTCGGCGTTCCGGTGCATCTGTTCCTGTTCGTCAAAGTGCGCGAGAATTGGGGCGACGATCCCGATCGCTACCGCGAAATGGGACTTGATTTCCCCAAGGAATGATTGGGGAATGATCAGGAACCAACCTGGGAATAATAAGGAAATGACCGGCGCCCGATGAACGTACCCAAGAACGTAGTGTGGTTTGAAGTCCTGCTGTATCTGTCGCTGACGCTGGATGCGCTGTCGGTCGCGTTCGACGATCGGACGCCGACCGCTGACATGACCGAACAGATGATCACGGTGGTGACCGTGATTTACGCCTTCCTGATCCTGCTGCTGGTCTATTTCGTCTGGCTCGCCGCCCAACGGCGCAAGAACTGGCCGCGCTGGGCGCTCGCCACCGCGCTGGTGCTGTCGGTGATCTCGCTGCTGCAGATGATCGCCGACAAGGGCGTGGAGCTCAACAGCGGCATCGAGGTCGTCTCCTGCGCGCTGACGGCGGCGGGACTGTATTTCTCCTTCACCGGCGACGCCCAGGGCTGGTTCAACGCGTGAAGATCTTCTCCGTCATTCCGGGGCGCGTCGAGACGCGAACCCGGAATCTCGAGGTTCCGGGTTCGATGCTTTGCATCCCCCCGGAACGACGCCGTGAGATGGCTGCCCTGTTCCACTGGAATCCTGTAAACTCCACCCATGGAATGGACCGACGAAGGCATCGTGCTCGGGGTGCGGCGGCATGGCGAATCCTCCGCCATTGTCGAGTTGCTGACCCGCGCCCACGGCCGTCACCTCGGTCTGGTGCGCGGCGGCGCGAGCAAACGGCTGCGGCCGCTACTGCAGCCCGGCAACAGCGTGACGGCGGTGTGGCGGGCGCGGCTCGACGAGCATCTCGGCTATTACGTCCTCGAAGGCACGCGGCTGCGTGCGGCCACCGTGCTCTCGTCATCCCATGCGACGTATGGCGTAACCCATCTGGCCTCGCTGGCGCGGCTATTGCCGGAGCGCGATCCGCACGAGGACATTTACGAGATGCTCGAGCGCACACTGGACGATTTCGACGACGTCGGCGAGGCGGCCGCCCATCTCATCAAATTCGAGCTCGCGATGCTGGCCGAACTCGGTTTTGGGCTCGACCTGGAAAACTGTGCCGCGAGCGGTGAGACCACCGATCTCATCTATGTCTCGCCGAAATCCGGCGGTGCGGTGTCGCGGCGGGCCGGTGAGCCGTTCCGCGATCGGCTGCTGCGGCTGCCGCCATTTTTGCGCGAAGGCGAGGGCGGTTCGAACGGCTGGTCGGACCAGGACCTGCAGGACGGCTTTCGGCTGACGGGCCTGTTCCTGCTCCGCCACGTGCTGGAACCGCGCGGCCAGGGCCATTCCGACGCGCGGGATGGCTTTATCAATGCGGTGACCAGATATCAGGCGCGGCTGGCGGTTCCGTAAGCCTGATTCGCGGCCTAAATTGCTGCCGATTCGTATCTTGCCCGATTCATCGCCAGGGTTTAACGCCTCCCCATGGGAAAACGACAGCTACCGCCGGAAGACCCGGCCGAAATCCACGACGTTCCGCTGCGCGATGCGCTGGAAGAGCGCTATCTCGCCTATGCGCTCTCGACCATCATGCATCGCGCACTGCCGGACGCCCGCGACGGGCTGAAGCCGGTGCACCGGCGCATCCTCTATGGCATGCGGCTGCTCAATCTCACTCCCGGCGGAATCCCCAAGAAGTCGGCGAAGATCGTCGGCGACGTGATGGGTTCGTACCATCCCCATGGCGACCAGGCGATCTACGACGCCATGGTGCGCCTGGCGCAGGATTTCAGTGCGCGCTATCCGCTTGTCGACGGTCAGGGCAATTTTGGCAACATCGACGGCGATAACGCCGCGGCGATGCGTTACACTGAGGCGCGGCTAACCGACGTCGCGCGGCTGCTGCTGGACGGCATCGACGAGAACGCGGTCGAATTCAAGCCGACCTATGACAACAGCGGCAAAGAGCCGGTGGTACTTCCTGGCGGCTTTCCGAATCTGCTGGCCAACGGCTCGCAGGGCATCGCGGTCGGCATGGCAACCTCGATCCCGCCGCACAACGCCGCCGAACTGTGCGACGCTGCGCTGCACCTGATCGAGAAGCCCGACGCCAAGTCGAAGTCGCTGCTGAAATGGGTCAAGGGTCCGGATTTCCCGACTGGCGGCATCATCGTCAACTCCAAGGAGGCTATCGCCGAGGCCTACATCACCGGGCGCGGCTCGTTCCGCACCCGCGCGCGCTGGACCCAGGAAGAGGGCGCCCGCGGCACCTGGATCGTGGTCATCACCGAAATCCCCTGGCTGGTGCAGAAGTCGCGGCTGGTCGAGAAGATCGCCGAACTGCTCAACGACAAGAAGCTGCCGCTGGTCGGCGACGTCCGCGACGAGTCGGCCGAGGACATCCGCCTCGTGATCGAGCCAAAATCCCGTGCGGTCGATCCCGAACTGATGATGGAATCGCTGTTCCGGCTGACCGAGCTCGAAAGCAAGATTCCGCTGAACCTCAACGTGCTGGTCAAGGGCCGCATCCCGAAGGTGCTGGGGCTGGCCGAATGCCTGCGCGAATGGCTCGACCATCTGCGCGACGTGCTGCTGCGCCGCTCCAACTATCGCAAGGAGCAGATCGAGCATCGGCTCGAAGTGCTCGGCGGTTATTTGATCGCCTATCTGAACATCGACATGGTCATCAAGATCATCCGCACCGAGGATGAGCCGAAGCCGGCGCTGATGAAGGAGTTCAAGCTCACCGAAGTCCAGGCCGACGCGATCCTCAATATGCGGCTGCGCAGTTTGCGCAAGCTCGAGGAATTCGAGATCCGCACCGAGGACAAGAACCTCCGTGCCGAGTTGAAGGGCATTAAGGGCATTCTCGCCTCCGAGCCCGAGCAATGGATCAAGGTCGGCGACCAGGTCCGAAAAGTCCGCGATATCTTCGGGCCGAAGACGCCGCTCGGCAAGCGCCGCACGACCTTCGCCGATGCGCCCGAGCACGATCTCGCCGCGATCGAGGAAGCCTTCGTCGAGCGCGAGCCGTGCACCGTGGTGATTTCCGAAAAGGGCTGGGTGCGCACACTGAAAGGCCACGTCGCCGATCTCTCGGGCCTGACCTTCAAGACCGACGACAAGCTCGACCACGCCTTCTTCGCCGAAACCACCTCAAAACTTCTGGTGTTCGCGACCAACGGCAAATTCTATTCGCTCGACGTCGCAAAACTACCGGGCGGCCGTGGCCATGGCGAGGCGATTCGCATGTTCATCGACATGGAACCGGAAACCGCGATCGTGTCGCTGTTCGTCAACAAGGGCGAGCGCAAGTTCCTGATCGCGAGCAGCGAAGGGCAGGGCTTCATCGTCAAGGAAGAGGATTGCGTCGGCAACACCCGCAAGGGCAAGCAGGTGCTCAACGTCGAAATGCCGAACGAGGCCTGCGCGATCACGACCGTCGCGGGCGACACCGTCGCCGTGATCGGCACCAACCACAAAATGGTGCTATTCCCGCTCGACCAGGTGCCGGAAATGGCGCGCGGCCGCGGCGTGCGGCTGCAGAAATACACCAGTGCAAAACTGTCGGATGTCGCCACTTTTGAATCCAAGGCAGGCTTGACCTGGAAGGATTCCGCCGGCCGCGACCAGAGCATGAGCTGGAAGGAACTGGCAGACTGGCGCGGCAACCGCGCCGACGCCGGCCGCCTTGCGCACGGCCTGCCGAAGTCCAACAAGTTCCTGCGCGGCGTGGAGTAAAAGAGAGTCTCCCCGCGGACGCCGGTGCGGCCGTCAGGCCCCGCTTCGCAGCGCGCCGGCGGCGGCAACGACGCCGACCGCACTGGCCGGATTCATGCTGTCGACCATGGCCGTCGGTATCAGGATCGTCGCGCCGCGCTCCTTGGTGGTCTCATAGATGATGTTCATGGCACGGAGCTGGAGCGCTGCCGGGCTGCGGGCATAGATATCGGCCGCCTCGACAAATTTCTGCGCGATTTCCTGTTCGGCCTGTCCAAGCAGCACACGCGCCAGTTTCTCGCGCTCCGCCTGCGCCTGCCGGCTCATCGCGTCCTGCAACGCAGGCGGCACCCCGATATCGCGGATCTCGACCGAAAGCACCGATACTCCCCATTCCGAGGTCTTGCGCCCGATCTCTTCGCGCAACTGCTGATCGCCCTGTTTGCGCTCGGACAGCAGCGTCGACAGCAAGGAGGAGCCAACGATCTCGCGAAGCGAGGTTTGTGCGACCTGCATGATGGCCTGGCGGTAATTCGTGATTTCGAGTGCGGCGCGCTCGGGATCGTGAATCTGCCAGAACACGATCGCGTCGATATTCACCGGCACCGTGTCTTTGCTCAATGCCTTTTCGGCGTTGATTTCGGTGGTCTGAATGCGTTGATCGAGCCAGGAGGCCACATTATCGATGAACGGGACGATGGCGAACATTCCCGGGCCGCGAATGGCCGTGAGCTTGCCGAGCCGAAGCACGACCGCGCGTTCCCACTGATCAGCCACCATGATGGTTTGAGGAACGAGGAACGCCAGGATTGCGAGGCCCCCGGCCAGCCAATAGAGGCTGCGGGAGCCCGTATCATAGGCGAGCCATGCGCTGAGAGCCGCGCCCGCCAGGACCACGACAGCCAGTACGATCGCGGGTTGGTTAGCACCACTTGCTTTAAAATAGTTGTTCATGACGACTATTCCTTCTGCTTCGCGAGGGCTGTTATTCGGTCAGCTACGGTGACGGGATCGATGCCCATCGTGGCCGCTGTGGCGAGAACCTGTTTTGCCAATCCGTCGATCTGAACCTGTCGCGCACGCGCGCCCATCACGGGAGGGGGCTTGGCTACGAAGCTGCCGCGCCCGCGAACCAGCGTGATGGCGCCGATCCGCTCAAGCTCGTCATAAGCGTGCCGAACGGTGTTGAGGTCGATCTTCAGGGCGACCGCCACTTCACGCATGGTCGGCATCTGATCGCCGGCCGCCAGCACGCCGGCGCCGAGCTGCCGCAAAATCTGTTCCCGAAGCTGGACGTAGATGGGAACGCCCGAGCTTTCGAGCCGCAAGGTGTTGAGTAGGTCTGTATGCATTAACTAGTACACTAGACATCACCTTCTTTTTGGTCAATACTTTTCTTCAACAGGCTGATCCGCGGGTCGACAACTTGGGCGCGGCAGCGCACGGATGGAGGTGCGTATGGGCAAAGCAGCAAGGTTGGCAAACGCAGCGGGTATCGGCATTGTTCTGGCGCTTGGTGGCGCATTGTCGAGCGCAAACGCGCAGATCATTCCCGGCGCGGTCCCCGAATCCGCAGAAGCCCTCGCGCAGGGCGAATGGCCGGCCTATGCCGGCACCTACGCGGCCTCGCGCTATTCGCCGCTGACGCAGATCGATTCAACCAACGCGAAGAATCTGCAGATCGCCTGGCGCTGGAAATCGCCGGACATGGCGATCAAGCACGCCGATCCGGCGGTCGGCCCCAGCACCGCCAATGAATCGACGCCGCTGATGGTCGGCGGGGTGCTCTATACCTCGACTTCGCTTTCCCAGGTCGCCGCCATCGACGCCGCCACCGGCGAGACCAAATGGGTGTTCGATCCCAAGATCTACCAAAACGGTCTCGGCCTTCCGCCCAATCTCGGATGGGTGCATCGCGGCGTTGCGTATTGGCGGAATGGCGATGACGAGCGCATCGTGATGTTGACCGCGTTTGGCCAAATGATCGCGATCGATGCCAAGACCGGAACGCCGGTGCCGAGCTTCGGCAAGGACGGCCGTGTCGATTTGGTGGAAGGGCTGCGCCGCCCGGTCGACCGCGGGTATTACACGATGACCTCGCCGCCGGTGATCGTCCGTGGCGTGATCGTGGTCGGCTCTTCCGTGTTCGACTGGTGGGGCAAGCGGCCGTCGCCTCCCGGCGACGTCAGGGGCTTCGACCTCGCGAGCGGCCGGCTGCTCTGGACCTTCCACACCGTCGCGCAGGGCGAGGAGCCCGGCGCCGATACCTGGGAGAAGGATTCCTGGAAGGAGACCGGCAACGCCAATGTCTGGGCGCCGATGAGCGCGGATGAGGAGCTCGGTTACGTCTATCTGCCGGTCAGCACGCCGACCAACGATTATTATGGCGGCCATCGCCCCGGTGACGGGCTTTATGGCGAGAGCCTTGTTTGCCTGGATGTAACGACCGGCAAAAAAGTCTGGCATTACCAGCTCGTCCATCACGGCCTCTGGGATTACGATCCGCCGGCCGCGCCGAACCTGATCGACATCACCGTCGGCGGCAAGCGCATCAAGGCGGTCGCGCAGGTGACAAAGCAGGCTTTTGTCTTTGTGTTCGATCGCGTCACCGGCCAGCCGGTGTGGCCGATCGAGGAGCAGCCGGTGCCGGCCTCCGGCGTGCCCGGCGAGCGCGCATCGAAGACACAGCCGGTTCCGACCAGGCCAGCCGCATTCGATCTGCAGGGTGCGCGCGACGAGGATTTGATTGACCTCACGCCGGAGATCCACAAGGAGGCGATCGACGTCGCCGCCGCCTATGACCGCGGCGGATTGTTCACGCCGCCCACGCAGCGCGGCATGCTGCAGGTGCCCGGCAATGCCGGCGGCGCCAGCTGGTCGGGCGCTGCGATCGATCCGGAAACCGGCACGCTCTATGTCGGGACGCAACGGTTGGCGACCCTGATCACCATTACCAGGCCCGAACCGTGGCAGGGCACCTACGATTTCATCGGCTTGCCCAGCTATGTGCCGGGGCCGCGGGGATTGCCGCTGCTCAAGCCGCCGTTTGGCAGTATCGTCGCGATCGACATGAATAGCGGCGATCACCGCTGGCGGATTCCGGTCGGCCGCAGCACGGCGATGGGATCGATCCGGAAACTCGGCATCAGCGAGCAGCTCGGGCTGCCGTTCCGCAGCTGGGCGCTGCTGACCAAGACCGTCATGATCGTGGTGCAGATGGGGTATTACGGTCCGCAGCGTTTTGTGCCCGGGCTCAATCTGCCGATCAGGGACCTCCACAATCTCGATCCGCACCTGTGGGTCTATGACAAGACCAGCGGCGAAATGCTGGCGGAGCTCGAACTGCCGGCGAATGCGACCGGTGCGCCGATGACCTATATGGCCGGCGGCAAGCAATACATCGTGTTTCCGGTCGGCGGCGGGCCGCTCGTGGAGGAACTGATCGCGGTCGCGCTCTGAACACTGTAATGCCGCCGCTGTAATAGTATTCGAATTTCCGCGCGCTATAACCGCAGCCGTCGAAACCGATCGATCAGGCAACGTTTATTTTTTGCAATGGCGCACGACCATCATCACCATGACCACTCGCACGGGCACGACCACGCGCATGGTCACGCCGGCCACAGCCATGCGCCGGACGGTTTTGGCGCGGCCTTTGCCATCGGCGCTTCGCTCAATGCGGCGTTCGTGGTCGCCGAACTTGTGTTCGGCTACGCGGCCAACTCACTCGCGCTGATCTCCGACGCCGTTCATAATTTCTCCGACGTGATCGCGCTGTTGCTGGCCTGGGGCGCCGCATGGCTGGCGCAGAAGCGGCCGACCGATAGCCACACCTACGGCTACCGGCGGGCATCGATCCTCGCCGCTCTGTTCAATGCCGGCCTGTTGCTGGTTGCGGTCGGCGGCATCGCGGTCGAGGCGATTAACCGCCTGCGCGAACCCGCTGTTGTCGCGGGCTGGACCGTCGTGTGGGTTGCCGCTCTCGGCATCGTGATCAACGGCGGAACTGCGCTGCTGTTCATGCGCGGCCGCCACGGCGATCTCAATATCCGCGGCGCCTATCTGCATATGGCGGCGGATGCGGCGGTTTCGCTCGGCGTGGTGATCGCAGCACTCGTGATCATGGCGACGGGATGGCTATGGGTCGATCCCGCGATCAGCCTCGTCATTGCGGCCGTGGTGCTCGCGAGCAGCTGGGGTCTGATGCGCGACAGCGTCAATCTCGCGCTCGACGCGGTACCGAAGGGCATCGAGCTCGCCAAGGTGAGGGACTATCTCGTCGGGCTGGAGGGCGTCCTGGAAGTCCACGACTTGCACATCTGGGCCATGAGCACCAACGAGACCGCGCTGACCGCGCATCTGGTGCGCCCCGGCGGCCACGACGATGCGTTCCTCCATCACGTCTGCGAAGGCCTGTCGCACCGTTTCAATATCCACCACGCGACGTTGCAGATCGAGGTCAGCGGCGCGACCTGCAAGCTCGCGCCGGCCGAGATGGTGTAGGGCTCAGATAATCCCTACCAGCCGCAGCAGCACTCCCGCCGCGCACGATCCGCCCAGCACCGTCAGCATACCCAGGTTGAAGCGGAAGACCGCCGTCGCGGCCGCCACCGCCAGCACTAGCGCAGCGATATCGATGCTCGACAGTACCGGCATGTCGAATGACAGTCCGGTTGAATGAACCGGCGTCGTCTCGCGGAACACCGTGTGCAGCGCGAACCAGATCGACAGATTGAGGATCACGCCGACCACGGCCGCGGTAATCGCGGTCAGCGCGCCGGCAAGGCCCTTGTTGCCGCGCAGCCTTTCGATGAAGGGCGCGCCCAGAAAAATCCAGAGGAAGCAGGGCGTAAACGTAACCCAGGTCGCGAGCAGCCCGCCGAGCGTGCCCGCCAGCATCGGCGACAGCGTGCCGGGATCGCGAAACGCGGCCATGAAGCCCACGAATTGCAGCACCATGATCAGCGGGCCCGGCGTGGTCTCGGCCATGCCGAGGCCGTCCAGCATCTCGCGCGGCTGCACCCAGTGATAATGCTCGACCGCCTGCTGGGCGACATAGGCCAGCACCGCATAGGCGCCGCCGAACGTCACCAGCGCCATCTTGGAGAAGAACAGCGCGATCTGGCTGAACACATTTTCCTGGCCGAGGCCAATCAGCAGCGCTCCAACCGGCACCAGCCATAGCAGCAGCCACACCGCGCTGACGCGCAGCGCGCGCGGCACGGTGGGACGGACATGGTCGGGCAGCTCATCGCCGAGCATGCTGTCCACCGCCGCTTCCTTTTTGCCATTGCCGCCGTGCGCAACGGCGGCGAATTCGCTCCGTCCGCTTTTGGCGCCGAGATAGCCGATCACGCCGGCCGAGATGATGATGATCGGGAACGGTACGTTGAAAAAGAAGATCCCGATGAAGGCGGCTGCCGCAAGGGCAATCATGATCCGGTTGCGCAGCGCGCGCTTGCCGACGCGGACCACGGCCTGGATCACGATCGCCAGCACCGCGGCCTTCAGCCCAAAGAACAGCGCCTCGACGAAGCCGACATTGCCGTAGGCGGCGTAGATATAGCTGAGCCCCATGATGGCGATGATGCCGGGCAGGATGAACAGCCCGCCGGCCATGATGCCGCCGGCGGTCCGGTGCAGCAGCCAGCCGATATAGGTCGCCAGCTGCTGCGCCTCCGGCCCCGGCAGCAGCATGCAGTAGTTCAGCGCATGCAAGAACCGGCTTTCGGAAATCCAGTTCTTTTCGTCGACCAAAATGCGGTGCATCACCGCGATCTGGCCCGCGGGCCCACCAAAACTGAGCAGCGCGACGCGGAGCCAGACCTGGAAGGCTTCCCGAAAACTGATGCCGTGACCGGCATCAGTTTCCGAGGTCTTGTTCGTCGTCGCATCCATTACGGTTTTGCCTTGTTGGTCGGCCAATTATGCGTTTCCCCTGTCGCGTCGCGGCACCAGCGGTAGAACGCGTCATACAGCAACATGCCGGCCTCGAGCTGTTCGAGATCGTCGTCGTACATGCGCGACAGCCCGAGCGAGGCCGCGAGCAATCCCGGTGCTTCCGGCGACAGATCAAGCCGCCCGGTATCCGCCGCGCGCACCATGGTGGCGAGCCGCAGCAGGGGCGGGGTCGCTAGCCCGAACTCCTCGATCATCACGTCGAAGGTGCAGCGTTCGCCGCGGTGGCTCCAGAATACGTTCTCGATGTCGAAGGGGACGGCGTTGAAGCGTTCGCCGACCGCGGTGACTTCGGACGGCGCCACGAACAGGAACACCGCTTGCGGGTCGACGAACCTGCGGATTAGCCAGGGGCAGGCGATGCGGTCGATCTTCGGCCGCGCCCGGGTGACCCAGACGGTACGCCCCTTCGCGTCGCGCGGCGGTAGTTTCGATGCATTCACCAGCGGCAATTTGGCCTCTTTCCAGCCTTCAAAGCCGCCTTCCAAGGTTTCCGCCGACACGTCGGTATGGCGCAGCCACGCCGCGGTACCCTGGGCGAGTTTCTCGCCACGCATGCAGACAACGATGGCCGGATGGCCGGCGAATTCGCCGCCCCAGTCGGCGGCGTCCTGATGGTTCCGCCTGATAGTGCCGGGAATCAGCCGCGGATCCGCGGCAAAATCCTCTTCCGTTCGGACGTCGATCAAAACAGGGGTTTTTGCCGTCCCGATCAAACGGGAAAGCTTATCTTGGGATATGGAGGTGTAGGATGACATGGTTGCGCCCTCGCAAAACAGAACGGGCGCGATACTTGGGCTTGTCGCCTCGTGGGGAGATCGCTGGGTCCCCATGGCGCGAATAAACTGCTTGCCGCCATTGCTGTCAACCGGTCTGACGCGGTCAGTGCCCCGAGATGGGCGGAGCCCTTGCGAAACCCATCGTTGTCCTGGACGGTGGTTAGTGGGTGCCGTCCCTACGCGAGAGCTTGCGAAATGCCGTATCCCGTCCTAGCCTGAGTTCCGTGGGGAAGGCAAACTCCCCGTCAGGCGGTCTCCGCCCAAGCTCTGCGCACACTCGACGTGTCGAGCATTGCGCATGGATGCTGGGATGACAGAGATTGCGACGAAACCGAAAGCCTCGAGCAAAACTTCGCTGATCGCGCCGCTCTACACCGCGCGAGGCCTGCGCGGATTCGGCGACGGCTTTGCCATCATCATCCTGCCCGCCTACATGACGGCGCTGGGGTATGACGCGGTCGCCGTTGGCTTGGTGGCGACCGCCTCGCTGCTGGGAACGGCGCTGCTGACCCTGATCGTCGGCTGGATCGCGCCGCACCGCGACCTGCGTGCGCTGATGATTTTTGGCGCGAGCTTGATGGCGGCCACCGGCGTTGCCTTTCCCAATGTCGAGCACTTCGTCCTGATCGCGCTGGTCGCCTTTATCGGCACCATCAATCCGTCCGGCGGCGATCTCGGCGTTCTCGTCCCGCTGGAGCACGCGGTGCTGGCGCACAGCGCGACCGACGACCAACGCACGCGCATCTTTGCGCGCTACAGCCTGATCGGCGCGCTCTGCACCGCGGCAGGTTCGCTGGCTGCGTCTTTGCCTGATTTCCTGGTTTTGGCGGGCAGCACGAGGCTCGGCGCGTTTCGCCTGATGTTCTATGCTTATGCCGCGCTTGGCGTTCTCAGTGCGGTGCTTTATCGTCGGGTTCCGCACGCCCCGGCCGAGGAGAAGCCGCCGCGGGCGCCGCTCGGCCCGTCCCGCACCACCGTCTACAAGCTCGCCGCGCTGTTTTCCATCGATGCCTTCGCCGGCGGCTTTGTCGCGCAATCCCTGCTGGTGCTCTGGCTGTTCGAGCGTTTTGATCTCTCGTTGTCGGCGGCGGGACTGTTTTTCTTCTGGTCGAGCACGCTGAGCGCGTTTTCCTATCCGGTCGCGGCCTGGCTCGCGAGGCGCGTCGGTCTCGTCAACACCATGGTGTTCACGCATATCCCTTCCAGCCTGTTCCTGATCCTGGCGGCGTTTTCGCCCAATCTGTATGTGGCGCTCGGATTGCTGTTGCTGCGCTCGGCGCTGTCGCAGATGGACGTGCCGACACGCACGTCCTACGTCATGGCCGTGGTGACGCCGGCGGAACGGCCTGCCGCCGCCAGCGTCACCGCCGTACCGCGCAGCCTGGCCTCGGCGATCAGCCCTGCGATATCGGGCGCGCTGCTGATGACGGCATTTTCCGGCCTGCCGCTGGTGGTCTGTGGCACGCTCAAGATCGTCTACGACCTCGCATTGCTGTTTACGTTCCGGCACGTCAAGCCTCCGGAGGAGGAGGCTTGACGTTGCGGGCGAACATCAACGCTGCGCGACGGCGGTTTTATCCAACGCCGCGCGAACCCCGTGCGCCAGTTTCACAGCGTCATCGTTCGCCCAAAAATGGATGAAGAACATCCGCGGGTTTTCGTCGAGCATGTGGCTGTGGATTGCCGTTACCTCGATGTCGCCGGCGCGCAGCGCCCGGATCAGCGGATTGACCTCGTTGCCGGTCACCAGGAAATCGCCGGTGATGGCGGCTTTGCCATCGCCGGTCGGCTGAAAGTTGATGGCGTTGGCGCCGCCAAGCGCGGCGTTGACCTGCATGGCGCTTTCGGTGGCCGGCTCGCGCCGGGGGATGCCGAACTGGTAGACGCCGCCATTGGCCGTTCCCTTGGCGCCCATGGCCTCGTCGATCTTCGCGGTGTCGAGATCGATGGCCGGAGCGGGGCCTGCGGTCGTCGCCGGCGGATCGAACGGCGTCTTGCTTGCCGACGAAAGCGCCGAACGGATCGACGCCGCCATTTTCTCGGGGTCGCCGTGGCCGGCCACGTGCATGTAAAACGTGGCGGGAGCGGCGCGTAGAATGTGATTGTGGATCGCGGTGATATCCAGCCCGCTTTCCAGCAGCTTGGTCATGACAGGCGTGATTTCGGTCTCGAGCAGCACGAGGTCGCCCATCAGCATGGCCTCGCCATGCATCGGTGCGAACGCCACCCATCCGCCCAGCGCCAGCGCCGGCTTGATCGCGACGCCGTCCAGCGTGACGTGCAGGTCGGACCGCGGCAGCCCGTAGCGGTGGACTTCACCGCTGACGGCTGCGGTCTTGCCCAGGGCGGCGTCGACCTTTTTCCAGTCGATGTCGGCGGCGCGGGCGGGCAGGGACAGCAGCAGCGCTGCGCCAACCGCGAGCGGGGTGAGGGGATATTTCATGATTTTCTCCTTCTCATAGTTTTGGTTTTGCGCCCCGGATATTCGGCCGCGCACAGCGGTAATCCGCGCGATGCGTGATGCTGTGCGGCCGAATCTTGATGGAATGCTGGATGTGATCGATCAGGACATGCGTGTGCGCCCCTCGCTCAAGCGGGACGCGATACTTGGGCATGTCGCCTCGTGGGGGGATCGCAGACCCCCATCGCCGCATTACAATCGCACCTGCGCAGACTGTCAACGCGGCGACCGCCCTGGCGTTGCGTGGACATGGAACTTTCCTGCACAAGGCCTATATTCGCGTTACGGAATCGACGCTTCCCCGGGGAACCCGCCATGCACTCACATTCAATTGACCAATGGACGCACGATCATATGTTCCTCGGCTCAGAGCACACGCGTCACGAGCGCCGCACCTGGTTCGTGGTGGCGCTGACCACACTCATGATGGTTGGCGAGATCACCGTAGGATGGTTTTCCGGATCGATGGCGCTATTGGCCGATGGCTGGCACATGGCGACCCATGCGGCAGCCCTCGGGATCGCGGCACTGGCCTATCTGTTCGCGCGCCGGCAGGCGAGTAATTCGCATTTCACGTTCGGTACTGGCAAGTTCGGCGACCTCGCGGCTTTTTCCAGCGCGATCATCCTCACGATGATCGCGGTCCAGATCGCCTATGAAAGCGCGGTCCGGCTGTTCAATCCGGTTCCGATCGCCTATGGCGAGGCGATTGCGGTCGCGACCCTCGGTCTTGCCGTCAATCTCGTCAGCGCGTGGCTGCTCCGCGATGACCATGACCATCATCATGGCCACGGCCATCACCATGATGATCATGGTCACCATCATCACGACAACAATCTGCGCGCGGCCTACGTCCATGTGCTCGCCGACGCCGCGACGTCGATCCTGGCCATCGCGGCGCTCGTGGTCGCGATGTATTCGCAATGGGTCTGGACCGATCCGCTGGTAGGCATCTTCGGCAGTGGCGTGATTGCGAGTTGGGCCTATGGATTGCTGCGCGCTTCCGGGGCCGTGCTGCTGGACGTCAACGCCGACAAAAGCCTCGAAAGCGTGATCCGCGACCGGCTCGAGACCAAGGGCGATCGCGTCACCGACCTGCATCTGTGGCAGGTCGGTCCCGGCCATCGGGCCGCCGTGATCTCGGTGATCTCGGACCACCCGCTGCCGCCGGCGACGTATAAACGCCGCCTCGGCGGCCTGCGCGGCCTCAGCCACGTCACGATCGAGGTCGAGACCTGCCCGCACGAGCACGCGCATTGAGCACTATCGGATCGTTGCAAAGAAGGTAGGCTGGTCCCCAAACAGGGGGGATCACCATGCACACATTCGCCGCCACCGGCGCCGGCTTTCTGCTGGCCGTGTTGTGGTTCGATCTGATGTTCGACGTGCAGACGCGCAAACATCCCGACGGGGTGCTACCGCCGGAAGTGCTGGCGTCGATTTCGGCCTATTACCGCCGCGTGACCACCGAGGCCTATCCGATGAACCGGCTGATCGCGCTGGTCATGCTGCTGACATTTGCCGCCATTTTCACGGAGGTCGTGCAGGGCGAATACCAATGGTGGATCGGCTGGGGCTCGCTGCTCTTGGCGGGCGGCGGTTTCGTACCTACCATGATGCGCACCGTTCCCAATGCGCGCCGGTTGGGAGGCGCGCAAGAACTCGGCGGAAGAGCAGTCACGGCTCGCGCGCGCGATCTGCCGGGATCACATGTTCAGTTTCGCGCGGATGAGCGCGGTGCTGATCCTGCAGTTGATCGCGCGATAGAGCGTTTTCGAGCGAAGTGGGTACGGTTCGCGTAAAGAAAACGCGTCAAAACAAAAATCTAGAGCTTCGGTTCTGATTCAATCAGAACCGAAGCTCTAGACGCATCTTCAGCCCAGCCGCGCAGGATGCGCGCAGTCGTGTCATCCATCGGGAAGAAACTTTCGATGCGAAGTTCCTGCAGCGTGATATCCTGGGGAATGCCCAGCGTCGCGATGGTCGTGAACAGTTGCAGGTCGATCCTGTCTTTACGAAAATGCATCGGGAGCACCGGCGAGATCGCCAGTTCGGCCGGCGGCGCGTTGACCGCCGCCGGCACGCCGTCGTAGGCGCGCAGCCGTTGGAGCAGCGCCGCGGTCTCGGCGGTGCCGTCGGCGGCCGCGTCGGCTTCCGCGCTCCGGATGAAATAGCCGACCACTTCGACCCAGTTGACCAGATGCGGCCGCAGCACGTCCGGCGCAACCAGGGCGTCGGCCAGATTGATCGGCGTATCCGGCGCCAATGGCCCGACCAGGAATTCGACCAGGCGCACGGCGCCAAAGTTGCTTTGCAGCAGATTCCAGTGCCGATCGACCGCGACGGCCGGAAAGGGTTCTTGCTGCGCCAGCATGAAATCCAGCGCGCTGCGAATTTGGCCAAGCTCGGGCGCGGCGAGGTTGGTCTGCCGCCACACCGGCGCGAAGCCGGCCGAGATGAGCAGCGAATTGTGCTGGCGCAGCGGGACGTCGAGGGCGATGGCAAGCCGTATCACCATGTCCCGGCTCGGCGATGCGCGGCCGAGCTCCAGAAAACTCAGATGCCGCTGTGAGATGTCGGTGCGGCCGGCGAGCTCGAGCTGCGACAGGCCCCGTTTCCGCCGCCACCAACGCAGGCTTTCCGCAAAATCGTGTTGGCGCGTCATGAGTACCTGCCAGGTAGTTGCCGAAACCATCCCGAGCAGCAAGATGCCATAAGCCAACGTAGCAAGACAGGGGAGGCGTGATTGGGTGAATGGGTTGGCGTTGCGATCGCGCTGGTCTCGAGCAGCCTCGGCGGCACTGCGGCTGCGATCACGCGCTATCTCGCCGGGAATACCGATCCGATCACGCTCGCGATTTTGCGCTGGGGAATAGGCTTCCTGTGCGTGCTGCCCGCCGCTGTCCTGCTCAAGGCGAAGTGGCCGCAGCGCCGGGATTGGCCCGCGGTCGCGGCCCTCGGCTTTTGCTTCTTCGGCGTGTTCTTCGTCCTCTACAACATCGCGATCTCCTACACCACGGCCGCCCGTGCCAGCCTGGCGCTGGCGACGCTGCCGCTGCACACCATGGTGGTCGCGGCCTTGCTCGGGATCGAGCCGCTGACGATGCGAAAATCGCTCGGCGTCGGCATCGCGGTGCTGGGCGTCGTCGCAGCACTCGCGTCGGGACTTTCCACCGCGCCGCCGGGGGCATGGCGTGGTGAACTGATCATGACCGGCGCGGTGCTGTGCATGGCCTTCTACAACGTCTGGTGCCGTCCGTTCATGCAGCGCTCCAGCGCGCTCGGCTTCCTCTCCGTCGGCATGGGGACGGGTGCTGCGGCACTGATCCTGGTCGGCTCCATGACCGGCAGCGTTGCGGCCTTCGGCCATTTCACCACGCCGCAATGGATCGCGGGCCTCTATCTCGGCATCGCCGGCGGCGCGCTGGCGTTCATTCTCTGGGTCATGGCACTGGAGCGGGCGACGCCGACGCGGGTGGCCAACACCATGACCATCAATCCGGTCGCAGCCGGGCTGCTTGCGACCCAACTCGTCGGCGAGCCGATCACGCCTAATCTCGTGCTGGGGTTGGTCGCGGTGTTCGCGGGGATATGGATCGCGACGTCGGAGATCAGGAAAGCGGCCACCGCGTGACATTCACGCTGCAGCAATCGCCTCGATCTCGATCAAAAAATCCGGCCCATACAGTTTCGATACCTCGACCAGCGTCACCGCGGGGGCGGCTGGCGGCGTAACCGAGGCAAAGAAGCGATTCCGTGCCTCGCGGTAGCGGGCGAGATTGTTCATGTCGGTGAGGAACACCGTGAGCTTGACCAGATTGGCCGGCGTGCATCCGCTGGCCTGCAAGGCGAGCGTGAGATTGTCGAATACCTGCGTCGCTTGCGCTGCGAAGTCAGCCTTGCCGACCACATTGCCGTCGCGGTCGAGTGCGGTCTGCCCCGCGATGAAGATGATGCGGCCGGCGCTGACATCGACGATCTGCGAATAGCCGGGCGGGGTGCCGAGTTCCGGCGGGTTGATGCGCCGGATCGACGGCGGAGTTTTGCCGGTCATGACGATCAAACCTTAGTTGCGCGGTGCGGACATCGGCGGCGGTCCGATGTTGATGGCTTTCTTCGGCTTCAGCGTCCCGACATAGAACGACAACCCGGCCACCAAAAACAGGCAGACCAGATAGACCGCATAGGATTGCGGTGGCGTGATCGCCCATTGCACAAAGCCTTTGGGGGCTGCTGCCGGTTCTTTTTCCATGGCGTGTTTGTGCTTCAAACGCCTCGCGAAGGGAAGGGCAAATTCAGCCCGGCGGTTCCGAAGCCGGCGGACCCGCGCGCAGCAGTAACAGCGCCGCGAGCGCCGCCAGACTGAGCGCGGAGGACACGATCAGGATGCGGCTGCCCATGCTGTCGATCAACAGGCCGAACGCCAGAGGAGCTGCAGCCTGCGCCATTCGCGCCGGTGCACCGATGATGCCGAGGCGGTAGGCGTAGTTGTTGGGGCCGAAGATCGCGAGCGGCAGCGTCCCGCGCGCAATGGTCAGGATGCCGTTGCCGGCGCCATGGAAGATCGCGAACACGCTGGCCGCGCCGCCGCCCACCAGCGCCACGATGATGGCGCCGATCGGATGGGTGAGGCAGGCAAGGCGCGTGGAGACTAGCGGGTGGTAACGGCTGAGCAGGCCGGCCTCGACGATCCGCGCCGCCACCTGCGCCGGGCCGATCAGCGCGCCGGCCGCGATCGCCTGCACCGGCGTGGCGCCGGCGGCTTCCAGGATGCGCGGGAAATGCGCTGCCATCGCGCCGGTGACGCTCCAGGCCGCGGCAAAGGCGAACGCCAATAGCACCATGGTGCGATCGATGGGGATGTGCGGTTTGACGGCGTTCGCGACCGCGGCCTTGGCGCCTGCGACCTGCGGCAGCATCAGCCAGTTGATCGGCAGCCCGATCAGGATGTGCGCCGCCGCCCACGCAAAGCAGGTGTTGCGCCAGCCGATGCTTTCCAGCCCCCAGGCGGTCAACGGCCATCCGACGGTGGACGCAAAACCGGCGATCAGCGTGATGCCGGTGATGGAGCGGCGCGCAGCATCCCCATAGATGCGCCCGAGCGCGCCAAAGGCGGCGTCATAGAGGCCAGCCCCCATGCCTATGCCGAGCAGCAGCCAGGCCGCGATCAGCATCGCTATCGAGTAGCTGAAGCCGAGCAGCGCCAGTCCCGCGGCCAGCGTCAAATTGGAGATCGACAGCACCGACCTGCCGCCGACCAGGTCGATCTGGCGCCCGATGCGCGGGCCGAGCACCGCCGATATCACCAGCGACGCAGAGAAGGCGGCAAAGATCCAGTTCGAGGAAACGCCGAGATCGCGCCCGATCGGATCGGCCAGGATGGCGGGCAGATAATAGCTCGACGCCCAGGCCAGCGTCTGCGTCGTGCCGAGCGCCAGGATGATGGGAAGCTGGCGTTGGCTCATGATGGAGGCATCTCTTTCAGGTCTTTCGGGAATCCGCGGGATTGACGGCGGTTTAACATTTCTATAATTCTAGATATATGGAATCAGAGCAAGCCATTCTTGCACTCGCGGCTCTCGCCCAATCCACCCGGCTGGGTGTGTTCCGCTTGTTGGTGAAGCATGAGCCCAACGGACTTCCGGCGGGAGAGATCGCGCGGGCGATCGCGGTCCCGCAAAACACCATGTCGGCGCATCTCGCCATCCTTGCGCGCGCTGGCCTCGTGATGAGCGCGCGTAAGAGCCGCTCGATCATTTACCGGGCGGATTTGACGGCGTTTCAAAACCTGACTTCGTTCATGGTTGAAGATTGTTGCGGCGGGCACGCGGAGCAATGCGCGCCGATCGCCGCCTGCAAGCCCGCGCGCGGCAAGCGCGCCAAGGTTACGGCCTGAGGGAGAAACATCATGAAGCGCCTTCATGTTCACGTAGCGGTGGAGAATCTTCCACAATCGATCGGTTTCTATTCGGCACTGTTCGCCGCGCAACCGGCCGTGGTCAAGACCGATTACGCCAAGTGGATGCTCGACGATCCCCGGGTGAACTTTGCCATTTCGACACGCGGCCGAGCGGCGGGCCTCGATCATCTCGGCATTCAGGTCGAGAACGCCGATGAATTGCAGGAGGTTTACGCGCGACTGCGTCAGGCCGGCGGCAACATCGTCGAACAGGGCCAGACCGCGTGCTGTTATGCGAAATCGGAAAAGGCGTGGATTGACGATCCGGCTGGTATCGCCTGGGAAACCTTTCTCACGTCAGGCGAGAGCACGACCTATGGCGACGGCACCGGCGAGCGGGTTGCCCGCATGGCGCATGAAAAGCAAAGCGCCTGTTGCGCGCCGCAAGCCGCGCCGAGCGCTGCGAGCTGATGCCCGGCTTTGATCTGCAGCGCCGCCTCGCGGCGGAAGCGCTTGGCACCGCGCTGCTGGTGGCGACCGTGGTCGGCTCCGGCATCATGGCGGAAAGCCTCACCAAGGACGTCGGGCTAGCGCTGCTCGGAAACACGATCCCGACGGGCGCGATCCTGGTGGTGTTGATCACGATTCTAGGGCCGATCTCCGGCGCGCATTTTAACCCGGCCGTCACCATGGTCTTTGCGCTGAAGCGGGAACTGACGCCGCGCGAGGCGTCGGTTTATGTGGCGGCGCAAATCGCCGGTGGCATTTTGGGAACCGTGATGGCGCATGCGATGTTCGCACTGCCGTTACTGGATGCGTCGCTGAAAGCGCGAACCGGCGGAGCGCAATGGCTGGCCGAATCCGTCGCAGCGTTCGGCCTGGTCGCGACCATTCTGGCGGGCGTCAAATTCAATCGTCCCGCGATCCCCTGGCTGGTGGGCCTTTACATCACCGCCGCCTATTGGTTCACGTCGTCGACGTCGTTTGCCAATCCGGCCGTCGCCATCGCGAGATCGCTGACCAACAGCTTTTCCGGAATCCGCCCCGTAGATCTTCCCGGCTTCATTGCCGCCGAGTTCGCCGGCGCGCTGCTCGCGCTGCTCCTGATGAGCTGGTTGCTGCGCGCCGGAGGCGAGGGCGCACCACTTGCGAAGGAGGCTCGATCATGAACGTGACGATCTATCATAACCCGGCCTGCGGCACCTCGCGCAACACGCTGGCAATGATCCGCCAAAGCGGCGAGGAGCCGGAGGTCATCGAATATCTGAAGAACCCACCCGATCGCGCGCGGCTGCTCGAGCTGATCAAGGCCATGGGAATCTCGGTGCGCGCGCTGCTGCGGGCAAAAGGCACGCCCTATGCCGAGCTCGGGCTGGCCGATCCCAAATGGAGCGACGACCAGCTGATCGATTTCATGCTGGCGCATCCGATTTTGATCAACCGGCCGATCGTGGTGACGGATCAGGGCGTGCGGCTGTGCAGGCCGTCGGAACTGGTGTTCGATCTGCTCGACCATCCCGCCAACAGTTTTGTGAAAGAGGACGGCGAGGTGGTCGCGCGGGCGAAATCCTGAAGGCAGCGGCATCTTTCGCCGGACAGGATTGCGCGGCATAATGGCGTATGGAACTCACACCCCGCCTGCGCCTGATGAACTGGCTGGTCAGCCAGGGCCTCACCGGCCTGCCCGAAAACGACCTGATCCGCGGCTTCTGCCAGCGCTGCTGCGCCGCAGGCCTGCCGGTGTCGCGCGGGATGGTCTTCATCGATACGCTGCACCCGATTTTCGAGGGCCGCGGCTTTCGCTGGAACGACGCCGAGACCAACGAGAGCTCCGCGTTCGAATATGGTTCGACCAACGAGGGCGAAGCCGCTGACGCCTGGCGGAGTTCGATCTTCTATCACATGCTCGAAAACGGCCATGAGGAACTGTCGTTCGACCTTGCCAGCGGCGCGTACAATTTCAAATTCACCGGCGATCTCGCCGAGAGTGGTCACAAGCACCTCGTGGCCTATGTGCACCAGTTCGGTGAAGCCGGCAGCATGGGCCAGATGGACTGCTTCTACTCGTACTGGGCGACACGGCGTGACGAAGGCTTTGGCGAGCAGGGCCTCGCGGCGTTGCGCGATCTGGTGCCGGTGCTGGGGCTTGCGATCAAGTCAGCGGCGCACGCCGACATCGCGCGCACGCTGGGCCGGGTCTATCTCGGGCGCGACGCCTCCGAGCAGGTGTTGCGCGGAAAAATCACGCGCGGCGTCACCGAGAAGATCAAGGCGGTGCTGTGGTTTTCTGACGTGCGCGGCTCGACCGCGATCAGCGAGAGCCTTAGCCCCGATGAGATCATCCCGTTTCTCAACGACTATGCGCAGGCCTCCATCGACGCCATTCATGAGGCTGGCGGCGAGGTGCTGAAACTGATCGGCGACGGCGTGCTGGCGATGTTCACGCATGAGACCGTGGCGGTGGCCAAACGCGCCGCGCTACGCGCCGAACACCAGTTTCGCCGCAACTTGAGCGCGCTCAACGCCCGCCGCGCCGCGGAGGGGCGGCCGACGACGAGCGCGTATGTCGGCCTGCACATCGGCCAGGTCTTCTATGGCAATATCGGCAGCGAGGACCGGCTGGATTTCACCGTGGTGGGACCGGCGGTGAACGAGGTCAGCCGAATCGCCTCGATGTGCTCTTCGGTCGATCGGGAATTGCTGATGTCGTCAGCGTTCGGCGGCGGGCTCGACGCGGTGGGGCGAAAATACCTCGTGTCCACCGGCCGCTTCGTGCTCCGCGGCATCAGCAGCGCGCAGGATCTCTACACCCTCGATCCGGACATTGCGGCGGACGAGGTGGTGGCGGGAAAATACGAGCGGTATCTCGCGGGCTAGGCGGGCTTTTTCGCCCGCAGCGTGTACAGCCCGGCCGCGATCAAGGAAAACACCGTCAGCACGATGCCGAGCGACAACATCGCTTCATGCGATAAGGTTGCCGTCAGCCACACCCCGATCGCCGCCGTCATCATCTGCCAGAAGCCGACCAGCGCGGACGCCGCTCCCGCTTTGTCGCCGAACGGGGAGAGGGCCTGCGCCGTGCCCAAGGGGTTGACGATGCCCATGCCGAGCAGGAACACGCTCATCGCTGCCAGGAACGCCAGGAAGGTGGGTGTGAACAGCGACACCAGCAGGATCGCGAGGCTCCCGGCTGCGGCGGCAAAGAGTCCCCCCGGATCGAACGGTCGAGCCCGTAACGCGGCGCCAGTTTTGTTGCCAGCATCCCGGCGGCGAACACGATCATCACGGTGCCCGCAAAGAACAGGCCGAGCTGGATCGGGGAGAAATGCAGCGCCTCGATCAGGACGCGGGGGGCGGCCGAAAACATCGAAAACAACCCGCCCATGATCAGGCTGACGGTCGCGGCGGGCACCAGAAAACGGCGGTCGGCGATCAGGCCAAGATAGTTTTTGGCGATCGCCAGCGGATCGAGCGGGGTGCGCGTCGCGTGATGGGTCTCGCCGAGCACTGTGCCGTAAGCGAGGGCGCCGAGGCCTGCAAAGGCCGCGACCAGCGCGAATTCGGAGCGCCAGCCAAAATAATGGTCGAGGGCCCCGCCGAGCAGCGGCGAGAAGCCGGGCGCTGCCGCCATCGCGATCATGATCAGCGCCATCGCGCGCGCCAGCGCGGCACCGGAAAACATGTCGCGGGCGATGGCGCGCGACAGCACCGAGGTGGCGCAGGCGCCGGCGGCCTGGATCACGCGGCCGGTCAACAAGCTTGGCAGGTCGTTCGCGAAGCCGCACCAGACGCTGCCGGCGAAAAACACCGCGAATCCGATCACCACCGGCCAGCGGCGGCCATAGCGATCCGAGATCGGTCCGACCACGAGTTGGCCAAGCGCGAACACGGCAAGGAAGATGGTGATCGCGGACGTGACCGCCGCGCTGGTGACGTTCAGCGAGGCCGCCATCTGCGGTAGCGAGGGTAGCAGGATGTTGGTGGCAAGCGTCCCGGTCGCGGCCAGGCCGGCAAGCACCGCGATCTGCAGCACGGTCGAGGAGGCCTCCGGACGGGGAGCTGCGTCGATCGCTACGGTCTGGTCGGCCATGGGAACTCCCGGTCTGATATTACATGACATATATCATACAAAGCGGGATGGGGAAGCCGAAAGAGGGCGATGGAGGGAGATTTAGGAGAAAGTGCCCGCAAAAGACCCGTCATTGCGAGCGTAGCGAAGCAATCCATCTCACCACGTAAAGAAAGAATGGATTGCTTCCGCCTTCGCTCGTTGAGCTGCGGCGGACAAGTCGTCGCGGAGTTTATCATCGGGCCCCCCGGAGGCGGGACCCGTTGGCTCCTCGCAATGACGAACTAGGTTCGCGCATGCACCAGCCGTCAGCATCTTGCGGGTTCGCCGACCATCTCGGGCTGCCGCGCCAGCGAGACCGCTGGAGACGCCAGGATCACCAGCGCCTGGATGCCGAAGATCGCGGTGGCCAGGTAAAGGCACGCTCCCGCGCCATAGAATCCGCCGACGATGGCGCCGAGCGCGGAGCCGAGCGGGCGGGCGCCGTAGCTCATGATGTTGATGGCGGAGACGCGTCCGAGCAGCGACGGCGGCGTCACCGATTGCCGCAAGGTGGTGGTCGAGATCACCCACAGGATCGGGCCGACGCCGAGCAGGAAGAAGCTCAAGCCTGCCAATAGCGGTGTCGGAACCACAGTCGTGAGCGCCATCACGGCCGCGGCGACAAAACCGGTCACCGGTCCAAGCCCGATCACGATGCCGAAAGCGAGCCGCCGCATCACCCGCGTCGCCGAGAGCGCGCCGACCACCATGCCGACGCCGTACATGGCCAATGTCGTGCCGACGCCGGTGGCGGTGAGGCCGAGATGGCGCACCGCATAAGGCACGAACACGGCGAGCAGCAGGAAGGACGCGGTGTTGAAGATGAACTGCGTGATGAACACCGGCCGCAGCAGCGCGTGGTGCAGCACGAAGGCGGCACCTTCCTTGATATCCTGCAACGGATGACGCCGCGGCACCGGTTTTCGCTGAGGCTCGTAGATGCCGGACAGCAGCACGACGGCGATCACGGAGAGCGCCGCGGCACATCCAAAGGCCGGCGCGGCACCGACCCATCCGACCAGCACGCCGCCGAGCGCCGGTCCGCTGGCGAACGCCACGGTGCGGGCGAGCTCGATCCGCGCATTGGCCGCGGGCAATTGCTGCGACGTCACCAGCGAGGGCACGAGCGCAGGTGCAGCGACGCTGTACACGACGGTGCCGCAGACGGCGATGAAGCCGAGCAGCGCAAGCAGCGGCAGCGTCATCAGCCCGAGCCAGATCAGCAACAGGATTCCGGCCAAAGCCGCGGCGCGAAAACCTTCCGCGCCTGCCATCAGCCAGCGCCGCGAGATGCGGTCGGCGAGCAGGCCCGCCGGTATAGCAAACAGGATGAACGGCAGCGTCAGCGCGGTCTGCAGCAGGCCGGTCTGGCCTTCGCCGACACCGAGCAGCAGCACCGCGACAATTGGCGCCGCCGCCAGCGCGATCTGCTCGGCCGATTGGGCGGCGAGGTTGGACCAGGCAAGGCGATTGAAAGTCGAGGGCAAAGGAGGAGGCTTGGTAGCGGACATGGCGTGATTCCCTGGAATTGTCGGTTGGACGACAATGTCGGGTCTCAGCACGGCCAAACCCACCCGTTTCCCGACAATGCATCGGAAAGCCGCTGAGGAAAAAGGCCTGCCGCGTCGTAGCGGCAGGCCGGATATGAGTTCAACTTGAGGCGGCCTGACCGTTTAACTACGTCTTGATTAAGTCTTGGGACCGAGCGTCGCTTTGCCTGTACCGGAGATGGTTGTGGGCGGCGTCGTGGCAGGCAAGGCAGCGTCGGACTGTTCGTCCGATGCGGGATGCATTTCGCCTGCGTTGGCCAGTTGCTGTGCGGCCAGTGCATTGGTCAGGCTGGTCAACGCATCGGGGCCGGCAGCGAAGCCGGCTTCCGCAAGAATCTTGTCGATGATCGGCTTGAACGCCGAGACCGACAGCAACTGGCTGGCTAGGCCATCGCCAAGACCGAGCCCGCCATTGCCGCTGCCATTGACGGCGCCATTGCCGCCGCCGCGGCCGAGCAGGCCGCCGGTATCGAAGATCCGGATGTCGGAGATCTTTTCGATCGGCTTGACGGCTTCGGCGAGTGCGTTCGGGATGATGTTGATGCGGGCGAGATTGAGATCGTGTCGATCATGGTCTGGCTGAGCTTGTTGCGGGCTTCGGCTTTTAGCGTTGCGACTTCGGCCTCGGCCTGACCAAGCGCCTTGACGCCGGCGGCGCGGGTGGTGGCGGCATTGGCGTCGGCCTTGGCCAGCACGTTGGTGGCCTCGGCCTTGTTGGCGGCGGCCTGCCGTTCGGCTTCGGCCACGAAAAGCACTTCCTCAGCTTCAAGAGCGGCGGCCGGTATCATTTTCGTGATCGGCTAGATGCAGTTGCAAATGAGTTGCATTAAGATTCGAATTCCGTCATCCTTTTGGAATGGATGCCAGATCGCCCGATTTCACCCCGGGAGCCGTGCCCGGGAATGTCTCCAGCGCCAGCCCGGCGCCGGACGGCGCGGGCTGGCACTCGCCGCGCGGCGAGCCGTCGCTGGCGGGCATGTTCGCCTCGGTGCGGACGGCCAAAAACGGTCCGTTCTGGCGCAAGCTGCTCGCCTTCCTCGGTCCCGGCTATCTCGTTGCCGTCGGCTATATGGACCCCGGCAACTGGGCGACCTCGCTCGCCGGCGGCTCCAAGTTCGGTTACGCGCTGCTGACGGTGGCGCTGTTGTCGAATTTGATGGCGATCGTGCTGCAATCGCTGTGCACGCGGCTCGGCGTCGGCGCCGGGCGCGATCTTGCACAGGCCTGCCGCGATTCCTTTCCGCGCTGGGTGGCATGGCCGCTGTGGCTGTCGGCGGAGATCGCAATCACCGCGACCGATCTTGCCGAGGTGATCGGCACCGCGATCGGCCTCAATCTGCTGTTTCACATTCCGCTCGAGATCGGCGTGCTGATCACCGCAGCCGACGTGTTTCTGATCCTCGCGCTGCAGGCGTTTGGCTTCCGCTGGATCGAAGCCTTCGTGGTGGCGATGCTGGGCGTGATCGCCGCGTGCTTTGCGATCCAGATCGCGATGGCCGATCCCGACTGGGGCGCCGTGATCAGGGGTTTTGCGCCGACGACGGACATCCTGCGCAACCGCGAGATGCTCTACCTCGCGCTCGGCATTTTGGGCGCGACCGTGATGCCGCATAATCTCTATCTGCATTCCGGCCTGGTGCAGACCCGTGGCTATGGCCCGGACATCGAGGAACGGCGCGAGGCGATCAAGCTTGCAACCATCGATTCCTCGATTGCGCTGTGCCTGGCGCTGGTCATCAACGCCTCGATCCTGATCCTGGCCGCGGCGACCTTTCATCGGGCCGGCAAGACCGACGTCGCCGAACTCGATCAGGCACATTCGTTCCTGGCGCCGCTGCTTGGCTCGACCATCGCGCCGACGCTGTTTGCGATCGCGCTATTGTGCTGCGGGCTGAATTCCACCATCACCGCGACGCTGTCCGGCCAGATCGTGATGGAAGGTTTTTTGAATCTCCGCATCGCGCCATGGCTGCGGCGCATGGTGACGCGGATGATCGCGATCGTGCCCGCGGTGGTGGTGACGATCTGGGCTGGCGAGAAGGCGACGGGACAGTTGCTGATCCTGAGCCAGGTCGTGCTCAGCCTGCAACTGCCGTTCGCGGTGGTGCCATTGGTGATGTTCACCGCCAGCCGCGCCAAGATGGGCCCGTTCGTGGCGCCGCGCTGGCTGACCGTGCTGGCCGCGCTGACCGCGGCGGTCATCATCGCGCTGAACGCAAAACTGGTGTTTGATTTTGTGATGGGGTGACCCGTAGCCCGGATGGAGCGCAGCGCAATCCGGGAATCTTCGACAGCGGCATCGGTGGTCCCGGATTTCGCTTCGCTCCATCCCGGCTACAGGAGGGCGCTAATCCTGCGGCTCGGAGGGCACTTCGCCTGAGGCGTCGACCCGAAGCCAGCCGGATGGCGCCAGCCGCTGCTGCGGCAGGAAGCGGCCCTTGTAGTCCATCTTCTTGGAGCCTTCGATCCAGTAGCCGAGATAGACGTAAGGCAGCCCCAGCCGTCGCGCGCGCGAGATGTGGTCGAGGATCATGTAGGTGCCGAGCGAGCGGCTGACCTCGGACGGTTCGAAGAACGAATACACCATCGACAGCCCGTCGCTCAGCACATCCGTCAGCGCCACCGCGATCAACTCCTCGCCGCGGCCGGTGATGCCGGAGTCGATGTTGCGTTTGCGGTATTCGATGATGCGGGTTTCGACGTGGCTGTCCTCCACCATCATGGCGTAGTCGAGCACGGTCATGTCGGCCATGCCGCCATGGCGATGGCGCTTGTCGAGATAGGCGCGAAACACCGAATATTGTTCCGAGGTCGGCACCGCGCTGCGCTGCTCGCCGATGATATCGGCGTTGCGCGCCATGACTTTACGGAAATTGCGCGAGGGCCGGAATTCGTTCGCGACCACGCGCACCGACACGCAGGCGCGGCACTGGTCGCAGGCCGGCCGGTAGGCGATCGACTGGCTGCGCCGGAAGCCGCCGTGGGTCAGCAAGTCGTTGAGATCGCCCGCCTTGTCGCCGACCAGATGGGTGAACACCTTGCGCTCGTGCCGGCCCGGCAGATACGGGCACGGCGAGGGCGCCGTCAGGTAGAATTGCGGGGTGTCACGCGAATGCTGGGTCACGTCAGTTCGTCAGGCCTCCGAAGCAGCGGCATGCAGCATCGCGCCGGGGAAGCTAACGGTCAATCGCTTTAGCCCGCCTTAATAAGTGCGCGCGGCTGGTGCGACCTGGGTGCGCACCGAGCTGTTGATAACTACGGTTCCGAGAACAATGTCGTGCAGCAGCCGGCGGCGGCCGTTGAACGGGCCGACCAGCAGCACCAGCGGGGTGAGGAACGAGATCGAAACGTAGAACAGCACCGCATGGGTGGCGCCGAGCACGAAATAGCCTGGTGCGCCGTACCAGGTGCGCAGTTCCAGATCCATCACGCGCATGCCCATGGTAGCCGAATGCGGGCCGCCCAGCGACGAGCCGTAATAAACCACGGCCCAGACCACCGAGGCCGGCCATGCGAGCCAGAACAGCACCCAGCCAAGCCCCAGCGTAATCACGCCGAACACAGCGATGAAGATGTAGCCGAGGATCACCGGGACCGAGAGCACGACGAGGTCGATCAGGAATGCAAACACCCGCCGCGTCAGCACGCCGCGAAACAATTCCGGCTGCAAATAGGGATCGAACGCATGCGGCTGCACGCCGCCGCCGTTGCGCCAGGCGCCGCCACCGG
Source organism: uncultured Alphaproteobacteria bacterium (assembly GCA_963836765.1). Lineage (GTDB taxonomy): Bacteria > Pseudomonadota > Alphaproteobacteria > Rhizobiales > Xanthobacteraceae > Bradyrhizobium. Next base: position 237,852 of record CAWILG010000015.1, read on the forward strand.
TGTTACCCGAACCGCTATAAGACATGACCCGTCCTCCGACATGACGTCCGGTGCAGCAAATGGGAACCGGCAAGCGGCGTGCCAAGGCCCCGCCAACATTAACAAGCCGCAATATTCGGGCGATTTGGCGGCTAACCGTCGTCCCGGCTGTCCCTCATCCGTCATTGCGAGGAGCAAAGCGACGAAGCAATCCATCCATCCGCGTGCGCCGCGCGATGGATTGCTTCGCGGAGCCTGTCATCGGGCGCGCGTTCGCGCGACCCGGTGGCTCGCAATGACGTGGAAGGGCGGGATCTATCTTTCCGCCTTCAGCTTCTCCGCCGCCTTCGGCGCGAAGTAAGTCAAAATCCCGTCGGCGCCGGCGCGCTTGAAGCCGACCAGGCTTTCCATCATCGCGCGGTCGCCGTCGATCCAGCCATTGTTGGCGGCGCCTGCGATCATCGCGTACTCGCCAGACACCTGGTAGACGAAGGTCGGCACCGCAAACGTGTCCTTCACCCGCCGCACGATGTCGAGATAGGGCATGCCGGGCTTGACCATCACCATGTCGGCGCCTTCGGCGAGGTCGAGTTCGACCTCGCGCAGCGCTTCGTCGGAATTGGCGCTGTCCATCTGGTAGGTGCGCTTGTCGCCGGTCAGCGTTTTCGCCGAGCCGATGGCGTCGCGGAACGGGCCGTAGAAGGCGGAGGCGTATTTGGCCGCATAGGCCATGATCTGCACGTCGAGGAAGCCGGCCTGATCCAGCGCCTCGCGGATGGCGCCGACGCGGCCGTCCATCATGTCGGAGGGCGCGATGATGTCGCAGCCGGCTTCGGCCTGCACCAGCGCCTGCCGTACCAATACCGCCACCGTTTCGTCGTTGAGGATCCTGCCGTCCTCGATCAACCCGTCATGGCCGTGGCTGGTGAAGGGATCGAGTGCGACGTCGCAGAGTACGCCGAGGTCCGGGAACTCGTTCTTGATCGCGCGCACCGACTGGCAGACCAGATTGTCGGGGTTCAGCGCCTCGGAACCCTCCTCGTCGCGTAGCGAAGGCTCTGTGTAGGGAAACAGCGCGAGGCAGGGGATATTCAGCTTGGCCGCGCGCTCGGCATCCCGGACCGCCTGATCGACGGTGACGCGGTCGACCCCGGGCATCGAGGCCACGCCGGTCCTGGTGTTGTGGCCGTCGACCACGAACAGCGGCCAGATCAGGTCATCGGTCGTCAGCACGTTCTCCCGCACCAGCCGCCGCGCCCATTCCGCCTTGCGGTTGCGCCGGGGGCGGGTAATCAGGTCGAGCGGGGTCGAGGAGAGGGCGGCCGGCCGCCGGGGCGCGTCGCGCATTTCGATCGGACGCCCGAATTTGATCGCCATATGATGCTTGCTCCTAGACGGCGGGATAGTTTCGATTTGGTCTAATTCTAGCACCTTGCCGGCGCCCCGTCACCGCACCGTTGATTTACTGCAACGGCGATTGATTTTACCGCCCGGGCGGGCCAAGACTCCGCCAATGAGCACCTCTTTCCTGCCAGGGAACACTGACATGAGCGCCGATTCCCAGGTGGGATCCGATGTCTGACACCTCGACGCGCGAGCAGTCACGGGACAACGCCATGTCGGTGGCGGCGATCTCGTCCGAACGGATCGAGTCGGACGACAATGCGTGGACCCGGCGGCTGGTCTTGTTCCTGCGCATCATGGCGGTGGTCTCGATCGCCAAGGGCCTCTACCATTGGGCGCAGGTGACCGGCTTCATCGGCGGCGAGGAAGAGGCGTTCGAGAACCAGTCGATGGCCTGGCAGACCGCGACCATCTATTTCGCGGTGATCGAACTCGTGGCTGCGGTCGGGCTTTGGCTCGCGACCCCATGGGGTGCCGTCGTGTGGCTCACGACCGTGGTATCGATGGCGGTCATCGAGCTGATGTTTCCCGGGATCTACGGCGGCAGCCTGACCGTGGTGGGGTTCGAAGCCGTCATGCTGGCGGCGTATCTGGCGCTGGCCTGGATGGCCGCGCGCGAACGCCCGCCATAGGCTCTCGCTTCGCGCTTGCCCCGCGTGCGGGGACTCAACTCGTGCTGCCTAACCCACCGGGGTGCAGGAATAGCCCCGCGACCGCGTAAGTTTTTTCGAAAATTTGCCGGTAACCCTTCGCTCACCGTAAAGGGTTCCCTCACACCTGTTACGCAGACGTTTCGAATTCGAACGAACCTGTTTCCGAATGCGACAGGGCGGGCAGACGAAGCGTGAACAGCGGCCCTTCACCGTCAATGAAGTGTTGCGAAAAGTCCTTGTGGCATGGGCTTAATCCGCGATTTACTGTCTTAAATTCATGATCTCTTTATTGTCTTATTTAAGCTGATCTTCAAACGCCCCCCTTAAGTTGAAGCTATCAGGCGGGACACAAGTTTCGTCGAAATAAGTCGATAAAAACCGACTACAGGGGAAGTGTCATGATCAAAGCCGTTGCAACGGCGGTGGAAACCGCTGAACGCTCTGCCGGTCAAGCTCCGGTGCAGCCGCTCTATCTTGAAGCATTGACTTTGGTGGAGCGGCTGCATCGCCGCCTGCTCGACGTCATCAAGGACGAATTCGATCGCCGCGGCCGCGCCGACATCAATTCGGTGCAGGCGCTGTTGCTCTATAACATCGGCGACAAGGAATTGACCGCGGGCGAACTGCGCACGCGCGGCTATTACCTCGGCTCCAACGTCTCCTATAACCTGAAGAAGCTCGTCGAGCTCGGCTTCCTCGATCATCAGCGCAGCCGCGTCGATCGCCGCTCGGTCCGCATCCGCCTGACCGCGCAGGGCCAGGAAATCCGCAAGATCGTCGACGCGCTCTACCAGAAGCACGTCAAGACCGTGGAGCAGGTCGGCGGCATCTCGAACGAAGAGTTCGCAACGCTGAACAAGTCGCTGCACCGGCTCGAGCGGTTCTGGACCGACCAGATCCTGTATCGGCTCTGAGTTTTCCGAACGCCTTACGGCCAAGCCGGCCACTTAAGAAGACCGGCAGCTAAAAGGCTTCAACGGAATTGCAAGGCAATAAGCCTTCACGACACGCATCGGGTCCGGTTTTCCGGCCCGGTGCGTTTTGTTTTTTGGCGGTGCGAAGACGGGTTTTCGAAAAGGAACTTATGACCGGGTGACGCATTATCGGTTGTAACGGAGACCCGGATCATGTTGGTCGAGCGTGGATTGCAGGTGATGAACGTCGAGGTGGTGGGCGATGCCTATGCCATCGCTTCGAACTACCTGCGCAAGTCGGGTGCGCTTCCCGACAACTTCGCCACCAACGATCGATTGCTGGAGATCATCGTCAAGATGTTTCAGCACGGCGAACTCAACAGGATCCGGCTCGCGAACAAGGCGATCGCCAAATTCGAAGCCGAGACGACCATCATCGCCTGACCTCTCCCGGAGAAAATCATGGAAGCCGCCATCGACCGCATCATGCAGACCTATGACCTGCTGCTGAACCGCACCGCAGCGGCCAGCGCCGAGGCGCGCGAGAAGGTCACCGACTATGTGAAGACGCTGTTCGAAGCCGGCGAAAAGGACACCCACCGGCTGACCGTGTGCGGGCTGACCTACCTGCGCCAGCTCGACGGCTCAACCGATCAGGTGAAGGCAGGGTTTACCGGGCTGTAGCGGCACGCAACTTGGTCGCTCGTCGCAGCCGCGCGGGCCTGGACACCAATTGCCAGGAGCCGCGGCCTCTACCATTGCTCCGATGCAACCTGATTGCATCCATAGCAACGGAAAATTCTGGCGGCGGCGAAGCTCTTGGTGGTCGGCAGGTCGCCCAAATGTTTCATCTCCTCGCCGCAAATGTCGCATTTGCAGCTCGGTGATTCCTCGGGCGGTTCGGCAACTTCGTTCATCGCAGCTTTCTTGGTTCGGCCGGTCCAGTCCAGGCAACACGACAAGAATGCTCTATGGAATGGGTCGAAAAAGTGAAACGCGGCCCCCGTAAGACTACGCCCCTTTCTGACCCGTCAGTTCCAGCACTGCTCAAATTGTGTCGCCGCCGATTTCAAATGTGGCCGCGCGATATTCGAAAAGTGCCGAAATCATAAACTTTCGAGGGCCTGCCAATTTTGTGTTGGCAACGGCCTCCTGCAGTGATTCGCAGGTTTCGAAAGGGTGGCGTAATCCGCCGTTCGGGCTACAACCTCGGTTCAGCTTCCGCCCGTCAACCAAGAACGCCAAGGGAAACGCGCATGCTCACGCTTCATCATCTCAACGACTCCCGTTCGCAGCGGATTTTGTGGCTGCTGGAGGAGCTTGGGCTACCCTATGAGATGAAGCGCTATCAGCGCGATGCCACAACACGGCTGGCGCCGCCGGAATTGACCGCGGTGCATCCGCTCGGCAAATCGCCCGTCATCACCGACGGCGATGTCAGGATCGCCGAGTCAGGCGCGGTCGTCGATTACATCATCCGCCGTTATGGCCAGGGAAACGGCAAACCGGCGATGATGCCGGCACCCGTCAGCGCCGACTATGAGGCCTACAATGAGTGGCTGCATTATTCCGAAGGCTCGGCCATGCTGCCGCTGATGCTGAATCTGTATGTATCGCGGCTGAAGGAGGCGGGTGCTCCCCTGCATCCGCGGATCGACAGCGAGATCGCCAATCATCTCGGCTATGTCGACGGCGCGCTGAAGGGGCGCGAGTTCTTCGTCGGCCCGTCGCTGTCAGGGGCCGATATCCAGATGAGCTTTGTCGGCGAGATGGCAAAGGTGTTCGACAAGCTCGGGCCGTATCCAAATCTTGCGGCGTGGTTGACGCGGATGCACGCCCGGCCGGCGTTCCGGCGCAGCGTGGAGAAGGGCGGGGCGTACCGGTTTGTGTAGTGTGGGGCGCCGGGATCGTGTCCCGGGCGCGGCGCAGCATGAAGCGCGGCGGAATGGTGCGCTGCAGACCCGCGGCCCAGCCTGTTCCGCGGCTTCGATGGGTCCCTGCACTGCGCGCCGCACCGCGTCCGGGGAACCTCGCAATCCCCGCCATCCCCACCATATCTTGCACAAATACCAGCCTTGTACCGCAAGCGCTTGGCCAATTCCGGGCAATGTGGTATCTCGCAGGCGCTTCTTCGACCGCCACAACTGACCGGCCGCATCCCGCCTAACGGCTTGCGGCGATGGAGATATTTCTTCCATGACCGCTTCGTCTTCCAGCGCCAAAACCGCTTCCGCGCCCAACTCGTTCTTCTCCGCCACGCTCGCCGAGGCCGATCCGGAGATCGCCGCCGCCATCAAGGGCGAACTCGGCCGGCAGCGCCATGAGATCGAGCTGATCGCGTCCGAGAACATCGTCAGCCGCGCGGTGCTGGAAGCGCAGGGCTCGGTGATGACCAACAAATACGCCGAAGGCTATCCGGGCGCGCGCTATTATGGCGGCTGCGAATGGGTCGACGTCGCCGAGACCTTGGCGATCGACCGCGCCAAGAAATTGTTCGGTGCGGCCTTTGCGAACGTTCAGCCCAACTCCGGCAGCCAGATGAACCAGGCGGTATTCCTGGCGCTGCTGCAGCCCGGCGATACCTTTATGGGTCTCGATCTCGCCGCCGGCGGCCATCTCACCCACGGTTCGCCCGTCAACATGTCCGGCAAATGGTTCAAGGCCGCGCATTACACGGTGCGGCGCGAAGACCAGATCATCGATATGGATGCGGTGGCTCGCCGCGCCGAGGAAGTGAAACCGAAGCTGATCATCGCCGGCGGCTCGGCCTATTCCCGTCCGTGGGATTTCAAGCGTTTCCGAGAGATTGCCGACAGCGTTGGCGCCTACCTTTTGGTCGACATGGCGCATTTCGCCGGCCTCGTCGCCGGAGGCGCGCATGCCTCGCCGGTGCCGTTCGCCCACATCACGACCACGACGACGCACAAATCGCTGCGCGGTCCGCGCGGCGGCCTGATGCTGTGGAACGACGAAGCGCTGACCAAGAAATTCAACTCCGCGATTTTCCCGGGCCTGCAGGGCGGGCCGTTGATGCATGTGATTGCGGCGAAAGCGGTGGCGTTCGCCGAAGCGTTGCGTCCGGACTTCAAGATCTACGCGAGGAACGTGGTCGAAAACGCAAAGGCGCTGGCGGAATCGCTGCGCGCACAGGGCCTCGATATCGTCTCCGGCGGCACCGACAACCATCTGATGCTGGTTGACCTCAGGCCCAAGGGCCTGAAGGGCAACGTCTCGGAGAAGGCGCTGGTGCGCGCCGCCATCACCTGCAACAAGAACGGCATTCCCTTCGATCCCGAAACCCCGTTCGTCACCTCGGGTCTGCGTCTGGGCACGCCGGCTGCGACCACACGCGGTTTTGGCGTCGCCGAGTTCAAGCAGGTCGGCGGCATGATCGCCGAAGTCTTGAACGCGCTCGCGCAGTCGCCGGACGGCAAGGCGCCGTTGGTGGAAGCCGCGATCAAGGAGCGCGTCAAGGCTTTGACCGACCGCTTCCCGATCTATCAGTAAAGGTCGTTTCGGATGCGCTGTCCCAGCTGCAACAGTCTCGATACGCAGGTGAAGGATTCGCGTCCGACCGAGGATTCCGCCGTGATCCGGCGGCGGCGGGTGTGCATCGCCTGCAATTTCCGCTTCACCACCTTCGAGCGGGTGCAGTTGCGCGAGCTGACCGTGATCAAGCGCAACGGCCGCCGGGTGCCGTTCGACCGCGACAAGCTTGTGCGCTCGCTGCAGATCAGTCTGCGCAAGCGGCCAGTCGACCCTGAACGGGTCGAGAAGATGGTCTCGGCCATCGTGCGCGAACTGGAGAGCGGCGGGGAAGCGGAAGTGTCGTCGGAGGCGATCGGCGAGATCGTGATGGAGCATCTGCGCCAGCTCGACGACGTCGCCTATGTCCGCTTCGCCTCGGTTTATCGCAATTTCCGCGAGGCCAAGGATTTTGAGACCGTGCTCGGGGAACTCTCCGCCGAAGACGACGCGCGGGTCGCCACGTTACGCAAATGATCTTCCGCATTCTGGAAGACCAGCACGCGCAGAAATACCGGGAAGCCAAAGCAGCTGACGCGCGCTTCATGCAGCTTGCGCTGGCGCTGGGGCGGCGTGGACTTGGCCGCACCTGGCCCAACCCCGCGGTCGGCGCGGTGGTGGTCAGGGACGGCGTCATTGTCGGCCGTGGCTGGACCCAGCCCGGCGGACGGCCCCATGCCGAGCCGGAGGCGCTCGGGCGCGCCGGTGAGGCCGCGCGCGGCGCCACGCTCTATGTCACGCTCGAGCCCTGTTCGCATTTCGGCAAATCGCCGCCTTGCGTCGATGCCGTGATCGCCGCCGGCATTGCCCGCGTGGTGTCGGCGATCGAGGACCCCAATCCGGAAGTGGCCGGGCAGGGCCATGCAAAACTTCGCGCCGCCGGTATCACCGTCGATGTCGGTCTGGGCGCTACCGAGGCCGCGCGCGACCACGCCGGGCATTTCCGCCGGATCCGCGACAAGCGTCCGCATGTCATCCTCAAGCTCGCGGTGTCCGCCGATGACAAGATCGCTGCCGCCGGCCGTAAACCTGTTGCCATCACCGGCGAGGCGGCCAGGACACGCGTGCATCTATTGCGCGCGCAATGCGACGCCATCATGGTCGGAATCGGCACCGTGCTGGCGGACGATCCTGAGCTGACCTGCCGCCTGCCGGGCATGGAAGCGCGCTCGCCGTTGCGCCTGGTGCTGGATCGCGCGCTCCGCATCCCCGGTACCAGCCGTCTGGTTCATTCCGCGCGCGAGACGCCATTGTGGGTGATGACCTCAGACCTTTCGGAGGCGCCGGCGGCGATGAAACTTGGCGCTGCGGGCGCGCAGGTGATCCGCGTTGCCGCCACCACCAAGCCGCCGGGGCTGGATTTGTCGGCCGTGCTGCACGCGATGTCCGACAAAGGCATCACGCGGCTATTGGTCGAGGGTGGCGCCAAGGTGGCGTCGTCCTTTGTCGCCGCCGACCTCGTCGATGAAATCTGGCTGCTGCGCGGGCAACAAGCCGTCGGCGCCGACGGCGTTCCCGCGCTGGACGCATTGCCGCTCTCGGCTATCACGCAGTCGCCGACCTTTCGCGTTCGTGCTAGCGAAAGTTTTGATAAGGATACTCTGACCGTGTACGAGCGCGCATAAATGTTCACCGGAATAGTCACCGACGTCGGCGAGATCGCGAACCTGACCCCGACCGCGCAGGGGCAGTTGCACCGCATGCGCATCGCCTGTCGCTATGATCGCTCAACCATCGCCGACGGCGCCTCGATCGCCTGCAATGGCGTCTGTCTGACCGTGGTCGCGTCCGGCGTCGAGCAGGGCAAGACCTGGTTCGATGTCGATGCCGCCGCCGAAACCCTCGGCATGACCACGGCGAAACATTGGGGCACCGGCACCAGGCTCAACCTCGAGCGGGCGCTGAAGATCGGCGACGAACTCGGCGGTCACATCGTCGCGGGCCATGCCGACGGCATCGCGACCATCGTCACGCGCGACGATCTGCCAGATATGGCGAGGTTCGAACTGCGCACCACGCGGGAGCTCGCGCGTTTCATCGCCGCCAAGGGCTCGGTGACGCTGGACGGGGTGTCGCTGACGGTCAATACCGTCAGCGATGTCACATTTTCAGTGCTAATCATTCCCCACACGCTCAGTGTCACGACTCTGAGCGCCTGGCGCGCGGGCAGCGAAGTCAATCTCGAGGTCGACCTGATGGCCCGCTATGCGGCGCGGTTGTCGGAAATGAAGTAGTCACAGGCCTTGGCATGGGGCGCTGCTGCGCCTAAAAGCTGCACAACTGGCAAATAGTTCCGATTGGCAATGCAAATGGCAGACGCGCGGCGCGCACCCCTGAAAGACCAGACCGATATCACCGGCGCGCGTGCGCTGATCGTCGAGGCGCGATTTTATGACGATATCCAGGATGCGCTGATGGAAGGCGCGGTCGCCGAACTGAAGACGGCCGGCGTGAGCCATGATGTCATCACCGTACCGGGCGCGCTGGAGATTCCGGCCGCGATCGCGATCGCGCTGGATGCCGCCGAGAAGAATGGAAAACCCTATGACGCCGCCATCGCGCTCGGCTGCGTGGTGCGGGGCGACACCATCCATTTCGAGATCGTCTCGATCGAATCCTCGCGCGCGCTGATGGAGCTTGCGGTCGCGAGAAAATTCCCGCTCGGCAATGGCATCATCACCGTCAACACCGATGCGCAGGCCTGGGCGCGGGCACGCGCCAGTGAACTCAACAAGGGCGGCGACGCCGCACGCGCGGCGCTTGCGATGCTGCGGATCAAGCGCCGGCTGACAAAGGCCTGATGATGGCAGACAGCAAGAAGCCGGCGAAAACGCCGGACAAAAAGAATCCCGACAAGAAGGCCAACCGGCGCGGCGCCGCAAGGCTCGCCGCGGTGCAGGCGCTGTACCAGATGGACATCGGTGGCGCCGGGATCAACGACATCTTTGCCGAGTTCGAGAGCCACTGGCTCGGTAACGAGGTCGAGGGCGACAAATATCTGCCGGCGGAAGCCGCGTTCTTCCGCGACGTGGTGGCCGGCGTGGTGCGCGATCAGGCAAAACTCGATCCCTTGATCGATGACGCGCTGTCGAAGGGCTGGCCGCTGAAGCGGATCGACGCGATTTTGCGCGCGGTGCTGCGGGCGGGCTCCTACGAACTGGAGCATCGCAAGGATGTGCCGGGCCGCGTGGTGGTTTCGGAATACGTCGATGTTGCGCACGCCTTTGTCGAACCGGACGAGACCGGCATGGTGAACGCGGTGCTCGACCAGATCGCGCGCCAGTTCCGCGCCGACGAGTTCGCGCGTGGCTAGATAGGACGATGACTGTGGCCGTAGCCGTCATCCTGAGGTGCCTTAGCGAAGCGGAGGCCTCGAAGGGTGGCGGCGTGCCATTGCGGTTGCAGCCGGGCCGTGCATCCTTCGAGGCTCGCAAGGGCTCGCGCCTCAGGATGACGGGTCTACCATTATGACGAGCAACAAACCTGCATCCGGCGAGGACTCGCTGATCGCGCGCTATTTCCGGCCGATCGCGACCGACCCGGGCGCCTTTGATCTCGGCGATGACGCGGCGGTCCTGAAGGCTGATGGCTTCGATATCGTGGTGACCACAGACGCCATCGTCGAAGGCGTGCATTTTCTTGGGCTTGATCCGCCCGACACGGTCGCGCGCAAGGCGCTGCGTGTCAATCTCTCGGATCTCGCGGCGAAGGGGGCGATGCCTGCCGGTTTCGTGCTGACGCTGGCGCTGCGCAAGGCGGATGACGCCTGGCTGAAATCGTTCGCACAGGCGATCGGCGAGGACGCAACGCAGTTTGGCTGTCCGCTGCTGGGCGGTGATACGGTTTCGACGCCGGGTCCGTTGATGATTTCGATCACGGCATTCGGCCGCGTTCCAGCGGGCAAGATGGTTCATCGCAGCGGCGCGAAACCCGGCGATCGCGTGGTGGTGACGGGGACGATCGGCGACGCCACGCTGGGGCTCGCCATCCTCAAGGGCGGAAACGTCGCTGACGCGATCGCCAACGATGCTGCCGCGCGAAATCTCTTGATCGGGCGCTATCGCGTTCCGCAGCCGCGTAATGCGCTGGCGGGCGCCGTTCGCGATCACGCCAGCGGGGCGATGGACGTGTCCGACGGCCTCGCCGGCGATCTCGCCAAATTGTGCGGCGCATCCGCTGTTTCCGCCGTCATCGATCTGGAATCGATTCCGATCTCCACCGCCGCACGCGACCTGGTGTCACGCCGGATTGTCGGCATCGAGACATTGATCGCGGGCGGCGATGATTACGAGGTGTTGTGCGCGATCCCGGAGGATCGCGTTGAGGCGTTTGCTGAGGCAGCACGGCTTGCGGGCGTGCAGGTGACCTCGATCGGCATGGTCGTTGCTGGCGTCTCGGCCCCAAAATTCATCGACGGGCAGGGCTGGGAACTCGCGCTGGAACGCTTGTCCTACAGTCATTTCTGAAGCCAGCTTTGGTTGGCCGGGGCTTTATTTTCCCGCCAGCATTGCAATTTCGGGGAAAACCTCTACGATTAATGGCCCGAATACCGTCGTGCCTTTTCGAACGCGCCCTTGGGGCCTCTTCCAGAGACATCGTCGATATTGGATTAAATCCGCGCGATCGCCGTGCGGAATGCGAGCCTTACGTGCTTTGGAGAACAGAAAATGGCTACCGGAACAGTGAAGTGGTTCAACGGTCAAAAGGGTTTTGGTTTCATTCAGCCGAGCGACGGCAGCAAGGATGTGTTCGTTCACATCAGCGCCGTCGAGCGCGCCGGTCTTGGCGGGCTGGCTGAAGGCCAGAAGGTTCAGTTCGAACTCAAGGAAGACAAGATGCGGGGCAAGGTCAGCGCGGAAAATCTGTCGCTCGCCTGAGACTTCGAAACGGTCGTTTCACGGATGTACTGAGATGGCTAGCGCCCGCTCAATCCTTATGGGTTGGGCGGGTTTTTGCATTTTGAGGCCGTTTGTCCCCGCGGGGCGATGGACCCATCGCCGGCAGGTGTGGAACAAGACCCGAATTTTCGGTGCTCCGGAGCGGCTTTTCCCGGTATTTCCTTTCAATAATCGATGGTTTTTGGGCTCCTTAGCGTTGCGCCGGGGAGGCGATTTTGGCATGGTCCCGCCGATTTAAGGCCACCCTTTTGGGCAGGGAAGGCCTTCTTTTTATGCGCTTGCCGCGTCCGCGGTGGAGCGTTGGGGTGAGACAATCAGGATCTGAGGCAAATTCAATGACAGCATTATGGATGATTGTGCTCTGCGGAGCGCTTTCGATTGTTTACGCGATCTGGGCCACCATGTCGGTCCTGAAGGCGGACGCCGGCAATCCGCGGATGCAGGAAATCGCCGCGGCCGTGCGCGAAGGCGCGCAGGCCTATCTGAAGCGCCAGTACATGACGATCGGCATGGTCGGCATCGTGATCTTCGCGCTGCTGGCCTACTTCCTCGGCATGCTGGTCTCGATCGGTTTTGCGATCGGCGCGATCCTGTCGGGCGCTGCGGGCTTCATCGGCATGAACGTGTCGGTTCGCGCCAACGTCCGCACCGCGCAGGCCGCGACCACGTCGCTGGCCGGCGGACTTGAACTCGCCTTCAAGGCGGGGGCGATCACCGGCATGCTGGTGGCTGGTCTGGCGCTGCTCGGCGTCACCCTCTATTTCGCCTATCTCACCCATTTCCTGGGGCTTGCTCCGGATAGTCGCACCGTGGTCGACGCGCTGGTCGCGCTTGGCTTCGGCGCCTCGCTGATCTCGATCTTTGCCCGTCTCGGCGGCGGCATCTTCACCAAGGGCGCCGACGTCGGCGGCGATCTCGTCGGCAAGGTCGAAGCCGGCATTCCCGAAGACGATCCGCGCAACCCGGCCACCATCGCCGACAATGTCGGCGACAATGTCGGCGACTGCGCCGGCATGGCGGCCGACCTGTTCGAGACCTATGCGGTGACCGCGGTCGCCACCATGGTTCTGGCCGCGATCTTCTTCGCCAAAACCCCGATCCTGGTGAACATGATGACGCTGCCGCTCGCGATCGGCGGCATTTGCATCATCACCTCGATCATCGGCACCTTCTTCGTCAAGCTCGGTGCCAGCCAGTCGATCATGGGCGCGCTCTACAAGGGCCTGATCGCAACCGGCATCCTGTCGTTGTTCGGCGTCGCCGGCGTGATCAACTGGCTGATCGGTTTCGGCAAGCTCGACGGCGTCGACTACACCGGCATGGCGCTGTTCGAATGCGGCATCGTCGGCCTCGTCGTCACCGGCCTGATCATCTGGATCACCGAATACTATACCGGCACCGACTATCGCCCGGTGAAGTCGATCGCGGCGTCCTCGGTCACCGGCCACGGCACCAACGTGATCCAGGGTCTGGCGATCTCGATGGAATCGACAGCGCTGCCCGCGCTGGTGATCATCGCCGGCATCCTCGTCACTTACAGCCTTGCCGGCCTGTTCGGCATCGCGATCGCGACCGCGACGATGCTGGCGCTGGCCGGCATGATCGTGGCGCTCGACGCCTTCGGTCCGGTTACCGACAACGCCGGCGGCATCGCCGAAATGGCCGGCCTGCCGAAGGAAGTGCGTAAAGCAACCGACGCGCTCGACGCCGTCGGCAACACCACCAAGGCCGTCACCAAGGGCTACGCGATCGGCTCCGCCGGTCTCGGCGCGCTGGTGCTGTTTGCGGCCTATAACCAGGACCTCAAATTCTTCATCGCCGACTCCGCCAAGTTCCCGTACTTCCAGGGCGTGCTGCCGGACTTCTCGCTCAACAACCCCTACGTCGTCGTCGGTCTTTTGTTCGGCGGTCTGCTGCCCTACCTGTTCGGCGCGATGGGCATGACGGCGGTGGGCCGTGCGGCCAGCGCGATCGTCGAGGAAGTGCGGCGTCAGTTCCGCGAAAAGCCCGGCATCATGCAGGGCACCGACAAGCCGGATTACGGCAAGGCGGTCGATCTTTTGACCAAGGCTGCGATCAAGGAAATGATCATTCCGTCGCTGCTACCGGTGCTGTCGCCGATCTTCGTCTACTTCGTGATCTTCGCGATCGCAGGCGGCGGTGCAGCCGGCAAGTCGGCCGCGTTCTCGGCCGTCGGCGCCATGCTGCTCGGCGTCATCGTGACCGGCCTGTTCGTCGCGATCTCGATGACCTCGGGCGGCGGCGCCTGGGACAACGCCAAGAAGTACATCGAGGACGGCCATTACGGCGGCAAGGGTTCCGACGCGCACAAGGCGGCGGTGACCGGCGACACCGTCGGCGATCCTTACAAGGATACGGCGGGTCCCGCGGTGAACCCGATGATCAAGATCACCAACATCGTGGCGCTCTTGCTGCTGGCGATCCTGGCGCACTGAACCAAAAACACGCGACGTGCGACAAACCCGCGGTGCAAGCCGCGGGTTTTTTGCTGGGCGGTTCTGTTGAAGGGGTGGTCACCATGAAGTTCGAGATGACCCGATGCAATCAGTGCGGCAGCGAAATGCTGATGGGCGTGACCGTCTGCCCGAGCTGCGGCAAGGACCAAAGTAGGGGCGGCCAATCAGCTGTGTATCAGCCTCGCACGCTGTTGGCAGTCGCGCTGGCCGCGGCGGTGCTCTTCGCATTTAACTGGATGAAATCCCCGGGGCCGCAGGTGAGCCAGATCAATTCACCGCCGTCTGCAACCCTTCCAACTCGGTGAGCGATGGATTTCGCGGCGCGCGCTGCGGCAGCTTTTGTTTTTATGGACCGAGGCCGAGGCCTTTCCGCGTCACTGCGAGCCAACGGGTCGCGCGAATGCGCGCCCGATGACAGGCTCCGCGAAGCAATCCATCTGGCAACGTCAAGAAAGAATGGATTGCTTCGCTTCGCTCGCAAGAACGGCGAGGCTCAATTCACATCCATCTGCAGGCCTTCCTGCTTGATGATGCCGGCGAATTTTGTCGTCTCCGTCTGCACGAAATCGGAAAATTGTTGCGGCGTTCCCCAGTCGGTACGCGCGCCCATGCTGGCGATGGTCTTCTTGATGTCGTCGCGCTCCAGCATCGTCTTGATCTCCTTGTTGAGGGCATCGACCACAGGGGCCGGCGAGGCCTTCGGCAGGAATACGCCGAACCAGGAGGAGACGTCGAATTTTGCCAGTTCAGGCGCGCTCTCCTGCATGGTCGGAATGTTCGGCGCCACGGTGCTACGCTCGGGTGTGGTGACGGCGAGCGCTGTAAGCTTGCCTTCCAGGGTTTGCGGCAGCGACGGATACAAATTGTCGAACAGGATCTGGATATCGCCGGCCAATGCGGCCTGCAGCGCCGGACCCGCGCCGCGGAACGGCACATGCACCATCTTCAGCCCGGTCAGCTGCAGAAACCAGGCGCCGGTGAGGTGAGGGCTCTGTCCGACCCCTGACGAAGCGTAGTTCAGCCTGTCCGGGTTGGCCTTGATGTAGGCGATCAGTTCGGCGATCGACTTGATACCGGTGGAGGGGTGCGCGGACACGATGTTCGGCGTCCGGATCAGGTTGGAGACCGCCTGCAATTGGTCGGCCTTGTAGGTCAGGTTGCGGAAGATGCTGAAGGCGATGGCGTTGGGGCCGGGATTACCAATCAGGATGGTATGGCCGTCGCCCTTCTGCCGGATGACCTCGACGGTGCCGATGGTGCCGCCGCCGCCAGAGCGGTTTTCCACCACCGCGGATTGACCCCAGGCTGATTGCAGATGCGCCGCCAGCAAGCGCCCCATCACATCGGTGGTGCCGCCCGCCGCAGCCGGCACGATGATGCGGACGGTTTCCGTCGGCCGCCAGTCGGCAAAACTAACGCGAGGCAAGAATGCGGTGGTCGAGAACGCCGCGGCCCCGGACAATACGCGGCGGCGGGAAAAAGCTTTGTTGGTCACCAATTCACTCCCTGCTGAAACGTTGTTTTGCAGGCGAGCGTAGGCAGCGGGCAGCCGTCCGGCAATCGGACGACTTGGCGCAGGTGGGCGAATTGAAAGTGGGTGCTAGTTGAAGCTGAGCAGTTTGAACAGCGGTGTCAGGTAGCTCATTTCCTGGCCGGAGGTCGCCGTGGTGCGGCTGATGAAGTCGAAAATCTTGCCGTCCTGCAGCCCGTAATTGGCGAGCCGCTGCACTTGCCGGTTCTTGTCGAAATAGACCGCGATCACGCGCTGGTCGACGACGTGCTGGTTCATGAACGCGACCTTGCGCTCGGAGCGCTGCGAAATGTAGTAGAACACCTCGCCGTTCAGGGTGGCGACGGTGGAGGGCGTGCCCATCACGATCAGCACCTGATCCTGGCTCGCGCCGATCGGAATCTGCTCGAGCGCGCCCTGCGGCAGGATATAGCCCTTCTGGAATTGCTCGCCGGTGCACCCGCCCAGCGCCGCGCACACCAGTGCCACGGCGGCAACCGCACGAAAACCGCGCCAGCGCGCGGTCAGGCCGCGCCGTGAGACTGCGCGTGAGCTGAAATGGCTCGTCTTGATCATTCCGGAACTGGTCCCGTCCCCTTGCATCGCGCGAGGCGTTGACGTACCGGGCAGCACGCTGGATTGCAACATGCGCGGACGCCCGGAAGGTAAACCCTTGGGGTCCGCACGCGGAACCCACAATGCTTTGGCCGTTCAATCACTTCAGGAAACCCCGGACACCCAACCGCGGCACCATTGAAGCCATCTATGGCATGATCGTGACGCAAGCGCGAGAACCGTTGTTTTATGGGGCCTTGGGGGTGCCGGACACGGTTAACGGCCGTTTTGACCTGCTTCTGCTGCATTTATGGCTGGTGTTGCGGCGGCTGAAGTCGGTGGCCGCCGGGGCTGGCCTGTCGCAGGCGCTGTTTGACCATTTTTGCAACGATATGGACGATAATCTGCGCGAAATGGGGGTCGGCGACCTCACCGTGCCGAAACGGATGCAGGCCTTTGGCGAGGCCTTTTACGGCCGCACCGCGGCCTACGATCTCGCGCTAACGGGGGGCCCTGAGGCGTTGGCGCAGGCGCTGTGCAAGAATATCCTCAATGGCGAGAACATCGAGAAGGCCGGCCGGCTGGCCGGCTATGCCGAGGCTGTTATCACGACGCTGGGCGGGCTCGATGAGGCGGCGCTGCTGAGTGTTTCCTGGAAGTTTCCTTCGCCGGATGCGAGCGTGCAGCGATGAGCAAGAGTGGCAAGGACAGCATGACCGAGAAGCGGGACCCCTGGCGCATTCCCGTCGTCGTGGCGCAACTTCCGGACACTGGCCAGCATCGCGACATCGAGGCCGATGCCGCCACGCGCCTTGCGGTGGCCGATATCGGAGGCTTGCGCGAAGTGCTCTCGGTGCATGCCTCGTTCGACGTGACGCCGCAGAGCGGCGGCCGCTATCATGTCACCGGGCAGGTGCGGGCCCGGATCGGACAGACCTGCGTGGTGACGCTGGAGCCGATCGAAAGCGACATCGACGAACCCGTCGATGTGATCTTCGCGCCGCCGGAGCAAATTCCAGAACTCTCCGATCTCGTCGATGACGCCGCCGGGAGCGACGAAGAAATTCCGGATCCGCCGGAGCCGATTGAGAACGGCATCATCGATCTCGGCCGGGTGGCGACCGACGCGCTGTATCTCGCGGTCGACCCCTATCCGCGCAAGCCGGACGCCGTATTCGAACCGTTGGTGGAAGCCACCGATCCCGAGGATCATCCGTTTGCCGCGCTGAAGGCGCTGAAGGCCGAGTCCAAACCGGCCGGCGCGAACAAGCCCAAAGGCAAGTAAGACCAAGCTTGGGGACAAGCGATAAGGGCACGTGATAGGCGGTTAGTGTGGACCGCGCGCGCCCATTCCGATCGAAGTGGATGCGCCATTCCTTGAAGAATCTCGTTTAACTAATTGAAAAACATAGATTTGTTGACGTTTAATGCTTCCGGGCGGCATTGGCGCCCGATCTCGAAAGACCGTGGTCAAGAGGTTGTTTCGGGACGGGGAAACGCTATTGTCGCGGCCCGGCGGAGGCGCAGAATTGTGCTTTGCCGAGCGCCGCCTTCCGCGGCAGCTTCCAGCGCGCGGCCGGGCTCTAACAGGGCCGCCAGAGATCAGGTTTCCGGGACGTTCATGCCTCAAAAGGTTCGAATCGCGCTTGACGCCATGGGTGGCGATGTCGGCGCATCGGTCGTTATTCCCGGCGCAGCGACTGCGCTGACCCGGCGTCCCGATTCCGAATTTTTGCTGTTCGGCGACAGCGCACTGATCGAAGTGCAGCTAGCCAAATACCCCGCGCTGAAAGCAGCTTCGCGCGTCATTCACACTGACGTCGCCGTCAGCATGCACGACAAGCCGAGCCAGGCCCTGCGCCGCGGCCGCAAGAACTCCTCGATGTGGCTGGCGATCGAAGCCGTCAAGAAGGGCGAGGCCGATGTCGCGATATCCGCCGGCAACACCGGCGCGCTGGCGGCGATGGCAAGATTTTGCCTGCGCATGCTGCCCGGCATCGACCGGCCGGCGCTGGCGGCGATCTGGCCGACCGCGCGCGGCGATTCGGTGGTGCTCGATCTCGGCGCCACCATCGGCGGCGACGCGCATCATCTGGTGGCGCTGGCGGTGATGGGCTGCGCCATGGCGAGCGTGCTGTTCAACCTCGAACGGCCTACCGTCGGCCTGCTCAATATCGGCGTCGAGGAAATCAAGGGCCGCGAGGAAATCCGCGAGGCCGCCGAATTGCTGCGCGGGATGAACCTGCCCCAGCTCGAATATATCGGCTTCGTCGAGGGCGACGGCATCGGCAAGGGGGCGGCCGACGTCATCGTCGCCGAGGGCTTCAGCGGCAATATTGCGCTGAAGGCCGCCGAAGGCACCGCCCGGCAGATCACCAATTTCCTGCGCGCCGCCATGGCGAGCACCTGGCGCTCCAAAATCGGCTATCTGTTCGCCCGGGCCGCCTTCAAGGCGCTGCGCGACAAGCTCGACCCCAACAAGGCCAATGGCAGCGTGGTGCTCGGACTGAACGGTATCGTGGTCAAAAGCCATGGCGGAACCGACGCCGAGGGCTTTGCCTATGCGATCGATGTTGGCTATGAGATGGTCCGCTACGATCTCCTCACCAAGATCAATCGGATGCTCAATCGCGACGGCAGCGCGCTGGTCTCAGCGCAGCCCGCGTCGGAGGATGTCTCGTGACTGCACTACGATCGGTCGTGCTCGGCTGCGGCTCCTATCTGCCGCAGCGGGTCCTGACCAATGCTGAACTGGCGGCCAAGGTCGACACCTCGGACGAGTGGATCGTCCAGCGCACAGGCATCCGGCAGCGGCACGTCGCGGCCGAAGGCGAGTTCACCTCGCACCTGGCGCTCAATGCCGCGCGCGCCGCATTGGCCCATGCCGGGGTCGACGCGCAATCGATCGACCTGATCGTGCTGGCGACCTCGACCCCGGACCAGACTTTTCCAGCGACCGCTGTCGCGGTACAAAACGGCCTCGGCATCAACCATGGCGCCGCCTTCGACCTGCAGGCGGTCTGCTCCGGCTTCGTGTTTGCGCTCGCCACCGCCGATAATTTCCTGCGCACCGGCGCCTTCAAGCGCGCGCTGGTGATCGGCGCCGAGACCTTTTCGCGCATTCTGGACTGGAACGACCGCGGCACCTGCGTGCTGTTCGGCGACGGCGCCGGCGCCGTCGTGCTGGACGCACAGGTCCAGCCGGGCACGCCGTCCGATCGCGGCGTGCTGACGACGCATCTGCGCTCCGACGGCCGCCACAAGGCCAAACTGTTCGTCGATGGCGGGCCGTCCTCGACCCAGACCGTCGGCCATCTCCGGATGGAGGGCCGCGAAGTGTTCAAGCACGCGGTCGGCATGATCACCGACGTGATTGTCGACGCCTTCAACGCCACCGGCGCCACCGCCGACTTCATCGACTGGTTCGTGCCGCACCAGGCCAACAAGCGAATCATCGATGCTTCAGCGCACAAGCTTCATATTGCGCCGCAGAAGGTGGTGTTGACCGTCGACCTCCACGGCAACACCTCGGCAGCCTCGATTCCGCTGGCGTTGTCGGTCGCGGTCAATGACGGACGCATCAAGAAGGGCGATCTGGTGCTGTTTGAAGCCATGGGCGGCGGCTTCACCTGGGGTTCCGCGCTGCTGCGCTGGTAGGCACACGCTTAAATTTCGATATAGTTTGTCGCTTGTTTCATGCTTGTGCATGATGAGCGCTGTTGACCATCGGCTGCTAAGCTCCTAATTTCAGGGAACAAAATTGTTCGCCGAGAGTGCGGGGCAGGCGATGACCGGGACGGGAAAAACAGTCACACGCGTCGATCTATGCGAGGCGGTCTACCAGAAGGTGGGCCTGTCGCGCACGGAGTCGTCTGCGTTCGTCGAGCTTGTTTTGAAGGAGATCACCGACTGCCTGGAGAAAGGCGAGACGGTGAAGCTGTCGTCGTTCGGTTCGTTCATGGTACGCAAGAAGGGTCAGCGTATCGGACGTAACCCGAAGACCGGTACTGAAGTGCCGATCTCGCCGCGTCGCGTGATGGTGTTCAAGCCGTCGGCCATTCTGAAACAGCGCATCAATGGTCACGCCGTCACCAACGGCGACGGCAAGGAAGACTAACGATCATTCTCACGAGGTAAGGGAGCCAGGCATTTGGACAAGGCGCCGGATGCGTTCCGTACCATCAGCGAGGTCGCGGACGATCTCGACATCCCCCAGCACGTGCTGCGGTTTTGGGAGACGCGGTTCACCCAGATCAAGCCGATGAAGCGCAGCGGCGGGCGGCGCTATTACCGTCCCGACGACGTCGACCTGCTCAAGGGCATCCGCCGCCTGCTGTATGGCGAGGGCTACACCATCCGCGGCGTGCAGCGCATCCTCAAAGAGCACGGCATCAAATCGGTGCAGGGCATCGCCGACCAAACTTCGGCGGTTTCGTTCGGCGCAGTCGAGGAGGCGATCGGCCTCAGCCTCAACGAGCCCGACGAGGGCGAGGCGCCCGGCGTCGACAGCGATGACGATGATTTCGAAGTGGCCGAAGGCGAAGGCATCGACTACCGCTTCGCCGACACCGACGAGGACGGCATCTTGGCGCCGTTCGCCAAGTCCAAACCAGCGCCGGCCCAGCCGGCCGCCGCGGCTCCAGCCCGGGGAGTCGCACCACAGGACCGCGAACGCCTCCAGCACGTGCTGCAGGACCTGATCGCCTGCCGGCAATTGATCGATTCCGCGCTGAAGGACGGTTAAGGGCAGGGCACCCCGGAGCGGCGGAACCGGCTGCCGCGCCCCCGCCCAAAACCCCGTGGCGCGCCTTGCGCCGGGCCCTGATCGCAGCTAATGGAACGGCATCGGAGCGTGGCGCAGCCCGGTTAGCGCACTAGTCTGGGAGACTAGGGGTCGGAGGTTCAAATCCTCTCGCTCCGACCAATAAGCCCCTGAAATTAAAAGAGAAAATTTCAGGGTGACGAAAGGCAAAAAGCAAAAGCTTTCATCGGGGGTCCACCGGGGGTCCAAAACCGGGGTGGTGATGGGTTGACCCGCCGCCGCCTCGGGTATGGATTTCCCGACCATGCAGCGCATGGTGATCGTACTTCCGTTTCTGACGACTGCTCAGCACGTCCGGCACCTGCAGATCTCGCTGCCGCTTGTTGAGATGCTGCTCGACGGCCGGAAGTATTTTCGGCCCGATGAATTGGCCGCCGACGAGCAGGCCGGCGGTGTCCTACCCAGAGGAGCCCCGCCCATGAAAAACGATCACCACGACAGCAGCCAGAGCGCCGTCGAGCTGCGCCGCCTGGCCCTGATGCGGCAGGCCACTTCCGCCGCGAGCTCGCGCACCAATGCCGCCGGCGTCGAGAAGGTGCGAGGTCCGAAGCCACGGCCGGTGACGCTGCCGAGCCAGGACGCGCTGAAGAAGATCGGCCTTAACGACGAGTGAGCCGACGCCGTTTGCGCATCACGCGATCAACGAAGTCTTGTCGAATGGGATGATCGGCGCGCGCCGCTTCTCGCCACGCTCGATCGCGGCGATCGTTTCACGCAATACCTTCAGCTCGAGCTCGAGGGCGGTGATACGCTTGTCGCGTGCGGCGAGTTCGGCGCCAACGGCGGACAACACCGCTGCCGGCGTCAACAATTCTCTAGCCTGTAGCATCGCGCGCTCCTGGGGTTCGGGGTCGAGGTTGTCCTGCCATCGCGTGCTGGTCATCGAGGCCATCCTTTTTTCAGACACTCGTCCAGCGCCGCGATCATGCGGAGCGCCTGCTTCAGCTCGTAGGGCTCGAGCATATGCAGGATCAGCCGGACATGATCGCAGGTCGCTAGCTCCAAAAGGCTCTCCTCATCGCAGCAAGCGCGGAGCCGGTCGACCTGGGTTTGCGTCCGAGCGTCCATGGCGCTCACCACGAGACCGAGCTGACGTAGGCGACGCGGCCGGCGCGCGTCATCAGCCAGGTCGCGTCCTGCAACAACCGGATCGCGACGCACTGCAACTGCCACATCGAGGCCGTCGGCGCCGCGATCGAGCCGATCACGGGCGGTTGCACCGTGCCGCCGACAAGCGGCAGCGGCGTGGTATCTTCGGTGTGCAACGTCACCTCGTTCGAGGTCTGGATGTCCGGCGCATCGCCTTCGCCGGAAGCGAAGTTGGCGGCGTCGACCATGACGAGCATCTTCTGCGGCACGTTCGAGCTGGAGATGACCGGCAGGTCGAAAACGCCGCCTTCGCCCAGATGCGCGATCAGCTGCGAGCCAAGCAACAACGCCGATGACGTCGACATGATCACGACGGGGGCGATCAGCGGGCCTGTTGCCTCGATCGCCGATGCCAGCGCCCTGACATCGCCGCCAAATGCCAATAGCCCGCCGCCGGCCGTGGCCGTGGTCGGCGTGACGCCTGCGAGCAGTCCAGGCGGCGCGATGGCGGTGCCGGCAGAACTGGAAAGCAGCACGCTGTCGAGCGATGCCGCGGCATCGAACGCCAGTACGCTGCGGATCACGGTCTCGACATTCGGCGTCGATCGTTTGAGCATTTCCTCGCTGAACATCGAGATCACAGCGCACTTCTTCGGAGCCAGCGTGGCCGTCGCCAGCCCCAGCTGCCGCACCGGGATCGGCTGACCTTCGCCGACGAATGGCGGGGCGAGGCTCGGGCTCGGCTGCCGCGTCGGCACCTTCACGCTGGAACGGCCGGAGAGATCGATGCGGAGCGCGCCGGGGTGCGAGCTCAGTTGGCTGTAAATTGAATTCGGCGTCAGCACCTGCAGGAAATCGGCATTGCCGGGCGTACTGAGCTCGGCGGCCCAACCAACCACGCCGGTCATTGCCGGTCCGGTCGCGCTCTTGCCGATCTTGCCGGGCGCGGCCAGCGCATTGAGGACGTCGGCATCGTTGCCGTAGATCTCGGCTGCGATCGCCGCCGGCGGCCGCGTCTTCAGCCGGCCGAGCGCGTAGCACGCGATCGCCTTGGCGAGCTGCTGCTGTGGCGTCGGGCGAATGGCGGCGCGTTCGCCGAGCTTGCGTGTTCTGTGATCGATATTGCCTACAACCGCGGCGACGTCGCGCAGCTGGCGTTTGAGCAAACCCATTTCGGAAATTTCGGTCATGGCAGCGCTCTCCGTTCGGCTCAAAGCCGTTGGTGAAGATGGCTGGCTGCCAGTTGCTCGGGAGCTGCGGTTAGCTAGACCGTCGCCTTGATCGCGAGCGAGTGCATGATGCGCCCGGCGGCGGCGGCGATCAAGGGCCGGCTAAATTTGCCGCGCAGGGTAAATTTGGTCAGCCGCGCCAGCGCAGCGGATGCCCTCCGCAGCATTGCTCGTGCCCGTATTCCGGCACGGATAGCCCGAGTTGCTGCTTGAGCCATAGCGACAACAGCCAGCGATGACACCATCCGGTCCGCTCGTAGCAGAGCAATGCCGCCGCCTCGTAGCCGTCCGCCATCGCCTCGATCTTGGCGACGATCTCGCCCGCGTCTAAACGGCCGAGCAGGTCTTGGTATTTCAGCATGAACACCGCCGGCGGCGCGTGCAGCCAGTCGCCAGGCTCCAGCATGCGCAAGCGGCGATAGCCGGGTCCGACGTTGCGCGGGACGCTGCGGCTGATGCCGATGCGCAGGATGGTCGGCGGCAATGGCGTGAACCATGAGCTGGTGAAGATCTTCATTTCGGGAACGCCTTGCCGAGCACGCGTTCCAGCCCGAAGCGTTCCGCCGCTTTCGCTGTGATCCAGTAAAATCCGGCGTGCATATCGGGCCGCAGGTAGCCCGCCTTGATCATCCCCGCGATGTAGCCCTCGCGGATGTATTCGAGACCGGTCCGCAGATCCTCGATCACGCGTTTGCCGCGCAGCCAGGCGCGCACGTCGCTGTCCCTGACCCAATCCTCATTGCCATTGCCCCAGATCCTGATGCGATAGCCTTGCTCGTCTTCGACGTACTGCGTGCTGTTGAACAGGATGCGTGCTGCGCGTCCTTGGTGCCGTGATGCCATTGATACCTCTGTGGTAGAAACAGTTGCGATATCAATAACTTAGGTGACGACACCTCTATGTAAATCAAATAGCGAGACATGATCTTTCGAAGATCGGCACACCTCGTCACGATCTGTCCGGTGGGGGGAGGTCCGTTTTCCATACGCGGAAAGCCGGCAAGAGCGTGTGTGGTGATTGACGTACAGAAAGGCGAATTGCGAACCGGGGGTATCGCCAGAAGCAAAACAGGGGCTTTCTCAACCATCGGCAACGCGGAGGAACCGCTGCTCAACCCGCGGCATGGCCGCTGATCGGCTGCTCAAGGATCGCCTGCCCTCGTCATGCGACTAGCGCATAGGTTGGTTCAGTCGGCCGCTGCGAAGACTGTCTCTCGCTCGCCTGACCGCTGCGCGCGCCGCGCGGCGACGTATCGGTGCCGAGCCTCGATGAAGGCCGCAGAACTGCCGCCCTTGTCGGGATGCGCGGCAGCCATTGCGGCCTTGAGCGAGGCGAGATCAGGCTTCTCGGGCTCGTCGCGACGATATTGAGCGAGCAAGCCTTCCAGCGAGGCGTAGAGGCGATAGTCGCTGGACGACCAGTGTCGACCCAGGTTGCGGACGCTACCCTCGGTTTCGAGCTTCTGACGGTCAACGAAGCCGATCGTCTCCTCTTCGAGATGGTAGGGGTCAGCTCGCGGCTCGCCGCGCTCGTCGATCCATTCAGCCTTGCTCACGTAGTAGATGCGTTTCGCCGTGCGCTTGGTGATACGGAAGCGATAGACGGAATTGTAATCGCCGCCGCAACGATCCCTACCATACAAGTACTCGGTGACGCGCGAGCCCTTGGCGCCCGAAGGTGGCCTGCTCCGCCGCTTCTCGGCGTTGAGTTCCTTCAGCCGATGGCTCGCTATGTGCTGGACGATGTCAGCAGTGGCGGACCGATCACCTGCAAGCCGAACGACAGCGTCGCGGACATGTTCAAGCGCCTGAGCCTCGGTATCCGACCATCCATATTCGTTTGGATAATCCAGATCGTAGTTGAAGATCTTCGCGCACCAGAACCAGCATCGTCCCGAGCGGCAGCGGCCATAGAGGATGTGTAGGTCGGCGCGATGCTCTTTCTGGCATCGCATGCGAAAGGGTCCGGGTTCATGCCAACAGATCATTGGCTTTCCTCCTTCGGTCTTGCCGGCGGCCGGCCGGCGCGGTTCAGGTATCAACCGACTGGCCATCCTCGAAGGCGTTGAGCACGCCCTTCACCGTGGACACGGCGCAGCGACAGCCGAAGTTCACAGAGCGATAGCGAGCCCAGTCGCAAGCGTCGTCGCGTTTTGCAAAGGCGGCAACGATCTGGTCGCGGTGATAAACGACGAAAGGCAGCTTTGCGGTATCGTCGGCGGCCATTTGCCATGCTGCGACCAGAGGATGGTCCGGTGGGTTATCCGGCTGCTGCCGCGCCAGCGCGTCAGTGGCTTTCGCCGCCGTCTTCGCCCTGTTCTCGGCGAGCTTGTCGTCGATGTCGCGGCGTTTCTTCTTCAGAGCCGTCGTGCGCGCCTTGCCGTCCACTCCGACCGTCTTATTCAACTGGGGAATTTCCCCAGTTGCTTGTTTCTCGGCGCGGACTGATGCGACCGTCTTGTGATCGACCTTGGCCTGCTTGGCGATGGTCCTATTGGATTTCGCCGGTCGCGCCTTCAGCATCTTGGCGACGATCTCGCGCTTCTGCTCGGCTGTCAGGTGCCGCCGGTGCAGGTTGGCGGAAAGAACGTAGTCATAGGGATCAATGCCGCTCGGTACGGTTGCGAGGCCTTCATAGCGATAGGAGGCGACAATGTCGTGTTTGTTCGCAAGCACACCCTTGTCGAGATTAAGTTCACCCTTGTCGTCGACTAACGACAGGCCGGCGGCTTCCATTGCATCGAGCCGATTGCGGCCGTCGAGCAACGAGTAGTGCGGCCAGCTCTCTTTGAGCACCCCCCACAACACGATGGGCGTGGTGAGCCCGTTCTTCCTGATGTCCTCGCCGAGCGCTTTGAGCTCGTCGGGCGACATCATCGGGAACAGATCGGCGGCCGGATGCACCTTGATCACGTCGCGCCAGCTTTTCGGGTGGTCGGTCATTGCGGTCTCCTCTCCATCATGGTTGCGGTCTTGCTGGCCCCACCGGTCTCACCTGGCCCACCTTCCCCATTAAATTCCTCCCCACTCACTTTTTTGACCTGACGGACATCAAAAAAGGTAGGGACGGTAGGGACAGCGCAACTCCTACTTTTCGCGATCACATCGACCCTTCATCCCCGGGTTCGTCGGGCTCGGGACGGCAATAGACGTAGCGCCGGCGTCCATCATGGCTGCGTGCTCGACGTCGCTTACAGCCGAGTTCCCGCAGCACGTTGCCGACGCGCATTTCATGCGCCCGCTCGCGGCGAGCTCTCGGAATGTCAAGATCGGTGAGGATTTGCGCGGTCGTGAACTCTGCCCCGGGCAAACGACATTGAACGAACTTCTCGATTTCATCATGCCAAGGATCGAGCTCGAGGCGACCTTGCTGTTCATGGGCCGCGAGCCGTTCGAGCCTGGGCGAAAGCCACCAGATCTCGCCGGCTCGGTAGGCTTCAACGGCTTCCGCCCACAATTGGTCGACGGCTGGTCCTACCTTGGTGAGACCGATCGTCCTGACCTTGACCGGCCAGAACCGCCGATTGCCGGTCGGGTCGTGCAGATAGGTCGTGGCGTTGGTCGTGCCGATGAACAAGCATTGACGCGGGACCGAGATATCGGAACGCCCATAGGCTGGTCGGTACCTGTCGAACTGGCAGGACAGGAAACTTTTCACCGTCTCGATTTCAGAGCGGCGGAATTGGGCGATCTCGCCCATTTCGACGAGCCAGCGACCTGCCAGGTGAGCCCGGGCATCCTTGCTGGCGAGATCGTGCGGCAGGCTGTCGGTGAACCACTCGTCGTGCACCGCGAGCGTGCGCAACAGCTGCGATCTTCATCGTGCCTTGTCCGCCTTCAAGGATCAGCATGCAGTCAGCTTTGCTGCCAGGCTGGAAGATGCGAGCGACGGCCGAGATGAAGAACGCGCGGGTGACGGCCTCGACATAGACGCCGGAATTCTTTCGCTCTTCGAGATCCTCGCCATCGACGACCGCACCGCAGTAGTCGATCAGGAAGCGCGACAGACGCGGCTGGCCGTCCCATATCAGGCCGGTGAGATAATCGCGCACCGGGTGAAACGGATGCGATCGGGCTTCGAGATCGATCACGTCACGGACCAGGTTGCGCCCGACACGCTTGAACCCTCGCCTGTTGAAATGCTCGGCGAGCGCCGTGTCGTCAGCATCGATCCATGGCCGCGCCTCGAACTGCTTTGCGCCTTTGAGGTTTGGCCGTGGGATCGGCCGCTGCAGAATGATGTCCTGGCCGAATTCATCGAAGGCGACGAGCCCCTTGGTGAGAGCGTTGCCGTGCAGCTCACGCCGCAGGTTGAGCGGGTTGGGACGTGGCTTTCCTTTTCGTCCGGCGCATCGGCGCGCGGCGCGAAGTGCACGACGTTGTCGTCGTCGTCGGTCATGACACCGTGTCCGCATAGTCGCGGCCGAGAACCTGCCGGCCAGCGAACGAAGACCTCGACACCTGCCGCCACCCATCGCTCGGCGCACTTTTGCGCTGCCTCGAGGCCGGGCTGGTCGTGATCGGCAGCGATCGTCAAGCAGGTGATGCCGGGCAGCACCGGGAGGTTGGCAATTGCGCTCGCGGGCAGGCACCATATCGGCCGCCAGTTGTGTGACTGCATCGCCTTCAGCGCAGTCTCGGTCCCTTCCGCGACGTGCAGACATTCCGCGACGCTCTCGTTCGGCGTTAGCTTGACGCACGCGCCTTTCATCCGTCCGAGAACCATGCGTTGCAGATCGACCGGCGCCTTGCCGCTGCCGTCGCGCGCGAGGTAGGTCCGCTGGACGCCAACCACCTCATTGGTCTGCGCGTCGCGCAGTGGCGTCACCATCGCGGGCCAGTGCTCGCCGCTCCGCTTGTGCCAGAGCGCCGGATGAAAGCGCAGGCAGGCTGGCAGGTCGGAGACGTCAACGCCGCGGCTTTGCAGGTAGCGCGCGCCAAGGGTGCCTGATATCGGCACGCTCTCGCGCAAAATGGTCAGCGCACGCGCCAAGTCGCTGCGTGCCGTGTTCGGCTTGGCACGGCAAGCCACCGTCCGCACGTGCGCCCGCGGGCCGCTATCCCATAGGCCGCGCGAGCGCAGCGCCTCGATCACGTCGCATGAATTGCAACCCGCGTGACAGAACAGCAGCACCTTTCCGGCATCGCCGTCGCGAAGGGATAGGCTCGGTGTCCGGTCGTCGTGTGCCGGACAGGGCGCAACGAAGCGGCTTTTGTTTTCGCCGACGGCGTAACCGCCGAGTGCGTGCGCGATGGCGCGGGCGGTCAGCATTTGCGCCGCCACAGCCTTGGCAGCACCACCGGCCGGCGGCGCTGCCATTGGGTATGACGCTCGCGATGGGCGTCGATCACGAACCAGCCAGGGCCGGCCGGCCGGCGGATGAACACGCCAGCGTCACTGACGTGGTCGCGCGTCGTCTGCGTCTCCACAAGTTCGGCGAACAGGGTGAGTTGATCACGGCGAGCGGTGTCCCTCACGGCAGCGCCCCTTCGTTCTCGAAGGCGGTTTGCCGCTCAAAAACTGCCAGGGTTTGGCCGGTTTTTTCGCCTTGCCCCCACCAGGGGTGGCTACCTGCCCGGAACGGCCACAACGGGCAGTTTATGGCCTCACAAAGCCGGACCTCGCCGGCCTGGTAGCAGGAGCAGTCCAGGCATTTCGCGCGGATCGCCTTCAGCGGCGACATCGGCTCGTGTTCGGCCTCGCGTGAAATGGCTGCGGTCGGCGGCCAGGTGGCGGCCAGTTCGGTTCTGGATTTGGGCATGGTGCTCGGTCCTCGGATGAGGGCCGGCATTGCGCGGGTGCACTAGCGGGGATATCTAGGCGGTGTCGATCTGCCTAAATGAATTCCCGGTCGGGCTGCTTTCCGCGCAGTCCGGCCGGTTTCATTTTTCAGTTTCGAGTTGACGTTCTGCGGCGCGCTCGGGCAATTCCGCCTTCGTGGGGAGGTCGGCGAGCCAGCGGGCGATGACGCTTTCGTACCAGCCAACGGTTCCGGGCGTGGGTTCTACCGGCTTCGGAAATGTGCCGGCTTTGATCTGACGCCAGCGCGTCGTGCGCGATAGTCCGGTGACGCGCTTAACTTCCGGCTCACGCAAAATACGATCGAGGGGTTGTGCGCTCATTGTGGTCGCCTCTTAAAATCGAGTGCGACCGTATGAGTAGACATGTGACTGCGCGAAACAAGAAACTAGTGGGCGTGACAATGTCCCGCCGGTTTGTCACACCTTGCGCTTGATGCCGTGTCGGAGGTGAGCCCGCTTGACCGCCCCAGGCGTCTTTATCGTAGCCTCCGCCACATGGCGGCGCGCATCCGTGAGCGAAATGCCGCCCTCATCGATGCACCGATCAACAAGGTTGGCTATCTCCTCCGAACTGAGCATCCGCGGCGGGGTGTCGGCAACAAACTTCTGCAGAATTTCAAAAAGCGCAGGCGCGTTGAGCGGGCTAGAGATCAGGTCGGGCTCGGCGAGCAGGAACAGGGCCAGGTCGCGCAGTTCGCGGTCGCGCTGAGATCTGGGTTTCGAGGCTGGCGCCACCCAACCGTCGAGAACGGCTTTGCGCCTGGCTTCGCGTTCAGCGCGCAGCCTCACCTGTGTGCGCACGATTTCTGCGGCATGCTCGGGCGTCACGGGTCGCGGTGGTGGCGGCCTCGGCCGCTTCGGTGCGGTCATCGCATCACCGCCGCAGTGTGACGATTTCAGCGCCACCGGCGGGTTTGCCCGCAATGACATTGCGTAGATGGCGCTCCCACTCCTCAAGCGCGCTGCGCTTTTGCGGCAGCCGGTCGTATTGGTCATAAACTTCGTGCACGTCGCCGTAGGAATGGGCCAGCACAGCAAGCCGATCGTCGCGGGGACATCCAAGCCGCGACAGTCCGGTGGCGACGCTTCGTCTCAAATCGTGCGGGGTCGGCGGGTCGGCCTTGAGCTTCGCGATCGTCTCGGCGTCGACGCCGCTGTCGTCGAGGTCTTCGATGATCCGGCCCAGCGCCTGCGACAGACTATGCCGCGCCAGCCGCTCCCGTTCGGCGAACTTGGAGGCGAAGACAAATTCCGGCTCGACCTCCAGGGTCGGGTAGCGCTGCCGGGCGAGTTCGGCCAGCACAATCTCCCGCGCCAGCGGAGGCAGCGGCACGACATGGGCCTTGCGCGCTTTCATGCGGTGCGCCGGCATCGCCCAAAGCGCCGATGCGGTGTTGTCGAGGTCGTGCAATTCGTCGACGGCCATGCCGGCAACTTCGCCCGGCCGTTGCCCAAGCAGCAGCATCGTCTTGAGCGCCGCGACGATCCCCGGTGCGGTCCGGCCCTGATCGAAGGCCCGATCGAACGCGCTCCACAGCACCTTGATCTCGTCATCGCGCAGGGTGCGGGTTTTCCCAGGGCCTTCCTTGGCCGGCTTCTTGATGCCGACCATCGGGCTGGTATCGAGTAGGGAATTGTCGACCGCCCAGGTGAACATGGTCACCAAGATCGATCGTAGCCGGTTTGCGGAGGTGGCTGAGCGGCGACGACGTCCAGCAGTAGTTTGGCCACGTCGGGCTTGGAAACGCTCTCAGCGGCTCGATCGCCCCAGCGCGGGCGAGCGTTGGCGCGGAGGTATCCCTCGTCGTTCTTCCAGGAGGACTTGTGGCGCTTGGCGTGTTCCAGATAGGGTCGCAAAGCTCGTCGAAGGTAAGCGCGGTGCGCCGCAGGCTTCCCGATCGTCGCGCTTCTCCTGTTGCGGGTCGGCGCCGGTACGGACCTGCTCGCGGATGCGCTCGGCAGCAGCGCGGGCAGCAACTAGGGATAGGGCAGGGTAGTAGCCCAACGTCGAACGGCGGAAGGCGGCACCGCTGTGAGGGCGAAAGCGAAACGTCCATGAGCGGAGGCCTGCCGTCGTAACGCGAAAACACAAGCCGGAAGTTTTGGCGTCCCAGAGTTCGAGGCGTCCGGTTTTTGGCGGCGCGGCGCTGCGGACACGAACGTCGGTAAGGGTCTCGATGGGCAAGGTTTCGTCTCCGGGGCTAACGGGCTGCCGCGCGACTAGGGGCCCGCGGGGTCCACCGGGGGTCCAAAAAGCCGAAACTGAGAGCAACTATTTGAACCCCCGTGAAACAACCATAACGGAGAAAGCCTATTTTAAAAGGGTTTTGAAACAGCATGCACTAGTCTGAAACAGGTCGTTGCATTTCTGGGAGACTAGGGGTCGGAGGTTCAAATCCTCTCGCTCCGACCAATAAAAGTCCCGTAAACGGGCTTTGTTCATTTCGCCGTGTCGCGACAAGAGCACGAAAACCAAACAAGAACCGGCAAATTCGGGATTTCCGAGTAGCGAGCCGAGAGGGACGTTGCGCTTCCGGAGCGGAGCGGTTCCTGCGCGTCATGTGGGCTCGACCGCGCGTTTGCCTGCATCTCTAAGTCGGGCTGGACCGTCGCCGGCGAATGCAGTAACTGCCGAATTGGTGCACATAACTCAATGTGAACGGAGGCTTCCGTGGAACATCGTGGCATCGTTTTTTCAGTTGTCGAAATGGCCTTCCCGCGCAGTTGGAAATGGACCGTGGGAAAGAGCAGAACGGTGACGGTCGGCGTCTGCGCTTCAAGACTGGAAGCGATCCGTCAGGCCCAAACCTTTATCGACGCCATCATGGATTGGGCAGCCTGAGCCTGTGAACAGTATGGACGGGCTGCGCTTCGCGAAACCTTCACCCTTGCTCACCTCTCAACCACCATGTACGGCCGATTGCAGGCGCTGCCTCGACTCGTGTGTTTGTCGGTGGGGGTCGCCGGTCATCGTGTACGGCCCCATCTCCATCGGACCGGCATGCATCGTGTTGCCTTGAAAGCGGGACGCGATTTCGCGGTGCGCGAGATCGTTCCATCGGTCCGCTTCACCCAGCCATTTCCAACTGCGCGCGGGATCCGATGCGGCGCGTTGTCGGCACAATGATTCGATTTCACGACACTGCAAGACCAAGCTGTTCATCGCCAACTCCCTGGACTTTTCTTTCCATCAACCTTAGCGGGCCGGTGTGACGCTTTAAAGTCCATGGTGCGCTTTAACAGTGGAGCGACAGCCGGCCTGACGCATTGCGGGCTCCGATCGGCATTGTCGCGTGATGGGGGCTTGCGCGGAATTCGCGCCAGCTCGGTCTTGCCAATCGCAAAAGATCAAGCGTTCAGCAATTACGCCGAGGGAACGGTCGTCGCTGGATAACCCGGCCGTCGAACACCGCCATGCGATCGAAATGTTCGGCCACCGCACGATACAGATCGCAACCGAGGGCAGCCTCGTCGTGCACGACCGCCGTGCCCGCTGGTCCTGCACCGCAGCCGCCCCCTGCGGCGATTTATTCAGGACGCCGCAATTCGTTGAGAAGCCCTGTCACTTCAGGGCTAGTCCGCCATCAGATCATAGCTCTGCCGCAACGCCTGCTGCACGCTGAGCGCCGCACGCGCCGCCGTATTGGCATCGGCATCTCCCGCTGATGTCACGCACATCGACCAGTTATGTTCGGCCCGCTTATCCTCGATGCGATTGATGGCTATCTTGCTGACCCGCTCGCAGCCGGGTTGCTTGCGGATTTCAGCCAGCGCGCGGGCCTGCAGATCCTCTATCGACAGCAGGTGCTTGGCCATTGACGTCAGGGGCCTCAACCCGGGACATGGGCGATCTTGTGCGCGAGATGGCCGGTGTCGTGATCGCGGCGGAGCTGGCTCAGCGAGGTCTCGTTCAAATTGGCCAGCACGTCGCTCAGTTTTTCGGTTGGCGGATAACCGGCCGCAAAACCCGGTCCGTAGATCTTGCGTAGCGTACCGACGAGGGTGTTGCCGTGCTTGTGGCTGATTTCACCATCCTTGTTGCGGTGGCGATTATCGAGGCCTGCCTTACTCATGCTGCTCTCCCTGGTGCCGACGGCCCGCAGCATCCTCCGGCCCGCACCAAATGGCAACCAATGCGTGTTGCGACGCAACCGCAGCATTTTTCCGAGAGGGGCCGGCGACGGGTCACAAGCGCGGCCCGTTGTTCCAGCAGGCCGGGAAAATCGCTATTGTCGGCTTCAACGTCGGGGACACCGAAGAATTCCCGCGCAGGGCAAAGCACCGGCAAAGCGCGCGCCGATGGGGCTAGATTGGCTGCGGCGAAATCGGCCGATAAAAATCAGAGCCTTGTCGGACCCCCGCCCTCCGTTCGGCCTCCGGGCGGGCTCGCGCCATCATTCGCCGTTGTCATCGTTTTGTTTGTCCGATCAACGCGCTCCGCCGCGTGCCGGCTGAATTCAGACCGCGCCCGGCGATCAGCACACCCGCGCGTTGCGCCCCGCATTGATGCGTCAAACCGACACAGGCCTGTCATCGGCGGCGGCTAAAAGCATCGCCGGTCGACGTCATCATCTGGGGCAATAAAATGAAAACAAAACTTCTTTCAACAGCATCGGTTTGTGTGGTTGCGGCTGCGATCGCGTGCAGCATTCCGGTCTTCGCCGGTCAGGACGATCACGACCGTGATCATGATCGCGACCATCGCCACGCGCACGAAATGCACACGGAAACGCCAATCAAGCATCTCGTGGTCATCTTCAACGAGAACCGCTCTTTCGATCATTATTTCGCAACCTATCCGAACGCGGGCAACCCGTCGGGGTCCATTCCCTTCGTTGCGAAGCCGCATACGCCCAAGGTCAATAACCTCGCCAACGCCAATTTGCTGGTCAACAACCCGAATTCCACCAACCCGGCCAACGGCACCGGGGCGACGGATCCGTTCCGTCTCGACCGCACCCAGGCCAACACCCGTTCGCAGAACCACTCCTACACGCCCGAGCAGCAGGCCGTTGACAACGGCAAGGACGACCTGTTCCCGAAGTTCACCGGTCGTGGCACCGCCGGCGGCTCCGGCGCCTTCGGCACCAACGGGCAGGTGATGGGCTATTTCGACGGCAACACGGTCACTGCCTTCTGGAATTACGCCCAGCACTTCGCCATGAGCGACAACAACTGGACCGACACCTTCGGGCCATCGACGCCCGGCGCGATTGAAGTGATCGCCGGCCAGACCAACGGCGTGCAGAACATCATCGGCACGTCAGCATCGATCCCCGATGGCCAGGGCGGCCTGACGCTGATCGGCGACACCGACCCGGGCAACGACCAGTGCTCGAGCACGACCAGCACGATGCTGATGGAGGGCAAGAACATCGGCGATCTGCTCGGCGCCGAACATATCAGCTGGGGCAGCTTCATGGGCGGCTTCGACCTCACGCTCAAGAATGCCAATGGTACGACGAACTGCCAGCGCAGCACCTTCTCGAGCAATGTCAACGGCACCATCGTGGACTACATTCCGCACCACGCCTGGTTCCAGTACTACAAGTCGACCGCCAACCCGACCCATGCGCGGCCGAGCTCGGTCCAGGCGATCGGTCATACTCACGCTGCGGACGGCAAGACCGTCGATCCGGCCAACCACGCCTACGATCTCGAGGATTTCTACGCGGCGGTGAAGGCCGGCAACTTCCCGGCCGTGTCGTACATCAAGATGCCGGCCTTTCAGGACGGTCATGCCGGTAACTCCGATCCGCTCGACGAGCAGGCCGGAAACGTCGAGCTGATCAACTTCCTGCAGAAGCAGCCGGAGTGGCGGGAGACCGCTGTCATCATCACCTACGACAACTCGGACGGCTGGTACGACCACCAGTACATGCCGCCGGTGACCGCCTCGTATGATCCGACCGCCGATCAGATCAACGGACCCGGCCTGTGCGGCCTCGGCGCCGCCAAGCAGCCGCAGCCGAAGGGCCTCAACGGCCAGCCGGTGAACGGCCGTTGCGGTCCGGGCACGCGCGTTCCCTTGATCGTGATCTCGCCCTACGCCAAGACGAACTACGTCAGCCACACCTACACGACCCAGGCTTCCGTGGTGCGCTTCATCGAAGACAACTGGCTGCACGGCCAGCGCCTGGGCGGCGGTTCGTTCGACGAAAAGGCCGGTTCGATCATGGACCTGTTCGACTTCGATCGCGACCACCCCCGCGATCGCGATGATCAGGCGAGCGCGCTGTTCCTCGATCCGACCGCCGGCACGGTCGTCGTCAGCCCGCCGGATGGACACCATCACTAGGACCACCGGATCTTGATATGAACAGCCGCAGTTTGTGGCTCCTCGGCGTCGGCCTGCTTTCGCTGGCCGGCGCCGTTTCCGCCGTCGAGACGCAGGGACTTCCGGGCGCCAATCCGAACCCGGTTCATCTGATGCGCCCACCCGTCGCGCCGCTCTCGGCGATGGCGCAACTTGGCAAGCAGATATTCTACGACGCGTCGCTCTCCTCGTCCGGCGCGCTGTCCTGCGCGTCCTGTCACAGCCCGGATCACGCTTACGGCCCGGCCAATGACGGACCGGTCATGCTGGGCGGCTCCACGATGGCGCGGCAAGGCGCGCGTGCCGTTCCGTCGCTGACCTATCTCGAGCGCCATCCGAATTTCAGCATCGGCCCCGACAAGGACGACAACGACACCGTCGTCGATCTTGCGCAGATGGCCGCGGTCGGCCAGCAGGCCGCGCGGGCGAAGAAAATCGCGACCGCGACCGCAGCATCGGCAGCAAATATCGTGCCGCAAGGCGGCCTGTTCTGGGATGGCCGCGCCGACACGTTGCAGGATCAGGCACTCTTTCCGTTGCTCGACCGCAACGAGATGGATGGCGGCAGCGCCGAATTGGTGGCGGACAAGTTGCGCCACGCGCCCTATGCCCCGCGCTTCGTCGAGCTGTTCGGCGCCGGCATCTTCAATAATCAGCGGCTGCTGATCGCGGAGGCGATGTTCGCCGTCGCACGTTATCAGGTGGAAGAGCAGAGTTTTCATCCCTATACCAGCAAGTTCGACTACTGGCTGGAGGGCAAGGCGCGGCTGAGCGAGAGCGAATTGCGCGGCCTGCAACTGTTCAACGACCCCGACAAGGCCAATTGCGCCGGCTGCCATACCTCGGCGCCGACCCGTGACGGCCTGCCGCCGCTGTTCACCGACCACCAGTACGAGGCGCTCGGCGCGCCGCGCAATGTCGCGCTCGCCAACAACAGCAATTCCGGCTATTTCGATCTCGGAGTCTGCGGTCCGCATCGCACCGACATCGCCGAGCAGACGCAATATTGCGGCATGTTCCTGACCCCGACCTTGCGCAACACGGCGACCCGCCACGCGTTCTTCCACAACGGCGTCTTCCGCAGCCTGGAGCAGGTCCTCGACTTCTACAATTTCCGCGATACGAATCCCGAAAAAGTCTATCCCCGCGCCGCGGACGGAGCGGTGCAGAAATACGGCGACCTGCCGGCCAGGTATCATGCCAATGTCGACGTCAGCGATCCGCCCTTCGATCGCCACCCGGGCGACACGCCGGCGATGACGGCGCAGGACGAAGCCGACATCATCGCCTTCATGAAGACGCTGACGGACGGCTACCAGCCGGAACACTGAGCGGCCGGCGCGCGATCCGGCGGCTGTTGGAGCTGGGCAGTTCCGAGGGGCATAGCACTCAGGCGACCACGGAGCCGGGCAGGGCGGATCCCTGCCAGTCCGCATTCGCGCCCCGGTGCGACCGGTGCTATTTCTTGAAGAAGCCGATGATGATCAGGAGGATCACGGCGCCAATGACGGCGTTGACGATCGCCGCCAGCGTGCCGCCGACCAGGACAAACCCGATCATCGGCAACAGCCAGCCTGCAATGATGGCGCCGATGATGCCGACCACGATATTGCCGACCAGCCCGAGGCCATAGCCCTTGACGATCAGCCCGGCGAGCCAGCCTGCGATGGCGCCGATGATGAGCCAAATGACGAGCGATTCAATCATAACCATCCTCCCCGCTGTAAGACGCCGCAGTATCCGCGGTCATCATCATCGGCGCCAGCACGCCCGGCATTCCGCCGCCTTCGCTGCCGTGCACCATTGATCTATCTTAAGTAGTATTACGATCCGCTCCCGCGGCGTTGTCAACCTGTAGCTGGCTCTCATGCGGCCAATGCCGGGCCGTGTTCCAGCGGCGCGCATCGCCACGCCGCCGCCCCCGCAACCACCACCACCACCAGCATCACGCATGGCCTGATTGCTGCCGGGATTGCGAAGGCGTTCTTTCCGAGTTGCGAACATCGCACAGCCCGCCGTGCCGCCGACGAGGCTTTACCGGGAGGGAGGGGATGTTAAACTTCGCCGGCGCCCCGCGCGCGGCTCATGAGAGCCGACAACCACAAAGCCAACAAGAAACAAGGAAGGGAGCCGCGATCTCCATGAAGGATTTTGCCGGAAAGATTGCTGTCATCACCGGAGGCGGCACGGGCATGGGCCGCGAACTGGCGCGTCAGCTCGTCGCCGAGGGCTGCAATGTCGCGATGTGCGACGTGTCGGCCGAGGCGATGGCCGAGACCAGGCGGCTATGCGAGGTCGAAAAGCTGCCGCAGGGGCTGCGCATCACGACCCACATCGCCGACGTCTCGATCGAGGACCAGTTTTTGCGGTTTCGCGACGAACTGATCGAGCAGCAGGCGACTGACCGGATCCATCTCTTGTTCAACAATGCCGGCATCGGCGGCGGCGGCAGCCTGTTCACCAACACGCGCGAGCAGTGGGAGCGCACGTTCAATATCTGCTGGGGCGGCGTCTATCTCGGCGTCCGTACCTTCCTGCCGCTGCTGCTCAAGGCCGATGAGGGCCACATCGTCAACACCTCAAGCGTCAACGGGTTCTGGGCGTCGGTCGGACTCGGCGTGTCGCACACCGCCTATTGCTCGGCCAAGTTCGCGGTGAAGGGGTTTACCGAAGCCCTGATGAACGATCTCAGGCTCAACGCGCCGCATATCAAATGTTCCGTCGTGATGCCCGGCCATATCGGCACCTCGATCGTGTCCAACTCCCGCAAGGTGCAGAGCGGTACCGAATCCGACCTGCTCAATCCGAACGAGATCATGCAGACGCGCCAGCGCCTGAAGGGCATGGGCATCGACGTGGCGGCGATGTCGAATGAACAGATCCAGCAGATCGCATTGGAGCGCGCGCAAAAATTCCGTGACGAAGCACCGATGACGGCGGCGGCCGCCGCGAAGGTCATTCTGGACGGCGTCAAAGCCGAGCGCTGGCGCATCCTGGTCGGCGACGACGCCCACGAGCTCGACGAGCGCGTGCGGCAGGCGCCGGAAAAAGCCTACACGCCGGAGTTTTACCAGAGCTTTGTCGAGCAAGTCGGCTGGCGGCTGGGGTGACGTTGTTGCGGCGAACTTCGCGCCGACCTCTCCCATAGGGAGAGGTCGGATCGCATCGCAAGATGCGATCCGGGTGAGGGGTTACGCTCGCTCGATGGACCGTAACCCCTCACCCGGATTTTCCGCTGCGCATAAAATCCCACCTCTCCCGAATGGGAGAGGTGGGGCCGCAGCTCGTCTCACGCCTCGATCACGACCTCGACCTTCACGGGAAACTTCTTCAATAGCCGCTCCGCCGTCACGGCCTGATCCGGCGTCGCCGTGACGCGCAGAAAAAGTCCGCGCGAGGGATCGGTGATCGCTTCGACGCTGACGTCGTTCGAAAGGCCTTCCGCCGCCAGCAGTTCGCGCGCGGCTTCGCCGGCCGCGATCTCGCGCAGTTTCGGCTTGAAGATCTTTCCGATCGGCGTCACCGGCATTTCCGCGATCACCGACACCGCGCGAGGCCGCGCCGGCGGCTCCGGGATATTGTCCTGCACGAAGGCGGAGAGCGCCTGGGGGTCGAAGCTGACGCCCGGCTGCGCCTGCACGAACAGCATCGGGACTTCGCCGGCATAGGCGTCGGGACGCCCGACGGCGGCGGCGAGGGCGACGCCGGGAAAAGCCAGCGCGGCATCCTCGATGGCGCGCGGATCGATATTGTGGCCGCCACGGATGATCACGTCCTTGGCGCGGCCCATGATGTAAACAAAACCGTCGGCGTCGATGCGGCAGATATCGCCGGTGCGCAGCCATCCCTCGTGGAAGGCGTCCGCTGTCTGCGCCGCAACGACATAGCCCGGAAACACCTGCGGACCCCGGGTGAGCAATTCGCCGGTCGGCGACGGCCACGGTCCGGTGTGCAACTCTCTGCTGGCGAGGATCGCGAGTTCGACCAGCGGGTTTTGGATGCCGACGCTTTCCGGCCGCGGCTTGACGCCTGCGACGTCGTGGGTGATCGCGCCGGCCAGTTCAGTCATGCCGTAGACCTGCTGCACGCAGGGACCACCCCACCGCGCGAGATATCGCCGCTCGATCTCCAGCGGGCAGATCGAGGCGCCGGTCGGGGTGACGCGCAGGCTCGAGATGTCGCAATCACCCACCGGAATGTCGGCGAGCGCGCCCAGCGTCGTCGGCACGTTGCCGGCATGCGTCAGGCGATATTTCTCAATGATGTTCCAGAAATTCTGCACCAGCGCCGGATCGCCCGCGCCGGCGGGGCCGGGTATTACGATCGTGACCCCGGCCGACAGGCAGGCGCCGACGCCGACAAAGAGGCCGCCGACATGGAACAGCGGCAGCGAGATCATGGCGCGGTCGCCCTTGCGATAATCCAGCGCCATCCGCGACGACACCGAGGACGCGACCATGGCGCGATTGGTGAGGCGGGCGACTTTGGGGTGGCCGGTGGTGCCGCCGGTCGGCAGCATCACCGCGACGCGATCGCCTTGCGCGGCATCGTGGGATTTGCCGTAATCGTCGCGCAGGCCGGATCGGGTTTGAGAACGTCGCCGTCGAACGCAATGCGGCCGTCGAGCGGGACCACCACGATCCGCTTGAGCGACGGCACGTCCCGCTGCAGGCCTTCGATCTTCTCGTAGAGCCCGCCCGGCATGCCCGGTGGCGGCGCCAGCAGCAGTTTTGCCTTCACCGCGTTGAGCTGGGCGATGATGGCCTCGCGCGTGAACAGCAAATTGAGCGGCTCGGCGATGCCGCAGGCGGCCGCGCCCCAGATCGCGGCAATGGCGGCAGGACAGATCGGCAGCAGCACCGCGACCGCATCGTCGTGGCCGATTCCCTCTGCGCGAAAGAAACTCTCTGCCGCCTTGACGCACCCCATCAGCTGATCGTTGGAGACGACAACCGGATTGGGATCGAGCGGCGAGCGCAGATAGACGATCGCCTCCGCGCTCGGGTCAGCGAGCGGTCCGCGCGCGACGAGATCGAGGATGCGCGGGCAGGCGGAAAGCAATTCCTGCATATCCTTTTCGCGCGCGGCCTCGGCGGCCGGCGACAGCCTGTCGTTGAGCATGTCTCTCCCTGTCGTTTTGTTCGTTGCGCGCTTTATTGTATCGAACGCGGCTTGCGAAATACAAGCGCGCGTTCTTTCTTCACCTCTCCCTTTGGGAGAGGTCGGCGCGTAGCGCCGGGTGAGGGGTTACGCTCTCTCGATGGACCGTAACCCCTCACCGGAATTCGTCGCTGCGCTCGAAATTCGACCTCTCCCGATGGGAGAGGTGACAGCGGAATTCTTTGCGGCAGTTGA
Source organism: uncultured Alphaproteobacteria bacterium (assembly GCA_963836765.1). Classification (GTDB taxonomy): domain Bacteria; phylum Pseudomonadota; class Alphaproteobacteria; order Rhizobiales; family Xanthobacteraceae; genus Bradyrhizobium. The sequence continues at coordinate 278,380 of CAWILG010000015.1, forward strand.
GCAAAAATCTCGCATCACCCGTGCACGACCGCCTTCGCGATCATGCAGTGAATTCCCTTCGACCCGTTCACCGTCTGCGTCACGCGCAAATCCGCGGCCAGGCTGCAGAGGGTGTAGGCATCCTCGCGCGACAGATTTCGCTTTTCGCCGAGCAACACGATCATGTCGCGCAAGGCACGCACCACGCATTGATCGAGGTCGGGGTCCATCGCCATCGTCAAATAATGCGTCGGCGTTTCCGCGCGGGGATAGCCGAGCCGGATGTCCTTGCGCAGCGTCAGGCGGAAGCGCCCCTGCAGCGCGGTCTCGATCGCGGTGACGCAGACTTCGCCGTCGCCCTGCACGCCATGGCCGTCGCCGCAGGAAAACAGCGCGCCCGGCACGAATACCGGCAGATATAATTTGGCGCCGGCGCCCAATTCCTTGTTGTCGAGGTTGCCGCCCATAGCGCGCGGGATCAGCGAGGTGATGCGGCCCCAGGCGGGCGGCGGCGCCACGCCCATCACGCCGAAGAAGGGTGCCAGCGGCAGGTCAAGCCCCCACGGCATCCGGCCGACCATCCGCTCGCGATCAAGCGGGATATTCAACAGCCGCGTTTCGTGGAAGTCGTCGGGCAGGGTACCGGCCAGCGGACGGATCAAATTGTAGCCCCAATCCTGCCGGAGCTGGACGTCGATGATGTCCACTTCCAACACATCGCCGGGCTCGGCGCCTTCGACCGCAATCGGGCCGGTCAGGATATGGCCCGGCACCATCCGCTCGCTGCGGGCATGAATATCGGCAAGCTCCGGCGGAATATGGAATTTGCTGCCGTCCGGCACCACGTCCGGCCCGCCGCTGACGGTATCGACCGTGACTTCGTCGCCGCTGGCGATGCTCAGGGCGGGCTTCAATTTCGCTTCGAAAAAGCCCCAGTGGCAAGTTTCGGGGCTGGAACGCAGGTGATGATGTGTCATGAGGAGACTTCAGATTGATGCAATGGCAGCGTAAGACGCTGTATCAGACATTGTCAGGGGCTTCTCTTGTTTTTTGTGCTCTCCAAGACGCTCGGCTACATGATGTTGCCGACGAATTTCCTGATCGGCCTCGCCTTGCTCGGCGTCATCCTGCTGGCCACCCGGCATGCATCTTTTGGCCGCAAGCTTGCGATATCGGCACTGGTGCTGCTCGCGATTTGCGGGTTTTCGCCGCTCGGAGGCCTTCTGCTCTATCCCTTGGAATCGCGCTTTCCACCCTGGGATGCCACGCGCGGTGCGCCGGATGGAATCATCGTGCTCGGCGCGTCGATCGAGGCGGAGCTCTCGGCCGCGCATGGCACGCCGGTGGTGCGAAGCGCGCCTGACCGCATCATCGCCGCCGCGGCACTTGCGCTGCGCTATCCGAACGCGCGGGTTGTCTTCTCCGGCGGCAGTGCGAACCTGATTTCGAACGATGCCAGGGAAGCCGATTACGCCGGCGCCATCTTCGAAAGCCTTGGCGTCGCCAAATCGCGTCTGATCATGGAACGGCGTTCGCGCAATACGCAGGAGAATGCCGAATTCAGCAAGGCGCTGGTCGCGCCGAAAGAGGGCGAGCGCTGGCTGCTGGTGACGTCGGCCTTCCACATGCCGCGATCGGTCGGCCTGTTTCGCAAAGCGGGATTTGCCGTCGAGCCGTATCCGGTCGATTGGCGGATCGGCGGGCCCGGCGATCTCTTTTCATTTACGACGGCGGCCGTTGACGGACTGGCACGGACGGACATTGCGGTACGCGAATGGATCGGCCTGATTGCTTACCGGGCCACCGGCAAGATCGACGATTTGCTGCCGGGACCGGTCGCGAAGTAGAGGTCGCAACCGATCATCAACCCGGCTAGAATTGCCGCAAACAGGCGCGCAAGGTTTCGCCGATTTGGGAGTTTACGCAATGCAACAGCAATCGCCGCCGGAACAGTTCGATCTGTCCGGCTTGGTGTATGATCTGAACGCCCTGCTGCGGCTGAAGACCACCGTGATCGGCATCAAGATGTTCGCGACCGTGGAGGAGATGGCGGCGATCCCGAAAATCCGTCGGCCGTCGGCCGTGCACACCACCGATCAGATCGTCAGTATGGCCTCCCGGCTCGGCTGGACCGTCGGCATCACCGGCGAGGATCTGGTCGGCGCGCAATGTCGCGCGGTGATTGGGCTCGCGCCGCAGGACGAGAACTGGCTCGAAGGAAAAAATTACGTCGGCGTCTGGCACGGCACTGCCGAGGACGCGCGCAAGCGCCAGGAGGCGCTCGACGTCGTGCCCTATGGCCAGTACCAGGCGATGGCGGTGAGCCCGCTCGCGAGCGGCCGGCTCAACCCGCCGGATATTTGTCTGGTCTATGCGACGCCAGGCCAGATGATCATCCTGATCAACGGCCTGCAATATACCGGCTACAAGAAATTCGAATGGGGCGTGGTCGGAGAGACCGCCTGCGCCGATTCATGGGGGCGCGCGCTCAAGACCGGCGAGCCCTCGCTGTCGCTGCCGTGCTTCGCCGAGCGGCGCTACGGCGGCGTGCCCGATGAAGAGATGCTGATGGCGCTGCAGCCGGCGCATCTTGCCAAGGCGATTGTCGGCATGAAGCAGCTTGCCAAAAACGGCCTGCGCTATCCGATCGCGCCCTACGGCATTCAGGCCGACGTCCGCGCCGGGATGGGCGTTTCCTACGCCAAGAAATAGCGCTAGAAGCGGCCTCAACAGGCTGCCTCGGCCGGTACTTCAGGGAAATCAGAATATGTCTTCGTCGAAATTCGACATCGTCGTCTATGGCGCCACGGGCTTTACCGGCCAGCTCGTCGCCGAATATCTCGCCGCGCATTACAAGGGCGACGCCGGTCTGAAATGGGCGATGGCCGGTCGCAGCATGGACAAGCTCGCCGCCGTCCGCGACGCCATCGGCGCGCCGGCGGATACGCCCCTGATCGTTGCGGACGCCAGCGATCCGGCGTCGCTCAAAGCGATGGTGGCACAGGCCAGGTCGGTGATTTCGACCGTCGGTCCGTATCAGCTTTACGGCTCCGACTTGTTGGCTGCCTGCGTGGAGTCGGGCACCGACTATTTCGATCTCTGCGGCGAGCCGCTGTGGATGCGCCGGATGATCGAGATGCACGAAGCGACGGCCAAATCGACCGGCGCGCGAATCGTGTTCTCCTGCGGCTACGATTCGGTGCCGTTCGAGCTCGGTGTGTTCTATGTGCAGGAAGAAGCCAAAAAAGTGTTCGGCGCGCCGGCAACCCGGGTCAAAGGCCGGGTCCGCGCCATGAAGGGGACATTGTCCGGCGGGACCGCGGCGAGCATGAAGGCGACCTTCGTGGCGACGGCGCGCGATCTCAGCCTGGTCGCGATCTTGCGGAATCCGTTCGCGCTGACCCCGGGCTTTGAAGGCCCGAAGCAGCCGCCGGGCAACAAGCCGCTGTTCGATGAAGAACTGGATTCCTGGACCGCGCCGTTTGTGATGGCGACCATCAACACCCGCAACGTCCACCGCTCCAACGCCTTGATGGATTTCCCCTACGGCCGGGATTTTGTTTACGACGAGATGGTGCTGACGGGCCCCGGCGAGAAGGGCGAGGAAACCGCCAGACGGGTCACAGCCGCCATCAACGCCGAGAAGATGGGGCCGTCCAACGCACCGAAGCCGGGCGAGGGACCATCGAAGGAGGCGCGCGAGAACGGCATGTACGATCTGCTGTTCGTCGCCATCGCTCCCGACGGAAAGCAGGCCCGCGCCGCGGTCAAGGGCGATCGCGATCCCGGTTATGGCTCGACCTCGAAGATGATCTCGGAATGCGCGATCTGCCTGCTGCGTGACACGCCGGACGTTGCTGCGGGAATCTGGACGCCCGGCGCCGCGATGGGTCACAAGCTGATCAAGCGCCTCGTCGACCACGCCGGGCTGACGTTTACAGTCGAGAAGTGAGTTTTCCTTACCTCGCCCCGCTTGCGGGGAGAGGTCGAAGCCGAAGGCTTCGGGTGACGGGGCTCTCCGCGATTACTTCTGTCGAATTTGCTGAGAGACCCCTCACCTCAACCCTCTCCCCGCAAGAGCGGGGCGAGGGCGAAGTGCAGCGCTCACGCCGCGCGGGGATCGTAGGCGTACATCCAGTCCATGCCTTTGGCCGAGACCGGCAGCAGCAGTTTCAGCATGTGGTCGCGGATCCAGGCGCAGGTGGCCGAGAACTCGCGCTTGCTGTTGCCGTTGCGGCGGGCCACCGCCACAATCTTCTCGGCGCGCGGACGGCGCTCGTGCTCGAAATTCTGGAAGGTGAGCCCGAGTTCCTGGCCGTCCCGCATCAACCGGCCGAGCCGCATCGCGTCCTCCAGCGCCAGCGAGGCGCCCTGGCCGGCATGCGGGCTGGTGGCGTGCGCGGCATCGCCGATCAACAGCGTTCGCCTGCGCGACCAGGTCGGCAAGGTCGCGACGTCGAGCGTGTCGGTGACCACGATGTTCTCGGCTGCGTCCACGATCTGCGGCACGGGATCGTGCCAGCCGGCGTGGAAATCGCGCAGATGCCGCCGCAGTTGATCCTGGCTCATGGCGCGGAAATCAGCGGCAGCGATGCCGTGCGCGGGCTGCGTGCTCCACCACATCACGCCATTCCGCGGATCCGGGCTGCAAAAGCCGTAGCCGAAGAAGCCGCTCTGGCCGAACGTCGTCACGACGCGCTGGCCGACCGGGGTGTTTTCGAGCAGCGATCGCGGCACGAAACCGCCAAAGCCGATCAGGCCGGTGTCGAACGGCTTCGGACCGTCGGGAATCACATGCGTCCGCACCGCCGAATGCACGCCGTCGGCGCCGATCAGAAAATCGCCCTCGGCGCTCGAGCCGTCGGTGAAATGCGCGACGATCGGCTGGTCGGCGCGATCCTCGATGGCCGCCGCCGATGGCCAGGCTTCGTACACCTCGGCGTCGATGCCGGCCTGCTGCAGGAAGATTGCGGTGACCGGGCCGGCGATGCCGGCGCCGATGATCAGGGCTTTGCGGGGACGTTGGGTCATGCCTTGCTCCATGCATCGGTGTGGTGATAGGAAAGGTCAGTAACTAATTATCTTATTAATTAAGATATCAATCTACTAAGATGGAGGATTCGCCTTGTCAAGACCGAAAGCGCGCGCGGCGCTGCTCACGGAACTGGAACACGCGATGCGGCGTTCGTCGGCGCAGGGCGTGCTGTTCGGGCAAACCGTTGCCAACGTGGCCGGAATTTCGGGTTCCGACCTCGACTGTATGGATTTTCTCAATCTGGAAGGGCGGGTGACGGCCGGACGGCTCGCGGAAGTCACGGGCCTGACCACGGGCGCCATCACCGGCGTGGTGGACCGGCTGGAAAAGGCGGGGCTGGTGCGGCGCGAGCGCGACGCCGACGACCGGCGCAAGGTCTACATTGTGGTCGTGCCCGAAAGCGCCGCCAAAATCGGCCGGTTCTACGTGCCGATGCAGGACGCGATGCACAAGCTCTGGAGCACCTATTCAGACGCCGAACTGCAGCTGCTGCTTCGCTTCGCCAACGAGGGCTACAAGGCGGTGCTGGAGGCGACGGAAGGGCTCAAGACGCTTCTCGAGCCGCCGGCGGGTTCCAGGAAGCCGGGACGGCCGCGGCGCTGAGCGCTGCTGCGGGTGCAGCCTTGTAGCGCTCGGCGGCGACGAACATGCCCCACATCGTGCCCAGCATCATCCAGAAATGCCGCCAGTGGTCGGTATCGATGATAAAACTTTCGCCGACGGTGCCGAGAAAGGCCGCGAAGATCGCCAGATAAATGCGCTGCCAGGGCAGCGGCACGAAGATGTAGCGAAACCCGGTCATCGCTGTGACGAACACCAGCGCCGGATAGCAGACGCCGGAAAGCCAGCCGCCGGACATGAACGCGTTCAAATAGGAATTGTGGGTGTCTTCCGGAAAATAATTGTGGAACTGCAGCGGCCCGATCCCGAACGGCAGGTCGAGCGCCATGTCGGCGCCGAGGATATGCCGGCCGAAGCGGCCGAAGCGGCCCTCATCGTAGCTCTGGTCGAAGCTCGCGCGCTGCTTGAACATGTCGGCGATCGAATCGAACGACAGCAGCACCGCGAGCAGCGCTGCGGCGAGGATGACGGCGGCGACCGCCATCACGATGATGCGCGAGCGTTGCGCCCTCGAGCGGCTGGTCAACACCATCAGCGCCAGCATGAAGGCCGAGGTCAGCACGAGGCCGCCCCAGGCCGCGCGCGAAAATGCCAGCAGGATCGCCAGCGACATGAAGCCGAACGCCAGCACATTGCGGAACGATTTTGCGAATTTGTCCGAGACGACGCTTTGCAGGGCGAACAGCGCCGGAAGGATCAGGAACGCGCCGAGCACATTGGGGTCCTTGAAGGTGCCGCTGGCGCGTTCATAGAGCGTGAACAGGGCATGCCCGCCGGGAATGAGACTGAAATAGCCGACAAGCGCCGCCGCCGTCGCGATCATTGCGCCGACCACCAGGCCGCGCCTCAGCATATCGAGCCGCGCTGCCGTATCCTCGGAGACGACCATCGCGAAGAACATCACGGTGACCGCCATGTACCAGGAAGTCGCGATCCAGTTGCCGACATTGGGCCGGTCCATCACCGCGACTGCGCTGATGGTGTAGCCGACATTGAGCAGGAACAGCCCCAGCAGCACCGGCACGAACGCCAGCCGCATCCGCAAGCCGGTGGCGAAGAAGATCAGCGAGGCGGTGAGCGTCACCAGCTCATAGGGGCTCGGTTCGATGAAGACGATGGCGCCGGATGCACCGACCAGCCAGACCAGCGCACGCTGCAAGGCGAGCACGCCGGGCGCGGCCGTCATCGATGGAAGCGAACTTCCGGCAGTCGCCGCATACGCCATTACACACTCGTAAAATTACGCAACGCAACCCGTACGAAAATCCTGCCTAAAACTAGTACGCGTTCTCGTTCTTCATCATCAGCGCCAGCGGCGTCTTGAGCAGAATGAAGAGATCGAACAGCACCGACCAGTTCTCGATGTAATAGAGATCGAACTCGACGCGCTTCTGGATCTTCTCGTCGGTGTCGACTTCGCCGCGCCAGCCGTTAATCTGGGCCCAGCCGGTGATGCCGGGCTTGACGCGGTGGCGCGCGAAATAGCCGTCAACGGCCTCGTCGAACAGCCGGCTCTGCAATTTGCCCTGCACGGCGTGCGGGCGGGGACCGACCAGCGACAGATTGCTCTTGAACACGACGTTGAAGAGCTGCGGCAATTCGTCGAGGCTGGTCTTGCGGATGAAGCGGCCGACACGGGTGACGCGGGGATCATCCTTGGTCACGACCTTCGAAGCGGTCGGATCGGCCTGGTGATGGTACAGCGAGCGGAACTTGAAGACGTCGATGCGCTCATTGTTGAAACCGAACCGTTTCTGGCGGAACAGCACCGGCCCCGGGCTGTCGAGCTTGATCGCGAGCGCGACCAGTCCCATCACCGGGAGGGCTGCAAGCAGCACCAGCGCGCCGACGACATGGTCGAACAGCCACTTCATCACCAGGTCCCAGTCGGTGATCGGCGCCTCGAACACGTCGAGGGTGGGCACCTCGCCGAGATAGGAATAGGAGCGGGGACGGAAGCGCAGCTTGTTAGTGTGGGCGGAAAGCCGGATATCGACCGGCAGCACCCATAGCTTTTTCAGCATTTCGAGGATCCGCGTCTCCGCCGAGATCGGCAGCGCGAACAGCACGAGGTCGACGCGGGTGCGGCGGGCGAACTCGACGATGTCGTCGACCTTGCCGAGCTTCGGGCTGCCGGCGCAGGTGTCGAGCGCGCGATCGTCGTTGCGGTCGTCGAACACGCCGAGCACGGCGATATCCGAATCGTCCTGGGTCTTCAGCGCCTGGACCAGTTGTTCGCCGTTATGGTCGGCGCCGACCACGATGGTGCGGCGGTCGAGACGGCCCTGACGGGCCCAGCCGCGCACCATCGCCCGCAGGAACACGCGTTCGGCGATCAATGCGGCCAATCCTGCGAAGAAGAACGCCGAGAGCCAGAGCCGCGAAATCTCGCTGCCGAGCTTGACGATGAAGGAGACGCCGATGAACAGCAGGAACACAAAGGCCCAGGACGAAACCATCCGCGCCATCTGCCGGAGATTGCCGCGAAACACCTGGACTTCGTAGATGTCGGCGGCCTGAAAGCAGATCACTGCGGCTGCAGCCATCGCGAAAATCGCGGCGACATATTCCCAGTGAAAGCCGGCGAGCCGCGACACATAGCCAAAATAGAGCGCGATGCCGATCAGGCTGAGCAGGATGAAATCGGCAAGCCGGACGGCGCCGGCGATCACGATCGGCGAATAGGCGCCGCTTACCTTCTGGTTGGCGACGGCAAGGGCGGCCGGCGTCAGCCGGCGGCGGCGTTCGACCTGCGGGCGATCCGCCGTCGCGGCCGCCGCAGCGTCCAACATCGAGCGAGCGTTAATCGGTTCCACTTTGTCCAAGTCCCGTTTTTGCGGTCCCGTTCTTTGCATAGACACATAGGGATGTGCCTGCCGATGCGGAATTCCCCGCTTCAGGACTTAAGCGACAAATCGGAAGAAACAGTTACGTTGGTAAGGAATGGTTAACGATCGGCTAAACCCGGACGCAATGATTTCAACGACTTCCCACGCTACTTTTCCCACGGTTTGTGCATAGTTGTGCATAGTGATCCACGATGAAGCGACCCGCTGGCCGCGCGCGCCGGCTAACGCATCGACGATCCGCCACTCTTGGCGTTGCCAACCCGTTTCCTCAGTTCTCGCAGGGTTCGTTTCAGGCTCGATTTGCCACCGGGGCCGTCCTTCAGATTGTCGAAAGCGGCGTCGAGTTCGACACGATCCCAGATCGAGGCAGCACCCACCTTGACGGGCGGCGGCATCCTTTCATCCTCGACCATCTTGTAAAACAGCGAGGTCGAGATCGACAGATACGCGGCAGCGCGTTCGGCCCGCATCCCGCGCGGCGGGTAGAGCGTTTCGAATTTCGGCTTGCTCATGGTTATTTCACCACCTTGAGCGCGTCCCGCCCGCGCACCTTTGTCTTGCGGCTAGCTTCGCCTTGGCTTCAGCTCGACGTTCTCCGCCAGCATTCATCTCCGAAAGGAATGCCTCCATGGATTTAGGCGTCGCCTTCGGTCTAGCCTGTTCAAGACGGAACTATATGACCCATTATTAGCGTATGTGTCAGGTTCCTTGGGGCTGTTAACCTCCGGTTGAGTGAGCCAAAGTGGCTCACCGCCTTATCAAGAAAGACATCTTGACTTATATGTCAATATTGCAGATGGTAGGCTCGTATCTTGGAAACCGCCTTTTTAGGCTACCTCCATCAATACCGAGCGATCCAACCGTCCGCAAAATCGTCGTTACCCGAGAGGTTTTGCATGCGGTCGATGGCATCTTCCCCGACAATTATGATGGCATCCGCCTTTCGGATTTTAGAGAGACGCTTGATGCTTTCACCATCGGCGAGGAAATTTCAGTGGGTGAGAATCCGTTCAAGAAACCGAGCAATTGCTTTCTCGCCAGGGTCGATCCGGTGGTGTTAGAGCCGGTTCCGGAAATCTGGACAAGACGATAAGTGGAATTTCTGCCTGACAACGGCGATAGTCGCCGTGAACAGGAGAAACCATGAGCAGACGACCCCGCCGGAACCACTCACCGGCCTTCAAGGCAAAGGTGGCTCTGGCCGCCGTCAAGGGCGACCGGACAATCGCCCAGTTGGCGGAGTATTTCGACGTTCACCCTAATCAGATCACGGCCTGGAAATCGCAGCTTGAGGGCAGCGCTTGCGAGATTTTCGGATCTGGGGGCGGGACACCGGCCATCCCCGCGATCGATGTGAAGTCGCTCCATGCCAAGATCGGAGAGCTGACACTGGAGAACGATTCCTAAGAAACGGCAGCACCGACTTTCGGCTCCAACGGCTGGAGAACAAAGCCGAATGCCTTGGCACGCCGATGCAAATTGTTGACCACTCGCGTCCGGTAACGCGTCTCGTAGGACGAGGCCCCGGGATCGACATAGTCCATTCCGTATCGCACAGCATTGTAGAACAGAACTGCGATCTTGCGGGCCGTGGCGGTCACGGCCTTGGCCTTGCCGATGCGCGCTGAGAGCCGTCTATAAAAGGCGCCGAGCGCGGTGTCTGTACGGCCCACGGTCACGGCAGCAAGACGCAGAAGTGCCGCCGCCCGGCCGCCGGATCGGCGCGTTCGGGACGAGAGCATTTTGCCGCCGGAGACTTTGTTGCTCGGCGCCAGTCCCAGCCAGGAGGTAAAATGCTTTTCACTTGGCCACGAGGAGAGGTCGTCACCGCATTCAGCGATCAGCTTCAGCGAGAGGTAAGGACCGAGGCCGTCGATCGTGGTGATGTCCTTTCCGAGCAACGCGAACAGCGCCTCGCGGACGTCGAAAGCTAGAGCGTTCGCCTGATCGGTTCGATTCCGACGCCGCGAGGCCCGTGGCGCTGATCCATGGCCATGACCGCGATGGATGCTCAGTTCCTTCAATACGGCTTCGATCCGGACGTCGCAGGCAGATGCCTTCTCGTGGTAGGCGTCGTAAAGCGCAAGTGCCTGCTCGAGCGCAAACAGATGCTCGGCGCGGTAGCTTCCGGTGAGCGCCTTCGCGATCGTCTCGGCGCTGGAGTGGCAACTGTAATGGCGCAAGCACGCCAGCGCCTCAGGATCGCGCTCGCCGGCAAGAATCGCGCGTATGATACGCAGGCCGGTCGCGCCGGTGATGTCGGCGACGACGTGGTGCAGCTGAAGATTCATCTCCGTCAAGGCCTTCTGCATATGCTGGATGTGTGAGGCCGCGTACTCCAACAGACGCTCGCGCTGACGCACGTAGGCTCGCAGCTCGGCAATCTGCCCTTTGGGCCGAAAGCTGGCCCGCAGCAACCCGAATGAATGGAGCCGCTGCAGCCATTGCGCATCGCTGACATCGGTCTTGCGCCCCGGCACGTGCTTGGCATCACGCGCGTTGACAAGAAACACTGTAAATCCGCCGGCATCGAGAAGCTCGAAAATCGGAATCCAGTAGACGCTAGTCAATTCCATGACGACGGTCTCGACGCCGCATTCAGTAAACCAGTCGACCAGCCGATGCAGATCGGCCGTGAAGGTACCGAAGCTGCGGACTGGCTCCGGTGCGCGATCTGCCCTCACGGCAGCCATATGCATAGTCGCTCCGACGTCGATGGCAGCCGCGTTCGGGTGGACCATCGGCATCTTACTACTGTTCCTCGACTTCGATCTTTTGGGGTTCATCTCCAATCCTCCTGCTGACGGCGGCGGAAGGGCTGGGCTGCGCTATTGGTCAGATTCCTAATCGGGATCGCCGGAGGGCGTCACCACTCTCAAGTCCGCAACAACCCATGGACCAGGTTTTTTAACGGGGTCACGTGCCACCAAAATCGTATCGGCCGCTCCCTTCCGGTCGGAAATCTAGCACCGGCCCGTTTCTATCCCACAGGGGGAGCGCAGCGCCGCGCATAGTTTTTTAGAAGGAGCGCTCACCAAGGCGGGATTGCTGAGCGCAAAGCGATGATCGACCGTGAGCACGATCTGTCGATCACCAAACAGGCAGAGATTTTGAAGATCAGCCGCGGCAGCATTTATTATCTGCCGCGCCCGGTGTCGTCCGCCGACCTCGAGATCATGCGGCAGCTCGATCGGCTGCACCTGGAGTATCCCTTCGCCGGTTCGCGTATGTTGCGAGGCCTGCTGGCTTTGCAGGGGTGCAAGATCGGCCGCCGGCATGTGAAGACGCTGATGCGGCGGATGGGGATAGAGGCGCTCTATCGCCGTCCGCGCACCACCAAACCCGAGCCCGGCCACAAGATCTATCCGTATCTGTTGCGCGGCATGGAGGTTACGCGGCCGAACCAGGTCTGGGCCATGGACATCACGTACATTCCGATGGCGCACGGCTTCGTTTATCTTGCCGTGGTGCTGGACTGGGCGACACGTCGTGTTCTGTCGTGGCGGCTGTCGATCACGATGGAGGCGGCCTTCTGCGTCGAGACCCTGGAAGATGCCTTGGCTCGCCACGGCAAGCCGGACATCTTCAACACCGATCAGGGCTCTCAGTTCACCGGCGCGGCCTTCACCGGCCTGCTCGCCAGCAATGGCATCGCCATCAGCATGGATGGCAAAGGGGCCTGGCGGGACAACGTCTTCGTCGAGCGGCTGTGGCGCAGCGTCAAATACGAGGAGGTCTATCTGCGTGCCTACGAAACCGTCGGTGAGGCGCGAAGCTCCGTTGGTCGATATCTCGACTTTTATAACGGACGACGACCACATTCGAGCCTTGACGACCGCACTCCGGATCAAGCCTACTTCGATCTTCCTCCGCTCCGCGCGGCGGCCTAACTCCGGCAGACGCTCCACTTATCGACGCGGGATTATTGTTCAGACAACCGGAACCGGCTCTGTTGGAAGTATTCGATATCCGCAGTCTCGTTGGGCCAGGAATAAGATGTTTCGGCCACTTCCTTGATAAGGATTATTTTGCCGCGCTCACATGGGATTATCGAGAAAACATTGATGACTTCAACGCAGAGGCCAAGCGATGTCAGCATGAGTGGGGACAGATTTTTGGGTCTCTAGACCCATATTCCAAAGGAAAACGAGTTGATGAGTACCTCACAAACTTCCAAGCTTTCTAAGCCAGAGGGTCGCGAACCTATCAGCGCGCCTACGCTTGCCTATTTTAGGTCTCGCAACAGACGAAGGCTGCACAGTCTTATTCTTCAAGAATTTAGGGACAGTGGAATTAGCCAGATTGAACTATGTGGCAGATTGAGGAAAGACCCCGCAACAGTATCAAAAATGCTTGCGTCGCCGGGCAACTGGGGAGTGGACACCGCGAGTGATCTACTCTTCGCGATTCGAGGAGGGCAGTTGAATTATAGCCTTGACTATCCGCTCGACAAACCATCCCGGAATTTTCAAGGCCAAGAATTACAAACAAAGCAGCGAGCTATCAAAAGCACTGGGAGCGGTTCGTAAAACGAACCTCCTGAAATCAGATACACTTCTGGGAAATCCGGAAGTACAAAAATCGTCGCAACCGATCCGCAACCGTGGCTACGCAGAACAATTGGGTTTGCGCTAATGCGCCTGATTAAAACGACGACGAGTTCAGGCAATTCGTTTTTTTCATCCGGGAGAACCCGGAGGGAAAAAGTCGCCAGTCCCATTAATTCGTGCCATGCAGGACGAATATGGTTTTGTGCAGGTGCCCCATACCATAGCGGATACTGATCTAAAAAACGGTGTTAACTTCCTTCGGGGATATTTCCGATGAGAAGTGATCGACAAACTAAGCATCTACAATAATGGGATGCTGTGCGAATTCACAAAACTCCACCGATTATAGCGACGATTTCTTGGATGAAATTTTTGCGTTGATATCTCGGATTACTGGCTTCGAATTGAAACCAGATGGAGTGAGAGCTTACATCAGCGGCGTTGAGGTAGGAATGCTTGGTGATGTTGCAGCTGCGTTTGAACAGTTTTCCAACGTGGGTCAACAAATATCAAATTTGCTTAAGCAGTATGGCCCGCCGGCTGACGATTATCGCTTTACCGGATTTAAGTTGCATTACGACCACGTCGGTAAGCAGCCTCCACTCTTGCCAGAATTTTTATTCGAGCGGCGGGCGGCCGAACCTTATGCTGCAAATGTTTATTTCAGTTCAGCGCCGCTTCGAACGGTCGATCATTTGAAGCTTCTGGACACGCTGGAGATGCTGCTAGTTTAACCAACCGAGTTCTAATTGGAGTTTGACCCACTAGGGAAAACGGGCCCGAGTTCACGTCGGAAACCATCCGGGGGAAAACTCCCGTTCGGCCGTGGGAAAAAGCGTGTGAAACCGTTGATGTTGCAGCAAGTGCCCCTAGCGATCGGCAAACGCGTCGCGGTAGGCGGCCAGCACGCCTTCGACCATCGCCTTCTGCGAAAAATGCTGAAAGATTCGCTCGCGCAGCGATTTGGCCCGCGCCTCGGCGGCGGCCGGATCCTCGAGCGCGGTCTCGATGGCGTCGGCCATCGCCGCCGTGATGTTCGGCGCGAACAGCGCGTCGGTGTGGGTATCGAAAATTTCGGGGATGCCACCAACATTAGCGGCCACCATCGGAATTCCAGCCGCCGCCGCCTCGATCACGACATAGGGCATGGAATCGCCGCGGGATGGAACCACCAGCAGCGAGCCCTTGGAAAAGGCGTAGCGCGCCTTGACGTGCCCGATGAACTGCACCGCCTCGCCAAGATCGAGCCGCTGCACCTGGGCCTTCAGGTTGGCACTCTGCTCGCCGTCGCCTGCGAGCGTCAGCGTCACCGGCCAGCCGTCGGCGCGCAACCGCGCCACCGCGTCGATCAGGAGGTCGGCCCCCTTGATGTGCCTGAATTCGCCTACATAGAGCACGTCGGTGGCGTCTGCGGCTTTTACGACCGGATCGAACTCATCGGCGGTGACGCCGTTGAAGACGCAGCGCACCAGGCCTTTGGGAACACCGATGGTGCGCTGATAGGTGTCGCGCGCGAAAGCGCTTTCGAACAGGAACAGATCGGTCGCGTTCATCAGCGTCCGTTCAAGCCGGGCGTAGATGTTTCCCTTGATGGTCGTGAGCGGGTAATGCAGCGAACCGCCGTGCGGCGTGTAGACCCGGATCGTATCCTTGGCAGGCGACTTCAGGCGCAGAAAGGCGCCGGCCTTGGCGCCGTGACCATGCAGAACGTTGGGTTTCAGGCGCCCGATCAGGTGCAGGAAACGGGCCCATACCAGAGCATCGGCCGGAACCAGTTCGCGGCGGATCGCAACGCGATGAACGCCGAGCTTGAGGCGCGGGGCGATCTCAGCCAGCGCCTGCTCCGCGCGTTCGCCGCCTGTCAGGCTGTCGGCTATGATGCCGACGTGATGGCCGCGGTCGGCCTGTCCGTTGGCGAGATCCAGGATATGCCGGAAGATGCCGCCAACCGGGGCCCGCGTCGCGTGCAGGATACGAAGCGGCTGACTTTCCACGGGCATGCTCAGAACCAGCGTTCGCCGAGGAACACGGTGTCGCCGGGGCTGACGGACGTGCCCGGCGGCACCACGAAGCGCCCGGTTCCAGACTCGTCGGTATGCGTCAGCGTCACGCTGTCGCGCCGCGCCCGCGGTGAGAAGCCGCCGGCGATGGCCACTGCACTCTCCACCGTCATGTTGGGTACATAGGGGTATTGGCCGGGCGCCGCCACTTCGCCGAGGATGAAGAACGGTCGATAGGCTTCGATCTCCACCGCGACCGAGGGATCCCGGATAAAGCCGCCGCGCAGCTTGGCTGAAATTTCGGCAGCCAGCCCCGCCGGCGTCCGGCCCCGCGCGTGCACCGGGCCGATCAGCGGCATCGTGATCGCGCCGCCGGCATCGATGGCATAGGTATTGGTGAGGCCTTCCTGGCCGTAGACCACGACCCGCAGTTTGTCGCCGGCGTCGAGATGATAGGCCGCGTCATAGCGAACCGGGGCGGGTTCCGTATACGCCACCGCAATCGGGGCGGGCGCAGGTCCGTAAGATTGACCGTAGGCGATGGTGTCGAGGCTGCTTTGAGGGGCGCTCGCAACCGGCGCGGTCCGGCCCATGCAGCCCGACAGAGCGAGCGCAGCGGCCAGACACGAAAAAAGGGCGAGCACGCCTCGCATTCCAAGAATCCCGAAAAAGTATCGGCCCGATTAAGGCCGTTCATGGTTAACAAAACATGACCGCGGCCTTCCGCAGCCATCCTTCCAGCACGCAAATGCCCGAATTAACCCAGCGGCAACCTTAATGGAGTGTAATCGGCCGGGTTCAAGGTGATCAGTGGCGTTCGCGGGAGTGTGCGATGCGTTTGGCGTTCTGGCGTGCAGGCAAGGACGGGGCGGTGGTGCGGCGGGCGATTGCAAAGCCTGCGCCTGTCGTCTCCGAGCCCGCCGTTTCCGAGCCGGTTGTCGCAAGGCCGGTCGCGGCATCCGAATCCGGCGACCTCGACCTGCATGCGCTCGGTCAGGCGCTGATGCGCAGGCGGAGCTGGATCATCGTCCCGACGGTGCTCGCCGCCGTGCTGTCGATCGCCGCCGTCAACATGGTCACCCCCCGCTACAAGTCGGAAGTGCGCATCCTGATCGATGGCCGCGAGAACGTGTTCCTGCGGCCGAGCGGCGAGCGCAACGAGGAGCGCACCGCGCTCGACGCCGAGGCGGTGACGAGCCAGGTCCAGTTGCTGCAATCGCGCGATCTCGCCCGCGAGATCATCAAGAAGAACAAGCTCGCCGAACGGCCCGAATTCGATCCGGTGCTGCAGGGCATTTCGCCGCTGAAGTCGCTGCTGCCATTGTTCGGCATCGGGCGCGATCCGTTCTCGCTGACGCCGGAAGAGCGCGTGCTCGACGCCTATTACGATCGGTTCACGGCGTACGCGGTCGACAAGTCGCGCGTCGTCGTCGTCGAGTTCCAGTCGCGCGATCCTGAATTAGCGGCACGCGTCGCCAATTTGATCGCCGAGGGCTATCTGGTGCTGCAGCAGGGCGCGCGACAGGCGCAGGCCAAATCCGCCAGCCAGTGGCTGGCGGGCGAGATCGAGAGCCTGCGCAAGAAAGTCGCCGACGCCGAATCGCGCGTTGAGGATTTCCGTTCGAAGTCGAGCCTGTTCGTCGGCACCAACAACACCACGCTCTCCAACCAGCAGATGGGAGAGCTGAACACGCAACTGAACAATGCACGTGCGCTGAAGTCGGACGCGGAGTTCAAGGCGCGTCTGATCAAGGAAATGCTCCAGAGCGGCAAGCCGATCGAGGCTTCCGAGGTGCTCAATTCCGAACTGATCCGGCGGCTGTCCGAACAGCGGGTGACGCTGCGCGCGCAACTGGCCGAGCAGTCGTCGACCCTGCTCGACGGTCATCCCCGCATCAAGGAGTTGAAGGCGCAGCTCGCCGATCTCGATCGCCAGTTGCGCGAGGAGGCCGGCAAGGTCTCCCGCTCGCTGGACAATGATTCACGCATCGCCAGCGGCAGGGTCGAGGGGCTTAGCGCCAGCCTCGATCAGTTGAAGAAGCAGGCGTCCTCGAACAACGGTCAGGATGTCCAGCTGCGCGCGCTCGAGCGCGAGGCCAAGGCGCAGCGCGATCTCCTGGAATCCTATCTGGCAAAATATCGCGAGGCCAATACCCGCGAGAATATCGAGGCGGCCCCCGCCGATGGCCGCATCATCTCGCGCGCCACCGTTTCCAACACGCCGGCCTATCCGAAAAAGCTGCCAATCGTGCTGATCGCGACGCTGGCGACCTTGCTGCTGTCCGCCGGCGCGATCGTGACCGGCGAACTGCTGCGCATGACCGCGCCGCGCGCGGTCGCCGTATTCGCGCCAGCAGTGGTGGCACGGCGCACGCCGGCACGTGCGCCGATTGTCGAAGCCGAAGCCAATGTTGAACCCGAGCTTAAGTCCGAGCCCGAATTCAAGCCGGAGCCGGTGTTGCGCGAACAGCAGGCCGAGGCCGCGACGGCCATCGGCGAAGTCGAGCAATTGGCCGGGACGCTGGTCGATGCCGGCGCGTCGGCGCACAAGGTGACGGTGCTCGGCACGGCCGCGAGCGAGAGCATCACGTTGACCGCGCTGACGCTGGCCCGGCTGATGGCGCGGCGGATGAAGGTCGTGGTGGTCGATCTGGCGGCATCGTCGTTGACGATCCCCTCGGTATCGGTCGATCTGAACGCGCCGGGCCTGGCTGAATTGATGCAGGGCGAGGCTTCGTTTGCGCAGATCATCACCAAAGACCGGCTGTCGCGCGTCCATCTCGTCAGCGCCGGCCGACCGGGTTTCGACCGCGCGCTGCTGCAGTCGCCGCGTCTGACGCTGGCGATCGACGCGCTGCTCAGCGTCTACGACCACGTGCTGCTGGATGCCGGCTCCGCATCCGACCTGCCGGCCGAACTGCTCACCGCGCAGGCGCGCGCCGTAGTGGTGCCGGCGGCGTCGATGGAAAATGATGCACGCACGCTGATGTGCGATCAGCTCCGGGCGGTTGGCTTTTCCGAGGTGACGATGCTGAGCAAGCCGTGCCAGTCGTCGGATACGGTCGACGTGGGTCCGCGCGTAGTGGCGGCCTGAGCGAAGTCAGAGGCGCCCGATTATTTCCGATGCTCGCTGTGATGAACCAGAAATGACTTGGCTTCCCCAAGATTGGGCGCAACACCGAGCCCTGGCGCATCGCTCACGGCAAATCGGCCGTTGACGAGGGGCGGGAAGGGCTCGGCGAGCACCGCCTGCAGCGGGTTTTCCATGGCGTCATGCTCAAGCAGTCCGTCACCGCCCACGGCGGCCAGCACATGTGCGGCCGCATGCAGGCCGATCCCTGAGTTGAGCCAGTGCGGGCAGTAGCGGCGGCCGGCGGCGATCGCGCGCCGCGCCACGGCCGCGCAGCCTGAAATCCCGCCCCATTTGCAGATATCCGGCTGGATCACGCCGAGGTGGCCGGCCGCGATCGCCGCGTCGAATTCGCGAAAGCCGATCAAATTCTCGCCGCCCGCCAGCGGGACGCGCGAGAGCATGGCAAGCTCGGCCCAGTGCTCCGGCGGATCATCCGCCGGTATCGCCTCTTCGATCCAATCCAGTGGGAAATGACTGAACGCCTCGACCGCGGGCCGGGCGATCGCGAGGTCCCAGCCCTGGTTGGCGTCGATCATGAACCGCTCGCCGTCCTTGAGGCCGGCCGAGATTTCGCGAACATTTGCCAAATCGCTTTTGAGGTCGAAGGCAACCTTCACCTTGAAGGCGCGGTAGCCGCGCTCGCGGCACATCGCGACGTATTCGGGCGCACCCTTGGGGTTGAGGTTGCTGGCGTACGCCATGACAGGCTCGGGTTTTGCCGTCCGGCCGAGCTTTTTCCAGAGTGGCAAGCCCGCTTTACGCGCGGCGAGATCCGAGAGCGCAACCTCGATGCCGGCAATGCAGGCGGCGAATGGGCCCGGCTCGCCACTCTGAATGGCGTTGCGCCGCATCCTTAGGGTCAGATCGATCCAGGCTGCGGCAGGACTGGTCCAACTGCGCCCAAGCGACGTCGGCACGATGACCGTCTCGAGCAGCTTCAGCTTGCTTTCAGCTCCGGCCGGCGGGAAATTTGCCCACACCTCGCCCCATCCAAAAGCCCCGTCCTGATCCTCGATCCTGATCAAGAGCGCGTTGCGGGCGGGGATCGAGCCGAACGAGGTCACGATCGGCTCCCTGATGGCGGCTTTGTAATGGAAGAGTTCGATCCGCCTTGGGGCGAGCGTGTCGTCTGTGGGCGCTTGCACGGAAGCCTCTCGGGATTGGCGACGTTGCGGGATGTGTCCGCAACCGGACCTTAGCGCAAATTGATCAGCCGCGAGGCCCATGGATCGGTAGGGCAGGCCTGTGGGATGGCGTGGCCCCACAGGCGTTGATCGAACGCAGCTCAGCTGGCTGACGCCAGCGCGGCGTCGGCGGTGACCATCGAAGCCCTGGAGCGCGGCAGCACGAAGTGGATGATCGCGGTCGCAATCACGTAAACACTGGCGCAGGCAAAGAACACGACGGTGTAGTTGTTCCCGGTAGCATCGAGCACACGTCCGATGGCCGCGGCGGACAGCGCGCCCGCCAGGGAGCTGAGGCCGCCTCCGAGGCCAACGGCCGAAGCCACCGCGCCGCGCGGCATGGTGTCCGATACCAGCGTGAAAAGATTGGCGGAAAATCCCTGATGCGCGGCCATCGCGATACCGATCAGGACAACCGCGGCCCACATGCTGTCCAGCTGCGGCGCCAGAAACACCGGCAAGGTGCAGGCTGCGCAGACCAGCAGCGTGATCTTGCGGGCGGGGAACACGTCCATGCCGCGCTTGATCAGGGTCGACGAGATCCAGCCGCCGGCGATCGAGCCGACGTCGGTGAGCAGGTAGATCACGACCAGCGGCAACCCCACGGCGAACAGCGAAACATGAAACTTGCTGTTGAGGAAGCTCGGCACCCAGTTGTTGTAGAACCACCACGCCGGATTGGTGAGCACGGCGCCAATGATGTAAACCCAGGTGCCGGGATAGGTCAGCAACATGGCCCATGGGACTTTTTGCGCCGCGACCTCCGGGTCACTGTTGATGTAGGCAAGCTCAGTCGGGGACACGCGGGGGTGTTCGGCGGGGCTACGGTAACTCATCAGCCAGTACACCACCCAAAGCAAGCCGACCGCGCCGGTCACGTAGAAGGCGGCTTGCCAGCCGGACAGGCTCACAACCAGGGCGCCGATCAGCGGCGCCAGCATCGCGCCGATATTGCTGCCGCTGTTGAAGATGCCGGTAGCCAACGCGCGATCGCGCACGGGAAACCAGGTCGCGATCGTCTTGATGCAGGTCGGGAAGTTGCCGCCTTCGCCGAGGCCGAGCACGATGCGGGCGACGATGAAGCCGGTGACGGAGGCGACCATGCCGTGCGCGGTGGAAGCCACGCACCACAGGATCGCGGCGGCGGCGAGGCCGAGGCGGATTCCGATCTTGTCGGTGAGCCACCCCATTCCGGCGTAGCCCATCGCATAGGCAATCGAAAAGAAGAAGATGATGTTGCCGAAATCGGTTTCACTGAAATGCAGGTCGTTCTGGATCGTCGGCTTGAGCACGCCGAGAATGTTGCGGTCCATATAGTTGATGGTGGTAATGACGAACAACAGCGCACAAATAACCCAGCGATAGTGAGTGGCCGCCTTGGTGAAGGCTGGCAGGTCTGACTGTTTCATGTGGATCCTCCCGGCGTTGGTTTTTTAAGTGACGTCGTTTGATCAGGGTGTTGTTGGTAGCGTTGAGGCGCGCAGTCGCTGATCCTCGGGCGTGTAGTCGAAATGCGCGAAACTGCCGCCTTGGTATCGTCGGCCGATCTCGTCCAGCGGGTTCTGCCGGCGCAGAATATCTGCCGCAAAATCTTCGGAATTCTGCACGGGCTGGTAACCGAGGCGGGCACAACCGGTCGGCGTCCAATAGCTGCGCGTATTGTTCGACACGCCCCACGCGGTGAGAAACCCGACGTTCGGCGTGTCAATGCAACGTTGGGTGAACTGCATCAGGTCCTCGAGGCCGAACCAGGTGCTGAGGTGGCGAAGTTCGGTCGGCCGCTCGAGCGCACTGCCGATCCGAACGCAGACGCTCTCGATGCCGTGCTTGTCCCAATAGAGCCGGGCCAGACCCTCGCCCCACATCTTGCTCAGGCCGTAGAAGCCGTCAGGGCGGAAATCACAATCCGGCCCGAGCCGTTCGGTGACCTCATGCATGCCGACGGAATGGTTAGAACTGGCGAACACGACGCGTTTCACACCATGCCGCCGCGCACCCTCGTACACCGCATGGAGCCCGACCAAATTGTTTTCTATGATTTCGGGCAATGGTCGCTCGACGCTGGTGCCCGCCATGTGGATCAGAACGCCAACACCTTGCAGGAGCCGGTCGACATTTTCGGGATCGCGCAAATCGCCATGCGTCAGGTCCTCTCCGGGACGAAGCGGCTGCAACGGGTGGAGGCCGGCGGAGCGAAGGTCGACGCCCTGTGCGAGCAATTTTGGACGCAAAGCTTGCCCCAGCTGTCCTTCGGCACCGGACAGTGCGACCTTGGTCATGTCTTGAGCGCTGCCGTTCCGTCGACAGCGGCAGCGAGTGGCGCAGGCCGCGCATGGTAGCTGTTTGACATCATCTCCTCACCTCCGTCGTGGACCGGCCGCGGGTGTTTTTCCCCGCTTGCTTGCTGCTTCTGCCAGGTTCCGTCGGAGTGCTTCTAGAAGAGATTCCGGGTGCGGATCGACATCCTATTGAGCATGGATCAATTCATTTTCAGTATTGATGCGGGAGCGCCGGAGGGCGTCGGGCACCCGGCATTCCCCACGCCCTCTATCGGGCGAGAGAGTCACAAACGACTGGGGCGCTTCGCGCCGCGAGAACGTGCGTGTGGGTTCGTCATTGCGAGGAGCGAAGCGACGGGCCCGTCATTTTTTTGGTGCTGCGGCGTGATTCATTGCGTGGATCGATTCGGAGCACGTGATGGACATTCGTATTCGGCAAGCGGAACGTCGGCAGGCTGGTTTTGAGCTGGTCGATCTTGAGAGCCTGGTGGTTGACGACCACTCGGTACGAGCGGTGTGGTCCTTCGTGGAAGGCTTGGACCTTCAGTCGTTCTACGATCGCATCAAGGCGCGTGGCGAGATACCTGGTCGGCCTGCGACCGACCCGCGCATTCTGCTTGCGCTTTGGCTGTATGCGACAGCCGACGGGATTGGGTCGGCCCGCGCGCTGGCGCGGCTGTGCGAGCATCATACGATCTATCGCTGGATCTGCGGCGGGGTCGGGGTGAACCACACGATGCTGTCGGAGTTCCGTCTGGAGAGCGGCGAGTTCCTCGATCGCCTTCTGACGAGCAGTCTGGCGGCTTTGATGAAGGAAGGCCTGATCACACTGGACGAGGTCATCACCGACGGTACCAAGGTCAGGGCCGCGGCAAGCCGCTCGTCGATGCGGCGAAGGCAAACCCTGGTGGAATTGGAAGAAAAGGCCCGGATCAGGGTTGCCGAGTTGAAGCAGGAATTGGAGGCCGATTCTGCGGCGGGCGAGCGGCGGCTGTCGAAGCGTCGCCTCTCTGCAGCCGAAGACCGCGCCCGTCGTGTTGCGGCAGCGTTGGCGAAACATCCTGCAGCAACGCCGAAGGACGAGAAAGACCAGAACGAGGGGGGCGATCCCCCGCTGGCCGGCGGCGGCAAGAGCGGCAAGAAACCCAAGGAAGAGCGTGTCTCGACGACTGATCCGGACGCGCCATTGATGCGGATGGCGGACGGTGCCGTGCGGGTCGCCTATAACGTGCAAGTGGCGAGCGCCTGCGGCTTCGTGGTCGCGATCGAGCCGGTCCAGCGGCGTAATGATCGAGGTCTTGCGCCGGCAGTGGTGGCGCAGGTCCAACAGCGTTGTGGCAAGCTGCCGACCCGCCTGCTGGCCGACACCGGCGCGATGACCGCCGCCGACATCGCGACGCTTGCGCAAACTCACCCCTCCATGCAGGTGTTCAGTCCGCCACCGGCCTGCAAGACGTCCTCCAAACCAGCAAGCAAGGCGCGATACGAACGCAACCGCGCAGCCGAACCGCAATGCCTGAGGGAGTGGCGCGCCCGCATGGACAGTGAAGAAGGCCAAGCGGTCTACAAACGGCGCAGCAACACCGAACACGCCCATGCCCGCCTGAAGAACCGCGGCTTTGAGCGCATGGCCCTGCGTGGCTTGGCCAAAGTCCGCATCGCATGTTGGCTTCATGCCGTGACCCACAACCTTATGTGGGCCATTAGCTGCCGCCGCGCGCTGAAGACGGCCTGATCCACCTCCCATCACATGCCGCACGAGCCGCACATCCCGTCCAATCCCATTGCAGTTCGCCGCCACAGGCGAAATACTTACAGCCCCGACGAAGCAATCCATTCTTTGCTTACGCGTTCTGATGGATTGCTTCGCTGCGCCCGCAATGACGGAGGAGAGGGTGCGCGTCTGCGCCAACCGCTGGCTCGCAACGACATTCTTGTTCTTTGACATTTGAATCAGAAACTTGCGCCAGCCCGCTTCGCGCAGCCGCTAGCGAAACGCGCTGCGCAGCTTTTGCGCCATCTCGAGCAGCGCCGGATTATGCTTGACCATGCGCTTGGTGCGGTTGAGGCCGGACATTGCGGCGGCGGCCATCTTGCCGCGGGCGCTCAGCGGAATGAAACTGTCGAAGATCGGTTCGTCGCTCTTGCAGAACAGCCGCTTGTATTCGTCCGACCCGATGCCGAGATCGAAGGCGCGATAATCCTGCGCTGCGAAATGATCGATGATGTCGCGCATCAGGATCAGGCCGGGGCTGAATTTCGAATTGTCCGACATCGTGTAGGTATTGAACATCATCGAAAAACGATAACCGTCGGCGACGCCGGCGAAGATCGCGATCACTTCCTCGTCGCAATCGAGCGCGTGGATATCGATCGCCCGGCCGCCGTTGGCGAGCCGCGTCATGCAGGCGTTGCGGATGAAATTCTCGACGCCGGGTTCGGCGAACACGTTGGGCAATTTCTGTTCCGCCATCCGCAGCGGCTTGACGCGGAAGAACCAGTCCAGCAATCGGGTGATGTCGGCGTCTTCGGTCGCTACATGATAACGATAGCCGGGCAGCGGCTGCAGCTTGCGCTCCTTGCCCTTTAGGCGCCGGCGGAACGAATTGCTGACCAGCGTCGCCGGCTCAGCACCGGGCTCCATCGTCAGCAACGGGCAGTCGTTGGCGGAGGGTTGGTGCGGCAGCAGCGCCAGTGGGTTTTGCAGATGGTGCCAGCGCAGGGGCTGCTGATGCAGCGCGAGCACGTCGGCTTCTGATCGTTCCGCCATGGCGGCGATCAACGCCTCGAGTTCGGCCGGCGTCGCGTTCGCAGCGAAATCCTTGTCCCACAGCGCCATATTGAAGGTCGAGTGCTTGCCGCCCATGAAGCCGGCGCTGCGCACGCCGTAGGCATGCCGGAGCGCCAGCGGCAGCAGCAACAGCGGCTTGCGCTCGGCATCGAAGGCAATCACGATGAAGGGGACGAGGCCTTCGCGCGCGCCGACCTCGCGCTGCCATGCGGCGACGAAGTCGAAACGCTGATACGGCGTGAAGGATTGTTGTGGGCCTTCAAGATTGCGCCAGATCGCTTCCGCGGCGGTGAGATCGTGGATAATGTCGACGCTGGCGATGCGGCCCGGCTGCGACAACGCATTTGCTTCCGCCGTCTGGTCTTCGATCGCGGCAGCCATGGTCAGCGCAAAACCCGCTACAGGAAATTGTTTACAATTTTCAGCTTGGGCGCGACCTTCGCAGGGAAATGTCAACAAAGAGTAATAACAATGCGGTCGCGGCGGGGCGTGTGCGGCCGCATTTGGGGACGAAACGTTGACGTCGGACAACCGGTTCTTGCTGCGGGCGCAGATGGAGCTCGCTTATTTCAGCGGCTTTTCGCGGCTGACGCAGCGACGGGCCGGAGGCGCCGGAATCGTGCTGCGGTTCGAGCGCGTGCGGCCGCGCCGTCCGGTCCGGTTTCAGCCGCTAAAGTCCCGGGAGATCACGCCGGAATTTCTCGATCGCATGATCCGGGCGCTGAAGCGCTGGAAGCTCGATATCGTCTCGATCGACGAGGTATGCCGGCGGGCGGTCGCGCCGCCGCAGCCGAAGCGATTTGTCAGCCTGACCTTCGACGGCGGTTACAAGGACCTGATGAGTTCGGCCTATCCGGTGCTGTCCCGGCACGGCGTGCCCTTCACCGTCTACCTGCCGACCGCATTTCCGGACGGGCTTGGGGAGGCCTGGTGGCTGGCGCTCGAGGAATTGATCGGGCGCGAAAATCGCCTGAGCCTTTTGATCGACAGCAGGGAACGCCACTTCACGATCCGCAGCGTAGCGGAAAAACTCGATGTCTATCAATTTCTCGCGAGCTGGATGCGGACGCTGGCGCCGCCGGACCTTGCGTTTGCGATCAACGATCTCTGCAAACGGTACTCCGTCGACCTCGCGGCGTTGTCGCGCCGTGCATCGATGGACTGGGACGATCTGGCAAAACTCGCCGCCGATCCCAATGTGACGATCGGAAGTGCGACGGTGAACTATCCGGTGCTGACCAATTTGAAGGATGCCGATGCGCGACGCGAGATGGCGATGGGGAGGGCGGTGGCGCAAGCCGCCTTTCGTCGCGACGTCAATCATTTCGCTTATCCCTTTGGCGACCGCGAATCCTGGCGGCGAGCGCACGTGGCGATGGCCCAGGAGATCGGTTTTTCGAGCGCGTCATCGGCGATTTCGGGCGTCGTCGAGGCGCAGGCGCGCAGCAATCCGCACGCGCTGCCGCGTGTCGCCTGGGACGGGCGCCAGCGTTCGCTGCGCATGATGCGCGTGATGCTGACCGGGGCGTTTTTTCCCCCGGCGAGGCCGGCCCGGGACGGCGCGGGTTAGGCGTCGGGCCGCGACATCCAGCTGATGATAGGCATCGCCGGCAGCACCCAGCCGATTCCGGCCACGACATAGAAAATAGCCTGCAGCAGGCCCGAATTGGCAAGCCACGGCGTCTGCGCGACCGTCATCCCCATCAGCGACCACACCACGACCAGCATCAGGAGGGCGATGGTTCCGAACAATTTGCGGGTGCGTATCGTCATGGCGGATATGTGAAGCTTTCGGCTAGTTGCGCGCGGGAAGGGGCGGACTATAAGGGGCGCGTCAATTCAATCAAGCACGGGTTCCAGAAACCGCCTTCGATGACCGGTAATTTCGCACAGCAGGCTCCGCAAAATCGCGCCATCCGGTGGTGGCTGCTTTCGGTCGCCGCCCTGATCGCGATCATGGTGCTGGTCGGCGGCGCCACGCGGCTGACGGAATCGGGATTGTCGATCGTCGAGTGGAAACCGGTCACCGGCGCGCTGCCGCCGCTGACCGAGGCGCAATGGACGCAGGCGTTCGAGGCCTACAAGACCATTCCACAATATCGCGAACTCAATGCCGGCATGAATCTGTCCGAGTTCAAAACGATCTTCTGGTGGGAATGGAGCCACCGGCTGCTCGGGCGCGTGATCGGCGCGGTCTATCTGCTGCCGTTCCTGTTCTTCCTGTGGCGCGGCATGATGGCGCCTGAGCTGAAGCGGCGGCTGTGGCTCATCTTCGGGCTCGGCGCGCTGCAGGGCGCGGTCGGCTGGTGGATGGTGGCCTCGGGGCTGTCGCAGCGGATCGAGGTTTCGCAATATCGGCTGGCGACGCATCTGGTGCTGGCGCTGCTGATCTTCGCCGCCATCGTCTGGACGCTGCGGCGGCTGACGGACCGCGCGCCGCTCAGGGCGCCGCCGCGGCTGAAAGCCACCGGCGTGATCCTGCTGGCGCTGACCTTCGTGCAGCTTTATTTCGGCGCGCTGGTCGCGGGCTTGCGGGCGGGCAAGGTCTATAACACCTGGCCCGATATCGACGGCGCCTTCATTCCATCCGCGGCGCGATTGTGGTTCGAGCAGCCGTGGTGGCGCAATCTGTCCGACAATACGCTGACGGTGCAGTTCGAGCACCGCATGACCGCCTATGCGTTGCTGGCGCTGGCGGCGTTGCACGCGTTCGACGCGGTCCGTTCGCGCGCCGGTTCCGACGTGGTCCGCGGCGCCTGGTTGTTGCTGGCGGCGATCACGCTGCAGGCGGTGCTCGGCATCCTCACGCTGCTCAATCAGGTGCCGATCGATCTCGCGCTGACCCATCAGGCCGTGGCAATCATGGTGCTGACGCTTGCGGTGCTGCAGGCCGAGCGGCTGGCTTCGCGCCGCGTCGAAAGCGGCCGATCAAAACTGGTTCTGCCGGTCGGGCAGCCCGGCTGAAATCGAACTATTCTAATCTGCCCTGATCGGCAGAAGTCCCGGGATTGCAGGGCTTTTGTCGCAACGCGACCCGTTGACGCGTTTGTGTGGGGCAGCACCGCTTTACTTGAAGCATCCGAGGCATAGAACGAACGAAAATACGGGTTCGCTCATGTCGTCAGCCTTCATTCAATCCGCTGTCATCCTGCTCCGCGAGGGGCTTGAAGCCATGCTCGTGATCGCGGCGCTGGCGGGCTATCTGGCCAAGGCCGGCGCCGGGCATCGCATCCAGGCGCTGTATGGCGGCGCGCTCGCCGCGGTCGGCGCCAGCATCATAGCTGCCTGGCTGTTCGCGGTACTGAATTCGGGCGAGCACAGCGACGTGCTCGAAGGCGTCATCATTCTCGTCGCCGCCGGTCTGATGCTCTATGTCAGCGGCTGGTTGATGGTGAAACAGGATCCGCGCGGCTGGCAGGATTATCTCGCGCACAAGGCCGACAGCGCGCTGGCGCAGGACACGGTGTGGGCGGTCGGCGCGCTGGCTTTCCTCGCGGTGTTCCGCGAAGGCGCCGAAACCGTGCTGTTCATCAATGCGCTGGCGACGACGGAGGGCGGCTGGAGCGCCGGCCTGTTCGCGGGGCTTGGTGCTGCGACGTTTGGGCTCGTCGTGCTGTTTTATTTCATCAACCTGATCGCCCGTAAGATTCCGCTGCGGCCGCTGTTCATCATCACGTCGGCGTTCCTGTTTGCGATGGCGGTCAAATTCATCGGCGAAGCCGTGCAGGAATTCCAGGAACAGTCACTTCTGCCGTTCACCGAGCTCAAGGGCGTGTCCTGGCTCGGCGCACTCGGGCTCAACCCGACGCTGGAGGCGTTGTCGGCTCAGCTTTTGGTGATCGTGTTTGCGCTTGCGACCTATTCGGTGATCCAGCGCAACAACCGTCTGGCACGCCAGGACAAGGCCGCGGTCCGGACCGCCAAACCGTAAGCCGCCTTCAGCAATAGCCGTACACGCCGCAGGCGTAGGGCAGCCGGTTCCAATAGCTGACATAGGGGCCGCCGTAATAGGGGCCCTGGTAATTGTAATCGAACGCCCGTCCATAATAGCCGGGGAGGGCCGAGGAGCCCGGCAGCAGCGGGGTGCCGACCAGCGGCGGGACGTAGGGAACGTATCCGCTCGATGGCGTGAACAGCACTTCCGGCTCTTCCTCGACATAGACCGGCCGGCCATAAGGCGGCGCGGCCGGTGCTACGGTCGTCCGATACTTGTAATGCGCGCGGGGCAGGCCCGGCGGCAGTTTGCTCGCGGCGTGATGGGCGGCCCGCTTGGTGGCGACGGGGCCGTCGGCAGCGGCGGCGGTTCCGATCGCGAAGACCGCGACAAGCAATGGCATTATCCAGCGCAGCATCGGTCATCTCCGAATCATCTGGACCTAATCAATGCCACCTTATGCCGGAATGATCGTTAACGAGAGGCCGGTGATTTCGGACCAAACGGCGGAAACGCCGTGGATGGCCGGGGCATGGGCGAGCGAGAGCGACGCCGTCCTTCGGACGGCTGTGCCCGGCCAAAATACACGCGACGATCAGGCGCTCAGCGCCTGTTCGAGATCCGCGATCAGATCTTCCTTGTCCTCGATCCCGATCGACAGCCGCACCACGTCGGGAGCCGCTCCCGACTTCACCTTGGCGGCGTCGTCGAGCTGGCTGTGGGTGGTCGAGGCCGGGTGGATCACCAGCGAGCGGGTGTCGCCGACATTGGCGAGATGCGAGAATAGTTTCAGGTTCGACACCAGACTGACGCCAGCGTCATAGCCGCCCTTGAGGCTGAAGGTGAAGACCGCGCCGGCGCCCTTCGGCGCATATTTGCGCGCGAGGTTGTTGTATTTGTTGCTGGCGAGGCCGGAGTAATTCACATCAGCCACCGCCGGATGGCCAGAGAGGAATTCGGCGACCGCCTTGGCGTTCTCGCAATGCTTCTGCATGCGCAGCGGCAGCGTCTCGATGCCGGTCAGGATCAGAAATGCGTTGAACGGCGAAATCGCCGGTCCGAGATCGCGCAGGCCGAGCACGCGGCAGGCGATCGCAAACGCAAAATTGCCAAACGTCTCCTGGATCTTGATGCCGTGATATTCCGGGCGCGGCTCGCTCAGCATCGGATATTTGTTTTCCTTCGACCAATCGAAGGTGCCGGCATCGACGATGATGCCACCGATCGAATTGCCGTGTCCGCCGAGAAACTTGGTCAGCGAATGCACGACAATGTCGGCGCCGTGATCGATCGGGCGGATCAAATACGGCGTCGCCAGCGTGTTGTCGACGATCAGGGGCACGCCGGCCTTGCGGGCGACGGCGGCGATCGGCTCGATGTCGGTGATGCTGCCGGCCGGATTGGCGATCAACTCGATGAAGATAGCCTTGGTATGCGGCGTCACCGCACGTTCGAAGGTTTCGATATCATCGGGATCGGCCCAGACCACGTTCCAGCCGAAACTCTTGAACGCATGCGTGAACTGATTGATCGATCCGCCATAGAGTTTTCGCGCGGCGATGAATTCGTCGCCGGGCCTGAGCAATTGCTGAAGCACGACGACCTGGGCGGCATGTCCGGACGCGACTGCGACTGCGGCGGTGCCTCCCTCGAGGGCGGCAACGCGTTCTTCAAGCACCGCCTGGGTCGGGTTTCCGATCCGAGTATAGATGTTGCCGAACGCCTGCAGCCCGAACAGCGAGGCGGCGTGATCGGCATCGTTGAACACGAATGACGTGGTCTGGTAGATCGGCGTCACCCGCGCGCCGGTGGTCGGATCGGGCTGCGCGCCGGCATGGACGGCAAGGGTCGAAAATCCCGGGAGACGATCGGTCATTCTGTGCGTCCTGTTTTGACTTGTTCGAAATGCGCGGCATGCTGATGGCAGCCGCGTCCGCCGTCAAGGCGAGTAGCTCACATATCGTGGATTAGAAATGGACGTGCTTCGACATGCCGCGTTCTAGAAACGATCGTTTCGCATTTGCGTCACGTCAGCTCGCTCTTGTTTTTCGCGGCACGATCCGATGCCGCGGTCTCGCCGCCGCCGACGCTCATCCGGTTCAACGACAGCCGCATGCCCTGGGTCGGAATCGGGGCACGCTTGGAACTCAGCGTTCGCGAGTTGACGCCCATCCAGGAAATTTCCGACGACAGCCGGCCATATTCGATCTTCGGGCAGCGGTTCATCACCACCTTAAGACCGGCGGCCTCTGCTTTCGCGGCCGCGGCATCGTCGCGCGCGCCGAGCTGCATCCAGATCACTTTCGGCAACGGCGACAGCGTTAGCGCTTCTTCGACCACCGGCATGATGTGGCTGGAATTGCGGAAGATGTCGATCATGTCGATGGGGCGGCCGATGTCCGCGAGCGACGCCACAAAGGGCTTGTCGAGCAGGCTCTTGCCGACATGACCCGGATTGACCGGGATCATGTCGTAGCCGCGCTGCGCCAGATATTTGAAGGCAAAATAGCTCGGCCGCACATTGACCGGCGAGGCGCCGACCATCGCGATCGATTTCACGCCGTTGAGAATCTCGCGGATGTAATTGTCGTCGTAGGCATCGTGGTTCATTGCGTTCTTATTTATCCTGCCACTTCGGCTCGCGCTTTTCGATGAAGGCGCCGATGCCTTCCTCGGCATCGCGCGCCATCATGTTCTCGGTCATTACCTCTGCCGCATAGCGATAGGCGTCGGCAAGGCTCATTTCGGCCTGGCGATAGAACGCTTCCTTGCCGAGTTTTACGGTGTAGGCGGATTTTAGCGCGACCTGTTGCGCCAGCGCCATCGCGGCATCGCGCTCGGAGCCTGCGGCCACCACGCGGTTGACGAGGCCGATATCTTTCGCCGTCGTTGCCGAAATCGGCTCGCCAGTCAGCAGCATCTCCATCGCCTGCTTGCGCGGGACGTTGCGCGACAGCGCCACCATCGGCGTCGAACAGAACAGGCCGATATCGACGCCGGGCGTGGCAAAACCCGCGGCGTCGGAAGCGACCGCCAGATCGCAGCTCGCGACCAGCTGGCAGCCGGCCGCGGTCGCGATGCCCTGCACGGCGGCCACCACAGGCTTGGGCAGCAGCACGATCGCCTGCATCATCGCGCTGCAGGCGTTCATGATCTGAGCGAAATACGCCCGGCCGCGATCGGCATCGGCGCGGCGTGCAGTGAGTTCTTTCATATCGTGTCCGGCGGAAAAGGCCGGGCCGTTGGCTGCGATCACCACCGCGCGGACGCTTTTGTCATCATGAATGTCGTTCAGCGCCGCGTGCAGTTCGGCGATCAGCCCTTCCGACAGGCTGTTGCGCGCCGCGGGCCGGTTCAGCGTGAGCACGGCGACGTGGCCAGCGCTTTCGCGCAGCAGGATCGGTTGATGTGTCACAGGCGCGCGGGCGGTCTGGGCGGACATATCGAAATTTCCACTAGGGCTTTGATGACAACTTAATGTAACAGGCAACCTGAAGCGAGGGCAGGGACGGCATGGCGGCAGCGAAAATGAGCGTGGCTGAACTGGAGAAGTTCCTTCACGACGAATTCCCCCAGGCCTTCAGGGGCGGTGATATCACCATCGAGAGCGCCGACGGCGAGACCTGCCTGCTGCGCCAGCGCTACAACGACCAGATGCTGCGCCCGGGCGGAACGGTCTCGGGGCCGACGCTGATGGCGATGGCCGATTTCGCGATGTATGTGGTGCTGCTGTCGGCGATCGGTCCGGTCGGCCTTGCGGTGACGACCAATCTCAACATCAATTTCCTGCGCAAGGGCCAGCCGGGGCAGGACGTACTGGCGGCGGCAAAGCTGTTGAAGCTCGGCAGGCGCCTGGCGGTCGGTGAGGTCAATTTGCTGTCGGGGTCGTCGCCCGATCCGATCGCGCACGTAACGGCGACCTATTCCATTCCAAACAAATAGGGTTTTCGAGGGTATTATAACACCATATTTATAAGCTATTGTTATTGCAACGGAAATTGATACGTTTCGGCATTGACGCGAAACGCCCGGTTCTCTAGAAACCGCGCAGTTCGGCGCGCTTTGCGCCGGTCCCCCATTTACGGATTTCCACACATGAAAACGTTTTCGGCCAAGCCCGCCGAAGTGACGAAGAAGTGGGTGCTGATCGACGCCAAGGGTTTGGTAGTCGGCCGGCTCGCCACTCTGGTCGCGATGCGCCTGCGCGGCAAACATCTGCCCACCTACACGCCCCACGTCGATTGCGGCGACCACGTCGTCATCATCAACGCGGCTCACGTCGTGCTGACCGGCCGCAAGCGCGAGCAGAAGGTCTACTACAAGCACACCGGCTTCATCGGTGGCATCAAGGAGCGCACCGCGAAGTCGATCCTCGAGGGTCGCTTCCCCGAGCGCGTCGTCGAGAAGGCGATCGAACGCATGGTTCCGCGCGGTCCGCTCGGCCGTGTCCAGATGGGCAATCTCAGGGTTTACCCCGGCGCCGAACATCCGCACGAAGCCCAGCAGCCCGAGCCGCTCGATATCGCTTCGATGAACCGCAAGAACATGAGGGCCGCATAAATGTCCGATACCATGCAGTCTCTCGATCAGTTGGCGTCGTTGAAGCCGGCCGCGCCGGAAGCGCCGAAATACGTCAAGAAGGTCGACAAATACGGTCGCGCCTACGCCACCGGCAAGCGCAAGGACGCGGTCGCCCGCGTCTGGATCAAGCCGGGCGCCGGCAAGGTCATCGTCAATACCCGTGAAGTCGAAGTCTACTTCGCACGCCCGGTGTTGCGGATGTTGATCCAGCAGCCGCTGGTCGCCGCCGCCCGCGCCGGTCAGTACGACGTGATCTGCACCGTCGCCGGTGGTGGCCTGTCGGGCCAGGCAGGCGCCGTTCGTCACGGCATCTCCAAGGCGCTGACCTATTTCGAACCGGATCTGCGCGGCGTGCTGAAGAAGGGTGGTTTCCTCACCCGCGACAGCCGCACCGTCGAGCGCAAGAAGTACGGCCGCGCCAAGGCGCGCAAGTCGTTCCAGTTCTCGAAGCGCTAATTGCTTCGCTAAAATTTGCGGCGATTGCCGCATTCGCAAATCGAAGAGGGCGCCAAGAGGCGCCCTTTTTGCTGAAGCGTTTTCAAGCAAAAGCCTGCCCCGGACTTGATCCGGGGTGAATACCCGTTCGGGTGAAGAGGACGCGTCTGAACAAAAAGCCAGAGCCCGATTCCGATTACACCGGAATCGGGCTCTCGGGTTTAGAGATGAATTAACGCAGTTTTTCGCGAAAACTTGCGTATGCATGCAAACGGATTTGGAACCCGGCGGTCCTAGCGTGTGACATCGCAATGGCGCGGCATCACATTTCAATCGCGCCAGAGAACGTTGCATCACAGGGCAGGGTGAGCTCATGTCGTTCGACACATCAACACTTTATCTTTTTGCGACCATGGTTGCCGGCATGCTCGGCGCCATGCTGGTGTTCTTTGGCAGGCAGGAAAACATCCCGGCATTGAAGTGGTGGGGCACCGCCTATCTGCTCGGCGCATCCTCGGTGGCGCTCTGGACCATCGGTGGTTCGACGCTTGGCGCTCCGTTGACGCTGGCGATGCATGCGGTGGGCTTCGTCGCCTGCGGCATGGTCTGGAATGCGTCGCGCGTGTTCCACGGCCACAAACCCAATCTGCCGGGACTGGTACTGGGCGCGCTTGTGTGGGTGGCCGCCGTCCTGCTGCTGCCGACCGAGGATGGCGCGCTGCGCCTGACCGTAGGTGCTGCGATCGTCGCGGTCTACGCGGCACTGACGGCCGCGCAATTGTGGAATGAGCGCCGCCGCGACATGCAGAAGCGCTGGCCGACGATCATCGTCCCGGTGCTGCATGGCGGCGTGCTGATGCTGCCGATCCTGCTCGGCGATCTCCTGCGCCCGCACGATGCCACGTTTTCCAGCAGCATCTGGGTGACGGCATTCTCGATCGAACTGGTGCTCTATGCGATCGGCACCGTGTTCGTCATCTTCATGCTGGTGTCGGACCGCGCGGTAACGGTGCACAAGACCGCGGCCTCGGTGGATCCCCTGACCGGGATGTTCAACCGCCGCGGCTTTGCGGAGGCCTGCTCGCGCGTGATCGACCGCGAAGCCAAGGCCGGCCGCCCGGTCACGGTGATGATCTTCGACATCGACCATTTCAAGTCGATCAACGACCGCTTCGGTCATCCCGCCGGCGACGAGATACTGAAACTGTTCGCCACCGTCGTGATCAACAATGTCCGCATCAGCGATCTCTCGGGCCGCGTCGGCGGCGAGGAATTCGCGGCATTGCTGCCGTGTTCGCTGGACGAGGGCGTGGTCGTGGCCGAGCGCGTGCGCGAGGCGTTCGAATTCTCCGGGATCACCTGCGAGGAAGGTGCGGTCGATACCACGGTCAGCATCGGCGTGGCCGGTGGCCCGGCCGGCACTGAGCTGGAAGTGCTGCTGGCGGCGGCCGACACCGCGCTCTACCAGGCCAAGCGCTCCGGCCGCAATCGCGTCGAGGCCGCCGAGGAATTGCCGCTGTCGCTGGAAAACTGGCGGCGCAAAACGGCGGGGCTGACGGCGCCGGTACGGGCGGAGCCGGTGACACCATAGCGCCGGCCTTAACCCCGCGTTTACCATACCCTCGATATTATCCGGGGTATGGACTCGATCCGCAGACGCAATCTGCAAGCCGCCTTGATGTCGCTCGAAGCGGCGGCAGCCTCCACCCGCGGCGGGTTTGCCTGCATGTTTTCGACCTCGGAAGAATACGAAATGGCGCTCATATCGGAGCGCCGTGCGCAGGGGTGTTACGATCAGCGCAGAAGGCGCTGGCCTGCCATCCTGTTTGTCGGCTGCGCGATACTTGTCGCGGGCGCGGTGCTGCTGCTCAACTGAGCTGGCGCGCAGATGGATCGGGATGCCGGCGCCGCGAGGCGCCTTTTTCTTTTTGGCGCGCCGGGTTAGACACGCCAGCCCCAAGGAAAGGCTATCGCCCCCATGATCACCGAAATCGCACAAATCGACGTCAAGCCCGGCTCCGAAAAGGACTTTGAAGCCGCGGTCGCCAAGGCCCGGCCGCTGTTCCTGCGCGCCAAGGGCGGCAAGGGTTTTGAACTGCACAAATCGGTCGAAAAACCACAGCGTTACCGGCTGATGGCGAAGTGGGAAACGCTGGAAAATCACACCGTCGATTTCCGTGGCTCCGAGGATTTCACCGCATGGCGCGCCCTGGTCGGGCAGTATTTTGCAGCGCCCCCGGAAGTCGAGCACACCGAGACGGTGCTGAGCACTTAGGTTTTTCAAGCCGTCGCGACCTCAGGCTCAGCCACCGCATCTTCCGTCTTGAAATGGTCGATCATGACCTTTGCGATCGCCATCAGGGGTAGCGCCAGCGCGAGGCCCCAGATGCCGAACACGACGCCGAGCAGGATCTGGAACGCGAACAGCGTAGCCGGCGGGATGTCGAGCGCCTGGCGCTGGATGATCGGCGTCAGCACGTAGCTTTCCATCGCGTGCACGCCGAGGAACAGGATGAAGGCGCTCAAGGCCGCAATCCATCCCGAGGCGAGGCTTGCCAGCACCACGATCAATCCGGCGAGGATCGCGCCGACGGTCGGAATGAACGCCAGCAGGCCGGCCTGAATCCCCAGAATGAACGAGCTGTCGATCCCGATGACCGCAAGGCCGATCGAGGTCACGAGGAACACCGCCGCCATGGTGATGATCTGCGCGATCAGCCAGCGTTCCAGCGTTTCCCCGATGCGATCGACGATTACTGGTGGCGCGCGCGCGATGTTTCGCGGGCGCCATGAATAGGAGGCCGGTGCGGTAGACGCTGGGCTGGGCGGCGAAGGCCAGTCCCAGGAACAGCACGATGAAGAAATTGCCGACCACGCTGACGGTCCCGAGCAGGACTTTCAAGGTCTGGCTGACGATCGCGCCGCCGCTGGAGGCAAGCGTGCCTGCGCTTGGCAGATTATGCGTCGGCGCCGCGCCCGGCGTTGCCGCTGCGGCCGTGCCCTCCGCGGTCCCGGTCTGGGTGGCGTTGGTGAAATCGAGATAGCTGGTGTCGACGCCGTGCTTTCCAGGAAGGTTTTGACGTTACCAAGTTGCGATTTGATGGTGTTGCTCAGCACGGTGGCCTGCTGGCGATCGTGTTGCCGCCGAGCACGACGATCCCCGACAACAGCCCCGCCAGCGCCAGGCATACGATCGCGAGCCGAAGCGCGTGCGGCCAATTGACGAGACGGCCGAGCAAATTGGCTCATGGCGTTGAGGGCGACGCCGAGCAGCATGCCCGCAAAAATCAGGAACAGCGTTGTCGCAAAACTCCAGGCGAACAGCATGAGGGCTGCGAACAGCACGATGCCGATGCCGCCGACGGCGATCGCCCATGCCAGGTCGTTGCGGGCCTGAAGACGATTGTCAGTCGAATCGGTCACGTTGTTTCCTTTTCACGGCGGTTTGCTGCATCACTCTGTCGCGAAAACGCGACCGGGATCAAGCGGCAGGGCGCGCCGGTTTGACGCTGGCGCGTCCGGTGTGCCAAGCGAGGCGGACGGTAGATCGCGGAGCCGGCGAGGGGCAGATGAATTTCAAATGGTTCGGGCCGGTGGTGCTGTTGGCCGCGCTGTTCATCGGCGATCAGATCAGGATCAACCGCCCCGGCCATAAATACCGGCTGACGGTCGAGGTCGAGACGCCCGAGGGGATCAAATCGGCTTCCGGCGTGCTGGCGGTTCATCCCGACCGCGGTTACAGCCGGGGCGGCCACACCAACACCAAAGGCGATGCCGTCTTCGTCGATCTCGGCGGCGGCAAGAATCTCGTCGCGCTCTTGCTGCATGTCGACAAAAAACTCGACCTCGACGACATCAACTATGTGGCGCTGCGAGCCTATACGGCGGCGGGCGGCAGGCGGGTGTCGTTCAACGAAATGAACCGGTTGACCGGCTCCGTGCCGGTCACCGGCGCGTTGATCCCGGTGCTGGTGACTTTTGCGGACCCGGCCAACCCGGCACCGCCAGGACGGTATCGCCCGACGACGCCGCGGCCGTGTTGGGAAAAGGATATCGCCTCCAGGGCATCACCGCCGAGGTGGTGCCGAACGGGTTCTGGCCGCTCGATTTCGGCGGCGCGCTGGGCGAGCCGGTGACGCGCGGAATTTTGGCCCGATTGCCGTGGCTGAATGGCGCCGATAATCCCGCCGCGGTTGCGCTCCGGGCGGCCGCTCTGCCCGGCGTTGAGGCAATCGACGCCCGGGAGGCCTTTACGCGAAAATAGCAACGCAGGCCCGCGTGGGTCTGCAGCATATTGATCCGGGGCGGTCGGGGGGGCATGATCGGCTGGAATCATGGCCCAAAATAGAAATCCCTTCTTGCGCAAGACCATGGCAGCGGAATTTTGGCGATGAGACGGCCCGTGGTCGGTGTGATCGGGAACGCCCATCGCATCGAAAATCGTTTCGCGACGCAGATGGTCGGAGAACGCAACCTTCGCGCCGTCGCCGACGTCTGCGGCGCGCTGCCGCTGATGTTCGCGGGAACGCCCGAGATTACCGATATCGGCGCCTTGCTCGATGTCGTCGACGGCGTGGTGCTGACCGGCGCGCGCGCCAATGTTCATCCGACGCGCTTCAAGACCGAGCCGCATGAGAGGCATGAGCCTTACGATATCCACCGCGACGACGTCGCGCTGGCGCTGTCGGAAGCCTGCGTCGCCCGCGGCGTGCCGCTGTTCGGCATCTGTCGCGGCCTGCAGGAAATGAACGTCGCCTTCGGCGGCTCGCTGCATCCCGAAATCCGCGAAATCCCCGGCCGCATGAACCATCGCATGCCGCGGCTGGAGAACGGCGAGATCCATCCGGATCCGACGGTCGTGTTTGCCGACCGCCACGACGTCACGCTGACGCCGGGCGGCGCTTTTGCAAGGTTGCTCGGCCGCGAAATCATCCGCGTCAATTCGCTGCACGGGCAGGGCATCCTCGAGCCCGGCAAGCGCGTCGTCATCGAGGGCGTCGCGGAAGACGGCACCATCGAGGCGATCCGGATCGCGGACGCGCCGGGCTTTGCGCTCGGCGTGCAATGGCATGCCGAATACGACCCGCAGCGCAATCCGATCAACCGCGCGCTGTTCCTGGCGTTCGGCGAGGCGCTGAAGGTCCACCAGCGGGCGAGCTAGGCGGGCGGGAGTTTCGAGATTTGTGGGCTGATGCATTACCGTCATTGCGAGGAGCGTAGCGACGAAGCAATCCATGTCTCGGCAAGTTGCGAGATGGATTGCTTCGCTTCGCTCGCAATGACGGGGTGAGACTTCCGATACATCTCTTGAACAGCTCGCGGATACAGCTCCGCATTCTCGCGGCGCAATGCGCCCGAGGTTTGCACGAACCTTGTCCCTCTCAAATGAAGAGGGAGCAGGGAATGCCGGGTGCGCGCTGCACCCGCGGTCTCGTGTGCAAAATTGTGCGAAAAGGCGCACACGAGCATACAGGTTCAGCGGAAACACTCCGGCATCCCCCGCGCAATGGCTTTACGGCTTATATCGTGCTCTCCTCGGCGACGAATTCGTCTTGTCACCGTCGCTGCCGGCTTGATGGCTCTTCGATCCGGTTGGATCGAATTCGCCACCGGCAGCTTGGCACCAGCAACGGGTGTCGGAACCAAACGGTTTTGCCGTACGCGAATAGCGTCGTTCGTCCTGCGCGCTGCCGTTCACTCACGACGGATCGCCCCGTGAACAAACCTGCGCGCCGACGCTGCCGCGTCCACCGCATCCTGCCCCGCGTTCGTGACGACGCGCGACCGCCCCTCTTGCCGGGAAAGGACGGCAGCATTTCAAGACCTGATTTGGGGTATTTTGAAACAGGAATTTTTTCTTGATGAAGGCTTGACAGGAATTTTTGATTTGCCCGTCGGGCACCGGGGAAGCGGAGATGCGCGCCCTGATCGGGACCGATCCGGAGGTGCCCACACCTAGGTCAAGAGATGGAAATCCGCGCTGTGCGCGCTGTCCGCCGCCGGCGGGTAGGGCGTCGTGTCGGGGAGGCCGACATAGAGGAATTTGGTGCCGTCGGCCGCCGCCGCAGCGGCCGCCGGCGCGTCGAGAATGATATCTCCGCTCGAATTGAAATGCAGTTCGGGCCTGGTCAATCCGCCGATCGTAAAGGCCGGCGCGTCGTTGACCGAGAGGCCGTTGAAGGCCGTATGCAGCGTCGAGAAGTCGGCCGGATTGCCCGCGAGATCGTTGATGGCTGCGCCATGCAGGTCGATGCCGGTGACCGCCAGCGCCGGGGTGGGGGCATCGTTGCCGCCGACCAGATAATCGAACGCAAGCTTTGTCGCATCGTGCAAGGCTGCGGTCGCGGCGGGATCGTAGACCGCACTTGCGCCGTCGTTGAGCGTCAGCACCGGCGTGCCGACGGAAACCGTGACGGCCTCGTTGAAGGCGAGCGTCAGGGCGATGGAGGCGCCGACCGTCTCGATGCCGGAAGCGGGATTGGCGGTGACGC
This sequence comes from uncultured Alphaproteobacteria bacterium, assembly GCA_963836765.1. GTDB lineage: Bacteria > Pseudomonadota > Alphaproteobacteria > Rhizobiales > Xanthobacteraceae > Bradyrhizobium. The sequence goes on from CAWILG010000015.1 coordinate 318,242, forward strand.
CGGTCGGAAGCGGCGCCGTGGTGTCGATCTGCAAAATGCCGTCGGGATTGCCGATCGCCGAGGTCAGGTCGGCGGCATGACCGTTGGCATCGACGGCGGTCGCGCCATTCAGGTTCACGGCTGATATCGCGAGGTCAGGCGTGTTCTGGCCGGCCGTGACTGACGTGGTGAATGTCAGCGCATTGGTGCCGCTGCCGCCGGTGTAGGTCGCGATGCCGTTGTCATTGAGCGTGAGCGCCGGCGTGCCGTTGGAAATGTCGATATCGACGGGCTCGTTGGTATGGAGCGTGAAAGTCACGACCTGACCGGCGTCGAGATGGCCATTGCCCGCGGCGATGCCGGGGCCGCCGGCCGTCACCGACGTCACCGAGGGAACGAGATAGATCAGCGTGCCGCCCGAGCCGTCGCCCGAGACGTGAAAGGTCTGGCCGCTGAAATTGTCGTTGGGATCGAAATGAACATCGTAGGTCTTGTTGTGCTCGACGATCTCGAGGACGTTGCCGCTCTTGAGCGTGACGGTGGGGGTAGCCCCGATCGCCGCGCCGAAGAAATCGATGCTGTCGCCGGCGACGAATCCGCTGATGACGTTGCCGGGCGCGGTGGCGCTGTCGATCTCGAGCGTCCCGCCCACGCCCTGGAACACGATCGGCGCGGTGCCTGCCGACGCCCCGGTCTCCAGATCGACAAAGCCGCCTGCGATCGTCACGCCGTTCACGGTGCCGCCGAAATCGACCGACAGCGCGCTGCCGGCCGTAACGACCGCATTGTTCAGGGTGCCGCTCTCGAAGATCTCGCCCTTGCCGCTATCGAAGGTCGCGCCGTTGACGGTGCCGGATATGTCGAGGATGCCGCCCGTCAGCACCTGCAGCCCGGTCGACGTCTGGCCGGCGGCGGTGAAATAGAGTTCGCCGTTGATGACGACATTGGCGGGCTCTGACGGATACCAGCCGATCACGTTCATCAGCAGGAGATCGGACTGCGACAACTGATCGAAGCTGCCGAAATTGCTGAGGTTGTTGAAGGAGTCGCTGCCGCCGGGGCCCGGACCGCCGCCGCTGCCGGATCCCAAGCTCCAGTCGCCGAGGTCGCCGGTCGCGATGTGGTTGTTCCAGCTGCCAAGACTGGTGACGCCGTCGTCGATCGAGAAATAGCCGGTGCTGTGCACGAGCCCGGGCGCCAGTTCACGAACGCCCGGGGACGAAAAGCGGAACAGGTCCATGACCCCGTAGGCATGGCCGTAATGCTCGCCCTGGGTGCCGAGCGTCGAGACCCGCCCCAACACCTCGGTGATCTCGTGTTCGATGGTGCCGACGATGTCGAATTTGTTCGGCCCCGGCGGCGTCGTGGTCGAGAACGACCAGTTCGCGGTCGAACTGAAGCCGACCCAGCCGTCGGTGGCCGGCGCGTTGTCCGCGATCAGTCCGAGCGCCTTGGCTTCCGCACGGCCGATGTCGAAGGTGTCGCCGCCGGTGGGATCGCTGGCCGGCAGGGTGGCGTTGGCCGCCTGCTGCAGCGGCGAGGTCGCATTGGCGATCAGCGCAGCCTTGATCGTGTCGTAACTGTATTTGGGGGCGGAGGCGTTCCAGCTGGTGCCGAGATCGTCGCTCGTGAGCGGCGTTCCGTCGGTTTCACCCCATCCGACCGAAATGTTGATGGTGACGTCGTTGGTGAAGGCAGCATCGAGGACGTTGACGGCGTAGTCGACCGCGGGTTTGAAGCCGGCCGGCGCATTGTCGACGCTGGAATCGTAGCTGATGATGATCTGCATCGGATGTCCTGGATCGAACTTCCCCTGGGAATCGCAGATGGCCGCGGGAAAGATAGCCCAGCACGGCCGGGCCGTGCTTGGACTCCCCGGCGCCGGGACTTGGATCGGCTGGCGCTCGGGATATCTGTTATAGTCCGTCGATAAGATCGTGATGGCCGGGGAACGGCCGGGTATTTGGGGAGAACGGCGATGCGGAGCGGCAAATGGTCGAGACGCGACGTGCTGAGGGCTTCGGCGGTATCGGCCACCGGCCTGTTGTTTGCCGAGCCGCTCAAGGCCGCCGCGCCGCCGCCGACGGCGGTCACGCCGGCCCTGATCGAGGCCGCGCGCGGGGAGGGCAAGGTTTCGTTCTACTCGGCGCTGGAGCTCAACACCGCCGAGCGGCTCGCCAAAACCTTCGAGGCGAAATACCCCGGCATCAGCGTTCGCGTCGAACGCTCCGGCGCCGAACGGATTTACCAGCGCATCGCGCAGGAGCAGGGCAGCGGCATCAACGCGGTCGACGTCGCCAATTCGACCGATCCGTCGCATTACCTCGACTGGAAGAAGAACGACTGGCTGCAACCCTACATGCCGGAAGAGGTCGCAAAACATTTTCCGGCCGACCAGGTCGACCCTGACGGCACGCACGCGACCTCCTGCGCGTGGATGGAGGTGATCGGCTACAACACCGATCTGGTCAAAGCGGAGGACGCGCCGAAGAGCTACGCCGACCTGCTCGATGCCAAATGGCAGGGCAAGATGGTCAAGGCGCATCCCGGCTACAGCGGCGCGATCCTGACAGCGACCTTCGTGCTGGCGCGCGATCTCGGCTGGCCGTATCTGGAAAAGCTCGCGCAGCAGAAGGTCATGCAGGTGCAATCGGCCGCCGATCCGCCGAAGAAGATCCTGCTCGGCGAGCGCGCCATCATGGCCGACGGCAACGATTACAATCTGGTGCTGCTCAAGGATCAGGGAAAGCCGGTCGAGGTGGTTTATGCCGCGGAAGGCTCGCCCTTGATCATCGTTCCCTCCGGCATCTTCCGCAGCGCGCCCAACCCGAATGCGGCAAAACTGTTCCAGAGCTTCTTCTTCAGCGCCGAGACCCAGCAGATGCTGGTGGATGTGTTCGCCCACCGCTCGTTCCATGCGCAGGTGAAGGAGAAGGGTGCGCACGTTCCGCTGGCCAAGCTGAAATTGCTCAAGGCGGATCCCGCCGCGGTGCAGGCGCAAAGCGAGGAGATCAAGGAGCGGTATTCCCGGATATTTCGGGTCTGAATGGTTCTGGCTTGCGGCGCCTGAAATGTTCCCCGTAATTCTACGGTGCTGAAAGTTGGGGATTGCGAAGCCCAACTCGGCTAAGCAACAGGAAGTATTTGAGGCGTAAAATTAATGCCGGCTGTTGCCTGCCGATCCAGGTCGAAAAACCGGCAACATATTCATCGTCCTGGACCATTGCCCGCCATGACTCTGTGGGGCCGCCTTGCGATCGCGATGGTGCTGCTGGTCATTGCGACCGGCTGCGCGCTCAGCCTGTTCGCGCATGCTTTGGCCGGGCTGGCGATTGCGGCCGTTCTCGCGCTCGTGCTCGCGGCCGGGATGGCGAGATCGTTGTCGCGGCCGCTGACGCAGATGACCCGGGCCGTCGAAGGCCTGTCGCGCGGCGAAACCGTATCGATACCGTCCACTGGCTGCCGCGAGATTGCCGGTCTTGCCGCGGCGTTCGCCGAACTGGCGGTCCAGTTCGGCACCAGGCAGGACCTGCTGGCGAAGACCGTCGAAAGCATCCGCGACTCCGTCGTCGTCGCCGACGAGAACGGCGTGATCGTCGTTGCCAACGCCGCAGCGCGGCGGCTGCTCGGCGTCGCCCCCGGTTTCAACAGCCTGACGGGAACACGAAGCTTCGCCTGCTTCCTTGTTGACGACGTCACCCCGATGGCGATACCGGACTCACCATTGGCGCGTGCGATGCGCGGCGACAATGTCGACGATTTCGAGCTCGCGGTGCAACCCGAAGCCCCCGCCGGGCGGGCGTACATCGTCGCCAACGCGCGGCCGTTGCGCGACGAACGCGGCCAGCTTCGCGGCGCGGTCACGGTTCTGCGCGATATCACCGGGCAGAGGCAGGCGCACCAGGCGCTGGTCGACAGCGAGCAGATGGCGCAGTCCATCATCAAGAGCTCGCTCGACGCCTTCGTCCAGACCGACGAAACCGGCGTGATCATGGACTGGAGCCCGCAAGCGGAGGCCCTGACCGGGTGGACGCGTGAGGAAGCGCTTGGCGTCAAGGTAGTGGAACTGGTTGTGCCGGAGTCCGATCGTGCCGCGCACCGGCAAAGGTCAGCGCGGTTCCTGCAAGAGGCCGCCAGCGGCGCCACGAGCATGCGCTATGAAACGCGCCTGCTGCACCGGGACCACCATGTGTTCATGGTCGAGGTATCGCTGACGGTGCTGCGTCGCGGTGACGGTTATGTCGTCAACGCCTTCATCAGGGATATCACCCAGCGGCGCGCGGCCGAAGAGCAATTGATCCAGGCGCAAAAGATCGAGTCGCTCGGGCAACTGACCGGCGGCATCGCCCACGATTTCAACAACATGCTGACCGTGATCACCGGCACCATCGAAATCCTCGCGGACGGCGTCAAAGAGGTCCCGCATCTGGCGAAGGTGACGCAGTTGATCAGCGAAGCGGCCGACCGCGGCGCGCAGCTCACGGCAAGCCTGCTCGCGTTCGCCCGGAAACAGCCACTGCAGCCGGCCGAAATCGACGTCAATGCGTTCATTGGCGAGGCCGTCCGTTTGCTGTCGCCGACGCTCGGCAAGCAGATCGAGATCGAGACCACGCTCAGCGGCGACGTCTGGCCGGCGTTCGTCGACAGCGGCCAGCTGACATCGGCGCTGGTCAATCTCGCGATCAATGCCCGCGACGCCATGCCGCTCGGCGGCCGGCTGACATTTACGACCAGCAACGTCACCTTGGGCATTCCGGAAGCGGTGGCCAGCGGCGTCGAACGCGCCGGCGACTATGTTGCGATCGAGGTCCGCGATACCGGCACCGGCATGGCGCCGCGCGTTCTCGACCGGATTTTCGATCCGTTTTTTTCTACCAAGGAAGTCGGGCAGGGCACCGGGCTCGGGCTCAGCATGGTGTTCGGTTTCGTCAAGCAGTCCGGCGGAAGCGTCGAGGTCCGCAGCCTGGAAGGTTTTGGCACCAATTTCAGGATTTATCTGCCGAAGGCGGACACCAGTGCGCTGCAGCCGCCGGCGCAGGACGATTCGCCGGCGCAGGGCGGCCACGAAACCATTTTGTGCGTCGAGGACGACCGCAAGATCCGCGACTATGTGACGATTCAGCTCGAAAGCCTCGGCTACAAGGTCATCGTCGCCGCCGATGCCGACGAGGCCATCGCCATCGTCAATCAGGGTGCTGCGTTCGATCTTTTGTTCACCGACATCGTGATGCCCGGCAGCATGAACGGCCGGCAGCTTGCGGAAACGCTGATGGCCGGGCGGCCGTCGCTCAGGGTGCTCTTCACGTCAGGATACACCGATGGCGCGCTGCCGCTGCAGGGCCGCACCGGGCACGGCATTCCGCTGCTGACCAAGCCCTATCGCCGCGCCGAGCTCGCGCGCATGCTCCGCCGCTGCCTCGATCCGGCGGTCGACCCCGCCGGCGATCCGATTCCGCTGCCATATTCGGTGCAGTCGGACCTCAGCCGCTTCCTGCGCAAAAAACCGCCGGAAGAGGACTAGCCGCGGTTTTCGCGGCTGGCAGCTGCAGCCTATTCGCAATCGGGACCGTCTTCAAACTTCACCGGGATCGCGCCTGCGCTGCAAACCACAATTCTGACGTTGGTGATCGCGATGCTTCTCTCGTCAACGAAGACGAGGTTTGTCGCTCCGGGGTTCAGCGGTTCGAGAATGACCGAGCGGTCGTTATGGGTGTAAACGTCGACGATATCGGGATCTCCGATCAATACGGTTTTGAAGGGCCTCTCCACCGCGAGCGTCAACCCCGCACCGAGCATTAAGGTGACCGACCGATCCGCCGCCTGGGTCACGCAATTTGTGGTGATCAGGAGGAGCATTCCAAGGACGAAAGTGCGAAAAGTCGAGGTCATTGCAAATCCTCCGAACCCGTTGACGGGTGCTCGGTCGCGTCTCGACCGAAAAAAACCACGTCACGTCGACGTGACGGGGGCGGAAATCACCATGCGTTTCCTGTTGAAGTTGGCGACGTTCTTTTCCGGGATACCAAAATTATTGGCGAGCAGATGGCGCGGCGCCTTCGCCAGCCAATCTGACAGAGAGCTTTCGTGATAGGTGCCGCTGTCCAGCACGCCGACGATTTCAGCGTCCTCCGGACCCACGTTTTGAATTGAGTGTCCGCAGCCGCGGGGGATGTACGCGCACTCGCCCGGCAAAAGATCGGCGACAGCGACACGCTTGTCGGTCGCGAACAGGGTGACCCGCGTTCGCCCCTTCAACACATAATGCCACTCACTGGCATCGGTATGCCAATGCGGCTCGTGCATCGCACCGCGCTTCAGTTTCAGAACCATTCCCGTCAACGTCGTCGCCATCGGAAATTCCTTTGACGACGCGATGTAGAGAGCGCCTCCGGGTGTGCTTACCCTTGGCTTCTGCGCCATCATGGCATGGCGATGGGTTCGCGCGTGGTCCAGTTCGCGGGCGGAACGCGCCTGCGGACCATCGAGTGGCAGCACCTCGCCCTGCATGATGTAGGTCTCGGCCTTGGGAATCTGTGCGAACGCCTCGTCCGAGACGCCGAATGCCTGCGAAAGCGTCTTGGTATCGTAACGGCTCATCCAGTCGCTGATGCCGAACGTGCCGTGTTCCGAATACAGCCCATCGTCAAACGCCAGGATCGCGTGACACGGCGCCGGGCCGAGGGTCTGGATTGCGTGACCGTGGCCCTTGGGGAAGTACCAGAGATCGCCTGGCCCAAGATTGACGACCTCGGCTCCGCCCTCAGGGTCGACCACTGTTACCTGGCAGTGGCCATCGACGATGTAGGCCCATTCGGCTGAATTGTGCCAATGCATCTCGCGGGCGCCGCCCGCATTCATGAACAGATGCGCGCCGGCGATATCGGTGGCGATCGGCAGTCCGCGCATGGTGACTTCACGTGCCCAACCCCCGGATGTTGCCTTGATCGGCCCCTTGTCGAGGGAAGCCGTAAAGACCACGGGGTCACCGGATTTGCGCGGAATTGTCTTCATGTATTCCGAGGCGCCGGAAACGTCGTATCCGGCTGCATGTCCGTCGTTTCCGACGGCGAAGGATTGCGAGGCGGCGAAGGTACCCGCGCCGATGGCGATCGACTGAAGGATAATCCGGCGATTTGCTTCAAACATGATGCGCGCTCCAATTTTCGTTTAAAAATCCGAAAAGCCTGGAACCTGTCGCTACGCGAAACAGCTAACATCAAAATTGGCAAAGTCTGATTTCGTATTACCAAGCTCGGCGATTTTGCTTTGTGAGTTCGTTCACAGTGCGAACTCAAAATGGTTCGGGGGATGGAAGACCAGGAGAAATGGTCGTCCGGACTTCGCCCAGTCCGGAAACCGGACTTTCTCCCGGCCAAAACAAAAGGCGCCCCATCGGGAGCGCCTTTCGCATTGTCGGGCCGTGACAGCGGGGAAACCCCGCCAAACATCACAGCGAGTAGTACATCTCGAATTCAACCGGATGCGGCGTCATTTCGAAGCGCTCGACTTCGGTCATCTTCAGCTCGATGAAGCTGTCGATGAAGTCGTCGTCGAACACGCCGCCGTGCTTGAGGAACGCACGATCCTTGTTGAGATTTTCCAGCGCCTCGCGCAGCGAACCGCACACCGTCGGAATCGACTTCAGCTCTTCCTTCGGCAGATCGTAGAGGTCCTTGTCCATCGCCGAACCCGGATCGAGCTTGCTCTTGATGCCGTCGAGACCCGCCATCAGCATCGCGGCAAAGGCGAGATACGGATTGGCCATCGGATCGGGAAAGCGCACCTCGACGCGCTTGGCCTTCGGATTGGTGGTGTAGGGGATGCGGCAGGAGGCCGAGCGGTTGCGCGCGGAGTAGGCGAGCAGCACCGGCGCCTCATAGCCCGGAACAAGGCGCTTGTAGGAGTTGGTCGACGGGTTGGTGAAGGCGTTGATCGCCTTGGCGTGCTTGATGATGCCGCCGATGTAATACAGACAGGTCTCCGACAGGTCGGCATATTTGTTGCCGGCGAATACCGGCTTGCCGTCCTTCCAGATCGACTGGTGGCAGTGCATGCCCGAGCCGTTGTCGCCATAGACCGGCTTCGGCATGAAGGTGGCGGTCTTGCCGTAGATGTGCGCGACCTGATGGATGCAATATTTGTAGATCTGCATCTGGTCGGCCATCAGCGTCATGGCGTCGAACTTCATGCCGAGCTCGTGCTGGGCCGAAGCGACTTCGTGGTGATGCTTCTCGACCTTGACGCCCATCTTGGCCATCGCGCCCAGCATTTCCGAGCGCATGTCCTGCACGCTATCCTGCGGCGGCACCGGGAAGTAGCCCGCCTTGGTGCGGATGCGGTGGCCGAGGTTGCCGCCCTCATACTCGGTGTCCGAATTGATCGGCAGTTCCGAGGAGTCGAGCTTGAAGCCGGTGTTGTAGGGCGTGGTCTGGTAACGCACGTCGTCGAATACGAAGAACTCGGCTTCCGGTCCGAAGAACACGGTGTCGCCGACGCCCATCGACTTGACCATCGCCTCGGCTTTCTTGGCGATGCCGCGCGGGTCACGGTTGTAAGGCTCGCCGGTGGTCGGTTCCAGCACGTCGCAGATGATGACCATCGTGGTCTCGGCGAAGAACGGATCGATCGTCGCGGTGACCGGATCGAGCATCAGGCACATGTCGGATTCGTTGATCGCCTTCCAGCCGGCGATCGAGGAACCGTCGAACATCAGGCCTTCAGCGAATGCGTCCTCGTCGATCATGCCGATGTCGAAGGTCACGTGCTGCCACTTGCCGCGCGGATCGGTGAAACGCAAATCGACGTATTTGACGTCGTTGTCCTTGATCGATTTCAGGACATCTTTGGCGGTCTTCATGAATACCCCTTTTGGCTACGGGACGGTTTCCAGCATTGAGCGACGCAAGTTCGAACTCGCGTGCGTTTCACAAATGAAATCAGGCCGCCGCAGCAGCCCTTTCTTTGTTTTCAGGTCGCAAAATGCGAGATAGCACCCGGCTCAGATAGCGTCCAGCCCGGATTCTCCGGTTCTGATCCGGATCGCTTCTTCGATGTTGGAGACGAAGATTTTGCCGTCGCCGATGCGGCCGGTCTGGGCGGCGCGGCGGATGGCGTCGATCGCCTTCTCGACCAGATCGTCGCCGATCACGATCTCGATTTTGACCTTGGGCAGGAAGTCCACGATGTATTCCGCACCCCGGTAGAGCTCGGCGTGACCCTTCTGCCGGCCGAAACCCTTGGCTTCGGTGACGGTGATGCCCTGCAATCCCACTTCCTGAAGCGCCTCCTTCACCTCGTCGAGCTTGAACGGCTTGATAATGGCTTCGATTTTTTTCACTGGGCGCCTCCCGGGCATTTCGAAATTTCAGAGTGCAGTTAGATTCAACGTCGCCGCGTGGCGCTGTCTGTTCGATCCTTAGGTCCGGCAAGTAGCCGGAAACGCTCACGATTGTCGTTGATGATAACGACCCTGAGCCGGCTTCCTCAAAAGCAGGGTCTATGCCAAGTTGTTAACGTGTCTGATTTTGGAGTGTTATCAGACTTTTAACAGGCAAACTGCGGAGGCCCAGCCGGGTGCTGCATCATACTGCGGCCTATCGATTAGGCAAACAGGTCAATTCGCATGCAACCAGCGCCGGGTGGCCCGCGTTCGGAGCGATATGTGCCTCCGGAAAAGGCTGAGATCGAGGATTCGGCATGGACGTTCTGACCACGACTGAGATGGAGCGTGCCGACCGGCTGACGATTGCCGCCGGCACGCCCGGCTTCGCGCTGATGATGAGCGCGGGCCAGGCGGTTGCGGAAGCCGCGATGGATCTGGTCGGGGAGGGGTCGATCGTCGTCGTTGCCGGCCGCGGCAACAATGGCGGCGACGGTTTTGTGGCGGCGGCCGAGCTTGCGGCGCGCGGCCGTGAGGTTTCGGTGATCCTGTTGTGCGAGCGGGACAGCCTGCAGGGCGATGCGGCGCTGGCCGCGAAGGGCTGGAAATTCCCGGTGCTGCCGTTCAATCCGCAGGCGATCGGCAAGCCGGCGCTGATCATCGATGCGCTGTTCGGCGCCGGGCTCAATCGTCCCGTCAAGGGCGAACCGCATGAGATGATCGAGGCGATCAACGCCAATGGCGCGCCGGTGCTGGCCGTCGATCTGCCGAGCGGCATCAACGGCACCTCGGGCGCCGTGATGGGCGTTGCCATCGACGCCGTGGAGACCGTGACGTTCTTCCGCCGCAAGCCGGCGCATCTGTTGCTGCCGGGGCGCATGCATTGCGGCCGCGTGCGGGTGGCCGATATCGGCATCGATGCGCAGGTGCTCGGCGAGATCCGGCCGCAGACCTTTGAGAACATTCCGCAAGCCTGGCAACATTCCTTTCCAGTGCCGCGGATCGACGGCCACAAATATGCGCGGGGCCATGCTGTGGTCGTATCGGGCGACATCGCATCGACCGGAGCGGCGCGGCTCTCGGCGCGCGGTGCCTTGAGGGCCGGGGCGGGATTGGTGACGCTGGCCTCGCCGCGCGAGGCGCTGGCGGTCAACGCCGCGGCGCTGACCGCGGTGATGGTTCGTGCCTTCGACAATGTGGTGCAGTTCGCCGAACTGCTGGACGACAAGCGGCTCAATGCCTGCGTGATCGGGCCGGGCGCTGGCGTCGGGGGCCGCACCCGCGACCTCGTCCACACCGCGCTGTCGCTTAAGAAACATCTGGTGCTCGACGCCGATGCGTTGACGAGCTTTGCCGACGGGCCGGACCGCCTGTTCGAATCGATCAAGGCGTCCGGGGATTGTGCGGTCGTGCTCACTCCGCATGAGGGCGAGTTTCCGCGGCTGTTCAGCGATGGCAGCAACAAACATCCCAACCGCTCGAAACTCGAACGGGTGCGCGACGCCGCGGAGCGATCCGGCGCGGTCGTGCTACTGAAGGGGCCGGATACGGTGGTCGCTTCACCGGATGGACGCGCCACCATCGCCGCCAACGCGCCGCCCTGGTTAGCGACCGCCGGCGCCGGCGACGTGCTGGCGGGGATTATTGCGGGGATGTTGGCGCAGGGCGTGCCGGCCTTCGAGGCCGCCAGCATCGGCGTCTGGATGCACGGCGAGGCCGCGCGCGAAGCGGGGCCCGGCCTGATCGCGGAAGATCTGACCGAGGTGCTGCCCGCGGTGTTCCGACGTCTCTATGACGAGTTCGGGATCGAGTATTAGCCAGCTGCCGTAGGATGGGTAGAGCGCAGCGAAACCCATCGCTTCGCTGCAACCGAGTTGATGGGTATCGCTTCGCTCCACCCATCCTACCGAACGGTGCCGCGAACTACGTCACCAGATACTTCGCAACCGCGCTCTCGTTCCATTCCAGCCCAAGGCCTGGGCCGCGCGCGGTCACGGTGCCGTCGACGATTTTGGCGGGGTTCACCAAAATCGCGCCGGCAAAATTGAGGAATTCGAGCCAGTGCGCGGTCGGCGTCACGCTAAGCATGTGTGCGCTCGCTTCGGCGAACAGATGGCTCGACATCGGAATGTTCGCGGCATCAGCCTGACCGGCGACCTGGAGCCAGCCGGTGACGCCGCCGACCTTCATCAAATCTGGCATGATGAAATCGCTGGCGCCGGCCGCGATCGCTTCCGCAAAGCCGCGCGGGAACCACCAGTTCTCGCCGGCCTGGATCGGCGTCGGCGAGGTTTCCCGGACCTTGGCGTGGCCCGACAGGTTTTCCTGCGGCACCGGCTCCTCGATCCAGTGCAGATCGTAGGGCGCCAGCCGCGCGATGCGGCGGGTGGCCTCGGCGGGATCGAGCGACTGGTTGAAGTCGATCATCAGCGCAATATCCGGGCCGAGCAGGGCGCGAACGCCGCTGACCACCCGCTCGTCATTGGCGGCATCGCCGTCGCCGCCCTTGATCTTGATACCGCGAAAACCCTGCTCCAGCGAGCGGCGCAGTGCCTTCTCGTCGGCGACCGGATCGACCACACCGTAGCTGTCATAGGCTTTGATCGGTTTTGGCGATCCGCCGAGCAACTCGGCCAATGGCCGACCCGCGATCTGGCCCAGCGCATCCCAATAGGCCATGTCGAGGCCGGACACCGCCATGCCGACCAGTCCCTGCCAGCTCAGCAGGCGGAATTTGGCATCCATCGCCGCCATCAGGTCGTAAGGCGCGATCGCTTTGCCGGTCAGCTCGCGTCCGATTTCCTCGATCAGATGGACCACCGGTTTTAGCGTCAGCTTGGTGTAGGCAAAGATGTAGGAATGGCCGGTAACGCCTTGATCGGTCTCGACATCGATCAAGACCAGCGGGCCGACATCGATCACGCCGAACGCATTCTTCACAGGGCGCGTGAGCGGCACGACGAGCGCACGCGCCTTGACGCTTCGGATCGCTGGAACTGGTTTGCTCATTGTTTTGCTCTTGTCGGTTTCCTCAGGCGACACTGTACCACCGCACCAGCCGCGGGGCGGCCCAATCGGTCGCAACCGATTCGATCAAGAATCGTCCGGGATATTCGGCCAAAAACGCGATGCGCTGGGTTTGGCCGGGTTCGACGGCCAGCGTATCCAGCCAGAATGGCTTCCAGCCGTCGTCCAGGCGGTCCAGCAGCCGGAAATGATGGCCGTGGAGGTGGAAGACGGCCGGGAGCGCGCCAGGGTTGCTCAGCGCCAGGACCACCGTGCGGCCGGCGCGGAAGGCGAGCGGATCTTTCGTCGCTAATTCTGTTGGCGCGACCCAGTCGCTCTGCAGTCCGTTGAGCGGAAGCTCGAACCTCTGGGCGTTCTTCAAGTCGAGCCGTACCGGCAAGCGATTGGTCGGCAGCGGCGGGGCGGGTGGAAGCGGAGCCGGGCGGACCGGTGGGGCATCGGAGATGACAAGCTTGCCGATCGGGCGAGCCTGTCTGCCGTCATGCAGAAGGATCGGGTAGCTGGTCCCCGCCGGGCCGACCGCATCGACAAAGACATCCGTCCGGCTGCCGGGCGCCAGCACGATGGCGCCGTTGCGGGCCGGGAACGGCTCGGACGGCAGCCCGTCGATCGCCATCACCCTGACGTCGATGTTTTCCAGTTTGATTGCGAGCACATTGCGCTGGCCTCCGTTGACGAACCGGAGTCGGAGGCGGGTATTGGATTGAGCCGAGATATCGAATGAGGTTTGTCCGTTAATTGTATGAATTGATGAGGTATCTTCTGAATTTGCTCCGGCGGCGATCGTTGTGCCGTCTGTGCGCAGCCGCCACTCCTCGATCAGCAGAACCTCATCGCCATCCACCGCAACCGGGAGGCCTTCCGTGACGATGAGGGCGAGCGGCCGTATTGGTCGAGTGCCGCCGTCGCGGAGCAGGCCGGCATCGCAGATGAAAGTTCCGGGGTGCCGAAGCGGGACCTGATAGGTATCCTTTGCCCCGTCGGCGACCGCCGACCGAGAGATTATCGGTTCGGCCGTCGGCGCGCCGTCGATGCCCCGCCAGTCGAGCACAGCCGGCGCGGGCATCTCGTTGGCGAAGGTGACGTCGAGGGTCTCGCCACTCTTGAAGCGGAGGTCCCGGCTGCCGAGCGACCAGACGGGCGTCTCGGGACCGCCCGGACGCAGTGAAATTCGGTCGGCTCTGGTTTGTAGCGCGAGTGCGGTCCGGTCTTGCACCGCCGCTATGGCAGGGAAATCCGGGCAGAGCATCGAGGCGCCCAGCCCGGTCAAAAACGCACGTCGGCCAAGGTTGAATTTGGGGCTTGCCATCCGACCGATCCGGACCATTTTTGAGGTGAAATGTCCAGTTGCGGCAGGTTGGCCCAGGCCGCGCAAAAAGGGCCATTTTTTTGCTGCGAACGGATTGGCCCATGTTATAAGCCCGCCGCCCGCGGCTTCGCGGCCGGATATGATGCTATCAGCCAGCGGGCGTGGCGGAACTGGTAGACGCGCTGGATTTAGGTTCCAGTGACGAAAGTTGTGGGGGTTCGAGTCCCTCCGCCCGCACCAAGCGCTTTCAGCGTTTGCCTTAGGAATACTGGAGGGCCAGTGTCCCCGTTGGGGATGCGGGTCCGCCGAACCACCGGCGCAGGCATTTGCCGCGCGTCGATTAATTAGACACTGCCGCGGCCATTTAGGCCTCGGCGCAAGCGGAAGAAGATTGACGCCATGCAGGTCACCGAAACCCTCGCCGAGGGATTGAAGCACGAGTTCAAGATCAGCGTTCCCGCCTCCGACCTCGATGCCAAGGCGGCGGTCAAGCTGGTCGACCTCAAGGACAAGGTCCGTCTCAACGGCTTTCGTCCCGGCAAGGTGCCCGTCAGCCATCTGAAGAAGGTCTATGGCCGCTCGGTCATGGCCGAGACCATCGACCAGACCATCCGCGACACCAACACGCAGATATTCACCGATCGCGGCTTTCGCCTGGCGACCGAACCCAAGATCACCATGCCGACCGAGGCAACCGAGGTCGAGGAACTGCTCGCGGGCAAGACCGACCTGACTTACACGGTTGCGATCGAAGTCGTGCCGACGATCCAGCTCGCCGATTTCAAGAGCTTTTCGGTCGAGAAGCCGGTGGTCGAAGTGACCGATTCCGACGTTGACGATGCCATCAAGCGCATCGCCGACCAGAGCCGCCCCTATAACGCCAAGGGCGACGGCGCCAAGGCTGAAAACGGCGACCGCGTCACCATCAGCTTCAAGGGCACTATCGACGGCGTGCCGTTCGACGGCGGCACCGGCGAGGGCATCCAGGTCGTGATCGGCGCCGGCCAGTTCATCCCGGGCTTCGAAGAGCAGCTGATTGGCATCGCCGCCAACGAGACCCGTAACTTGAAGGTTTCCTTCCCCAAGAACTACGCCAGCGAAAAGCTCGCCGGCCAGCCCGCCGAGTTCGAGACCACGGCAACGGCGATCGAAGCTCCCGGCGACACCACGATCGACGACGAGTTCGCCAAGACGCTCGGCCTCGAATCGCTCGACAAGCTGAAGGAAGCCGCGCGCGAGCGGCTGGTGGCGGAATTCGCCGGTGCGACCCGCCAGCGCGTCAAGCGCTCGCTGCTCGACCGGCTCGACGACAGCCACCGCTTCGAGGCGCCGCCGTCGCTGATCGAGGAAGAATTCAACCTGATGTGGAATTCGATCAAGGCCGAGATGGAGTCCTCCGGCAAGACCTTTGCCGACGAAGACACCACGGAAGAGGCGGCCAAGGAAGAGTACCACAAGATCGCCGACCGCCGGGTCCGGCTCGGGCTCGTGCTGTCGGAGATCGGCGAGAAGAACAAGATCACCGTCACCGACGACGAGGTCGGCCGCGCGGTGATCGAGCGGGCGCGCCAGATGCCCGGACGCGAGAAGGAAGTCTGGGACTACTATCGCAACAACGCCAATGCGCTGGCCCAGCTTCGTGCGCCCATTTATGAAGACAAGGTGGTCGATTTCATCCTCGAACTCGCCAACGTGACCGAAAAGAAGGTGACGCGCGAAGACCTGTTCAAGGACGACGACGCCGAGAAAACCGCCGCCTGATTTGTGAGCCCGGCGTTAAGGTTGAGAAGCGAAACCGGCATGGCGGCGGCACCCGTCGCTATGCCTTCGCCTGCGAATCAGCTTGAACTTGTCTAATCCTGCTCGCCATTGCCCGGCCTTGTGGCCGGGAAATTGGCTCATATCTGTGAGCTCCAAGTTGTTGAAGTCCTGCATCACGGGACGTTCGTCCGCGCCCGGCACATCATGCCAAACCTTGCCGATGGACGTTCGCCGCCGCCAACCGTCTACTAACCGTTTACCAACCTTTGGGTGACTAATGCGCGATCCCGTTGAAACCTACATGAACCTCGTTCCGATGGTGGTCGAGCAGACCAACCGCGGTGAACGCGCCTACGACATTTTCTCGCGCCTGCTGAAGGAGCGCATCATCTTCGTGACCGGACCGATCGAGGACGGCATGGCGACCCTGGTGGTCGCGCAGCTGCTGTTCCTCGAAGCCGAAAATCCGAAGAAGGAAATCTCGATGTACATCAACTCGCCCGGTGGCGTGGTGACGTCGGGCCTGGCGATGTACGATACGATGCAGTTCATCCGCCCGCCGGTATCGACGCTGTGCACCGGGCAGGCGGCGTCCGCCGGTTCGCTGCTGTTGTGTGCGGGCGCGAAGGACATGCGGTTCTCGCTGCCGAATTCCCGCATCATGGTGCATCAGCCCTCCGGCGGCTTCCAGGGCCAGGCCACCGACATCCTGCTGCACGCGCAGGAAATCCAGAACATCAAGCGGCGGCTGAACGAGATCTACGTCAAGCACACCGGGCAGTCCTACCAGATGATCGAGGACTCGCTGGAGCGCGATCGCTTCCTGACCGCGGAACAGGCCCGCGAATTCGGCCTGGTCGACAAGGTCATCGACAAGCGCGCGGAAGACGTGGCCGCCACCAAGACCCCGTAACAGTACGGAGCGGCAGCCTGCAGCGTTTGACGTCGAATGCTGGCGTAATCGGCAAATTTGGCCGTCTGCGGCGCGCCTATACCCCGGCATGGGCAGAAAGTTCCGCTTTCGTGCTGGTTTGGCGGCGTGGCAAAGGCGCAACGCTTTGACGATTTCGACAACTTCTCCCCGTGCCAATGCCGGAAATCACGGTATTGTCACGGTCTCCGATCCGCACCCGGTTAGCGAATTCTTGATAGTCGGGTGTCAGCATGGTTGGCTGTATGGGATCGGATATGATCGCGGGAGATTCGAATAAACCGTGATTTGTACGGTGTGTATTGAGTAGGGTCTTTTTTGGTACGGAATTTGCTCTATCTACATTCAGGTCCGGATTGGTGCCGGAATGGGTCGATCGAGCGACTGGATCGAACGGCGGACGGAGATAAGAATGAGTAAGGTCGGCACGAGCGACTCCAAGAACACGCTTTATTGCTCGTTCTGTGGCAAGAGCCAGCACGAAGTCCGCAAATTGATCGCGGGCCCCACGGTATTCATCTGCGACGAATGCGTGGAACTGTGCATGGACATCATCCGCGAGGAGAACAAGTCCTCGCTGGTCAAGTCGCGCGACGGCATTCCGACGCCGAAGGAAATCTGCAAGGTCCTCGACGATTACGTGATCGGCCAGAGCCACGCCAAGAAGGTGCTCTCGGTCGCCGTCCATAATCACTACAAGCGGCTCAATCACCAGACCAAGCACAACGACGTCGAACTCGCGAAGTCGAACATCCTGCTGATCGGACCGACCGGTTCGGGCAAGACGCTGCTGGCGCAGACGCTGGCGCGGATTCTCGACGTGCCGTTCACGATGGCGGATGCGACCACGCTGACCGAAGCTGGCTATGTCGGCGAGGACGTCGAGAACATCATCCTGAAGCTGTTGCAGTCGGCCGACTACAATGTCGAGCGCGCGCAGCGCGGCATCGTCTATATCGACGAAATCGACAAGATCAGCCGCAAGTCCGACAATCCCTCGATCACCCGCGACGTGTCGGGCGAGGGCGTGCAGCAGGCGTTGCTGAAGATCATGGAAGGCACCGTTGCCTCCGTGCCGCCGCAGGGCGGCCGCAAGCATCCGCAGCAGGAATTCCTGCAGGTCGACACCACCAACATCCTGTTCATCTGCGGCGGCGCCTTCTCCGGTCTGGAGAAGATCATCTCCGCGCGCGGACGGTCGACCTCGATCGGCTTCGCAGCGCAGGTGCTGGCGCCGGAAGATCGCCGCACCGGCGAGATCTTCCGCCACGTCGAGCCGGAAGACTTGCTGAAGTACGGCCTGATCCCGGAATTCGTCGGCCGCCTGCCGGTGGTCGCGACGCTGGAAGATCTCGACGAGGCTTCGCTGAAGAAGATCCTGACCGATCCGAAGAACGCCCTGGTCAAGCAGTACCAGCGGCTGTTCGAAATGGAGAACATCGAGCTGACCTTCGCCGACGAGGCGCTTGGCGCGGTCGCCCGCAGGGCGATCGAGCGCAAGACCGGCGCGCGCGGACTGCGCTCGATCCTGGAAAGCATCCTGCTCGAGACCATGTTCGATCTTCCGGGCCTGGAAGGCGTCGAAGAGGTCGTGATCTCGCGCGAAGTGGTCGAGGGAACCGCTCGCCCGCTCTACATTTACGCGGACCGTTCCGACCGCGCCGTCGAGAGCAGCGCCAGCGCCTGATCGCGCTGGTCAGCCTCGGCTTTGTATCGTGATTGACGCGGCTGCCGGACGTTCCGGCGGCCGGCGCGGCGCAGGTAGTAGCGCAAGTATTTCTGCAGGTATTACTACAGGTATTACTTGGCGTCTGGCCCCGACTGGCGGGCATTTTCCATGACTTGACACCCCCATACCCGATAGCCACCTAATGCTGTCGGTGACGAAGATCGCGTCGAGATTCGTCACAGAAACGATCCGGAGAAACAGGCTGCCAAGCCTGCGGCGACGGACCTCCCGGCACCTTGTGGCGGTTGCGCAAAACAAGCGGACTGCGTGCAAGGGGGCACAACAAAAGGAATAGGCCATGACCACCCCGAAACCCCGGCCATCGATCGTTCACGGCGAAAGCCATTCTTATCCGGTGCTGCCGCTCCGCGATATCGTCGTGTTCCCGCACATGATCGTGCCGCTGTTCGTCGGCCGCGAGAAATCGATCCGCGCACTCGAAGAAGTCATGAAGAATGACGCGCTGATCCTGCTCGCGACGCAGAAGAATGCGTCCGATGATGATCCGAGCCCGGAGTTGATTTACGAAACCGGCACACTCGCAAGCGTGCTGCAGCTGCTCAAATTGCCCGACGGCACCGTCAAGGTGCTGGTGGAAGGGCTCGAGCGCGCGCGCGTGCAGAAATATTCCGACCGCACCGAATACTATGAAGCGACCGCGATCGCGCTCGCCGATATCGACGCCAATTCGGTCGAGGCCGAAGCCCTGGCGCGCTCGGTCGTGTCCGACTTCGAGAGCTATGTGAAGCTCAACAAGAAGATCTCGGCCGAAGCCGTCGGCGTGGTCCAGGCGATCACGGATTTCGCCAAGCTCGGCGACAACGTCGCCGGCCATCTTGCCGTCAAGATCGCCGACCGCCAGGCGATCCTGGAAACGCTGTCCGTCACCGCGCGCCTGGAGAAGGTGCTAGGGCTGATGGAGAGCGAGATCTCGGTGCTGCAGGTCGAGAAGCGCATCCGCTCGCGCGTCAAGCGCCAGATGGAGAAGACCCAGCGCGAATACTATCTGAACGAGCAGATGAAGGCGATCCAGAAGGAACTCGGCGACGACGAAGGTCGCGACGAGCTCGCCGATCTCGAAGAGAAGATCGCCAAGACCAAGCTGTCGAAGGAAGCCCGCGAGAAGGCGCAGCATGAACTGAAGAAGCTGCGCCAGATGTCGCCGATGTCCGCCGAAGCGACCGTCGTGCGCAACTATCTCGACTGGCTGCTGTCGATCCCGTGGAACAAGAAGTCCAAGGTCAAGAAGGACCTCGAGGCGGCGCAGGCCGTGCTCGACAACGATCACTACGGTCTGGAGAAGGTCAAGGACCGCATCGTCGAGTATCTCGCTGTGCAGTCGCGCGCCAACAAGCTGACCGGACCGATCCTGTGCCTGGTCGGGCCTCCCGGCGTCGGCAAGACCTCGCTCGGCAAGTCGATCGCGAGAGCGACCGGCCGTGAGTTCGTGCGCGTGTCGCTCGGCGGCGTGCGCGACGAGGCCGAGATCCGCGGTCATCGCCGCACCTATATCGGCTCGATGCCCGGCAAGATCATCCAGTCGATGCGCAAGGCGAAGACCTCGAACCCGCTGTTCCTGCTGGACGAGATCGACAAGATGGGCGCTGACTTCCGCGGCGATCCGTCATCGGCGCTGCTCGAGGTGCTGGACCCCGAGCAGAACGGGACCTTCAACGACCACTATCTGGAGGTCGACTACGATCTGTCGAATGTGATGTTCATCACCACCGCGAATACGCTCAATATTCCCGGCCCCCTGATGGACCGCATGGAGATCATCCGGATCGCCGGCTATACCGAGAACGAGAAGGTCGAGATCGCACGCAAGCACCTGATCCCGAACGCGGTCTCCAAGCATGGCCTCGATTCCAAGGAATGGTCGATCGACGACGATGCGTTGCTGTTGATGATCCGCCGCTACACCCGCGAAGCGGGCGTGCGTAATCTGGAGCGTGAGCTGTCGACACTGGCCCGCAAGGCGGTGAAGGAGCTGATGATCTCCAAGAAGAAGTCGGTCAAGGTCACCGAGAAATCCCTCGAGGAATTTCTCGGCGTGCCGAAGTACCGCTACGGCGAGATCGAGAGCGAGCCTCAGGTCGGCATTGTGACTGGCCTGGCCTGGACCGATGTCGGTGGCGAACTGCTCACCATCGAAGGCGTCATGATGCCCGGCAAGGGCAAGATGACGGTCACGGGCAACCTGCGCGACGTGATGAAGGAGTCGATTTCGGCGGCGGCATCCTATGTCCGTTCGCGCGCGATCGTCTATGGCATCGAGCCGCCGCTGTTCGACCGCCGCGACATCCACGTCCACGTGCCTGAAGGGGCGACCCCGAAGGACGGTCCGTCGGCGGGCGTCGCGATGGCCACCGCGATCATCTCGGTCATGACCGGCATTCCGGTCCGGCACGATGTCGCGATGACCGGCGAGATCACGCTGAGAGGGCGCGTGCTGCCGATCGGCGGGCTGAAGGAGAAGCTGCTCGCTGCTGCGCGCGGCGGCATCAAGACGGTGCTGATCCCCGAGGACAACGCCAAGGATCTCACGGAGATTTCCGATGCGATCAAGGGCGGCATGGAGATCATCCCGGTCGCCCGCCTCGACGACGTCGTCTCCAGGGCGCTGGTCCGCGCCCCGGTGCCGATCGTCTGGGAAGAGGATACCAAGGTGCCGGTCAAGCCGGACGCCGGCGACGAAGCCGCCGGTGGCCTGACCGCCCACTAAGTCCCGCAATATGACAACAGCGGCGTCCCGTTCGGGACGCCGCTTTTTTTGCGGCCGGCCACGGCCGATGTTCCGGGCGCGGCGGCGCAAATAGGTGGCGGCGGGGTGCCGCCTTGCCTCGGCGGTTTACGCGGTCTGGCTGTGAGGATAAAGGTTCTGCAGAGGGCCCCAGATGCTGCGCCAAATCATTCAAGAAGAAATCCCCGATCTCAAGGATTTTTCCGCGTCGATCTCCGATCTCCCGATCGACAGTTTTGGCATGGTCGTGCTTCGGGCCCGCATCGAAGCGGCCCTTGGGCGTCCCGTCAGCGACCAGGTATGGGGCGAAATTGAAACCTTGAACGACGTTCTGGCGCGTTCCGCGGCGCAGGAAATCGTGGTTCCGTCCCGCACCTCGGCGCAGGAGCGCCGCAGGTTCTCCATCAACATGCCGCAGATGGCGATGGAGGGACTTTCGGAGTCCTGGCTGCTGAAAGAACTGGGCGACATGCACTGGGGCATGATCACCGCCGGACTTGGCAGCCCAAGCTCCTCGCTGAAGGATGGCAGCGGCAATCGTCTGTACGCGACGTTTACGCGGATCTGCTATTCGCTGCAGCAGCCGTTCCGTGCGATCGCGGAAAACAGCAGCCTTGGTCTGCACGGCATGATCTCCCGGTTTGGCGCCGGCACGTTCGTTTCGGACATCGCCCTGGTCCATGATGTCGCCGCCGGCGAAGCGCGGCTGATGTCGAATTTTTCCCGGCGCGGCGAGACCAACAATACCTCTCTCCTGAAGGGGCAGCCGACCATCCCGCCCGGTTGTCCAATTCCGGAAGTCGCACCGCCGGCCTTCATGCTCGAGTATCGCGATCGCAGGGCGGCACAGCCGGATGCTCCGCTGTTCGAGACCGAGTACGAGATTATTCCGTTTCACGACGTCAACGGCGTCGGGCTGCTCTATTTCGCGTCCTATCCGATCATCAGCGATATCTGCGCGCTACGATACGCCGCGGATTTTGCCGAACGCAGCACGATCTCCAGGGATGTCTATTATTTCGCGAATGCCGACATCAAGGATGTGCTGATATTCCGCATCCATAAATGGGAGCAGTCCCAATCCGTGCTCAATCTGGAGACGTCGTTGTCGCGAAAGAGCGACGGCCGTTTGATGGCGTACATTCTGACGAGCAAAGCCGGTGGCTAAAGCCTACATCTTCGGCGGAGGCGGCCACGCCCGCGTGATCGCGTCGTTCCTGACCGTCACACCGGGTTTTGTCGTGCAAAAGCCGGACGGTGAAAACACGCTGTCTGAAGACGAATATTTTCGCGAGCTTCCCGCCGGTGACGTCTATATCGGCATCGGCTCGAACGCGGTTCGTGAGGCGTGCGCGGCGCGGTTGCGCGCGGTCCACGCACATTTGCCGCCCTGCATCGCTCCCAACGCCTTCGTCGCGAGGGACGCGGAGATCGAGAGCGGTGCGGTGATTTGCGCCGGCGCGGTCGTTGGTTCGAGAGCCAGGATCGGACGCGATACCATCATCAATACGCTATCCAGCGTGGATCACGATTGCATTCTTGGCGCGCTCTCCCAGGTAACGGCCGGCGTCACATTCGGTGGCACGGTCAAGACCGGGGTCAATTGCTTTTTCGGCATCAAGAGTTCGGTCATGCCGAACAAAATCATTGGCGACAATGCGCAGATCATGGCCGGCTCCCTGATTGTTTCGGACGTCGAGCCGAACGTTGTGATGGGCGGAAACCCGGGCCGGCTTGTAAAGCGGCTGTAGTTCCGCCTCTGCCGGCGACTGCCGGAGTTGATGCGATGAAGATCGATGGACATTGTCATTGCGGCGCTGTGACGTACGAGGCCGAGATCGATCCGGAACGGGTGTCGATCTGTCATTGTACGGATTGCCAGACGCTCACCGGCTCACCCTATCGCGTCACGGTGATTTGCTCCGCCGAGCAGGTTCGGATGACGGGAACGCCGCCAAAGATCTATGCCAAGACCGGCAACAATGGCCGGACGCGCTTTCAGCACTTTTGCGGCGAATGCGGTTCCCCGCTGTTCACCAGCGGCGAGGGTGGCCCCGACGATTGGGGCATTCGCTGGGGCAGCATCCGCCAGCGCGACCAATTGCAGCCGGCGCAGCAGATATGGCGCCGCTCGGCGGTGCCATGGATCAACGATCTCAAGGACTTGCCCGGTCGCGCGACGGATTGAGAGCTGGGATCCGACCTTGCGCGGAAGGGCTCGCCAAGGCTAAACACGGGGCGAGGGCGATTAGCTCAGTTGGTAGAGCGCTTCCTTTACACGGAAGATGTCGGCGGTTCGAGTCCGTCATCGCCTACCAGCCTTCGCGCTGCGCGCTGCGGCTCGGCGAGCCGGAGTGCACAGCGCGAAGGCTGTCGCGCCGCAGCTCGAAGAGCGAAGGCGGACTATTGGAAAGTTCCCGAATGGACACCCCCACAGGCCACCAACAAAACGCTGACCAGATCGCCTACTGGAACGGACCCGGCGGGCAGCGCTGGGCCGACCGGCAGGCTGCACAGGACGTGCTGCTGGCGCCGATCGCCGACCTTCTGATCGATCGCGCCAGGCCCGTGCCCGGCGAACGGGTCATCGATGTCGGTTGCGGCAGCGGCGCCACCACCATCGCATTCGGGCGCAAGGTCGCGCCATCCGGCCATGTGTTCGGCGTCGACGTATCAGGTCCGATGCTGAAGCGGGCGCGGGCGAGTGCGCCTAGGGAATTGCCGGTCGATTTCGCGCTGGCGGACGCCACGGTCTATCCGTTCGATCCCCAGAGTTTTGATTTGCTGGCCTCGCGGTTCGGCGTGATGTTCTTCGCCGACCCGGCGCTGTCGTTTTCGAATCTGCGAAAAGCGCTGGGGCCGTCCGGCCGGCTGGCGTTCGCCTGCTGGCGCGAGCCGCGCGAAAATCCGTTCTTTATGGCGCCGCTTCAGGCGGTCTACAAACACGTCCCAAAACTGCCGCCGCAGGGACCGGAAGATCCCGGGCCGTTCGCGTTCGCCGCGGAGGCGCGCGTCCACCGTATCCTCGGCGAAGCCGGCTTCACCGGGATCGCCATGGAGCCGTGCAATCTGGCGCTCGATGTCGCGATCGGGCGCGGCATCGATGCGGCGGTGCAGAGCGCGCTCGAGATCGGCCCGGCCAGCCGCGCGCTGGAAGGCCAGCCGGTGGAGCTTCGCGCCGCCGCGACGAATTCGATCCGCGAGGCGCTTGGTGCCTATGCCAAGGGTGAGACCGTGCCGCTTCCGGCATCGATCTGGATCGTGACGGCGCGGGCATCGTAAGTCACCATCCACGTCATTGCGAGGAGCAAAGCGACGAAGCAATCCAGCTACGTGCCGAGCCGATAGATGGATTGCTTCGCTTCGCTCGCAATGACGAAGGATGGTGCTTACGCCCGCTCTTCCCAAATCGTCGCGAGATGCACGATCGTGCGCACCGCGGCTTCCATGTCCTGCCGGCTGACCCATTCCAGCCGCGAATGGAACGCGTGCTCGCCGGCAAAGATGTTGGGGCAGGGCAGGCCCATGAACGACAGCCGCGACCCGTCGGTGCCGCCGCGGATCGAGCTGCGCACCGGTGTCAGCCCGGCGCGGCGGATCGCCTCGATGGCGTAATCGACGATCTCGGGGTGGCGGTCGATCACCTGCTTCATGTTGCGGTATTGCGGCTTGACCTCCATCCGGTAGGTCGAGCGCGGATAGGCCTTCATCACGTCCTTGACGATGCTTTCCAGCAGCGCCTCTTTCTCCTTCAGGCCGTCGTCCGTGAAGTCGCGCACGATGAAGCTCACCGTCGCCTTTTCCAGTGCGCCCGAAATGCCGATCGGATGCAGAAAGCCTTGCTTGCCCTCGGTGGTTTCCGGCGAGCAGGTGTCCTTCGGCAGGCGGTCGACGATCGCGGCCGCGATCTTGATCGCGTGCTCCATCTTGCCCTTGGCAAAGCCTGGATGGGTCGAGACGCCCTCGATGGTGATGATGGCGCCATCGGCCGAAAACGTCTCGTCCTCGATATTCCCGGCGGTTTCGCCGTCCATCGTATAGGCGAAATCGGCGCCGAGTTTTTTCAGATCGACCCTGTCGACGCCGCGGCCGATCTCTTCGTCTGGGGTGAACAGGATCTTGATGGTGCCGTGCTTGATGTGCGGATTGTTGATCAGGAATTGCGCAGCATCCATGATCTCGGCGAGGCCGGCCTTGTTGTCGGCGCCGAGCAGCGTGGTGCCGTCTGACGTGACGATGTCGTTGCCGATCTGGTCGGCCAGCGCCGGATGTTCGGCGGCGCGTATCACCTGGGTCGAATCGGCCGGCAGCACGATGTCGCCGCCGCGATAATTTTTGACGATCTGCGGCTTGACGTCCTTGCCGGTGCAGTCGGGCGAAGTGTCCATATGCGAGCAGAAGCAGATCACCGGCACCCGCTTGTCGGTATTCGCAGGGATCGTCGCGTAGACATAGCCGTGCGCGTCGAGATGGGCGTCGTGCAGTCCCATCGCCAGCAATTCGGCGGCGAGCAGGCGGCCGAGATCCTTTTGTTTCTCGGTGGAGGGGCAGGTCGGCGATTCCGCATCCGACTGGGTGTCGATCACGACATAGCGCAGGAAGCGTTCGGTGACGGTATGCGTGAAAGAAAGCGGCGAAGCCAACATGACAACCAGGACAAGATGAGAAACGGGAAGGCTCTATAACAGAAAAGCGCCATTCCGGGGCCGCGTAACCCGCCAGAATGACGCTTCACGTTGGAAAAGAAAACGCGTCTTAGACGGCTTCCTTGAGTTCCTTGGCCGCGCGGAAGGCGACCTTCTTGCTGGCCTTGATGTGGATCGCTTCGCCGGTGGCGGGGTTGCGGCCCATGCGGGCAGCGCGCTTGCGGACCTGGAGGATACCGAGGCCGACGATGCGGATGCGCTCGCCCTTCTTCAGGTGCTTGGTGATCATCGCGACCATGTCGCTGAGAATGGCTTCGGCCTGCTTCTTCGACAGTTCCTGATCCTCGGCGATCGCCGCTGCCAGGTGCTTCAGCGTAATGGTGGCTGGGGTCGCTGCTTTCTTCGCCATAGTTGGCCCTCCTCGTTGTTGATGGCTTGGATGCGTTTCCGAGCGGAATGGGTACCGGTTCGCGCGCGTAAACCACGTCATCTGGAAGCCTGGAACCCCAATTCTGATGCAATCAGAACGGAACAGATGCCAGGAAACCAAGACGTATCAGGCCTTAAACGATTCGGGTGGCGACTGCCTACGCTGTTTTGCCTGATAACAGGCCATTATTTACATTGGCGTCGCAAAAAGGCCCTGTTAACGCGGGGATTCGCAACGTCCTTGACTAAGCAGGGTCGGGCCTTTATGCCCTCCCTTCTGCGCGGGTCAATGTCTGATTTCGGCATCCGCGGGAGTAGCTCAGTTGGTTAGAGCGCCGCCCTGTCACGGCGGAGGCCGCGGGTTCGAGTCCCGTCTCTCGCGCCATTTTGTCAATAACTTAGGTCGAGACGGCTTGGTTTCGGTCCGTCAAACCCCGCCAACAATAAAGGCCGCCCCAAGGGCGGCCGTTTTTATTCCGAACAGATTTGGATGGATTAGCGGATGGTCGAAACATCCGAACTCGTCACCACCACCGGCTTGCCCGCCTTCGTGACGTGGGTGCTCTGGGCGGTCTGGGTGAAATCGGCGTTGGAGCGGGCCGAGATACCAAAACCTGCCACCGCGATGCCGGCGACGAGGGCGACGACCACGATCTTCAGGTGGGTCGAACGATCCGCTGAGTGAATTGAGTGGTTCATGTGATGCCTCCGAGGCGTCTATGCGCCGTCTGTTGCCAATGGTTTACGCCCGGTCTGTTTCGGGATGGTTTCGTGGTTCCCGCAAAATGGTTTCGTGGAGCGGCTGGATCGGTTTCGTCCCCGGCTTGCGGATGGGGCCGGTTCGGCTGAAACTGGGACCAGGCGCGGACCCGCGCCCGGGAGAAAAACAATAATGAAAACAACGACGATGACCCGCCGGGGCGTGCTGCGCGCGGCTTCCGCCGCTTGGGCCAGCAGCATTTTCGGCAAGCCGGCCCAGGCCGCGGCCGAGTTCGAATTCAAACTGGGCGTTAATACTCCGGAAACCCATCCACTGACGATTCGCCTGACCGAGGCGGCCAAGGCGATCGGCGCGCAGTCGTCGGGCCGGCTGAACGTCACGGTGTTTGCCAACAGCCAGCTTGGCGGCGATCCGGAAATGCTGTCGCAGGTCCGCGCCGGCGGTATCGAGCTGTTGGCGGTGCCGAGTCTCACATTGTCCACGCTGGTGCCGATGTCGGGCCTGCCGAGCATCGGCTTTGCATTCGGGTCCTATGACCAGGTCTGGGCGGCGATGGATGGCGGTGTCGGCGATGTCGTTCGCGACGCGATCGCCAAGACCGGCATCGTGCCGATGAAGAAAATCTGGGACAACGGTTTTCGCCAGATCACCTCGTCGTCGAGCCGGCAGCTCGCGAGCGTCGAGGACCTCAGGGGTTTCAAGATCCGCGTTCCCGTCACAGCCCTGCTGACGTCGCTGTTCTCCGGCCTCGGCGCACTGCCGTCCAGCATCAGCTACAGCGAACTCTACTCGGCGCTGCAGACCCACATCGTCGAAGGCCAGGAGAACCCGCTGGCGCAGGTCTCGACCGGCAAACTCTACGAGGTGCAGAAATACTGCGCGCTGTCGAACCATTGCTGGAGCGGCTACTGGATCGTCGGCAATCGCCGCGCGCTGTCGGCGCTGCCGCCGGATCTTCTCGAGATCGTCAACCGCGAATTCGACGCGGCCGCGATCAAGGAGCGGGCCGATCTGTTGGAAATGGAGCACTCGCTGCAGGCGGAGCTGACCGGGAAGGGCATGACCTTCAACAAGCCCGATCCCGTGCAATTCCGCGCGGCGCTGGTGAAGGCCGGTTTCTATGCGCAGTGGCAGAAGACCTATGGCGCGGAAGCCTGGGGGCAGCTGGAGAGGTATACGGGCAGGCTAACCTGAATCGTCAGGCGGCTCGCTTGATGTCGGCGCGGATGGTCCGCGCCGCCCACACGAACAGCAAGGCGCCGAGCGTGGTCGTGACCGCCGCCGACAGGAGCGAGTAACGCACCGCATTGGCGCCGTAGTCGTTTTTCAGCGCGTCGTTGATCACGCCGACCACCAGCGGGCCGACACCCTGGCCGAAGCAGGTCGCGGTCAGCGCGATGATGGCGGAAGCCAGCGCGCGCATGCTCGGGCGTGCGACGGTCTGCGCGATCGCAAAGATCGGCCCGAGATGAAAGCCGACCAGGAACGAGGTCGCCGCCAGGGCCGCGACCATCGTCGCAAAATCATTGGTCAGCATGCACACGGCGAACACCGGGCCGGCGAGCCCCGACGTGATCGCCGGCGCCCATAATTTCCAGCGGTCGTCACGGCGGCTGATCTGGGCCACCACGAGGCCGCCGATCAATGTACCCGCCATTCCCGCGAGGCCCTTGAAGGTGCCGGCATAGGTGCCGATCTCGGCGCTGGAGAGATGATGCACGCGCGCCAGGAACGGCGGGATCCAGGCCGCGGTCGCATAGTTGGTGTAGGTCGTGAGGCAAAAGCCGATCAGCACGATGACAAAAATTTGCTGCGAGGCGAGGAAGCCCAGCGTCGGCCCGATCGGTTCCGGCGTGAACGTCTCCGCCATCGCGCCGCGTTTGGGTTCAGAGATCGTCAGCCACAGCACGGCGGCGAGCGCGATGCCGGGCAGGCCGGCGCTGAAGAACGCCATCCGCCAGCCGTAGTGCTGGTTGACATAGCCGCCGATGAAATAGCCGAGGAAGATCCCCAAATAAGTGCCGATGGCGTAGATGCCGAGCGCACGCGGCCGCTCGTTTTTGGTGAAGAGATCGGCGACGATCGACTGCGAGGCCGGGGAGCCCGCGGATTCGCCGATGCCGACGCCGATCCGCGCCAGCGTCAGCGTGGTCACGGTCTGCGCCATGCCGCACAGGAACGTCATCGCGCTCCAGAACGCAAAGGCCAAGGCTACGATATTGCGCCGGTTGAGCCGGTCGGCGAGGCGCGCGATGGGAATGCCGAGCAGCGAATAGAACAGCACGAAGCCGAAGCCGGCGAGCAAGCCCATGGTGGTGTCGCTGAGCGTGAATTCCTTTTTGATCGGCTCGATCAGCACGTTGAAGATGGTGCGGTCGAGGAAATTCAGCGCGTAGACGATCGTGAGCACGCCGAGCACGTAATATCGCCGGGTCGAGGGTTTTGCGACGACGTCCGCTTGCACGGCCACCTGCGGCGCGAGATCGACCATGGCTCCCCCTGAGATTGTTTTCTTGAACGGGCGCGTTGTCTCACGCCTCGCGAATGAAATTCCCCGCCTCGAATTCCACCGGGGCGCCGTCTGGCTCGAACGACACGCCGATCGGATCGCGACCTGCGCTGATTGCTTCAAGCTGGTCGCCCAGCATTCGCCGGATCATCAGGATGCCGCGGTCGCTCTGGCCAAAATGCTCTTCGGAATGCAGCGTCACCTCGCCCTGGCCGGTCTGGGCCTCGTAGTCGCCGGGGAATTGCTGGTGTTCCTGTTCGGTCATGTCCCACCAGAATTTGCCCTTGAATTTCGAGCGCATCCGCCCGATGTCGCCTGACTTCTTCACCCGGCCGGCGACGTAGATGCGGAACGAGGTGTCGTCGATCGGAAGGGTCCAGCCGATCAATTCGACGCGGGCAAATTGCGCAACGCGGGGATTGGGCACCACGCGCAGCGTGGGGAGGGCGGCTTCGGTCACCCGGTAGAACACCTTGCCATCGTCCTGTTTGCGAATCGAGCACACGGTGACGCCGCGCGGCGACATCTCGAATTTCACCTCGGGCATCGAGGCCATCATGTCAGTGAATTGCGGCCCGCTGAACGAGCCGTGCAGCACCGGGACATGGTAGGGGTCGACCACGTTCTCGAAATGCTGCAGCCAGTTGCAGGGGATCACGGCGGGTCCGCCGCCGCCGATCGATGAATCATCGGCCTCGACGAACTCGCCGTCGTCCATGTTCTCCAGGCATTCGTAGCGCGGCAGCACCGGCTTCTTCTCGGCCGGGCCCAAATAGGCGAAGATCAGCCCGTACAATTCCTGCACGGGGTACCAGGGCTGGCGCACCTTGTCCTTGAACGGGCCGCCGTCGGGCTCGCAGGGCTGTTCGAGGCAACGGCCCTCGGTGTCGAATTTCCAGCCATGGTAGCAGCAGCGGATGCCGTCTTCCTCGACCTTGCCGTAATACAGCGTGGTGCCGCGATGGCAGCAGCGGGCATGCAGCAGGCCGACTCGGGCGTGCTTGTCGCGGAAAAGCACCAGATCTTCCCCGAGCACGCGGACTTTTCTGGGGATATCGGTGGCATCGGTCACCAAACCGACGGGATGCCAGTAGCGCCGGAGCAGTTCACCCATCGGCGTGCCGCGGCCGACCGACGTCAACTCGGTCCGCGTCGTGGATGGCTTCATGGCGTACGCGGTGCCGAGGTCGCGATCCCGCTGGGTGATATTCACTGCCGCTCCTCCCCGCCACGGCTTGGCGCCGCGGTCGCCTGATGATTGGAGAAAATGAAACGCAGATCGATGACAATGTCAACGATCGCGCTATAACCTTGGCAGGGCCGCGCTTTGTTGGCAGAGCATTGTCATGGACCAGAAACCGAAGAGGGCGGCACCGCCCCGGCCGGGCGTAGCCCGCGACACGGAACTGGCGCCGATCACGGCGATGGTGTCGTCGCGGCTGATGGTGCTCGCCAACCTGCTCAAGCGCGGCGCGATCCTGCGCTACAAACGCCTCGCCGGGCTTTCGTCGGTGGAATTCGGCCTGGTCGCCTCGCTCGGGCGTCATCCGCCGAGGAGCGTGGTCCGGCTGGCGGAAGCGGTCGGCATGGACAAGGGGCAGATCAGCCGGGCGCTTGCCGGACTGGTCTCGCGCAAACTAGTCGCCAAGGCGGTCAACCCGAGGGACAACCGGGAGACCCTGGTTTGCCTGACCAAGGCGGGCCTTGTCGCGCATGATGCGATTGTGGCGGGCGCGCAGGAACGCAACCGCCGTCTGCTGGAGCAATTGAGCCGGGACGATCTGGATTTACTGCTCGGGCATATCGATCGTCTGACCGACAGGGCTGCCCAAATGCTCGCCGCCGAGAAAGATTTGAACTGACGCGCCGCCCGGAATCCGGGCACCCAATGGCCGGCCATGCGTTGGTTTGTGGAGGCCGGAACGCGCGGCTTTGTCGGGTTATCCCGATGCGGGAGCGGCGACAGACCGTCAAAATAGCTTGTCTTGCGCCCTCTGTTGCGCTGCGCTAAGCCTCAAGAATAATTCCAATCAGCGAATCTGCGGGCCGTCCGAAACCGCAGGAAAAGGTACCGCCGAATGACCGGCATCCTGCAGAATTACCTTCCACTTGTGGTGTTTATCGGCGTCGCAAGCCTGATCGGTGTGGCGCTCCTGATTGCCCCGTTCCTGGTCGCGTTCCAGCAGCCCGATCCGGAAAAGCTCTCCGCCTATGAATGCGGATTCAACGCTTTTGACGACGCCCGCATGAAGTTCGACATCCGCTTCTATCTGGTGGCGATCCTCTTCATCATCTTCGACCTCGAAGTGGCGTTCCTGTTCCCGTGGGCGGTCGCGTTCGGCAAGCTCGGCGCCACGGGCTTCTGGTCGATGATCGTGTTCCTCGCCGTCCTCACCGTCGGCTTTGCCTATGAATGGAAGAAAGGCGCGCTCGAATGGGATTGAGCCCCGCAGCCACCGCGCAGGGAACGTCTCCGGTGATCGCACCGGCCGCGACCGGCATTTTGGATCCCTCGACCGGCAAACCGGTCGGCGCAACCGACCCGTATTTCCTCGAGGTCAATCACGAACTCTCCGACAAGGGTTTCTTCGTCGCCGCGACCGACGATCTGATCACCTGGGCGCGCACGGGTTCCTTGATGTGGATGACCTTTGGCCTCGCGTGCTGCGCGGTCGAGATGATGCAGGTGTCGATGCCGCGCTATGACGTCGAGCGCTTCGGCTTTGCGCCGCGCGCTTCGCCGCGGCAGTCCGACGTGATGATCGTCGCGGGCACGCTGACCAACAAGATGGCGCCGGCCCTGCGCAAGGTCTACGACCAGATGCCGGAACCGCGCTACGTCATCTCGATGGGGTCGTGCGCCAATGGCGGCGGCTATTATCACTACTCCTACTCGGTGGTGCGCGGCTGTGACCGCATCGTGCCGATCGACATCTACGTGCCCGGCTGCCCGCCGACGGCGGAAGCGCTGCTCTATGGCGTTTTGCTGTTGCAGAAGAAGATCCGGCGCACCGGCACCATCGAACGCTAAGGTTTTAGGCAATGGACGACGGCAAGCTCGACGCCTTGGGGCAGACGATCGTTAGCGCGCTTCCGGGCGCTGCGAGTGGTCATTCGGTCGCGTTCGGTCAGCTCACGGTCAACGTGCAGGCTGACAAGATCGTCGATGTCGTCAAATTCCTGCGCGACGATCCCGGCTGCCGTTTCGTCAGCATCATCGACGTGACAGCGGTGGACTACCCGGGCCGCGAAAAACGCTTCGACGTGATCTACCATTTCCTGTCCCCGACGCTGAACGCGCGCGTCCGCGTTCGGGCGGAAGCCGACGAGACAACACAAGTGCCGTCGATCATCGGCGAGTTTCCCGGCGCCGACTGGTTCGAGCGCGAGTGCTATGATCTCTATGGCGTGATCTTTACCGGCCATCCCGACATGCGCCGGCTGCTGACCGATTACGGTTTTGACGGCCATCCGCTGCGCAAGGACTTTCCGCTCACCGGCTTCGTCGAGGTCCGCTACGACGACCAGGAGAAGCGCGTGCTCTACGAGCCGGTCCGGCTCAACCAGGAATTCCGCAAATTCGATTTCCTCTCGCCATGGGAAGGCGCCGACTATCCGCTGCCCGGCGACGAGAAGGCTGAGCCGAAGGCCTGACCATGAACGAACAAAACCTTCGAAACTTTACGATCAACTTCGGGCCGCAGCATCCGGCGGCGCACGGCGTGCTGCGTCTGGTGCTGGAGCTCGATGGCGAAGTCGTTGCGCGCGTCGATCCGCATATCGGGCTGCTCCATCGCGGCACTGAAAAACTGATCGAGCAGAAGACCTATCTGCAGGCGATCCCGTATTTCGACCGGCTCGACTATGTCGCGCCGATGAATCAGGAGCACGCGTTCTGCCTCGCGGCGGAAAAGCTGCTTGGCATCACCGTGCCGCGCCGTGGTCAATTGATCCGCGTGCTGTATTGCGAAATCGGCCGCATCCTGTCGCATCTGCTCAACGTCACCACGCAGGCGATGGATGTTGGTGCTTTGACCCCGCCGCTGTGGGGTTTTGAAGAGCGCGAAAAGCTGATGGTTTTTTACGAGCGCGCCTCCGGCTCGCGCATGCATGCGGCCTATTTCCGCCTCGGCGGCGTGCATCAGGACCTGCCGCCAAAGCTGATCGATGATATCGACGCCTGGTGCGAGCCGTTCCTGCAGGTGGTCGCCGATCTCGAAACCCTGCTCACCGGAAATCGCATCTTCAAGCAACGCAACGTCGACATCGGCGTGGTCTCGCTGAAGCAGGCCTGGGAGTGGGGCTTTTCCGGCGTAATGGTGCGCGGCTCGGGTGCGGCCTGGGATCTGCGCAAGGCGCAGCCTTACGAATGCTACGCCGAGATGGACTTCGACATTCCGATCGGCAAGAACGGCGACTGCTACGACCGCTACTGCATCCGAATGGAAGAGATGCGCCAGTCGGTGCGCATCATGAAGCAGTGCATTGCAAAACTCCGCGCGCCTGACGGACAGGGTCCGGTGGTCGTCGAGGACAACAAGATCGCGCCGCCGCGCCGCGGCGAGATGAAGCGCTCGATGGAAGCGCTGATCCATCACTTCAAGCTCTATACCGAAGGCGTCCATGTTCCCGCCGGCGAGGTCTATGCCGCGGTCGAGGCGCCGAAGGGCGAGTTCGGCGTCTATCTGGTCGCCGACGGCAGCAACAAGCCCTACAAGTGCAAGATCCGCGCGCCGGGCTTTGCCCATCTGCAGGCGATGGATTTCATCTGCAAGGGTCATCTGCTCGCCGACGTCTCGGCCATTCTCGGCTCGCTCGATATCGTGTTCGGAGAGGTCGACCGGTGATGGCGCAGGCGCCCATCCAGTTCGATCGCGCTTCAGGGGCTCTTGAGGGAGCCAACCTGTGGGAGCGAACCGCTGCGCTGGCGCTGTCGACCGGCTCGAAGATATCGTCGCATTTTTCGCATCGCGGCTATATCGGCTGCGCCAATCTGCTGCGCAAGACACTGCCCGAGCGCAACATCGCGATCAAGCTCAACGAAGATGCGACCTTCGAATTTCCCTATGGCGACGGCTACTGGAGCAAGCTGCTCAATCGTTCGTTCCATTACGAGGACGAACTGGAGCTGCTGTTTCGGAATTCCGCCGACGTCGACTACACGCTGCTCGATTGCGGCGCCAATTACGGCTACTGGTCGGTGCTGGTGTCGAGCAAGCCGTTCGGCTCGCACAAGGCGATCGCAATCGAGCCGTCGGGACAGAATTTTCCGAAGCTGGCCAACAACGCCAGGATCAACCGCAACCGCTTCGAGGCGATGAAATGCGCGATCGGCGCCGCCAGGGGCACCGCGCGGTTGTCGGGTACCAAGCACGAGGCGTTCTCCATCGCCGGCGATGACGCCAATGGTGAGGAAGTGCCGGTCATCGCGCTCGACAATCTCCTTGATGACGGCAAGGTCGCGGCGGGCGGAAAGTTCCTGATCAAACTCGACGTCGAAGGCGTCGAGATCGAGGCCATGAAGGGCGGTGTGCGCCTGTTGCAGGGCGACAGCGTCATCCTGTGCGAAGAGCACGGCAATGACCCGCAGCATACCGTGTCACGCTATATCCTCGAACAGACCCCACTGAAGCTGATCGTCTACGATCCCAGCTCCAATCGCCTTGAGACCGTGAGCGACCTCTCGATCCTCGACCGCATCAAGGTTTCATCCAACGTCGGCTACAACGTGTTCGGCACCGCAAGCGCATTCTGGCTCGACCGGATCAAGGCGCTGAATGCGAACGCCGCGCACCGCGCGCAATGAGAGACTGAACGATGTCCGTCCGCCGTCTTGCCCCGAAGGAATTGCAGCCCGCCAGTTTTGCGTTTTCGGACGAGAATTTGGCGTGGGCGAAAGCGCAGATCGCAAAATACCCGGCCGGGCGTCAGGCCTCGGCGGTGATCGCGATCCTGTGGCGGGTCCAGGAGCAGCACGAGGGCTGGGTTTCGGAAGCGGCGATCCGCGCCGTCGCCGACCTGCTCGAGATGCCCTATATCCGCGCGCTCGAGATCGCGACCTTCTACACGATGTTCCAGCTGCAGCCGGTCGGCAAGAAGGCCCATGTGCAGGTCTGCGGCACCACGCCGTGCCGGCTGCGCGGCGCCGGCGACCTGATCGAGGTGTGCAAGCATCGGATCAATCACGAGCCCTTCGAACTCTCGAAAGACGGCAATTTCAGCTGGGAAGAGGTCGAGTGCCTCGGCGCCTGCGTGAACGCGCCGATGGTGCTGATCTGGAAGGACACCTACGAGGATCTGACCAAGGAAAACTTCGGCAAGGTGCTGGACGGTTTTGCCTCCGGCAATCCGCCGAAGCCGGGGCCGCAGATCGACCGTCAGTTCTCGGCGCCGGTGGGCGGGCCGACCACGCTGAAGGAAACCACATGAGGCGTGACGGCACAGCGCAGGCGAACGGGCCGGGGAGGGCCAGCGCGATGAAGAACTGGCGTTACATCGCGCTCCACACCGTGGCGGCCGCGGCGTTCATCTTTCTGCTGCAGCGTTACGTGCTGCGTGCTTCGCTCGAATCCAGTCTGTTGTGGGCACTGACCCTGGGCGGATGCGCCGCCGGTCTCGCTTACTCGCAGTCCAATCGCTGATCCCGGGAAGTTTTGGTCATGCTCGACGACAAGGACCGCATCTTTAGGAATCTCTACGGCCTCCACGACTGGGGCCTCGAGGGCGCGCGCCGCCGCGGCGCCTGGGACGGCACCAAGGCGATCATCGACAAGGGCCGCGACTGGATCATCAACGAGATGAAGGCCTCCGGCCTGCGCGGCCGTGGCGGGGCGGGTTTTCCGACCGGGCTGAAATGGTCGTTCATGCCGAAGGAATCCACCGACGGCCGGCCGAGCTATCTCGTCGTCAATGCCGACGAGTCCGAGCCCGGCACCTGCAAGGACCGCGAGATCATGCGGCACGATCCGCATTTGCTGGTCGAGGGCTGCCTGCTCGCGAGTTTCGCGATGAACGCGCATGCCTGCTACATCTATGTGCGCGGCGAATTCATCCGGGAGCGTGAGCATCTGCAGGCCGCGATCGATCAGGCCTATGAGGCCAAACTGGTCGGCAAGGACAATATCAACGGCTGGCCGTTCGACGTCTACGTCGCCCACGGCGCCGGCGCCTATATCTGCGGCGAAGAGACCGCGCTGCTGGAGAGCCTCGAAGGCAAGAAGGGCCAGCCGCGGCTGAAGCCGCCATTCCCGGCCAATGTCGGCCTCTATGGCTGCCCGACCACCGTCAACAATGTCGAGTCGATCGCAGTGGCGCCGGACATCCTGCGCCGGGGTGCGGCGTGGTTCGCGGCCATCGGCCGGCCCAACAACGTCGGCACCAAACTGTTCTGCATTTCCGGTCACGTCGAGCGCCCCTGCAATGTCGAAGAAGCGATGGGGATTCCGTTCCGCGAACTGATCGAGCGGCATTGCGGCGGCATCCGCGGCGGCTGGGACAATCTGAAAGCCGTGATCCCCGGCGGCTCGTCGGTGCGCATGGTGCCGGCCGAGCAGATCATCGATACGCCGATGGACTTCGACAGCCTCGGCAAGCTGCGTTCCGGCCTCGGCACCGCCGCTGTCATCGTGATGGACAAATCGACCGATTTGATCCGGGCGATCGCGCGGATTTCCTATTTCTACAAGCATGAGAGCTGCGGCCAGTGTACGCCCTGCCGCGAAGGCACCGGCTGGATGTGGCGGGTCTTGACCCGGATGGCCGATGGCCGCGCCCACAAGCGCGAGATCGACATGCTGCTGGAGGTCACAAAACAGGTCGAAGGCCACACCATCTGCGCGCTCGGCGATGCAGCGGCGTGGCCGATCCAGGGCCTGATCGCGCATTTCCGTCACGAGATCGAAGAACGCATCGACCAATATTCGCACAAGGCCGATATCGACGATGCCGGCGTGCGCGACCCCGTCAACATGGTCGCGGCGGAGTGAATTCGATGTCGCAACCGAGCTTCTGGTGGCAGAGATACGGGACGCTGGCACAGATGGCGCATGTGGCCGTGGCGCTGCTCGGCTTTGTTGCGATCCTGTTCCAGATCAACGAGATCCGTTCCAACAACCGCGCCGCCAGCGCGAGGGTCGCGTTTCTGGGCTACACCGACCTCGCGTTCAAGAATTTGAAGTTCGCCGCTCCCGATTACGATACGATCAAGGTCGCCGGCCGCGACGAGCGGGTCCAATACGAAAGCTTCGTCTCGTATTTCCTGTATGCCTGCGAGGAAACCATTGCGGCATTCGCCGACAAGCGCGAATGGCAGGCCTCGTGCGATTACGATTTGAAGCCGCATCTGCCGTTCCTCTGCGAGAAGAACCAGGCGCAGCCTGCCTATCTCGCGACCTACGGCGCCGAAACCCAGCAATGGGTCACGACGTCGATGAAGACCGCCAGCGTTACACCGCCGGATTGCAAGCCGGGAAAGACCTGAGAAAGCAATGACCAAACTCATCGTCGATGGCAAAGAGATCGATGTCCCCGCGGAATACACGCTGCTGCAGGCCTGCGAGGCCGCGGGCGCCGAGATCCCGCGCTTCTGCTACCATGAGCGGCTGTCGATCGCCGGCAATTGCCGGATGTGCCTGGTTGAAGTGAAGGGCGGCCCGAAGCCGGTCGCAAGCTGCGCCTGGGGCGTGCGCGACTGCCGTCCCGGTCCCAAGGGCGAGCCGCCGGAGATATCGACGCGTTCGCCGATGGTGAAGAAGGCGCGCGAAGGCGTGATGGAATTCTTGCTGATCAACCATCCCCTCGATTGCCCGATCTGCGACCAGGGCGGCGAGTGCGATCTGCAGGATCAGGCGATGGGCTACGGTGTCGACACCAGCCGCTTTGCCGAGAACAAGCGCGCGGTCGAAGACAAATATCTGGGCGCGCTGGTCAAGACCTCGATGAACCGCTGCATCCAGTGCACGCGTTGCGTCCGCTTCTCCGCCGAAGTCTGCGGCGCGCCGGAAATGGGCGCGACCGGCCGCGGCGAGGACATGGAAATCACGACCTATCTGGAATTGGCGCTGACCTCGGAATTGCAGGGCAATCTCGTCGATATCTGCCCGGTCGGCGCGCTGACCTCAAAACCCTATGCGTTTGCGGCGCGGCCCTGGGAGCTCGGCAAGACCCAGTCGATCGACGTCATGGACGGTGTCGGTTCCGCGATCCGGGTTGATACCCGCGGCCGCGAGGTGATGCGCATCCTGCCGCGGATCAACGAGGCCGTGAACGAGGAATGGATTTCCGACAAGACCCGCCACGTCGTCGACGGTCTGCGCACCCAGCGGCTCGATCGCCCGTATATCCGCGAGAACGGCCAGCTCCGCGCCGCGTCGTGGTCCGAAGCCTTTGCCGCGATCGCGGCCAGGGCCGCGCGCATTGACGGCACACGGATCGGCGCCATCGCCGGCGACCTTGCCGCGGTGGAGGAGATGTTTGCGCTGAAGGATCTGCTCGCGAAATTCGGCTCGTCCAACCTCGCGGTGCAGGGCGCCGACGCCTTCGACGCCAAAGCCGGCCGAGCATCCTACATCTTCAATCCGACCATCGCCGGCATCGATCAGGCCGACGCGCTCCTCATTGTCGGCTCGAACCCGCGCAAGGAAGCCGCCGTTCTCAACGCCCGCATCCGCAAGCGCTGGCGCACCGGTCAGCTCAAGATCGGCGTGGTCGGCGCCAAGGCCGACCTGACCTATGATTACGACTATCTCGGTGCGGGTACGGATTCGCTCGGCGAACTCGCCGCCGGCAAGAATGCCTTCGCGGACGTGCTCAAGAATGCAAAACATCCGATCGTGCTGGTCGGCGCCGGCGCCTACGGGCGGCATGACGGCGCGGCGGTGCTGGCACTCGCTGCAAAACTTGCCGCCGATTTCGGCACACTCAAGGACGGCTGGAACGGCTTTGCCGTGCTGCAGGATACCGCTTCGCGCGCGGGCGCGCTCGATATCGGCTTTGCGGCCGGGGCGGGCGGCCTGAACGCGGCGCAGATGACCACGTTCGGCACGCTCGATGTGCTGTTCCTGCTCGGCGCCGACGACATCAAGGCGCCCGACGGAACCTTCGTCGTCTACATCGGCACCCATGGCGACCGCGGCGCGCATCGCGCCGACGTGATCCTGCCGGGCGCGGCCTATACCGAAAAGTCCGGCATCTACGTCAACACCGAAGGTCGGGCGCAGATCGCCAGCCGCGCTGCGTTCCCGCCGGGCGAGGCCCGCGAGGACTGGGCGATCGTCCGCGCGCTGTCGGACGGGCTCGGCAAGAAGCTGCCTTACGACTCGCTGCAGGCGTTGCGCCAGGCGATCTCCAGGGCTGTGCCGCACTTGATGCGGCTCGACCAGATCGAGGCCGGCAAGCCCGAGGATATCACGGCGCTGGCGGGCAAGGGCGGCAGCCTCGACAAGACGCCGCTCAAGAGCCCGGTCGAGGATTTTTACCTGACCAACCCGATCGCGCGTGCATCGGCGGTGATGGCGGAATGTTCCCGGCTGGCGTCCGGGAAAATGCTGACGGCAGCGGAGTGAGCGTGACCTGATGGCTGAATTCTTCGCAAGCGCGTTCTGGACCGGCTTTCTCTGGCCGCTGATCATCATGGTCGCGCAGAGCCTGCTGCTGCTCGTGCTGCTGCTGATCGCGATCGCCTACATCCTGCTCGCCGATCGCAAGATCTGGGCGGCGGTGCAGATCCGCAGGGGTCCCAACGTGGTCGGCCCCTGGGGTCTGTTACAATCCTTCGCCGACCTGTTGAAATTCGTGCTGAAGGAACCGGTCATTCCCTCCGGCTCCAATAAGGGCGTGTTCCTGCTGGCGCCGCTGGTCTCGTGTGTGCTGGCACTGGCGGCCTGGGCCGTGATCCCGATGAATCTCGGCTGGGTGATCTCCGACATCAATGTCGGGGTGCTCTATATCTTCGCGATCTCGTCGCTGTCGATCTACGGCGTCATCATGGCCGGCTGGTCGTCCAACTCGAAATATCCGTTCCTCGCAGCGCTTCGCTCCGCGGCGCAGATGGTTTCCTACGAAGTCTCGATCGGCTTTGTCATCATCACGGTGCTGCTGTGCGCGGGCTCGCTCAATCTGTCGACCGTGGTCGAGG
Organism: uncultured Alphaproteobacteria bacterium; assembly: GCA_963836765.1. Classification (GTDB taxonomy): domain Bacteria; phylum Pseudomonadota; class Alphaproteobacteria; order Rhizobiales; family Xanthobacteraceae; genus Bradyrhizobium. The sequence goes on from CAWILG010000015.1 coordinate 358,539, forward strand.
CGCAAAATACCCGTGGGCTAGCCAGCCTGATCGGCCTGCCGCAGCTCACCATCCTGAACTGGTATGTGTGGCCGCTGTTCCCGATGTTCGTGGTGTTCTACGTCTCGGCATTGGCCGAGACCAACCGTCCGCCGTTCGACCTCGTGGAAGCCGAATCCGAGCTGGTCGCGGGCTTCATGACCGAATACGGCTCAACGCCGTATTTGCTGTTCATGCTTGGCGAATATGTCGCGATCACCACGATGTGCGCGCTGGCGACCATCATGTTCCTCGGCGGCTGGCTGCCGCCGGTGGCGCTGCCGCCGTTCACCTGGGTACCCGGAATCATCTGGTTCGTGCTCAAGGTGTTCTTCATGTTCTTTATGTTTGCGATGGCGAAGGCGATCGTGCCGCGCTACCGCTACGATCAACTGATGCGGCTCGGCTGGAAGGTGTTCCTGCCGATGTCGCTGGCGATGGTGGTGATTGTGGCCGGCGTGCTGCAATTCGCCGGCATTGCACCGAAGTGAGGTCGCCATGAGTGTCAACATCAACGCAACCGCCCGCTCGCTTCTGCTGTCCGAATTCGTGTCGGCGTTCATTCTCGCCATGCGCTATTTCTTCAAGCCGAAGCCGACGCTGAATTATCCGTTCGAGAAGGGGCCGATTTCGCCGCGCTTCCGCGGCGAGCATGCGCTGCGCCGCTATCCGAACGGCGAAGAACGCTGCATCGCCTGCAAGCTGTGCGAGGCGATCTGCCCGGCGCAGGCGATCACCATCGAAGCCGGCCCGCGCCGCAACGACGGCACCCGCCGCACCGTGCGCTACGACATCGACATGGTGAAATGCATCTATTGCGGCCTGTGCCAGGAAGCCTGCCCGGTCGATGCCATCGTCGAGGGACCGAATTTCGAATTCGCGACCGAGACCCGCGAGGAACTCTATTATGACAAGGCGAAATTGCTCGCCAACGGCGACCGCTGGGAGCGCGAGCTTGCGAAATCCATCGAACTCGACGCGCCGTACCGGTAAGGGGACGACATGATCCTTCCCGCGCTGTTCTTCTATCTGTTCGCCGGCGTCTGCGTGGCGTCGGCGGTGATGGTGATTGTGTCGCGCAATCCCGTGCACTCCGTGCTGTTTCTGATCCTGGCCTTCGTCAACGCCTCCGGCCTGTTCATCCTGATGGGCGCCGAGTTCCTGGCGATGATCCTGGTCGTGGTCTATGTCGGTGCGGTCGCGGTCCTGTTCCTGTTCGTGATCATGATGCTCGACGTCGACTTCACCGAGCTGCGCGAGGGCTTTCTGGAATATCTGCCGATTGGTCTCGTGATCGGCGCGATCTTCCTCGCCGAACTGCTGCTGGTCGGCGGCAGCTGGGTGATCAATCCCGGGGTCGCAAAATCGATCACGGCGGCGATCCCGACCAACGTCAGCAACACCGAGGCGCTCGGCCTCGTGCTGTATACGAAATACATCCATTACTTCCAGATCGCCGGCATGGTGCTTTTGGTCGCGATGATCGGCGCCATCGTGCTGACGCTGCGCCACAAGGCCTACATCAAGCGCCAGGACATCAACGTGCAGAACGCGCGGACGCCGGAACTGGCGATGAGCGTGCGCAAGGTGGCCTCGGGCCAGGGCCTGCAGGACGCGGACGCGGCGGAGTGGGTGCAATGACGATCGGTCTCGGACACTATCTGTCGGTCGGCGCGATCCTGTTCACGCTCGGCATTCTCGGCATCTTCCTCAACCGCAAGAACATCATCGTCATCCTGATGTCGATCGAACTGATCTTGTTGGCCGTGAACATCAATCTGGTGGCGTTCTCGACCTTCCTCGGCGACATCGTAGGGCAAGTGTTTGCGCTGCTGGTGCTCACGGTGGCCGCGGCGGAAGCGGCGATCGGCCTGGCGGTGCTGGTGGTGTATTTCCGCAACCGCGGTTCGATCGCGGTTGAAGACGTCAATCTGATGAAGGGCTAGGCGCAGCTATGGTTCAGGCAATCGTCTTTCTGCCGCTGCTGGGCGCCATTCTGGCTGGCCTTATTTCGATCTTTGGAGCGCATGCGCGCAATCCGGGCGGGGATGCCGTCGAGCATCATGACGATGCACATGGCGCCGACGCTCACGCATCGGATGCCCATGACGATCACGGCCATGACGACCACCACGTATCCGAGCCGGCGGCGGCGGGCTCGCGCGCGGCTGAACTGATCACCACGGGCCTGCTGCTGGTTGCGGCCGGTCTCTCCTGGGTCGCGCTGGTCGATGTCGGCTTCATGCACAACGACGCGCGGATTGCGCTGTTTCCGTGGATCAGTTCGGGCGACCTCCAGGTCGCCTGGTCGCTGCGGGTCGACACGCTGACCGCCGTGATGCTGGTCGTGGTCAATACCATTTCATCGCTCGTTCACCTCTATTCGATCGGCTACATGGACGAGGATCCGTACCGGCCGCGCTTCTTCGCCTATCTCAGCCTGTTCACCTTCGCGATGCTGATGCTGGTAACCGCGGACAATCTGGTGCAGCTGTTCTTTGGCTGGGAAGGCGTGGGCCTCATGAGCTACCTGCTGATCGGCTTCTGGTACCAGAAGCCATCGGCGAATGCGGCGGCGATCAAGGCCTTCGTAGTCAACCGGGTCGGCGATTTCGGATTCCTGCTCGGCATATTCTCGATCTTCATGCTGATCGGCTCGATCGACTTCGAGACGATCTTTGCCGGCGCGCCGGGGCTGACCGGCAAGACCATCGATTTCTTCGGCTGGCACGCCGACGCGCTGACGCTGACCTGCCTGCTGCTGTTCATGGGCGCGATGGGCAAATCGGCCCAGTTCCTGCTGCACACCTGGTTGCCGGACGCGATGGAAGGCCCAACGCCGGTCTCGGCGCTGATCCATGCCGCGACCATGGTGACCGCCGGCGTGTTCATGGTGGCGCGGTTGTCGCCGCTGTTTGAACTCGCGCCCAATGCGCAGGCCGTGGTGATGTTCTTCGGCGCCACCACCGCGTTCTTTGCCGCGACCATCGGTCTCGTCCAGAACGACATCAAGCGCATCGTCGCCTACTCGACCTGTTCGCAGCTTGGCTACATGTTCGTGGCGATGGGGGCAGGGGCCTATTCGGTCGGCATGTTCCATCTGTTCACGCACGCTTTCTTCAAGGCGCTGCTGTTTTTGGGCTCCGGCTCGGTGATCTACGCGATGCATCACGAGCAGGACATCCGCAACATGGGCGGGCTCTGGCGCAAGATTCCTTACACATTTGCGGTGATGTGCATCGGCACGCTGGCATTGACGGGCTTTCCGCTGTTTGCGGGCTATTTCTCCAAGGACGCGATCATTGAATCCGCCTATGCGGCGCATAATCCGTTCTCGACCTACGCCTACATCCTGACGGTCGCGGCCGCCGGCCTTACCTCGTTCTATTCCTGGCGGCTGATCTTCAAGACGTTCTTCGGCGAACCGCACGACCAGGAGCATTACGAGGCGGCCCATGAGGCGCCGCTGTGGATGCTGGTCCCGATCGGCGTTCTTGCGGCAGGTTCGATCCTGGCGGGTTTTCCGTTCAAGGAATTGTTTGTCGGCCACGGCGTCGAGGAGTTCTTCCGCGAGTTGGTGAAGATGAACCCGCATATCCTCGAAGACATGGAGCATATGCCGGCTTTGCTCGCCCCGCTGCCGACCGTCATGATGGCGCTGGGCTTGCTGGTCTCCTACATGTTTTACATCCGGCGGCCGTACCTGCCCGTGGAGCTCGCTCGCCAGCACCCGATGCTCTACCAGTTCCTGCTCAACAAATGGTATTTCGACGAGCTGTATGACTTCGTCTTCGTGCGCCCGGCCAAGTGGATCGGCCGCTTCCTGTGGAAGAAGGGCGATGGCTACATCATCGACGGCTTCGGCCCCGACGGCGTGTCGGCGCGGGTGCTTGATGTCACCCGCAACGTCGTGAAGATCCAGACCGGTTATCTCTATCACTACGCCTTTGCGATGCTGATCGGCGTCGCCGGACTAATCACCTGGTTCATGTTCGGCTTGGGAGGCCAGTGATGACAACCTGGCCCATTCTCTCCGTCGTCACCTTCCTGCCGATTCTGGGCGCGCTGGTGATCTATCTCAGCCGCGGCGACGATGAAGCAGCGCAGCGCAACTCGCGCTGGATCGCGCTGTGGACCACGCTGGTTACGTTTGCGGTCTCACTGATCCTGGTCTGGCGCTTCGATCCGGCGCAGCCGGACTTCCAGTTCGTCGAGAAAGCGTCGTGGCTGGCGAGCGGCATCACCTACCACATGGGCGTCGACGGCATTTCGCTGCCGTTCGTGATCCTGACCACCGCCCTGATGCCGTTCTGCATCATCGCGAGCTGGAAATCGGTCACGATGCGGGTGCGCGAATACATGATGGCGTTCCTGCTGCTGGAAACGCTGATGGTCGGCACCTTCTCGGCGCTCGACCTGATGCTGTTCTATCTGTTCTTCGAGGGCGGCCTGATCCCGATGTTCCTGATCATCGGTGTCTGGGGCGGCCCGCGCCGTGTCTACGCCTCCTTCAAGTTCTTCCTCTATACGCTGCTCGGCTCGGTGCTGATGCTGCTGGCGATCATGGCGCTGTACTGGAACGCGGGCACGACCGACATTCCGACGCTGATGCACACCGCCGTGCCGCGAAGCTTGCAGACCTGGGCCTGGCTGGCGTTCTTTGCCTCCTTTGCGGTGAAGATGCCGATGTGGCCGGTGCACACCTGGCTGCCGGACGCGCACGTTGAGGCGCCGACCGCGGGCTCGGTGATCCTGGCCGCGATCCTGCTGAAGATGGGCGGCTACGGCTTCCTGCGCTTCTCGCTGCCGATGTTTCCGCTGGCCTCGCATGACTTTGCGCCGCTGGTGTTCTCGTTGTCGGTGATCGCCATCATCTACACCTCGCTGGTGGCGTTGATGCAGGAAGACATCAAGAAGCTGATCGCCTATTCGTCGGTTGCCCATATGGGCTTCGTCACCATGGGCATCTTCGCCGGCACCACGCAGGGCGTCGCCGGCGGCGTGTTCCAGATGGTCTCGCACGGCATCGTCTCCGGCGCGCTGTTCCTCTGCGTCGGCATCGTCTACGACCGCATGCATACCCGCGAAATCACCGCCTATGGCGGCCTGGTCAACCGGATGCCGCTGTACGCGCTGGTGTTCATGGTTTTCACCATGGCCAATGTCGGATTGCCCGGCACCTCCGGCTTCGTCGGCGAATTCATGACGCTGATCGGCACCTTCAAGGTTTCGATCCCGACCGCCACCCTGGCCACAACGGGCGTGATCCTGTCGGCAGCCTATGCGCTCTGGCTCTATCGCAAGGTGGTGTTCGGCGCACTGACCAAGCCCTCGCTGGCGAGCATCAAGGATTTGACATTCCGCGAGAGCCTGACGCTGTTCCCGCTGGTGGCGCTCACCATCCTGTTCGGCGTCTATCCGAAGCCGGTGCTCGACATGTCGGCGGCCTCGGTTCAGCAACTCGTCAACAATTACAACACCGCCGTGACTGCCGTGAAGGCAGCCGCGCTGGTGGTTCAATAACATAGCGTTTTCAAGCGAAGTGGGATCCGGTTCGCGTGAAGAAAACGCGTCAAATAGAAGAGGAAAGAGGCTCGGTGCAACCGGGGCTCGATAGGACATCGCCATGAGCTTTTCGAGTGCAGGTTATCAGTTGCAGCCGGTGCTGCCCGAGCTCGTGCTCGCGGTCGGCGCCATGGTGCTGTTGATGATCGGTGCCTATCGCGGGCAGGGCACGACCCGGCTCGTTACCAGCCTCGCGGTGTGCCTCCTGGTCCTGACCGGCGCGCTGGAATTGCTGCTGCCGGCCGGCAAGCTCACGACCTTCGGCGGCAGCTTCATCGTCGACGACTTTGCCCGTTTCCTGAAGATCCTGGCGCTGATCGGTTCGGCGGCGACGCTGATCCTCTCCACTGAATTCCTGTCCGATCCGTCGCGGCGGATTTTCGAATTTGCGATCCTGGTCTTGCTCTCGACGCTCGGCATGATGGTGCTGATCTCGGCCGGCGACCTGATCATGCTCTATCTCGGCCTCGAGCTGATGAGCCTTGCGCTCTACGTGGTCGCAGCCTCCAACCGCGACAATGCCAAATCCACCGAGGCCGGCCTGAAATATTTCGTGCTCGGCGCGCTGTCGTCGGGCATGCTGCTGTATGGCGCCTCGCTGATCTATGGCTTCACCGGCACCGTCAGCTTTGCCGGGATCGCGGCAGCCGCCACGACCGGCAGCATCGGCATCGTGTTCGGCATCGTGTTCCTGCTGGCCGGGCTGTGCTTCAAGGTTTCGGCGGTGCCGTTCCACATGTGGACGCCCGACGTCTATGAGGGCGCGCCGACCCCCGTCACCGCGTTCTTTGCTTCCGCGCCGAAGGTCGCGGCACTTGCGGTATTCACCCGCGTGGCGCTGACGGCGTTCCCCGGCATCGTCTCGCAGTGGCAGCAGATCGTCGTGTTCGTCGCGATCGCCTCGATGGCGCTGGGATCGTTCGCGGCGATCGGGCAGAAGAACATCAAGCGCCTGATGGCCTATTCCTCGATCGGCCATATGGGCTTTGCGCTGGTCGGTCTCGCCGCCGGCACCGTCGAGGGCGCGCAGGGCGTGCTGGTCTATATCGCGATCTATGTCGCGATGACGCTCGGCAGCTTCGCCGTGATCCTGACCATGAAGCGCAACGGCCAGGCGATGGAGCAGATCAGCGATTTTGCCGGGCTGTCGCGCAGCAATCCGCTGCTCGCGTTCTTCTTTGCGATGCTGCTGTTCTCGCTCGCCGGCATCCCCCCGCTCGCGGGATTCTTCGCCAAATGGTATGTCTTTGTCGCCGCGATCAAGGCGGGACTGGTCACGCTCGCCGTGGTCGGCGTGCTCTCGAGTGTGGTGGGTGCATTCTACTATCTCACCATCATCAAGGTGATGTATTTTGAAGAGCCGGCTGGCGGGCTCGATCCGATGCGCAACGAGGTGCGCGCGGTGCTGGCGGTCTCCGGCCTGTTCGTGATCTTCTTCTTCGTCTATCCGGGGCCGCTTGTCAGCGTGGCGACGGCCGCAGCCAAATCGCTTTTTTAAATGGCCTTTTCGCTCGGTTCTCGAGCCCAATCGGCGGGTTACCATCTAGCCGCCTTCGACCAGATCGGTTCGACCAACGCGGAGGCCATGGCGCGCGCGCGCGAAGGCGAGGCGGGGCCGAAATGGTTCGTCACCTCGGAGCAGACCGCGGGCCGCGGCCGGCGGCAGCGGGCCTGGATCGCGCCGCGCGGCAATCTCGCCAGCAGCATCCTCGAAGTCGTCGACGTATCACCTGCGGTCGCGGCGACCCTCGGCTTTGCGGCGGGACTGGCGCTGGAGACGGCGCTGCAAAAGGTCAGCATCGAGGCCAGCTTGCGGATAGGCGGATCGGACGGGCTTAAATTCGCGCTGAAATGGCCGAACGACGTGCTGGCCGGGCGGCAGAAGCTGTCCGGCATCCTGCTCGAGGCCGAAGCCCTCGCCGGCGATCGCCTGGCCGTCGTGGTCGGGATCGGCACCAACGTCATCGCAGCGCCGTCGGGCACGCCGACACCGGCGACCTCGCTGGCGGCGCTCGGTGTCCATATCGGTGCGGAAGAGCTGTTCGCGGAGCTGTCGGACGCGTGGGTCGAATTCCGCGGCATCTGGGACAATGGCCGCGGCTTTGCCGAAATCCGCACCCTGTGGCTGGCGCGCGCCGCCGGCGTTGGCGAGCGGGTCGCGATCCAGACCGGTGCCCAGACCATCGAGGGCACCTTTGACACCATCGATGAAACCGGATGCCTGATCGTCCGGACACAGGAAGGCAAGCGCATGCCGATCGCCGCAGGCGAGGTATATTTTGGCTCTGCAGCCTCCGTGGGAGCAGCCTGATGGCGCGGCCGGATGAACTGACCTTTGCGCCGCTCGGCGGTGTCGGCGAGATCGGCATGAACCTGTCGATCTATGGCCTCGGCAACCGCCATCAGCGCTCCTGGCTGGCGGTCGATCTCGGCGTCTCCTTCGGCGACGAGGAACATCTGCCGGGCATCGACCTGATCATGCCGGACATCCGCTTCCTGGAGAAAGAGCGCAAGAATCTGGTGGGCCTGGTGCTGACGCACGCCCATGAGGATCATTTCGGCGCCATCATTGACCTCTGGCCCAAGCTGCAATGCAAGATCTACGCGACCAAATTCAGCGCCGCTTTGTTCGAGGCCAAATGCGCCGCGGAGCGCAATGCGCCCAGGATTCCGGTCACGGTGGTGCCGTCGGGCGGCCGCATCGATCTCGGCCCGTTCAATGTCGAGTTCATCCCGGTCGCGCACTCGATTCCGGAATCGCATGCGCTGGCGATCCACACCTCTGTTGGCACCGTGCTGCATACCGGCGACTGGAAGATCGATCCGACGCCGATCATCGGCCTGCCGACCGACGAGCGCCGCCTGCGCGAACTCGGCGACGCCGGTGTGCTGGCGCTGATCGGCGATTCCACCAACGCGGTGCGGGAAGGCCGCTCGCCCTCGGAGACCGAGGTCGCCGCCACCATTACGAAACTGGTGAAGGCGGCCAAGGGCCGGGTTGCGGTGACGACGTTTGCCTCCAACGTCGCGCGGCTGAAGGCGGTCGCGGACGCCGCCAAGGCCGCCGATCGCGAAGTGGTCGTGGTCGGCCGCGCCATGGAACGCGTGGTGCAGGTCGCCCGCGAAACCGGCCATCTCGATGGTGTGCAGAATTTTCGCGGCGCGGACCTCTACGGGCATTTTCCGCCGGACAAGGTGCTGGCGCTCTGCACCGGCAGCCAGGGCGAGCCGCGTGCGGCCTTGGCGCGCATCGCCAATGACGACCACCCGCAGGTGACGCTGAACAAGGGCGACTGCGTGATCTTTTCCTCGCGCACCATTCCCGGCAACGAGAAGTCGGTCGGCGCGATTATCAATGGCCTGGTCACCCAGGGCATCGAGGTGATCACCGACCGCACTGAGCTGGTCCATGTCTCCGGCCATCCGCGCCGCGATGAGCTGCGCGACATGATTTCGTGGGTGCGCCCGCAGCTTCTGATCCCGGTCCATGGCGAGGCGCTGCACCTCTCCGAACACGCCAAGCTGGCGCGGGCCGCCGGCGTGCCGAAGGTCCTGATTTGCCGCAACGGCGATCTGGTCAAGCTCGGCCCCGGCGATCCTGGAATCATCGACCAACTGCCGTCGGGCCGGCTCTACAAGGACGGCGCGATTTTGGAGGATTCGAAGTCGCGCGCCGTGGTCGAGCGGCGCAAGCTGGCCTTTGCCGGCTGCGCTTTCGTGGCCCTCGTCGTGACCGACAAGGGCGAACTGGCCGACGATCCCGAGGTTGATCTCGTCGGCATCCCCGAGAAGAATAGCGCAGGCGAGGTGATCGACGAGATCGTGTTCGACGCCGTGGTCTCGACGGTCGAGGGCCTGCCGCGGGCGCGGCGGCGCGATCCGGATGCGATGGCGGAATCGGTGCGCCGGGCGGTCCGCGCTGTGATCAACGAGCACTGGGGCAAGAAGCCGCTGTGCCTCGTTCATGTGCTGACGGTTTAAGAACGTTTCGTGGAGGACCATCATGCTGGGCCGGCTCAATCATGTCGCGATCGCGGTCAAGGACGCCGAGAAGGCCGCAAAGATCTACCGCGGCGCGTTCGGCGCTGAAATCTCCGGTGCGGTGCCGCTGCCGGAGCACGGCGTGATCACGGTTTTCGTCACCTTGCCCAACACCAAGATCGAATTCATCCAGCCGCTCGGCCACGCCTCGCCGATCGCCAAATTCGTCGAGCGCAATGCCAACGGCGGCATCCATCACATCTGCTACGATGTGCCCGACATCATCGCCGCGCGTGACACCCTGATCAAGGAGGGCGCGCGCGTGCTCGGCGACGGCGTGCCGAAGATCGGCGCCCACGGCAAACCGGTGCTGTTTTTCCATCCGAAGGATTTTTCCGGCGCGCTCGTCGAAATCGAACAGGCCTGACATCAGATGGCTTATGCAATCTCCACGGCGTTTGCGATCTTTTTCGTGCTGTGGTGGCTCGTGCTGTTCCTGACGCTGCCGTTCGGTGTACGCAGCCAGCACGAGGACGGCGAGGGCCCCCCCGGCACCGATCCCGGCGCGCCGGTGCTGACCCGTATGGGCTCAAAGCTGATCTGGACCACCATCATCTCGGCGGTGATCTACGCCGTCGCGATGTGGGCCTATTATCAGGGCTACCTGAACATCGAGCGGCTCTCGAAGCTGATGGGGATGCCGTTTTAGGATAGCCGTCGTACCCCACGCGTGCGGGGCGCTCCGCGTGGGGCGGCTTTTGCTCGATGTGCCATTATTCGGCTTGCCTTGGATCGCGTTGAAAAGGACAAATGGGTCTCGGGAATGCGGCGTTGCACGCCCGAGGTCGCGGGCTTGGAGAGATCAATGACGTTTCAAAAAACCATGGTCGGACTGCTGGTCCTGGTCATCATCGGCCTTGCGGGGGCGTTCTATGCGAACTGGCGAACCCTGACGCAGCTTAGAACGGTAAAAGCCTTCGTCGAGGGCGCGGTGTTTGCCGACGCGGTGGCGGCCTGCGAAAAGGCGCCGAGCACCACGCCATTCAAATGGAACGGCGGCAAGCAGACTGCGGTGATCGGCCTGACCTCGGTCAAGCTCAACAAGGACACCATCATCGCCAGCTACACGCTGGTCGCCGACAGCGTCTATTGCGACTATGATCCGATCAAGAAGAAGGCGGACATCGGCTCGAATTTCCTGGAACGGGAATTGTTTTAGGCTTCGCTCTGTTTGACGATGTCGGCGACCTCGTCCAGCAGTTTTCGCCACGCTTGGCCGATCTCGGCCGACCACTCCGCGCCGAGAACCTCGCGCAGCGCATCGGCGATCACGCCGAAGAACGAAATGAACAGTTCTCGCGGCGTGCCGTAGGCGTCGTGCGACGACACCTCGCATTCGATCAGGCGAAAATGGCCGGTGCGTTCGCCAGCGAAATCCAGAATCGCGTCGATCGTCAGCGCCAGCATCGAGCCCTTGACCAGCGCGCTGCCTTCGCTGCGAAACATGCCCGCGGCCTCGGGGTGCTTTTCGAACAAGCGGCGATAGACCAGCGGCGTCAGATCATCGCAGCGCGCCGCGGCGAGTTCAAAGCTGCGCTCAATCGGATTTTCTGATGGCATCATCATCTCTTGAGATGATCTCGGAAAAAAAAGAGCAGGGCGGGAAGCCCTGCTCAAAAATTGTGTCGACCCTGTTTCCCCAAAATTCGGATTTGATCTTGATTGATGGGGTGACGCTGCTTGTGCGCGCCGGGCTCCTCCCGAGACTTGGACCACCAGACCTGAAGCCTTGCGGCTGGCCTGAGGCCGCACTGGTAGACCATCTTTTTCGTCTTGTCACCATTTTCGGCAACGATTGTTCAAAATTCGAGCAAATTGCGAAATGATTGGGAACCCGCCACCATTGGTTGCAGATCGGTCGCCAAAATCCCCCGGTGGGATAAGGAGATAGGGTCGGGTCCCGCCGGCGCCGCGGGCGTGCCGGCAACGCCGTCCGCGTGGCGGAATTTCATGGCGGTCCGCAGCATAAAGCCGGGAACGCAACCTCAACTCCGGAACTCTCTGGTGATTAGTTGGGCAACGGATGGGTTTGATGATGCGCCGGCGGCTGAAGAAATTTCTTCCCATAGTCCTGATCGCTCTGATCGTGCAGATCTTCGCACCGATCGGCGCGACTTGGGCTGCCAGCATCGCGGCCTCCGATCCGCTGGCCGCCGCCGCGATCTGCCACGGCAATGCGCCGGGCCAGCCGTCGGATCAAACCGGCGGGCACCGCGCCCACGATGGATGCTGCTCGGTTTGCAGCGTGCTCCACACCGGCGCGCCGGTGGATGCGCCGCAGACCGCGGCCGCCATCGCGGTGGATCGCCAGCCGGAACGCGTGGTCTGGCTCGCGTTCATGGCTGAGCGTTTTGCTTCGCGTGCGGGATCTCACGCGCAAGCCCGTGCCCCACCGCAGCTGACGTGAATTTCGCGGCCTCCGGCCGCTCGAATGCGTTCACGACTCAACATCTGCGGAGAATTCCATGTCTATTCGTCTTTGGCGCGCGGGCCTGCCGGGGCTCGCCATAGCGCTCGTTCCACTCACTCCAGGCGTCGCCCACGAAATCGTCGGCAATCGCTTCTTTCCCGCCACGCTCGGCATTGACGATCCCGGCGTGAACGACGAGCTGTCGCTTCCCACCGTCGACAGCCTCAAGACCGGCGACGTGCCGCCAGTGCGGCAGCGCGACATATCCAGCGAGTTTTCCAAACGGATCACCGAGGATTTCGCGATATCGTTTGGCTCGACCTACACCTTTCTTGGCCCGATCGATCCAACGGCAGCCGGAGCCAACGGTTTTCAGAACCTCGATACCACCTTCAAATACCGCGTCTACAAGAACCCGGAACATGAGTTTGTGATGTCGGTCGGTCTGAGCATCGAGTGGGGTGGGACGGGCTCCGCAAGCGTTGGCGCCGACCCGTTCAATACCTACACGCCGACGATTTATTTCGGCAAAGGTTTTGGTGATCTTCCCGACACCCTGTCCTGGATTCGGCCGGTCGCGGTCACCGGCCAGGTCGGCTATGCGATCCCCGGTAAAAATTCGACCACCGCGTTCGGCATCGATCCGGATACCGGCGATCCGACCGTGGACACGGAATTTCACCCGCGGGTGTTGAACTGGGGCGCCACGATTCAATACAGCATGCCCTATCTGAAATCCGCCGTGGTCGATCTCGGCCTGCCGGATTTCGTCAATCACCTGATCCCGCTGGTCGAGGCGACGCTGCAAACGCCGGTGTCGAACACGTTTACTTCGGGAACCCTGACCACCGGCACCATCAATCCCGGGGTGATCTGGGTCGGAAATACGTTTCAGATCGCCGTCGAGGCGCTGATCCCGATCAACCGGCAAAGCGGCACCAATGTCGGGGTGATCGCGCAATTGCACCTGTACCTCGATGACATCGATCCGCACGGCATCGGCCGGCCGATCTTTGGCAGCTATGTCCAGCCCGCCAGCCCCTTTCCAAGGAATTGACCATGCGCCGCTCATCTCTTGCCGCCATCACCCCGCTACTGCTCGTCCTTGCGACCGGCGAAGCCGCCGCGCACGCGCAACTCGACCGGGCCGAACCCCGCGTCGGCAACACGGTCGCAGCAGCACCGCATCAGGTCACGCTATGGTTCACCCAGAAACTGGAGGCTGCGTTCAGCACCATCACCGTGACCAACGCTGCCGGTGTGCACGTCGACACCGGCAAAACGCGGGTCAGCGGCAATCAGATGTCGATATCGTTACGCTCAGGCGGCGCCGGAACGTATCATGTCACCTGGCACGTCCTTTCCGTCGACACGCATACGACGGATGGCAATTTCACGTTCCAGGTCGGCCAGTAAGGCCGCGGGCAAACCGATGGAGTGGCCAGGTGCTGAAATCGACGGTCCGTTGGTTGTCATTCGCGCGCTGCATTTTGCCGCCACGGCGACGACGACGGGAATCCTGATTTTCCGCGCCGTGGCGGCGGATGCCGCCTTTGGTCCGTTGACGCCGGCCGGCACGCAGGTCCGGGCGCGAGCCCTTCGCCTGGCCGCGGCCGGTCTCGCGCTAGCGGTGGTTTCGGGCCTGATCTGGCTGCTGCTGGAGGCGGCTTCCATGAGCGGTCTTGCGCTGCCGCAAGCCATGACCCCGGAGGTGCTCTCGACCGTGGTGAACCAGACGCAATTCGGACAGGTTCTCGAGATCCGCTTCGTGCTGGCGGTCATGTTGGCGGGCTGTCTCGGATATGATCGCTTTCCGCTGGCCCGTGGGCTTGCGCTCGCGATCTCGCTTGGCCTGATTGCGGCGATCGCGTGGACCGGGCATGCGGGATCGACGCCGGGTGAAATGGGAATTCTCCATTTGGCCGCCGACACGCTCCATCTCGTTGCCGCCGCGATCTGGACTGGCGGCCTGGTATCGCTGGCGCTGCTGTTGTCGGCCAGCCGGCGCGACCGGAGTTTTGTGGAGGCGTCATTTGCATGGCAGGCGACGACGCGCTTCTCGACCATGGGCATCGCGGCCGTCGCGGTGATCCTTGCCACCGGCATCATCAACACATGGATATTGGTCGGCTCCTGGCGCGCGTTGATCGCAACCGGCTACGGGCAGCTCCTGATGCTGAAGATCGCGCTGTTTGCCGTCATGCTGGCGTTTGCCGCCGCCAATCGGTTTTGGCTGACGCCGCGGCTCGCCTTGCCATCCAGCGCGCCACGGCTCGATGCGCTTCAGCGGCTGGCGCGCAACAGCACAATCGAGTTCGTGCTGGCGCTCGCGATTTTCGCCATTGTCGGGATTCTGGGAACGCTGCATCCCGCCATCCACGTCTTTGCATCAAACCCTCCGATGCAATAACCATCTCGCTGCGAACGATGAGGACCACCAAATGCAAATCACATGGCCGGTATCGATGGCGACCGCACGCACGGTCGCGGGCGCCGTTCTGCTCACGGCGCTTTCTCTAACCGCTGCACGCGCCGAGGAGGTCAAGGCCGGCGATCTCGTGATCTCGCAGGCCTGGAGCCGCGCCACGCCAAGCGGTGCCAAGGTCGCCGGTGGCTATCTCACCATCGAAAACAAGGGTTCTGCCTCCGACCGGCTGATAGGTGGGGCAGGGGACATCGCCGGCAAGGTCGAGGTCCACGAGATGGCCGTGAATAACGGCGTGATGACGATGCGTCCGCTCGACAACGGCCTGACGATCGAGCCCGGCAAGACCGTCAAGCTGGCGCCGGGCGGATATCATCTGATGATGTTCGACCTGAAGGGCCAGCTCAAACAAGGCGACAAGGTGCCGGTCACGCTCGAGTTCGAAAAAGCCGGCAAGGTGACGCTGTCGCTCGAGGTGCAAGGCGTCGGCGCGCAGGCGCCCGCGGGCGCCGATGCCGCAGGCGGTCACATGGAAATGAAGAAGATGCCCGATCATCCCGGCACGAAGATGTGATGGCGATGCTGCGCTATCAGTCGCGTGGTCCGTTGTCGCGGCTTGCGCTCAGCCTGATCTGTGTTGTCTGGCTGTCGTATTCGGCAAGCCCGGCCACTGCGGGTGATGACGATTTCTTCACGCATCTTCACACCGAGAAGGCGATGGCCAATGTCACGGTTTCGCCGGGACGGGCCGGGCCGGTGGACATCACGATCCAGCTCGAGACGATGGAAGAGAAGCCGCTGACGGCCAAGGCGGTGTCAGTGACGCTGACCGATGCGAGCGCCGGAAAGCGGCTGCAGGCAGTTCAGGCCGAACATATCTCCGACGACCGCTGGCGGGTGAAGGTCTCCGATCTGGCCGCCGGGCGCTGGACACTCGGCCTTGGCATTTCGATCGCGGGCAGCGACACGTTCAGCGTGGAAGCGCCGATCCTGATCAAATGAACGCGTGCCCCGATCGAAGGGCGGAATCCGGTACGGGATCGTGACCCCGGATGGCATTTGTCCCGCCACAATCTTCGGGCCGAAATGGCCGGAAATCCGCATTTCCTGCGGCTTTTTCGTAACCCCCGGCCTTGTGTTTTCGTACCCGATCCGGTTTCACTGCACCCCTCTCGTGTCCCCGCTGATTCCCCCGAGTTTGTCCCATGCGATTGTCGCGTTTTTTCCTGCCGATCCTGAAAGAAAATCCGAAAGAGGCGGAGATCGTCTCGCATCGGCTGATGCTGCGTGCGGGCATGATGCGGCAGGAAGCGGCCGGCATCTACGCTTGGCTGCCGCTGGGCTTTCGGGTGCTGAAGAAGATCGAGCAGATCGTCCGCGAGGAGCAGGACCGCGCCGGCGCGCTGGAATTGCTGATGCCGACGCTGCAGCTCGCCGATCTCTGGCGCGAGAGCGGCCGCTACGACGCCTACGGCCCGGAGATGCTGCGCATCAGCGATCGCCACAAGCGCGAATTGCTGTTTGGTCCGACCAACGAGGAAATGATCACCGAGATTTTTCGCGCCTACGTCAAATCGTACCGAAGCCTGCCGCTCAATCTCTACCACATCCAGTGGAAGTTCCGCGACGAGCAGCGTCCGCGTTTCGGCGTGATGCGTGGCCGCGAATTTTTGATGAAGGACGCCTACTCCTTCGACATCGACGAGGCCGCGGCACGCCGTTCCTACAACAGGATGTTCGTCGCTTACCTGCGCACCTTTGCGCGGATGGGGTTGAAGGCGATCCCGATGCGCGCGGAAACCGGCCCGATCGGTGGCGATCTCAGCCATGAATTCATCGTGCTCGCCGAAACCGGCGAGTCCGGCGTGCATTGCGACAGCGACGTGCTCAATCTGCCGATCCCCGGTGACGATGTCGATTACGACGGCGATCTCACCGGCATTATCAAGCAATGGACCTCGGTCTATGCCGCGACCGAAGACGTCCACGATGCCGCGCGCTTCGATCGCGAAGTAGCCGCCGACAAGAAGGTGCACACCCGCGGCATCGAGGTCGGCCAGATCTTCTATTTCGGCACCAAATATTCCGACGCCATGAAGGCGCTGGTGGCCGGCGCCGACGGCGTCGACGTGCCGATCCATGGCGGCTCCTACGGGGTTGGCGTGTCCCGCCTGGTCGGTGCCATCATCGAGGCCTGCCATGACGATGCCGGCATCAAATGGCCGGAAGCGGTAGCCCCCTTCACGGCGGTGATCCTGAACCTGAAGCAGGGCGACGCGGCCGTCGATGCGGCCTGCGAGAAGCTCTATCGCGAATTGTCGGACAAGGGCGTCGACGTGCTCTATGACGATACCGACCAGCGCGCCGGCGCGAAATTCGCGGCCGCCGACCTGATCGGCATCCCCTGGCAGATACTGATCGGGCCGAAGGGCCTTGCCGAGGGCAAGCTCGAGATCAAGCGGCGCAGCGACGGATCGCGCGAGAATCTCAGCCCGGCGGAAGTGGTCGCGCGGATAGCAGGCTAAAGATTATCCACCGGACGCGTTCAAGTCAGGCATTCCGGCCACATTTGGCCCGAATCATGGGATTATCGAAAGATGGATGAAACCATGACCGAGACAGTTCGAACCCCGCCTTTTGCGCCATTCGAGTGGCTGCTGTCCGGACGCTATTTGCGGGCACGTCGCAAGGAAGGTTTCATTTCCGTCATCGCCGGCTTTTCCTTCCTCGGCATCATGCTCGGCGTCGCTACGCTGATCATCGTGATGGCCGTCATGAACGGCTTCCGCAAGGAGCTCCTGGACAAGATCCTCGGCCTCAACGGGCACTTGCTGGTGCAGCCGCTGGAATCGCCGCTGACCGACTGGAAGGACGTCGCCGAGCGGATCAGCCAGGTCTCCGGTATCCGGCTTGCAGCACCGGTCGTCGATGGCCAGGCGCTGGCGTCCTCGGCCTTCAATGCATCCGGCGTGCTGGTCCGCGGCATGCGCGCCGACGATCTCAACAATCTCACCTCGATCGCCTCGAACATCAAACAGGGCACGCTCGAGGGATTCGACGAGGGGCAGGGCGTCGCGATCGGCCGCCGGCTCGCTGATCAATTATCGCTGCATGCCGGCGACAGCATCACGCTGGTAGCACCTCGCGGCGCGGTGACGCCGATGGGCACGACGCCGCGCATCAAGCCCTACAAGATCACGGCGGTGTTCGAGATCGGCATGTCGGAATATGACGCCGGCTTCGTATTCATGCCGCTGGCGGAATCGCAGGCTTATTTCAACCGCAAGGACGACGTCACCGCGATCGAGGTATTCACCGCCGATCCCGACAAGATCGACACCTATCGAAAGACGGTGACGGAGGCCGCCGGGCGGCCGGTGTTCCTGGTCGACTGGCGGCAGCGCAACTCGACCTTCTTCAATGCGCTTCAGGTCGAGCGCAACGTGATGTTCCTGATCCTGACCATGATCGTGCTGGTGGCGGCACTGAACATCGTCTCCGGCCTGATCATGCTGGTGAAGGACAAGGGCCAGGACATCGCGATCCTGCGCACCATGGGCGCCTCGCAGGGCTCGATCATGCGGATTTTCCTGATCACGGGAGCGGCAATCGGCGTGGTCGGGACCTTTGTCGGCTTCCTGGTCGGGATGTTGATCTGCCTGAACATCGAATCGATCCGGCAGTTTCTGTCCTGGGCCACCAACACGCCGTTGTTCGATCCCACGCTGTATTTTCTGTCGCGCCTGCCGGCCGAGATCGATTTTGGCGAGACCTCGGCGGTTGTCATCATGGCGCTGACGCTGTCTTTCCTGGCGACGCTGTATCCAGCCTGGCGCGCCGCGCGCCTCGATCCCGTCGACGCGCTGCGGTACGAGTGAGGACGAGATGGCGGAGGGGGCAGAAGATGTACCGGTTATTTATCTCCACGATATAAAACGCCAGTACAGGCAGGGCGAGGCGACGCTGACCATTCTCAACGGCGCCAAGCTGGCGCTGTGGGCAGGGCAATCGGTGGCGCTGGTGGCGCCGTCGGGTTCGGGCAAATCGACGTTGCTGCATATCGCCGGCCTGCTCGAGGGCCCCGATGACGGCGAGGTCTATGTGGCGGGGACACCGACATCGCAATTGTCGGATACCGAACGCACGCTGATTCGCCGTACCGACATCGGCTTCGTCTATCAGTCGCACCGGCTGCTGCCGGAATTCACCGCGCTTGAAAACGTCATGTTGCCGCAGATGATCCGCGGCCTCAAACGCGCCGAGACCATCAAGCGCTCCACCGAAATCCTGTCCTATCTGGGCTTGAGCGATCGCATCACCCACCGGCCGGCCGAATTGTCCGGCGGCGAACAGCAGCGCGTCGCGATCGCGCGCGCAGTGGCGAATGCGCCGCGCGCGCTACTGGCGGACGAGCCGACCGGTAACCTCGATCCGCACACCGCCGATCACGTGTTCAATGCGTTGATGCAGTTGGTGAAGGCGACGCGGGTCGCGATGCTGATCGCGACCCACAATATGGAACTGGCCGGCCGGATGGACCGCCGGGTGTCGCTGGTCGACGGCCAGGTCGTCGAAATGGAATAGAGCGTTTTCAAGCGAAGTGGATGCCGGTTCGCGTAAAGAAAACGCGTCAAATATCAATCAGTAAGTGCGATGCCGCCGGCCCGCCGGATCCGCCGCACTTGCAAAATAGGGATTGAGCAGGCACTCCGCGCTGCGGCCGGACGCCGAGCCCTTGCACTGCGCGATGGTCGAGTAACGGCACTCGAAATAGGTCGGGTCGCCAAACACCCGCATGCAAACCGGAAAGTGCGGGTCGTAGGTCTGGGCCTTCGCCGGTTGGGCGACGGACAGCGCGCCAATTGCCAAAATCGCCAAAGTCAGAACGCGCATCGATATCTCCTGCGGGGCATCCGACCGCGATCGGCCAGCATTTCGGCCTCGCCATGAAATAGGAGGTTTCGGCGCGTGTGGCTAGCCGCCGACTCGATCCGGAGAATCGGTGCCGATGCAATCAGCGGCCGACGCGGCCGCGCTCAATACGCGCGGCGCCGCCGGTAGGGCGCCGGCATTTCCGCGTTTGCGGCATAGGGGCTGACAACGCATTGCGCTGAACGGCCCGATGCGGATGCGGCGCACTGCTGCAGCGACGAATAGCTGCATTCGTAATAGGTGACCGGTCCGTAGACGTGCAGGCAGACCGGATAACCGGGGGAGTAGGTCTGCGCCGCTGCCGGCGCGGTGGCGGCGGTGGACGCGATCGCGAGAATCGCCAAAGCCTGTGCGCGCATCAGTACCTCCTGCGCGACATCCGGCTGTGGTCGACGGCGACCATTTCCGCCTTGGCGCTGAAATTCGGGTTTTCCGCGCAGGTGGCCGTCCGCCCCGCCGCACTGGCCTGGCACTGCTGGTAGGTTGAGAAACTGCAATCGCCGGGACCCGCGCCGAAGTCGCAGCCCCGGATGCAGTAGCGGTAATCGGCCGATGCCGGCATCGCAACCGTTGCGGACGCAGCACAGCCCACCATCAGCGCCAGTAATGCCCTTCGCATGATGTCCTCCGTGTCCAGCCTTGACGGGAATTTTCAACCGTCAGCAGACAGCCCATGGGGCAGGGCGTCAAATCACGTTCGCGCGCTGAATGCCGGCGCCGTGCAAGGGGCGCGGCCGCCGATTCCGGATTTGCCGGAGAGAGGTCAGTATCTGGGATAGCCCGGATAGGCCTGCGGCAAACGGCGACCGCGGCCGGCATAGGGCGGCGCATCGCCGTCGCCGACATAATACGGATTGGCGATGCACCAGAGGCGGCGCCCCGAAGCCGAGGCCTGACATTGCTCATAGCTCGTGAAGGTGCAGTTGCTCAGGCCGGGTTGCTCGTCGCCCTGGATGCAAAACGGATAGCGTGTGCCGACGGCTTCGGCGGGCAGGGTGCCGAGTGCCGCGAGTCCGCCGGCCGCTAGCAAGACTAGAAACACTCTGCGCATCGATTCCCTCCCAGGTCAGACCACCGCCTAACAGATCCCTTGCAGGTCCATCGCAGTTCCATTGACGTGATTCAAGTCGGACGCGCGCCTTCTCGTCAACACATTCGCGCGCGCGCATCGCCTTGCGCGATTGAAATGTGAGTTTTTTGCGGCAGGCACCATCACAAAGCTCCGAAAAGTGCCTGTAACGCAATATTAACTCACGTTTTACTGAAGTCGTTTCGCGCCGGCTGTTGCAGTGAAGTTACAGCAATTCGAACGAAGACTGTTATGAGGTTGCTCGCGGCCTTGGGGGCTGTACAAATTGGAACGGGATCTAAAACGATGAAGAAGGTTTTGCTTGTTACGGCCAGTCTGATCGCGCTCGGCGCGACTGCGCCGGCAGTGGCTGCTGATCTTGCAGCGCGCCCTTACACCAAGGCGCCTCCGATGATCGCCGCTGTGTATGACTGGAGCGGTTTCTATATCGGCGCCAACGGTGGTTGGGGTTCGAGCCACAAGTGCTGGGACTTCACGACGCCGGGTGGCTCGTTCGTCACCGCCGAGGGTTGCCACGACGCGACCGGCGGCACCGCCGGCGGTCAGATCGGTTATCGCTGGCAGGCCGGCACCTGGGTGTTCGGCGTTGAAGCGCAGGGCAACTGGGCGGACTTCAGCGGCAGCAATGCCAGCCTGGCTTTCCCGGCATTCACCAACCAGTCGAAGGTCGACGCGTTCGGCCTCTTCACCGGTCAGATCGGCTACGCCGCCAACAACGCGCTGTTCTACCTGAAGGGCGGCGCCGCCGTGACTTCGGATCGTTACCACTCGCTCTCGACCGCCACCAACGCCGTGGTCGCCACCACCAACGACGATACCCGCTGGGGCGGCGTGGTCGGTGTCGGCCTCGAATACGGCTTTGCTCCGAACTGGTCGGCTGCGATCGAATACGATCACATGTTCATGCAGGACAAGACCTACACCTTCCTCAACAACGGCGTCGCCGGTGTGTCGGGCACCCTGTTCGGGACCGATCGCATCCGTCAGGACGTCGATCTCGTCACCGTCCGCGTGAACTACAAGTTCGGCGGCCCGGTCGTCGCGCGCTACTGATCGCGCGATCATCGACGGAATCGAAAGCCCCGGGCATTGCCCGGGGCTTTTTTCGTTCGGGCGTCGGGTTGGGTGCGTCACCGACCGGAAAGGCGTGCAGAGGCGACATCGGCGCCCCAACGCCCCAGGGCATGCCAGGGCGCCGCGGCCTGACCGAAGATTCCTCTGAGGCATTAACCCGGGATCAGGCTCAGTTTGATTGAGGCCGATATCCACACTGGAAAACCAACGGTCCGCAGGGCATATTTGCGGAATGGCAAGCGGCATATGGACCACCGAACAATTCACCTGTCCTGGTTGCGGGATGGATTACGACGCGACAAGAGAGCAGCACTCGGACAAGCATTCCGGCAGTTTCAAATGCGGGATTTGCCAGGCCGAGGTTCATGCCTGGTCCGGCCTATATGATTTCTTCGATTGGAAGGCCAAGCCGGTGAAATCGCCGGTTTTTGGCAAGAAGAAGTGACCAGCCTAGCTTCCTGAATGCCCGACGGGACCACACGCCGCCGCGGGTTTGGAGCGGTGTCAGTCCCAGGTTCCGGGCAGCCTTGGCCCCATTAACCACGCGCTTTATTTTCAGGCCCACTTCACCAACTGATCCGCCACCGCTGCTTAACTCCAGAGAACAAAAAAGGAACATTGTTCTTCATATGTTCTAGCGGTTCTAATCTTGGTTCTAGTCTTGGTTCTAGTCTTGGGAGGCGGGGATGTTGAAGACTTTTGTGGAAGAAGCCGCGGCACTGGCGTCGATCACGCTGTTCGTCGGGATGATTGCGGTCTGGGCGCAGCTGATTCCGCAGTTCTGAGATGGGCGGGCAAGGGACCCGGCGCAACATGCGCGTTGGGGCGCCCTGGGGAAAAGCCGGATGGCGCGTGGTCATTCGCGGTCGTGCGTGGACTCCGGTCGCTTCAGGCAGCACCATGGCGGGGCGAGTCGGGCCTGGAGACTCAAAAGTTTCCGTTGCCTTTCTTCTGGCCTGACGACCGCAGCCATTCCTGACCCAGAAGCGCTCGAGCAGCCATGTCCAGTGCCGGATTCGTTCATCTCCACGTTCATTCGGCCTATTCGCTGCTGAAGGGGTCGATCAAGATCCAGAAGCTGGGCGAACTTGCCAAGGCCGACCGCCAGCCGGCGCTGGCGCTGACCGACACCGACAACATGTTCGGGGCGCTGGAATTCTCCGACAAGATGGCGGGCTACGGCATCCAGCCCATCATCGGCTGCGAGCTCGCGATCGATTTTGGCGACCAGGATCCCAATGCGCGCAATGCGCTGGCCTCCGCGCCGTCGCGAATCGTGCTGCTGGCGGCACGCGAGCGCGGTTACCGCAGCCTGATGCGGCTGAATTCGCGGGCGTTTCTGGAGACGCCGGTGCACCAGTCCCCGCACATCAAGTTCGAATGGCTGGAGGGCGACGCCGAGGACCTGATCGCGCTCACCGGCGGCCCTGACGGGCCGATTTCGCTGGCGATTCACGGCGATCATGCCGCCCTGGCCGCGACGCGCTGCGACCGGCTGGCGAGCCTGTTCGGCGACCGCCTCTATGTCGAACTGCAACGTCACGGCATCGAGAAGGAGCGCCGCGCCGAGGCCGGCCTGATCGATCTCGCCTATGCCAAGGGGCTGCCGCTGGTCGCGACCAACGAGCCGTATTTTGCCGCCAATGACGATTACGAGGCCCATGACGCGCTACTGTGCATCGCCGGCGGCCGGCTGATCGCCGAGACCGATCGCGATCAGCTGACGCCCGACCATCGCTTCAAGACCCGGGCTGAAATGGCGGTGTTGTTCGCCGACATTCCGGAGGCGCTGGCATCGACGGTCGAAATCGCGGAGCGTTGTTCGTTCCGGCCAAAGACGCGCAAGCCGATCCTGCCGCGCTTCACGGTCGGTGCCGGCAGCAAGGCGGCCGACGCCGAAGCCGAGGAAGCCGCCGAATTGCGCCGCCAGGCGGAGGCAGGGCTCGCCAACCGGCTCAAGGTGCACGGCCTCGCGCAGGGCATGACCGAGGAAACCTATCATGCGCGGCTGGCGTTCGAACTCGATGTCATCACCCGCATGAACTACGCGGGCTACTTCCTGATCGTGGCCGATTTCATCCAGCACGCCAAATCCGAGGGCATTCCGGTCGGGCCGGGCCGCGGCTCCGGCGCCGGATCGCTGGTCGCTTACGCGCTGACCATCACCGACCTCGATCCGATCCGCTTCGGCCTGCTGTTCGAGCGCTTCCTCAATCCCGAACGCGTCTCGATGCCGGACTTCGACATCGACTTCTGCCAGGACCGCCGCGGCGAGGTGATCGACTACGTGCAGCAGCGCTACGGCCGCGATCAGGTGGCTCAGATCATCACCTTCGGCACGCTGCAGGCGCGCGGCGTGCTGCGCGACGTCGGGCGCGTGCTGCAGATGCCCTATGGGCAGGTCGACAAGCTGACGAAACTGGTGCCGCAAAATCCTGCCGCGCCCGTAACGCTCGCAGCCGCCATCGCCAGCGAACCGAAGCTGCAGGCGTTTCGCGACGAGGACGCGGTGGTCGCCCGCGCCTTCGACATCGCCCAGCGTCTCGAAGGCCTGACCCGGCACGCCTCGACCCACGCCGCCGGCATCGTGATCGGCGACCGGCCGTTGAGCGAACTGGTGCCGCTCTATCGCGATCCCAAATCCGACATGCCGGTGACCCAGTTCAACATGAAATGGGTCGAGCCCGCGGGCCTCGTGAAATTCGACTTCCTCGGTCTGAAGACGCTCACCGTGCTTGATGTCGCGGTCAAACTGCTCAAGCAGCGCAACGTCGAAATCGACCTTGCGACCTTGCCGCTCGACGACGCCCCAAGCTACCAGATGCTGGCCAAGGGCGATGTGGTCGGCGTGTTCCAGGTGGAAAGCCAGGGCATGCGCCGCGCGCTGGTCGACATGCGGCCCGACCGTTTTGAGGACATCATCGCGCTGGTGGCGCTGTATCGCCCGGGTCCGATGGCGAACATCCCGACCTATTGCGCGCGCAAGCACGGCGACGAGGAGCCGGAATACCTGCATCCGCTGCTCGAGCCGATCCTGAAGGAGACCTTCGGCGTCATCATCTATCAGGAACAGGTGATGCAGATCGCCCAGGTGATGGCGGGTTATTCGCTCGGCGACGCCGATCTGTTGCGCCGTGCGATGGGCAAGAAGATCCGCTCCGAGATGGAAAAGCAGCGCGCGATCTTCGTCGCGGGCTCGGTCAAGAACGGCGTGCCGAAAGGGCAGGCGGACACGATTTTCGAACTGCTCGCCAAATTCGCCGACTACGGCTTCAACAAGAGCCATGCGGCGGCCTATGCGCTGGTGTCGTATCACACCGCCTATATGAAGGCGCATTACCCGGTGGAGTTTCTGGCGGCGTCGATGACGCTCGAACTCAACAACACCGACAAGCTCTCGGAATTTCGCGCCGAGGCGCAGCGGCTCGGGATCAAGGTCGAGGCGCCGAACATCAATCGTTCGGGGCCGACCTTCGAAGTCAGCGCCAACACGATCTACTACGCGCTGGCGGCGCTGAAGGGCGTCGGCCCGGCGGCGGTCGAGCTGATCGTGGCGACCCGCAAAGAGGGCGCCTTCACGTCGCTGGCCGATTTCGCCGCGCGCGCCAATCCGCGCGCGATCAACAAGCGCGTGATCGAAAGCCTGGCCGCCGCCGGCGCCTTCGACACGCTTGATTCGAACCGCGCGCGGGTATTTGGTGGCGCGGAGGCGATCCTGGCGGCCTGCCAGCGCAGCCACGAGGCCACCACGATCGGGCAGAACGACATGTTCGGCGGCGCCTCCGACGCGCCGACCATCATGCTGCCGCAGCTCGAGCCCTGGCTGCCGGCCGAGCGGCTGCGCCGCGAATACGACGCCATCGGCTTCTTCCTGTCCGGCCATCCGCTGGATGATTACGCCACCGTGCTGAAGCGGTTGCGGGTGCAGTCCTGGGCGGAGTTTTCGCGCGCGGTTAAAACCGGCGCGACCGCCGGCAAGGTTGCCGCGACCGTGGTGTCGCGCATGGAACGGCGCACCAAGACCGGCAACAAGATGGGCATCATGGGCCTGTCGGACCCAACCGGCCATTTCGAAGCCGTGCTGTTCTCCGAGGGCCTCGCGCAATATCGCGACGTGCTGGAACCAGGTGCCGCGGTGCTGCTGCAACTCGGCGCCGAACTGCAGGGCGAGGATGTGCGCGCGAGGGTGCTGCACGCCGAACCGCTCGACGCCGCCGCGGCCAAAACCCAAAAGGGGCTGCGCATCTTCGTGCGTGATACCAAACCGCTGGATTCCATCGCAAAGCGGCTCAACATGCCGGAAGCGGCAGCAGCTGGCAGCCAGGCCCGCGCCACGCAACCAAAACCGGCGCCAGCCCCGATGGACGGGGCCAATGGCGACGTGTCGCTCGTGATCATGCTCGACCTCGAAACCGAGGTCGAAATGAAACTCCCGGGCCGCTTCACGGTCTCGCCGCAGATCGCCGGCGCGATCAAGGCGGTGTCGGGCGTGGTGGATGTGCAGACGCTGTGAGGTAGCGGGGTCTGCGGCGCCGCCTGATTTCCAGATTGTCATTCCACATCTATGCGGTCGCCGTGCAGCAGCGATGGCCGCTGACCGTCGCGTCGTGAGGTCTGACGCATTTGCAACCATGCGCTGTTTTGGCTAAACGGCGGCGAGCGCCAAGGCTGTGACGCGATGCAGGTTGAGCAGGGGGCTTCTTGATCGTTTCCATTTCCAGCGTCTCGCGCGCGCTTCGGCTGATCCTGGCGATCGGGGCGATCATCGGCGGTTCAGCGCGGGCGGCCCCTGGTCCGGCTTCGACGGCCGAAGGCATCTATGCGTCGGCGCCGCCCCGGCTGTTGCAGATTCGCACGCTGGTCGCCGACGCCGGGCGGCAGATATCGATCGGTTCGGGGTTTCTGGTTTCCGCCGATGGACTTGCGGTCACCAACTATCACGTGGTCTCGCAGGTCGCGCTCGAGCCAAAGACCTATCGGCTTGAATATGTGGCGGCCGATGGCAGCCACGGCGATGTCAGTCTGTTGGGTGTCGACTTGCCGAACGATCTCGCCATCGTCCGCCTCGACAAGCATGACGCGCCATTCTTTTCGTTCGACAAGACCGCGATGGAGGGCGGCCTGCCCAAGGGGGAACGGCTCTATTCCATGGGCAATCCGCTCGACCTCGGCTTCACCATCATCGAAGGCACCTATAACGGACTGGTCGAGCGCAGCTACAACGATCGCGTCCATTTCAGCGGGGCGCTCAATCCCGGCATGAGCGGCGGCCCGACCGTCAACGGCGACGGGCTGGTGGTCGGCATCAACGTGGCGACCCGCAGGGGCGGCCAGCTCGTCAGCTTCCTGGTACCGGCGCGGTTTGCCGCGGCACTGCTGCAGAGCGTCCGCGAGCATGAGACGGCGCCGGACCTGCGTGCCGAGATTGCGCGACAGCTCACCGCGTGGGGTGCCGGGCTCTACAAATCGCTGGGTGAAGAGGGGTTCCGCTCGACCGTGCTCGGGCCCTACCGGACACCCGAGACGATTGCGCCGTGGTTCAATTGCTGGGCCAACACCAACGCCGGCGCCACGCCAAAGCCGCGCGCCAACATCAATTCAACCAATTGCAGCAGCGACACCGGCTTGTACGTGGCGTCCGATCTCAATACCGGCGCCATTCAGATCAACCATTCCTACGTCAGTAGTGTCGATCTCAATCAATTCCAGTTCGCGACTTATCTGACCCAGCTGAGCCAGCCGCGCCTGGTCGGCGGCGGCCCGTTCCGCAAATGGTACACGCCGGAACGCTGCCACGAGGACTTTGTCAGCACGGCGCCCGCGCAGGAGCATCCGCCGCTGCGGGTGATCTGGTGCGCGCAGGCCTATCGCGAGTTTGAAGGGCTCTACGACGTGGCGCTGATTGCGGTGACGCAGGATCACGGCGGCGAGGCGCTGGTCTCGCGGCTGAGCCTGCAGGCGGTGGGTTATGACGACGCCATCGCGCTCGGCAAGCGCTTTCTCGAAGCGGTGCAAATCGAAGCAGTGCAAGTAACCAAATGATCTGGGTCGAGATATTGTCGCGCCATCGCGACGTCACCGCACGCGTCCGGATCGCCGGTGCGGAAGCGCGTATCGGCCGCGGCTATGACAATGATGTGATCGTCGACGATCCCTATGTCGCAGCACATCATTTGCGCGTTTTTCGCGATGAGACCGGGCAACTGATTGCCGAGGACATGGGCAGCGTCAACGGCACATTCCTCGACGGCGGCAAGATCCGGCAGGGGCGCATCGTCGTTGACGGCGCCAGGCCGATCCGGATCGGTCAAACCTGGTTGCGCGTCCGCGCGATCGACCATGAAGTCGAGCGCGAACGGGTGGCGCGGCCGGAGCGGGGGATACTGCCGTTCCTGGGCATTGCGGCGCTCGGCGGGGTGACTCTTGGGATCTACATGCTCAAGATCTGGCTGACCCAGACCTCGGAGCCCCGGGTCTCGACCTATCTGACGCCGTCGCTGACGATCATCGCCTCGGTGCTGGTGTGGGCCGGATTGTGGGCGCTGCTGTCGCGCATCTTCTCCGGCCGCTCGCGCTTTCTGCGCCATCTGCTGATCGTGCTGGCGGGCGCCTTCCTGCTCTCGCTCTACAACGAGTTTGCGCAGGTTTCCGCCTTCGCATGGACGTGGCCGACGGCCAGCACCTACCAGTATGTCGCGATCTGGTCGATCCTTGCTGCGATGTGCTTCTTCCACCTGCGCGAGGTCGGCCCGGCGCGCCTGTGGCTGAAGGGCGCCATCGTGACGACGGTGCTGGTGACCGTGATTGCGGCACAGACTCTGCAGCAATCGGAAGCGTTCTCCAACTCCGGCCGGCAAAACACCACGCGGCTGTTGATGCCGCCTTCGTTCCGCGCGGTTCCGTTTCGCGACGAAAACGCGTTCTTTGGCGACATTGCGAATCTCAAGGCCAAGCTCGATCGCGATCGCAACCAGGCCAAGCCCGTCGAGGCCGCCCGCTAGCGCGTTTTCGAGAGCCTGCCCCGCAGGTGATGCGGGGGAGATTCCGGTTGACGCCGCGCATTGCCTTATTGGCAGCGCTTTTCGTTCAAACGATGTTCAGCTAGCAGCGTATTCAGTGCGTTCCGTGCTTGAACCGGTGGGGACCGAACAGCCATGCATGTGACCAGAACCTTTTCGAT
Source organism: uncultured Alphaproteobacteria bacterium (assembly GCA_963836765.1). Taxonomy (GTDB): domain Bacteria; phylum Pseudomonadota; class Alphaproteobacteria; order Rhizobiales; family Xanthobacteraceae; genus Bradyrhizobium. The sequence continues at coordinate 387,274 of CAWILG010000015.1, forward strand.
CTTTTCGCTCTGTTTGATGCTGTTGTCCGGGTTCCCGGGGGGCCTGACTTCTGCCTCCGCCCAGCAACAGGAAAAACGGATTGCGCTGGTCGTCGGCAATGGCGCGTACGCCAAGTCGCCGCTCGCGACAGCGGCGAATGACGCCGGCTTGATGGCCCAGACCTTGCAGGCCGCGGGCTTCGATGTTGTCGGCGCCCGCGATCTCGATGGCGATACGCTGCGGCGAAGTTTTCGCGATTTCATCCAGAAGGCCGAAGCGTCAGGCCCGGGGACGGTCGCGATGGTCTATCTCGCGGGCTACGGCATCCAGATCGCCGGCGAGAATTATTTCATCCCCGTCAATTCCACGATCGGCCGTGACACCGACATTCCGATCGAAGGCTTGCGGATCAACGACTATATCCGCCAGCTGGCCTCGCTGCCCCTGAAGGCCAATATCGTGGTGCTGGACGCGGCGCGGCCGCAGCCCTTTATCGAAGGCGGCCAGCCGATCGCGAGCGGGCTGGCGCTGGTCGAGCCGGAGCCGCACATGCTGATCGCGTACAACGCCGCGCCCGGCACGGTTGCTCCCGGTGAGCAGGGGACATATGGCGTTTACGCCCAGTCGCTCGCGGAGATGATCCGCACCGGCGGATTGCCGCTGCCGGAGGTGTTCAACCGCCTGCGGCTGCGCGTCAATGACGCCAGCAAAGGCGCGCTGGTGCCCTGGCAGGCGGAAAAGATCGATGCCCCCTTCATGTTCTTCGACCGTGCGCCGGATGCGCCCGCGGAGGCGCCGCCGGCGCAGGCCGCCGCAGCCCGTAACCGGCCGATCCGCGATCTCGGTCCGCAGGATGCCTACGCCGCGGTGCTCGAACGCGACACGATGCCGGCCTATGAGGATTTCCTCGGCGCCTATCCCGGCGACCCGCTGGCGCGGCGCGTACGCGCCATCGTCGCTGCACGGCGCGAGGCGCTGACCTGGCTTCGGACCTACCGGGCCGACACGCCGCAGGCTTACTGGTCATATCTGCGACGCTATCCGAACGGGCCGCATGCCGGCGATGCTCGCCGGCGTCTCGCGATCCTGGCCGCGGCGCTGGAGCCGCCGCCGGCATTCGCCGTCATCGACTACGACGTGCCGCCGCCGCCGCCGGACGAGATCGTCTACGTCGATCGTCCCGTATTTTACTTCGGCGATCCTGATTTCGGCTTTTTGCCGCCACCGCCGCCGCCGGTGTATTTCCTGCCGCCGCCGCCTCCGGATTTCGTCGTGTTGCCGCCGCCGATCGTGGCCGTCGGACTGTTCATCCTGCCGCAACCGGTCTTCGTGCCGATCCCGGTCTATGTGCGGGCGCCGGTCTATGTCGCGCCGCCGCCCAACAACATCATCTTCGCCAATATCCACAACACGACTGTGATCAACACCGTCATCAACCGGCCGCCGCCGCTCGTTGCGCCCGGTACACCCGGCGCCGGTGCACTGGGCACGAAGGCCGGACCCGGGCAGGGCGCGGTGGCGCCGGCGGGTGCTGGTCCGACACTCCCGGCCGCGGCCGCGCAAAAGGCTTCGTTGATCCAGCAGGGCAAATTGCCGATGCCGCCGAGCGCCGCGATCAATCCGGCCAAGCCCGGAACTCCGGCGACGCCGCTTGGCCAGAAAGCTGCGCCAGCGACGCTGCAGCCTGCGAACGTGGCTCCGAATGCGCTGCCGCAGGGGCAGGGGCTGCCGAAGGCCAATAGCCTGCCGGTTCCGGGCACCAAGGGCACGCCACCCGCGCCCGCGGCCGCGACGGCGCCCGTTCCCGGCGCGCCCAATCCGAGCGCGAAACTTGCACCGCTCAACCAGCCTGCGACGGCGGCTCCGGCGCCGAATCAACCGGCAGCCGTGGGCGCTCGGAAGACGCCCGGAACGACTGCGCCGGCTCCGCTGGTCGGCCAGCCGAAAGCGGGCGGGACGGCGCCGGCCCCTGAGGCCAAACCAGTCGCTGCCGAAAAGCCGGTCGTTCCCGAGACCGCCCGTAAGCCAAACGCGGCTCCGCCGCCACCGCCTTCGAAACCCGCTGCAGCGGCGCCGGTGGCTGCGCCAAAGCCTGCCGCACAGCCGAAGATCCAACGTGCCGAGCCGCCGCGCCGCGCTGCACCGCCGCCTCCGCCACCGCGTCCGGCGCCACAGGTATCACGACCAGCGCCACCGCCGCCCCGGGTGGCACCACCGCCGCCTCGAGCGGCGCCGCCGCCGCCACCACGGCCTGCGCCCCAAGTGGCCCGTCCAGCTCCGCCGCCGCCGCGCCCAGCCGCTCCGCCGCCGCGACCGGCTGCACCAGCGAAAAAATGCCCGCCGAATGTCGCGAAGTGCTGAAGACGGCGTGAGGCGATGCGGAGGACCGAGGGCGAACGCCCTCGGTCTTTGCCTTGCTTCGGACGGCATGTCGACCGCGTGATTGCGGGTGCCCGATGTGTATGATATCGTACCACGATACACATTGTTTGAAGAGATCGCCGATGCGCACCAATATCGACATCGATGACGCGTTGATGGCCGAGGCCCAGAAGGCATCGGGGCAAGCGACCAAAAAGCAGACCGTCGAGCAGGCGCTTCGCCTGATGATCAGATTGCGGCATCAGCAGCAGGTCGATACCGCTTTTGGTAAATACCGTTGGCGCGGGGACCTCGCCCGAAGCCGCAAGGGGCGAGGAGGTTGATCGTCGTCGACAGCAGCGTATGGATCGACTTCCTCAACGGCCGGAATGCCTCGCACGTCACAGCGCTACGGGCGGCCTTCGGCAGGGATGAAATCATCGTCGGCGATTTGATGCTTTGCGAGGTGCTGCAGGGCCTCGACGGCGAGCGGGAGGCCCGGCAAGTCGAAACCCTTCTGCGCCACTTCGAAATCGTGCCGATGGCTGGAGATGCGATCGCGATTGCCGCCGCCCGCAATTTCCGTGCCCTGCGCCGGCGTGGTATCACTGTCCGCAAGACCATCGACCTGTTGATTGGAACCTGGTGCATCGAAAACCGCCAGCCGTTGCTGCACAATGACAGCGATTTTCGGCCGATGGCGAGGCATCTGGGTCTGATCGAGGCGCCGGCCGCCATCTGAAGGCGCTAAGGGGCCCAAACAAGGCTAAAAAGCCCAGAAAACCGGCCTTATTTCCTTGCTTCTCGCCGAAATCCGGCTATATACCGCGCCATCTCACACGGAAGCATGGCTTTACAAGGCCGTCCGGTGGCTGCCGGGCCATAAGGCTCGTCTGCTCACACGCTTCCGGAGGAACCAACCGGAGAACTGATACTATGGCGCTACCCGATTTCTCTATGCGTCAGCTGCTTGAAGCTGGCGTTCACTTTGGCCACCAATCGCACCGCTGGAATCCGAAAATGGCGGAGTTCATTTTCGGCGCCCGCAACAACATCCACATCATCGATCTCGCCCAGACCGTACCGTTGCTGCACACCGCGTTGAAGGCGGTCAGCGATACCGTCGCCAAGGGCGGCCGTATCCTGTTCGTCGGCACCAAGCGCCAGGCGCAGGACGGCGTCGCCGAGGCTGCCAAGCGCTCGGCGCAGTATTTCGTCAATTCGCGCTGGCTCGGCGGCACGCTGACCAACTGGAAGACGATTTCCGGCTCGATCAAGCGGCTGCGTCACCTCGATGAGGTGCTCAATTCCGGCGATGCCAACTCCTACACCAAGAAGGAGCGGCTGACGCTGCAGCGCGAGCGCGACAAGCTCGACCGCTCGCTCGGCGGCATCAAGGACATGGGCGGGCTTCCCGACATGATCTTCGTGATCGACACCAACAAGGAAGACATCGCGATCCAGGAAGCGCAGCGGCTCAACATTCCCGTTGCCGCGATCGTCGATACCAATTCCGACCCCAAGGGCATCACCTATGTGGTGCCGGGCAATGACGACGCCGGCCGTGCGATTTCGCTGTATTGCGATCTGGTCGCTCGCGCCGCCATCGACGGCATCTCGCGCGCGCAGGGCGATTCCGGGATCGATATCGGTGCCTCCGCTCAGCCGGTCCGCGAGGAAATTCCGGCAGCACCCGCGCCGACCGGGCTTCCAGGGTCTGGCCGGCCCGCGCGGCACCGCCGACGACCTCAAGAAGCTCACCGGCGTGTCGGGCGCGATCGAGAAGAAGTTCAACGACCTCGGCATCTTCCATTACTGGCAGCTCGCCGAACTCGATCACGACACCGCGCACAAGATCGGCGAAGAGGTCGGACTTCCGAGCCGCGCCGATGGCTGGGTCGCCCAGGCCAAGACGCTGACCGCGGAAGCGGAATAATTGTAACGCGGCGTGGCCGGGTTTGCCCGGCCACCGGTTCAATTCCCGATACGGCATTCCCTGTAGCTGATGGCGGCACGGCGCAAGCGCGCGCCGCTGCCGTGCTGACAGGCAAAAAGGATATTCAACGATGGCAACGATCACAGCAGCGATGGTCAAGGACCTGCGCGAGTTGACCGGCGCAGGCATGATGGATTGCAAGGCAGCACTCACCGAGAACGCCGGCGACATGCAGGCCGCGCAGGATTGGCTGCGCAAGAAGGGCCTGTCGAAGGCTGCCAAGAAGGCCGGCCGCGTCGCGGCGGAAGGCCTGATCGGCGCCGTGACCTCGGGCAACAAGGGCGTCGTGGTCGAAGTCAATTCCGAGACCGACTTCGTCGCCCGCAACGAGCAGTTCCAGGGCCTGGTCAAGATGATCGCCCAGGTCGCGCTGCAGGTCAGGTGCCGACGTCGAGAAGATCAAGGCGGCGAAGGTCGGCGAGCTCACCGTCGAACGGGCGATCTAGGATGCGATCGCGACCATCGGCGAGAACATGACGCTGCGCCGCGCGGCTTCGCTCGAAGTCGGCCAGGGCGTGGTGTCGAGCTATGTCCATGGCGCGGTGATCGAAGGCGCCGGCAAGATGGGCGTGCTGGTGGCGCTGGAATCCGCCGGCAAGACCGACGAACTCGCGCTTCTCGGCCGCCAGCTTGCGATGCATGTCGCCGCGACCAACCCGCAGGCGCTCGATCCGGCGGGCTCGATCCCGCGATCGTGAAGCGCGAAAAGGACGTGCTGGCCGACAAATATCGCCAGCAGGGCAAGGCGGAAAACGTGATCGAGAAGATCGTCGAGTCCGGCCTGAAGACCTACTACAAGGAAGTCTGCCTGCTGGAGCAGGCCTTCATCCATGACGAAAAGGGCAAGTCGGTCGCGCAGGCGGTGAAGGAAGCCGAAGGCAAGATCGGCGCCCCGGTGAAGATCGCCGGCTTCGTGCGCTATGCTCTCGGCGAGGGAATCGAAAAGCAGGAATCCGATTTCGCAGCCGAAGTCGCGGCGGCCAGCGGCAAGAAATAACCGCAGAGAACGGCCTTCCGGCGCATTCGCGCCGGAAGCTCGCTGCGCGGGACTAAGGAAGCGATCGCATCATGGCTGAGCCGGTCTATCGTCGCGTCGTGATCAAGCTCTCGGGCGAATATCTCGCCGGCAGCCAATCCTTCGGCATCGACCAGCCAACCGTTGACCGCATCGCCGACGATCTGATCGCGGCGCGCCAGCTCGGCGCCGAGGTCGCCGTCGTGGTCGGCGGCGGCAACATCGTCCGCGGCGTCGAAGTATCCTCCCGCGGCGTGTCCCGCCCGACCGGCGACACCATGGGCATGCTCGCCACCATGATGAACTGCCTCGCGCTGGAGGCCGCCATCGAGCGCAAGGGTACGCCGGCGCGGACCCTGTCGGCGTTCGTGATGCCGGAGATCTCCGAGCTGTTCACCCGCAGTGCGGCGCACAAATATCTCGCCGAGGGACGAATCGTGCTGCTCGGCGGTGGAACCGGCAATCCGTTTTTCACGACCGATACCACGGCGGTGTTGCGCGCGGCCGAAATCGGGGCGCGAGGCGGTGCTCAAGGCCACCAATGTCGATGGCGTCTACAGCGCCGATCCCAAAAAAGACCCGTCGGCCAAGCGTTTCGACCGCCTGACGCATTCGCAGGCGATCGAAGGTGGCTACAAGGTGATGGACGCAACCGCATTCGCGCTTGCCCGCGAGACATCGCTGCCTATCATCGTATTCTCGATCGCCGAGCCGGGTTCGATCGGTGCGATTCTGCGCGGTGCCGGCCACGGCACGGTCGTCGCCGGCTGAGCGTGCCGCATCGAACCGCACGCGCCGCTACGGTGCCGCGGCTGGTTTCTCAAGGAGGGGAGAGCGTTATGCCCACGCCTGGTTTTGACATCAACGAATTGAAGCGCCGCATGCAGGGCGCGACCCAATCGCTCAAGCATGAACTGGGCGGACTGCGCACCGGCCGCGCCGCGGCGTCCATGCTGGAGCCGGTGCAGGTGGAAGCCTACGGCTCGCATATGCCGCTCAATCAGCTCGCGACCATCAGCGTGCCCGAGCCGCGGCTGCTCTCGGTGCAGGTTTGGGACAAGTCGATGGTCAAGGCCGTCGAGAAGGCGATCGTCGATTCCAATCTCGGCCTGAGCCCGGCGACCGAAGGGCAGGTGCTGCGCCTGCGGATTCCCGAACTCAACGAAGAGCGCCGCAAGGAACTCGTCAAGGTCGCGCATAAATACGCCGAAGCGGCCAAGGTCGCGGTCCGCCATGTTCGCCGCGACGGCCTGGATACCGTCAAGAAGCTCGAGAAGAATCACGAGATTTCCGAAGACGATCACGAGCGCCTTGCCATGACGTGCAGAAGGCGACCGACGCCATGATTTCCGAAATCGATCAGTTGCTGGCGGCCAAGGAAAAGGAAATCCTCACCGTCTGAGCATGCTGCCCGTCGCCTGAGATCGACTCCTGGGACGCAGATGTCAAACGCCGCCGCCCCCGCAACCGAAGGACCGGATCGAACCGGCGGTCCCTTGCATGTGGCGATCATCATGGACGGCAACGGGCGCTGGGCGGCAGCGCGCGGTTTGCCGCGCGCGGAGGGCCATCGCCGCGGCGTCGAGGCGTTGCGCCGCGTCGTCCGCGCCGCGCATGAACTCGGCGTGCTCTATCTGACGATCTTTTCTTTCAGCTCGGAAAACTGGTCGCGTCCGGCGACCGAAATCGGCGATCTGTTCGGCTTGCTCCGGCGCTTCATCCGCAACGATCTGGCGACGCTGCATCGCGACGGCGTGCGGGTCCGCGTGATCGGCGAGCGCGAGGGATTGGAAGCGGATATCTGCGCGCTGCTGAACGAAGCCGAAGAGCTGACCAAGGCCAACACCAAGCTCAATCTCGTCGTCGCCTTCAACTACGGATCGCGGCAGGAAATCGCCGGCGCCGCGCGGCGGCTGGCGCGCGAAGTGGCGGAGGGAAAGCGCGATCCGGCATCGATCGATGCCGATGCGCTCGGTCAATATCTCGATGCGCCCGATATTCCCGATCCCGACCTGATCATCCGCACCAGCGGCGAGCAGCGGCTGTCGAATTTCCTGATGTGGCAGGCGGCCTACAGCGAACTCGTGTTCGTGCCGATCCACTGGCCGGATTTCGACAAGGCGGCGCTCGAAAGCGCGATCGCCGAATATGCCAGACGGGAGCGCCGTTTCGGCGGTCTGGCCGCGAAAACCGGATCGTGACCGAGGGCGAGGCCGCGCCGGCGGCAGCGAGCCGAGCAGGGTTCGCGCAATCTCTTGATGCGCGTGGTCGCCGCGCTGGTGCTGGCGCCGCTCGCCATCGCCATCGCCTATGCCGGCGGCTGGCTGTGGACCTGTCTGGTGACGCTGGCGTCATCGGCCTCTACGTCGAATGGCTGACGATCGTCGGCTCGCGCGCGAAATGCGCGTCGTGCCTGCGGGGTTGTCGCGCTTGCGCTCGCGGGGCTTTGTCTCGCGACGGGTCGGATCGACGCTGCGCTCGTTGTCCTCGCCATCGGGCTGGTCGCCATCTGCCTTGATCTCGCCGGAGCGGCGCAACTGGGCGGCGGCGGGATTTTTCTATGCCGCGGCGGCCGAGATCGCCTCGGTGCTGGTGCGGCTGGATTCGGCAAAAGGATTCGTCGCGCTGATGTTCGTGCTGCTGATCGTGTGGGTGACCGATATCGGCGGCTATTTCGCCGGCCGCGGCATCGGCGGGCCAAAACTCTGGCCGCGGGTCAGTCCGAAGAAGACCTGGGCCGGCGCGATCGGCGGTTTTGTCGCGAGCCTCGCCGTGGCCGGCGGATTTGCGGCGTTCGATCTCGGCAAGACCGGCCCGCTGTTGCTGCTGGGTGCGGTGCTGTCGGTGGTCTCGCAATTCGGCGATCTCTTTGAGTCCGCGGTGAAACGGCGGTTTGGCGTCAAGGATTCCAGCCACATCATTCCCGGCCATGGCGGGCTGCTGGATCGCCTGGACGGATTTGTCGCAGCCGTCGTCGTGGCGGCGATTTTCGGGTTCCTGCGGGGCGGCGCCGATGGCGTCGGCCGCGGTCTTATGGTTTGGTGAAACGATGAGCGCAGTTCCATTGCGTAACAACAAGGCCGCGGCATCCGCCGTGCGCACCGTAACCGTGCTTGGCGCCACCGGCTCGATCGGCGACAGCACCATGGATTTGCTGCGCGGCGCGCGCGACCGCTATCAGGTCGAGGCGCTGACCGCGAATACCAATGTCGCAGGCGCTGGCCAAGCTCGCCAAAGAATTCGGCGCGCGGTTTGCGGCGATCGCCGATCCGCGCGCGGCTCGGCGAATTGAAGGAAGCGCTTGGCCGGAACGCGCATCGAATGCGGCGCCGGCGAGAGCGCGATCATCGAAGCGGCCGCGCGCCCGGCGGACTGGGTGATGGCGGCGGTCAGCGGCGCGGCCGGGCTGAAACCGGCGCTCGCCGCGGTCGACCGCGGCGCGGCGGTGGCGCTGGCTAACAAGGAATGCCTGGTCTGCGCCGGCGATTTCTTCATGCAGCGCGCCGCGAAAGCAGGGGCCTGCATCCTGCCGGCGGATTCCGAGCACAACGCGCTGTTTCAGGCGCTCGGCTCCGGCAACCGCGAAGAACTGGTGCGCGTGATCATCACCGCGTCCGGTGGCCCGTTCCGCACCTGGGCCGCCGCCGACATCGAGCAGGCGACGCTGGCGCAGGCGCTGAAGCATCCGAACTGGAGCATGGGGCAGAAGATCACGATCGATTCAGCCTCGATGATGAACAAGGGGCTCGAGGTCATCGAGGCCTCCTATCTGTTTGCGCTGACGCCGGACGAGATCGACGTTCTCGTGCATCCGCAGTCGATCATCCACGGCATGGTCGAATTCTCCGATCGTTCGGTGGTCGCCCAACTGGGCGCGCCGGACATGCGGATTCCGATCGCGCATTGTCTCGGCTGGCCCGATCGTATCGTCGGCCCGTCGGCCAGGCTGGACCTCGCCAAGATCGGGCAGTTGACGTTCGAGGCGCCGGATTTCGAGCGGTTCCCCGGACTGCGGCTGGCTTACGACGCGCTGCGCGACGGGGGCGGCCTGACCACGGTATTCAATGCCGCCAACGAAGTCGCGGTCGCCGCCTTTATCGCCGGCCAGATCAGGTTCGGCGCGATCGCGCGGCTGGTCGAGGCGACCATGAACGACTGGATTCGCTCCGGAAATCTCGCGCCTTTGACGTCGGCCGATGACGCGATTTCCGTTGACCATAATGCGAGAAATAAAGCTGCCTCCCTATTGCCTCAAATTGCCTTAAAGGCATCGTAGTGGGTTGGGGACGGAGCCTTTCGGCTCTGGTCGAGGGGAATTTGATGTCTGAGTTTTTTCTACATAGTTTCAATACGTTGAGCCATGGGCTCATCGGTTACATCATTCCCTTCCTGTTCGTCCTGACCATCGTCGTTTTCTTCCATGAGCTCGGCCACTTCCTGATCGCCCGCTGGGCCGGCGTGAAGGTGTTAACGTTCTCGCTCGGTTTCGGGCCGGAACTCGCGGGCTTCAACGACCGCCACGGCACGCGCTGGAAGATCTCCGCCATCCCGCTTGGCGGCTACGTCAAGTTCCTGGGCGACGAATCGGAAGCCTCGACGCCATCCGCCGAGGCGCTCGCCAACATGACCGAGGAAGAGCGCGCCGGCAGTTTCCACCACAAGCCGGTCGCATCGCGCGCGGCGATCGTTGCCGCCGGCCCGATTGCCAATTTCATTCTGGCCATTGTGATCTTCACCTGCCTGTTCACCTTCTTCGGCAAGCCGAGCACGACTGCGCGGGTGGACAAGGTGGAAGCGGGCAGTGCGGCTGCGGCGGCAGGCTTCCAGGTCGGCGATATCGTGACCGATATCGACGGCAAGACCATCGGAAGCTTCTCGGACATGCAGCGGATTGTCGGCGTTCGCGCCGGCGAGCAATTGTCCTTCACCGTCAAGCGCGGCGATGCCACCGTTCAGCTGCGCGGCACCCCGGAAATGCGCGAAGTGAAGGATCCCTTCGGCAACGTGCAGCGGCTCGGCGTGCTCGGCATTACCCGTTCCACTGCACCCGGCGATGTTCTGACCGAACGGGTCGATCCCGCGACCGCGCTCTGGCTCGGCGTCAAGGAGACCTGGTTCGTGGTCGACCGCACGCTGGCCTATATCGGCGGCATCTTCACCGGCCGTGAGGCCGCCAACCAGGTCGGCGGGCCGCTGCGGATCGCCCAGATATCGGGGCAGGTCGCCACCATCGGCCTTGCAGCATTGATTCACCTAGCTGCGGTACTCTCGATCTCGATCGGCCTGCTAAATCTGTTTCCGGTGCCGCTGCTCGATGGCGGTCACCTTTTGTTCTATGCGGTGGAGGCGGTCCGGGGGCGGCCGTTGTCGGAGCGGGCCCAGGAGATGGGGTTCCGAATCGGTCTTGGACTTGTGCTGATGTTGATGGTGTTTGCGACCTACAACGACATCCTGCATCTGGCGGCATCGTGAAGCGGCTTTTTTGTGACGTTGCCGATGGGCAACGTCTTGGAATGAAAATGGAATTGCACTGCGATGTTAAGTTTGCCCACCCGGCTAAATTGGCTACAAGCGAGGCAGCAGATGGGATTCTGCCGGTTCGCAGGGGTTCGGACCGGCATTGGAATGATAAGGGCGCGTTGCGCATGATGGTTGGAATGCGAGTGCGGGGGGGCTTGTTGGCCGCCCTGATCATGTTTGCCGTGCCGGTGGCCGCCACGCTGGCGGCTACGCTCGTGTCCGTGCCGGCCGCAGCGCAAGGCGTGGCGTCGATCCAGGTCGAGGGGAACCGGCGCGTCGAGGTCGAAACCATTCGCTCGTATTTCAAGGCAGGTCCCGGCGGGCGCATGACCCAGGCCGAGATCGACGACGGCCTGAAGGCGCTGATCGAAACCGGCCTGTTCCAGGACGTCCGGATCAACCAGGCTGGCGGCCGGGTCGTGGTGGTCGTGGTCGAAAATCCCGTGATCGGGCGCATCGCCTTCGAAGGCAACAAGAAGGTCAAGGACGAACAGCTTTCGGCGGAAATCCAGTCCAAGCCGCGCGGCACGCTGTCGCGCCCGATGGTTCAGTCGGATGCCCAGCGCATTGCCGAAATCTACCGGCGCTCGGGCCGCTATGACGTCCACGTCAATCCGGAAATCATCGAACAGCCGAACAATCGCGTCGATCTGATCTTCACCATTACCGAAGGCCAGAAAACCGGCGTCAAATCGGTCGAATTCGTCGGCAACAATGTCTATTCGTCCTATCGCCTGAAGGACATCATCAAGACGCACGAATCCAACCTGTTGAGCTTCCTCGGCGGCGGCGACGTGTACGATCCGGATCGGGTCGAGGCCGACCGCGATCTGATTCGCCGCTTCTACCTCAAGCACGGCTATGCCGACGTGCAGGTGGTGGCCGCGCTGACCGAATACGATCCCGACAAAAAGGGTTTTCTCGTCACCTTCAAGATCGAGGAAGGCCAGCAGTACCGGGTTGCTTCGGTGGACTTCCAGTCCAGCATCGCCACGCTCGATGCCACCTCGCTGCGCAGCTTCTCGCGCGTCAGCATCGGCTCACCCTACAACGCCGAGGCGCTGGAGAAGTCGGTCGAGGAAATGCAGATCGAGGCCTCGCGGCGCGGCTATGCCTTCGCGATCGTGCGCCCGCGCGGCGACCGCAATTTCGAGCAGCACACCGTGTCGATCGTCTTCACCGTCGACGAAGGCCCGCGAACCTATATCGAACGCATCAATATCCGCGGCAATACCCGCACCCGCGACTACGTGATTCGTCGGGAATTCGACCTCTCCGAAGGTGACGCCTACAATCGCGCGCTGGTCGATCGCGCCGAGCGCCGGCTGAAGAACCTCGATTTCTTCAAGAGCGTGAAGATCGTGACCGAGCCCGGCTCCTCGAGCGACCGCATCATCCTGATCGTCGATCTGGAAGAAAAGTCGACCGGCGACTTCTCGGTGTCGGGTGGTTACTCCACCACGGACGGTGCGCTCGCCGAAGTCAGCGTTTCCGAACGCAACTTCCTGGGTAGAGGCCTGTTCGCGAAGGCGTCGGTCACCTACGGCCAGTATGCGCGCGGCTATTCGCTCTCGTTCGTCGAACCCTATCTGCTGGACTATCGCGTGGCGCTCGGTCTCGACCTGTTCCAGCGCCAGCAGCTTGCCAACAGCTATATCTCCTACGGCACTAAGACCATCGGCTTCAGCCCGCGGCTTGGCTTCAGCCTGCGCGAAGATCTCGCGCTGCAGCTTCGCTATTCGATCTATGAGCAGCAGATCCAGCTGCCGAGCAATCTGGCAAACTGTAACAACAACTCATCGAACTCGCTGCTCGCGTTCAACCCGTCGCCGGCATTTGCGAATTTGAACGGAATTCCTGCGGGCGGTACGGCAGTATCGGGAGGCCAATCGGCCACCGACACCTCCGGCGTCGGCCTGTGGTGCTACAGCGACGGCGAAGCTTCGCTGCCGGTCCGCAAGGAACTGCAGAGCGGCCAGACCCTGACCTCGTCGCTCGGCTATTCGCTGAACTACAACACGCTCGACAACAACAAGAACCCGACCGACGGCTTGATCGTCGACTGGAAGCAGGATTTCGCGGGCGTCGGCGGCGACGTCAGCTACATCAAGTCGGTCATCGACGCGAAGTATTACACGCCGCTGGTTTCCGACATCGTCGGGGTGATTCACGGCCAGGCTGGCATCCTGAACCAGTTCGGCAACAGCGAACTGCGCATGCTCGACCACTTCCAGATGGGCCCGAATCTGGTGCGCGGCTTTGCGCCGAACGGCATCGGTCCGCGTGATATCAATCCCTACGGCACGGGCGATGCGCTCGGCGGCACCAAGTACTGGGGCGTATCGGCGGAGTTGCAGATGCCGTTCTGGTTCCTGCCGAAGGAAGTCGGGCTCAAGGGCGCAGTCTATGCCGACGCCGGCGGTCTCTACGATTACAAGGGCCCGACGTCGTGGGTGCAGACGGGTGAAGTCAATGTGCCGGGCTGTATCAAGCCGACGCAGGTCACTGCGACGACCTCGGCCAATCCCGGAACCTGCCTCGGATTGCAGTACGACGACAGCAAGGTGGTTCGCACCTCGGTGGGTGTCGGCTTGATCTGGGCGTCGCCGTTCGGTCCGCTGCGCTTCGACTATGCGGTGCCGATCACCAAAGGCCAGTTTGACCGCGTCCAGCAATTCAAGTTTGGCGGCGGAACATCGTTCTAAAGCATTTGATCTAAGCGTTTTCGAGCGAAGTGGGTGCCGGTTCGCGTGAAGAAAACGCGTCAAAGCAAAGCAGGGCTCCGGTTCTGATCGACCGGAGCCGAAGCTCTGGTCCGATCACCGGCCTGACTGCGACGGGTGGAATGGCGCAGCCGAACTTCTTCAAGCAACCCGCTTCGTCGACGCTGGCCGATATCGCCGCGCTGACGAAGGCCGAGTTGGTCGATCCCGCGCGGGGCGGCCTCAAGATCAGGGGGCTGGCGTCGCTCGACGAAGCCGGTCCGATGCATCTGGCGTTTTTCGACAACCTCAAATACGCCGATCAGCTCGCATCGACCAAGGCCGGCGCCTGTCTGGTCAGCCCGCGTTTCGAAGCCAGGGTGCCCGGCCATGTCGCCGTGCTGCGGGCGGCGCAGCCGTTCCGCGCCTTCGTCACGCTCGCGCGCGAGTGGCATGGCGACGCGCTCCGCCCGCAATCCTGGTGCGACAATGACGGCATCGCGCCGTCGGCGATCATTGATCCCTCGGCCCATTTGGAAGACGGCGTGATCGTCGATCCACTCGCTGTGATCGGCCCGCGGGTCGAGATCGGCTCCGGCACCGTGATCGGCGCCGGTGCGGTGATCGGGGCCGAGGTCCGGATCGGCCGCGACTGCAATGTCGGCGCGCGCAGCACCATCCAGTTTGCCCTGATCGGCAACAACGTGCTGATCCATCCTGGCTGCAGCATCGGGCAGGACGGCTATGGTTTCATTTTCTTCGGTCCCGAAGGCCATTTGAAGGTACCGCAGACCGGCCGCGTCCTGATCCAGAACAATGTCGAACTCGGCGCCGGCACGACGATCGACCGCGGTAGCCTGCGCGATACCGTGATCGGCGAGGGCACCAAAATCGACAATCAGGTCCAGATCGGCCACAATGTGACCATCGGCAGGGACTGCCTGCTGGCGGCCCAGATCGGGCTCGCCGGCAGCCTGACGATCGGCGACAATGTGGCGCTGGGCGCCAAGGTGGGCATCAACAATCACCTCAAGATCGGCGACGGCGCCCAGGTCACAGCGATGAGCGGGGTCAAGGATGACATCCCGCCCAACGGCCGCTGGGGTGGCTTTTTTGCCAAGCCGACCAAGCAGTGGTTCAGGGAAATTATCGCCGTGGAGCGTCTGGTGCGCGACGGCACGACAGATCCGAAAGGCGAGGGGCGGGAGTGATGGAGGAGGCACCAGTCAGATTTGAGCTCGTGGATATCAATGAAATCCTCAAGACGCTCCCGCACCGTTATCCAATGCTGTTGATCGACCGGGTGAAGAAGATCCGGACCGATTACAGCGGTATCGGCGTCAAGAACGTCACCTTCAACGAGCCGCCGTTTCTCGGGCATTTTCCGGATCGCCCGGTCTATCCCGGCGTGATGATGATCGAAGCCATGGCGCAGACCGCCGGCGTCATCGGCATCAAGTCGGTCGAAGGCACCGAGAAGCCGCGCGCGGTTTATTTCCTGACCATCGACAAGTGCAAATTCCGAAAACCCGTGATGCCCGGCGACACCATCGAGTACCACATGCGCTCGATCGGCCGCCGCAAGACCATGTGGTGGTTTCACGGCGACGCTAAGGTCGACGGCCAGACCGTCGCCGAAGCCGACGTCGGCGCGATGCTGACGGATTGAGACGGCGCCGATCGCAGGTTGGACCGTGCGATCAACGGCATCCCGGGCGCGTGCGCAGAGACTCCTTTTGTTCTCCGGGGAACGAACAGGGGGCGTCATTTTCGTCCGGCTGGCGGGCTAATAATTCCTTACGATAACGCGTCCTGGCGCGCGATCTTGACGGCGGATTTCACTTTCGATACGCGGCGGCGCCGCAACACGGCGTAACCATACGTCACTGGACAGATCAGGCACTGGCGCGCTAACCACCGGAAAACCCGGCATTTTAGCGCCTTGCGGCATTAACGATTAGCGGACCTCCTTGATGAGCATGATCGATCCCACCGCGCGGATTGAAGATGGCGCGGTGATCGGCGAGGGCACCTCGATCGGTCCCTACTGCATCATCGGCCGCAACGTCGTCATCGGTGACAACTGCAAACTGATCGCTCATGTCCACATCACGGCGCAAACGACGATCGGCGCCGGCTGCACGATCTATCCGTTCGTCTCGCTCGGTACCCCGCCGCAATCGCTGGCCTATCGCGGCGAACTCACAAGGCTTGAGATCGGCGCCGGCTGCACCATCAGGGAATCCGTCACCATGAATGCCGGCTCGGTCGCGGGCGGCGGCGTGACGCGGGTGGGCGAGCGCGGCTATTTCATGAACTGCAGCCATGTCGGGCACGACTGCCAGGTAGGCAATGACGTGATCTTCGCGACCTCGGCGACGCTGGGCGGCCATTGCGAGATCGGCGATTTCGTTTTTATCGGCGGGCTGTCGGCGGTGCACCAGTTCACGCGGGTCGGGCCGCAGGTGATGGTCGGCGGCGTCTGTGGCGTGCGCGGCGACGTGATTCCGTTCGGCCTCGTCAACGGCCAGTATGCGAGCCTCGAAGGCCTCAACATCATCGGCATGAAGCGCCGCAAATTCACCAAGGCGCGGCTGGCGACCGTGCGGTCGTTCTACCAAAAACTGTTTCACGGTCCCGGCATCTTTGCCGAGCGGTTGAATACGGTGCAGCCGATGGCCGCGCAGGATCCGGCAATCGCGGAAATTCTCGCCTTCATCGGCGACGGCAAGCACCGCGCGCTGTGCCTTCCGGCCGACGACGGCAACAAGCACTGATGAGGGGAACGCCGCAACCATGATGTCGGCGGCTTCGGAAATTTCCTCGCCGGTGGGCGTGATCGCAGGTGGCGGCGCCATGCCGTTCGCGGTCGCGGATTCGCTCACGGCGCGCGGCATCGCGCCGGTGATCTTCGCGCTTCGAGGCAATTGCGATCCGGGCGCGGTGGCGCGGTTTCGCCATCACTGGATTTCTGTCGGCCAGCTCGGCCGCGCCAAAAAACTGTTTCGCAGCGAGGGCTGCCGCGACCTGATTTTCATCGGCACGCTGCTGCGGCCGGCGCTGTCGGAGATCCGGCTGGACTGGGGCACCATCCGCGTGATCGGCAAGGTGATGACGTCGTTTCGCGGCGGCGACGATCATCTGCTGTCGGGGATCGGCCGCATTCTCGAACAGGACGGATTCCGGATGGTCGGAATCCGGGATGTCGCGCCTGATATCCTGATGCCCGAGGGATCGATTGCCCGCGCGGCGCCGGATCCCGCCGCCACCGCCGATATCGAAAGGGGGCAGCAGGTGCTCCGCGCGCTCGGGCCGTTCGATATCGGCCAGGCCGTGGTGGTGATCGACGGTCATGTGGTCGCGGTCGAGGATATCGAGGGCACCGATGGCCTGTTGGCGCGCGTGGCGCGGTTGCGCGGCGAGGGCCGCATCCGCGCCAAAGCCGGGCGTGGCGTGCTGGTCAAGGCGCCGAAGAGCGGCCAGGATCTACGCTTCGATCTGCCGACGGTCGGCCCCAAAACCATCGAAGGCGCGGCAAAAGCGGGGCTTGCCGGCATTGCCATCATCGCCGGCCATACCATCGCCGCGGATTCGCAGGCGATGATCGAAGCGGCCGACAGGGCCGGCCTCTTCATCCAGGGGCTTCCCTTGATACAAGGTCTGCCCGCGTGATGCCGGCGCGCGCAACCGCCGACCGCGGGCGGAAAATCTTTCTGATCGCAACCGAGGAATCCGGGGACCGCCTCGGCGCCAATCTGATGAAGGTCTTGCGCCAGCGTCTCGGCGACGCGGTGCGTTTTGAGGGCGTCGGCGGCCGCGCGATGGCGCGCGAGGGGTTGGCGTCGCGGTTTCCGATCGAGGAATTGTCGATCATTGGCCTTGCCGCGGTCGTCAGACATCTGCCGAAAATCCTGCGGCTGATCGGGGAGACGGCGTATGCCGTGACGGAAGCGAAACCTGATATTCTCGTCATCATCGACAGCCCGGATTTCACCCACCGCGTCGCCAGGCGCGTTCGTGCCGCCGATCCAAAGATCCCGATCGTGGATTATGTCTCGCCCTCGGTCTGGGCGTGGCGGTCTGGCCGGGCGCGCGCGATGCTCTCCTATGTCGATCACGTGCTGGCGCTGCTGCCGTTCGAGCCGGAGGCCTATCAGCGGCTTCGCGGTCCGCCGTGCAGCTATGTCGGCCATCCCCTGATCGAGCAACTCGCCTCGCTGCGGCCCGGCGCCGATGAAGCGAAGCGGCGGGACGAAGCACCACCGGTGCTGTTGGTGCTGCCGGGCAGCCGCCGTAGCGAGATCCGCCACCACATGGCCGTGTTCGGCCAGACGCTCGGCCGGCTGCGCGACGACGGCGTGGTGTTCGAACCCGTCTTGCCGACCATGCCGCATCTGCAGGAGGCGATCGCCGAAGCACTCAAAGCCTGGCCGGTGCAGCCCCGCATCGTGGTCGGTGAGGCAGAGAAGCGAGCGGCGTTTCGGATCGGGCACGCAGCATTGGCGAAATCCGGCACCGTGACGCTCGAACTCGCGCTCGCGGGCGTGCCGATGGTGACGGCCTACCGGACCGGCTCGATGGAAGCCTGGATTTTACGCAAGGCCATCAACGTCAATTCGGTGATCCTCGCCAACCTCGTGATCGGCGAGAATGTCGTTCCGGAGTTTCTGCAAGAAGCCTGCACGCCGGAAAAATTGTCGCAGGCGCTGCGCGAGGTGCTCGGCAATTCAGCGCTGCGGCGAAAACAGCTTGAGGCTTTTGCAACAATCGATCAGATCATGTCGACCGGCAACCAGCCGCCCAGTGCGCGCGCCGCCGATATCGTGCTGGCGACGATGCGGAAGCAGCGCAAGACGAGCTAGTCGGAAAGCACACCCGTTGGCTGTCTTGAAGGTGTCGCCACGCATGCAACCTAAACTTGAACATCCCCGCATGAACCTGTACGGTGCGTTCTCCAAGAGATCCTTAAAAATGGAATCTTCTCGGCTCTCGATCGGCATTACGAACAGGTGAGGCGTCACGCACAATTCGCAGTGGGAGGAACGTCCTATGGTGAACCTGGTTGCGTTGTTTCGAGTTTCAGCCCCGGTCGTCGTCTGCTGTCTGCTGGCCAATTCGCCCGCCGTCGCGGCCGAGTTCTTGTTAAAGGTAAAGAGCACCGGCCAATGTCTGCACGCAAGGAAGGTGCCAGGCCAGACGTTCCCGGTTTTTCGTACCGATGACTGTCGGAACAATTCGGAATTTATCGCGGATAACGGAAACATCAACGATTCCATGATCCGTTTCAGGATTACACCGGAGTTTTTCGCATGCCTCCACGTCGACCTTCCTGCTGAGTTCAACCAGATTCACTTCCCGGTCGAGATCAAGGCGGATGGATGTACTGGTCCGGTGACGCGGTGGCTCATCAGTACCGCCGTAGTACCCGTTGACCTGGTCGAGAACACCCAGATATCGATGTGCATGGAAGCGCTTCCCACATTGGAAGTCGTCCTGAATCGCTGCAACGGCAGTGATCAGCAGATGTGGGACACGGCCGACGTTCCTCCACGCTAGACCTTCGGCGGCGTGCCTTCGGGCCATTCCGGCAACTGGTCCTTCGGGTCGAACCAGGAGGCCGCATCCGATCGCCAGATGTGCATTTTTGGCCGTTCGGTAATCGGCGTGTCGAGGCAGCCCATCCGCAACGGGATGGTGCGTTTGCCCTCGCGCGCGGCAACGATGTGCGATCCGCATTGCGAGCAGAAATATCGGGTCTTACCGGGCGAGGATTCAAAACCCCGGAGCAGGCTTTCGCCCTTGATCCAGCGAAACCGGTCGCGCGGTACGTTGCTCACGGTCGAGAACGCCGAGTCGTGGGTCTTCCGGCAGGTGGCGCAGTGGCAGTGCACCAAGGGGCCGGGATCGGAATCGACTTCGTAAGCGACGTCTCCAAACAGGCAGCTTCCGGTCAGCATTGTGCCTCCAGCTCAAATAAAAATCCCGCGCGGGAATAACGATCCGCGGGCGGGATTTTCGAACTCGGGGATCGAACCGCGTCTACTTGCGCTTGGCGATATCGACGTAATCGCGGCGAGCGACGCCGGTGTAGAGCTGGCGCGGACGGCCGATCTTCTGCTGCGGGTCCTCGATCATCTCGCTCCACTGGCTGATCCAGCCGACGGTGCGGGCGACCGCGAACAGCACGGTGAACATCGAGGTCGGGAAACCCATCGCCTTCAGCGTGATGCCCGAATAGAAGTCGACGTTCGGGTAGAGCTTGCGGTCGATGAAGTAGGGATCGCTCAGCGCGATCTTTTCCAGTTCCAGTGCGACCTTGAGCATCGGATCGTCGCCATGGCCGGTCTCGGCCAGCACCGCGTGACACATCTTCTGCATGATTTTGGCGCGCGGATCGTAGTTCTTGTAGACGCGGTGGCCAAAACCCATCAGGCGGACTTCGCTGTTCTTGTCCTTCACCTTGGCGATGAATTCGGGGATCTTGTCGACCGAGCCGATCTCGGCGAGCATCGCCAGCGCCGCCTCGTTGGCGCCGCCATGCGCCGGTCCCCACAGGCAGGCGATGCCGGCGGCGATACAAGCGAACGGATTGGCGCCGGAGGAGCCGGCGATACGCACGGTCGAGGTCGAGGCGTTCTGTTCGTGGTCGGCGTGCAGGATGAAGATCTTGTCGAGCGCGTCAGCCAGCACCGGGTTGATCTTGTATTCCTCGCAAGGCACCGCAAAGCACATGTTGAGGAAGTTCTCGGCGAAGGAAAGCGAGTTCTTCGGATACACGAACGGCTGACCGATGGTGTATTTGAAGGCCATCGCCGCCAGCGTCGGGATCTTTGCGATCATGCGCATCGAAGCGATCATGCGCTGCTGCGGATCGTTGATGTCGGTACTGTCGTGATAGAACGCGGCCAGCGCACCGACGGAGGCCACCATGACCGCCATCGGATGGGCGTCGCGGCGGAAACCCTGGAAGAAGCGGGCCATCTGCTCGTGAACCATGGTGTGATGGATCACGCGGTTGTCAAAATCCTTCTTCTGCGCCGGGGTCGGAAGCTCCCCGTACAGCAGCAGGTAACAGGTTTCGAGGAAGTCGCCATGTTCGGCGAGCTGCTCGATCGGGTAGCCGCGGTATTCCAAAATACCAGCGTCGCCGTCGATATAGGTGATCTTGGACTGGCAGCTGCCGGTCGAGGTAAAGCCGGGGTCGTAGGTGAACATCCCGGCCTGGCCGTAGAGCTTGGCGATGTCGATGACATCGGGCCCCACCGTGCCGCTTAAAATCGGGAAATCATAGGTCTTGTTACCGACCGTGAGGGTAGCTGTTTTGTTACTGGATTTTGCGTCCATCGCGAAGTCCCCGATGAAATCATTGCGAAAACCGGGCTGACCTTGGTCCCATTCTCCAGGCGCTATCAGGAGATGGTGGGGCAAGCCGGATTGTCTAGAAGGCGGCTTTTGAATGGGTAGCTCATTGCAATGTGCACTGCAAGATGGACCCATTCAGCCTATGGCAGGGGGCTATGCGGAGGCTTGATCGCCGAGCCGGGCCAGGCATTCTTGGCGTCCCAGCACCGCCAGGACATCGAAGATACCGGGCGACGTCGTCCGTCCGGTCAGCGCCACCCGCAGCGGCTGGGCCACCGCGCCAAGTTTGAGGTTGTTGGCGTCCGCGAAATTCCGCATGGCGGTTTCAGCGGTCTCCGAACCCCAGTCGGTGACCGCTTCCAGGGCGGCGCGCAGTTTGCCGATCAGTTCGCGGGTCTCCGGCGTCAGCAAGGCCAAGGCCTTCGGCTCGATCTCGAGCGGCCGGTCGGCAAAGATGAAGTAGGAGCCCGCGATCAGTTCGATCAGGGTCTTGGCGCGCTCCTTCAGGCTCGGCATCGCCCGCAGCAATTGGGCGCGTGTGGTGTCGTTGAGCTTCGCCTTCAGGTCGGCGCCGTCCGGGACGTAATCCAGCACGCTCTCGAACTGGCTCACGAGGAATTGGTCGTCGCTGTGCCGGATATAATGCCCGTTGAGATTTTCCAGCTTGGCGAAATCGAACCGCGCCGCCGACCGCCCGATCTGCGGCAGGTCGAAGGCGGCGATCATCTCCTCGGTCGAAAAGATCTCCTGGTCGCCATGGCTCCAGCCGAGCCGGACCAGATAGTTGCGCAGCGCCGCCGGTAGATAGCCCAAAGCGCGGTAGGCTTCGACGCCGAGCGCGCCGTGGCGCTTGGAGAGCTTTGAGCCGTCCGGGCCGTGGATCAGGGGAATGTGGGACATGTTCGGGATGTCCCATTCCAGCGCGTCGTAGATCTGCTTCTGGCGGGCGGCGTTGATCAGGTGATCGTCGCCCCGGATCACGTGGGTGATGCCCATGTCGTGGTCGTCGACCACCACGGCCAGCATGTAGGTCGGGTTGCCGTCGCCGCGCAGCAGCACGAGGTCGTCGAGGTTCTCGTTCTGCCAGACCACGCGGCCCTGAACCTGGTCGTCGATCACGGTCTCGCCGGTCTGCGGCGCCTTCAGCCGGATGGTCGGTTTCATGCCTGCGGGGGCTTCTGCGGGGTCGCGATCCCGCCACAGGCCGTTATAGAGCCGCGTGCGGCCCTCGGCGCGCGCCTGCTCGCGCATCGCGGTCAGCTCTTCCGGGGTGGCGTAGCAGCGATAGGCCTTGCCGCTGGCCAGCAATTGCTCGGCCGCCTCGCGGTGGCGGGCGGCGCGGGTGAACTGGTAGACGACGTCGCCATCCCATTCTATCCCGAGCCATTTCAGGCCGTCGAGAATTGCCGCGATCGCGGGTTCGGTGGAACGCTCGCGATCGGTGTCCTCGATCCGCAGCAGCATCTTGCCGCCGCGCTTTTTGGCGTAGAGCCAGTTGAACAGCGCGGTGCGGCCGCCCCCGATGTGGAGGAAGCCGGTCGGCGAGGGGGCGAAGCGGGTGACGACGGAATCAGTCATTGCGGGAACAGGGCCTATGCGTGAACGGCCGTGGTGTATAGCAGAACGGTGCATAACTAAAGCCTTGGCAATTAAGGCCTTGGCCGCGCCCCGAATTCGGCGGACGCCACTTGGCGGCACGGCGCGAATTTGGCAGAAGGTCCGCTTGAACGCCTGCGGGAACCCTTAGATGACGACAGAAACGGCGGCGGCAGAGGCGGGGCGCGATTTCATTCGCGACATCGTCCAGGCCGATCTCGACTCCAAAAAACACAAGGCGATCGTGACCCGGTTCCCGCCGGAGCCAAACGGCTATCTGCATATCGGCCACGCCAAGTCGATCGCGCTCAATTTCGGCATCGCGCAGGAGTTTGCCGGGCGCTGCCATCTCAGGTTCGACGACACCAATCCGACAAAGGAAGAGCAGGAATATATTGATTCCATCCAGGCCGACGTGCATTGGCTCGGCTACGACTGGGGAGATGACCTCTATTACGCCTCCGACTATTTCGGGCGGCTGTATGACTGGGCGGAGGGCCTGATCAAGGCCGGTCACGCCTATGTCGACGACCAGTCGCAGGAGGAGATCCGCGTTAGCCGCGGTACGCTGACGGAACCCGGCAAGAATTCACCGTTCCGCGACCGTCCGGTCGACGAGAACCTCGATCTGTTCCGCCGCATGAAGGCCGGCGAGTTTCCGAATGGCACCCGCGTGCTGCGCGCCAAAATCGACATGGCCGCCGGCAATATCAACCTGCGCGATCCCGTGCTCTATCGCATCCTGCACGCCCACCATCCGCGCACCGGCGACAAATGGTCGATCTATCCGAGCTACGACTACGCCCATGGCCAGTCGGATGCCATTGAAGGCATCACGCATTCGATCTGCACGCTGGAATTCGAGGACCACCGGCCGCTCTATGATTGGCTGCTGGACAAATTGCCGGTGCCGTCAAAGCCGCACCAGTATGAATTCGCGCGGCTCAACCTGACCTACACGCTGCTGTCGAAGCGCGTGCTGACCCAGCTCGTGCGCGACGGCCACGTCTCCGGCTGGGACGATCCGCGGATGCCGACCATCGCGGGCCTGAAGCGGCGTGGCGTGCCGCCGGCGGCGGTGCGCGAGTTCGTCAAGCGGATCGGCGTGGCCAAAGCCAACAGCGTGGTCGATGTCGGCATGCTGGAATTCTGCATCCGCGAGGAACTCAACCGGACCTCGTTGCGGCGGATGGCGGTGCTGCGGCCGCTCAAGGTCGTGATCGAGAACTATCCGGAAGGCCAGGTCGAGGAGCTCGAGGCGATCAACCATCCCGACGATCCCACAGCCGGCACGCGCAAAATCGCGTTCGGCCGCGAGTTGTACATCGAGCGCGACGATTTCATGGAAATTCCGCCGAAGAAATTCTTCCGCCTCTCGCCGGGCACCGAAGTGAGGTTGCGCTATGCCTATTTCATCAAATGCACCGGCGTCATCAAGAACGACGCTGGCGAGGTCGTTGAACTCCGCTGCACCTACGATCCCGCAACGAAGGGTGGCAATGCCCCCGACGGCCGCAAGGTCAAGGCCACCATGCACTGGCTGTCGGCGGCGCAGTCAAAACCCGCGGAAATCCGCATCTATAATCAGCTGTTCTCAAAACCCAGTCCGGACGCCGGCAATTTTGCCGCCGACATCAACCCGCAGTCGCTGGAAACACTGTCCGGCGCGCGGGTCGAGAACGCCATTGCGGAAACCAATTCCAGCGAGGTGATGCAGTTCGAGCGCCAGGGCTATTTCGTGCGCGACAAGGACTCGGCGCCGGACAAATTGGTGTTCAACCGCACCATCGGCCTGAGAGACACCTTTGCAAAGGAAGTCGGCGGCAAGGGGTGAGGGCAGCGATGCTGGACGCGGTTGAGGACATAGTATCCGCCATCATCGCGAAATGGTCGGCCGGATTCAGCAAGCTCGACGCCAACGGCCTCGCATCGCTCTACTCGAAGAATGCATTCTTTTTCGGTTCGAACCCGATGCTGTATCGCGGCAACGAGGGTGTCGCGGCCTATTTCAACGCGCTGCCGCGGTGGAATTCGCCGACCGTTCAATTCACCGACGTCAGGACGGCGCAGGTCAATCCCGATTTGATCAACTTTGCAGGCACCGCGTCCTTCTTCATCGACGAAGGCGTGCCGCTGCTGTCGGTCAAAATCAGCTGGGTGATTGCGCGGGAAGACGGCGATTGGAAAATCGCCAGCCATCATGTTTCGTCGAAGGCGGCGCTCATTTAGCGGCCCCGCGTTGCGCCTTGGATCGGCTGAGGCAGGGCGTTCCTTCTTTGCTGGTTTCTGCATTCGTTCCGCTATCGCTGTGACGACACCTTCCGGTAGCCTTGGCCCTGCCAGCAGATCGTAAGGTGTGAGTTAAGTGTCGGAGCAGGGCGCAACACCGGGCCAGAGGCGAGGCTACGCCGGGACCTGGCCGCCGCGTGCGGCGGCGCCGGTAGGCGGCTTTGCGCCGGCCGGGTTCAGCGCGTCATGGCCGCCCTTCGCCGACATCCTCCGCGCATGGGTTCGCGCCGAAGCGGGTGCGGGGCGTTTGCTGCCTTGGGTGCCGATCGCTTTCGGCACCGGCATCGCCTTCTATTTTGCCGCCGATCATGAGCCGGTCTTGTGGGTTGCCGTTACAGCGGCGTTTGCGCTTTGCGCGGCGGCATTCCTTTTCCGGCGGCACAAGGTCTTTCCCGCCGCCGTCATGATTGCCGCGGTCGCGGCGGGTTTTGCCACGGCGACCTGGAAGACGGCGCGGATCGCACATGGTGTGCTGGCGCGGCCGATGTATTCGGTGGCGTTGACCGGCTTTGTCGAAACCCGCGACATCCGCGAGCGCACCGACCGTTTTGTGCTTCGGGTCGCAACGCTGGAAAGCCCGCGCGGACAGGCAAAACTGGAGCGCGTGCGGCTGTCGGTGAAGAAGGGCGCCGCGCCCGATGTCGGCAGCTTCGTCGAATTGAAGGCACGGCTGCAGCCGCCGCTGGCACCGTTGCGGCCGGGCTCCTACGATTTCGGCCGTGACCTGTATTTCCAGGGCATCGGCGCTTCCGGCTTTGTGATGGGCGCCATTAAAACGAAGGAGCCGCCGGCCGGTGGCGGCCTCGCGTTGCGCTACGCTGCGTTCATGCAGAACTTGCGCGATGCGATCGACGCGCGCATTCACAACGTCCTGGAGGGCGACAAGCGCGCCATTGCCACCGCATTGCTCACCGGCCGTCGCGACGCCATCTCCCAACCCGTCAACGATGCGATGTTCATTTCCGGCCTCGGCCATGTGCTGTCGATCTCCGGCTACCACATGGCCGTCGTTGCCGGCGTGGTGTTCTTTGCGGTCCGCGCGTTGCTGGCGCTGTTTCCCGCGCTCACCACGGGCTTTCCGATCAAGAAATGGTCGGCGGCGGCCGCATTGGTCGCCGCCGCGTTCTATCTGTTGCTGTCGGGCGCGGAGGTCGCGACGCAACGATCGTTCTTCATGACGGCGGTGGTGTTGATCGCGGTCATGGTCGACCGCCGCGCTATCACCTTTCGCACACTTGCGGTCGCCGCGATGATCGTGCTGGCGATGGCGCCCGAGGCGCTGGTACATCCGAGTTTCCAGATGTCGTTCGCGGCGACGCTGGGGCTGGTCGCGCTGATCCAGATCGGCATGCCGCGCCTGTTCGCTTCGCCCGACAATTCGGCGGCCGCGCGGGTTGCGTTGTGGGGCGGCCGGGAGATCATGACGCTGGTGCTGGCATCGCTGGTGGCGGGGCTGGCGACGACGCCCTATGCCGCGTTTCACTTCCATCGCGTCACCCCCTACGGCCTGCTCGCCAATCTCGCGGCGATGCCGGTTGTGTCGGCGGTGGTGATGCCGGCGGGGCTGCTTGGGCTTGCGGCGATGCCGTTCGGTTTCGATGGCGTGTTCTGGGCGATCATGGGCGCCGGAATCGACTGGATGATCGTGGTGACGCAATGGGTCGCGGCACTGCCGGGCGCGATCGGCCGCATGGCCGCGTTCGGCATCGGCCCGCTGATCGCGGCGAGTGCGGGGATCATCCTGTTCGGCCTGCTGCGCACGCCGCTGCGCTGGTCGGGGGCCGCCTTGCTGCTGGTTGCGGTGGTGTGGGCGGTGCGGGTGCCGCAGCCGGATGTGTTGATCTCCGCCGATGGCCGCAATGTCGGCGTTTGCGGCGCGGACGGACGGCTGCATCTGATGCGCACGGCCAAGGATGCGTTTTTGGTGAAGGAGTGGCTTGCGGCGGATGCCGATGCCCGCCTTCCGACCGATGCCTCGTTGCCGGAGGGCATCTCATGCGACCACGTGCGACACGTCGCGCCACTTCGTGCCTTAAGTTCCTCAAGATAGGCCTATAAACAGGCCATAAATTGAATTCTGTGATGACAGGCAATGACAGCTTGCGACACCTAAAGCCAAGGTATAATCATGGAGTAAATCAGGGGGAAAAGTCATGCCGCGCGCTTACAAACGTCTCACCGATCGCAAGATCGCGAGTACCAAAACCGCCGCGCGCCTGGCCGATGGCGAGGGGCTTTATCTGATCGTGCAGAACAAATCCTCAAAGCACTGGGTGTTCGAATATCAGTTCAAGGGGGCGCGGCGGTACATGGGCCTTGGCTCCGCGCGCGACGTTACCCTTGCTGAGGCGCGGGAGAAGCTCGCTGAATGCCGGAAGTTGAAAGCGAACGGCACCGACCCTTTGAAGCATAAGAAGGATGGGCAGGCCGCTCAGGCCGTTGAGGACGCAAAGGCGATCACCTTCAAGGAAGCGGCCACCCGATACATGGATGCAAACCGGGCGCATTGGGAGGCCCGCCATGCGCTGGCGTGGGGAACGACCCTCGAGCGGTACGCCTATCCAAAGTTCGGGGAGGTGGCCGTCGGCGCGGTCGATGACGCGCTGGTGCTGAGCGTCCTTGAGCCGATCTGGATGAGCGCAAACGTCACCGCAACGCGCGTGCGAGGCCGGATTGAAACCGTGCTCGACTGGGCCAAAGCGATGAAACTACGCTCAGGCGAGAACCCTGCGCGCTGGCGGGGCCATCTGGATAAGATCCTGCCGTCGCCGAAGAAGGTTCACCGCGTCAAATCCTTTGCGTCGATGCCCTGGGAAGAAGTGCCCGCCTTCATGAAGGACTTGCGATCGCAGGCGGAGATCATCCCGGCTGCGTCTTTGGAATTCTTGATCCTGACCGCAACCCGGAAAAATGAGTTGGTCGACGCACAATGGGACGAGATCGATCTTAGCAAGGCGACATGGACAATTCCGGCCGAGCGCATGAAGAAGCGAATCGAACACCGCGTACCGTTGAGCGGCGCTGCGTTGGACGTGCTCACCCGCATGGACGCAAAGCGCATCAACGAGTTCGTGTTCCCCGCGACGATCCGCGGCACCAAACGTATCAGCGAGGCGGTGATGGGCCGGCAGATGGAGATCATGGGGAAGGCTGAGTTTGTACCCCACGGATTCCGCAGCAGCTTTCGCACTTGGGCGGGCGAGGAAACCAACTTCGCCCGCGAGATTTGCGAGGCTGCTCTGGCCCACATCGTCATGGACAAGACCGAAGCCTCTTATCACCGCGGCGATCTATTCGAGAAGCGGCGCAAGCTGATGGATGCATGGGCCGCATACGCGACGAGCGACCCGGCGAAGTCTGGCGATAATGTCATCGCGCTACACACCGGTGTAAGTCATGTCGGATAAAAAACTCGATGAAGAACTGTTGGCCATGCTCGCAAACACGAAAATGGAAGATCAACAGTCCTACCTTGCGCGCGGTCGTGCAATGAATGCGGAGAAGATTGATACGCTCATTTCAAATTGGCTTGTTCAGATTCACGCATGGGCGGACGACAAGCCTGACTTCGAGCGGCGGCTCATGGATGATATCGAGGCCGAGCTTCATCTGCGCGGCATGGATGCTCCAGTCGAACAAGCTAAGGATGCCATCGAAAAAATCCGTGCAAAAGCGCGCGCGGTAGGCGCTACGTGGATGTCGAATCCGGAAACTCATAACCGGGCGGAAGAACTTCTTCAGGCAGAATTGTCAAAGATCAGACCGTCGAAAACCGACAAGAACTGATCGACGTTGCGTCGAAAGCGAATCCGTCAGCAGTGTGGCTGGCTCACACTGCCCGACGCAATTTCGCTGGATAACCCTTGCGCGCCCACCACGGATTCGGCGGGTGCTGCTACAATCGAACCGCGCGGGGCCGGATGGCCATCCGCATGATCGCAGTCACCGCCGCGATCTGCCCCGCGCGACCTCTCGGCGGTTGGCGGTGATCTATGACAGCACAAGACCGGCGCATCAGCCTGACTGAGGCGATCGACCACGCCGGCCCCGTGCTCTTTGGCGCCGATTGGATTGATCGGCTGAAGCCGAGGGATGCCAGGGTCCTCGCGAAATTTGGACCGAGGCCGTTCGGCCGCCCAAATCAAACGATCGGACCGTGCCCGCGCCAGTGGCAAGTAAAGCTGGACCGGGCGATGGGCCGCGACGCGCGTCTTGTAGTTCAGCGAGCAACCGTTCTCGACTGGATATTCTCCGCGCGCGTGATGACAACCCTCAACCATTGTGATCAGGGCGCCCTCGATCGCGCGCTCGCGCGGTACCGTCCGGCGAAAGCGAGCAAAGGCGCACCTCCCCGTGTCCGATATCGGCTGATCACTCAAATGCTGGAGGACATGCGCAGCGGAAAGCGTACCGCCGATGCCCTAGAGGCTTTGAAAGAGGAAGCGGTCGCCGAGGTGTACGGAGCAAGTCGGAAAGCCTGCAAGGCCGCTCTGTTTGACGCGCTGGCCGAAGCAAGGCGACGAGGGTTCTGAATTCGGCACAAATTGCAATTAGGTGCATCGTCGCGAAGCAGCTGTTGTCGTCAGGCGGCCCGATATGGCCCCGCTTGACGAGGCAGAGAGATGAACCAGAACCCCCAGGCAATCCTTAAAACCTTGCGCCCCTGCGTGTTGAGGTCCGTGGCCGTCAACGGCCGGCGGCTGATCTATTATGCGTCTTACCGCGACGTCCTCAACATCCCAGCAACCCCCGACGATCCGCTGATGCTCACCGTGAGCGAGGCTGCCCGCAAGGCCGGGCTGTCGACGCGGACGATCGATCGCATGATCGCCCGGGGTCGCGACGCCGATACGGAAGCATGAAAAAGCCGGCCCTGGCAGGCCGGCTTCACTTCAACAGGAGCAACATCACATGACACTTGAGCCAGAACTCGCAATCGAGCGCGACGTACCCGCACTCGACACCACCGCAAAACGCGCGCTGATCGAAAAGGAACTGCGAAATGATGCCAGCCGATCAGATCGCGAGATCGCCCGTATCGTCCGCTGTGATCATAAAACGGTAGCAGCCCGGCGCCGCGAAATGGGGATTGCCGATCCTCTGGGGAATTCCCCGACGCCAACCGATCGCCGCAACATGCTGATCGCCGGCGCGGAGGACTTCAACAAGCGATACCCGCCAGGTCCGTCCGAGGCCGCCACCGCCGCGGAGCAGGTCGACGAAGCGATCGCCAAGGGCGTGGTGAGCCTCGGTCCCGAGCACCAGAAGATGGTTGATGCAGCGGTCGACCAGTGTCGCGGCATCCAACTGAGGAATCGTGAGGAGCGTCAGGAACAGGCGGATTTGGACGGCCAGAAGAACGAGGAGCGCTGCTTGTTGCTGCCGCGCAAGGAAGTGACGATCCAGCACGACGATGGCATGGGGGAATGGATCATCCGCCAGCGGAATTGGCCGGACGAGGACGGGTTGGTGGTCATCAACGATGAGGATATCCACCGGCTCGTCGACATCCTGACTGATCACCTCGGATACGGGCGCGCGCCATGATCGAGATGCAGTCGACCGTGAAGGAGCGCCCGGCCTTAGCAAGCCTCATTGGCGCCATGGCGAAGCTGTCGCGGCCCAAGCGGCTCGAGGTCGCTCGCATGGGCCGGAAGGCGCAGGCAGCCAGGGCGAGCAGGATCCGGCGGCTTTGTCGCGAGGCCAATGCCGAGGCGCGGCGCTGGTTGGTTGCAGAGGCAGGGCGGTAGATGGGCCGGCAGCGCCGCAATAGGATATCGGGGCAGTTCGCGGCGCAGCTCGTGGAAATGCTCGAGAGCCCCGCCTATCGCGTCCTGAGCCTATCGGCGCACCGCGTACTCGATCGCATTCAGATCGAGTTCGCACACCACGGCGGAACAGAGAACGGCCGCCTCCCGGTCACCTACGACCAGTTCTGCGAATACGGCCTGCACCGGCATGCGATCGGCCCGGCCATTCGTGAGCTCGTCGCGCTTGGCTTTATCGAGATGACCGAGCGCGGCCGCCACGGGAATGGGGAATTTCGGACGCCAAATAAATTTAGGCTGACCTTCCGCCCCACTAGCAAAGCGGCAGAGACGAATGAATGGCGGAAGCTGGAGACCGTGGAGGCCGCCGAATTCCTCTCCCAGGCCGCCAGAAAGACGCCGGCAGAGCAGTCGCAGCGTTTACCCCGCCTGAAATCACCCCTTCGAGCAGTCACCTAAAAAACAAAACACCAGTGCCGGAAAACGCCAGCCACAGTGCCGGAAACCATCACTGTAAAGGGCGATCCCCAGTGCCGGAAACCGTCACTACTGTCCTAGTGATGGAAACCGTCACTACCTCTATATCTCGGAGGGGTACCACCATCGGTCCGGACATTCCGGCGGCGAAAATAATAGCAGCGGGCCCCGGATGTCTGAGCAGGTGATCGCGAGGGCGTTTCATCTGCGGGCGTGGCAAACTCGGTTTTTCGACCCCGGCTCGTCCTGGGGAGAAATTCCGCAAAGAGGGCCACCCCCCGATGCTTAGCAGTCGCCGGACATGGCACAGGCCGCGGATGGCCTTGCTGCAGGGGGGCGGGCGATCGGTCTCATGGGTCGAAACACGGATTAGCATGCAGTGAACCACGCCAAGCCATTGAATTTGAGTTGATATTGTCATCTCGAAGCAGGAGAGGGGATCAGCCCACGGTATCCTCGCCCAGGTCTTTCTTAACTCCTGGTGCTGAAACGTGATCTGGCAACGCGGACGTGAAATCCCTTTCGGTCCGCTAGCGACGACGGAATTCCTGGCTCGTGATCGCGCGCGCCAAACACCTCCCAGCGCTGTCCCCGCCTTACGTGACGCTCGCCTTTCCACCATTTCGTGGGGAATGCCTGCGTTGATGTCGTGGGGCTGTCGTCGGCGCTACATCACGGCATGGCGCGGAATGTGCGGCTTTGGACGTGCTCTGGCGGGATTGGCGAGTCCTGTGGTGCGTTCCGGCCGAGATCCGGTATCCTACAGCGGGCAACGGGAAGGCCACTGGGTGGACTCGGCAGGCCCTCGGTTCGCCTTGGCGGGCCGGCACTCGCCGACGGCAGGGATGGTGTGCTGATCGATCTGAGCGGTGTAGTCTCCCTGCCAACCAAGGGAGGGGAAATGAGAAAATCGATCCTAATTGCGGCTGCGCTGAGCATGATGGCGGCCACATCGGCATTTGCGCAAAACTGCACGACCAGCGGGAACAGTGTTTTCTGCGACAATGGTCTGTCGGGCACGCACTCAGGCAATACCACTTTCTGGAGCGACGGCAGCATCTCGACACGCTCGGGCGGCACTACTTCCAACAGCGATGAATTGAATTCGATGCAATCGGGCGGCACGACCTTTTTAAGCGACGGCACATCCGCCACCCAATCCGGAAACACCACGTTCTTCAGCCATGGCCTATCTTGCGCACGGTCCGGCAATTCGACCTTCTGCAATTGAATGTCACTTATGGCGTAGCCGGACCTGCGCCGCCGGTGAAGGCGCCGCGGCGCGACCGGCCCTCGATCGCGGCGGCCTGGCGGGTGGGGAATGCGGTGGGGAGCGCGTCAGACATGGGGAATGACCTTGGGGAGTTCGTCCGCTGGCTCCCGGAGATCCAGGACGTAGCCGGCCCTGACCTCGAGGTTGACGTTCACGCTGGGCTGGTTGGCTGGCTGTATGCCGGCGAGCCCGAGCACGAAAGTGGATGCGCGATCGCGGACCATTTCGTTCGAGCAGTCGAGCAATTCGCCTTTCACCGCGCCGGCGCGCGCGGCCTGGATGGCCAGATGCCGCACCACCCGTTGGCGCATGTGTTCGGCAATGTGGGGCTGTGACAAAGCGCGGGACAGGGATTCACGGGCAAGCCCGACTTTCGCCGCGGCCTCGCTGATCTGCTTGCACTCGCCATTGACCATGTAGCCGATCGCGGTGCGGACCTTTTTCGAGATCCGCTTGGCCGGCGCGTCTGCGTCGACGTCGGCCGGCGGTTTGTCGAGGGATGCGAGGGCGCGTTTGGCCGGGATCGGGTCGTTTTTCATATCCGCCACCGTCGGCGCTTTCGGTGGCTTCGCAACGCACTACATGACGGGCCCGCGCGCCTACAATTGCGTCACCATTTCTCGGGAACGATCCTAGGCGCTCAGCCTTACCTATCCAAAGGCTCCAACATCCTGAGACTGTTCGATGCTCAATCTGCCGGTCGATCGCGCACTTCGCATATATGGCACTCTTGCAAACCGGCCCGAGACTAAGGGATCCCGTGCAAGGCTTACCAAGCACCTGTTGGAAAAGTACATCGAAGGCGAAAAAAACGAGCACCGCTTGACGGTGGAAGGCCTATCGTACCTTCGTTCCCTGGATCGAGAAGTCGACTCCCGGAATTAGCCCTTCAGGGCTTCGCGCTGTTTCCGCAACGAGTTGCGCCGCGTTATTTTGGCCTTCGCGACGCGGACTGCATCCACCCTTGTCGGGTTTTGCGTTGGGCGTAGGCTCTTGTTTACCTTGCCAACTGTTGACGTCGTAGGGAAACTTGGCGTCGCGAAAATTAAGACACACCCGACCGGCTGGGTTTTTATAGGGCCGGTGATCGAATTGTTCTTAGGCATATTGAACAACTCGCTTCGGCCTAATTCGTTCAAAAGGGCGCAGGACAATGGCTCCAAAGTGACTCTGAAAGGCTGCTGGTGAGCCCGGGGATTCGCGGGCACGTGGGCCGTCAAATCGATTTTGCGGGCTGGTTGGAGTCCCTAGTGCGTTTGGGGTGACTTATCATTCGCATTTCCCGGCTTCGCCTGAGAGTGCTCATGCTCAGCAATCCACTTGACCGCGTCATATTCCGCAATGAAGCCCTTGATTACTCCCGTTTCGCCATCGGGCCATAGAATATCGACCTCCCAGCCAGATCCGGGATTTTTCCGCGCCATGTAAGTTGGTCGCTGCTCGAGCATCCTTTTAATAATGTGGCTGTGATGGCCCGGTTCAAGACAGTCATCCTGCCAGATCGAACTGATCCGCTACCAGAACCCTAGAAGGCCGATCGCCGGGCCAACAGAGAGTCGCTGGTGTAGGTTCGGTTTGCGGGCTGTCATGGTGCCGGTCGATCGGCGCCAGCGTATGGGCGGGTCTGCCGTTCCACAAGAAACGGCCCCAGCGTAGGGGGCGGCAGCTGAGGCCGTTCCGGATCGGTTAGCGCCTCCGGCGGTGGGCGCACCCGACTGTTCCAAGAGTTTTATTCGGACAATGGTTCCAAGGCCCTCATTAATTCGTCGGAGCGGTCAGGGGTTCAAGTTTACCGTGTGCGTATTAAACAAAAACGAGCCCACGCCCACACGTATCATATTCACAATATCCCAAGTAGATGTTCCGATCTGAATACATGAATTGAACCGATCGTTGGGATTGACATATACCCCCGGTCCGTTCGGGTCGCTCCACGACGCACCGTTGGTAGCTCTGGCGTAGAAATACGCCGCGTCGTATTTCGTCCATATCGCGGTTTTCGATTCACCCGGATTCAATTCCACCAGCCGTGTGTTGCCCAGCCGCCACCCTCTCCGCCGCAGGCGTCCTGGTCGACCTGCATGACCGCGACGGAAACCGTCTGGCCGTAATTGTTATGGAATGCTAGCCAAGGCATCGGACTACCTCTTCTGCTCGAGCGAAGGCGCGGGCAAACTCGCGGCTTCTTTGAAGGGCGCGGTCACCTTCGCGCCTTCAGGCGTTGCTGGACTGGTAGCCCGATGATCTGACGACGTGTGGGCTTCTGTACCGCGTACGGCAGGGGCCTCCGTCGCAGCGACTTGTCTTCCCTGTTGCTCAGCAGTCATGAATTGCACCTTTCTCCTGATTTGAATTGTTCACCAAGATGTCACATCGGACATTTCTCACGATGCAACCACTGGATGATCCGCTTTTGTTGTTGCGCGATCAAGTCAGCGAGCCTGACGTTTACCGCGCGACCAGAGCGGTGACCAATTCTGCATACTCGTCCTTTAAAGGCTGCCAATTACAAAACGGCCATCAGCCGCTTTGTTTCTTTCGCCTGTTTGTCGAGTTCGGATGCTTTCGCGAAGTAAGTACCGGTCAAAGTATTGTGGCTTACGTGCCTCGCCCCTTCGAGCGTCCAGCTGCCGTGTGCGACTATTACGCGCGCCTCCTGATTAAGTTTCTTGCCGTCGTGAAGTACCGTTTGATTTTGGCTTGATCCGGTTTCGAGGCATCTCGCAATCGGGGGCGAAATGCGCCAGGCTATTCGGGCGTTGATTGTCGCGAACGAATTCCTGTCGGCAGCGGTCTCGCCCGGCTATGTGCGTGGCGTTGACCGAAAGGATTGGTATGATTGAGTGGGAGTAAGCCCAACTTCTATCGGTCAAAACCGCGAGCGTGGCTCCAACTCGCAGCAGTTTGATCAAGAAGGGGATGATCTATTCCCCATCGCACGGAGATACGGCGTTCACCGTACCCCTGTTCGATCAATACATGAAACGCGCCATTCCGAAGCGATCCGCACTTGCTACGCCATCGCCGTGACCAAACGAAAAAGGCGCGGGACCGAAGCCCCGCGCCCATGTTCGTCACTGCCACAGCCGGCGCACATGCGAGACCAGCCGCGGCCGGTTGCGCTTTCGGATCGATCGACGCCGGCGCTTCATGAGCAATCCTCAGGAGCGCCTTTCCAAGCCCGATAGTAGCCGTGTCGGAAGTCGCCCACCAATTCCGACAGCCGCTCCACAACGAGAACGGCAAGCTCCAGTTCGCGCCAGCTTCTTCGGTCGCAAGCGCATTCGAGAACCAAGCTGCGTGCAAGCTCGGCCCAGCGATTGAGATCGCAAACCTCGCTCTCCAGATTGCGGAAGGCCTGAGCGTGGACCTCGTTCTCATCGCGCTCGGTGCGGACCTCCGGCGCAGGCACGGCGCCCGGGAATGGGATAACGTCGGTCATCACGCTTCCTCCCCTTTATCGTCCGAATCATCGTCGTCAACCATTGCGATGTCCGGCAATTCGTAGCCCGTGGCCGCTATCTTATCTTTCAGCCCGCAAAGTTCTGCGACTGCGGTGAAGATTTGCTGGAACGGATAAGCGTCTTCGAACGAAAACTCAGTGTCGCCTGCGCACAGCGGAGCGACCTCCCAGAACGCGACCAGCGCCTTTGCGCGAAGTCCCTCAATCGAGGTGACACGCGCCGCGTTGATAGCGTTTGCCAGCTGTTTCATTTCCTCGTGGATCGCAGAAAGCGCATCATCTGCCTCCCCGGCGCCCGAGCGCTCGCAGCTATGCTCGAATGCAGCAACGATCTCTGGCGGGTACTGATAGTCCCGTTCGGCGGGTGTGCCGAACTCCCGATCGTTCTCAGCCTGGGCCGACACCAACGAATGCGACCAACGCCTTTGCGCGACGTAATATCGATCGACCAACGGCTCAAATCGGGCGCCGAGTTCGATCAGTTCGGTATCAAGGTTTTGGGCGGCCGCGGCTGGTGCAGCTGCGGCGATCGGAAGGGCGGCGATTGTGTTGATGAACGTCCGCCGGGTAGCAGACGTGTTTGTGGGTGGCGTGCTATACACGCTTTCAGCCTGGGTCATTGGATCAGACGTCCTTTGTGGCTCGGGTTAGGGCCGGGTGCGAGGTGTCCGCCTTGCCCCGGCTTGCTTTTTCCTGTACAGTTTAATTATGAAGAAAGCAATATCCCGTACAGAAAAAAGAGGTCGTGGCAGGCCCGCGACTAACCCGACGTCGATTCATTTGACCCTCGCACCCGAACCACTGGCTGCTGTTGACGATTGGATTGAACGTCAGAAGGAGACTTACAGCCGCCCCCAAGCCATCCGCCGGCTGGTCGAGCTCGGGCTGAAGGCGAAGAAATGACTTGGGCGGAGGTTGAGCCGTATGCCAAGGTGATCGGTGGCCCGCTGATCGGATTTGTTTTCGGGGGGCTGCTTACATCGTACGTGCAATGGGGATTTGAAAAGAAGAAGCAGATACTGCAGCGGCGCCGCGAATTGATAACCGGATGGCGAATGAACCTTTTACCGCTTGCCGAGGGGCGTGAGGTGTTGTGGGTCGGAGATCGAAAAACAAAACTGCTGTCGTCGCCGTACTACGCGAGCCTTCGTCCCCACCTCAGCGCCGATGCCCTCAAAAAGCTAGAACACGATCATCTCAAGATTGTTGTGCACCTCGACAAGAGCAAACCGAGCAATGACTGGGCTTATCACTTCCCGCTAAATCTTCTCGTCGAGGAGATCGGCGGCATCGAAAAACGATGGAAGCTTGTCTGACGCTCAAAGCCCCCACCGTCCACTAATCCCAAAGCCCGCGGGTGACGTTGTCGCCCCTGGTGGTCGTTCCGGTGTCGAACAACACCTCATCCAGGGAAACCAGCGGGCTGTCTCCGAACTTGGCATACTTCGTCGGAAACATCCGGTTGTGTGCCCCAATATAGGCTTGAACGCGCGCCTTAACTTCTTCGCGCTTTAGGCTGCCGGTCAACAAATCCTCGAAAATGGCGCTGAGAACGTCGTCCTTGTCTGGGAAGGATGCCGGCAGCATCGCGCGGATTTTGTAGTAGTCATTGTTTTGGTCTCGCTTCGTCTGATTGCGATTCCTGACCAAACGAAGAACCGCGCCGCGCTGTCGAGCCCCCTCAATCACATGCGAGGCGAGCATATTGATCTCAGGGTCTTCTCGTCGGAGCCGCTTGAAGGTCCTGTGCGACATGACATAGCCGCTGTGTCCCGCCGACGTGAAGCTACCTATCCGGGCATTCTTCTTCAACAGAGCGCGCACTCGTTCTGCGCTCCCTGGCCTTATGGCGTTGCCATCCGTGGCGCGCTCGCGCTCGCAAACTTTACATTCGCGCCGTGGATCATTTCGGTCTTTCCGATAGCGCGTGGTTTCTAACGTGAAAGGGTGACCACGGCTGCACTGGATTCGGCTGCGCTTGCCAGCGGCCTTTCGGAGTTGCGCAGCCGCAGCATTTGCCTCGATCAGCGGCCGGGCTTCTTCCGCATATCGCGGATGGGCCAGGAAGTAGGCGTCAAGCCGCGGCGCCTTTACGCCGAATTTCCGTAACGTCTGGCCCTCTCGCAGTGTGATCATCATCCGCACTGCCTTCTCATCCGAAAGTGGGCCTGTAGCTGCTGCCATCGCCTGCCTCCATCCGAGCGCGTGATTGCGCCGGCAGATGCAGAACCCGAGTCGCGGCAGGCCGGTGGCGGCCTATGCCATCGGGCTTCCATAGTCGAAGCGATCCGATTTGAGTCGCTGAGGCCGTCTCTCCCCGCCAGTCACCGGGCTTTTCACTTGCGCTCGCCCTCCGGTTGTGAGGAAAGTGAGCGGATCCAATTCGCCAAAAGGGGGATTTGCTAGATGAGCCACGCTCAAAGTGCCGAGACCTTCGCCCGGCAGGTAGCGGCAAAGCGTACGCCGGAAGATAAGCTGGACGCTATCGCGCGGAGCTTGGTTGAACTGGCTCAAGCCGTTAAGGACATGGATATCAAGATTTCGCGTTTGCCCATGAAGTGAGCCCGCAGAACCCTCACGGGCGGCTTTCGCGCGTCTGATGGGGGGAGGAGCTACTCAGCCTCGTTCCATTGATCGCGGTTGCGATTAATCAGATCGGTGGCAATGACCTCGGGGTCGGAACAGAACGCAGACGTTGATAAAGCTGATGTGCACGCTCCAACCTGCCACCTTCTGCCTTGTCGGGTTTGCGACGCGCCGTCTCGCCCCACGGATCTTGAAAACGCTCATACGCCAAGAACAGCGCTGTAGCTGCGAGCTCTAGTTCCACAGCATCGGCACTGACCAATTCCTGCGCCAGCCGCAGGCGCGCCTCAGGCGCACGAATTTCGGGCGGAAGCAACGAATAGTAGATCGAATACACACCGCCCCATGCGGCGTGCGTCTCTTGCTCATTTAGCATCCCGAAAATACGCGCAGTCTGCGCCGCATCGGCAAGTTGCTCAGAGTACGGGCCATAATGTTTGTAGCGGAACAGGAAGCCCGCTCCAATCCCAGCAGCTTCAAAGATATACGCAATCTTTTGCAGCCGCGTACGGCCTACAATTTGGCCGCCAGCGTCCCGTACGATTTCAGCGGCTCGCTGCGCTTCGTTCAGGCCTGCCATTTCCGTATCTCCGCGTCTATGATGTCAATCAGCTTGCTCTTCGTGTCTTGGTCGTCCTCGGCATGGTAGACGCGAAACGATTTGTACGTGCCGAGCTTTGATACCACTTCCGATCGTTTGGCGAGATCCTCCAGGCGATCGCCTTCAGTCCTGATATTTACCTGGTTGAGTGGGGCTTTGGGATCTTCGGGGAACATCTTTTTGTAGGGAGACCGCTCCGCCTCATCGACCAAGATCCTTGGTGGGCATCCCGGTTCCTCCTCAGAACAGGCTTGCAAATACTTCGTGATCTCAGCTTTGATATCTTCGCAAACCTTATCGGCGGTGGTGGATAATGCGTCTGCATCACTTCTGTCGTGGGCAATTTTCGCGCGAACGTCGATGCATTTAAACAGCTTACGATCTCGCAGCCGCTGGGCGAGAACATTGATGCAGACGTCATCAGCCTCCGCCATGAGAGAAAGTGCTCCCCAGATGACGGTATCGTCTAGTGCAAGCGCGTATTCGATGTTGTCGGGGGATTGAGCGAATCTCACGAGTGGATGTTTCAGCGGTAACCCCGTTTTTTCGATAAGACCATCGCGCACGAGGGTAAAGGTCCGCGCCAGTAACTCCACGTAGATTTTCTCTGCTCCTCGCGTAGCCTTATGGAGGTAGACCGTAGGATAGAGCTGGAATAGGCCAAGAACATACGCTTCAGCCGCAAAGATGGCCTTGCGACCAAGGACGAATGTCTGCACCGGCTGAAGGCGGGTTTCACCGACACTATGGTCTACTTCGGCAACCTCGAGATTTTCAACGAGCCATTCGAAATCGATGCCAGCATGTTGAGAGCCAGTCATGAGGCGATCGCGGCGCATGTAGTCGAGACGATCCGCATCAAATTGACTGGACACTACGGCCGAATAGATGGTGCGTACGCCGCTGCCGGTTACCATATCCGCAACGTCATTCGCGAAACCTGATCCCATCTCTTCACGCAGAAGCGGCGTAATTTCACTGTCGCGAATTAATGCGTCGCTCACGGTTTCGTGGTGTGCCATCTTCAAATCAAAGCGCTCGCCGACCGCCTCAAACGCATGACTGAACGGACCATGTCCTACATCGTGCAACAATGCTGCCGCGAGCGCCTGGAAAGCCTTTTGGTCTTTCGCCTGCACGAATTTGTCGACTACTGTCATCAGACGCCTCGCGGTATGAAAAACACCCACGCTGTGAAGTAGCCGCGAGTGGGTCGCACCTGGGTAGACGAAGTCTGAAAACCCCAGTTGCTTTATTCTCCGCAGCCGCTGAAAGGGCCGCGTTTGGAGAACCTTCCAGAGGACGCGTTCAATCTGCGATCTGTCAACATCGAACTCGATGAGGTCGTGTAGGGGATCTCGAATCCGCTGCTGCTTGGGCATTCCGACGAATCTCACCTGTGCAGCGCACTTGTATCATAGAACAAAACGAGAACACGTCAACCTCCTTCGGAAACAGTGTGTTGATCATGGTTAACAACCGGTTTCTTTCCTGACTTTCTTGGTCCTGGGCTTTCTCAGGCCCGCCACACTCCGGCAGCCTCGCCGAACAGGTAGCTCGGTGTCGCGTCAGCCATATTTGCGGCCCCTGCGCTTGCTTTGGATAACCCGGAGATGGGAAACCATCGGCGATGGCTCGTTCGCAGGCGCAGCGATTTGGATGCAAGTGCTGCTCTCGATGCGCAACTGGGGCTTGGAATTGCAACTGTTGCCCAACCGCTGCTGATGCTGCTGGACCGGCTCGCGCCGTGCGAGGGTGCGCGCGGCCGCGACCTCGTCCTCAATGATAAGGACCCGCAGCCCTAGCGTGCCGAGTATCGCCTCAAAGGCGAAAGACCACATTCTCCTGGGGTCCTTGCCCTTGCCGCTGCCAAGCAACTTGGCGCTGTAACCTTCGGCCAGGCCCGCCAGGCGATCGAGCTCCAATCGACTGATCGCCAATTCCTCGGCGCGCTGTCGGCAAGTCTCAACCAAGCCCCGATGGCTCTAAATCGGTCGCGCAATGCTCATTGGCGAAGATCCTCACTGCAAGGTTGTAGGAGCGGCAAATCCGGGTGAAGGGGTGACTGGCGGGAGGCCGCCGGCGCGCGCAAGCGATTCCGCCACGTGCTCGCGGCACATAGCGAAGCCTTCCCATCCGTCGATCGCCGGCGACCGGACGCCGTCGATCCAACAGAGGCAACAAAAGCGCTGGGGTTGCGTCGCCGTCATGTTGTCAGGCCTCGTCGTCTGCAAATTGCCAAGTCCCCAGAACTTGCGGCGGCGAGTTCGGGGCGGTCATTGTCAGGTCGCCGCGCATGGCCGGGTTGCTGGCCAAAGCCTGCTTGGCCTGGTCGAGCATTTGCGCGACCGTGTGGCGATGCGCCGACGGCGCATGCTGATGAACGTGCCCGGTTAGATCGATTGTAAGCGTGAAGGTAATTGCCATTTCGCGCGCTTAGTGTTGGCGCGGATTTATGCCGGGCGATTTTTGCTTGAGCTGATCGGCTTGCTTCGATGCGCCTGGCGACATCGGACGAACCAGCGGGGCGGACGGCGGCGTCTGATGCATGATTGGCCGCGCTTTTGACCGCGGCCTCGGGGCAAGCCGGGTGGTTTTCATATTCGAACCTGAAGACTTGGGCATTCTGTACTCCTCAAGAGATTAGCGGCGCCGAGCGGCGAGTTGATCCTGCGCATAACGCTTCTGTGCAAAATCCATGGTTTCGTAACCGGGGATGGCCTTGTCGTCGGCCGGTACGCGGTGCGAGGTCGTGAA
The DNA here is from genome assembly GCA_963836765.1 of uncultured Alphaproteobacteria bacterium. Lineage (GTDB taxonomy): Bacteria > Pseudomonadota > Alphaproteobacteria > Rhizobiales > Xanthobacteraceae > Bradyrhizobium. The sequence goes on from CAWILG010000015.1 coordinate 429,020, forward strand.
GCTGGCCGCGCCCTGCGAGCTGATCCGCTGCTGCATCTTTTCGAAGAAACGCAAATGCGCGTCCGTCACCATCGTGGCCAAGATCGGCTTTGCATCAGCGTCGCCGACCTCTGCCCGGATCCATTTGGAGATCCCGTCCACCCTCTGCGGAGCCGTCGGTCCAGCCTTGAGGATCTCGGCGCGGGATATCTCAGCGAGCGCTGCGTTCTGCTGGGCCTCGTACGTCGCGTAAATCGTCAACATTTCCGATAAGGTCGACTGATCGAAGTTTTTCGAATGAGCCCAGTTTCTTAGGGCGACAAGGCTCGCATCTCCGGCGTTGAACTTGTACTCAACCCCGCCCGGCAACTTGGCGTCCGGTGAAATCTCCAACTTGTACTCGGCGGGTGACGGCGGAACGTTGGCCCTGCGAATATCCTCTTGGGCCTGGCGATCGAGCATCGCGGCTAGCTCCGTTTCCGAGGTCTCAAATTTTCCTACCTTCACCCTCTCGGCGTTGGCGGCCGGGGCATCGGTGGCTGGTCCTGCCGGATCGGGCTCGCCAGCAGCACGGGCGGCCGCGGCTTCCCGTTGGTCACGGGCGGGGCTGTGACCAGTTGCGCGTGGATTCGGCGGACCTCGGAGTTGCTCGTGGCGCTGCTCGGTGGTCATCTCGGACCATGCCTTAGAGCCGGGCAGCGGCTTTGTAGCGGCGGGTGAGGGCGCGGACTGCGGTGGTGGGGTAGATGCCGGCGGACTGGCAGCGGGAAGAGGTGCACCGGAAGGCTCGGTCGACATCTGCGGATCCGATCTGATCACGGAGTAAAGCAGGGAGAGCGTCACGAAATTCTATGATTTGTACAGCAAAATCAATATGAAATACGTGTGGTCATCGGAGGGCATCTCATGCGACGAAACGGGCTGCGTGACCGAGGCAGCCGGCGGCGGGTTCGTCGCACTGGCGCTGCGGCCCGAGGCGTTGGCCGACGATTGCGAGCGCGCGGCGCTGGTGGTGAGCGCGCGGCCGCCGCCAGCTTCGTGCGCGGCTTCGGTTATCGGTCTCGAGCGCCTGCGGCGGCAGGCGCATTGGCGCTGCGGCGAAGCCGCGACGGATTTAGCATCGACGCCGTCAAGCCCAGGGGACTTGACCGGCCATGGTCGCCGGGAGTGGCCGGCGAGGGCGAGGCCGAGACAACGATCCTCGTGCCGCGGCAGGCTGCGCCACGCTCCATCGATGCAACACCGGCAGAGGCCGATGTGCAGGCAGACGAATGAGGCGGTTCACCCGTCCGGCAACGGATGCGCTGGCACCTCGAACGCGCCGAGATGAAATTCCTCCATGCCGTCCGTCGCCGCCGGCATTTGCACCAGTGTGAACGTCGCATCCGGAAATTGCCGCCAAATCGCCAGATCTTCCGCCGCGACGTTGAGCCAACCGAACCGAAACATGTACCGGCCGGGCTCGGTGACGAGTCCGGCTTTCTGCCATGTGATCTTGGTGACCACCGGTCACTCCTTTCGGCGGCGTATTTTTGGGCGACACACCTTTCTCGCCGCGCCCCGGATCGCCTCCGGGGCGCCTGAACACCATTCCCGTCACCGCGCGTCGCAACGCTCGCCGGCCGCAACCGGCGACCAGGCATCAGCCGATGAAGATCGAAGTCACCGGAGGCGTTTCGACCGCCGGCGTCGCGCGCTCGGTGGCTTCATGGGTGACCGGCAATTGCAGTACGCTGACCTTCTGTCCCTCGCAAAGCTGCGTCACCAGCACATAGCTTCCGTCCGGAAATTCGATCGCGTCATGGTGACGCTCCCGAATATGCGGATCGATGGTGTTGAACTTGCCGACGCGGAAACCGACGGTTCGGGTCCAGATCCAGCGGTTGTCGTATTTGACGTCCTCAGCGAACGCCAGCTCGGTTCCGGGAAGCATACAGACCGCGACATTGGGATCGCGTTCAGATGCAAAGCCGCGGGTCGATGTGCCGCGGAATGTCGTGGTGATCAGCGTCTCTCCGACCTGGGCGGGGCGCGTCGCCATAGCGTGCAGACTATAGTCACACATCGGATGCTCCTCGTTCGAGATAGCCGACCCGTGTCTCCCGTTGAGGCAACAGGCCTCTATCAGAGTGACAACAGCTTACGGGCCTTTGTGGGCAATTGTGCGGCTGGCGTAGGCTTGTCAGATCACAAACGCGCTAACACGCAGGTGGTTCGCGCGGTGAGAGCGCTGTGAGCAAAAAAAGCCCCGGACATTGCCGGGGCTCTTTTGGTCGCCGGGTTGGTCAGTGACCGTCAGTGGCCGGCAGGTGCGGAGTAACCGCTATAGGTCCAGCCGGACTGCGCGGGGGCGGCAACTGAATTATTGGCGTTGCGGAATGGCTCGCCGGCCACAACGCGGTCGGCCTTGCCGGCGTGGTGCCGTCCAGCGGCCGCAGCGGTCTGCGACGCCGATGCGGCAATCAATGCCGAAACGATAACGGTCAAAATGGTCTTGCGCATGGTTGTCTCCTCGTGTTGCACGCTGTTTTGGCGAAGCAGTTGCGCTTCGTTGCGTGCAGAGGATGTAGCGCCGGGCAAAGCGGTCGATAATCCCGGCGTTTGCCGAAGGACCATCCATCAGGGGCGGATAATCCGCCCCTTGCGGTAATCGAAAG
>CAWILG010000016.1:0-352442 GCA_963836765.1 uncultured Alphaproteobacteria bacterium
TGCGAGCGCGCCGATTGCTCGACCCATCAACGGCACAGCCCGAGGCCGCGGATACGAGGCGCGCCGAGACTGAGGAACCCAAGCCGCTATCGCAGCCGTGCCCGTGCTGCGGCGGTCGCATGATTATCATCGAGAGGTTCCAGCGCGGATGCTCACCGCGCACCCGTCCCGCCGCAGCCCCTGCCACAATCAAAATCGACACGTCATGATCAGATCACGTTCGATGCAACATCCCAGTGCTGCACTTCCGCTGCGCCGGCTATCGGTCGGAAATGACCATGCTCGCCGTCGCGCTGCTCACGATAGTCGCCGTCTCATTCCATCACCGCCGCGCAACTCCGATGCTCCTTGCAACCGGCCGACCCGCTTCGTAGCGCCCGCGATCGCCTGCCGAGAAAGCTCCCAACCCACCTCGGCAAAAGACCGGCAGCAGCTAAATCCCCATAGCGCCTGACGCACCACCTCATCACATCTTCCGCGGTTTCCTCCCCTGGAGGTTTGCGTACGCCGGCCCCGTGCGCGCGCCGCCACCTTCATGGGGCCGGCATCCGAAAACCTTCACAACAAGCGACATCGCCTTACCTCACCTGATCATCTAGAATGTTGCAAACGCTGGACGGTCGGCGGCCAACCAAGGAATTGGCAGATTGCGGTATCTGTTCGAGGAATACACATTCGACACCAGCCTGCGCGAACTGCATCGCGGGGTCGACGTCGTCTCAATCACGCCACAGGTATTCGACCTGCTCGATTACCTGATCCGCAACAGGGAGCGCGTCGTTAGCAAAGACGATCTTATCAACGCCGTTTGGAACGGGCGTATCGTTTCGGATGCCGCGCTGACGACCCGCCTGAATGCCGCGCGGAGCGCAATCGGCGATACGGGCGAGAAACAGCGCCTGATCAGGACATTGCCGCGCAAGGGTTTCCGTTTCGTTGGTGTGGTGCAGGAAGCGCGGACGCCGGTGGATGAGCCGGTTGGCCCGGCGGCGCGTGGCGGCGCGATGCCGACCCCTCCCGCGGCACCGCGTCTTTCGATCGTGGTGCTTCCCTTCGCCAACCTCAGCGGAGATCCTGAGCAGGATTATTTTGTCGATGCCGTGACTGAGAACCTCACCACGGACTTGTCGCGCATCAGCGGCTCGTTCGTCATCGGCCGGCACACCGCATTTACTTACAAAGACAAATCGGTTGATCTCAAACAGATCGGTCGCGAGCTGAACGTACGCTACGTGCTTGAGGGCTCGGTGCAGCGGGCGGCGAACCGACTTCGCGTAAATGTACAGCTCATCGATGCCGCAACCGCCAATCATCTTTGGGCGGACCGCTTCGAAAAGCCTGCCGCCAACCTCTTTGATGTGCAGGACGAAATCGTCTCGCGACTTGCGCATACTCTGAACGCCCAACTCACTGAGGCGGAGGCGCGACGGGCGGAGCGCTCGCCGCATCCCGATGCGGTGGATTTGTGTTTTCAGGGCAGGCGTTGGGCGATCAAGGGGATAACCCCCGAGTACATGGCGCGGGCTGGCGGCTTTTTCGAGCGGGCCCTTGCGCTCGATCCGGAAAACGTCGGGGCGTTAGTCGGCATCGCCGCTGTCGATGTGGCCCGCGCCGCCTTCTTCCTCACGGATGACCCCGAAGTGCGCCTTGCGGCGGCCGAAGCGGCTTTGACCAGGGCGCTATCTTTGGCTCCACAGCACGCTTTGGCGCATATGTATCTGGGTATCGTCCTGTTTACTTCCAACCGCGCGGCTCAAGGGCTTGCCGAATGCGAGTACGCATCAGCTTTGAACCGAAATTTAGCCGAAACGCATGCTTCGATTGGCGTCGCCAAGCTTTTTGTCAACCGCGCCGCGGAAACCGAGGCGCACATACAGGAGGCGCTGCGGCTCTCCCCTCGTGACACAGGCATTCATCGGTGGATGGGCTATGTCGGCAACGCCAAGATATTGATCGGCGCCGACACCGAGGCAGTTGTGTGGCTACGCCAAAGCCTGAAGGCCAACCCAAACTATCCATTCGCTCAGTTTCTACTGGCTGCTGCGCTCGCATTTCTCGGCGAACTGGATGAGGCGCGCGCGGCTGTGAGAGCGGGACTTGCACTTGATCCGATTTTTACAGTCCGTCGCTTCATTCGCATTTCATTGGGGCCTCGTGGCGAAAGCGGGCGCGTCCGCGAGGGAATGCGCCTCGCCGGGGTACCTGAGGGGTGACGTCGGAGATGGACCAAAACTGGAAGTGGCCCCATTTAAATGGGAAGTCCGTTCTACCCTTCAGAAGCAGACACCGTCAGGCTGACTTGGCATGTCCGAAAAGTGCGGACGGACATCCGGCACGCTTCCCAATCGCTCGAGAACGCGGTCATATGACGCCCGGGGACACTTGGCGTTTTGGAGCGAGGGTGTCCGTTTGCACCGGGGAGAATGCGCGTGAAGGAACTCGCTGGAAAGACTGTGTTCGTGACCGGTGCAGCGTCAGGCATTGGACTGGGGATCGCGACCGCCTTCGCCCAGGCGGGGGCGAAAGTCATGCTTTGCGACATTGAAGAAGCGGCTCTGTCCGCAGCGCTCAAGCAGCTGAGGCTCACCAACGTCGATGTCGACGGCGTGAAGGCAGACGTCTCACTCAAAGCCGAACTCGTGGCGGCCGCCGAAGCCACGACTGCCCGCTACGGCAAGGTGCATATCCTCGTCAACAACGCGGGCGTCGGCGGCGGTGGGCCTTATGGCACCTGGACCGACGCGGCGTGGGATTGGACCATGGGCGTCAACCTGATTGCGACCATTTGGGGGATCGAGATTTTCGGGCCGTTGATCGAGCAGCATGGCGAGGGTGGACACATCGTCTCCACAGCCTCGATCGCTGGCCTTATTTCAGGGGAGAGCAATGCATACAACGTCTCCAAGTATGGCGTTGTCGCGCTGTCCGAGGGTCTACGGCGTGAACTCGCGCCCCGAGGGATTGGCGTATCGGTGCTGTGTCCAGGGGTCATCCGCACTCAAATCATGAACTCAAGACGCAATCTCCCCAAGCGCTTCGAGGGGGCGCTCCCTGCCTTGCCGACCTCGGGCCCACGTGCCGAGCGGATCAATATGCTCCGGGAACGCATCTCTCAAGGCATAGAACCCAACTATGTCGGTGAACTCGTCCGCGAAGGCGTCGAAAAGGACTTGCCATATATCTTCACCGACCTCGAATTTGAGCCGATGATCGAAGCGCGCTTCGCCGCAATCAAGCAAGGCTTTGACAACATCCGCGGGCGCAACCCGAAACGTTGAGCGCGCAGCCCTTCCACCAGCCTTAGCGGCTAAAACGAATATTCGGATAGGGCTGAAACCGGCTTCAAAACCGTTCCGCAGTGGACCGCCAATGTCTCAGTTGGGTCCAGACTGTGTGAAAACTCCGATCCGCAACTTGCGCGTAGAATTTCCATCTCGATTTCGTCGATATCGGAATCGATTGCACTGGCAGCCTCTTTCGAAAGAAGGCAATTGAGAAAACAATTCTGCGCATCCGTCGCGGAGGCGCGTTTTCACACAGCCTGGGTAAAAACCGGAAGTGTCTCCAACGGCGCCGGATGTCCGTTCTGGCCCCGAGAGCAGACGTCGGCAGGTTGCCCGCTCAGGTCCGTTTCGTGCCAAACCCGCAAGAGCTCTAATGCGAAGCCTCAAAAAGGCGCCACTGATCTGGAAGTCGTTTTGCGCGCCTGACCACCGTTCTGACAGAAGCGGTCGAGACAGCCATTGCGGAACACGGCGGCCGCGTCGTCAAGCACACAGGTGAATATGCAATTCCGGCCGGCCGCGAGTTGGATGGGCGGGGGCCAGGTGCTGACGAGATCCCATTAAGTGTCCGCTTTGGGCATGCTCTCTCGCCCCCACCATTTCAGCCCCCTTGCGCGGCGATTCTTCCAGGACCACGTTGCCGTCATGCGCCGCATGGTCATCTTCGTTCCCGAGCTGACCGGCTACGCCTCGATCAGGCATATCGCGGTGTCGCTGCCGTATGCGGCCCAACTCATCGACGGGGTGAAATACATGCTGCCTCAGGACGTGAAATCGCCGGAGGGCGATACTGAGCGACGCCGCCATCGGGCACCGCGCGCGCCGTCGATGCGCTACCTTGTCAAGCTGGTAGTGAAATGCCAGTCGGCCGAGGACCTCGGCAAGCGCCTGCGTCGCCGTTACCAGCGTCAACAGCAGCGCCAAGGGCTCGCCCGCGGCCGCGCCAACGCCGATGTTGGCGAGGCTGCCGAGCGGCTCGATCGGTTGCTGGGGCAGGATTGAGGCGGACGTTAACCGGCTTGGCGGCGTGTTCCTCGTGCTTCGCAGATCGTTGCCGGCCTGGCGCAACGCGCTCGACCGCCTCGACATGACGCCGGAACAGAACCGGCAAGCGATGGCCTCGCGCCGGAACGACGGCGTCTATTAAGCTCAGCCAATGGCCTATGGAGTTCAAGCGCGCCGCCGAGAGAGCGCCGAAGATGAAGATCACAGCAAATTTCTAAGTATGCCGTCTCGACCGTCTTTGACCTAACGTGAAACCAAAAGCCAAGGAAAACAACCAAAAAGGCCGCGCCGGCGCCTGCTTTTTTTGCGGCCGACGGCATCGCAGGCGATGACGCGCGAAAGCATTTGCTGCGGTGATCGATGGTTCGGACGCTGCGTAGAGTGCAAGCCGGAAAGCGTCGGCGACGAGCCTATTGCCAACGATTGCTTAAACAGAACAATTTGCCGCGCTTACCGGCTGCAGATCCACCTGAACAAGAGGAAGCGCAAGGCCTATACCCGCAACGGCCTTGACTGGACCAAACGGTTCTCCGTGATCGCCGGGGCCCTCGACTTTCCCAAACAGGCGATCCTCGACGGCGAGGTGGTGGTAATCAAGGACGGCCGGACCAACTTCTCCGGCAACCAGGACAGGCTGATTTTCTACGCGTTCGATATCTTGTACTTGGACGGTCTCGACCTTCGCCGCTCGCCGCAGATCGAGCGCAAGCGCGTGCTCAGGGCGCTGCTCGACGGATCTGACGGCCCTATCCTTTACAGCGAGCACCTGATCGGCGTCGGCCAGAAGATGTTCGAGCATGCTGCCAAGCTGAACTGGGAAGGCATCGTCTCCAAGAATGCGGATGCGCCCTATCGTTCCGACCGCATGCCACGCACGACTACGCCAAGTTCGCTACGGTGGCCGAGGCCAGGCGGTAGCTGAAGCCGCGCGCGTCCACGACACCCGCGACCGTCGACCACCACCAAAACCCAAGTCACTCAAGGTCACACCGCAGTTCGCCAAAGCCGCTCGCCGTCGACCGAATTAGCTCACAATGCAAGGTTGCAAGTTAATGGAACACGTTTTTTTCCCAGACCCCGGAGCTGTACCCGCGGCCGGACCCCGGAGTTGTACCCGAGCCGGACCCCGGAGTTGTACCTCGGGGTCCCTTTCACCGGGGGGCTGGAGTTGTACCTACTATCTAGATGCTTCTCTAACGGGGATGATCCCCCGGGCGAGCACGCGGGGCAGCGAGGTGACGGCCCCGGCTCGCACCCACGCTTCGGACGAACCGATCACAGACACAACGAAAAGACAAACTGACGTGACCGCCGCCGGCCGGACGCCGGACAACGTGCAGGAGAATAACAAATGATCTGCTGGCATGAACCTGGACCGTTTCGCATGCGATGCCAGAAAGAGCATCGCGCCGACCTGCACATCATCTACGGCCGCTGCCGCTCAGGACGGCGCTGGAATTTGCGCTGCAGCGCAAAGCCGTGATCGATGGTGAGCACTGCAGCGCCTGGGAGTAACCCGCAGACGCTGCAGTCATTGTTTTGAACGGGCCACCGGCCTTGAGGGTCCGGACCGACTGCAGGTTCTATCGCCGGTATTCTGGCGCAGGAACTTGATTGAAGTCCGGTTCGTCCGCCCGGCAAACGAAGCTTGCGGCGACATTTGCATTGCCGGCCCGGTATGCCGGAAGCTGAGGGTAAGGACAGAGCGGTCGCGTAAAAGCTACGCCCGCTGCCGGATTGTCGTTCACGAACTTGGTTGCGATGATCCGGTCCGGCGCATCACCCTGCTCCACCCATCGAACCAGGGCACTCAGGACATCGTGGTCGGAGTCCCGGGGGCCGCCGAGATTGTCGTCGCCGTTGAACACGTTCGCACCGGGACCGCCTCCGCAGTGCGACATTCCCGGTGCCATGAACAGCCGCGCGAATTTCTGCGTCTCGTGCAAGGCGTCCGGGTCGAGGACATCAACCGCGTCATCGCCGCTGGCGCGAGTCCCCTGACCGTTGCTGTTGGCGCTAACCGTTATCGCCTTGACTTTTTTGCCGTTGCCGTTCTGCTGCGCCACAACTTCGCTATAGTAATTGATCGAATCCTGCGGAGCCAGAAGGCCGTCGGCAAACCCGTGGAACATGATCAGCTTGCCGTGCCGTTGCCTGAATGCGCTGAGGTCCGGATTGGTGGCATTGAGGATCGGGCGCAGGACCTCGTCCACCCGCGCCATGTCGGAGTCGAAATTGAAGTTCTCTGGAACCCAGAGCGCACCGAACACCCACTTGAACAGGCTGTCGAACAGCGCATCCGTCGGCAGCGGAAACCCGCCAGCCTCGAGTAACGCGGTTATTCCGATGCCTTCACTGCCTCTCGGACCCAGGCCGGGATAAATTCGGTCGTTGGTTCTGGGATTGCGCGGACCGCCGTAGATCGCCCGCATCGTCGAAACCTGATCGGCCGTCAGACATGTCGCAGCATCGGCGCCCTTGCACTGCAACTGTGCGGGATCGAACTTGCAATCGCGGGGATCGATCAGCCAGTTATCGGTGGAAACGCCACCGTCTTGGGTGTTGCAGGCAGCAACAATAGCCTGATTGAGAACCGCAAGCTTGCTCTGCGGAACCAGACTGTGGGCTGTCTTTCTGGCAGCGAGAAAATCCCAGACAACGGCGGTGTGAAGGTGGGTCCGGTTGTATGCCGACGCGCCGGCGACGATGCCGTCATAGTCGTCCGGGAAGCGCTGCGCCTCGCTCAGCGCCTGCTGTCCCCCGGTCGAACACCCGCTGAAATATGAAAATTTGGGGTTACCTCCATAGAAGGCTTCGACGATCTGTTTTGACCGCACTGTCATTTCGTGGGTGGCACGATAGCCAAAATCAATCCACTTTTCCGGATGACCGATCAGCGGATCACCGTTGAGTACCGTGGACGGGGCGGTCCCCATGTCGGTATTGGCCACTGCATTGCCGCGTTGAACACCGTCGGCCATCGGCGGGTACGCAATGGTGCCGGCATAGCCGCCATTGCCTGTGCCTTCGAACCGTCCGTTCCACCCGGTAACCGGCATCCATAATTCGATCCGGATGGAGGAGTCGACTGAGGGGCTGAGTGTTGCGGCGATCCTGCAGAAGGCCGGCAGGTTGGTGAACACCTCGCCGTCCGCCGCCGTAAAGGTCCCCGCTGGAATTGACTGTGCGGCGGTAATCGTCGTCTGCGGAAGTGAAAGACGAGAAAGAGATTCGCAGATCGCCGTCCCGGCGGCTCCGGGTGTCGATGATCCCATCAGCGTTGCGGTGGCGGCACCTGCAAGGAGCGCCACTGTCATTGCGCTTTTCCGGACCAACCTGAAATCATTCATGGTTTCCGTCCTCCCTTAATTCGAGGCTTCACAAGCCTCAGCGTCTTTGCGCCTGCCTCCGATGATAGCTTCTTTCCCCGACCCGACAAGCTTAAATTGCACCCTCGCGGCGCCGCCGAGACAGGTCAGACGCCTAGAACGGGCTCCCGACGAGCTTGTCCTTATCGATAATGGTGCCGGTTTCGCCCTTGAAGCAAAACGACTTGCGCCAGCGGTGAGCTACCACGTCGCCGGGGTCAGCATTCGGCAGAACTCTTTCATTGCTGAAAGAGTTTTGCTTCGGCCTATGCGCAGGTACACGTAACGGGGCAGATCATGGCCGAAGGCAGGTGGGTTTCGTATCTCAGGGTCAGCACGAAGCGCCAGGGCAAGTCAGGTCTCGGCCTGGAAGCACAGCGGTCGGCGGTCACCGATTTTCTCAACGATCACCACCAACACGGCCGCCATCAGCGCGCTCTTCCGTGTGATCAACCGCTACGTCGGCAATCTCGCGCCGATGCCCGGCGTCTTTCCGGACTACAAGGCGCCGATCGTGCGCAACAGTGCCGATGGGCGCGAGCTTGCCACGGCCCGCTGGGGCATGCCGTCCTCGTCGAAGGCCTTGATGGATGCGACCAAGAAACGCGCCGAAAAACTTGAGGCCAAAGGAAAATCAGTCGACTTCAAGGAACTTCTGAGGATGGAGCCCGACGGCGGAACGACCAACATCCGCAACGTAAAGAGCAAGCACTGGACGAGGTGGCTCGGCGCCGAAAACCGCTGCGTGGTGCCGTTCAACTCCTTCAGCGAATTCAACAAGGCCGAGGGCGGCGACATCTGGTTCGCGCTCGACGAGACGAGGCCCCTCGTCTGCTTCGCCGGCGTCTGGACCAACTGGACATCCGTCCGGAAGGTCAAGGAGGGCGAGACCACCAACGACCTCTACTCGAGTGCCCAACACATTCTCTGCAGGACACCCTTGCCCTTGGCAGAGAGGCGGACCAGGACGTTCCTGCGGTCCATCATGTCGCGGTAGCTTTCCAGCAAGCCCATACCTTCTTCATGGTAGCGGTTGATCTCGCCAAGGTCCGAAAGATGGCGCGTCATCAGTGACTGCCCTATCCCGGCGCGCTTCGCATACTCGGATACGTTCAGGTTCTCTTCAGACGCCACAAGTAGGAACGTTTGGACGTACTGAAGGGGCATCGTTTCACGGACTTCTTTGAAGGGGGCCAGAGCGTTGATCTGGGCCTTCACGAATTTGCGCTGCTCGGCGGAAATCGATGTTTCGGAGCTCGGCAGTTTGCTTTGAACGTCCAATTTTATGTTCCCTGCTGCAGCCTTTGCCTAACAGGATGGGATCCCAGGGCAACCCGGTTTTCGAGGGGACAGGTGGCTATACACGGAATGTCGCCTGGCGCGCCGCGGCACCCGCTGCCGTCACCGTTGCCGGCCGGCATAGCGGCCTCTTGGCATGGCGTGGGGCAGTTTCGGGATCACGCCGCGGCCAAAAAATTCAGACGAGGTTCGCCAGTCCGGGCTGTCCGTATCGGCCGCGCGAAGCATGCCCCAGTACACCTCACGCATGCGCGCGATCACCGGCGCGCCGGCCTGCATCAGCTTGGCCAAAGTGCCGTCGCGCTGCCATCTCACCTGGCGGGTCCGCAACGATCGCGGGTTGCCATAAGCCGCCGGCAGGCTTTCAAAAGCGCAGCTGCAGGCCGCGGCGTAGAAGAACGCACTGACATACAGCCGATCGTTATCGCGCGGCTTGCCGGGTCCACCGCTCGGCGGCAGCAGCGGTTCGAGCAACTTCCATTCGCGTGTGTGGATCATGGGGAGGTTCGGCATGGGTTCACCTGGGGTCAAACGGGGTTCGGTGGCGGTGAGCCTAGTTCCGTTCCGGGAAATTTTGAATGAGTGCGGCTTTATGCGTGATGGTGCACATCCGGTCGTTTCGACATCGCTAAACCTTTCTTCTATCCCCCCGCATATTTTATCAATGTATCGCGCTGGTTGCTAACCTCGCTTAATAATCGAAGTCACGTTGCCTTCGCCCATGGATGTGATGGATCGAGCGGTCGACCTTGCTCGTCGCATCCCCGCTGCATGCCGCGCTTGATGTCGGCGTGCGTTCGGTTGTGGCATTCGGTGCATTGTGGCTCGAGGTTCAGCGGTTCGGATCGCAATGCAGGCGCGCGCTTCAGTTCCTTGCGATGGTGCACGATCGCAGCCTTGCCCTTGCCGACCAGCGAGACACCGCAGCGCTGGCACGTATAGTTGGTATCGTGCAATGCCTGGCGGCGGGCGACGTCCCATTCGGCTGTGTCATAGAAGCGGGGCATGGTGCGGAGGATACACCATGCCTTCATCATCCGCACCTAATGCTGGTCGTGCATGATATGGCTCATATCGGCAGAAAAAGCATCGTCAACAGCTTCATGCACGGCATCAGCCGGCCAGTTCCTGGTATCCTGCGCTACGACGGAAGCCCCGATGATGATCTGGCGGATGATGCAATCGGGACACAAACCGCGCCGCAACCAAGTTCGGGCAATCTCATGCACGGATAGCTGAATGTCGCGGGTGTTGTCCGGCGTGGTGTGCTGAATGTTTTGAGGCATTGCTTTCTCCCTTGCGCGTGTTGCCGGCTGCCGGCCGGCGCGGAACTCATCCGGGTGACAGGTCCGACAGGTTCTCTGATTATCGACGTCACGCGCGCGCGCGTGTGACGGGGATAACCGGAATACCTGTCGGACCTGTCACCCGCCCTGTCCCTGCTCATTGCTTTCTGACGGCAATGCGAGCGAAACCGCGGTGGCCCGTGTGCGATTCCCGTCGCTTTTCGTAGCCGCGGTCCTCGAGCATGCCGGACAGCGCCATGGTGCTCCCAGGCTTGATGTTGCGTTCTTCGCACCAGCCTTTCCAGGAAGCGAACAGCGCGCTTATGCGCGCGAAGGCGCGATCGTCCGCATCCTCAATGGCGTCTTCCAGCCATTCGCCGAAGGTGTCCTGGCTCCGGAAGTATTCGTCGGTGGCGTCGCGGACGCAGGCGGGCGGCGCGAGGCCGTCCCGCTGCCACAGCAGGCAGCCGTCGAGGCACCAGCGCAGGATCGCCGCGCGCTCGCCCCACAGCTTCTCGGCCAGGGCAGGATCGCGCTCGCCAGGCGGGATGCGGACGGTGAACGGCGCCAGCAACAGCCGCCGCCGCATCGCTTCGTCGATCGAGCCGAGGCGTGGCTTGTGGTTGCCGGCAATGAACAGCTTGAAGGTCGGCGCAAAGTCGAAAAAGTCCTGCCGCATGAACCGCGCGGCTAACCTGTCACCACCTGTCAGGGCCTTGATCCTGACTTCGTCCCAGCGGCGGCCCTTCTGCGTCTCCTGGGCGACAACCAGGCGGGCGCCACGCAGCTTGGCCAGATCGGTGGGGTGGCGCTCGGTGCTGCTGGCGATGAACGTCGACATGTCCGCGACGGTTGCGTAATCGCCAAAGATGCGGACAAGGGTGTTGATAAATGTGCTCTTGCCGTTCGCTCCCGTGCCATAGGCGAAGACAAAGGCGTGCTCGGTGGTGAGGCCGGTGGCGGCATACCCAGCGAAGCGTTGCAGAGAGCCCTGCAGTTCGGCATTGCCGGCGGTGATGCGATCGAGAAATGCGCGCCATTGCGGGTGAGCCGTGCCCACAGGCGCGGCGCCGCAGGCCGTCGACTTGGTTACGTAGTCGAGCGGGTCCGGTGTGCGGGCCAGTCCTGTAGCCAAATCATAGGTCGCTGCCTGGATGTCGTCGCCACCCGCCGCTACAAGCTGCGTGTGGTTTTCGTCCCACTGCTCGGCCGTGGCAGCGAGGCGGCGGTCGGCGCGGGCCAGTTGCACCACGGCGGCGACGGTTTTGGCAGCCACCACGGCGGCAGGCTTGTCGCATTCGAGCGCGACTTCCCGGCAGATCGTCCGCGCGCGGTTGAACGCGTGCAACGTGGTGTCGGTGTTCCAGCGCGCGCCGTCGTAAAGCATCCAGCGCGACCAGGCGGCAACATAGCGGGAATCGGCGGCGTGCCGCTCAGCATAGGCGAGCGCCAGCGCGTCTTCGGAGTTGGCCGGCAGCCTGCCGGCGTCCTGCAAGGTCGCCAGCCTGATAATGTTGTCGTCAGTCATGGGCGCGCCTCCGCAGTTCTTTTTTTGGCAATGCTGTCGACGATCCGCTCGATGTCGGCGGCCGGCAGCGGCGGCGTGCAGCAGCTCGCGTTCCAGGCCTGCAGCAGGCCGAGCGTGACAAAGGGATCAACGCGATGGCGCAGTAGGTGGCCGGCGAGTTTTGCCAGGCTGCAGTCGCGGGCGCCCTCGCCGACGCCCTCGATCAGCGACCGCCATTCCGGGGACAGGGTTGGGGCGCTGCCGTCAGCGCCGTTCTGTTTGGCCAGCAGCCAGCCTGGCGCGGCCGCGATGCGGTTGGCGCTGTCGACGCTCCAGCAGTAGCGGCGGCCGCATGGGTGGATACTCGGCGGCGCGATGACGTAACCGCCGTCACCGCGCACGTCGATATGCGTGCCGATCTTGCCGGCGGAATTGCGCACCGGCTGTTCTGGCCATTTGAAATAGACGTGACGGCCGCGCGCGGTGATAGCTTCGACGGTAGCAGGCAAAGCGCCGTGCTCAGCCTCCAACCGGCGCAGCGCGGCCTCGGCGTCGAGCCCGTCGACGTCGAGGACGAAAATGCCGGACGCTGCGCCGGTGGCTATGGCAACATTGCTGTCGGGCTGTTGCTGCCACCACTTTTCGATAATGCCTGGATCCGTGGTGGCATCGTTCAGACCGTTGGCCGTGGCCGGCCGCTTGTCACGCGGCCGGCACGGGAAGACGTGAAGCCCTTTTGCCGCGAGTTGCAATGCTGCGCGGATCACGACGGCTCCTGTCAGAACGGAATATCGTCGTCCATGTCGTCATTATTGGCAGTGGCCGCGGCGGCCGCTTTTGCTTTCGGCTTCTGCGGCTGCTCTTTTTGCCGCGGCGAGCGGATCCGGATGCAATCGACAATGCTGCCCTTCAGCGGCGTCTTGTCCGGATAGAGCTCGATGATGTGGCCGCGCCAGTTGTCGGTGTCGTCGCCGCCAATGCTGGCGACGCTGTCCCAGTTGGTCATATTGAGGGGCAACGGTTTTGTGCCGCCGCGGAAGTACAGGACGGTTTTTTCCTCCGCGTCGTCGCCGCTGCCGAGCTCTTCCTGCGGCGCCCGCTCGATTTCGACAACAAGCGGTTTGCCGGCGAGGTCGGCTGCTTTCAAAAAGCGGGACTGGAACACTTCGTGTCGTTTGGCCATGTGCAGTTTCCTTTTGGTTCAGGTTGGGGACGGGTCAGGGCTGGTAGGGCTCACCTTCTCGATCGTGAGTACGTCGCGATGGCAGGCGGTGCAGATGAGAAGGACGTGGCCGCCGCCGAGTAGCTCGATGACGTTGGCGTGGAGCAGGTGTTGGCAGTGCGGGCACGCCACGGGTGCGAGCCAGATCCTGTGGCTGCCGGTGTAGGCCGTGGTCGCGGCTGGTTTGGGCATGGTTTCGGCTCCTCTCTCCTGGTTGAAGATCGAGGCCGGCCTTGCGAACGGACGGAAAAAACCGCACATAGGGCACGTTCCACCGCACCCGATATGCCCGGCTCACGTCTCGTCCAGGCCAAGCGGGAAGCGCGGGAAGAGACGAAAGCAGTCGAGATCGCAACCGCGGCGCCGACGTTCCAGCAATGCGCCGAGCGCTACATCGATGACAATTGGTCGAAGTGGAGCAAGAAGCACCGGAACCAGTGGCCGTCCTCCTTGAAGGCGTATGCCTATCCTACGATCGGGCATCTAACGATCACCGAAATCAGGCCGCCATATCTTCGAACTGCTCAAACCCATCTGGATCGAAAAGCGCGAAACCTCCAACCGTGTCCGCGGACGCGTCGAGACGATCATCGCCAAAAACGTCAACATCGACGACCCCGAGTTTAGAAATCCAGCCGAACTGACAAAGCAGCTTCGCGAGAAACTTCCAAAGCGGCCGAAGCGCGTTATCGACCACCACCCGGCCCTGCCCTACGCCGAGACTTCGCAGTTCATGAGCGACCTTCGCTGCGCCAACGGCCGGGCTGCTGTCGCGCTCCAATTCCTGATTTACACGGTTGCTCGCACAAACGAGATCGTCGGGGCGCGGTGGACCGAGATCGACCGATCCTATCCGACCGGTCCGATATGGAAGATCCCGGGCGAGCGCATGAAGATGGATCAGGATCACAATGTGCCGTTGTCGCAGCCGGCGCTCGACGTGCTCGACGCGATGAGCATGGGCGATCAGGGAGAGCTAATATTTGCGAACGAGGACGGCCAGGAATTCTCAGAGAACGCAATGCTCGCAGTGCTCGATCGTCTAGGCTACGGACATGTCACAGTACACGGATTTCGCGCCACGTTCGGCACGTGGGCGGAAGAGTGCACGGACTATCCCGACGGCGTGCGCGAAGCGGCATTGGCTCACAAATACAAGGACGAGACAGTCGCCGCGTATCAGCGGGGCGCCAAGCTCGAGAAACGGCGTGCGCTGATGAACGATTGGGGGGATTTTGCTACGGCCCGAAACGTCGTCTCGCTACTCGCCGCCGTATGATGCTCGCCGAAGCTAATGAGCAACCGTCTACGCGTTGATCAATGAAGGGCGCCTCACCAAGGGGCGCCCTGATATTCCACTGTCCAATCGATCAACGCCTTCGTGAAGCGCCGGCGTGCAGCCGAGGCTGAAACACCCATCGACGCGCTGTTCGGCGCTCTCTTCCTATCGAGGCTTACGCAGCCCCGCCAATTGTTCTCCATCAGTTCGAACCACTTCCGAACTAGTACCGGACCAGTACCGGACCAGTACCAGACCAGTCCCCCACAAGAGACCAATAAGTGCTGCGGCGCAGGCTTCTACCATTCGGTTTGTTCATAGATTTTTTTAGCGACATTCTTGCCAGTCGAAATTCAAGCGCAGAATCGCTGACAAAAGAACCGCGAGTACTCAAGCCGGTTCAGCAACTTATCTCCGACACGCGGATGCGCTCCCACACAGAGGATTTCCGCACAATGCGTCGGCAACAATCTTCGCCTGTGTGTATAAATCAAATAATTGAGCAGCGACTTATGCTTAGCCTGTGTCTTTGCGGCACTCGACCTGTCACGTCACCATGGGGTGCGTTGTAGCAAATCATCCGTTCCTGTTCACTCGGACTGTCCGAAACATTTGGAGAGCTTCAATGTCTCGCCCCGAAATCACTGGTCAAACGCTGGCCGAATTGAGCACCAACGGGCCCCTCGTTGCGTCGGTGAACGAGACAATGACCGCGCTCAAAAATGGACGAGCCAAGACCTATGAGCTGATCAATTCAGGTCAACTCGAATCGTATCTTGACGGCGGCGCGCGCAAGATCTTGTGGTCGTCGATACACAACTACATTCGCCGCCGGCTTGCCGATGAAGTCGATCGCCGCGGCCGGGTTGCGTAGGGCCGGCCATCATGAGCCCGCGCACCCCGACGCTCGAAGCGCCGGTCGCGCGCAATAGCAGGCAGACCATTGTCTTTGCCTTTAAATACCACGAGTGCCACATCTTCCTTGGTTGTCGGCTGTTCATCACCAACGCCGAAGGGCAAAGCGTGCCCACGGCAAAAGGCGTCACGGTCGGCATAGTGCGGCTACCGCGGTTACCGGACTTTGTTTATGCCGTCGCCCAAGCGTCGCTGACCGAGCGCAACAGCCTTGCATACAAGCGCCGCGCCGAAATCATCGCCTTTGCGAAGGTTCAAGATACCCGATGACGCTCGACCTCCTGACGTCAGACGCAGTAATCCTCGCCAGCATGGCCGTGCAGTATGACGCCGGTCTCGCCGTGTCGCGCCACGCATTGAAGCGCACCCCCAGCGGCATAACCGCCAGCCTGATCTGTGCTGCTCTGGATCAAATTCGATGAGCGGTGCCGCTGCTGTTACGCCGTTCAGCGAAGCCGAACGGGCCCTCGTGAACGCGGCGCGTTACGTGGCTTCGGCGGTGCCGAGCGAGCGCATTTACGCCCTGCGCGACGAAGCCGAGCACTTCGGCAAATACGTGGCCGCCGGTTACCTCAACCCGGCAGAAGCTAGTGACAGAATATTCGAACTTGCGGAGCTGCACGGTCTGAGCGGTGAGCCCGGCAGTGCCGAACACCATGCCATCCGCGACATCGCTCGCCGGGCGATTACGCCGCCGTCTCTACGGCAATCAGAAGAACCACCGGCGCCAGTTCCGACATTCGGACCTGAGTGGGAACGTAATTCAGCGCCAGCCGAGCCGCCGCCGAAACCGATCACAGCCACCCCTTTTATTGTACGCAATCCGGCCACCCTGCCCGTGCGCGATATCCTGTATGGGCGGCATCTTGTCCGCGGCTTTGTGGCGGGCCTGGTCGGCACCGGCGGCGGCGGCAAGTCGACGCTTACCATGGCCGAAAACTTCGCGCGCGCGTCCGGCAAACCCCTTGTTGGGGTGAACGTTCGCACTCCATTGCGGTGCTGGAGCATCAACCTTGAAGATCCTCGCGACGAGATCGAAAGGCGCGCCCAGGCGACGTGCCTGCATTACGGACTGACCGCCAACGATATCGGCGATCGGCTGTTCCTGGATTCCGGCCGTGACCAGCCCGTCGTTGTCGCGCGAACTCTCGCCGGCGGGACCAAAATCATCGAACCGGTGGTCGAAAGCATCATCGCCGAGATCAAGGCCCGAAAAATAGACGTGCTGACAATCGATCCATTCGTCAGTTCGCATGAGGTGCCCGAAAATGATAATGGCGCCATCGACCTCGTCATCAAGAAAGCATGGGGCGCCGTTGCGGAGGCCGGTGGCTGCGCCGTCGAGCTGGTGCATCATCTGCGGAAGATCGGCGACGACGAACCAACCGTGGACGCAGCGCGCGGCGCTGGCGCCCTGGTGGCGGGTCTGCGGGCCCTGCGCGTGCTCGCCGGAATGACCAGAGCCGAGGCCGAGCGATCTGGTGTCGACAACCCCTATCGATATTTCCGGGTGTTCTCTGGCAAGTTGAATATGGCACCGCGTGAGGACAAGTCGGATTGGCATTTCCTCGAAAGCGTTGACCTTGGCAACGGCAACTCCGAGCGTCCCAGCGATCCCGAGCAGCATCGCCGTCGGCGTATTGGCTGTTATGATGGACGGCGGATGACCTGAATGCGCTCGCAACATGCCATTGGAAAGACTTCAGACAGATCGGTGTCCGACCATCCAGCTTCTGCCGCGCGGCGATCTTCATATCAAGTAGAGGATCACCGCTCCTCCAAACAACCGTTGAACAAATTGCATTTTTCAATTCAGGCCATCAAAACCCACGGGTTCAAGCTACGAGCGAAGCATCTCCGGGACCCGACCAAGGTTCAGGGCTCGCCTAGTGCTCATAGACGATTAACTTAGGTGGCCTGCCGAATTGTTCGACTTAACATCCTGACCTCCTCCCTCTGACCTGTTCCAGAGCCGACGGGGCTGGGACAGACAGTGCGGCGAGACAGCTCGGGTACCGAACTGGTGCAGACAATGCGAATTGCTAATCGCGATGGATGCCAGCGGCTAGGACGGATACCCAGTGAGTTGGCCTGAAAAGTTGTGAGACACCAAGTGAGATATTAGGACAAACAATCTCCTAGACGAAATACTCAAGGCAGCCGCCTGACCGTGAAGCGCACCCCGCCAAGACCGCCGCCCTCACCCGGACCCTGCGTCGCCCCGCGGGCGGCCGGTCCAGCCATGCTGGTGTAGTTCACCGATATTCGAGTCTCGGAGGGCGCGCCAGAAGATCGTCAACGAGTTCAGCAGCGTAGCGATCTCCGCTCGGTGCATGAGTGGAGCGTCATTCGACCTGGCAACCACCTGGCAACCGCGTGTTGTGATTTAGGTCAGTTCGGCGCGCGTCAATAAATCTTGAGCAACTCGGCGGCTTGCTGTTTCCTGATACGTCCCCGCAATTAATGGAGTAAAGGCGAACGTCGCCAAACCAGCACCCAGAACTATCTCAGGCGATGTCAGGGTACAGAAACCAGGGGGGTCTTGAATCGTGAATGTAACCTGCGTCCTAGGAGTGGTGGCGTCGAGGACCGTCGCGTTTAAGACGTCCACGGTGCCAGCCGAAAACGAGGCGCGGCGAGCGCCGCGAGCAACGCCGCCGCAGCGGCCGCAATGACGTAAGCACGCCTCATCGGATGCTCCCTCGCGTCAACACGCGCCGACCGCAGCCTGCTGGAGCCCCGCGGTGACGAGCCTCCGCCATGACTTCCCGCCGCACGCGTCCGCGTCGGGAATCCAGTTGCTGCCGCCGAACCATGGACCGTTGAGATTGTGACTGGTCCAGTCGATGCCGACGCCCTCGCCGTCGCCGAGCTTGTCCACGTTCGAGCACCAGTCGCGCGGCGCTTCGGAGTCTCTGTACGGATTGTCGACCTGGAAGCCGATGAACGAGGCCCACGGCGCCTTGAGCACGAAGCGGAGAAAATATTCGTCGAGCGGCAGCGTCGAATTGGGAATTGGCGTCGCATAGACGAACAGGGTCGCGTTGATCGGCATCACGGCCGAAAAGTTCTTGCCCTGCCCCTTGCGCTTGAGCCAGGGAAAGAGAAAGAGATTGCCGGCCGGATAGGTGCCCTGGCTGCCGCGCACCAAGGTCATACTGACGACGCCGGTCAGACCAAGAGCGTCGGAGTTGCGCCGGAAGACCCGGAAGTTGCGCTTCGATGCGCAATCCACGCTGAGCCAGGTCGGCTGGAAACCGGGCAGCGAACCGCTGACGCATTGTGCCGCCGCATGCAGCGGCGAAGGTAATCCGAGTGCGGAGAGCCCCGCGACGGAGGCTCCGACGAAGGTACGCCGATTGATTTCAGCCATTGTCTCCCCCGTATGCGATTGATGATCCCAATGCTGCATTAATGCACGAGAGAGTTGAAGGGGTCAAAGTCCTTAATAATTTACAATTATTGATTGCTAGAGTTTATTGCCTGCAACCTTTCATAACCATGTCCAGCCTCCTGGGCGTCTGGTCCCCGTTTTCTTGCTCGTTGGGTAGCCGCGATCAGAGACCGAACCGTCAGCCCGCATTGGCTTGCAAGAAGATGCCGGGGTTGGGGAGCGTGGCGGATGCCGTCACTGAGTTGCGCAGGAGTGCGCCGCGAGACCGATGACGGGAGTCAACAATGTCGTCTTGGGTGCCGCTCGGGCCATCTTGCGTTCGGATTGACGAACCGGTACGGGCGATAGTAACATGTGAACACGCGTTGGTGCCGGTTATTTAGCGGGCGCGGCTCGCCGGGGGGCTTAAATGTCCGAACCGTATCTTGCTGAAATCCGAATCTTCAGTTTCGAATTTGCCCCCAAAGGCTGGGCATTTTGTGCTGGGCAGCTCCTGCCGATCAACCAGAATCAGGCGATTTTCGCGCTTCTGGGAACCACTTACGGCGGCAACGGGACCACAAATTTTGCGCTGCCGGACCTGCGAAGCCGTGTGCCAATGCATCAAGGAAATGTCCAAGGAAATGTCTTCGTCGAGGGCCAAACCGGGGGCGAGGAAGCTCATACGCTTTCCGTCAATGAAATCCCCTCGCACAGCCATTTTGTCAACGTTTCCAGCGTGCCGGGCAATTCCAATTCGCCGGCCGGAAATTTTCTTGCGCAGAGCAGTCGCTTTGTCCTCTATTCAGGGACGCTTTCGACCCAGACCACGCTCCAGCCGGCAACAGTGGGGAGTGCCGGCGGCGGCCAACCGCACGCCAACCTTCAGCCCTATCTGGTGTTGAATTTCTGTATAGCCTTGGCGGGCATCTTCCCATCGCGGAATTGAGAGGGCGGGCATGAGTCAGCCTTTTGTCGGTGAAATTCGGATGGCCGGCTTCAACTTCGCCCCCGTGGGATGGGCGCTCTGCAATGGCCAGGTGCTGGCGATCAACCAGAATCAGACGCTGTTCGCTCTGATTGGGACGATTTACGGCGGAGACGGCCAATCCACTTTCCGGCTCCCGGATTTGCAAGGCCGCATTCCAATCAACCAGGGTCAGGCGCCGGGCACGTCGCCTTATGTCATCGGACAACTGGCCGGTTCCGAGAGTGTGGCGCTCGTCGCAGCCCAGCTTCCACAGCACGGCCATTCGCTCCAGGCGAACAGCGATGTTGCCTCTTCGGCCAACCCCACCGGTGGTTATCTGGCCCGGGCCAGCATCCCTTCGCTCCCTTCGCGTGGTGTGCCAGTCTATGCCCCGGCCTCACCCGCGGCAGCAATGAATGCTGGGGCGGTCGCCGGCAGCGGGGCCAGCCAGCCGCATGACAATATGATGCCGTTCCAGTGCGTCAATTTCATCATTTCGTTGTTCGGCATCTTTCCCACGCAGAATTGAGGGGCGTCATGGCCGACTTTTTTGTGGGTGAGATCAGGATATTTGGCGGAAACTTTGCTCCCGTCGGTTGGGCCACCTGCAATGGGCAAATCCTGCCGATCTCGCAAAACACCGCCTTGTTCTCGTTGCTCGGCACCCAATTTGGTGGCAACGGAACATCGAATTTCGCCTTGCCGAACCTGCAAGGGAGCGTTCCCGTGGGTCAAGGGAATGGTGCCGGCCTGACCCCGCGCTTGATGGGCGAAACGGGCGGTGAGCAAAACGTAACGCTGACGCAAGCCATGATGGCGAAGCACAATCACGGTATGTCCGGCGTTGCGACCTCCGGGTCGAGTGTGACGCCTGACCCCACGATGGCCCTGGCGGAGCCCCCGACGGTAGTTCCGATCTATCAAACCAGTAATCTTGGCTCCCCTGCCACCTTGAGTGCGGATGCCGTCACTCCAAGTGGCGGCGGCCAGCCGCACCAAAACCTGCAGCCGTTTCTGGTTTTGAATTTCATCATCGCGTTGCAGGGGATTTTTCCCGCGCGATCATAACCCCTGTCTTGGCTGGTCGCAAAAGCAGGCGCACTCGTGTCACAGTGGCGGAGCACTTCCGCGGCAGGGCTGACTTTCCGGCCCGTTGTTGATGCCGACCTGCCGTTTCTGGCCCTCGTCTATGCCTCGACGCGAGCCGACGAACTTGCTGCGGTGCCGTGGTCTGCGGATCAGAAAGCGGCCTTTCTGGACATGCAATTCCGCGCGCAGCATTCGCATTATCGGCGCCACCACGGCCGCGCCGATTGGCTTGTCGTCTTGCGGGCGGACGAACCCGTGGGCCGTCTCTATGTCGAACGACGCGACGACGAGCACAGCATCATCGATATCGCGTTTCTGACACAGCACCGCGGACAGGGGTTCGGGAGCGCCTTGATGCAGGATATCCTCGACGAGGCCGCCGCTTGCGGCAAGCCGGTGACGATCTATGTCGCAAAAAACAATCCGGCCATGCGGCTTTACCGTCGGCTCGGTTTCGCGCAGGTCGCGGACCACGGCGTCTACGACTTCATGCGCTGGACGCCGCCCGTTCAGGTGAATACCGCTTCGTAGCGGTTGCCGCCATCCGTTGGACCCAGCGGAACTAAAAACAAATCGAGGGTGCCGAGGGTCGCGTGCGTCAATGGATAAGTGGCCTGCGGATAAAATGGGCCTGGCGGAGACAGGAAGAGCAACGAGAACGCTCCATCCGGCCGCGACGCCCGGCCGAGCTGGTGAACTTCGACGAGCTTGAGCGAAAAAGCGATTTCGCCCGTCGGTGAGGCGATCTGAAACTCATCCTGCACATGCGGCTCGAAGTCAGCAGCCGTCAGCGTAGCGATATTGGCCGGCATCGGTTTTCCCAAAGCTGTCGTTTCGACGGGGCGATCTGAACAGGTCTCAAATTATAATCGCAACAAATCCGAGGGTGCGCAAACGTCCTGGCGTTCGCGGCCGGACCGCAGGCGAGGCAGCACAGGGAAGGCGTTGTGCGATACCGGGAAATGCAATTATTGGTTGAACCCGCGAGGCTGGCACAGATTCCGCGACGGCGGCTGCTCAGTGAGGAATTGGCTTGATCCGCCATCGCGATCATATATCCTGCCATGACCTCGCGAAAATCGGGGGATGTGACATGGGCAAATTTCAGCCGTTCGGCGCCGCATGGCGTTAGATGATTATCGATCGGCTCCATCATGCGTCCGCTGGAGTTTGCTACCCGGGACCGACGTGAGATGTGTCACGGTGTAGGTGCCAGGCGGCTTCCAAGAGCCGCTTGTGACATTGTTGGGTTGGTATGCCCATACGGCATATTGTGGAGAGTTGACCCATGAATCCAAATATTGCGCGGCTCGCAGCAGTGGTCGTTTTGGCGTCCGGGATTTCCTGGGAAACCGCTCTAGCCGATACCATGATGACTGGTTCGCTCGTGTTCCCTCCTGATAATAGCACCAACTGGTACGATCCCGCCAACAGCAACCCCACCTTCCAGCCTCCTGGGTCTTCCAACACCATCAGCCCCACAGTGACCTTGGCCGGCGGCACCACTGCGACATTTGGCTATCAAGATGTGGCCAACCAAATCACCGCTGTGTTTACTCCAGGCCAATTGGTGATCGAGGACATTTTGGATCCTGTGTTTGGGGGGTCTGCTGGTTGGACGCAGACGTTCACGGCCTCTACAATGGGCTTTTTCGCCGGGTGGAAACTGTCCAGCTCCAATTTCGACCCCGCATTCTCGAAGGTGACCCTCACAAGCACAACCTTGACTGTGACGTGGGACGGCGGCGGTGGTCCCGGCGACCAATTCGACGCCACTTTTACGACATCCGTTCCAACCGTTCCAGAAACCTCTACATGGGGAATGCTGCTGATCGGCTTCACGGGTGTTGGCTTTGTGGCCTATCGTCGAAAGAACAAAACGGCGCCACAGAAAGCCTAACTCTAAAGCGCGAGCAGCGCGGATCAGCGCAGAAATTCCCCGACGTCGGGCAATGGCTACTGCTGAATATCGCCCATGTTTGTAAGCGTGTTGATTGCACTTCGGCGCTCGGATGTGGCCAGATTAATTTCTTCGCGGGAATGCTCATGGGCGCGACCTCGGATCCATGCTTGTGCGAGCCAAATGATCATCCTCACCTGACGCATGCCGAACCGTGGCCGTCGCGGCTGATAGAGCCGCGACCGTTGATCCAGGCCGCAGGACGCTTGCCAAAGACCGGATTGGTGGGAGCCCGAACAAGTCATCTATAGTCCAGCCAAGCGCCTGTGAGCGGACGCCCTATTCATCCGCGAACTGAGCAAGCGTATCGATCATTTCAACCGGTAACGTTGCCGCCAATCTCGCCATCGCGACCGCTATCTGCCGCGGCAGGCCGCCATCGATTTCCATGATCGCGGCACGCTCGGCGGCCTGGTCCGGAAGCGTTACGCCGGCTGTTACGCCACCGTTTTTGATCTCTTTTGCACCGTCAAGTCGCTCAGGCTCAATCAGTTCGCTCACGATGGTTTAGAACTGGTCCAGCACCCTGCTGTAAGCGGGATGCTGCCTGTTCTTGTTCTTGACCCAGTGCGGCGACCGGCCGGGACGATACGGCCGGTCTTTGAGCTTCGACACCAAACCCTCCAGCCCCATCAAAACAGGCGTGCCGGAACAGATCCGGCCCGATCTCGCCCTGTTCGAAATCGCTGAGAAAGATGCCGTCGACGCGTCGCGCCAGATTGCCCTTGCGCATCGATAGCGGCAGCTAGCGGATGTCATCGCCGTTGTTGATCAGACAATCGAAGGCCTAGAACTGCACCTCGTCATCGCACTTGCGGGAATGCAGGCCGTTGAAATCCGATCGTCCGTCGACGCCGAGCAGCACCGCCTCGCCGTCGATCACGAACGAGTTGTTGCGGTTGCGCAGCGCCGCTTCCGTGATCAGCTTACGCCCCCCGGCGTCAGCAGTGACTACCAACGCTGCCGCGCATGACGGCAACATCATGGTCCATTGCAAGTTCGCTTTTCCTGAACGCATTTGATCCATTCCGACAAACGCGGATCGGCATCACGGGCTAGTTGTTTGCAAAAAAAAATTCATATACTTTTTCATGGGCACCGCTGAGTTGATGCAACTCCCACCCATCGACTTCATCATCGCTTCGGACATCAGTTGGCTTCTCGCCATATAGGCTTCGTCGGAAACACCTGCGGTGCGGCCGCTCGAAATTGCCAGCTCACCCACCTTGTCAGCCGCCTTGCGATACGAAAGCAAAAGCGCAGCGTCCTGCTCTGCCACACAAGTGGAGACAAGCAGAAAATAGACAGAGCATTCCTGCAACTCGCCCGCCACTTCGCCGACCGCCTGCAATATCTGTTTGTTCGTTTGCGCCGTTCCGGCTTGAGCGCAAAAGCACAGCAGAAGCGTTGCCACGAGCGTTTTTGCTGCTTCTTTCACCATGCCCCCATTGGCGGAAGCCCTTCCACACTGCTGGGTAACCGCTGGGGAAGCGGTTCGCCAGCTCTTCCGAATTAGACGTAACGCACGATTGAACCCATCTCTCGCACGGTGGCCACACGCCCTAACCTCCTGATTTCAAGGGCGAGAATCCAACGTAGACGTCTGGCGCCGACGGACGCGTCATGATCGATTGAAACATGAACGCATCTGGGATCTCGACGATCGCTGCTAACTCCTTAACGTCTAAGCAGGCGTAAGGGCCGCGGTTTATAGAAACAGCGGGTGAAACTGATCTCGTAGCCGATGGTGGTTTTGACCTCGTCTATCCAGGCGTCGGGCGCGAATTCAAGAAACAGCATTTCCGGGCGCGGCGTCTCGGTGCAGAGTGGCTGCACTGACGAGTTGGAAGGGATTGGGCGAAGGTCACGCCGGCAGCGTGAGGGCCATTGACGATCGCCGGCTTAACCCTGGCCAAAGGGTCAACGGCAAAGCTACGGCACAAAGCCACGATCGGAAGGTACTAGCGCGCGGGCTCCATCAGCTATCCTCATGGGATGGACCATCGAAAGACCCCCGGCGGGTGGTGGGGGCCGACGCCTATTAGGCCGCCGATACACCGACATCCTTTCTCTGGCTCGCGGAGCCCTCCGAAAACCTTGTTCCATTTTGGCCACAGTGATCGGCCTCAAAAAATTCGGGCGGCCCGGCTTCAAAAATCTGGACCGGCCGGTTCTGAAAATCCGGGTCCGCGGTCATGAGTGACGCGATGACCGGCACGATGGCGGACTGGATCGCGCTTTGGCGATCGGCGATGGTGGCGCAGGGGCTGCGGTATTGGGAAGTGGACGAGCGCGCAGGCCTTGGTGACGGGTACATGGCGAAAATCATGTGCGGGCAGGTGCAGGCTGCGACGTGGCCCACGATCGTGAAGATCAACCGCGTATTGGGGATCAGTCTCTACGCCCAGCCGTCTCGCGCTGATGCCTTGGATGGCGTTGGAGATAATACGCAGCGACTCTCCGAGCATGACGAAGCGATACGACAACCAGATATGCCTCAAGCTGGCCGGCCAGCTTCGCGCCGCGGTTGAAGATGACGCAGCAGCGCGCGAGCGCAGCGTGTCGTGGATCATCCGCAGGGTGCTGGTCGAACACTATGCGCAGCGCATCACCGGCAGCGCAAACCCAGGTGCGGCCGCCGATGTTCGGATTTGAGAGACCCATGACGAAGCTGTTCAAGCGATCTAACCCGGCCGAGGCGCTGAAGGCGACGCAGCTGACGCTGGCGGAAACCGAAACCAAAATCCACGACCTTCAGCAGCAGCGCGCGGCAAAGCTGCTGGGGAGCGACGGCGTCGACGAAGTTGTGGCGATCGATCGCGAGATCGCATCGTTCGAGCAGGCCGCCAGCGTGCACCGGGACCGCGCCGCGGCTCTGCAGGACGAGGTTGCGCGCGCACACCGCGAGCAGCTGCAGGCCGAACATGAGACCCGCGTGACGGCCACCGAAAGCGCGCTGGCCGTTCGCGATGCCACTGCGGTCAAACTGGACGCTGCGATCGCCGACATGGCGACGGCCTATTTCGAGCTGATCGACCAGAACGTCGAGATATCGCAGCAATGGGGCTACTCGAACAACGCGCTGCGCGCCGGCGCCCTTGGCGAGGCCATCATTGCCAGCATAATTTCGCATGCGCTGTTCGCCGCCGGCCGCCCGCGCTCGGGCGTGAGCAGGATGCCCGGGCCCCACAACGCGGGCCTTGGCGTGATTGGCACCGAGTTGAGCGGATCCCTTGCCGAACGCGTCGCCGCGTCATCGGCCGCGCTGCTCGAGATGATCCGCAGCACGCCAGCGCGCCAGGCCGAGGATGCCGCGGCATGACCGACGCATCAGCAGCGCCGAGGGTCACCAGCGACCTTCTGCCAGCGGAATTGCCCCCCGAGGCCGCCGGCGCGCGGCTCGCCGAGCTGAAGGCATCGCCCGAATTCATCGAACGCTATCTCTCGGGGGAAACCAAAGCGCGCGCCGAGTTCACGCGGTTGCACGGCCTGGCAAGCAAGGCGCCGGCCAATGCCGACGCCATCCACCGCAGCATGCAGGTCGATGTGCTGAAGAAGCACGCGGACTTGCCGCCGGAAGCATGGGCCCAGGTTGCCAACAACGGGCCGGTGTTCGCACACGAACGCGACGAGGCCCTGCGAATGAAAGAGCGGATCATGCGCGATAAGGCGTGGGTGTCCCGCTATCTCGACGGCGGGCGCGAAGAGACCACGCTGATGACCCGAATTTCGCTGATCCTCGCTTCACCCGTCAAAGAAGGAACCTAGACCATGGCCGACTTTCCAGTCCCCCGTGACGATCTCAGCGACCAAGCCAACGCCGCGATCATCGCCAGCGGGCGTAACCCGAGCTCTCTCAGCGCGGTGTTCGAACAAGAATTCGCCAAAAGCGGCGACATCGCCAAGGCAGCGGATGCTGAATTCGAAGCGGTGTTCGGCGCCGGCGCCAAGCGCGACGGCAAGGGCAACCCGATCGAGGTTGGCAAGGGCAGCAAAACGCAGCAGACGAGCCAGCACCGCGCGGCGCAACAGAAATGGGGTGGCTGATGTCGAACCATTTCATTGCGATCAACCGGGGGCGGTCGGGGACCAAAATCTCCGACATGACCTTTGGCACGGCGTCTTCGGCTGCATCCGATTTCGAATTGCGGATCGGAGATCTCGATGCGCAAGGCAAGGTGCCAACGGACAAGGACGTCCTGCTGGCGCTGGAGGCGTTCAAAATGGCGATCATCAGCCGGCTCTATACGACGTTCCCACCGCTGTAAAAAGGAACCAGAACATGCGCGAAGGTCCGAATTCAGCCAATCTCGTATTCGGCGCCAATTGCGAACGTTGCCCGGTGACCGGCCGCCATTACGAACAGGGCTCCGGCGCACTCTCGCATGAAGCGCAAACCGCGAATTTCGCTCGCGAGGCGGGCATCTCAGCCGCGATGCCTCGACACGGCGAAGTCTGTCCGCAAACCGGACGCGCATATGAAACCGGGTTCGGTTGCGGCTCGAAAGCTTGGCAGACCAGGCAATTTCTTGCCGAGCTGCCACCCGAACAACTCGATTAGCGCAAGGCCGCTGCGCAAGCGCTTCACGACGTCGAGCCGGCGGGCCGCGGATGATTATCCCGGGCACACATGCTTGCTCTGAGCCCTCGAACTTTCTTGAGGCGCTGGATATTGAGTACGTGCGCGTCCGCAATCGGATGATGGTCTACATGCTGCGCTGGCACCTCGCGCGGTATCCAGTCGACTTGCTGCGCTTCTGGTTTCGAAAAGAAGGCGGCATGCCGAACCCCACCAGGCAGCGCGCTTTCGAATCGTACAGGGCCGGCGAGAAGCCGGGCCGGCTCTACAAAGGCACGTCGCACTGGCCGAAGTTGAAAATTATTGACGGTGGCAGGTCACCGCAGTGCGTCCAATGAGCGCTACGCAGCGAACTCTCGCCGAAGCGATCCCGAGAGCAATTGCTCTGCAGCAGGTGTCAGAGCGGAGAACCTGATGAGCCCGAGACGCGTCAAAGTCAGGAGGGCCACCGGATCGCAGAACTCTGTGGAAACGCCGTCGGCCAACATCGCGAGAGAACGCTGTTCGTCGCTGTTCAAGTCAGTCCACGCAATTCCGTCCATGATGCAACCTCGGTTTGTCACCAATTCGCGACAACATGATCGAACCTGATAAGTTAAAGATTTACTAAAATCGTCTGACTCGGCAATTTTCGAAGGTGTCGCCGCCATCGCTTCAATCCGGTTCGACGCGGCGGCGCTGGTCGGAAGTGCGGCACGTTCAATCGGGGAACGAGTGGATATCGGCGGCCTGCACCGACGCGGCTGATTTTCAGAACTGGCTCGAGGTCTGGCTCAACGGCGTCAACTGGACCATCGCGACAAAATAGGAATGTCCATCGTGCGCAAGCGCCACCAGCTCTTTCAAGGCAACTGCGGCGGCGTTTTTGATCCAACCATCAACACCGGCGCATCGCGGATCGTCGTTACATTGAAAGATAAGCCATCGGTTGGCAGTGCGTCATCCGAGAAAGATATTCGTGCGGCAGAAAAAGCATCGCGCAGCCCCTGCGCGCTAGGAACATTGGCAATGGAAATGCCAAACATTAGCCTTCCAGGAGGCTTCACGGCACCGGGAGCCACTTGCCATTTTGCATTGGCAAAAATCTGTGAAATCTGGATTGCGAGATACAGAGCCTCCGGATCGCCGTCGATATACCGTAGGTTCACAACGCCAGGGTTAGCCGTTAGGGCTTTTTCTAGAGCAAGCGCTGTTGCGGGCGAGAGAACTCGCCACGCTACGACCGCCTTCAGCTTCTCGGTTTCTAGACGCGCGCTGGCTGCATCTTTTTCAAGGTTTGCAGCGCGTTCATTGGCTTTTGCCGCACCTTCGTTCGCTAACGCAATCTGCGCGTCTGCTTTGGCAATATCCGCCTGCGCCGATTTTCCGACAGCTTCAGCGGCCGAAATCTTCTCGCCCGCTTCGGCTTTGTATCGCTCAAGCTCTAATCTCGACTGCTCCGACTTTTCCTTCTGCAAGAAGACAACAGCGGTCGTTGAGAGGGTAACTGTTAAAGCGGCAATAGCAGCGCCACCCAGCGACCAAAGCATGATCTGTTCCCAAGAGTGTAGATCAAGGCCCCACATTCGAAATACCCGGTTGGAAAATGGTGTATTTTGGCTCTGCGCTTTTTCTGTCACTGGGATCATCTCAACAATGATTCGGCACAGGCTTTCGTCGCAAGGCGCGCTAGCACCGAAATCCTCAGAGCAGCTTTCAGAAGGTGGGAATTTGCCAATCTTGCCTGATTTGGTGAGCCCGACTGCAGGTAATTATTGCGGACCTAGCAAATTCCAGACAATCACCAGCGCGACGATCAGCAGCATGGCGAGGATCATGCGGCGGCCGATGCGGTTCATTCCAGAACCTCATATTCAAACGCGACGCCTTCCGGGTCGTTCTCCTGCAGCCACGTTTCCGCGGCGTCCTCGTTCGCAAAGACCTTCAGGTGATCCTTGTCGCCGACTTGCTTGCTCGTGTTGACATAGACGAAGACGGTCATTGGTCTCTCTTCAGCTTGCGCTTGCCCCAATGGTGGTCTTTTTGGTCTGAATCGAACTCCTGAACGTGGCCCCGGTTCAATGCGCGCATGACGCCAATTCGCGCGAGCATCGTGGGGCCGTTCTGCTCGACCACCAGTATCAGCGCCTCAATCGCGGCCTGCCATTCCGGTTCGGCGGCCTCCTTTTTCGGCAAGCTGGCGATGTAGTCGCCGGCGTCCCGCAGCCTAACGAGTGTGCGCCCGTCGGGCAGCGGGATCGGATCATCGAACTCGCGCTGCCAGCCCTTTCCCGCCATCAGGCGAACAACTCAGCGCCGGCCTGCGTGAACTTGACATAGGTCCCGGATTCGTGGCGCCACAGCCAGCCGCGTGAGATCGCGAGCGCCAGACCTGCTGTGTACTCCGCGGGGCTGGCGCCATGCGTGAACAGGAACGAGCCGTTGAGTTTTTCTATGTAGATGCGCCCGTCGTGAACGGCTTCGGTCTCGTTGGCGATTTCGAGGAGTTTGCGCGCGGCCTTCTCTGGATCGGCAAATGGCCTGTCGGTGGTAAATTTCATGATCTAACCGGTTCCCATCTTGGCGGGCGCGAAGTGCGGCCGGACGTCGGCGCCGCGGTGGCCGCAGGCCTTGCAGGTGAACCTGGGCTCAAGGTCGGACAGCCGAACGTCATCCGGCCATCGGTCCGCGCTGATCGCGGTCGAGGCTGCAGCGATAGTCTGAGCAATAGATCAGCAGGCCGCGGACGCCTGAGGAGCGCATTTTCCCGAGGCTGATTTTCTGCGGACGAGCTGGCATGCGCTATTGAAGCGCGGCGGGCATGGCCTTGGCAAGCCGCTACGGATTGCGGCTTGGGTGTCAATCGGGCTTTTTGTCACCGCTCTTGAGGCGTGCCGCTTCCTTCGCGCGCTCGGCCTGCCATGCTTCATATTCTGGCGTCCCCGCGCGCGGTGGCACACCTGGCGGCAATCCCCCCATCCAATGCGGCATATCGGCCATATGCGCGGAGAGATTTGAAGCGGTGTCAGGAGCGCTCGCGCACCCCATAAGCGATAACGAAGCCAATAGAAAAAATCCCAAACGCACCACTTAAATCCATCCCGTCATACCTGGTCTCTTTTCAGCTTCCGGCGCCCGAAACGAGGATCCTGCCCTGAAGATGTTGAACTCGCGAACGTCGCCGCGGTTCAATGCGCGCATCACCGCTTCACAGGAATAATGGCCTTCAACGCCGCAACGCCTGCCGGCGTGATGCAATATGTGCGGCCGTCTGGTTGCTTTGCAATCCAGCCTTTCGCAACCATTCCGGCGACGGTCCGTTTCCCGGCCGGTTGCAACCGCTCAAGGGTCAGTCCCCGCGTGGGGCTCATCTTCTGCAGTGCCGTGCGCTCGGCGTTGTGCGGAATGTGAGTTGGTCGCGGCGGCATTATTTCCCCTTCGCCTTCCGAAGCGCTCTAAGTCTGCTGTCGGCCGACGCCCCGGTGCGGTTCAAACGCTTGGCAATCATCCGCAATTTCAGTCCTTTGGCCTTTAGCTCGAGGAGGCGCTCGTCTTCTTCGGACGTCCACTTTTTGCCGTTGCTCATTTCCCCTTCGCCTTCAGCTCGAGCGCGGCAAGCCGGCGCGCATTCAATGATACCGCCATTGCAAAACGATCCAGATGATGAAGATCAGAGCTGCAATGATGCCGATTTGAATCCGCAAATTGCCGGCCCATTTCCACCCCTTCACTTTGCTTTGGCCTTGAGGCTCAGCTCGACCAGCCGGCGGATGGCTTCAATCATGAACGTTCGCCACGGACGCCGCTCGGCCCTTCTCCGTTACCTGATATTCGACGTCGCTGATGTTGGTCTTGAATGGCGTCAGCCATCCTAGGTCCACCAGTCGGTCGTATCTGCTGCGATCGATATTGCCGGCGGTGTATTTTCGTCCGCCGCCGGCCACTATTCGTCGAAGCAGCTTGATATCTTCGTCTTGCACTATCGTCACCCTTTTTAGAAAGCCCTGGCTCGACCAGGCGGCAAAAGTGTTGAGCAACCCCATGGCGAGAGCAACCGGAAACGCGCAAAAACGCCCCTTTGAGGGGAATTGTTTTAATTGAAAATTGAGCAAATCAGGTGAAGCGTGTCCGTGGGCTTAAGAACCCGGACCGAGATATCGCCGCATTCCCTGCAAGGAATTTGCCTATCGCCTGCAAGCGATGGCAGCGGCTGAACGAGCCGTTGCTGGCTCGACGGACACGCTTGGCGGCGTGGATCCGAACCCGACCATATTGGCCGGGGGCGGACGTGCTGTCCAGTGGGGGCAACCCCTAAAAGCGTCCGGCCAGTCTCTCGGCTGGTTCTTAACCCCCGGCTGCCGGTCTGACACCGGCGACGGCCTTAAGAAGCCAGAACCGAGAACCATCATACAAAACCTTTTCGACCGCTCCAGCGTTGACGGGCCGCCTGTGCAATCCGCCCAGGCCTCAAACCAACCAACGCGTAGGAGTTTTCTCATGAATACAGTTGTGTCACTTCCGATCGCCGCCGCCTTGCCTGTCGCCGCCCCCGCGATGGTGCCCACTATCGACGCCGAGCAATCGGCTGATCCGATATTCGCGGCGATCGATAGGCACCGCCGAGCGGGCGCTGAATGCGATGCCGTGCCACATGGAGTTGACATTCCTGATGAACTCGGAGATCGGCTCGTCAATGCCCTTCGCGCGGTGATGAGAACCCGTCCGACGACGCCAGCAGGACTTGCCGCGCTGACTGCATGGACACGCGAAAAAGCCGATTGGCTTCGGAAAAACGGCAGCACCCTTTATGCGGAAGATTTGTGCGCCTTGGCGGCCACGATTGACGATGCCGCACGAGGCATGACCGGGCTCAAAGCGTGGTCGCCGGCTGTCGAGAGCGAAAAGCCATCTAACCCGACAACCATCGATAAAGAGCTTCTCGATCTTGGTCAGCAGTTCGAAGGTCTGCTTGCGATCGAAGTGCCGCTTGAGGAAGAGTTCTCACCGATTGCACGATGCAGCCAACCGACTGCGGTACGAGAAGATGGGGATCAATCCCGACGATGAGGGCGCCCCTGTTAAGGCGCGCGCTATCGGTACCTTCGAGGAGTGGACAGATTTGTGGAATGTTGCTGCGAAAGAGGTTCGGTATAGCGAGGCTTACGATAAGTGGAACCGAGCCAGCCGAAAAACCGCGCGGGTCGGCAAGAAAATCCTCAAGTTGAAAGCCGCCACGTGCGCCGGCCTTATGATCCAAGCCCGCGTGATCGATCAACACGACGCGGTTGGCGAAGGGGAGCGCGACGAGCAGTTCATGCAACTGATAACGAATTTTGCAGAACGCCGTCGGATTGCCGTCTGACGTTCACGCTTCGACCCGCATCCGTTCAATTTCACCATGTTCCTAACTTGGGAAAATGGCATGGAGAACACGCTGCGGATTTAATGACTTGCTCGCTCGCGTCTGTGTCAATGACTGACACGCGCGAGCGAGATCAATAACTTAGGCTGACACAGCGGTGTTGGCGCGACAGCGTGCAAAAGAGAACGCCGGCGCCGCTCGATAAGGAAGCGCAACCGGCAGCGGCTGGTGGTCAATGCTCACCGATAGGGGACAGCCCGCCGACCAACCAGGCCGGCGGGGGTTTTCGCGCCCCTGTGAACGGTTGCGCAGCAAGACCATGTAGACGCTCACGCATCCCGAGAATCGGCCCTGTGGGTATGCTGTGGATATGCTGCGGACAACGCCGAGGGTGGACGTTGCACAATTAGCACAACCAGCCTGAAAAGCGTCAGCGCGGGGTGTACATCCACGACACGCGCAATAGGCTGCCCGTTTGGTAAACTTCCGTTGCGTCTCGGGGCGTGTGGTGAGTTTTCAGATTACGGTGCTGAAGGTATTGGCTGGTCATCCCGGTGGTCACGTCTCGATCGCCGGCCTCCGCCACGCGGTATGCATACTAATGTCCAGCGGAAAAGACTGGACCGACCGAACGAAGCGCCTTGCTGCGCGCGCGCCAAACCTCGATATCTTCAGTCAATCATTTGTTGTGCGGGACGATGCAGGCTGGCAAATCACCGATGCTGGTCGAGCATTTCTCGCTTCAGTCGAAACCCCGATCCAGACGTCGGTCGAAAACGAACAGCCGGCGGAACCCGTGGCAACCGCGGTGCCTGCATCGCCCTCGATAAGGCTAGTTGTCGTAAACCGGCACGGCCGTCTTCGTCGGACGCGCCACGGGATGCGGCCTTTCGCGTTCGCATAATTTCCTGCAGTGCAGCACCATAACCTAGGTTTGTCGGATCGGTTCAAAGGGAGTGCGGACGTGGCGACAGGTACTGTGAAGTGGTTCAACGCGACCAAAGGGTACGGGTTCATCCAGCCGGACAGCGGCGGCAAGGATGTGTTCGTACATATCTCAGCGGTAGAGAAGGCTGGTTTCACCGGGCTCGCTGAAGGTGCAAAGGTCAGCTACGAGATCGTAAGCGACCGGGGCAAAGAGTTGGCTGGGAATTTGCGGCTCTGAAAGGAGGCCGCCGGTTCACACTGGCCGGCTGTTTCACTGGCTGGCCAGATGACCCTATGGCGATACCGAGTCCTGGACCGACCGCCATTTCTAAACGAGCCGGTCCGCGTCCTTTCGCTCTGTCCAGAGAAATGAAGCGGCAAGCGTGGCTGCAAAGGCCAGCATTTTTCAGGGCTCGTTAATTCATGTGGAATATTATTTCCGTCAATCGCGGACCCGCCCCCAAAGCCCCGCGAGAGTAAAGAAACCCGTCGGAGGGCATCAACCGGCGGGTTTTTGTTTGAAATCCTTTTTAGAGTCATTTTCTGGGACTGTACCCGGCCGTACCCATGCGCGCCGGTTCAAACAACGGCCTGACATCGGCGCCCCGGTGCCCACAAACCCGACAGGTGAATTTCGGCTCAAGCAGCCGGACCTGATCAGGCCAGCGCTCGGCATCGATCTCGACGTGATGCGCGCAGCGGTAATCGGCGCAATAGATCAGCAGCCGGCGAGGGCCGCACGAACGCACTTCACCCAGAGTGATTTTCCGTTCGCGCGACATCGCAGTGCAACCAAAGCAACGGCCCCGGTGCGGGTGGCGCTCCGAGGCCGTCTAGGGGCAGTGTCATGCGGGGGGCACGACGATTTAATAATTCGCCTCTAGGGATATGGTTCCAGCCGGTTCACGCCGGCGGGCTGTTTCGCAGACGGACTTGAAATTCTCCTTCGGCCTCCATCGCCCGCAGCATGCCCATGCGGGCAAACAGCATTGGCCCGCGGTTTTCGGCGGCGTCGATCAGCATCTGAATAGCGAGCCGCCACTCCGGTCGGTCATGCTCTGCTTTCGGAAGTTTTCTGATGTGCTCGGCTGCGTCGCGCAATGTGCGCGCCGGCGCGCCACGAGGGAGGGGAACCGGCTTATCAAATGGGCGATCCCAACTCATGACGAAACTCCTGCGACGACAACAATTCAATACCAGGATGGAGAGATCGTTCCCCGCGCGGCCGTAACGGAACTCGTGCGCGGCTCGCAACTTGAAAGAGGCCGCCAAGTGAGGCGTCCTTTAGTGAGGGGTGCCAATGCCTATTTCGGGGTTTTGAGGCCGGGAGACAAAAGCCATTGGTCCATGTGTGCGGCTGTCTCGGCTTGACGGGCCCTCCGGATCAACCTCTCGCGCTCGTAACCGGGCGGAGTGCCTTGGGCCTCTTTCCGTAGCCGCTGCGCCTCATCCGATAACCGTTGATCCAAGGATACGGTTTGTTTAAAACGGCGTCGCGGCATCGCACTGCTCCACTCCTGAGGAGGGCGAGAGTGCGACTGGCGTTCTCAACATCGATAGCTGCCACGGGACGGTGCGATGATGGAATGACAATACTCTTCCAGCGTCGCTAGTTCTGTCCACTTGTGAACACAGCGCAAATTAGGTCACGAGGGTCGAAACGAGCCATTACCAGAGCCCGCCGCGGACTCGGCCATGCGCTGGCGCCGATCGACCGGCCGCCCGCCCCCCATCAGCCTGCCAGCAAAACCCTCACCGGCGGGCTTCCTAGAGTTGTGGAGGGACCGTCTGCGCACATGGCATGCTTCGGGCGGGGGAAAGCCTCACCATCGACAACGGGTGCGGCCACGGTAAACTCGATTCATGGCAAAAAAGAAGATTTCGAGCACTGAGCTAATTTGGATTTTTCACGAAAAGCTGAAAGCGTTTGACGATCACCCTCTTCATGGAATTCCGATTGCGATAGTGCCAGTGCCGAGCGCAGGCTGGACAGCGGTGACGACCAATTACACACAACAGTACCAACCGCTATGGGAAAACCGCATTAGAGCGATCGAAAAGGAGCTCCGGAATAATTACGATTTGAAGGGCTAATTTGACAGCCTGCAAGCCGGACCGCACCCGCGACCCTCTCGGTTTAACCATGGCAGTCGGACGCGCTGGAAAACGGGCCGATCGGAGCGCATATTTGGCGGATGGAAAAATATGGATCTCGTATGCTTGAGGTCTCGGTGTCTCATCATCCGCCTCGGTGGGAATGGGAAGTCACTTGCAACGGTGAAGCAATCGCGAACGGTTTTGAGCGCGACCAAATAGCGGCCAGGTTCGAGGGCTACAACGCCATGTTCCTCTTGCTGGCCGCAGGCTGGAATCCATGACTTCCCAAAACACCCTAGGATCCCAGCCAGCTCGCAAAATCGATTTACTGACGGTCCACATGCCCGCGCATCCCGGACTCACCGGCGGCCTTCCTAGAGTCGTCTGGGGCTATCCTGCCGGGGCCTTCGGGCCGCGCCTGTCATTTTGCTGCGCAATCCAGGCGATTCGAGTTCTGACCCAAGGCGGTTGCGCACCATACGACTTCGCCGGTCCAGTGGTTGAGGCGGAAGGCGCCGACCAGACTGCCCGTCGGGACAATGCTCCAATGCGACGTGAGCGCGATCGAAGCACTGACGATCAGCGCGGCAGCGACGATCGCCGCGGGAATGCTTGTCGTCATGAGTTGCCTGCCCCGAGGTTTGGCTTTCCGCG
The DNA here is from genome assembly GCA_963836765.1 of uncultured Alphaproteobacteria bacterium. Classification (GTDB taxonomy): domain Bacteria; phylum Pseudomonadota; class Alphaproteobacteria; order Rhizobiales; family Xanthobacteraceae; genus Bradyrhizobium. Next base: position 36,156 of record CAWILG010000016.1, read on the forward strand.
GAAGACAACCATGTCGGCGCAGCTTTGTCGAAACTACGGGAGACCACGGTGCCCTGCTCTGCCCGTAGTCAGAACCGTGGCTTTGCCAAAACGGGCCACCGAAAGACTAGCAATTTCAATAGGGTTGACAGGACACCCCTTCCGCCAGTCAAGCCAAAAAGCCAAATCTTTTCAAGATTTGGCCACGTTAGCTCACCATCTGCAACTAACCACCTTAGGTTCTGCTATCGCAGAAGCACCGTCGCTATCTGCTTGCCGTCAGAGCTCAGCTGCCAACCAGTTCAACGAATCATCCTGGCGACAAGGTGTTGGTTGAGGCCCTCGGATTCGAGTGCGGTAATCCCGATATCAAACGCTTTGGTGGGGCTCTAGCCAGCAGCGATCGCGTCATAAAACCCTTTCGCAAAAACAAGTGCCTCTTCGTCGTCGATATCATCGACCATGCCGATCACAAGTGGCGCAAACGCAGTGGTGATTCCTGGCATAGCGTTACACGCATTCAATACAACGCATTTCAAACAAACGCCTCAAACGTGAGATTGTGGACGGACTCAACGCCGACGTCGCGGTATGTCCGAAAAGTGCCAACAACGGTAGTGTCCTTTGACAGTCTGGCGTCTAGTTGAAGCCCCTGACCTTGCTGTCCACAGCGCCTCGTCGTATTCAGCTTCCGATAGCAGCCACTTCAATTCGTCGTGGTCTTGCCGCCGCGCATGGACACGAGCTTTTCCTCACGAAATCGGAGAATGAGCCATGCGGTCTCATCGAAACCGTCTGCGAGCTTTCCGTCGTGAGAATACACCATCTGAGCAGCTTCCGACCTCGACGGCGGTCCCAGCGCCGTGACTACCTCCAAACGCGACATACCTAAATGCAGCTTGCCGTCGAAGACGAGGGGCGCGAACTTTTCCGGGATGATGGCGCAATCGGTCGAGGTCTCGGTGTCTTTCTCGGTGAGCTCTTCAACGATTTCTGTGACGAGATGGTCCGGGCCGCCCATCTCTCCGCTGGACACGACCCATAATCGATGCTGCGCGCGCCTATAACACAGCCAATAGATACTATCTCCAGCGTCGCCCTGGTGTTGGATGGTCCCTTCGCCCACGGCTTCGCGGACCGCGCCGAGCAGCGTTTCCTCGAAGCGGCCGGCGAATGCGCCTAGCGAAAAGCGGGTCGCCAATCTCTTCACCACCGTCGGCGGAACGCGCTCGAACGCATGTTCGTCGACTGGCGGCGGCGGTGTCTGCGCGGAGCAGTCGTCCGCGGGGATCGCGAAAAGGAGAAGCAGCAAGAAGAGCGTCTTTCGACCATCAACTCCGAATTGCCTTACATTGGAGATTGAGCGCTTCTGCAATAGCTCCTTTCCTTTAGCAAGGATGGCGTCAACATCGAGGTCTTTGACGCGGCCAGCCGCTCTGTCCGCCAGTCCTTTATATATTTCACGCCTCAGCAGGTCGCGCTCAGGCGTCGAGAGTGCGGGCGTCAGTTTCTGGGTGTCGGACACGTCAGGCTATCTCCTGCGATGAAGAAAGGCACAACATATCATAGCTGTGCCAAAAGCCACTCGCTTGCGCCGTCCGCTAATGAGTCAAAAGCTGCCGAAATAGCCCTACCGGGCAACGTCAGCTTTCCCTCCGTTAGCGACCGTTGAGCGGACATTGCTGGACGTCCGGGACATGCCAAGCTCGACACCACCGCGCTCTATACGCGTGTCGCCACCAAGATCATCCGGGAGATCATGAGCCCGTTCGATCGCATTACAGCCAAGCTCAGGGAGGGCGCCGAACCGCCCGCCTGACGCGCGTCGTGTCGCGTCCATCGCTGGAGGTCGCGGACATCTTCCGCCGCCACGGCCCGGCATGGCGCCGGGCCAATGCCGGCCATATGAGCCTCGGCCAACTCAAGGTGATGTCGGCGATCGAGAGCTGCCGCACGGCGGCCCTCGGCGGGCATGTCGCGCGCTGCGAGAACTGCGCGCACAGCCAGATCTCGTACAATAGTTGCCGCAACCGGCACTGCCCGAAGTGCCAGGGCGCGGCAGCAAAGGACTGGCTGGCGGCGCGCGAGACCGACCTGCTGCCGGTGCCGTACTATCATGTCGTGTTCACGCTGCCGGCGCCGATTGCCGACATCGCCTACCCGAACAAGGCCGTCGTCTACGATATCTTATTTAAGAGCCTCGGCCGAGACGATGATGACGATCGCGGCCGACCCAAAGCATCTCGGTGCCCGCATCGGCATCACCTCGGTCCTCCATACCTGGGGCTCGGCGATGACCCCACCACCCGCACGTGCACATGATCGTGCCGGGCGGCGGCATCTCGCTCGATGGCAAGCGCTGGGTGGCGTGCCGGCCTGGCTTCTTCCTGCCAGTGCGTGTGCTCTCGCGCCTGTTTCGCCGGCTGTTCCTGGAGAGGTTGCTTGCCGCACACCAGGCCAATCGCCTGAAGTTCTTCGGCAATCATTCAGCTCTCGCCGACACGAAGGCGTTCGCGGCATATCTGGCACCGCTACGCCGAGTTCGAATGCCGAGTAGGTGGGGATGTTGCCATCCCCACCCCTCACAGACCCGGACGTGCCAATTTCCAGCATCCGGTTCTTCACGGGAGAGCTTCGCTCGCGGTGGCGTAAAGGCGGTGGACGATCCGCGCCGGTGGAAGCGGATGGCGCTGCAGGATCGCGTTGAGGCGGGTCCACTGGAACGCGCCTCCGCCGCGATGCCGTCGCCCCAGCCATTTCCTCCACTGCACCACGACCTGGCAGGCGAACCATCGTATGCGAGAGTTGCCTGATATGCCGTAGTAGGCATAGTGGCCTCGCATCATCTGGGACAGGTGGGCATGCTGATCGCGCAAGGATAGATGCCGATTGCGTCGGCACCACTCTCTTACCGCCGCCAGCGCCCGCGCGTACCGGCCTTTGGCCGTCACTTGCCTCACCCCGTTCACGCCCTTCTTCGACTTGGCCCAGATATGGGTGAAGCCGAGGAAGTCGAACGTGGTGCCGTCCGTATCCGGATGGCATGTGCCCTCCGGCCGATGAAAGCGACAGTCGACGAGGTGCGTCTTGTCAGGATGGAGCTTGAGCCCGTACCGTGCAAGCCGCTTACCCAGCACGTCCATGACCCGCTTGGCGTCGTCGAGACTCTCGAACGCCAGCACGCTGTCATCGGCGTACCGAACGAGGATGCCGTTCCCCTTGAGGCGGGGCCGCACGTCCCGCTCGAACCATTCATCCAGCACATGGTGCAGGTAGATGTTTGCGAGCAGAGGCGAGACGACTCCACCTTGCGGGGTGCCCTCGGTTGCTGATTCCGGAGCAAGCCGCCCGCCGATTCCGGGATGATGCCGCCCACCCGTTCCGATTAATTGTCGCCCGGCATTCCGATTAATCCTCGCCCACCATTCCGGGATGATGTCGCCCGGGGGACGGGGATTTCGGAGACCTCTGCTGGCTGTGTGTAGGGTCCGTTCTTTGGCTTTTGCCGGGGAGTGGATCGATGCCAGCGGAGAGGGTTGCGATGCGGGTGGTGCGCGAAGTCCTACGTTTGACGTTTGCCGGAGTTTCCAAGCGCGAAGTGGCGCGCCGCACCGGCTTGGCATCGTCGACGGTGCGGGCGACGATCGCCCGTTTCCAGTCGCTCGGGCTGATCTGGCCGTTGCCCGAGACCGTCACGGACAGCGATCTGGAAGCGAAGATCTACAAGAGCGCCGGCAAAAAGCAGGGCCATCGGCGTATCATCGAGCCGGACTGGGCGAGCCTGCACCGGGAGATGAAGCGCAAGCACGTTACCTTGTCGATCCTGTGGGACGAGTACATCGAGGCTCACCCGGAGGGTTATCGCTACAGCCGGTTCTGTGAGCTTTACCGGTCCTGGGAAGACAAAATCTCCGTCACGATGCGGCAGGCCCATTTGGGTGGCGATAAGCTGTTCGTTGATTACGCCGGCGACGCGGCGTCGGTGGTGATTGACCGGCTGACCGGCGAGATCAGGAAGGCGCAGATATTTGTCGCCGTCCTTGGGGCATCGAGCTTCACCTATGCGGAGGCGACGTGGACGCAATCGCTCGCCGACTGGATCGGTGCACACGCGCGTGCCTTCGAGGCCATCGGCGGCGTGACCCGGCTTCTGGTGCCGGACAACACAAAGACTGCAATCATCAAAGCGTGCCTATACGAGCCGCAAGTCAACCGAACCTATACGGAGATGGCAGCCCATTACGGCACCGGCGTGCTGCCGGCACGGCCGCGCAGGCCACGTGACAAGGCCAAGGTCGAAGTCGGCGTGCTGATCATGGAACGCTGGATTCTGGGCCGCCTGCGCAATCGGCGGTTCCATAGCTTGGGCGAGTTGAACGAAGCCATCCGAGGGTTATTGGTGCGGCTGAACGACGAGCGCCCGATCCGGCGTCTCGGTGTGACGCGGCGCCAACTGCTCGAAGAACTCGACCGGCCGGCGCTCAAGCCCTTGCCGGCCGAGCCTTACGTGTTCGCCGAATGGCGCGCTCGCCGTGTCGGGATCGATTACCACGTCGACGTCGACAAGCATTATTACAGCGTGCCGCATCGCTTCGCCCGCGCCGAGGTCGAGGTTCGGCTCACTGGCCGTAGCGTCGAGGTATTCGCCAGGGGCGAACGGATCGCCGTGCACCTGCGCTCGAGCGGCAACGGCAAACACACGACCGTGCAAGAGCACATGCCCTCCAGCCACCGTCGTTACGCCAACTGGACGCTCGACCGCATCCGCACAGACGCGGCCGCGATCGGTCCAGCGACGGCGGCGTTGTGCGAGCTGATCCTGGAGCATCGCCCGCATCCAGAACAGGGCTTTCGTGCATGTCTCGGAATTGTGCGGCTGGTTAAGCCATTCGGCATGGCAAGGGTCGAGGCCGCCGCTACACGTGCGCTTGACATCGGCGCCATGACCTACGGCTCAGTCAGATCGATCCTCGACAACAATTTGGACCGCCACTCCACCGAACAGCGCGGTCCGGACGGCGTGACGATCCTCCATCCCAATATCCGCGGTCCGCGCTACTACCATTAAGGAGGAGAACCACATGCTCACCCATCCCACCCTCGATCAGCTCAACCAACTCGGGCTGTTCGGCATGGCCAAGGCCTTCGATGAAGTCGCCGCATCCGGCGACGCCGCCGCCCTCCCGCACACGGATTGGCTCGCGCTGCTGCTCGATCGCGAGATGACCTATCGGCACGATCGGAAGCTGACGGCCAGACTCCGATATGCAAGGCTTCGCCACCAGGCCGCCGTCGAAGATGTCGACTATCGTGCCACGCGCGGTCTCGATCGCGCCTTGTTCCAGAAGCTGGCCGAGGGCAGTTGGATCGATGCCCACGACAACGTCATCCTGAGCGGCCCGACCGGCGTCGGCAAAAGCTGGCTTGCCTGCGCACTCGGCCATCGGGCTTGCCGCAACAACCGATCCGTTCTCTATCAGCGCATTCCCAAGCTCTTCGCGGATCTCGCGCTGGCGCGCGGCGATGGCCGCTATGCCCGACTCCTGCGGGCGCTTGGGGGCGTGCAACTCCTCATCCTTGATGACTGGGGCCTCGAACCTCTCGATGCCGCTGCACGGCATGATCTGCTCGAAATTCTCGAAGAACGCCACGGGCGAAGATCGACAATCGTCACCAGCCAGCTCTCAGTCGACAAATGGCACGACGTTATCGGCAATCCGACTTACGCCGACGCCATTCTCGACCGCCTCGTCCACAATGCCCACCGCATCGATCTCACAGGCCACAGCCTTCGCCTTAACCGCGCAAAGCACGCCAAAAACGATTGACCATCCACGCCAAGCGATGTCACAACTTCAGCAGCCAGCGAGGCCCGCGCCCTGGGCGACATCATGTCGGAATCCACGGGCGGCATCATCTCGGAATGCCCGGGCGGCTTCATCGGAATCGGCACCCTCGGTCGTGCGCTGAAGCAGACCATGCTCGAGCACGCCCGCCTTCAGCCATTTGTCGATCATCCGGCGAATGACGCCGTCCGTGACTCGCCTGTCGAGAAACGCACGCAGGTGATGATGTTGGATGGTGTCGTAGTATTTTGAGATGTCGACGTCCAACACCCAGCGCAGCCCCTGCCGACCCATGAAGGCCAGACGCAACGCACTGAGGGCCTGATGCGCCGACCGTCGCGGCCGGAAGCCAAACGAGCACGGCAGAAAGTCCGCCTCGTAGATCGGCTCCAGCACCATGACGATCGCCCGCTGTGCCACCTTGTCTTCGAGCGTTGGAATGCCGAGCGGCCGCTCCGAGCCGTCCGCCTTGGGAATGTAGACCCGACGGACCGGCGGGGCGACGTAGCGGCCGGACTTGATGCGCTCCAGGAGGGCCGAGAGATTGGCCTCCAGGTTCGCCTCGTATGCCGCCGCCGTCACGCCGTCGATGCCGGGCGCTCCATCCTTGCGCGTCAGCCGGTACGCCTCCCGTATCCATTCCAGGTCGATAACGTGGTGAAGCGTGGACAGAACTGCCCCCGCCTTGGTTCTCGCCAGTTCGGCTATCCGTTGTCGTTTCGTGGACAGGTTTGTGGAGCCCAAGGTCTCCTCCCATGTTTCCTGGCAACGGTTCTCATCCCATGGCGCCTCCCCTCCCTCGTGCGGGTCCCAGTGAGCCCGGTTCCCCGCGGTCAGCAGTACGATGAAGGCGCTACGACTTCCCGCTTGCGTATCCCCGGTCACTTATTTGCTTCGCTTCCGAGGTCCACGCGATCCTCCGTTGTTCGTGCTCGCTTTGACAGCGCTCCCGGCCGGGTGGAGGACCCGGTCCAGGCCAGGGCATTTGTTCAACCGGCTGCCCAGGTGCCGGCGTGTTCTCGCATGGACGCGAGCGGGATCTCACAGGTTCCCAGGCGATCCATTCCATGCCTTTGCCCCGGTCTGAGACCCCGGCCGGATCGACGGTCCCTCACCATGACGGTCCCGTCGATGCTGCCCCCGCTCAACCCACAGCGAAGGCTCCAGCGATCATAATTTCGAGGCTACTCACGCGGCTTCAGCATCTGCTGCCTACGCTTCAAGAATGGCGTTGCCGCCATCCAGGCAAGGCGCGCTTCCGACTGGCTGGTTGGCCTTTGCCGGGAGGGAGTTAAACCCTCTGGATCGCGTTGAAAGGTTTCAGAACGCCATGTTCATTCTCCTCTCCTGAGCTTTTCCTGTCGCAAGGGTGGTCTATGCCAAGCGCCCGTTCGGCGGGCCACACGCCGTTTTGGCCTATCTGTCGCGCTATACCCACCGTGTCGCCATCGCCAACAGCAGATTGATTGCCTCCGACCGCAACGGCGTCACCTTCCGATGGAAGGACTATCGCACCGAAGGTCGTGATCGCCAGAAGGTCATGACACTCGTTACCGCCGAGTTCATCCGCAGATTTCTGACCCACGTCCTGCCGCACGGCTTCCACCGCATCCGCCACTACGGCCTGCTCGCCAGCGGCACCCGCGCCGGTAACATCGCCCGAGCGCGCCGATTGCTCGACCCATCAACGGCACAGCCCGAGGCCGCGGATACAAGGCGCGCCGAGACTGAGGAACCCAAGCCGCTATCGCAGCCGTGCCCGTGCTGCGGCGGTCGCATGATTATCATCGAGAGGTTCCAGCGCGGATGCTCACCGCACACCCGTCCCGCCGCAGCCCCTGCCACAATCAGAATCGACACATCATGATCAGATCACGTTCGATGCAACATCCCAGTGCTGCACTTCCGCTGCGCCGGCTATCGGTCGGAAATGACCATGCTCGCCGTCGCGCTGCTCACGATAGTCGCCGTCTCATTCCATCACCGCCGCGCAACTCCGATTCTGCTCCTTGCAACCGGCCGACCCGCTTCGTAGCGCCCGCGATCGCCTGCCGAGAAAGCTCCCAACCCACCTCGGCAAAAGACCGGCAGCAGCTAAATCCCCATAGCGCCTGACGCACCACCTCATCACATCTTCCGCGGTTTCCTCCCCTGGAGGTTTGCGTACGCCGGCCCCCGTGACCACCGCGCCACCTTCATGGGCCGCCATCCGCAAACCTTCACAAAACCGGACTCATGCAGCGCAGCAAAGAGGTTCGTTATTCGATCACCTCGTCGGCGCGTACCAGCAGCGAAGGTGGTACGTTGAGGCCGAGCGCCTTCGCTGTTTTCAGGTTGACCACCGTTACGTACTTGGTCGGCGCCTGTACCGGAAGTTCGGCGGGATTGGCTCCTCGAAGAATACGGTCGACGTACGATGCCGCCTGTCGTGACTGGTCGACGAGATCACTACTGTAGGACATGAGTCCGCCGGCCGTGATGCAGAAACGGAATGGATAAACCGACGGCAAGAGATACCGCGCTGCCAGCTCAACTACGAGATCACGGTGCAAGCTGGTCGTGCCACTCGGCAAAACGAGCAAGCCGCCATCAGGCGTGCCTGCAAACGCCGTAATGACGCGCCCGATATCAGCAGCGTTCTCGACCGGACTGGGTACAAGCTCGATCGCGAGGGATTGTGCTGTGGCCTCAGCCGATCGGACGAAGTAGTCATAGGGGGTGGTTTTGGGGTTCGCCAGTAGAGCGGCGCGCCGTAGCTGCGGCGCGATCTCTTTGAGCATTGCAGCCCACTTACCGGTGATGCCCTTCTCGTACAGCAAGAATCCCGTCAGATTGCCCTCTGGCCGCGCTAGGCTTGCAATCAGTCCGGAGCCAATCGGATCAGAGACTTGCGCGAACACAATGGGAATTGTGCGAAGTTTCGCGTTGGAGCGCGGTGTTAATCGGCGTCGTATAGCCAAAAATGACGTCGGGTTGCAGGGCAACCAATTCTTTTGCAAGCACCTGATATTGATCCGGTCTGTCCGCCGCAAAACGGATGTCGATGCTGACGTTACGATCTTCCGACCATCCGAGCTGTTGGAGCCCCTGCCGGAATGCAAATAGCTGCGCCTTCGTTTCCGTATCGTTCTCAGCATTGTTCATCAGTACGCCAATGCGCCGCATCTGGCCGGGCTGCTGCGCGTGTGCAGAGGGCACCCATGCCGCCGTCGCTCCGCCGATAAGCCTGATAAACTCGCGGCGCTGCATGTAGTCTCCGGGAATTCGACACTTTGCAATACGCAAGCGTAGCACTTTGGGACCGGGCGGTTGAGATAGAAATTACACCGAATTGACCTCAGAAGCTGGTCAGGCCCATGTCTCAGTTGGGTCAAACCCGGAAATACTCACCGGGAGTAGATGTTTTCCGCGTTGGCCCCAACAACGGACATCGCTCAACAGGGTCGGCATGTCCGTACGGTGTCCATAACCTAAACGGTTAGTCGGCTTTGTGAGTGGCAGCTAACTCATGAATAAATTCAACGAAAATCGCGGATGACGAGTCCGCAATGAGTTAATTAAGCCGCTCAAACCACGCCGCTCGAAGTTCTGCGAATTCGGCCGGGTGCGCGTCGCGGACTTTTCGACAAAAGTACGCATCCTCACCATGCGCCTGATGCCTCATATAGAACGTGCCTGAAGCCCTTTAAATTTTCGTAATGCTGCCGTTTTTGCATAGTCTTCGCCGATTTTGCTCCCGAGGATAGGCGCACATTCTCAGCGGCGACGCACGCGCCAAACAGGAGATTGTAAAGTGCCCTGGAGCAGAGTCCTCGCCTTCGACGATCCATTGCACTACCAGGCGGCGATCCGCGGTGGGGATTGGCAGGTCTATCCCACGAAGAAAGGACAATTCCGCGCCGAATTGACCCAGATAACCTTCAACCAGCTCTGGATGCAGAGCTTTCATCATGAACTGCCGCAAATCCAGAACGGGGCAGTAACACCCAATCGTAAGGTGATCGGTTTTCTCACCGAAACTTGTCAGCCGGCGATCCATCACCGTGGCGAGGAACTTTCTCCCCATGACGTCATCGTCAATACTGACGTGATGCACATAAGGGCCGAAGGAGACTGCCGTTACGGCGGCATGTCCCTGCCACAGGATGACTTTGATACCGCTTGCCAGGTAATCATCGGCAGCCAGTGCGAACAAGCGTCATTCAAGAGCGTCGTTCGGCCAAATCCCGAGTTAATGATGCGGCTGTTAAATCTGCAAAAGAGCGTCTGCTCAATCGCCAAAACAATGCCAGAACTCTTCGAACTGCCTGAGGTTGTGCGCGCTTTCGAACAGAATTCGATTCACCTGATGGTGAGATGCCTGACCGAAGGCACCACGTCGACAATGTCGTCCGGTGCTCAACGCCACGAGGCGATCGTCAAGCGTTTTGAAGAATTCCTGGAAGAAAATCCCAACACGCCGTTATATTTGACGGAAATTTGCGCGGCTGTCGGCGCAGCAGAACGTACAATGCGTGCCGCCTGCGAATATCATCTTGGTATGGGACCGATCCGCTACCTCGCATTGCGGAGAATGCATATCGTCCGGCGAGCGCTGTTGCGGGCTGATAGTTCGACAGCAACAGTAACCAGAATCGCTACCGACCACGGCTTTTGGGAGTTGGGACGGTTCGCAGTTGCCTATCGCGCATTGTTCGGCGAGCCGCCATCGGCGACCTTGCAGCGACCGCCGGAATACCGGAACAGGAGATCAAATCGCCCCTCATCGCTTATCCAAACGGTTTGAGTTGGACTAAGGCTACCGCGGCGCGGCTCAGACTCAATAAACCGTCACGGAGGAAACGGCGCTCATGACGCCATGCTCCTCCTGATGATGCACCTGAACCCGACATGGCTGGCTGACGTATCGATCGGCTCGGCATGACGCGCCGCCGGCCGATAACGACGGCAGTAATTCGGTGCGCACAGATGCGATCCGCCCTTGAGCACCTTGCGCGGAATTCTGATCTTCGGGTCACGAGGGTCGTAGCTCGCGGCCTCAGGGCCGCCGCGCGGGTTTTCCGGAATGCAACATGCCTTCGGTGCGTCTGCATCATGCTTCGGCGAAAACCAATCGGTCGTCCACTCCCAGACATTTCCAATCATGTCATGGAGGCCATATCCGTTGGCCGCAAAAGCGGTTACCGGCGAAGTACGTTCGAAGCCATCGGCCACAAGGTTCGCGTGCGGAAAATTTCCCTGCCAGGTATTTGCCATGTGTTTGCCATTAGGCGTCAGTTCGTCTCCCCACGCGAATTCCGCGTCGCTCAATCCGCCACGCGCAGCGAATTCCCATTCGGCTTCCGTCGGCAATTCCTTGCCGGCCCATTTGGCATAGGCTTCGACGTCGCGATAGGCGACGTGAACGACGGGATGGTCGTCGAGCCCACGGATGTTGCTGTGGCGGCCATAAGGCCGGCGCCAGTTGGCGCCAAAGGCAAACGTCCACCACTCGCCCCAATAACGCAGGTCCACAGCCTCCTTGGGCGGCGTGAACACCAGCGAGCCGGCCTTGAGCATATGCGGGAGCGCGTTCGGATAGTCTTCGGCCTTGGGCGTCAATTCGGCGAAGGTGACGTAACCGGTCGCGCTTATGAACTCGCGGAATTGGCGATTGGTGACGGGCGTCCGATCCATCCAGAACCCCTCCACGGTGACCCGGTGGACCGGTGCTTCCTCGGGATAGTGCCGGTCAGATCCCATGCGAAACGTACCGCCGGGGATATAGATCATCCCCTCCTCCGCGGAATGCTCGACCGTTTGCGCTAGGTCCTGTCTGTTCCCGGTGAAATTCATCAGAAACCCCGGCTATTGCTAATTGAAGACTGGGTACATCCACATTGCCGAAGCGCGGCACCTCACACTATGCGATTTCGGCAGAAACGCCTATGCTGCATATGGTCCGTTTACGGCCGGCAAAAACCCACCAGATGCTAGATTGCTGCGGTAGCGGTGTTGGTCATGACGAGAATCTCCCTCGGATATGCTAGTTGTTTGCGGGCGGCAGCCTCAGCTGTTCCAGCGCCTGTTCGACCGAGAACGAACCCGGTCTTTGCCGCGGCGGAAACTGCACGAAGCTCGCGAGATGCTGTCCCACGATCGCCTGCGCCGGGACAACCACGAACGCGTGCTCGATGAACCACCGCACGTAGTCGCCGGACTCGTGCTGCGCCCGCTCGAACGGATCGGAGCGTAGATTGAACAGCATGGGAAGGCGCAGCTGAATCATTGGCTGTTGCCAGACACTGAAACCCTCCGCCTTTTGCTCGAGGAACACAGCCTTCCACTGATCGTAACGAAGACCGGCAAGATTGCCGTCGTCGGTCCAGTAGAAGAACTCGCGACGCTTGTCCGGACCTTTGCCCGAGAGAAGGTCGCGCTGATCATAGCCGTCCAGATGCACCTTGAAGTTCTGGCCCGCTGCGTCATAAACCCTGCAGCAGCTTTTCCTTGATATTGGGCTCACCGGCCGCGGCAACCAGCGTCGCGGCCCAGTCCTCCGCAGAGAAGATCTCGTTGATCTCGGTTCGCGGCGGCACCAGCCCCGGCCAGCGGACCATCGCCGGGACGCGATATCCGCCTTCCCAGTTGGTATTCTTCTCGCCCTTGAACGGCGTCGTGCCGCCGTCCGGCCAGGTGAACGTCTCGGCACCATTGTCGGTCGTGTAGATCACGATAGTGTTGTTGGCGATGCCGAGATCGTCGAGTTTTTTGAGCATCTGCCCGACTAGCTTGTCATGCTCCACCATGCCGTCGGGGTAGATGCCAAGACCGGTTATATCCTGCGATTCAAGCTTGAGCCGGGTCCAGATGTGCATGCGGCTCGGATTGAACCACACAAAGAATGGCTTCTTGTCCCGGTTCGCGCGATCGATGAAATCCATCGAAGCGGAAAGGAATTCCTCGTCGATTGTTTCCATGCGCTTTTTGGTGAGGGGGCCGGTGTCCTCGCACTTTTGCTTGCCCCAGGTGCCGAAGCGGGGATCGTCGCCCGGCGTGTCGGTTGCGACGGCGACGCACTTCATCACGCCGCGTGGGCCGAACTGGGCCCTGAACGACGGATTCTTCGGATAGTCCGGATTTTCCGGCTCATCCTCGGCATTAAGATGGTAAAGGTTGCCGAAGAACTCATCGAACCCGTGGACCGTCGGCAGGAATTCGTTGCGGTCGCCGAGATGGTTTTTGCCGAATTGTCCGGTCGCGTATCCCTGCGGCTTCAAGAGTTCGGCGATCGTCGGGTCTTTCCCGGACAACCCTTCCTTCGCCCCAGGCAGACCTACTTTCAGAAGCCCTGTCCGCAACGGACTCTGTCCGGTGATGAACGCCGAACGGCCCGCGGTGCAGGACTGCTGTCCATAATAGTCGGTGAATATTGCGCCCTCGTTCGCAATGCGGTCGATATTGGGCGTCCGATATCCCATCATCCCGCGGTTGTAAGCACTGATGTTCCAGTAGCCGATGTCGTCGGCCATGATGACGAGAATGTTCGGCTTCTGCGGCTGTTGAGCCAGGGCGGGCTCACCCGAGATTGTCCCGATCGCAGTCAATGCATTGAGAGCGAGCAGCCCCGATCGAATGTTGCGTGCGAAGCTCATCACATATTCCTCTGCGCTCTTCATGGGCTCTTCAGTGCGCCCAAAGCCTGGCGTGCCGCGGGCGACCCTTTCGGGCCGCCCGCCTTGAAACGTCATCGTCCAAGTCAGATCGCCTTAGTCACCCTTCGTCCTGGCTTTCTGAATCTGCCTCAGGATACCGTCGAGGTTGTAGGTCTCCGGTGCCTGTAGTGGCGGGAACACTTTGTACGACATCAGCTCTTTTTCCCAAAGCAGTTGTCCGATCGGCAGCATGTTCCAGTCGTAGAGGTAGCCAGTCACAGGGCCTGCCAACGCACCACCGAGACCTAATGCGGTCTTCTGGTTGGGACCGACCGCCTGCTCGAACGGATCGCGCTTAATATTCTGAACCAGGGTGAAATGGTATGGGATCAGTGGCTGGATCCAACCCTCCGCCCCGCCTTGCGCCATTGTGTAGTACATCTTCCAATTCTTGTAGCGCACCGCTGATGGAGTAGCACCTGAGTAGAAGAAGAATACATCGCGCGCCGAGTTTTCGCTGGTCCCTTCAAGATAGGCGCGTTGGTTGAAGCCATCGAGATGTGTCTTGACGATTCCGGGATAGCTTCCGGCTTCGATCTGCTTATTCAAAGCGTCACCCTTGGCACCGCCGGCAATGTCGACCAGCGTCGGCACCCAGTCGAGAGAAGCGAACATCTTGTCCTTGACCGTTCCCGGCCTGATGTGACCGGGCCAGCGCACGACACACGGGGCACGGAATCCGCCTTCCCAAGCCTCGCCCTTCTGTCCCTTGAATGGCGTGACGCCACCGTCGGGGAAAGAAATGGCTTCGGCGCCGTTGTCGGTGGTGAAGACAATGAGTGTATTGTCGAGCTGGCCCATGTCCTCGAGCTTCTTCAGGACATAGCCGATGTTGTCATCCATCTGCTTCATGCCGGCTTCATTGACGCCCCAGTCCTTGCCGCCTTGCTCGCCCACCATCGCGTAGTACTTGTCCGACAGCACGGTGGTGACGTGCATGCGCGCCGGGTTGTACCAGACGAAGAACGGCTTGTTGGTCTTCTTCGGATCGTTACGATCGAGGAAATCGATGACCTTGGTCGAGATCTCCTCGTCCACCGTCTTCGAGCGCTCCAGCGTCAGCGGCCCCTGGTCGCTGCACATCTGATTCTTGCTCGTGCCGTCGGATGACTTGCAGGCGAGAACGTTGCGAGGCGGCGTCATACAGGTCGATGTTCTTGGATCCAATGCGCCGGGCACCTCCGGGATGCCGGGGATAGGCGTGTTCTTGCACGGCGGAGCCACAGTCTGCAGGGTGGGGGATTTGTTGATGTCGGGGAAGCTCACCTGCTGCATCGCGTCGAGATGATAGAGATAGCCCCAGTACTCCTGGAATCCGTGCGCCGTGGGCAATGCGTCGGTGTGATCGCCCAGATGATTCTTGCCAAACTCGCCGGTGTTGTAACCGAGATCCAGCAAGAACTGGGCTAACGCCGGGGTACCTGGCCGCAAGTAAGAGGGGCTGCCTGGCAACTGCGGAGGAATCATGCCCGTCCGAAGCGGCGTCATGCCCGTGAAGAAAGCGTTGCGCCCGGAAGTGCAACTCGCCTCGGCGTAATACTGCATGAAAATGGCGCCGTCGTTTCCGATGCGGTCGATGTTCGGCGTTTCACCTACCATCAAGCCGCGATGGTAAATCTTCGGCTGCATCCAGCCGATATCGTCGCCCATGATGAACAGGATGTTGGGCTTGCCGGCCGGCGCCTGCGCAAAGGCCGGCAAGGTCATTGCGGTCAAGCTGACCGCCGCCAAGGCGGCGCTTGAAACCAGCATATCTCTTAATCTTTTACTGATCTTCATCGCTCCAGCTCCTAACTTTCGTGATGTGTGAACTGACAAACTTCTTTCGAAGTCTGGTCGGCGGCTGCAGAAATAGTCACGGTTGCCGGCGGCTGTCGCCGCAGCTATCCGCTTAGTATCGACGTCAACGTTCCTCGGCTTGCCTCGCCTGCGCTATGCGGATTCGGCAGACCGGTTCTCAATTATTCCGTTTTTGTTGAAGCGCGGCGCAGTGTTGATGATGGTGTTTCGCCGAAGATGGCGCGATAGGCCACGGCGAAACGTCCGAGCTCAATGAACTGATGATCTCGTGCAATCTCCGCAACACTCGCTGTTTCCGGATTGGCGCGCCTCAAGGCCGAGCGCGCCATGTTCAACCGCCGCAACAAGTAGTAGCGGATTGGGCTGACACCCAGAAATTCGGCGCAGCAGAGCCGCAAGGTCCGCTCCGGCACGTCGATCGCAGTACAGAGGTCCGACAGGTTCAAATGCGGCCCGCTTCGTGTCGCCAGGGCCTCCTCGAAGCGAACCATGACGTCGACATGACGCCGCCTCCCCCTCGAGATCCTGTCAGCATCCTCGGTAGCCAGGCAATTGACGAGCCCATGAAGCAACTCCTGCTCGAGGGATCGCGCAACTTCGGGATTGGCCATCAGTTCCGGTCTGATTTCGGCAAGCCGGCACGCCTTTGAAAGCGGTCTCAGCAATGCTCTGGCGGCACCGGGCGCAGGCACGATGACGCGGGCCTCCGATGGCGGTCTGATACCCTGCCCGGTCAGAGCTTTGCTGCACGCAACGAGCAGTTCCGGCGCCAGCGACAAGAAGCACCAGTTTCCCCCTCCAATGGTTCGCTGATGTGTCCGCTCGCCTAGGCCATGGAAGACCACGTCACCAGGGTTCAAGCCGAGACCGCAATATATCAAGCCCGATGACCCGGTCGCAGGAACGGAGATGTGCACCCGAGCCGGGGGCAACGTGACGAAGGCGATGCGCGGCAGATTCTCCTGCCCCCAAAGCACGTGTAGTCCACTCAGATTCAGCCGGGTCAATCGTCCCTTGAACTCTCCGCCTGCCGTAACGAAGAGATTCACCTTCGCCGCTCCAATTGCAGCGCTGTATTCGTCGGGACTAGCAAAAATGGCCTTACCGTTCTGCGTCATCCGAATAATCTCATTCGAAGCGTGCCGCCGTCGCCTTCGGCGCTGGCGAAACACGCAGGATGGGAGATCGGCCGCAATCTGCCTATGCAACTTCGGAAGCTGGATTTCGTTTTGGACGGCGTTTTGCCGCACCGGACGGCCCGCATGCGGCTCGCCCAGCCCTGCGCCTCAGGTGTTGCCCTGAAGCATCGGCGGCAAACAGTTGGCGCTTGTTGCCGTTTTTGCATAGCCAGAGGAGAGGATTGTTATCCCATACGTGCCCGCAGCCACTCGATTTGCGCCGGTAGAAGCTCCCAGTCCCTGTCTGGCTCGCGCGCCACGGGTGAGAATGTGCGCCATCCTCGGGAACAAAATGGGCGAGGACCACGCAAAGAGGGCAGCAATATGAGAATTTGGAAGACCTTGCCGCACTTGCATAGCGTCAGATGACCCTGGTGTGACAGGCTACCCCAGCGGCACAACAATCATCCGGGAACGCCTCGGGCCAACGTTGATTGAGAATCGACCAGATCGATTGCTTGAGGGCCGCGATGCAAGAGGATCACCTGACCGTCGACCAGTGCGACCAACTAGCGAAAGCACTGCGTGAAGACGCTGCTCGCCTGCCATCGGGATCGGATCAGAAGAACTTGTTGCAGCTGGCGGAGAGCTACCGCATCCTTGCCGACCTGAAGAGAATGGTTCTTCGTAACGTCAATTGACCGCGTAACGCGGCAAGCGGCGCAAACCGGCTGAAATCCATTTCCCGGTTTACCGAAACTGCATAGTACGGATCCGGCGATCTCCCATATTCTTTCCTGCCGGCGATCGGCTGCCGAATGGCGGGACGCGCCTGGCGACACGGGAGAAACAGATGAAATCGAGAGCACTCGCCCTGGTTCTGGGGCTCGCAACTGGCTGGATTGGCGTCGGCACTTCAGCGAAGGCATTCGAATTCAACGGTTCCTGGGCCACTGAGGCCTCCTCCTGTGGCCAGGTTTTCGTCAAGAAGGACGGTGTGATTTCGTTTCGACAGGACTCCGATCAGTACGGCGGCGGATTCATCCTGGAGAGCGATAGAATCCGCGGCCAAATGCAAAATTGTACCGTCAGCAGGCGAAAAGTAGAAGGTGATGTCGTCCATATGATCGCCAAATGTGCGGATGACATCATGACATCGAATGTTCAATTCAGCGCAAAGATCATCGACGATAACACCATTGCGCGAGTTTTCCCGGGAATGCCCGAGTTCACTCTGAGCTACTCGCGTTGCCCGATGTGATTTGCCCGGCGGCTCCTCGGCTTCGCTGATGCAGCCTTCATAACTCGTCGCCGGACGCGGTCGATACTTTTTCGCCGAATTCGCATAGCTCGCGGCGCGTCACCACCGTTAGATAAATGGTCGCCCGAAAAGGCGTCGTCAAAGGAGCCATAACAATGTCAAAGTTAGCTTCGGTCTTCGCCTGTGGTCTGATAGCCTCGATTTTTCCATTCAGCGCTCAAGCCTTTCCAGGATCGCCGGCTTCTCACGTAGCGGCCTCCGATGTGACGCAGGTGCGGGATTTTTGCGGGCTCGGCTTTCATCGCAACCCCTGGGGCGCCTGCGTTCCAAATGGCGCGCCGTACGGTTACATCGCGCCCCTGGTTGTAGCGCCGGCCGCTGTGGTCGCGCCGCGCATCGTGTGTCCATATGGCTACTACTATTATGTCCCGTACGGCCGGTGCGTCCCCACGCCGTAACGATCAATTCCGTGCAAGACGTCAGCACGGAGGGTGTGCTTGAATGATGAGGTGCAACGTTGCGTCAAACGTTGCCCTGGCCCCCGTTGGCGGACAAGCTCCCTGCGTTCACACTCCGCTCATCGGCGATGAAGAACTGGGCTGTCGAACGATGTCGGATACCCTTGATGTGGTCGTCAGAAGGTCGACGCAAGGATTCCGACGGTGGCTCGTCAAACATCGCTCGATAAGCGACGGAGAAGCGTCCAAGTTCCCAGAAGCCGTGATCGGCCGCAATTCGGGTGACGGTGGTCTTCGAGGGGTCCGCCGCTCGAAGCGCGCGGTGGACAAGATGCATCCGTCGCATGGAAAGAAAGCGGATAGGAGCCATCCCCAAATGTTGCTCGCAGGCGGCCCGCAGGGTCCGCTCCGCTACGCCAATCGCCGCGCATATCTCGGTCAGATATAAAGGCCGCTCAGGATGGCTCTCCAGGAATTCGCCGAACCGGGCGACAATCATGTCGTGACGCCGGCCTCCCGCCGTCATCTCCGATGGATCCCCCTCGGTCAGGCATCGGATCATCACAAGGATCAGCTCCTGCTCCAATGCACGAGCTACCCCTGAGAGAAAAAGAATATCCGGAGTGGCTTTGGCAAGCTGGCCGACGGTTGCATGAAGGTTCAACAACCGAGACATCAGCTCGGGAACTGGCCTTGTGAGATGCTTGCGAGCCAGACCGGTAAACTCGCGACCGGTCACCGCGCTGTACGCAGCATCGAAATCTTCCTGCGACAAGGACATCGACCCCCAATCGCAGTTTGCTTCGGTCCGCCGATACATCAAATCGGTATCGTTGATGACAATATCGCCTGGAAAAACCTCCATGCCGCAGTGCTGCATTGCAGGCTGGTTCGTCCTGGTAAGAAAGCCGATCGCGGTTCGATGCGGTTTGACCGCGCCTATATAGATCCGTGGCAAATCTTCATGCGCGGCGTGGACCCATAGCTTGTCCATGCCGACTTGCGTCAGCTCGGCGGAGAATTTTCCCTTTGCGGTAGGAAACAGCTCGACCTCGACGGAGCGAAATGCGGACTGATACAAAAAGGGATCAGTGAAGCTGACCACCCTGCTCGCAACCATTTCCAAACCCTCTGGATTTGCCAAAAGCAACCCACCGGCTGCTCCTGCACGCATCTAGCGACCGAGGCACTCAATCAAATAGAACGTTCCAATCGCCATTTGCGCCCGCGGCAATCAGTAAATTGGCTTCCGGGATATGGAAGGGGCTTGATCTATCTCAAGACTTGGCGTGAAAAAAGCTTGGCGTGAAAAAAAGAGGGCGTGCATTGCACAGAGACGCTCTATCGGTGTCGCCTGCCGATCCATGGTACATTCTCAGTACCACAATTCAGCGCTTCTCGAACGGAAAAATCACCTTCCAATCCTTCTTCATGTCGATCACGGTCCAATTGTTGGCGGCAGCCGCATCCAAAGCCACGTCGAGACGTCCGAAATGCGACTGTCGGTCGTAAGCATATTCGCGTTCAGCGTCGGTGTGATGAACGATGGCGCCGAAGCGTACGCCGCCGCTGATGGTCGTCCACTGGAGCATCTCGAGATCGCCGTCGGAGTTTCCGAACGCGGCAATCGGCCGGTAACCTATCGCTTCGTTGATGCTGATGGGTTTGCCTGCCTTGTCGTCAATAAAATTGACCTCCGGCAACCGGAATAGCGTCGGGATTCCGTCTCGCATCTGGAATTTGGTCTTGATCGACGATCCGATGACCTGTTCAGGTGGAACACCGTATACCTTCCCGGTCCACGGACGCATGAACTCGACACCGCCACCCGACACGATGAACGTCTTGAAGCCGTTTGCCCGCAGATAGGAGAGCAATTCGAGCATCGGCTGGTATACAAGTTCAGTATGGGGTCGCTTGAAGCGCGGGTCGCGCGCTGTGGCCAGCCAGTCCGTTACGATTTTCGAGAATTCGTCGGTGGTCATGCCGGCGTGGGTCACCATGATCAATTGAACGAGATCGCGCTCGCCAAATTTAGCGAGTGCCTTGGTGTCTCCCTCCAGCACGGACTGATACGGCTCCGTGTGCGCCCATTCCGGATGCAGGGGAGCCAGGGCCTTCACCCGGTCAAGCGCAAAGGCCAACTGGACGTACATCGGTTGTTCGACCCACAGCGTGCCATCGTTATCGAAGGTCGCGATACGCTCGGCGGGCGCGACAAAATCGGGCCCCCCGGCTTTAGTGACCCGGCCGACGAATTCGACGATGGCCTGCTTCGTCGGGGTGGCATTCCATGATGGCAACGGATCGTCTTGGGCGCGCGTAGGCGACCACCAGCCGAAGCCTAGCGCCAGTCCCAGAACTCCACCGGCGATCAGGTTAAGAAATTTGCGCTTCATTTGCCTCAAACTCCGGGTACCGGTGACGTGTTTTTCAGACCCGCTGAGGTAGAACCTTGGACGAGGGCAACACTGGCCGCCTATGCAATTTCGGCAAATCTGTCCTGGATCTCGAACGACCACGATCGCTTTCGGGCGGCGAACATGTCGGTCCAGCCTCGATATTTCGCTGATTTGGCCGTTTCTGCATAGTCGATGCGTTGAGCCGCCTCCTACAACAGCCCTGCTCTCTGCTTTTTGAGCAAACACCAGGGAACGGTTGGATGAAGCTGCCCAAAAGAGGTCGGCGATGGCTCATCATTTTCGGGGCCGCAGCAATCGTCTATCTACTGCTGGCTTACATTGTGGCGCCTGCGTTGTGGACGCACCATGAACACGAGCCCGGTCTTGCCAACTTACCGATGGTGACACGCACCGCCGACGGCATTCCGGGCGATGCGCTTAACGTGGGACTGGTCGGCGACACCCAGGATATCGCCCGCGCCATGCACGCGGCCGACTGGTTTCCCGCGGACCCCATCACGCTGCGCACGAGCATCGACATCATCGGCAGCGTCGTACTCGACCGACCGTACCATGACGCGCCCGTCAGCCCGCTCTATTATGATGGAAAAAAGGAACAGCTTGCTTTCGAAAAGCCGGACGGCAGGAGCGCCGATCGGCGACACCACGTCCGCCTGTGGCAGGTCCTTGAAAAAGGCACGGATGGCCGTCCGGTCTGGCTCGGCTCCATAACATTCGATCGTGGGGTCGGCTTGAGCCATGACACTGGCCAGGTCACCCATCACATCGGACCGAACATCGATGCCGAGCGTGACCTCCTGATGCACGACTTGCGTGCCGCGGACATGGTCGAAGCTTTTTTCCATATATCCGGAGTGGGACCGACCCTGCTCGCCCGGAATGGCGAGGGTGATCCCTATTACACCGATGGAGAAATCGACGTCGCACGTCTTGTCGTCGACGGCGCCAAAAGGACGGAGCCGCCGCTGACGTTGCCGCCGCCGGCGTTGATTGCTCTCAAGGATCGGGTCTGGCACAGCGTCAGTTCCAGTATCGCTCAATAAGGCGATCTGGCTGTGCAGTCGTGGATGAAGGGGCAAGCTACCGATGGAAAATTTGACGCATTATCCTGCGCTGGTGTTCGCGGTGGCCTTGTATCGCTGTCGCTTGCTTCAGCGGCGAGCGCCCGGTGGCGCCGACGCCGCGCCAGTATGAGCGAGGAGCAGAAGGACGATCTGAGCCTCATCCTTGCGGCTTCGCTGACGCTGCTCGCCTTGATTATTGGTTTCAGCTTTTCGATGGCCACCAACCGCTACGATCAGCGCAAGAACTTCGAGGAAGCGGAGGCCAACGCGATCGGAACCGAATACTTGCGCGCCGATCTTCTACCATCGGCTGATGCCGCGACGGTGCGAAAGCTTCTGACCGACTATACCCATCAACGCATCCTGTTCTACACCAATACAGATGACGCCCAGCGAACGCGAATTGACGAACGAGTAAATCAACTGGAGGCTGACCTCTGGGTTGCGGTCCGTGGACCGGCGGCAGCACAGCCCACGCCCATTGCTGCCTTGGTGCTTTCCGGCATGAACGATGTTATCAACTCGCAAGGCTATACCCAGGCGGCTTACTGGAATCGAATTCCCACAGCCGCCTGGTATCTCCTGGCAGCCATCGCGTTGTGCTGCAACGTGCTGTTTGGCTACCGGATGCAAACGGCGGGTAAGCTTGCTCTCGTGCTGCCGCTCGTCGTTTCGATTTCACTTCTTCTGATCGCCGACATCGATGCTCCCCGACATGGCCTTATCCACGTTAGTCCGCAGAACCTTGCGAGCTTGGCCAAGTCGCTCGAGCACTGACTTTCATCGCGAACCTTGAGATTGTTCTCCAGGGATGGACGTTTACGGAACGCCCCAGCGGAGATAAGGACCGGAAGGGGGCCGCCCGCACTTAGACGTCGCGTTTTGCCGTTTCTGCATAGTCGCAAATGCGGCGCCGTCGTAGCCTCCGAGTGAACGGTTGGATCAATGGAGACATCGTCGCCGTTGCTTGTCACAAAGCGCCGAAGGCATGTCCCGCAGCACGACAGCCGAAGCCCAAATCAGACTCGGCCTCAGAGCCGGCCGACGTTCAAGTAGTATACTGTCGATGCGAACGTTCGCCAACCTAACGAGTAGACGACTTACCTGCTCCAGACAGATGACGAGAGGAAACAACTCGTGAAAACGGCTCAGTACAAATGGTCTCAAACTGACGGATGGCAGCCGAATTTACCGACCGGCGAGGTCGGTCGACAAAGTGTTGTGTTTATCTTCGGCGCAAGATCGCTGATGCAGGCAGGTGACCTGCTGGGCGAACTGCGTAACCACTTCAAAGGTGCTGCCATGCTTGGCTGTTCGACCTCCGGCGAGATTCTCGGCGACATGGCTATCGACAACTCGCTGACTGCTACCGTCGTCGACTTCGAACATACGCTAGTCCGGTGCGCCTCTACTACTATAGTTGAGGCGAAGACCAGCTACGACATCGGCAAGGAGCTCGCTCAGCTGTTGGACGACCCCGCGTTGCGCCATGTGTTGGTCCTTTCGGATGGCTTGAACGTCAATGGCTCCGACCTCGCGCGTGGTCTAGCGGGCGGCGTCCTGGAAGGCGTGTCGATAACCGGCGGCCTTTCCGGAGACGGAACGAACTTCGCCGAGACCTGGGTCGTTACCGCGGACGCCGCGGGCCCGCAGCGTGTGGCAGCGGTTGGTCTGTACGGCGACGACTTGCGCATTGGCTACGCATCGATGGGCGGCTGGCAGCCGTTCGGCCCGCTGCGCACCATAACCCGAGCCGAGGGCAACATCCTCTATGAGCTGGATGGCCGGTCAGCGCTCGATCTCTATAAATCCTACCTCGGCTCACATGCCGAGCAATTGCCAAGCTCTGCGCTGCTCTTTCCGATCCTGGTTACCGAGACAAAGGGCGGCCAGGGTGTCGTCCGGACTATCCTGTCTGTCGACGAGCAGAACAAGTCAATGACGTTCGCGGGCGACATCCCGCAGGTCGGAACAGCGCAACTAATGAAGACCAACGTCGACGATCTGGTCGACGGCGCGGGAACCGCCGCTAAGGCCAGCCTCACTGGACTCGGCGACAGACGGCCAGATCTTGCGATTCTGGTAAGCTGCGTCGGTCGGAAGCTGGTGATGAAGCAGCGCACAGAAGAAGAGATCGAGGTAATCCGACACAGAGCTATCGCCAAATTTTGGTGACGGCCGGGCCGGTCAGGCGGCGGCGGTTATGGGCTGAAGGTCAGCCGGTTTAGCGATGACCTCGATCCCGTTGTTGAATGTCACACCGAGAACGAGTTTTGGCAACTGGTAGTGGCCGTCAAGACGACGCCAGCTTTTCTGCGCGGCCTCGAGCAGTTTAAAGACCATCGCGAGCGCGGTGCTGTTGGACAGGCATCCCTTCGATCGGATCGTGCGGTGGCGCACGGTAGCGAAGGTGCTTTCAATGGGATTGGTGGTCCGCAGGTGTTTCCAGTGCTCGGCCGGGAAGTCGTAGAACGCCAGTAGCGTTTCCCGATCCTTGCTCAGGCAGTCGGCCGCCTTCTCGTATTTCGGCGTGTAGCTCTCGATGAAGGCGTCGAACGCCAGTTCGGCGGCGGCCTTGGTTTCGGCCATCCAGATTTCCTGCAACGCGCGTTTGGCCTTCGGCTGCTGGCTCTTCGGCAACTTGGCGAGCACGTTGGCGGTCTTGTGCACCCAGCAGCGCTGCTCGCGCGTTTTCGGCCAGACCTCACCGGCGGCCTTCCAGAACCCGAGCGCGCCATCGGCGATGGTAAGCCGCGGCGGCACGTCGAGCTCGCGCCGCTTCAGGTCGAGCAGCAGATCGCGCCAGTCGTGCGCGCTCTCGCGGGCGCCATCGGTGAAGCCGACCAGTTCCTTGCGGCCTTCCGGCGTCGCGCCGATCAAAACCAGGATGCACTGCTTTTCGTCTTCGAGGCGCGCCTGGAGATGGATGCCATCGGCCCAGATGTAAACGTAGCGCTTCGCCGACAGATCGCGCTTTTGCCACGCGGCGTGCTCGTCGAGCCAGCCGTCCTTCAGGCGGCCGATGGCGGATGCCGACAACCCGGCAGCGTCCTTGCCGAGCAGCGCCGCCAGCGCCTCGGAGAAGTCGCCGGTCGAGATCCCCTTCAGATATAGGATCGGCAGCAGCGTCTCGATCGACTTTGACCGGCGCATGTAGGGCGGCAGGATCGACGGAGTGAACCGGATGCGGTCGGGGTCGGTAGCGTCCACCTCGCGATCACGCACACGCGGCTGCCTGACGGCGACCGGACCAATACCGGTCATCACCTCGCGTTCCGGCAGGTGACCGTGGCGCACGACGCGCTGGTGGCCGTCTGTGGTCTTCAAATCGGCATGCTTGCCGAGAAAGTCCGCGACCTCCGCCTCAACCGCCTGGGCCAACAGAGCACGCGCTCCGTTGCGCAAGATTTCGGTGAGTCGATCGTCGACGTTTGCTGGCTGAATCAGCTGGATGATGTTATCTTTGGACACGGCATATCGCTCCTTCGGTGGAGAAGTGGAGGCGTCAAGCACCCCCACGATATGCCGCCTTCCCGATTCCCGCCGTCACCAACTTTCAGCGATAGCTCTCCGACATGTCTACGGGCCGGATACCACGATCTCCGGATTCTATTCATATGGCGAGCTTGCTCCCTTCAGCCACGCTGGCGAGTGCCGCCTTCACAATCAAACCATGACCATTACAACTTTCGCCGAGGGCTGAACGTCACGAGGCACGGATGCACAGACTGCTACAGCGCCAGCTTAGAAAGCATCTCGGCATCGTGGCCGAGGTACCGGCTGAGCTGCAGCCTTTCGTGGCGGCCGTCGATGCCGCATACACCGACTTCGACAGCGATCGGGCGATGCTCGAGCGCTCGCAGGAGCTGAGCTTAAAGGAGCTTTCGGAGGCGCACGACGATCTGGAGCGAGAGCGGGAACGACTACAGCGAATACTCGACGCTTCACCGGTAGGGGTGGCAATAACGACTGACAACGTCGCTCGCTTCACCAATCCACGAATGGAGCAAATGTTTGCCCTTAGAGTGGGGTCTACCGTACCAGACTTCTATGTCCACCCCGAACACCGGGAAGCGCTGCTGGACCAGCTCGATCGCGAAGGAATCGTTCGGGACGCCAGCGTTCAGCTTCGTGCTCCTAATGGCGAGATACACGACACCCTCACCACTATGGTGCACATGGAATATGAAGGAAGACAGGGTGTGCTCGGTTGGGTAGTGGACGTCACTGAATTGAAAGGGATCCAAACAGCCCTGTCGGAAGCCAAGGTTGCCGCCGAGGATGCCACCAAGGCGAAGGCCGAGTTCCTCGCCAACATGAGCCACGAGATCCGTACGCCGATGAACGCGGTCATTGGTCTCGCGCATTTGTGCCTGAGGACCGATCTGACTGCCAAACAGCGGGATTACGTCAGCAAGATCCACAACGCCGGTACGTCGCTGCTTTCCATTATCAACGACATTCTTGATTTCTCCAAAATCGAGGCAGGCAGGCTCGACATCGAGAACGTCACCTTCGATCTCAACTCGGTAATGAACAACATTTCGACCGTGGTAGCGCAGAAGATTCAGGACAAGGGGCTGGAGCTGCTGTTTCATGCCTCTTCGGATATCCCGCACGTCCTTCTCGGCGATCCGTTACGCCTGGGACAAGTGCTCATCAATCTCCTTGGAAATGCCGTGAAGTTCACGGAGCGGGGCGAGATCCGCCTTATCAGCGAATTGCTGGAGCGGACGGGAGACAAGGTCAAGCTGCGGTTCTCCGTCTAGGATACCGGCATCGGCATGACGAAGGAGCAGGCGAGCCGGCTGTTTCAGGCTTTCTCTCAAGCCGATAGTTCGACGTCGCGCAAATATGGCGGGACTGGATTGGGCCTGGCGATCTCCAAGCAGCTGGTAGAGCTGATGGGGGGCTCGATTTGGGTGGACAGCAAACCGGATCGCGGCAGCACCTTCAGCTTTACAGGCTGGTTCGGCCTGTCGGACGCAACCGCGCGCAAGGTCGTGCCGACGCGGCTCGGTTCACTCAAGGTGCTTGTCGCGGACGACAACGCCGCCGCCCGGGAGGTGTTGCAGGAACATCTAAGGTCGATTGGAGCCGAAATCGAATTGGTGGCATCGGGCGCTGAAGCCATCGTCGCGCTCAGCCGTGCCGACGCGGACCGTCCGTTCGACGTGCTCTTGCTGGATTGGCGCATGCCCGGGATAGACGGAGTAGAAACCGCCCGCCGGATTCGCGCAGACGGCTCGCTCAAGAGCATGCCGGCTATCGTCATTGTCACCGCCTTCGGCCGCGAGGAGGTGCGCGGCGAAGCTGAACTCGCTGGCGTCAACGGTTTCCTCATCAAGCCAGTCAACCAATCCACACTGATCAATGTCCTCGCCGAGATTTTCGCGCCAGAGCATATGATGGCCGCCCGCGAAGCCGTAAAGACAACGACATACGATCTGAATGGACTCCGTGTACTGCTGGCCGAGGACAACGCGATCAACCAACAGATCGCCGTCGAGCTGCTTGAGGGTGTCGGCGCCTCTGTCGATGTCGCCGATAACGGAAGAGAGGCCGTAGACAAGCTTTTGGCTGCGGCTGGCGACCCCCCCTACGACGCAGTGCTAATGGACTTGCAGATGCCGGAGATGGATGGCTACCAGGCCACCGCGCGCATCCGCGCCGAGCCGCGTCTTGCGGATATCCCGATCGTCGCCATGACGGCGCACGCAATGGCCGAAGAACGCGCCCGTTGTCTGGCCGCCGGCATGCACGCTCATATCACCAAACCCATCGATCCCGACCTATTGTACCGTACCCTCATGCAATTTTATCGGCCGGGCCGCGCGGTCCTGGCCTCAGCCATAGCGGTCGATCACCCCTCATCCCCGGATGCGCCGTTCGATGTGGCCGGACTGGACGTCGTCGATGGACTGCGACGGGTGGCGGGCAACGTGAAGCTTTATCGCTCGCTGCTAGGACAGTTCGTTGAGCAGCAGGCCGATGCCGTCTCCAAGATCAGTGGCAGCATCCGGCAGCAGGATTTTGCTCTGGCCGAACGCCTGATGCACACGCTCAAAGGGGTGTCCGGAAATCTGGGTGCAAAGACCACAAATGAAATGGTCGCCGAATTGGAAATATCTCTCAGGAACCGGGATGTTCGGTCCCTGGATGCCGGTTTGCCTCGCTTGTCTATCGAGTTGGCGCGAACGATGGAAGCAATCCGCAATTCTTTGGCGGCCGACTCCGTGGACCCCCGCCCCCTCCCCGTTGCGATTGATCGGACAGAAATCATAGCGCTGTTGAAACATCTCAAGCAGTTGCTGACGGATGACGACGGCGCTGCACTCGACCAGCTATTGGACACCCGCGAGCGCTTCGAAGGCATCCTTTCGGGTGCCGAACTGAATACCCTGGAAAAGGCAGTGCGTGATTTCGACTTCACGGCCGCACTCGATTGCTTGGCCGATATCGCGCGGCGCCACAAGTTTTCGTTGGATTGAGTAAATGCCTCTATCGATCGCAAAACCATCCTGATTGTCGATGACACGCCCACCAATATCGGGATCATCTCCAGTGTCCTCAAAGACTCGTTCAGGACCAAGGTTGCCACCAACGGAGAAAAAGCACTGGTGCTCGCCTCCGCCGACGACAGGCCCGATCTAATTCTTCTGGATATCACAATGCCCGGTATGGACGGCTACGAAGTGTGCCGGCGTCTGAAGGCAAATCCGGCGACGAGCGGCATTCCGGTCATCTTTCTCACGGCCAAGACCGAAGACGAGGATGAAAAGCGGGGCTTTGATGTAGGCGCGGTCGATTACGTCCACAAACCGTTCTCGGCCCCAATCATACTCGCCCGCGTCAAGACCCATCTCGCTCTGCAGGCTGCGCTGCAGCAAGCGCGGGAATCTCAGAAGCAGGCCGATGAACTGCTCCACTGCCTGCTTCCCGAGGCTGCCGCCGAGGAGATTCGAAATATCGGCACGGTCATTCCGCGCCGCTACAATGACGTCGCAGTGCTGTTCTGCGACGTCGGAAATTTCACGTCGTATTGCGACAAGCACGAACCCGAGGAAGTGGTCTCCCGGCTTGACGCGCTCTTCGTTGCCTTCGAGCGGGTAGCAGCTGTCCATGGCCTGGAAAAGATAAAGACGATTGGCGATGCCTTTATGGCCGCTGCCGGCTTACTCAAGTCCGCAAATGACCCTCTTGAATCGGCGGTGCTTTGCGGTCTCCAGATGGCCGCCACGTCGATTGACGCTCAACTTGGCTGGGCGGTGCGGGTTGGTATTCATATTGGTCCGGTCGTGGCAGGTATCGTCGGGCAGGAGCGCTACCAGTTCGACATTTGGGGCGACACGGTAAATATTGCGGCCCGCATGGCCGGCAAGGCGATGCCCGGGGGCGTCGCGGTCACCGATGAAACCTGGCGTCAGATCAAGGATCGCTTCGAAGGCGAGTCGCTCGGCGACCTCGAGGTCAAAGGCAAGGGAACCATTCGAATCGTCGCCGTTCAGGCACGCTCTCCGAAGTCTTCCGATCGAGACAGTGAATCGATGAGCAGACTGGCATAACGTCGTTAAGGAGCCAATCCCCATGACCAATATACGTATGCTTGCCATATTTTGTGCCTTCGAAGCGCTGCTTACGACAATCGCTTCGGCCCAAAACCGTCACCCCAAAATTGTGCCGGGCCAAGATGGCCACCGCACTCCGTCACCAGTCATCACCAGCAAGAACCATTTCATCGTGCGTCAGGATCTGTTTGACCGCTCGAACCCGAACAACCTGCGATCGAATTGGCCCGCTCCGCCCGCCCAAACCCGGCCAGTTGTGAACCGACGAATTCGGGGTGACATGTTCCGAACGTCAGCTGAGAATTTTGCGCCAGGACATTGTGAAGCCGCGGCCGAAACCAGCGAGGCGGTAACCGCTGTCGCGCAGTGGTGGCTCTCAAGTTTCGCCCAAAGCAGACAGAGCACGTACCAGAGAAGCCGTCAGAACCAGCCGTTTTCGCATAGAACGGACCACGGCAAACTGTGAGGATAACGCGTTCGCACAACGGAGCGTTGGATGGGTATAATCAATAGTATCCGACTCGGCTTGTTGGTTTCGCTCGTCGCAGTTCCGATTGCGGGTTCGCCAGCATTGGCGCAACAGCCGAAGAAGCCCAACATTGTCCTTATGCTCATGGACAATCTTTGTTACGGCGAACTGGGAATCTATGGCGGCGGCATCCTGCGTGGTGCGGCTACGCCGCGCATCGACGCGCTTGCCGGGGAAGGCATGCGCCTGCTCAACTTCAACGTCGAAGCGCAATGCACGCCATCCCGGTCAGCACTCATGACAGGCCGCTTTGCGATCCGCTCCGGCACCTACGAAGTCCCCATCGGCGGCGTTCCCGATGGATTGACACAGTGGGAGATCACCATCGCCCAGTTGCTGTCAGGGCAAGGCTAAGCGACTGGCATGTGGGGCAAATGGCACCTCGGCAGCGCAGAAGCGCGGTTGCCGACAAATCGAGGGTTTGACGAGTGGTACGGCATCCCCCGCACTTACGACGAAGCGATGTGGCCGTCGCTGGACGAGACCAAAAGCATGTGGCCTTCGGTCGGCAGCAAACAAGGCTGGAGTGCAAAATCCGTCCAGCCGGAACCTATTTACGAAGCACGCAAGGGTGAGAAACCGCGGGTCGTCGCGAACCTCGATGTGGACAATCGCCGAACCATGGAAGCGGAAATCACGAGCCGCGCCGTGGAGTTCATCAAACGCAACGCAGGTGCCGGTAAGCCGTTCTTTGCCTACGTTCCGTTCTCGCTGGTGCACATGCCGACGCTGCCAAATCTGGAGTTTGCGGGCAGGACCGGCAACGGCGATTGGGCCGATTGCCTGGCCGAAATGGATTACCGTACCGGGCAAATCCTCGATGCCATCAAGCAGGTAGGCGTCGAAAGCGACACGCTCGTCATCTTCACCCGCGACAATGGCCCGGAGGCGACCAACCCTTGGGAGGGCGACAACGGGCCTTGGCGCGGAACCTACTTCACGGCGATGGAGGGCTCACTGCGAGCACCGTTCATCATTCGTTGGCCGGGCAAGGTGCCCGCAGGCGGTGTCAGCAACGAGATCGTTCACATCGTTGACCTCTTCACGACGCTTGCACATGTAGGCGGAGCGGAGGTCCCGAAGGATCTTCCTATCGACGGCGTGGACCAATTGGACTTCTTTCTTGGCAAACAAGATGCTTCCAACCGTGAGGGCTTCCCTGCCTACGTCGCCGACCGGCTATCAGCCGTCAAATGGCGAAACTGGAGGGCGCATTTTATCTGGCAAGACAACATGTACGCGCCACCTCAGAAGCTCCCTCTACCAAAGGTCATCAACCTGCTCACCGACCGCAAGGAGGAGCGTGACGTCGGCGCATACAATAGCTGGGTCGCCGACCCCGTGGTGAAAATCGTCGGCGAGTTCGAAGCCAGCCTGAAGAAGTATCCGCCGATCAAACTCGGCACCCCCGATCCGTACAGACCGCCACCGCCGTGACTTAGGTGTATGCGCCGGTCATCCTGGCGGCCGCTCCATAACCCTTCAGTCAGGGAACGGACTCCAATTCAACTCAGCCCATGCTCTGTTGCGCTGAACGGCCGCCTTGCGCCAGAAGCAGGCATTCGTTCACACAGCTCTTAAACCAAGCGGAACGTCCATCCTCCTAAGGCTCGATCATCACATGGGCTACGAAAATCTGTCGCGGACCTTCTCAAGCCAGGATGAAGTTCGAGTCGTGCAGCGTCCCGGTGTAGTTTCGCGCCGGTGTGGCAGCTTGGCGAGAGGCAGGAGCCCGGCTGTGGCTGCCCCTGTTCCTGGCGCTGGAAGCCGAGGCTTGCGCCAAAAGACCGCCACCGCCGTGACTTAGGTGTATGCGCCGGTCATCCTGGCGGCCGCTCCATAACCCTTCAGTCAGGGAACGGACTCCAATTCAACTCAGCCCATGCTCTGTTGCGCTGAACGGCCGCCTTGCGCCAGAAGCAGGCATTCGTTCACATAGCTCTTAAACCAAGCGGAACGTCCATCCTCCTAAGGCTCGATCATCACATGGGCTACGAAAATCTGTCGCGGACCTTCTCAAGCCAGGATGAAGTTCGAGTTCGTGCAGCGTCCCGGTGTAGTTTCGCGCCGGTGTGGCAGCTTGGCGAGAAGCAGGAGCCCGGCTGTGGCTGCCCCTGTTCCTGGCGCTGGAAGCCGAGGCTTGCGCCAAAAGGCTCGATCATCACATGGGCTACGAAAATCTGTCGCGGACCTTCTCAAGCCAGGATGAAGTTCGAGTCGTGCAGCGTCCCGGTGTAGTTTCGCGCCGGTGTGGCAGCTTGGCGAGAGGCAGGAGCCCGGCTGTGGCTGCCCCTGTTCCTGGCGCTGGAAGCCGAGGCTTGCGCCAAAAAGCGACATCAACACCGCATTGGCGGATAGTCTGAAAGTGCTTGACCCCAAAGGGCCGATTAGAGAAGCGGTCATAGTGATGCCGCGCTGGGGACGATTGAGCGGGCGATCGCCGTCTCTGGGGAAACCGGCGAGCGGTGGTGCCTTGCCGAGATACTTCGCATCAAGGCCGGACTGTTGTCGGGCATCGGCCGCGCAGGCGATCAAGTCGAAATTCTGCTTACCAGGAGCCTCGAGACTGCCCGGGGTCAACAGGCGCGTTGCTGGGAGCTGCGCGCGGCCTGTGATCTTGCCTCGCTCTGGCAAAGCGAGGGCCGGGCGAAAGAGGCATTGCAGCTCTTGCAGCCTGTCTACGCCCAATTCACCGAAGGTTTTGACACGGCCGATTTGCGGCAGGCTAAACTCATCCTTGACGGTCGGGAGCCAATCGTAAGCCGGAAGCAAGCGCAGTCAAAGAAGCGCGCACGTGAACCGCACCGTTCCAGATAGGGCGTCTGCGTCTCTCGGTATGCGACCGATATCGCCAGCTCTTGTCGAGCGGGCTTCCAATCTTTGAGGGACATTAGGGGGCTGGCGATTGGCGCCCCCTGCCCACTTCGGCTCAAGATATATCCAGCGATGCCGTTGCAGCCGGAAACCACCAGCGACAGCAACCGCTGTCCCGGTCCCTTATTGCGACGCCCGCAAGATCGCACTCCCCCAAGGAGAGGAAACAATCAGCGGCCGAAGTCCACCGTTCCGCGCCGGATCTTAATGGACGCCAAGTGGGCCTTCCGAGAAACCGGAGCCGAAGGACGGGCCAACCTCCCGCGCGATTCCGGCCCCTGGGTAGAACCCGGGGAAATATCCCGGCGTGTCATAATAAAACTGGTAGTCCGCTTGCAGACCGGGTCTCGGTCCAGGCGCGCATCGGCAGGCCCACCGTTCGACGGGATAGCTCCGTTCATGGGAGACCGAGAAGGCATGCTTTGCCATTGGAGCTGCAGCGTACGAGGCACCGGTCAAGCTCAGTAAACCGACCGAGGCGGACATCGCGGCAACCAGAATATGACGTCGTGCAAACATGACGCGCTCCTGTTCCATGCGAATTGACGCACATGCGAGCGGGAAGCCGCAGGTTTAGCCACCCCGTCGCAAGGACCGACGGCGTTGGCCGCGCCTCTTCCCGCAGGGGCTGGAACATCAGGCTAGCACATCGCAGCGGGTTCCGTCATGGCTCGCTTTATCGGAAACAGCAGCCGGCTCTTGCTGGTGTTTTACTACCGTTCGGCGACCGGCGCCGACTGCGGATCCCGGTTTCGCCATATGCCTGGGGGAGCACCGAACTCGCCGGCGAACCACCGGGTGAACGAACTCAGCTGGGTGTATCCCAGCAATTCGGCGATGCGGGTCAAGGAGGAGGAACGGCTTGAAAGATAACGTTCGGCAAGTTCGCGCCGGACGCCGTTGAGCAATTCCGAAAACTCCACGCCATCGGCCGCCAACTTGCGCTGCAGCGTCCGCTCGTGGAGGCCGAGGCTGCTCGCCACACGTGATATCGACGCGTTGCCCAGCGGCAACAACATGTAGATCGATTTTCGCACCTCGTGCGCCATCGAAGTCTGTCCAACGTCATGCATCGAATCGACAAACTGCGCCGCATATCGGGCGAGCTTTGGGTCGACCACCGCGTTCGGCCGGTGCAAATCGGCCCTCAGCAACGTAAGTCCGTTGAATTCGCTCTCGAACTCGATGCGATCGCCAAATACCTTTCGATGCAGCGCCACGTGCTTGGGGCGCACATGCGTAAAATGCGCGCTGATCGGTCGCCAGCGGGGACCAAGAACAGAATGAAAGAGCCGTGACAGGATTCCGACGGCAAGCTCGTACGACTGGGACTTCGGCGCGTCGAAGTCGACGACCAGTTCTTCCTTCACCACCGCGACGTCGCGCGCTTCTTCAACATGCAACACCAGTGCCGTGTTGAGCAGGTTACGGTACCGCACCATGGTGCCCAGTACATCGGACAAGGTGGACTGGTGAGACACCAGGAGACCGACAATGCCGAGATCGGACACGCGTCGCTGGTCGGCCATCCGCAATCCAAAATCGGAGCAGCCCGATTTATCGGCGGTTGCCTCCAGCAGACCGGCGACCCGCCTGGCCGCTATGCGCATTTCGGTGTCCCTGAGCGCTCTGGCATCGATGCGGAAGCGCCGCATCATCTTCAAAGGATCAATGCCGACCTGCCGGGCAACTTCGGCATAGTTCGCGAGCGATGCAGACCGAATTGTTTCGGACATCCCCGTATTTAACCGGCCCATGTCTTGTCGTCAAATGACAAGTATGTGTCGCCAATTGACAAGCGTGGTCCGGATTTCCCGAACATAGTTCTGCCCAACAGAGACGCAGGTCGCAACCGGCGCGAGGGGGAAGGAAATGCGGGATTCTGCCTGACCGGCGGAACGGCTGGCTGCGCCCCCTTGCAGGAAACCACAAGGCAAGAGGGGGAACTTAATCATGATAAACTCGAAGACGACAGCCAATTCCGGGAGACCTCTCGCGGGCCGCCGCCTTGTCGGCTTGCTGTCATCGGCCGCGATGGTGCTTGCCTTCCATGGGACAGCAGGCGCCGCCGATGCGCCACCGATCCCGAACGATGCGCCACCGATCACAAAGGCGCCGCCGCCGGTAGTGGCCCCTCTTCCCGGTCATTACAAAATCGGCGAGATTGATCTATCCGTTTCCGGAATAGCGACCCTCGGTACGGCGGTCCGCACCACCGGCCGCGATGCAGTTCTGGTTCCGCCGCAGAATGGCCGTGTAATCGGCATCCCCGGCAAGGCGGTCGGCGGCGCCAATGCCGATGACGGAAACCTCAACTGGGATAGCGGAAAGCCCGTATCCAGCGTCGCAAAGACATTCTTCACCGTCGACGCGAACTACAGAGAGAAGGTCGGCGTCTTCCTGCGCGGGATGACCTGGTACGACTACACGCTCGCGAACCAGGGCGTGCCGTGGGGCAATACATCCGGCGGCTATCTGTCGGGCAACCCACTCAGCCAAAACGGCTGGGACCCTCGCGCCCGCTCTTTCGGCTTCGCACCGCAGGAAGCCTATGCCTACGTGAAACACAGGGCCGGAGACGCAGCGTTCGAAGGCCGCGTCGGCGACATTCTCGTCCCGTGGGGACTTCCGACCATGATTCCCGGCGGCTATGCGACTGCCGTGAACGCCATCGACTTTGCCGCGCTGAATCGCCCCGGCGTCCAGCCCGAAGAAATATTCGCACCTACACCCGGCGCCTGGGGACGGATCGCTCTGTTCGACCGTGCAACGCTCGAGGCGTTTACGCTGTTTACGGCCCCCCGCAGCACCCTGCCCGGATGCGGTACGCTGTACACGGCGGCGGACTGGGTTGCACCCGGTTGCAACAATGTCGTGTTCGGCCCCAGCGCCGACCCGGTTGCGCTGGCTACCGGTTTCGATATCAGTCGCAATCCAACTCCCTCCAATCACGACGCCCAGTTCGGCGTCGGCGGCTCGTACACCATCAAGGAAATCGGCACCCGCTTTGGCGCGTATTATTCGCACGTCGACTACTCGATCCCGACCGCGGCCGTCGTTACCTCGATGAGAGCCGCTCCGCTGTTCATCCCGAATGCCGCGGGCAATCCCACCTATTTTGAGCGGTACGCTCCGGGTGTCGACAGCTTTGCGCTGAACTTCACCACACAGATCAAGGGAACGACACTCTACGGCGAATATGTCTACAAGCCGAACGCGCCGATCCAGTACAACGCCGCGGATGTTCTCAACGCCCTGCTCTCGCCCGTCGCGCCGACGCAGTTGCGTGCGCTGTTTGCGGCGGCAGCTCCCGGTTCGGTCATCAACGCCTACGACCGCCTGCAAGTCGGCAACCTGACGCTCGGCGGCCGGCAGGTGTTGCCCGGCGTGTTCGGAGCCAAGGCGCTTGTGCTCGGCGGCGAATTCGGCGCGAAGTCGGTCTACGATCTGCCGGATCCGAATGTCCGTCGCTATGGCCGCGTTGACGTCTTCGGACTTGGCCCGGTCTCGGGCTTTCCCAGCGGGGGATGCACCCCCACGACCCCGGCCTATCAATGCAGCCTGGACGGCTACGTGAGTTCGCTCGCAATGGGCTATCGTCTGACCTCGTCGCTGCAATACGAAAACGCGTTTGTGTCCGGATTGACCATCACGCCGACAGTCGGCATCAGTCATGACGTCAAGGGCTGGTCCTATGACGGCGTGTTCAGCCAGGATCGCGTCCTGTTGAACCTCAAGCTGCGGGCCGAATACGGCAAGAAGTATTTCTTCGATGTGGCCTGGAACCCGGCCCTGCAGGTCGGACCCTACGATGCCCTGAGGGACCGCCAGATCGTGACATTCGCAGCCGGAATGAAGTTCTGACGCAGCAGGAAATCCGCGACGCTCGTGGTCGGGCGTCGCGGGAGAAGAACCGCGATGTCAAGCGCTGCGAAGGATCTTCGTGGTGCGGCCACGGCCTTGAAGGAGGCCGCGGCCGATCTCACCCGGCATCGTCCCGGTCAACATGGCAAATATCCGCGTTCGGAGAAAACGGACTCCAGAGCGCAGGATCAGGATCGAGAGCAAGCGTTTGGGCTCAAATCCTGGACAAAAACATCGAGCAGGAACGAACGATCCCGCGGCCATATCTCGCGCGCTCGCAGATATCCCTTTTCCAGCAACTGCCGCACGAACGCTTCTATTTGGCGGTCTTTTGGTGTTGTCCACGCTTCATCGATGAATCGGCTGGCACGTGGGCCGCGAAAGTGAAATTCAGCATCCATGTATCTTTTGGTGCCGTAATAATTTTGGACAGCCGCAATCAATTGCCGATGTCGGTCCGGCTCGCAGAGAACTGGCCCCGACAATCCCGCAATATCCAGGATCGCGCTTCGATCTCGCTCAACCGAACTCCCTGAAAAACGCGCCTCGAACTTGCCCGGGTCGTCCAAATCAGAGACCGCCGGTTCAAGTGAGGAGGATAACTCGGAAATCGTGAGCGCGCGCCCGGCTTTGAACGATCCGTCTGCCGCTATCGGATCACGCGGGCCCAGGATTCGTTTATGTTCACCGCCGAACAACATCGCTGCCATGATCACGCCCAGCGCCAGCGAAATGCAAATCGCGCCCATCCGCTATTTCTTATCGGGCCGGCAAGTCAGCGGGGCGCGGTGCTCTCTTTCGCTCTTGCGAGCAACCGGGTTCGCTACCGGGTTGATAAGAATGTCGCGGGCCCTCTGCGCGACCCAACGTTCGACGTCGGGGGCGAAGTCACCCACGCGTATCGTATCGGTTTCGTGCACCCTGACCATGGCCTCAGTCACCCTGTCGTCTAACGGCGTCTTGAATGCCTTTGCCGCGAGGTCCAACTGCGCACTCTCCTTATTGGAGGTGCAACGGGGGAAACATGGAGCGATGCTCAACCACGCCCGCGCATACTTGGTCGCCGCGGCAATGTACCGATCTCTCATATAGTCGTTACACGGGCTTTCGCGGAGATCGTCGGCCGCAGCCAGCACGCTCCGTCGCAGGCCGTCGCGGACTTCGTCGCCATCGCTTCCATTGGGATCGTAATTTTCACGCGGGTCATCGCTGGTGCCGATCCGATGAAACGAAGGCAGCCTCGCGTCGGGCATCAATTGCCTCGGAGTCACCAACCACTGCACGGTCGCATAGGAAGCGAACATCAGCGCAACTGCTATGGCCATAAATCGATAGCTTGCCACGATGAAATCTCCGGTAGATTGTATCTAGCTTTCTACCGGACGAAGAATTAATATTCTGATATTAGGCATCGCGCGAAAGGAGCACGGTCGATCGAAGCGGAAGGCGGCGCATATTCCTCGCCAAAACTTCCCTTAGAGGCCCTTTGAGGACGCTAACACCCGCTTCGACGGGCGGCGACGATGTCTCTTCTTTGAGGTAGAGCGGAGTGCGCCGGGAGACCGACAAGGAGTAGATGGTGCAAGTCCATCACGATGAAGGAGTAGCGAACCGCATCGACCCCGAGTCATGCGCCAGTACCCGTGAGGGTATTGGCGAAGCGTTGACAGGGGAGCGCATAGGCCAGCCATTGAGCCGCGAAAGTACCCCCATCCTGGGTGCCGACGTCGTTCCGCTGACGGAAGGCAACACGGATGGGCGCGATAACGCGAGCGCCCAGACGGCCCGGCGTGGTCTTAGACACTGGCATGTGCGCACGCTCTTTGCTTGGGAACCGGGAGATCTCATGGTCGGCCAGCACCAGTATGCGTGCTGCACTGGCCCGCGTCGGGAAGGCGAGGAGCCGTAGCCGATGATGTACGATCATGAGAAGTCTGACCCCGCCATAGTAGCTGTGAAGCCAACGAACAAAGCCGGGCAACCGGCTGCGGAGTTGGTGGAGCCAAGGGCGGGGGCCGAGGGGAATGTGCGTCAGCAAAGCACGGGCCGGGCACAGTACCGGGGAACCGTGTCACAGAGCTATCGCCAAATTTTGGTGACGGCCGGGCCGGTCAGGCGGCGGCGGTTATGGGCTGAAGGTCAGCCGGTTTAGCGATGACCTCGATCCCGTTGTTGAATGTCACACCGAGAACGAGTTTTGGCAACTGGTAGTGGCCGTCAAGACGACGCCAGCTTTTCTGCGCGGCCTCGAGCAGTTTAAAGACCATCGCGAGCGCGGTGCTGTTGGACAGGCATCCCTTCGATCGGATCGTGCGGTGGCGCACGGTAGCGAAGGTGCTTTCAATGGGATTGGTGGTCCGCAGGTGTTTCCAGTGCTCGGCCGGGAAGTCGTAGAACGCCAATAGCGTGTCCCGATCCTTGCTCAGGCAGTCGGCCGCCTTGTCGTATTTGGGCGTGTAGCTCTCGATGAAGGCGTCGAACGCCAGCTCGGCGGCGGCCTTGGTTCCGGCCATCCATATCTCCTGCAACGCGCGTTTGGCCTTCGGCTGCTGGCTCTTCGGCAGCTTGGCGAGCACGTTCGCGGTCTTGTGCACCCAGCAGCGCTGCTCGCGCGTTTTCGGCCAGACCTCGCCAGCGGCCTTCCAGAACCCGAGCGCGCCGTCGGCGATGGTGAGTTGCGGCGGCACGTCGAGCCCGCGCCGCTTCAGGTCGAGCAGCAGATCGCGCCAGTCGTGCGCGCTCTCGCGGGCGCCATCGGTGAAGCCGACCAGTTCCTTGCGGCCTTCCGGCGTCGCGCCGATCAAAACCAGGATGCACTGCTTTTCGTCTTCGAGGCGCGCCTGGAGATGGATGCCATCGGCCCAGATGTAAACGTAGCGCTTCGCCGACAGATCGCGCTTTTGCCACGCGGCGTGCTCGTCGAGCCAGCCGTCCTTCAGGCGGCCGATGGCGGATGCCGACAACCCGGCAGCGTCCTTGCCGAGCAGCGCCGCCAGCGCCTCGGAGAAGTCGCCGGTCGAGATCCCCTTCAGATATAGGATCGGCAGCAGCGTCTCGATCGACTTTGACCGGCGCATGTAGGGCGGCAGGATCGACGGAGTGAACCGGATGCGGTCGGGGTCGGTAGCGTCCACCTCGCGATCACGCACACGCGGCTGCCTGACGGCGACCGGACCAATACCGGTCATCACCTCGCGTTCCGGCAGGTGACCGTGGCGCACGACGCGCTGGTGGCCGTCTGTGGTCTTCAAATCGGCATGCTTGCCGAGAAAGTCCGCGACCTCCGCCTCAACCGCCTGGGCCAACAGAGCACGCGCTCCGTTGCGCAAGATTTCGGTGAGTTGATCGTCGACGTTTGCTGGCTGAATCAGCTGGATGATGTTATCTTTGGACACGGCAT
Organism: uncultured Alphaproteobacteria bacterium; assembly: GCA_963836765.1. Lineage (GTDB taxonomy): Bacteria > Pseudomonadota > Alphaproteobacteria > Rhizobiales > Xanthobacteraceae > Bradyrhizobium. The sequence continues at coordinate 76,034 of CAWILG010000016.1, forward strand.
ATCGCTCCTTCGGTGGAGAAGTGGAGGCGTCAAGCACCCCCACGATATGCCGCCTTCCCGATTCCCGCCGTCACCAACTTTCAGCGATAGCTCCCGTGTCACAGGCGCTGGAGCGCATACGGCAAGCTGCAAGGCAAAGGAAGAAGGAGAAGTTCACCGCGCTCTTCCATCACGTCAGTATTGATCACCTCGCAGAGGCATTCTCTGAACTCAAGGAGAATGCTGCAGCTGGAGTGGATGGGCTGACATGTCGGGATTACGAGCAGCACCTTGAGCGTAATCTTGAGGACCTGCATGCTCGCGTCCATCGGGGAGCGTATCGGGCACTACCGTCGCGGCGTGTTTACATACCCAAGCCGGATGGTCGGCAACGCCCGATCGCGGTCGCCGCCCTTGAGGACAAGATCGTCCAGAGGGCCACGGCCGCGGTGCTGAGCGCGATCTACGAGGAAGATTTCCTCGGGTTCTCGTATGGGTTCCGACCCGGACGCAGCACGCACGATGCGATGGATGCGCTCATGGTCGGGATCACCAGCACAAAGGTGAACTGGATACTGGACGCTGACATCCGCTCGTTCTTCGACACGGTGAGCCAGGAGTGGCTCATCAGGTTTGTGGAACATCGCGTCGGCGACCGACGTATCATCCGCCTGATCCAGAAATGGTTCAAGGCAGGCGTCCTGGAAGACGGGATCGTGACGGTCAGTGACAAGGGGACCGGGCAGGGATCGGTGATCTCACCGCTTCTGGCCAATCTCTACTTACACTACGTTTTCGACCTTTGGGCCGAGCGCTGGCGACGGCGTGAGGCTGCGGGCAATATGATCATCGTGCGCTACGCCGACGACCTCATTGTTGGCTTCGAGCACGAGGCCGACGCCCGTCGCTTCCTCGACGAGATGCGTAAGCGGTTACAGGAGTTTGCACTGTCGCTTCATTCGGAGAAGACCCGGCTGATCGAATTTGGACGCTTTGCGGCGGAAAACCGCAAGCGGCGCGGGCTCGGCAAACCGGAGACCTTCACCTTCCTGGGCTTCACCTTTATCTGTAGCAAAACTCGTCGGGGCAAATTCCAAATCAAACGGAAGTCCCGGCGGGACCGCATGCGGGTAAAGTTGCAAGCCATCAAACAGGAATTGCGACGGAACATGCATCAGCCGATTCCCCAGCAGGGAAGATGGTTGCAGCAGGTCGTCACCGGCTACTTCAACTACCACGCGGTGCCGACGAACAGTTCGACACTGACCGCGTTCCTATTCCACGTCACCAATCTCTGGCGGCGCACGCTACGGCAGCGGAGCCAGAAAGACTGGACGACCTGGGAGCGGATCAAGCGGTTGGCAGACGACTGGCTCCCGAAACCGCGAATCCTTCATCCGTGGCCAGAGATTCGCTTCGCCGTTAGACATCCAAGGCGGGAGCCGTGTGCCCGAATTGGGCTCGCACGGATCTGTGCGGGGGGCGCGAGGTAACTCGCGTCCCTACCGCGAAAGTCCTCCGTACGCAACCTAACCGATACGATTGGGCCGATACGAATATCAACACTCAGGATCACTCTGCCATCCACTCCCCGCATCGAGTCGCAGCATCCTCACGCACTATAAAACGGCTTGTCTCCCTGGACCGCGACTCGCAGGCCGTAACGGCGATGCGGGAAATAGTCGAACAAGGCGTGATGCTGAGTGGCGCGATTGTCCCAGAACGCGACCGAATTCGGCTGCCAATGGAACCGGCATATGAACTCCGGCGTCTCGCAATGACGGTATAACATCTGCAACATCGCGTCGCTCTCGTGCGGCTTGAGCTGAATGATCCGGGTCGTAAAGCCCTGATTGACGAACAGAGCCTTTCGTCCGGTGACCGGATGCGTTCGCACCACCGGGTGAACGGATCGCGGAAAAGCCACATCGTTGCGATCGGCGGCTTTCGCGCGATAGCGATGCACCTTGGCGCTGTCGTGGATTGCGGTCATGCTCTCGAGCATCTGCCGGACCGGCGGCGAGAGCGCATCGAACGCCGCGTACATGTTGGAAAACATGGTATCGCCGCCACCATCAGGTGGCACGCGGTGCATGTGGAGGATCGAACCCAGCGGCGGTTCTTCGTCGCAGGAGACGTCGCTGTGCCAGTCCTCTCCGGCGACATGCTTCGTCGTCTCGTCGGCCTTGACCACCAGGACTTCCGGATGGTCGGCCAATTCCTGCGGCGCGTTCGGATGAATGTGCAGCTTGCCGAAGCGCCGCCCGAACGCCTTGTGCTGTTCCACCGTCATCGTCTGGTCCCGGAAGAAGATCACGAGATTTTCCATCAGGGCGTCGTGAACCTCCTGGAACTGCTGGTTGCCCAGATCCCTGGAGAGGTCTACGCCGAAAATCTCCGCGCCGATGACGGGATTGAGTTTGCGGACTTCGATCGTTTGATAAGCCATGAGCGTCCATCCCTATTTCTTGTAGGCCAGCAGCATCATCGGCGTCCCGTAGTGTTACGCGGCTAACGCCGCGGATGGGGCCGAACACGTCGCTCGCTGGAATACCGGGGAATATAAGCGGCCGGTTATCAGCCTGACGGAACCCGGAAAGCCGGCACCGCGGCGCGAAGGATCAAGCGAAGGCCTCCTGCGACGCCGGCGCCGCTGCGGAGTTGTCGATCCGCCGGACGTCGGTCTGGTAACCCTTCCGCGCCACCAGGAACGCCGTGGCCGCGACGATGCAGGCAAGCGGCGTCAGCGCGAGTGCGTTCTCCAGTCCAACCGCGTCGGACAACATGCCGCCGACAAACGGGCCAGCCGCAAGGCCGAACAGGTTCTGCACCAGTGACAGGACCGAGGCCCCGGTCGAACGGACACCAGGGTGAATGACGTCGATCACGATGGCCGCGGCCGGGCCGACCGTGCAGGTCGCAAGGAAGCCTCCGAGCACGATCAACCGGAACTGAGCGGCTTGCGTCAGCACCACTCCAGCATGTCCGCTACCGAACGCGAACATGAGCGTGACCATCGACAGGAGGCTCATTACTGCGACGGCGGTGAATTTGCCGTTCTCGTAGCGGGCACCGGCGCGGTCGGCAATGGCGCCCAGCACCAGACTGCCTGCGGCGCCGGCGAGCACCACGACCGCGGCCTGGATCCCGGCCTTGTCGGGGGTGATGCCGTAAACACGGTTGAGAAAGCTCGGCAACCAGGCCCAGAGCGCCGACAATGTGATCAATTGCGCGGCGGCGCCGATGCAGACCCAGCGAACCGTCACCGAGCCGACGATCGAGCGGATCATGTCCTTCTTTGTCGACGATCCGGTCGTATTGGTGGTTGCGGTATCGACGGTCTTGTAATCGCGCACGCGCAGATACATCAGCGCGAGAAACAGGCCGGGAATGCCGACGACACCGAATGCTGCTTGCCAGCCAAAGTGTGTGGCGATGACGCCACCCAGAACGACGCCAAGCACCGAGCCGACGGATGCAGAAGCGAATAATCCTCCCAGCAATCCGCCGCGCATCCGCTGCGGAAAATGAGCGGAGACCATTGCCGCACCAACCGAACCATATCCGGCTTCGCCCAAGCCAACCAGGGCACGCGCAAGCAATAACTGAACGTAACTCCGCGCGAACATGCAGGACATGCAGGCGATGCTCCACAGCACCGCCATCGCCACGATGCTTTTCACGCGGCTGAACCGGTCGGCGATCCAGGCCACGGGAACGCCGAATACGGCGACCGTAATGGAAATGATCGAGACCAGGAAGCCAAGTTCCTTGTCGGACAAATTCCATTCCGCCTTCAGGAACGGAAACATCGACACGATGACCTGCCGATCGACATAGTCGAAAATCATCAGCGCGATCGTCATGCCATATGCGAACCAGGCGGCTTTGCGTCCGAGCAGAAAGCCGTTTGCGTCCGGTCCGCGCGTGTCAATGATGTTCATCAGCGTCTCCTCAATGTCGATTATGAAATGAAGGGATCAAGGCACCAGTACCGTTGCGCCGGTGGTCTTGCGTGATTCCAGCGCCAGGTGGGCTTCCGCTGCGTCTGCAAGCGCGAAAATCTGCCTGGGTTCGGCAACGATCTTTCCGGCGCGGACGAGTTCGAACAGTTCCTTCGCCATGTCCAGCATGTGCGCTCGCGGGGTCGCGTAATGGACCATCGCCGGACGGGTCACCCAGATTGAACCCTTGACCGCGAGCAATTGCGAGTCGATGACGACCGCACCGGACGTGGTGCCGTTGCTGACAAGCGTGCCGCGCGGCTGCAGGCTGTCCAGCGAGCCCATCAGTGTGTCCTTGCCGACCGAGTCGTAGACGACCGGAACGCCCTTGCCGCCGGTGATTTCGCGGACGCGCTTGGCGACGTCCTCGCGCGAGGTGACGATGGTGTGGGCACAGCCGTTGGCCTTTGCGATCGCGGCCTTCTCGTCCGTGCTCACGGTGCCGATCATGGTGACACCGAGCGCGCGGGCCCACTGACAGGCGATCAGGCCGACGCCGCCGGCCGCAGCATGATAGAGAATTGTCTCGCCGCCCTTCAGCGGGTAGACCTGCCTGAACAGATATTGCGCCGTCATGCCCTTCATCATCAGTGTCGAGGCGGTACGGTCTGAAACGCCGTCCGGCAACGGGATCAGCACGTTGGCCGGCATGACGCGGACGTCCGAATAGGCACCCTGCGGCCCGAGCAGATAGCCGACGCGATCGCCGGCCTTGATGTCGGTTACCCCCGGTCCAACCGCTTCGACCACGCCGACAGCGTCGGAGCCGAGACCGTTCGGCAGCGGCAACGGGTAACGTCCGGTACGAAAGTAAATGTCGATGAAATTGACGGCAACATAGGTGTGACGCACCCTCGCCTCGCCGGGTCCGGGTTCACCGACCTCGACCTGTTCCAGGCGAAGGACTTCAGGACCGCCGATGCGATCAAGGCGAACTGCTCGAGCCACGATAAAACCTCCTGCTATGCCGTGATAAGTTGCTTCAGCCAGCAGGAAGACGCCGATATCTCGAGCTCCCTGATCAAGCTGTCGGCCCGAGGCCAGTCGCCATAGCCGGACGCGGGATTGAGATGTCCGACCTCACCGAGGTCGACCAGCTTGCTGCCCCAACTCCGTGCAAATTCAGCTACCCGCTCATAGCCGGCGAGCGGATCGTTGCGGCTCGCCGCCACGATACTGCGGAACGGCAGCGCATCGCGCGGCACCGGCAGCCAGCCGCCGGCGTCGAGCGCTGCCATCGAAGGAAAGCCTTCCGGCATCGGCAGATCGAAATCCGCCGGAGTCGCCAGCAGCGCGCCCCGCAGCTGGCGTTGGGTCTGCCGCGCCCAATGCAGGGTCGCGATGACGCCGCCGGAATGCGCGACAACGATGATCGGGCCGTCAATACTGGCCGCAGCTTCCTCGATTGCCACCACTCGCTCCCGGCAATCGAGGTTGCTGCGTCCCATCGGGACGACCGTCTGGAACTCGTGGCAGGCGCGAAGCCAGCAGCGTCTGCCAATGCTGCGAGACGTGGTCTCGCAACCCCGGCACGATCAGGACGGTGGCCTCGCGCGTTGACATGGTCACTCGGCCGCCTGCTGCAAGACGGACTCGGTCTTGCGGTTCGGCGCGAAGCCATTCTTCGCCAGCGTCTCTTCGGTGCTGTTGTAGAAAGTGTCGATCTTGAGGATCTTCTTGGCTTCCTTGCCGTTGGCGACCTCACGGCCGACCTCGCGCGAGATGCGGACGAGCTGCTCGATCTGCTTCACCGTGCTCATCTTGCTCTTGCGGTCCTGGGTCCACAGATTGTCCTCGATGCCGCAGCGGACATGCAGACCCATGGCGATCGCCATCATGTTGATGGGCAGCACGTTCAGCATGGAGGCCTCAAGCGTGATCATGGCGCCGTCGGGTGCTGCGCGCAGGAAGTTCGCCAGGTTGTAGATGTTCGGCGCGTCCATGCCGCCGCCGATCGCGACCCAGTTCATCACAAGAGGCCCCTGGTAGATGCCGCGGCGGATCATCCGCTCGACCGTCTCGAAGCTGTTGATGTTGTAGAACTGGAACGCGCTCTGAATGCCCTTGGCCGACAACCGCTTGACATGTTCTTCGGCCCAGGTCGGGCCTCCCGGCACGATCATCTCGCGGAATGCATTGAACAGCGCGGGTTCTGCCAGCGACGTGCCGGCATAATCGGCCTGATCCATCTGCTCGAAAATGTTCATTTGGGCCGTGTTGACCGTGACCGTCACCTGGTCCGGCTTCGGCGTCAGTTCGGCGAGCATGTGGCGGGTGTCGTCCGATAGCCACTTGGCGGCATCACCCTCGCTCTCCGGCGCAAATGAAATCGAACCGCCGACCTGCAGCACCATGTCCGGCACGGCGATGCGCAATCGCGCCAGCAGCTCGTTGAATTTCGAGAGCCGCTTCGAGCCCTTGCCATCGGCTTCGCGGACGTGAACGTGCAATACCGTCGCGCCTGCGTTGTAGCAGTCGACCGCCTTCTGGACCTGATCGTCCATGGTAACCGCGATGTCCTCCGGGAAGTCCGAAGGAATCCATTCCGGGCCGTACGGAGCCGCGGTGATCACCAGCTTGTCCTGGTTGTACGGATAGAGTGCGCCGTCGAGGAAGTTCATGATCGTATCCTTTTCGATGAAGTCGGACTGGGGTTCAGAAAGTTGCGTCGCCTTTGATGCCTGCGCGTTCCATCTTTCGATGGCAGGGCGGGTAATCCATCACGGCGTAGTGCTGGGTCGCCCGGTTGTCCCAGAACGCGACGGAGTTCGGCTTCCAGCGCCAACGCACCTGGTATTCGGGGATTTGCGCCTGGCTGATGAGATACTGCAGCAGTTGGGCTGCGCCCGGCGCGTAATCCTGTCCATACCGGACGTTTGCCGCGGTGTGGTAGTTTGTGAAATGCGTCGCGAAGCCACTGACGAAGAGGACCTTCTCCTTGGTTTCCGGATGCGTTCGCACGACCGGATGCTCGGCGTCCGGAAACTGGGCCTTCAGCGCCAGCCGTTTCTCGATCGGCATTGCGGCGCCGAATGTCGCTTCGATACTGTGGCGCGCGCGAAGGCCGGCGATCTGGGTCTTGATGTGTTCCGGCAGCTTTTCATATGCGAGCGCCATGTTGGTCCACATGGTGTCACCGCCGATCTCGGGGCATTCCACGCAGCGCAGCACGCAGCCGAACGGCGGCTTTTCGCGCCAGCTGGCGTCGGAGTGCCAGGCGTTCTCGTAGCGATCGTTGGGCGCGTCCGGCGATTTGTAAATGCGAACCAGACCGGGATGATCGGGATCGTTGCCGAGCACCGGATGATCTTCGAGCTCGCCGAAATGACGGGCGAAGGCGATGTGCTCGGCGCGCGTAATGTCCTGATCGCGGAAGAACAATACCTTGTGGGTCAGCAGCAACCACCGGATTCCTTCCATCAGCTCCGGATCGCGCGACGCTACGCCAAGGTTGATGTTGCTGATCTCCGCGCCGATCGAACCGGTCAACGGCTCGACTTTCAGGGTCGCCTTCAATACCGCCGGCGCGAGGCCGGCCGAAGCCTTGTCGGCCCGCTGTGCAATCGTCGTCATGGCACGTCCTCCCCTGTTGTTGTTGCGCGCCGCTGCCCCTGGAGGGGGCGCGATGCGATGACCTTAATCTAGTGGAGGAGACCCCGCCGAGTTTGACCTATTGGGACAATTAGCTTAACATCTCGGGACATTGGACCCCGGACGACCCCATTGCCCCGTCTGATCCGCAGTGCAGTACTGAGCAATTACGTCGAGGTCGCCCGATCGGCCGGCCTCGATCCCTACCGCATGGTTTCCGAGTTCCGCCTGCCGCCCGCTTGCCTGACGGACCCCGAGATCAAGGTAGCGGCAGCAGCCGTGGGACGGCTGCTCGAAGCGTCGGCGCAACGCTCGGGCAAGTTCGATTTTGGGCTGCGGCTGGCCGATCAGCGCACCGTCGCCAATCTCGGCCCGCTCGCGCTGCTGGTGCGCGAGCAGCCGACGATCCGCAAGGCGATCGATGTGCTGGTCGGCTACATGTTCCTGCACAGCGAGTCCCTTCTGCTCAACATGAAAGAGCAAAATGGCGAGCTGATCCTCCATCTGGCCATCGACGTCGATCGTCCCGTGCCGATCCGCCAGGGCGTCGAACTCGGGATCGGTTTCCTTCATCGCTGTTTTCAACAATTGTTTCGCGCGCACTGGAAACCCCAGCTGATCTGCTTCACCCATGCGGCGCCGCCGACGCAGCAGATGCACCGAAAATTCTTCGGCGCCGATGTGGCCTTCGGTCAGGACTTCAACGGGATCGTCTGCCCGTCGCATGGTATCGACGCCGCCGTCCCCGCTGCAGACGCGAAGATCGTCCAGCACGTGCAGCAGTATCTCGACACGCTGGCAGCGCGCCGCAACGTCACGATGAGCGCCAGCGTGCGCGAATGCATTTATACGATGCTGCCTTCAGGCCTGTGCTCGGCCGATTCCGTTGCCGCACGCCTGGGCGTTGATCGCCGCACGGTGCACCGGCATCTGGCGCGTGAGGGCAAGACGTTCTCTTCGCTGATGGATTCCGTACGCGCTGAGTTGGTCACGCGTTATGTCGACAATCGCGACCGTCCGCTGGCGTCTGTTGCAGAATTGCTCGGCTTTTCCGCGCTCAGCGCGTTCTCGCGATGGTTTCGAACCCAGTTCGGTTGCAGTGTCTCGGAATGGCGAGCGAACTCCGCAGCGTCAAGGCAAACTGGAGCGGTTCGCTCGAAGGTGAGAGCCGCTGCTCGTTAGCGGACGACGGCTGTCCCGATATGTAAAGTCCGCTGTCCCATAAGGTCAAACATCAAGTTCAGGCCACGGATACATTCGCCTCCATGATCGGCGCAGGACAGCACCGGTCTATGATGAGAGGCGGCAGTGATGATCGTATGCTCATGCAATGTCTTCAGCGACGCCGAGGTCAGGTCCGCGATCGTGAGCGTCGCGCAGCGGCCGCGCATGAGCCGCGTCTATGCGTCGCTCGGCTGCGCCGCCAAATGCGGTGGCTGCGCCCATACCATCAAGAAGATCATCGATGAGGCTGGAGACTGCTCGACATACGGCGGTTGCGCGGATCCAACTTTCGAGTAAGTGGCGAATCTTGACAAGCTCGCCGTCCCCTCGTCCTCGGTCAAAGGCACCGATCGGAACAATCTTTCCAGGAACGATCGCTCCGATTTGACAATTCCCCGGTGGGAAAAGCTTTCGCGCGCGACCGCGCTCGGTTACGCTGAGCCATGCAAGCATCCATCTGGATAGGGATTTTTATTGGCTCCACGGTCGGCGGGCTTATCCCCGAGCTCTGGGGTGGCGACATGATCTCCTATTCGGGAGTGCTGCTTAGCGGGGTCGGCTCTTTTGTGGGACTGTGGCTCGGGTCGCGCGCGTCAAGATAACAGAGGCAAACGTCTCAGCCGGCATCGCGTCAGGCGAGTTTTGGATAGGTCGCCTTGTCGAAGAAGCTCGAGCCCGCAACGTATTTGCGTCCCGCCGACATATCCGGCTTCTCGTCGCCCTCGCCGCCGCATTCAAACGTCAGCTCGAGCTGAACGCCGCTCGGGTCATAGACGAACAGCTGCCACAGCGAGGTGCCGGGCACGATGAATTCGCGCCAGTCGAGCCCGGCCGCCTTGAACCGCGCAACGTAGGAGCGATAGCCCGAGCACGATAGCGAGACGTGATCGATCGCAGCGGTGCCCGCAGGCGCCTTGCCTTCGGGCCCGAGCGCCGGCCCGCCGGCATAGATGTGGAGGATCGCGAGCCCGCCCGGCTGGGTGCAGCCGAGCCAGGCGCCCGGATAGCCGAAATCCGGCCGCTGGAAATTCGCGCAAGCCGATGACGTCGGTATAGAATTTCCGTGTCGCCGCCAGATCCTCGGTCTTGATCGCGATGTGATAAAGCCCGTGGACGGTGGCGAGCGGCAGTTCAGTGGCTGTATTCATTGCGCGTGTCTCCTCAATTCGATGTTTCCATCCAGCGGCAGTCCGACGTCCCGATAGAGCGCCTTTAGCCGGTTCTGGAACGACGCTTCATTCTTGTGCGCGGTCCCTTTCACGGGGTCGGCGCCCTCCAGCATCGTGTCGGTCGCTTCGAGCGAAAACTCCATGACAAAGCGCATGCGATCCTTCCGCACGGTTTCGATATCGGCGAGCCAGCTTTCGACGTTGCGGCTTCCGCTGCGATAGCGCTGCGTGATCAGCGTGGCCGCATTTGCGGCGTCTTCGAGCGCCTGGGTTGCGCCCTGCCCCAGCGTCGGCACCATGCCGTGCGCGGCATCGCCGAGATAGAGCACGTTGCAGTCGGCGGCGCGGTAAAGCAGTTCGTGTTCCTGCATCCGCGCCCAATGCGTATCGGCCGCGTTGGCGCAGACGGTGTCGATCAGCCAGCGCGCCTGGGCACTCGGCGGCGCGTCGTGCGGCGTATAGGCCGCGCGCAGCGCGTCAGGCGTTTTCGAGCTGCTCGGCGATCTGCTCATCCGGTGGAATCGGAAACGTGCCGGCGACATAGATATGCCCGGGCGGCACCCGAAACGACAGCAGGCGGTTGGGCCCGTTGAACCATTGCTCGTAATCGTCGATCAAACCGTTCGACGTGTCCGGCACCAGCAGCGCGAAAGATCGCAACGCCGGTCTGCCGCACCGCCGGTTCACCGGAGATCGCACGCCGTACCCCGGAGTATCGCCCGTCGGCCGCGATCAGGAGATCGATCCCGTCCAGCCGATGCGCCTTGCCGTCCTGCCTCCAGGAAATCGATGGTCTTGCGCGGGATCGACCGGATCGCGGCCGATGTCCGGTGATCTCGCAGCCGTACGACACGCTATCGCCCGCGGCCTCGCGCAGCACGCGATAAAGCTCCGACCAGCGGATCCGCCAGCCCGGCCCGTCCGCGACATTCGCCAGCGGTAGATCGAACAGCACGCGTGCCGTCGGTGAGCGATATCCGCCAGTTGCTCCAGATAAAACTGGCCTCGGTGATGCGCGTCGGCCAGTTCGCGGATCGATCGCGTCAAGCGCCTTCACGGCGTTCGGGCCAACATTGAGCCCGGTGCCGGCTTCGGAATGGTCGTCGCGCGACACCCGCTCGAGGCAGACGACTTCGACATCCCTCGAGCAGCGACGAGCCTGCGCGCCATCACGCATCCTGCCACGCCGGCGCCGACGATGACGATCCGCATCAGGCGCCGCCTTGCTTCTGGCGAGGCGATGACCGCAATCAGGCCGCCGCCGTCCGGGTCCCTGATGCTCGGCGCCGCCGGACACGAAAATCCGTCCGTCGCCGATCACGCCGGCGACCAGGCCCGCGACCGCGCCGCGGATATGACGCTGCGCGTTGATGTCGGTGTCGTCGAGCATGGTATGGCGATGGCCGCGAATTCGTCCGCGCCGGTCCGGCTCGCATTTGACCAGCACGGTCGCGATCCGCAGCGGCATCGTCGGCGGAAACCTGCGGGTTCGCGGCGATGCCGAGATCGGCGAGCACATCGACGACGCGCGCCGATGTCGAGCGCGTCGGTCATCGGCCGGTGCGCGATGCGCAGCGGGCCCGACCAATGCGGGCTGTTGCCGAGCACGATGACCTCGTTGCTCTCGACCTCGACGCCCGAGGAAATGCTGGCGCGCGGCGACTGGATGGAAAAATCGCCGAGCAGCGACGCATCTTCGAAGCCGGAAGGCGTTAGCTCGTCGAGCGCGACGGCAACGCCGAAGGCGCCAGCCGCGCGGGCATAGGCCATCGATTTGTTGGGATCGTTGGTGAGCGGCATCTTGCCTGCGGCGATCGCCGCCGCGGCGCGCGCGACCGTGACGCAGGGGCATTTGACCTGCACGAAATGCACGTCGTCCAGCCGCTCGATCCCGGCATTGGCGATCGCGGCGCGGACCGCATTAGCGACGCTGTCGACATGCGCGCGCCGGCCGACATTTTCGGCCGGAACCGGCTCGCTGAGCGCGGTGCCGATCGCGAGCGACGATCCCGCGCCTGACATCGCCTGGCTCGTCGCCGGCACAAAACACGCTGTAATGCGGGCTCATGACGCCTTCGGTGCCGCCGGACAGCACGCAGGGGATTTCGTGGATCAATTGCTCCGCGGGTTTCTTCAGATGCTTTGACAGCAGCGCCATCAAGGTCTGGGTGAAATAGCCGCGGGTAAAATCGTTGACGCCGCCATTGCCCTCCGTCTTGCCGATGATCGCAACGACGTCGGCCGCGCGGATCGTTCCACCTGTGATCAGCCGATCCAGCTCGGAGAGGTCTCCGGGATGCGCCATCGACAGTCTGAAAACCTGCGCCGACCTCACGGGACCCTCGCGTTTCGCGTCAGTTCAAACAGCCGGCTTGGGCTCAGCGGAATCTCCAGCAGTTCGACCTTGCTGGTCCTTGAGCTCCAGCGCATCCTCGATCGCCTGCGCGAACAGCGGACCGACCGGAATCGCGCCGGCTTCGCCCGCTCCCTTGATCCCCAGCGGATTCAGCGGCGACGGCGTCGTCGTGTGGTCAAGCTCCATGCGCGGAACCTCCAGCGCCGTCGGCAGCAGATAGTCCGCCAGCGACGCGTTGAGAAGCTGGCCCTGATCGTCGAACGACAGCTTTTCGTAGAACGCGTTGCCGATGCCCTGCGCGACGCCGCCATGGATCTGGCCGGCCAGGATCATCGGATTGATCACGGTCCCGCAATCGTGGACGACGACGTATTTCAGGATTTTCAAATCGAACGTCTGCGGATCGAGTTCGACGATCATGGCATGCACGCCATTGGCGGTCGCACCGCTGGGCGGACCAAAATATTGCGTCGACTCCAGCCCGGGCTCGGTGCCGGGCTTGACCGCACCGCGCATCGGATTGGCGCGTTGCGCGAGTTCGCCGAGCCGGATGAATTTTTCGGGAATACCCGTGATCGAGACCTTGCCGTCTTCGAGGACGAGATCATCCTCCGAGCATTCAAAGAGCGTCGCTGGCGAGCTTCAGCGCCTTCTGCCGCACCGCACGCGAGGCTTCGTTGACCGCATTGCCGGCGACGACCGCGCCACGGCTGGCGAATGTCCCCGCGCCCCAATAGAACCGATCGGTGTCGCCGGTGACGATATCGACCTCGGTGACATCGACACCGAGCTGGTCGGCCACGATCTGCGCAAAGCTGGTAAAATGCCCCTGCCCCTGGGTGCCGATCCCGGTGGCGACATTGACCTTGCCATTGGTCTGCACCTGAACCTTGGCGCCTTCGTAGGGACCGATGCCGGTGCCTTCGACGTAGCAGGCGACGCCGATGCCGACATGACGGCCCTGGGCGCGAAGTTTCGGTTGCTCTGCGTTGGATGAATTCCGCATAGCCGATCGCTTCGAGCGCCTTGTCGAGCACCGGCTCGTAATTGCCGCTGTCGTAGCGAGAGCGGCTGAAAATCCTGGTAGATGATCTCGTTGTTGTACGGAAACGCGTCGGATGGAATGAGATTGCGGCGCCTGATTTCCGCGGGATCGATGCTTCAAGTTCATGCGCGGCAAGATCGAGCAGCCGCTCGATCACGAACACGCCGTGCTGGCGCCCGGCGCCGCGATAGGGCGTTACGATCGGCAGATTGGTGAAGACCGCCGTAAAGGTGCTGTCGTAAGCCGGCACCACATACGGACCAAGCAGCGTGCACTGGCTGTTGATCGGCACCGTCAGCCCATAGGGATCATAGGCGCCGGTGTCGTGCAGGAAGACGTCCTTGATGCCGAGGATGCGGCCGTCGCGCGCGACCGCGATCTCGGCATCGTGAATCTGGCCGCGCTCATGGGTGGTCGCAAAAAAGTGCTCCAGCCGGTCTTCGATCCATTTCACCGGACGGTTGAGCCGCATCGAGATCCACGGCAGCGTCGACCTCTTCCGGATAGAACATCATGATCTTCGGCCCGAAACCGCCGCCGACGAATGGCGCGATGACGCGCACCTGCCGTTCGCCGAGGCCGAGCATCGCGGCGAGGCCGTTGCGAACGAAAACCGGCGCCTGCGTGGTGTCCCAGATCGTCATCTGGTTGGCGCGGGCGTTCCATTGCGCCACCACGCCGCGCGTCTCGATCGGCGAGGAAATGCCGTGCTCGTAGCGAAAGCGGCGTTTGAGGATCAGATCCGCTTTCGCCGCGGCGTTGGCGATAATCGCCCTTGGTCTGGTGGACATGCGCGGCGACATTGTTGACCCGAGATCGTCGTGCACACGAGGGCCGAGCCGGCGTCGAGCGCCTTTTCGAGATCGACGACCGCCGGCAGAATTTCGAGATCGACCTCGATATCGTCGAGCGCGTCCTCGGCGATATAGCGGCTTTCGGCGACGACGACAGCGAGCGGCTCGCCGACGTGGCGGATTTTGTCCTTGGCGAGCGGCACATGGGTGCGCGCGTTGAAGACGATACCCGCGAATCGGCGGCGGCGGCACCAGCAGCGGTCCGGGCTGCCAGTAGGCGCCGAGATCTGCCGGCCGTATAGACCGCGATGACACCGGGGCGCTTCAGCGCCAGGGAGACATCGATACTTCTTGATCCGGGCATGCGCGACCTGGCTGCGCAGGAAGGCGGCGTGCACCATGCCGGGCAGTTCGACATCGTCGATGAACAGCGCCCTGCCCGGTGAGGAGTTTTTGATCCTCATTGCGTTTGACCGGTGCGCCGAAAAAGCGCGTGGTCATGGCGCGGGCCGCCCGCATCGCCTCGCGCCGCCGCCAGCATGGCATCGACGATATTCTGATAGCCGGTGCAGCGGCAGAGATTGCCGGACAGCGCTTCGCGCACCTCGTCTTCCGACGGTGATGGGTGTTCCTGCAGAAAAGCCGTCATCGTCATCAGAATGCCCGGCGTGCAATAGCCGCATTGCAGGCCGTGATGATCGTGCATCGCCTGCTGCAGCGGGCTGTAAATCGCCGGGGCCGAGTCGCAAGCCCCTCGACGGTCGAGAGTTCGCTGCCCGTTGGCCTGCACCGCAAGCATCAGGCAGGAACGGACCGGCGCGCCGTCGAGCAGGACAGTGCACGCGCCGCAAACGCCATGCTCGCAGCCGACATGGGTGCCCGCGAGCAACAGGTCGTGGCGCAGGAAATCGCTGAGCAGCATGCGCGACTCGACGCTGCGCCGATAGGACGTGCCGTTGACCGAAAGCTCGATATCGTGGACCGGCTCAGGCTCCATGACCGGCCCGCTGGTGCGCGTGGCGAGGGCGCGCGCTGCGTCAGAACGCCGGCGATATGGCGTTGATAATCGGCGCTGGCGTGGACATTGCCGGACGGGTCGATCATCCCCGGGACCTCTGCGGCGAGCCGCTTCGATCGCCGCGTCGGTGCAAGCGCTGCCCGATCAGGGAGGACAGCGCCATCGCTGGCATCGACCGGCGTTTCGCCGACGCCGCACAGCGCGAGCCGCACCTCCGCGCACCGCCCTTCCCGTCCAGGATCACGATCGCCGCGACGCCCGCGAGGGCAAAATCGCCGCGCCGGCGGGCCACTTCCATGAAGCAGCGTGCCGGTGCGGGGCTTCGGCTCCGGAAATGCGATTTCGACCAGCATCTCATCCGACGCTGAGATCGGTGGTGAGCAGCCCCTGGAAAAACTCCGATGCTGCGACTTCCCGCTCTCCGGCGGACGATTTGAGCTTCATCCGCGCCTCCATCGCAACCGCAAGCGCCGGAAGTTCGGACGCCGGGTCCGCATGCGAAAGGTTGCCGCCGATGGTGCCGCGGTTTCGGATCTGCGGATGGGCGATGTGCGGCAGTGCGTCGGCGAACAGCGGGCAGGACGCCAGGAAGCCGGAGTCGCGCTCGAGCGTCGCGGTAGCGGGTCAGCGCGCCGACCCTGATAGCCTCGCCGTCCGGCCTGGTCGACACCGGCCAAGTCCTTCAGCCCGTTGATGTCGATCAGCACGGCCGGCCGCGCCAGGCGGAAGTTCATGGCCGGAATCAGGCTCTGGCCGCCGGCCAAGAAACCGGGCTTCGTCGCCATATTCGGCCTTGAGCGACAGCGCGTGATCCAGCGAAGAAGCTGCAATGTATTTGAATGGCGCAGGCTTCATAATGCTCGCTCGGTAGGCGGCATCCGCTTCGGCTTCGAGAACACACCATAAAAGTATCTGTCCGACCGGCGATGGCATGTCAAAAGCCGGCAGACCAAAACATCCCAAGAACTGCATGGAAAGCGGCGAATTCCTGCTTATTATTCTCTCCGGCGTGCATAAACAATGGGCGCGCCTCTTTTAGCAGCATTTGCCACTATCCCTGACATGGCATCGCGCAGCCGAGCATGTCAATTGTCAGCGAACCGACGATCAGGCATCGCCCGGACGAGAATGTGTCATCCTCTTTCTCCGGTGACTTCACTCATTCCGCCGCGCCCGCGCCGAGACGGCTGGTGGTCGATGCCAAAACATCTCGCTGACGTTCGAGACCGCGGACGGCCGGGTCGACGCGCTATCCAATGTAGACCTGCAGGTCGCCGAAGGGCGAGTTCGTCTCCTTTATCGGCCCGTCCGGCTGCGGCAAGACCACGATGCTGCGCGTGATCGCCGATCTGCAGCAGCCGCTCTTCCGGCACGCTGCTCGTCAACGGCATGAGTGCGGAGAACGCGCGGCTGGCGCGCAGTTACGGCTATGTGTTCCAGGCGCCGGCGCTGTTTCCGTGGCGCACCATCGAGAAGAACCTGAAGCTGCCGCTGGAGATCATGGGGTTTTCGGAGGCCGATCAGCAGCAGCGGCGTCGAACGCTACCTCTCGCTGGTCAATCTGACCGGATTCGAGCGCAAGTTTCCCTGGCAATTGTCGGGCGGCATGCAGCAGCGGGTCTCGATCGCCCGCGCGCTGTCGTTCGATCCCGCGATGCTGTTGATGGACGAGCCGTTCGGCGCGCTCGACGAGATCGTGCGCGACCATCTCAACGAGCAGCTGCTGCAATTGTGGAAGTCGACCGAAAAGACGGTGCTGTTCGTCACCCATTCGATTCCGGAAGCGGTGTTCCTCTCGACCAGGATCGTGGTGATGTCGCCGCGGCCCGGCCGCATCATCGATATCATCGATTGCGATTTTCCGCGCGACCGCTCGCTGGAGATCCGCGAGACGCCGGAGTTTCTCAAGATCGCCCAGCGTGTCCGCTCCGGCCTGCGCGCAGGACATTCCTATGACGAGTAGCTCGCTGGCATTGCCGGTGCGGACGACGGCCAGGCTTGCCCGCCATCCGCTGGTCGAACGCTACGCGCCGCTGGCGACGATGATCCTGGCGCTGATCGTGATCTGGTACGTCGCGGCAGTGGCGATGAACTGGACGCTGGTCCGCGACGGTTTTGAGCGCGAGGAGACGCCTTACACCGTCACGGACGTCCTGTCGCGGGCACGATGAGCGCCGAGCGCCCGCTGCTGCCGGCGCCGCATCAGGTGGTGGCCGCGTTCGTCGATGGCGTGTTCGGTTATCCGCCGCTGGCGCCGCGCAGCCTGGTCTATCATTCGCTGGTTACGCTATCGGCGACGCTGCTTGGCTTCGTGCTCGGCGCCTTGTTCGGCATCCTGCTCGCCTTGATGATCGTGCACAGCCGGGTGCTCGAGCGCAGCCTGTTGCCGTGGATCATCTGCTCGCAGATGGTGCCGGTGCTGGCGCTGGCGCCGATCTTCATCGTTGTGCTCGGCGCGCTCGGACTGCACGGATTGCTGCCGAAATCGATCATCTCGGCCTATCTCTGCTTTTTTCCGATCGCGATCGGCATGGTGAAAGGTTTTACCTCGCCCGATCCGCTGCAAATCGAACTGATGCGGACGTGGTCGGCGAAGTCAGCGCCAGATGCTGTGGAAGCTGCGCTGGCCGGCGGCGGTGCCCTATCTTTTCGCCAGCCTCAAAGTCGCGATCACGATCTCGCTGGTCGGCGCCATCGTCGCCGAATTGCCGACCGGCGCGGAAGCCGGCATCGGCGCGCGGCTCCTGGCCGGCTCCTATTACGGGCAGACCGTGCAGCTCTGGGCGGCGCTGGTCGCCTCCGCGGTGCTCTCCTCCGGGCCTGATCGGTCTCGTCGGTCTGGTCGAACGCGGCGTCGCCCGGCGCATGGGAGCGCATTGATGGATGCGCGCAAGCTCCGGCTCGGCTTTCTGGTCGTCCGCGGGCGCCGTTCTGGCTGGCGTTTCTGCTGCCGCTCGCGCCGCAAGCAAGCTCGCTGCTGTCGCATCCGATCTGGCAGGCCGCCGCGGGCGCCGGGGTGCTGTTCGTGCTGGCGGCCTGGATCGCCGATGAGCGGTCCGCGGCCGTCGGCATCGGCGGGGGCATCCTCGCCGGCGCCACCTCGCTGGTCCTGCTGCACGATCCGCTGGTTGCGGGCTCGGCCCGGATCGGCTTCTGGATGATCGTGATCGCGGCCTGGCTCGCCGGGGCCACCTGTGTGATCAACCTCGCCGGCCGCAACGCCCGATCCGGACCGAACGGCGCAAACTGCTCAATCTGCTGGTGCCGTTGCTGTTCGGCGCAACCGTTTTCTATCTCTGGGAAGTTGCGGTGCGCGGCTTCGGCGTGCCGCCGGTGCTGTTGCCGTCGCCGAGCGCGGCGGCGGCTCAGATTTGCGGCATCGCTGCCGACGCTGACCGAGGATTTCGTCCAGACCTTCATTCGCGGGCGTTCTGGTCGGCTACGCGATCGGCTGCGGCGCCGGGCTGTTGGTCGCGATCCTGGCGCACCGGTTCGCGTTTCTCGGCCGAGGGCTGCTGCCGCTTGGCAATTTCTTCTCGGCGCTGCCGCTGGTCGGCATCGCCCCGATCATGGTGATGTGGTTCGGGTTCGACTGGCCGTCGAAGGCCGCCGTGGTGGCGCTGGTGACTTTCTTCCCGATGCTGGTGAACGCGCTGGCGGGCCTGTCGGCCTCGGGCCATATCGAACGCGACCTGATGCGCTCCTATGCGGCGAGCCTACCCGCAGAGCGCTGACCAGACTGTATTTGCCGGCGGCGCTGCCGTTCATTTTCAACGCACTGAAGATCAACGCCACCCTGGCGCTGATTGGCGCGATCGTTGCTGAGTTCTTCGGGACACCGACGCAGGGCATCGGGTTTCGCATCTCCACCGAGGCGGGACGCATGGCCATCGACATGGTCTGGGCGGAAATCGCCCTCGCTGCCCTCGCCGGAATGGCTTTCTACGGACTTGTCACGCTGGCCGAACGCGCGACAACTTTTTGGCACCCGTCGTATCGGACCTAGGTCGGCAAGGTCTTGGGATTTGGAGTTTTTCATGAAGCATAGTTTGGCATTGGCCGCCGGCCTCACATTTGGTCTGGCGCTTTCCAGCGCACAGGCCGCCGATCCCGTCACCATCCAGCTCAAATGGGTTTCCCAAGCCCAGTTCGCGGGCTATTTCGTCGCCAAGGACAAGGGGTTCTATAAAGAGGCGGGACTTGACGTCACGATCAAGCCGGGCGGCCCGGATGTCGCGCCGCCGCAGGTGATTGCAGGCGGCGGCGCCGATGTCGTCGTCGATTGGATGCCGTCGGCGCTGGCGTCGCGCGAAAAGGGCGTGCCTCTGGTCAACATCTCCCAGACCTTCAAGAAGTCCGGGCTCGAACTGACCTGCCGAGCCGACACCGGCATCAAGAAGCCGGTCGACCTCAAGGACAAGACCGTCGGCATCTGGTACGGCGGCAACGAATATCCGTTCCTGTCCTGGATGTCGAAGCTCGGCTACAAGCCCGACGGCTCCAAGGGCGGCGTTAAGGTGATCAAGCAGGGCTTTAACGTCGATCCGATCCTGCAGAAACAGGCGGATTGCGTGTCGACCATGACTTACAACGAGTATTGGCAGGTGATCGATGGCGGCTACAAGCCGAGCCAGCTCGTGGTCTTCAAATATGAGGACGAAGGCGTTGCCACCCTGGAAGACGGCCTCTGGGTGCTGGAGAAAAACCTTAAGGATCCCGCTTTTGTCGCCAAGATGGCAAAATTCGTCAAGGCGTCGATGAAGGGCTGGGATTACGCCAAGACCCATCCCGACGAGGCCGTGAAGATCATCCTTGCCGGCGACTCCACCGGCGCCAAGACCGAGAAAGATCAGAAGCGCATGATGGGCGAGGTCGGCAAGCTGCTCGGCGATTCCGACGGCAAGCTCGATGTCAAGGACTACGAGCGCACGGTCGCGACCCTGATGGCAGGCGGCTCTGATCCCGTGATCACCAAGAAGCCGGAAGGCGCTTATTCCTTCGCGGTCTATGACGCGATGAAGAAGTAATTCCGCGTTGACCAGGAGGACGAGACTTCGGTCCCGCCCTCTTTTCCAAGGCGCCGCCCGCCGCCGGGCTTGTGACCTGTTTCCGCTTGGAGAGATCGTGAACATGACATGGATGACGAGGACCGCAGCGCTGATCGGCTTGCTTGCTGGCCTTGCAGCGCTGCCCGGACAATCGCTGGCGCAGGACAAGGTTTCCGTCGGTGTGTTCCCGGTGAGTTCTTCCCTGCCCTATTTCGTCGCGCTGGATCTCGGATTCTTCAAGGAACAGAACATCGAGCCCGAGATGACTAAGCTTATGGGCGGGCCGCCGAACGTCGCCGCCATGATGACCAACCAGATCGAAGTATCCGTGGTGCTGGTGATGCTCGAAGGGCTCAATGCCAACGTCAAGAAACCCGGCGTCGCCATGTATATCGGCCTCAACAGCCAGACCAAGGTCTGGAAAATGGAACAGTTCGTGGTCCGCAACGGCTTTCCGGCAAATTCGATCGCCGATCTCAAGGGGGCCAAACTGATGTCGGCGCCGGGGCCGGCCAATCTCAACACCGCCAAGGCCATCCTCGCCAAAAACGGCCTCAAGGAAGGCGACTACACCATCGACCAGCTCGACATGGGCCAGCACGTCAACGCGATGACGGCGGGCACTTTCGACGGCGGCTACACGCTGGAGCCCAACGCGTCGATGATGATCAAGGCCGGCGTTGCGCGGTCGCTCGAGGCCGGCGTGATATCGAAATACATCCTGGGCAGCGAAACCGCTGACGCCTATGCCGCGGGCTGCGCCATGACCTCCGACTTCATCCAGAAGCGGCCGGAGGTGGCAAAGCGTTTCGCGGCCGCCTGGGCCAAGGCCATTGCGTTCATCAATGCGAGCCCCGACGAGGCCCGCAAGCACCTCGCCAAAAACACTTTTACGCCGGACAACGTGGTCGACATGGTGTCGATGCTTGGCTACGTCATGGCGGGCGACATGACCCCGAAGCAGCTTACAGACTTTCAGGCGTTCGCCGATTTCGGCACCTCGATCGGTGTGGTGCCGGAAAAGGTCGACGTGACAAAGTTCCTCCAGAAATTTTGAGGGCGCGTGGCAAACCCTGCCCTGAACGTAGCGATCGGGCCAGCCGTCGTCCCTGACAAGTCGCATCGGACCGCGCCGCACGTCACCATCCGGGGCTTGAGCAAGCACTACGCCGACGCCACGATCTACGATCGTTTCGACTTCGACATCCCCCGCGGCAAGCTGATCTCGGTGTTCGGCCCCAACGGCTGCGGCAAGAGCACCCTCATCAACATGATCGCAGGGCTGGTCCCGGCGGACGCTGGCGAAGTGCTGTTCGACGGCCGTCCGTTGAGCGGAATCCGCTTCGGGTACGTATTCCAGAACTACCGTGAAGCCTTGTTTCCCTGGCTGCGCGCGTTCGACAACATTGCCTATCCCTTGAAGCTGATGGGCATCCCGACGGCTGAGCGCAATCAGCGCGTCGAAAAGCTGATCGCCCACCTCGGCGTCAAGATCGATCTCGCGCTGTACCCCTATCAGCTCTCCGGCGGCCAGCAGCAACTGGTCTCGATCATGCGGGCGCTGATCATCGAGCCGGAAATCCTGTTCCTCGACGAGCCGTTTTCGGCGCTCGACTACGAGATGACCCTGTTCATGCGCGACCAGCTGCAGCGTGTTTTCACCGAAACGAAAACGACCACCGTGCTGGTGTCGCATGATCTCGAGGAAGCGGTGTACCTGTCCGATTATATCCTGCTGCTGTCGCGGCATCCGGCGCGCGTGGTCGAGTTCGTGCCCTACGACGCGCCGCGGCCGCGGACCGACAAAACCATGTCGGAGCCGGGCTTCATCGCCACCAAGGCGCATTGCCTGAAACTGTTCCAGCGCGAGGTGCATCGCGCATGAGCAAAGCCAAGGCGCTTTTGCCGCTGGTCGGCGTCGCCATCCTTTTGGCGGTCTGGACCCTCGTGACCTGGCTGAAGCTGGTCGATCCCGTGCTGCTGCCGTCGCCGCTGGCGACATTCCGGACACTGTGGCAGGGGATGGTCGACGGCAAACTCGGCGTCGACTTCGCGAAGACGGTGATGCGGACGATTTACTCGACCGCGATTGCGGCGGTGATCGCGATCCCGCTCGGCATCCTGCTTGGTTCGTCGGAAAAACTCTATCGCTCGGTGGAGTTCCTGATCGATTTCTTCCGTTCGACGCCGGCGTCCGCGATGTTTCCGCTGTTCCTGGTGCTGTTCGGCGTCGGCGACCGCACCAAGATTTATGTGAAGATCGCGGCGAGCGGCGGCAGGCGGCGCCGTGCCGGATTCTATTCGGCCATCCGGCGCGAGGTCCCGATCCGCACGTTCAATGACTGGAACAGCCCGCCGCCTGGCTTCTGCGAGGTCGACATGGTCGCCCATGGTGGCACGTCGGTGGCTGGCTCGTTCATCCAGACCCTGACGATGGTCGATGTCGCCACGGGCTGGACGGAGTGCCTGCCGTTGGTGACGCGTGAAGGTTCGCTGGTCGTCGAGGCGATCAACCGCGCACAGAGCCTGTTCCCCTGGCTCTTGCGCGGCGTGGACTTCGACAACGACAGCGCCTTCATGAACGATGCCGTCGTGCCATGGTGTCGCGAACAGAAGCTCGAAGTCACACGCTCGCGCGCGTACAAGAAGAACGATCAAGCGTTCGTCGAGCAGAAGAATGGTGCCGTCGTCCGCCGCCTCATGGGCTATGGTCGCTTCGATGGCGTAGAGACGGCGCGCGTAATGGGCCGCCTATATGCGGCGGCACGGCTTTACGTCAACTTCTTCCAGCCGTCGTTCAAGCTGAAGGAGAAGCGCCGCGAAGGGGCTAAAGTGATCAAGCGTTATCATCCCCCGTCGACGCCCTATGAGCGTGCATTGGCGCATCCCAAGGTGACCCTTTCCGTGAAGAAACGGCTGCGCGATCAGTATCGCTCGCTCGATCCGGTCGAGCTGTTGGCCGAGATTCGCGCAACCCAGGACGAACTCGGCAATCGCGTCGATCGTCGTGCCGGACAGGCGCGCGGCCTGCATACCGCTCACGCGAGTACCGCGCCGGCGACCGCAGCGACGTTCGCGAAGACGCTCGGCAAGACGGCGACGGTCGGCGAGCCGCGTGCCACGCACCGGCGCACCCGTCGGCCCTATAAGACCAGGGTTCGCATGCCGTCCAAGCTCGACCCGCATATTGCTGCGATCGAGGGTTGGCTCGCCGAGCAGCCGCAGTTAACTGCACTCGCAATTGTCGGCCGGCTGAGCGGTGGCTGCGTTCGGCGCCGCTTTGGTGATCCTGTTCAACGTCGCCTATGGCGTCATGAATGCGCGAAAGACGCGGCTGCTCGCGGCCAAGGTGATGGGCGCCTCACGGCTGCGCGTACTATTCGACGTAATGCTCAGGGAATCGCTGCCACAGACCTTCGTCGGCCTGCGCAACGGCGTCTCGCTGGCGCTGGTCATCATCGTCGTGGCTGAAATGTTCATCGGCTCGACCGACGGGCTCGGTCAGCGCGTATTTGAGGCCCAGCAGCTATTCGACATGCCCGGCATGTATGCCGCGATCTTCGCTGCCGGTGCCTTGGGCTACACACTCAATCTATTGTTCCTGCTGATCGAGCGCCGCTTCGTGCATTGGGCGGGGCGATAATTTTACGCAGGTTCGTGATCGCGCTGCCATTCTTCGGTGTCGGCCAACCGCGTCCAATATTGCGCAAAACTTTGCAGACGCCGCGCTTCATTGGCGTCCTTTTCAGTGCTGGCCTGTAGAGCGGCCTCGGCCGCCCATTTTCTGAGTTCTGATTGGTCTGACATATCCGCCTCGCACATCCCGCCACGTTGGTTGGTGTTGAGGCTGCGAGCCAAGTTCATCGTTTTTGAGGCCGAACACGGCCTTGTGTTAGGACAAAACGATCAGTGACTGACGCGCCAGATCGTTCCATTGCCGTCTTCCGAGACCAGCAATGCGCCGTCATGCGCGACCGCAACGCCGACCGGGCGCCCCCATACCCCGGAATCGCTGGCGACGAAGCCGGTGACGAAGTCTTCGTACTCGCCGGTCGGGACGCCCTCACGCAGCCGGATACGAACGACCTTGTAGCCGGTCCGTTTGGCCCGGTTCCACGATCCGTGCTCGGCCGCGAAAGCATCACCGCGATATTCGGCGGGGAACTGGCCTCCGTCGTAGAACGTCATGCCCAGCGAGGCGGAATGGGCCTGCAGCAGAACGTCGGGGATCATGACCTTATCCTTCAAGTCGGGGCGCTCCCCGGCATGCCTCGGGTCTTGGTTGCCGCCGATATAGAACCACGGCCATCCATAAAAGGCATTCTCGCGAACCCGGGTCACATAGTCAGGCACAAGGTTGTCGCCGAGTCCGTCGCGCTCGTTGGTCGAGCACCACGGCGTGCCGGTCTGCGGCTGAATCGCCAGACCGACGCAATTACGAATGCCGGTGGCAAAGACCTTGTGGTTTTTGCCGTCGGGATCGTACGCCAGCACTGCCGCACGATCGGTCTCAAAGCCCCAGGCTGCGCCGGGCGCGTGCGCGCGGCTCCAGGATACAAGGCCGCCCCGTGGCCGGCCGATGCCTTCGCCGGCGTTGCTTTCCGAACCGACCGAGACCAGCAGGCGCTTGACGTCGAGCGTGAAGGCGATGTCACGGGTCGAATGACCGCCAACCGGCAGCTTCGCGACCACCGTTTCAGGTTTGCCGGATGCCTTGAGATCGCCGGACCGATAGGGAAACCGAATAATGCTGTCGGAATTGGCGACATACACCCAATGCGGATCGTCCCCGCCGGGAAAAAACGCAATTCCGAACGGTTCATTGAGGCCGTTTGCAAAGGTTTCGCGAATGTGAGGTTTTGGCGCGCCGTCGGCTGCGCGCAGAATGCGAATGCGGCCTGCGCTTGTTTCGGCAACAAACAGGTCACCGTTCGGCGCGGTCCGGATGATGCGCGGACCGCTCAGTCCATCGGCGAACAGTTCCACATTGAAGCCCGGCGGTACTTGCGGCTTGGCCGAGGCGGGCCTTGCGACGATGCTGGGCCCGTTGGCGGTCGAGGGCGTTGCACCGGGCTTCGGCAGGTCTTCCGGTTTAATCAGACGAACAGTGCCGGGCCTGTCACGCTGCCAGTCGCCAAAGGCGTCCTGCCCCATCCGTGTGGCCGGCTGGGCGTGAAGCATGCCCGTCGCAAACAGCATGAGCGAAACTGCTGCGGCGGCGGTGCGGGTATGACGGGTTACGATCATTCCATTCCTCGGGTGAGAAACGCGACGAATACGGAGCAAACAACGCCTGCGATCCTGGTGCGTCCCTTCGTCGGCCCGTGATCACGATGTTTTCACGAGAATCGACCGAGGCGGAGCCGGACGATCACCATTTTACCTTTTGGGCCCGTGGATTCGGCATGCCGGAAGTTGTAATCAATTTCGATGATGTCGATTGGAATATTCCCCGCGCAGGCATCGTTTTCGGAGCAGCCCCTTGAATATTCTCTGCCGCGTCGTCGCCGTCGCCCTCCTCGCCCTTTCCCCGCCGCTCACCGGTGCTGCGATGGCTCAAAGCGCGATCGCCGCCGCCGTCGCAAAACCGGTATCGCTGCCGGATATCGCGATCGGCTCGCCGAAGGCGCCGATCACCATCACCGAATACGCCTCGATGAGCTGCCCGCATTGCGCGGCGTTCGGCGAGAACGTGTTCCCGATGCTGCGGTCGAAATATATCGACACCGGCAAGGTTCGGTTCGTGTTCCGTGAATTCCCGCTCGACATCAAGGCCGCAGCGGCCTCGATGCTGGCGCGCTGCATCGCCAGGGACGATTCCGAAAAATACCTCGGCGCCGTCGAGATCCTGTTCAAGCAGCAGGAGCGCTTGATGGATCAGACCAAGGACACGCTGAAATTCATCGGCAAGCTGAACGGGATGAGCGAACAGGACGTCGAAACCTGCGAGAAGGACCAGGCGCTGCTCGACAAGCTCGCCGCCGACCAGAGGTATGCGCTGGATGCCTTGAAGGTGGATTCGACGCCGACCTTTTTCGTCAATGGCGAACGGCTCAAGGGCTCGATGTCGTTTGAGGAACTGGAAGAGCGGATCAAACCGCTGTTGAAGAAATAGCGACGGCACCGCGCCGCGCTCTCCCTCCCCCTTGTTCCGCGCGACGCCGTCGCCGATGATGGCGCCAACAAGCCTATTTTGGGGAAAGCGCCATGGCGGCCATTTCGCGACTATTGTTCGCAGCCTTGTTGCTGCTGTGCGGTATCCCGACAGCCTCGGCGCAAAACTATCCAAACCGGCCGGTGCGCGTGGTGGTTGGGTTTCCGGCTGGCGGGCCGACCGACGTCATCGCGCGGATGGTGTCGCAAAAACTCTCCGATGCGCTCGGCCAGCAGTTCTTTGTGGAGAATGTCGGCGGCGCCGGCGGAAACACCGCGGCCGGCCAGGTCGCCCGCGCGACCCCGGATGGCTACACCATCATGGCGATCAGCACCGGATTCATGGTCAATCCCAGCCTCTACGCCAGGGTCCCGTACGATGCGGTGAAGGATTTTGTCCCGGTGACGCTCGTCGCAGCGTCTCCGAACGTTGTGGTGGTCAACGGGTCAGTGCCTGCCAAATCGCTGCCGGAACTGGTGCAGCTCATTCGCGACAATCCCGGAAAGTACAGCTTTGCGGGTCCAGGCGTCGGCTCGACACCGCATCTTGGCGGCGAACTGTTTCGGCTGGCGTTCAACCTCGACCTCGTGCACGTGCCGTTTACGGGTGCTGCTCCGGCGGTCCAGGCAACCGTCGGCGGGCATACGCCGATGGCCTTTACGGCATTGCCGTCTTCGCTCTCGGCGATCCAGGCCGGGCAAGTGCGCGCGATCGGTGTTGCGGCAAGCGAACGCGCGGCCGGGATACCTGATGTGCCGACCTTCGCCGAACAAGGCATCAAGGATCAGGATGCCGACACCCTCACCGGTATCGTTGCGCCGGCGGGGACCCCGAAAGAGATCGTTGACTTGCTTTATCGCGAGATCGCCAAGGCTGTGGCGCAGCCCGACCTGACGGAGCGCTTTGCTGCGCTCGGCTTCAAGCCCGTCGCGAATACGCCGGATGAATTCGCCACACGTATCAAGCAGGAAATGGAAAAGTGGGGCAAGGTGGTCCGCGATGCGAAGCTGAGGATCGAGTAGTCTTCCCCGCGCTCAGCGCCCTCAGTTCGATGACTTCGGGACGTCCATGAAGGTCAAGCCGATCCGGTTTTTCTGGATCCAGGCGATCCGGCATTCGCGGACGATCGAGGAATCCTTTGCCATCACGAGGCGAAACTGCTGCGGCACGAAGGCCGGATTCTCGACATCGATCGCGGCACCCTCAACCGAAATGTTTCGCACCACGCAACGCATCACGGAACCGCCCGACGAGACGTAGGCCGGCTCGTCGATTTCGGTGCGCGGATGCTTTCGTTTCTCTTCCATCCACCTCGATCCTAAAGCGGCGAGATTAGCGGCCAAACATTAAATAAGTGGGACAGGTTCGCTCCCTTGCCCCCAGGGAAAGTCGGGATAAGGCACGGGTCCATGGTTGGTTGCAGTGCGCGACCTTCGCTTTGTGCAGGGCAGTATGGCGTTTCCCTGTTGGCTCGGCGCAGATGTGATCCGCGTCTCCATGGGCTTGCCGTTCGCGGCATCGGCGGGATAGCCTTGGACGATAGGCGGTGCGCAGGCGCGACGTCCGCCCGAAAAAATGAACATGCGCCAAGGGGAAACGCTATGTTCGAGATCCTCGATCGCCGGACGAGTCTGACCGGCAACCAGATCAAGATCCTCGCCGCCGCCATCATCGGCGACGCGCTTGAATTTTTCGACTATTTCCTGATCGGCTTCGTGCTCGCCTTCCTGATCGGGCCGTGGAAGCTCACCTTCGGTCAATCGGCGACGGTGCTGATGAGTTCCGGGATCGGCGCCATCCTCGGCGCCTATGTCTGGGGCTGGCTGGCCGACCGCGTCGGCCGCCGCGTGGTGTTCATCGGCACCGTGCTGAACTTTTCGATTGCCACCGGCCTGCTCTATTTCACACCCGATAATGGCTGGATCTATCTGACGATCATGCGCTTCTTCGTCGGCACCGGCGTCGGCGGGCTTTATTGCGTGGATCTGCCGCTGGTGCAGGAATTCATGCCCTCCTCCAAACGCGGCTGGGTCGGTGGACTGGTGACGTGCGTCATCCCGCTGGGCGTCGGTCTTGGTGCCGTAATGGGCGGTTTCATGGGAAGCGACCAGTGGCGGCTGCTGTTTGCCATCGGCGTGCTGCCGGCACTGCTGGTCCTGCTGGTCCGCCTCTGGGTTCCGGAATCGCCGCGCTGGCTGTGCCGCCAGGGCCGCTACGAGGACGCGCGCAAGTCGCTTGCCTGGGCGCTGCAGATGGAACCGTCGGCGCTGCCGCTGCCGACCGCCGCCGACGCTGGCCCGATCATCAAGTCAAGCTGGCTCGATCTGTTCAAATATCCGCGCAGCATGATCGTCTCCTGGCTCGGCAATGCCGGCGCCCAAACCGGCGTCTATGGCATCACGCTTTGGGCGCCCTCGCTATTCGTGCTGTTGTTGAAGGTGACGCCGCAGGAAGCCTCCAAGATGATGATCCTGCTCAGCGTGTCCGGCTTCATCGGCCGGATCGCTTTCTCCTATTTCTCGGAGGCGATGGGACGGCGCAACGCCGGCGGGCTGCTCGGCCTCGGCGCCGGGGTGCTGATTATCGTCGCCGGCTACCATTACAATTCGACGCTGTTTGGCCTGTCGGCGTTCTGGCTGATCCTGGCCGTGGCCTTCTTCTTCGCCGACGGCGGCTTTGCCATCGTCGGACCGTATGCGGCCGAGGTCTGGCCGTCGCATCTGAGAACCTCTGGCATGGGCTCGGCCTATGGCTTCGGCGGCATCGGCAAGATCATCGGACCGGTCGGCCTTGCCCTGATCGTGGGTTCCAACAACTACCTCAAACCCGACGTCCCGCTGACGCAAATCCCGACGGCCTTCGTTTATCTCGGCTGCTGGTTCCTGATGGCCGGGGCCGTGTATTATTTCTTCGGCATCGAGACCAGGGGCAAGTCGATCGAGCAGATCGACAAGGATCTGGCCGATGGCCTCGATTTGTCGACGGCCAGAGTACGGCAGGCATAGCCTTGGACAGCCCGATCACCACTTCCGCCGATCTGGCGGGCGACCAGCGCGTGATCGCCCGCGCCGAAGCCGTTCGTCCTGCGGTCGCAGCGGCCTCCAGCGAGGTCGAGGCGACGCGCCGGCTGCCGCCGGCACTGCTCGACAAGCTGCACGACGCCGGGCTGTTTCGTTTGCTGCTGCCGCGTTCGTCCAACGGCATCGAAACCGATCCCATGACCTTCTTCCACGTCATCGAGACCATCGCCCGTGGCGACGCGTCCACTGCATGGTGCCTGAGCCAGGCCGGCGGCTGCGCGATGTCGGCGGCTTATCTCGATTTGCCGGTGGCGCACGCGATCTTCGGCAATCCGCGCGCGGTGCTGGCCTGGGGCCCCGGCCCCAAGGTCAAGGCCATCGAGTGCGATGGCGGCTACCGGGTCACCGGCGCGTGGTCGTTCGCGTCAGGCGGCCGGCACGCGACCTGGCTCGGCGCGCATTGTCCGATCTATGCGGCCGACGGCTCGCCAAAGCGCGAAGCCAGTGGCGAGCCGCAGGAGCGTACCATGCTGGTGCGAACCGAGGACGTGGAGTGGACCGACATCTGGAACACGGTCGGCCTGCGCGGCACCGCCAGCGATCAGTTCGCGCTCAACGACTTCTTCGTGCGATCGGATCATTCGATCACCCGCGAATTCGATCGGGAATGCCGCGAAGGCGGGCCGCTCTATCGGATGAGCAACCACACCTGCTACCAGGTCGGCTTTGCCGGCGTCGCCTGCGGTATTGCCCGCGGCGCGCTCGACAATTTCATTGATGTCGCGCGCAACAAGGTGGCGCGCGGCACCAAGAGCGCGCTCCGCGACAACGCTGTGGTGCAATCCAACCTCGCCCAGGCCGAGGTCAACCTCCGCGCCGCACGCGGCTTTGTGCTGCAGTCGATGGCCGACATCTGGAAGGATTTGTGCGCCGGCGCCAGCATCACGATCGCGCAGCGCATGACCATTCGCATGGCTGCCACCCATGCCATCCATAGGGCGCGCGAGGCGGTCGACTTCGCCTACAATGCCGCTGGCGCCACCGCGATCTTCGAGGGTCATCCGCTGGAGCGCCGTTTTCGCGATATCCACACCGTGACCCAGCAGTTGCAGGGCCAACTCAGGCATTTTGAAACCGTCGGCGCCTGGATGCTGGGCGTCGAGGCCGATCTCAGCTTCGTCTAACCCCACTTTCGCTCAGGGAGAACAACCATGCCACTCGGCGGACTGCAGCACTACACCATCGAACCCCAGGATCTCGAACGCACCAGGAGTTTCTACTGCGAAGTGCTGGGCCTGGAGAATGGCGATCGTCCGCCGCTCGATTTTCCCGGTTACTGGCTTTATTCCGGCGGCGTCGCAACCGTGCATCTGATGGGCACGCGCAAGCCGCGCGAAGGCATCGTGGTGCGTGGTACCACCAGGAAATACGAGGACACCGGCCGGCTCGATCACATCGCCTTCTCCGCCACGGATGTCGATGGTGTGCGCAAGCGGCTGCAGCAACACAATGTCAAATTCCGCGAAAGCATCGTGCCGCGCACCGGCGATACGCAGTTCTTCATGTACGACCCCGACGGCGTTGGCGTGGAGCTGAACTTTCCCAAGGCCTAGCTGGAGCCCCGATCTTGCCGCGCGTTTGACATCAATTCGGCCGGCCCCGCGCTGGCCGAATTCATTTTGCGATGTGCTCGCGCCAGAGCGCGCATGATGCTCCCGCGCAACACTCAACGGTGAAAGATGACGTTCCCGACATGGCCGCTAGTCAGCCATCACTAGGGCGCGAGTTGGACAGGGTTTCTTCAATATTGCGTGACGAATAGACGAGCCGCGCCGCTGCGGCAGGATAGCCGGGTGCCGTGCCTTCAACCTACCCCAGGGCTACGTGCCCGGCTATTCGCGCAGTGGACGGCGCGCCCAAGCCAAACAAAAAGGCCCCGGCAGATGCCGGGGCCTTTTTTGCTCAATGGTTTGATTTCAGTATCTCGCGACCACCGGCCGGCCCAGTCGAAGCGATAATTGAGCTTCACCATGACCTCATTGGTCTCGACCGACTTGTGGCCCGTCACATTTTGATTGAGACACGCCGCTGTCGTCTGGCAAATCCCCGCCACCTGACCGAGCCCGAAATCAGCGCCCTGATACCGGGTATACCGATACTCACCGCCGATTTCCCAGTTCTTGTTGATCATGTAGGCCAAGCCTGCGCCGATCGTACCACCGACCAGAACCTGAGAATCCGAACCGACGGAGGGCGGATAAAGCCCGGCGCGGCCAGAGGTAAAGGCGCCGATGCTCGGAATGAAATTCCCGGTCATCGTCACTTCAGCGAACGCTACGCCGCCGGTCCCATAGACGAGCAGGCGATCCCAAGCTCGGCCGACGATGGCCCGAGCGGAACCCTCCCAGCGCATACGGTTATCGAAAGTGTCACCTGGCACGAAGGTAGTGCCGGGGCCAATCACCCGATTGGTAACGGTCCCGTGCAGGTCGGTTCAGTCGATGTCGCCCTCGAAACCAAATACCCAGTGCTGCGCCGTTTCCCATCGACAGCCGCCCTGACCGCCGGCAATCGCCGAGTTGGCGTTGATGTTATCGAGATCGACGTGATCGCGGGGCGCGGTAAAGATGCCAGCGGTGCCGACCGGTCCGGTCGTCGCAGGCATGTCAACAGACTCACCGAAGAACCGTCCGCCCTTCCAGCCAACATTGGCGCCGACATAACAACCGGTCCAGTTATAGGTAACCACCGGAATGGGCGGTGCCTTTACCGGCAAATCGGCAGCGCCAGCCGTCCCAATGCCGGCTACGCCGGCCACAATAGCTACAAGGAATTCCTTGGCACCAAACATTTCACGACTCCTCCAAATATCGCCGCAGACAATGGATTTGCACAATAGCTGGCATAGTCCCGAAAAATTGAAGCGTGCGCCAGCCTGACACAGGTAAGTCTGCCCAGTTTTTCCTAAGCTGTTGCCGAAACGCGTCAATCGTTCTCCTCGTCCGCGTATTTGGCGCCAACCTCGTCCGCGCGGTCAGGACTTGTCCACACACTGAGCCAAGGTTCAGTGGTGGACAGCCAAGCCGCGAATTGGCGCGTTCATGCACCGCAAGTGTGCCAGCAGGCGGAGCGGCGCGACCGGTTGCGGCTGCCTAATCCAGCCCGCGTTCGTGGCTCAGATTGACCATCTCCTGGATGAAGGTCTGCTTCTGCTTGTCGTCCAGGCTCGTAAACAACGGCTCGGCGGCGTCGGCCACGTTGCGCTGATCGACCGCGCGATCGTTGAGGAACTGGGCTTCGTTGCGCATCTGCTCGATGATGTCGTCGGGCGGATCGCGCTTGGCGCGCGCAATGCGCAGGTTGAGCCGATCGGCGCCATTGTGGCCGAGATAATGCATCGCACTGTTGAAACCGGCCCAGTTCTTCTCCTGCTCCGGCGTCAGATTCAATTCCGTCTTGATCCGTTCGATATTGGCGTCGCTGTTGGAGACGATCTGCTCGGCCGTCAGCTGCGGAACGCCTTCCTGGGTCAGGAACGCCGCCTGTTTGGTTCCCTTGACGCCCTTGGCCGCCTTCGCGGTTTTCGCCGCATCGCCCGGTTTGGCGTCTTTCGCCGCCGGTGTCTGGCCATTAGGGGCCTGGCCATTCTTGTTGCCGCCGGTGAGGACACCTGTCACCCCGGTGACGACGCCGACCACGCCGCCGATCGCGCCGCCCAGGACGCCGCCAACCGGTCCGGCGGCCTTGTTGCCCTCCCGGGCACCTTTTTCAACGCCCTGCACCACCTGTGCGTCGGCCATCCACGGCGCGCCAAAAAGCATGATGGCGGCCACCCCAAGTGCGACGCATAGCTTCCACCGCGAACGCAGCGTCGGTACCGGGCTCGTCATTCGTTCATCTCCTTTTGGTCGATCCACAATCGCAGGCTTCACGTTTCGATGCGCACGAGGTCTGCCGCCGAATCCGGATTTTATCGTTTTCGCGCCGCGCAAGTCTACCTGCCGTGGCTGGTCATCCAAATGACGAAGCGCCCGCCGTACGAGCGGTTCAGCTTGACAAGGCGAATCCCTGCGACGCTATCCCGCACCCCCGCTCGCGCATTCCACGAGATTGGCGTGTGCGATGCAATATCCCGCGCCAATGCCTTGCATTCATGGATCGGGATTCCCGCTGCCTGCAATTTGCACACAACGTTAGTTCTAGAGCAGCAAGCGCCTGATTTCTCGACAGACGCCGGCAATTCTGCTCTGATTGCGGCCAACGAAATCTCCGCGTCGACTGAATCGCCGGGAGAAGAAAAACAAAAACGAGACATTTCTTCGTACCGGATTGGCCCACCAGGGAGGGAACGCCATGACACGAAAGAAGCTTTCTCGACGACAATTCGTTGCCGCTACCGCGCTGACATCGGCAGCGCTGATCACCGCCCCCTACGTGCGCGGCGCTTATGCCGCCGGCAAGCTCAACATCGGCTTCTGGGATCACTGGGTGCCCGACGCCAACAAGGCCTCTACTGCCCTCGTTAATGAATGGGCCGAGAAGGAAAAGGTCGAGGTTTCGATCGACTACATCACCAGCAACGGCCGCAAGAACGAGATCACGATCGCGGCGGAAGCCCAGGCGAAATCCGGGCACGATATCCTCGCGATGGCGACCTGGTGGCCGCACGCGCAGGCCGATCTGCTCGAGCCGATGAACGACGTCGTCGAGCCGCTCATCGCGCAAAACGGCGCCGTCAACGGCACCGTGCAATATCTCGGCAAGGCCGGCGACAAATGGCTCGGCGTTCCCACCTGTATCGGCAGCCAGATCAAGGGCCCCTGCTCGCGCATCGACCTGATGAAGAAATACGCCGGCATCGACGTGCAGGAGATGTATCCCGCCGGTAGCCCGCCCAAAGCCGAAAACTGGACCACGGACACCTTCCTCAAGGCGGCCGAGGCCTGCCATAAAGGTGGCGTCCCGTTCGGCATCGGTCTCGGTGAGACCAGTGACTCCGTCGATACCGTCGGCGCGTTTTTCCTGGCCTTTGGGGCCGAGGTGGTCGATGCCAAAGGCAACGTCGTCGTCAAGAACGACAACGTGCGCGAGGCTCTCGAGTACTACAAGAAGCTGATAGCCTTCCTGCCGAAGGATGCGCCGGCATGGGACGATGGTTCCAACAATCGATGGCTGGTCTCCGGCAACGGCGCCCTCATCATGAATCCGCCGAGCGCATGGGCCGTGGCCAGACGCGACGCACCCGATATTGCCGCGCAATGCTGGACCCATGGCTTCCCGGTCGGCCCGAAGGGCCGATTCGCGCCGTTCCTGCCGTATTTCTGGAGCGTATGGAATTTCGGCAAGAACAAGGAGGCGGCGAAGAGCCTGCTGACCCATATGTCGCAACCGGCGGCGGTCGAGAAGCTGGTGGCGGCGAGCGGCGGCTATGATTTGCCGGCGTTCGAAAAACTCACGACCCTGAAGACGTGGGCCGAGGAAGGGCCGCCCAAGGGCACGCTCTTCCACTATCCCAATCCGTATAACCACCAGAAGCTCTCGATCTCGGCCTCGCCGGCGCCACCGAAGGTCGCCCAGCAGATCTACACCCAGGCGACGCTGACCAAGATGTGCGTGCGCTTCTACCAGGGCGAGCCCATGGAGAAGACGCTGGCTTGGGCGGAAGGCGAACTCGAAGGCTTTATGCGGAGTTGAGGGACGAACCTTGCCGCCGCGGCCACGCCGATTGCGTGGTTGCTGCGGTGAGTGATCCCCGCGACGCAGTCGCATCGACACCACGGGCAGCCGGCCGCGATGCCGGCTCTCTTATAGGTCCGAAAATCCTGACCGGCTCTTCTGAAACCGCGAGGAAGATGCATCATGGCTGATGTAGCGATCCAATCGAGCAGCCTTGCCGGCTCCGGAACGCGCAAGCGCTCCAGCCTGCGAAACGCGCTCAAGCGCAAATCCACCGCGGCCTTTCTGATGACGCTGCCGCTGATCCTTCTGATCGGCATTCTGGTGATCTATCCGGCCTTCTATTCCCTGCATCTGGCGACCCTGAACAAGTCGATGCAGCGGTTCGTGGGCTTTGGCAATTTCGAATTCCTGTTCAAACGCGAAACGTTCTGGCTGGTCGTGAAGCAGTCGTGCATCTTTGCGATCACGGCCGTGGTCTTCAAGGCGCTGATCGGCTTCATCGTGGCCCATTTCGTTCACAACATTCCTGCGAAAGGACAGCGCAAGTGGCGCGGCATGCTGCTGGTTCCGTGGGTGATTCCGCCGGCCATGAGCACGCTGGCATGGCTGTGGCTGTTCGATCCGTCCTACAGCGCGTTCAACTATACGCTTTCGTTCTTCGGCATCGGACCGATCGCGTGGACCGGCGAGGCTAACTGGGCCCGCTTTACCGTCATCCTGGTGAACATCTGGTTTGGCGCCCCCTTCTTCATGATCATGTATCTGGCCGCGCTGAAATCTGTACCCGAGCAACTCTATGAAGCCGCGGCCATCGACGGCGCCAACTGGTGGCAGCGCATCTGGTACGTGACGCTGCCGATGATGCGCAACATTATCGCGATTACGACGCTGTTCTCGCTGATCGTGACCTTCGCCAATTTCGACATCGTCAGGATCCTCACCGCCGGCGGTCCGTTGGATCACACCCACATCTTCGCGACCTGGGCATTCCGCGTCGGCATCGAGGGCGGCGATATCCCGCTCGGCGCCAGCGTATCGCTGTTCATGTTCCCGATACTCGCGATCGCGGCGATCTTCATCCTGCGCGACATCAACAAACGCGGGAATGAAGCCTGATGACCAGAACGGTTGTGATCGACAAGGCGGCGCCGACCCGAATAGTCAAGTATGGCAGCATGAGCCGCGACCGTACCTGGGCGCTGCGATGGTCGTACTTCTTCCTCACTTTGTTTGCGATCTTCTCGCTGGTGCCGCCGCTTTACATGGTGATCACCTCGCTCAAGACCAGCGCCGAGATTTCGGCGGCGACCAACCCTTGGTGGGTATTTCATCCGACGCTGTCGAACTACGTTGGACTGCTGACGTCGAACCAGTTCCTGACGTTCTTCCGGAACTCGGCCTTCGTCTCGATCTTCGTGGTCACCATCACCATGCTGATCAGCGTGCCGGCGGCGTTCGCGCTCTCGCGGATGCGGTTCTGGGGCTCGGCGACGCTCGCGACCGGAGTATTTTTGACCTACCTTATCCCGGACACGTTGCTATTTCTTCCCCTGTTCAAGATGTTCGCGGTATTCGGCGACTACACCGGAATCCAGCTCATCAACAAATGGTACGTGCTGCTGCTGCTTTATCCGACGCTGACGGTGCCGTTCTGCACCTGGATCATGATCGGCTATTTCGCTTCGATTCCCAAAGAACTCGATGAGGCCGCGATCATCGACGGTGCGTCATGGTTCCAGACCCTGACGCGTATTTTTATCCCGGTCGCCCTCCCCGGCATTATTGCCGCGACCATTTTCGCCTTCACGGTCTCATGGGCGCAATTCCTGTATCCCTTGGTGTTCACGACCTCGACCGATCAACTGGTGCTGCCGGTCGGCATCATCACCTCCCTGATCAAGGGCGACGTGTTCAACTGGGGCCAGATCATGACCGGTGCCCTGCTCGGCGCCGCCCCGCCGCTGATCATCTACGCGTTCCTGATGGACTATTACATCGCCGGCCTGACCGCCGGCGCGACAAAGGGTTGAACTCATGGCTGACGTGACGTTGCGCAAGGTGATCAAGCGTTACGACGACGTCGAGGCGGTGCGCGGCATCGACCTCGACATCGCCGACCATGAGTTCGTCGTGCTGGTGGGACCATCGGGCTGCGGCAAGTCGACCACGCTGCGGATGATCGCGGGACTCGAGGACATCACCGGCGGCGACATCATGATCGGCGGCGACGTCGTCAACGACGTGCCGCCAAAGGACCGCGACATCGCGATGGTGTTCCAGAACTACGCGTTGTACCCGCACATGACGGTCGCCGAGAACATGTCGTTCGGGCTGCGCCTGAAACGCTATCCGAAGGCGGAGATCAAGACCCGGATCGACGAAGCCGCGCGTATGTTGGATATCGTCGAGCTGGTCGATCGCAAACCCAAGCAATTATCCGGCGGCCAGCGCCAGCGTGTTGCGATGGGCCGCGCCATCGTGCGCAATCCAAAGGTGTTCCTGTTCGACGAACCGCTGTCCAACCTCGATGCCAAGCTTCGCGTCCAGATGCGGATCGAAATCAAGAAGGTGCACCAGAAGGTTCGTACCACCACGGTCTACGTGACCCACGATCAGGTCGAGGCGATGACGCTCGCCGACCGGGTCGTGGTGATGAACCACGGCCGCATCGAACAGATCGGTACGCCCAACGAGCTCTATCACAAGCCGGCCACGCGCTTTGTCGCAGGCTTCATCGGTTCGCCGGCGATGAATTTCGCGCCCTGCCGGCTCGAGGATGTCGGCGGCAAGCTCAATATCCGGATCACCGACCGCATCGCCTTCCCGCTGCCGCCCGCCCGCGCCGCCCGCTACCAGGGGGTTTCGCGAACCGACAGGCTGCAGCTCGGGATTCGGCCCGAGCACATCACCGAGGCCAAGCCGCATTCGGAGCCGGGCATTGAAGCCTTCGACGCCGTGCTCGACGTCACCGAACCGATGGGCATGGAGACGCTGATCTATTTCACGCTCGAGGGCGCGCAGATCTGCGGCCGGGTCAATCCCAACGCCGGCGCACGTGACGGCGGCCCGCTCCGATTGGCAGTGGACCTCAACAATATGCACCTGCTAAACGAGGTGACCGGCATCGTCCTTTGACGGCGCACAAGGAAAATGAGGGCAAGGGCAGGAAATGGCGACCAACAAGAAGAAAATTTTCGTCACTGAATCGATGTCGCAGCAGGGACGAGCGCTGCTCCACGCGCGAGACGATATCGAACTCGTCGAATTCCCCAACATGATTTCCGCCCTGGATTTCGAGGCCATGCTGAAGGCGCAGGCTCCGGTCCATGGCGTGGCGCTCGGCGGCACGCGGTTCGGCGAGCCCGAACTCGACGCGTCCGGAGACATGAAGGTGGTGACCCGGATCGGGGTCGGCTTTGATGCCGTCGATGTCCCGGCGCTGAGCCGCCGCAAGGTACCGCTGATGGTGGCGGGAACCGCTAATTCGCCGTCGGTCGCCGAACAGGCGCTGTTCATGATGCTCACGCTTGCCAAGCGCGCATCGGAAATGCATTCGCTCGTCAAGGACAACAAATGGGCCGCCCGTCTCGGCATGCTGCCCTACGATCTCTTCGGCAAGACCGTTCTTATCGTCGGTTTTGGCCGCATCGGCACCCGCACCGCCAAGCGTTGCCTGGCGATGGAAATGAACGTCCTGATCTATGATCCCTACAAATCCGCGGCCGACATCAAGGCCGCCGGCTGCGAACATGTCACCGATCTCGATGCGGCCCTGCCGCGCGCCGACTTCGTCAGCATTCACTGCCCGAAGAATCCGGAAACCGTCGGCATGTTCAACGCCGCCAGGCTGAAGCGGATGAAGCCGACGGCATATCTGATCAATACCGCCCGCGGCGGCATTGTCGACGAACCGGCGCTCCACGACGCGCTGGTGTCGGGCAAACTTGCCGGCGCCGGACTCGACGTTTTCGAGCAGGAGCCGCCGCCCGCGGGCCAATCGCTGTTGGCGCTTCCGAACGTCATCCTGGCGCCACATGTCGCCGGCGTCACCGTGGAGGCCGTGGACCGGATGAGCGAGCAGACCGCACGCAATATCCTGAGCGTGCTCGACGGCGATCCGCTGCGTCAGAACGTCATCAACCAGGACGTCTTCGGCTGATTTGCCGGGATCACCGTTCTTGCACCGAGCCGCTCGATCGGTCCGGTCAGTGAGGTATGCACATGGCCTTCAGGGAATACGGCAAGTTTGACGCGGTCGGCCTTGCCGAACTCGTCCGGAAAAAGCAGGTCACGGCCCGCGAACTGCTCGACGAGGCCGTCGCGCGCACCGCGAAAGTCGACCCGCAAATCAATGCGGTCGTCGTCAAGCACTACGACTATGCCGAACGCCAGATCGAGAAAGGACTTCCCGACGGCCCGTTCGCCGGCGTGCCGTTTCTCCTGAAGGACCTCGATCTTCTGGAGGGCACGCGGACGACGTCGGGCGCGACCCTCCTGAAGGATTATGTGGCCGATCACAGCGGCACCCTCGCCCAGCGCTTTCTTGCCACCGGCGTTACGGTTTTCGGAAAAAGCTCCAGTCCCGAATTCGGCCTGATGCCGACCACCGAGTTGCGCCTGCACGGACCGACCCGGAATCCCTGGAATCTGGCGCACTCCTCCGGCGGTTCGTCCGGCGGCGCGGCTGCAGCGGTCGCGGCGCGCATCCTGCCGGTGGCGCATGCGAGCGACGGCGGCGGTTCGATCCGGATCCCGGCCTCCGCCTGCGGCCTGTTCGGGATGAAACCGACCCGCGCCCGCAATCCGCTCGGTCCGGATCGCGGCGAAGGCTGGGGCGGATTCTCCTGCGGCCATGTGGTGAGTATCAGCGTCCGCGACAGTGCAGCGATGATGGACGCCATCCACGGGCCGGAAGCATCGAGCCTTTATGTCGCACCGCCTCCGGAGCGGCCGTTTGCGCAGGAGGTCGGCCGCGATCCCGGCAAGCTCCGCATCAGCTTCACCGACAAATCGCCCTATGGCGATACGATCGATCCCGAGATCGCGGCCGCCGTTCGGGATGTCGCCGGCCTGCTTGCAGGAATGGGCCACCACGTCGGGGAGCGCGCTCCACCGCTCGCCGCCGATCCGGCGGCCGTGATGACCACCATCGTGGGAGGCAATACTGCCCTGACGGTGCGCCTGATCGAGCAACGGCTCGGCCGCGCCGTGACCGAGAATGATTTCGAGAACCTGACGCTGGCGAGCGCCCACAACGCACAAAATACGTCGGCCACCGACTATGTCGGAGCCCAACTTGCCGCCTTCCAGATTTCGCGCGGGCTCGCCACCTTCTTCGAGAGCTGCGACGTCTTCCTGTGCCCCACGCTGTGTTCGCCGCCGCTGCGCCTCGGCGAGCTCAACACCATGTCGGAGGATCTGTCGCACATCGCGCCGATCCTGCGGCGCTATATGCCGGCCACCTCGATGTTCAACATGTCCGGCCAGCCCGCGATGTCGGTGCCGCTGGCGTGGAACAAGGCCGGATTGCCGCTCGGCATGATGTTTTCGGCCAAACTCGGCGATGAGGGTACCTTGTTCCGCCTGGCATCCCAGTTGGAGCAGGCACGCCCCTGGAACGCCAGATTGCCGCCGGTATGCGCGTAAGCTGACAAAACTCAGCCTTAATCCGGAGCGAGGAAGGGGTATTAGCGCTGGTGGCGGAGCCCGGCTTCCGTTAACCACGCCCTATTTCCGGGGACTGATATTTTGAACCAGAGCGATCCAACCGATAATGCCCTTGCGGCCATTGCCAGCATCCTCGACCAGCCCGAATCCCATCGCGAGCCGGAAAAGGTAGCGGTTGAAGAGCAGCCTGTAGCGCCTCCTGCGATCGAGGCGGCCGGCTACTCCAAGCTCGGTCCCGGACCGATGGCTGCGATCCGCTTCAAATGGACGGTACGCGAGGATCACGGCGAATATTATGTCGACGAGACCATCGGCGAGAATTCGACCCCGCTCGTGACCGGGCCGATGACCAAGGACGCTGCGATCAAGTTCGTGGACGATCGCGAAAGCGAAGCGCGGCTGCGCTTCGAGCAGCTGAAAAATGAAATGTCCGGGCGCACCGCCGTCGCCAATCTCGTGCGCAAGGACGGCGGCGAGATCTAGCCGTCCAGGCCCATTCTCAGACTTCTCTCGGCGGGCCCAGAAAATCCTTCTTAGCGAGATCGACGCCGGCGTGGCGCAGAATGTCATAGGCCGTCGTGACGTGGAAAAAGAACTGCGGCACGCTGAACGTCAGCAACAGCGATCGCCCGGTGAATTTCCGTTCGTTACCATTCCTGAACCGGAACGCGACTTCCTTGTCCGCGGCGCCATCGATCGCGCTGCGCGGCATGCTGTGAACGAAATCGATCGCGGCGGCGATCCGCGATTTCAGCTCGGCGATATCAGGCTCGGCGTCTGCGAAGGTGAGAGGTTCGTGGCCGGCGAGCAGCGCGCAGGCAATGACCGCATGACGGATGGCCTCTCCCACCTGCTGCCGGAGGCTGTACATGTTGGGGTAGAGCCGCATCCCGAGCAGAACAGCGGGATCGATCTTGCGCGCGCGGGCATAGGCCGATCCATGGTCCACAAGCGCGGACAGATTGCCGAGATACGGCACGAATGTGCCGACCGAGGCTTCATACATTGAGATGGTCACTATTTCGGTTTCTCCGGCTGGCTCCAGGCTGCCATCTGGTCTAAATCCAGCGCCATCGCAAGTGGCGTTCGCGAATTGGTCGGCGCAGAAGATAGTATGTTTCGAAATATTCTGGGTGTGGCAATCGCTATCCTGGTGGCGGCATCCGCCCACGCCCAACAGCCTGCCGCATCTTCCCGTCTCGACGACATCATCAAACGCGGCACGCTGCGCGTCGGCATGACCGGCGACTATCTGCCGTTCACCTATCTCGACCAGGCCAATTCGAAATTCCGCGGCTTCGACGTCGACATGGCCGAGG
This sequence comes from uncultured Alphaproteobacteria bacterium, assembly GCA_963836765.1. Taxonomy (GTDB): domain Bacteria; phylum Pseudomonadota; class Alphaproteobacteria; order Rhizobiales; family Xanthobacteraceae; genus Bradyrhizobium. The sequence continues at coordinate 118,101 of CAWILG010000016.1, forward strand.
CGCGATGTCGCGCTGAAAGCCTTCGTCGATCAGTGGCTGCACATCGCCACGGAAGACGGCAGTTTCAAACGGATCTATGTCGCCTGGTTTGAATAATCCGCGGAGAAATTACCGCGTGAAACACGCCGGAAATTGACCACCTGTCCGGCCCTAACTAGACTGGCCGACGGCACGTTTGAACCAAAGCGGCTACACTACGACCCATGATTTGAAAGTGATCCAGGTCACGTTTCGTGACGCTGCTGAAGCGTAGCTTCGCCAGCCGGGGTTCCCTGCTCAGGAGGTCATGATGAAGAAGGTTCTCGCTATCGCCGCGTTGTTGCTGGCAAGCACCGCCGCGCAGGCCCAGTACACCTTCGAATATGGCGGCCGTACCATTCGCGTCGATCCCGATCGCGGCACCGTTTCCATACCGGGCGTTTACGATAATTCCGGCCGGCGCTCCAAACGTTCGCGCAACGAGGATGGCGATCGTCCGCGCAAACAGGCGCCGCAGCAGGCCAAGACCGACCCGCAGCCGCCGCCGGTCGAAGCCGCAGTCCCGCCACCCGCGCCGGCCGAGCAGACGGCTCCCGCCCCCGCTCCGGCTGTCGCTGCTCCTGCGCCCGTCGCTCCTGCTGCGACCGAGCCCACGACCACCACCGCGGCCGTTGCGCCGGCCGAAAGTGCTGTGGTTGCCCCGCCGCCTCCGCCCGCGGCCAGCGTACCCGCGCCGCAAGTTCAACAGGAACCCGTTCCAGCTCCCGCACCGGCGCCTGCCGTTGCCGCGGTGACGCCACCGCCGGCGCCGCCGCCGGCTGCCCCGCAAGCCGCGAATTCGCCGCTCGGAGTTCTGGTTGACCGAAGAGAAGGAAGGCAAGGTCCGGATCGAACAATGCGGCGCCAATCTCTGCGGATATTCCGTCGACAAGAAGTCGAACCAGAATGGCGAACAGGTTCTGATCAACATGAAGCCCGCCAAGGACAAATGGAGCGGCCGGATTCTCGATCCGAACACCGGCAGCACCTATGATTCCACGATTGCGCTGAAGGGCACCGACACCCTGCGCGTCCAGGGCTGCGCCTTTGGCGGCGTGTTCTGCGGCGGCCAAACCTGGACCCGGGTGAACTAATCTTTGGGTTCTGATTGAATCAGAACCTGCTCCGCCCGGGGCCGGTCAATAGCCTATGCCGCCTTGCTATCGGCCGCCTTTTTGCGGCGGAACGTCTCGCTGTCGCGCTTCAGCGCGATGGTGTCCTGTCCGGCCTCGAAGATGGCGAACCCGCCCGCTTCCAGCCGTTGCGTGAGGTCCGCGGCGTCCTTTTCCGGCATGCTTTCGGTTTCGTAGATCACGAGCTTGGTCGAGAGTTTTGCAAAGTCGAACTGGGAAAGGATGACGTGGTCAAATCCCTCCGCGTCGACCACGATGATGTCGGGGTCGCGATGCGCGGCGCGATCCAGCAGATCGGCAACCGTAACGCACTGAACTTCGCTGGCGCGGATATAGGCGCCGATATCGGCGATCTGGTCCCCGAATTTCTCGATCTGCTCACGTGACAGCGTGCCGACGCCATGCGCCCAGCCGGGCAACCGGCCGCTGCTGCAGTCGAGCGTGTACATGGTCATGGCGCCATTTTTCGCGGCCACCGCGTATTGCAGGAACACCATGCCCTGGAAGTCGCGATAGGTACGCTGCAGCTCGCGATAATAATTCGCCTGCGGTTCGACAAATGTGCCCGTCAGCTTGTGACGGAAGATCGCGAGATTCAGCGGATCGGAGAGATAGCCGTCATTGGCGCCGATTTGCAGAAAGGTCCGCGCGCCGTCGTTAAGGACGACGTCTTCCACCAGAACCTCGACCGGCCGCCGGACATAACCGCCGAGCCGGTAGGCGATGTTGCGAATGTTCGATTTCTGGCGTGCCGATAAATTGCGTGCCGCGAGCGATCTGATCATCGGTCGTATCCTTTTGGGCAAGGGCTGTGTCATCGCGGGACAGCCGGCGTCCTCAAGGTCAGAGGTTTGCGAAGACCGTGCCATCGATCGAACGGTTCACCGGGCCGGTTCGCGTCACGTCGCGCCAACAGCCTTCGGCGTCGGCAGCCATATGCGCTTGTGTGACAATCATCACAGTTGACATGGAACCGGTGTGGGACGGTGACCCATTGGAACAATGGGGCACATCATGGGACCGTTTCGCAAATTTACCGCTGCCGCTCCCGTCCTGCTGCTGGCGGGATTGGCGATCGCCACGCCCGCCACTGCTGCGACCTTCGACGGCGAATGGAACGTGCAGATCGCTTCGTCGAGCACGGCGTGCAGCGGCGGTACGTCGGTCTCGATAGGGATCAACAACGGCCAGGTCGCCTCGACCAGCGCCATGGTGAGGGCGTCAGGCCGCGTCGCCGAAGTCGGCATCATCAGCGTGACCTTGGCGAGCGGCATCAAGCGCGCGGTCGGCCACGGCCGTCTCTCGGGCGCATCAGGATCCGGCGCATGGCATGCCGCCATATGCTCGGGTACCTGGACCGCGCAGCGAATCTAGCCAAGCTTTGCGGAAAACTCCGCGTCGGTCACATGCTCCATCCAGGTCACGTGACTGCCATCGAGCAACTCCTGCATCGCGACGTGGGTCATGGCATTGGTCGGCGATGCGCCGTGCCAATGCTTCTCGCCCGGCGGAATCCAGACGACGTCGCCGGCCCTGATCTCGCGGATCGGTCCGCCCTTGGCCTGAACCCGTCCGACGCCTGAGATCACGTACAGCGTCTGGCCCAGCGGATGGGTGTGCCAGGCGGTGCGCGCGCCGGGCTCGAAGGAGACGCGGTTGCAGACCAGCCGCGCCGGCGCTTCGGTGGTGATGATCGGCTCCTGCAGCACGGTACCGGTAAAGGATTCGGCTGGCGCGCGGCGGGTCGGTCGCGAGCCAGAGACGTGGATATCCATTGGGTTACCTCGTTTTGTTGATGTAGTTTCTTGGTTGACGTTATTTCTTGGTAGCCGCGTAGCGCGCCTTGGTCTCGGCATTCATGGGGTAGAGACCGGGCAAGGCGGCGCCATTGTTCACCTCGTTGACGATCCAGGCTTCCATCCGCTCCTGCTCGGCGCCTTCGGCCATGATGAGATCGAGGAACGCCTGCGGGATCAGCACCGCGCCGTCCTGGTCGGCGACGACGATATCGTTCGGAAACACCGCAACACCGCCGCAGCCGATCGGCTCGCCCCAGCCGACGAAGGTCAGGCCGGCGACCGAGGGCGGCGCGGCATAGCCGTCGCACCAGACCGGCAGGCCGGTGCCCAGCACACCCTCCACATCGCGCACGACGCCGTCGGTGATCAGCGCCGCGACGCCGCGCTTGACCATGCGCGCGCACAGAATGTCGCCGAAGATGCCGGCGTCGCTGACGCCCATAGCATCGACGACGGCAATGCAGCCCGCCGGCATCGCCTCAATCGCAGTGCGCGTCGAAATCGGCGACGACCATGATTCCGGCGTCGCCAGGTCCTCGCGCGCGGGCACGAAGCGCAGCGTGAAAGCAGGCCCCACCAGCCGCGGCAGACCCGGCCGCAGCGGTTTGGTGCCGCGCATCCAGACGTTTCGCAGCCCCTTCTTGAGCAGGACCGTAGTGATGGTGGCGGTGGACACGCGCGACAGCGTCGCGATCGCTTCAGGGGTCAGGGACATCTGGAAGGCAGGCTCCGGGTGGGGATGAATGGCGCGCGCATCTTGCGGGGCGCGGTCATCGCGTCAAGGGCTGCGTGGCGAGGTGCGATCACAACAACTTATCATGGGCATGCGATTAATTTATTGAAGTTGCTGGTTGTTTTTGCACGAAGCGAATTCCACTACGAACCAAAACAGGCTAGAGCGTGATAATTCGGAAGAGTCACGAGGCCATGGCCGCAGCTTTACGCCCACCCCGCCTTTTGCCGAGTGGCGACAGCGCCATCACGGTGGAATTCAGCCGCAACATCGACGATGACGCCAACCGGCGGGTGCTGGCGCTTGATCGCGCGATGGCTGGCGCGCCGGTCACCGGTGTCACCGAGACCGTGCCGACCTATCGGTCGCTGCTGGTGCATTACGATCCCGTTCTGATCGGGTTCGCCGAACTCGGCGAGCAGCTGCTCGCATTGGCGCAACGGCCTATTCCCTCCGCAGCAAACACCCGGCGCTGGCGCATTCCCGTGGTCTATGGCGGCGAGCACGGCATCGACCTCGAGGACGTCGCAAAAACGCTTAACACGACACCTGATGACATCGTGGCGCGGCACACCGCCGGCGACTACCGCGTCGCCATGATCGGTTTTACGCCGGGCTGGTCCTATCTCAGCGGGCTCGCGCCCTCACTGCAGATGCCGCGGCGGCAAAATCCGCGCCTGCTGACGCCGGCCGGGACGATCTCGATTGGCGGCGTACAAACCGGCGTTCAATGCCTGGCCGGCCCCAGCGGCTGGCATCTGCTGGGACAGACGGCGGTGAGGACCTACCAGCTCCATCGTGAACCAACTTTTCTGCTCGAGCCCGGCGACGCCATCACCTTTGTGCCGGTCGATACCAAGACTTTTGCGGATCAGGATCGCGCCGCGGAAGCCGGCGAGTTCGTCGCCGAGTTGGTGGCGTCATGAGCAAGCTAGTCATCGCATCGATCGGTCCGGCGAGTTCGGTACAGGACGGTGGACGGCCCGGCGCCCAGCGCTACGGCCTGACCCCGGGCGGCGCGATCGACCGCCTGGCGCTGGCGGCCGCGAATACGCTGGCCGGAAATGACCTGTTCGCGGCAGCCGTCGAAATCGGCCCGTTCGGCGCCAAATTCACCGCACGCGGCGCCGCTGTCCGCGTCGCGCTGTCGGGCGCATCGCGCAATGCCGACATTGCCGGACGCGCCATTGCTTCTGACACGTCGATGACGCTGGCCGACGGCGAGACCTTGACGCTCGGTTTTGCCCGCGGCGGTTCGTTCAGCTACCTCGCCATCGAAGGCGGCGTCCAGGGCGAGCCGATGTTCGGCAGCCGGGCCGTGAACGCGCGCGCCGGTCTCGGCAGCCCCTACCCGCGTCCGCTGCAGGCCGGGGACGAATTGCAGACCGCAACCGCCAGCGGCGCGGCCGAGCGCCGGATCGAATTGCCGGCGACGTCGGAGGCGCCGATCCGCATCGTGTTCGGCCCGCAGGACGGCGAATTCGCCGAGGCCACCAAAAAGCTGTTTCTCGACAGCGAATGGAAGATCTCGGCAACCAGCGACCGCATGGGCTACCGGCTCGAAGGGCCCGTCATCAAGCATCTCGACGGCCACAACATCGTATCCGACGGCACCGTCAATGGCAGCATTCAGGTGCCCGGCAACGGCCAGCCGATCGTGCTGATGCCGGACCGCGGCACCAGCGGCGGTTATCCGAAGATCGCAGCCGTGATATCGGCCGATCTCGGACGGTTCGCGCAGATCCCCGCCGGCCGAGCGTTTCGCTTCAAGGCGCTCAGCATGGCCGAGGCGCAGGCCGAGTTGCGCAAATTCCGGGAATTGCTGCGCACCCTGCCCGACCGGCTGCGCGATATCGAAAGCTTTGATCTCAACGTCGAGGCGCTGCATGATGCCAACGTCGCCGGCCATGCCGTCAGCGCCGTCGATGCCGGGACCTGGCATGTCACCTCGCCGGCCGACGTAGTGGGGCCGGACTGACTCCCGGCCATCCAACGACACGATTCACTCACAAGCGGACCGATCATCATGACAACCATCGATCTCAACTGCGATCTCGGCGAAAGCTTTGGCCCGTGGGAAATGGGCAATGACGCCGCCATGATCGAGCTTGCGACCTCGGTGAACGTCGCCTGCGGTTTCCACGCCGGGGACGCCGACATCATGCGCCACACCGTGGAACTGGCGAAGGCGCGTGGCGTCAGCATCGGCGCCCACCCCGGCTATCGCGACCTGCACGGTTTTGGCCGCCGACCGGTCCCCGGCATGAAATCGTCGGAGATCGAGAATCTGGTCGCCTACCAGATCGGCGCGCTGCAGGCGATCGCGACCGCGGCCGGCCACAAAGTTACCCACGTCAAGGCGCATGGCGCGCTGTCGAATGTCGCCTGCGAGGACGACATGACGGCAAAGGCGATCGCCAGCGCCATTAGGGCGGTCGACCCAAACTTGATCTTTGTGGTGCTCGCCAAATCAAAACTGGTGCAGGCTGGCGAAGCCGCCAATCTGCCGATGGTGCACGAGGTATTCGCCGACCGCGCCTATGAAGACACGGGCTCGCTGGTGTCGCGCAAGAAGCCGGGCGCAGTGCTCCATGATGCGAAAGAGATCGCCGACCGCGTGGTGCGGATGGTGCAGGACGGCGCCATAGTGTCTGTCACCGGCAAGGTCATCAAGATGCGCACCGATACGGTGTGCATTCACGGCGACACTCCGGGCGCGGTCGATATCGCGCGCGGTGTGCGGCAGGCGTTGAAGGATGCGGGGATCGCGGTGGCGCCGTTCAAGATGGCGAGTTAACTGGCGCGCCATCTCGGTACACGCTATCAACGCTAAACGCCGCCGATTTTTCGCCCTTTGCAGATGGCGGGATCGCGAGACCATGGTGCTTGACAGCGCAAGTTGGCGTGCCCCGATCCCGGAAGCGGAAAGTGATCATGTCCCTAACGGTCTTCACTCTACTGTGGAACCCCGGGAACGGCGTAGTTGCGGAATTTGGCGTACTTGTCGCCGACCTTCTTGAGCTCTTTGTACTCTGGGGAGTTTAGCCATGTTTGTATCTGCTGGAGGTCGTCGAACACGAATATGGCCACCCGGGATTTAGGCGGTTCGCCCACAAATGCTGTCGCATCTCCCGCCGCTAGATAGCGGCCCCCATTGGCTTTAATCATATCACGAGCGCGCGCAGCATATTCCTTGAGATAGCCCTGCACGTCACTGATTTCGTTCTCAACGACGAAATAGACCGGCGCTTTGGCTTGTGCGTCGACCCGCTGAACCGTGAACGCGCCAAGTGCGAAGCTCGCCAGCATCGATGCGGTAGTCGCTACCACCAGACGTTTCATTTCGGCCTCCAGCCTTCTCAAGCTTATTGCAATTGATACCGCGGACCTGCAGGCTCTGGTAATTCGATTGCAGAATGCCCTCATAACGGTTTGGGCCATGAACACGACTCGAAAGTGGGACGAGCGCACCTTGCGGCGGCTGAAGCTGCGAGACCTGCGCGTGCTGTTGGCGGTCGCCGAGACCGGCAGCATGGGCAAGACGGCTGCCCAACTCGCAATGTCGCAACCTGCCGTTTCCAAAGCGATCGGCGAAATCGAACACGTCGTCGGCATGCAGCTTCTCAATCGCACCGCCCAAGGCGTCGAGCCGACACCTCATGGACGCGCGCTGCTGCACTGGGCTATCGTGGTGTTCGATGATTTGCGCCAGGCTGTGAAGGAATTAGATTCCCTGTCCGACCCTGGCGCGGGCGAAATCCGTATCGGCACGACGGACTCGATGATCGCTGGATTTGTTCCAGCAGTCATTGACCGGTTTTCGCGACTTTACCCGAAAGTTGTGTTCGAGGTGCTGCCGGCGGCAACGTTTGCGGATCAGTATGCCGAGTTGCGCGAGCGCAGGATAGATCTCATCCTCGGGCGTCTGGCAACACCAGCCATTGGTGGAGCTGACCTCAAGTCCGAAGTCCTGTTCCTTGACCCGATGTTTCCCGCTGCCGCCGTGGGAAGCAAATGGTTTCGACGGCGCCAAATCGCTCTAGCCGAGTTAAGGGAAGCGCGCTGGTGCATTCCACCCAACTCCAGCTTTGTGCGCCCCCTCATCAATGAAGCCTTTCGGGAAAAGGGTCTCGAGGCGCCCAGGCACGTGGTGGGCTCAAATTCTGTTCAACTGTCGACGGCGCTTCTCGCTACCGGTCGATTTGTCGGCGTCCTGTCTGGATCGACGCTGCGTGTCAGTGGGAAGCGTTTGGGTCTAAAGCGTTTGCTGGTCGATCTACCCATACGCCCTCTGACGACAGGGATCGTGACACTGACGACGCGCGCTCTTAGCTCAACGGTTCAGCTGTTCATTGAACACGTGCGGGAAGCTGCCCGCCCCTACTCGAAAGCAACACGTTAGTGCAACCTTGGCGACCCAAAACGCTAACTATTTCGCACGCCGAATAGCCGCCATTTTCCCATCACGTCGATCTTGGGATCGATCGTGAGGGCCCGCTATACCAGACCACCCTGCGAAATCGGGAACACAGCCTCCCGCGAGGCGTAGTGCAAAATCGCTGGCCGTCGCAGATTTACCGATTGCAGCGCGTGCCGGGCTGCGGCGTAATAGGGGGCACGGCGAACGAATAGTGCCCATCTTCATCGGGCCGTGGCGCGGCTAGGCCGTGGCGCGGTTAAAACGGGTGAACCGACAGCGTGCCGAACACGACGGCCGCGATGAGTGCCAGCGCGCTGTAGAGTGCGGCGGTATGGAACCCGGCTCCGGTCCGGCGGGACAGGGAGCGCGCGTAAAGGTGCAGGCGGGCTTCCGCCGATAGTTCGCGCATGGTCGATCTCCAACGCCCCATTTGAGGCATATGGAATATCGTTCGCGCCGGGATTCAAGCGGGCCGCGAAAATAGCGATGCGATGCTTCGGCGGACTCGCTTTTAAGTGAAAAATTCTCTCGCACGGAATCCCGCGAGAATTTTATTCGGCGAGGTAAGCGGAACCCGGATTTTTTGTTTTACGCGTTTTCTTCACGCGAACCGGTTCCCACTTCGCTTGAAAACGCTTTAGTACACGTCCTGCTGGAACCGGCCTTTCTTCTTGAGTTCCGCAACAAAGCTGACGGCCTCATCGGTAGACCGGGCGCCGAACTGGGCGACGATATCGACCAAGGCGCGTTCGACATCCTTGGCCATCCGCTTGGCGTCGCCGCAGATGTAGACGTTGGCGCCTTCGGCCAGCCACGTCCACACTTCGCGGCCGACCTCGCGCATGCGGTCCTGTACGTAAAACTTCTTGTCGCCGTCACGCGACCACGCCAGCGACAACCGCGTCAGCAGGCCCGAGGTCTTCATGGCGTTGAGTTCGTCGGCATAGAAGAAATCGCAATCGCTGCGCTGATGGCCGAAGAACAGCCAGTTTTTGCCGGGCGCACCGGTGGCGCGGCGATCGTGCAGGAAGGCGCGGAACGGTGCGATGCCGGTGCCGGGCCCGATCATGATGATCGGAATTTTCGGATCGTCCGGCAGCGCAAAGCCATGGGCCTTCTGCACATAGACCTTCACCTCGTCGCCGGGCTGGATGCGTTCGGCGAGGAAGGTCGAGGCCAGCCCAAGCCGCTTGCGCTTGTTGATGAGGTAACGCACGCAATCGACAGTCAGCGACAGTTTTCCAGGTGTTGCGTTGTGCGACGAGGAAATCGAATAGAGCCGCGGCTGCAGCGGCTCCAGCGCCTCGATGAAGGCTTCCGGGTGCGGCCGTACTGAGAATTTTTGCAACACCGCCATCACGTCCAGCGTCGCAGCATCGCCGTCGGGATCCTCGCCCTGCGCCAGCGCCCGCGCCTTCTCGCGCTGCGCGCCGCCGGTCAGATAGGAGATCAATTCGAACAGCGAATCCGGCGCCGGCGCCAGCGAGACGTCGTCGAGCAAGACCTCCCGGAGCGTCTTGCCGTGGACTTCGGTGGTGTGCGACGCGCCGAGCAGCGCGATGATCTGGTCGACATTGCCGAGATCGTTGCGGGCAAAAATGCCGAAGGAATCGCCGACGACGTAATCGAGGCCGCAGCCCGAGATGTCGAAATCGATATGCCAGGTTTCCTTTTCCGACTTGCCCTTGTTGAGCAACTGCCGGCCGACGAATTTTGCCGGCGCCGGATTGTCGCGTGAGCGGCCGGGCTCGGCGACGACCGCCGGCGCTGCTGCTACAGCCGGAGCCGAGGATGGGGCGGCCGGCGCCTTCTCCAGCTCCTCGTTCAGCGCCTTGAGCATCCGCGCGGTTTCCTTGCCGCCGGGGACGCAGAGGTTGAGCCGCGCTTCGCTCCTGGCTGCGATTGCGTCGGAATAATCGTTGCAATTATAGCCGCACTGGCCGCAATCCTGCTGCGCCATCGCCGCCATCATGCGCCGGCGCAGTGGGCGGCCTTCAGCGAGCTTCATGCGGTCGGTGATCGGCATGGTCTGGTCGTGCCAGGGCGCTTCGCCATCATCGCCGTCGCCGGCGGGACCTTGCATGACCGCGGCGCCCTGCTCGGCCGACAACGGCGTCGCGCCGTCGGACAAAAGCCCCGCAAAGAAGCCGTTCAGCCATGAGCGCTGCGCCTCGGAGAACGGCGCGCTCGAAGGGATGATCTCGATCTTCGGTGGCGGCGTAATCTGGTTCATGACGACACCTCTGCATCCGCAAGCCTACGCAGCGTCTCGCCGTCATGGCGGCGCGCAAATGACAGAAAAGTTTCGTCCGGCGAGCTGCGATGCGCGAGATAGGCCTTCAACAGCCGCTCGACCGTCTGCGGCGCATCCTCGGCCTTGAGGTCGTGATAGACCTCCTGCCCGACATCGGCGTTCGGACCAAAGCCGCCGCCCGCGAACAGATGATAGCCCTCGACGGGATCGGCATCCTCGCCGACATCGACCTTCGCGCCGATCAACCCGATATCGCTGATATAGTGCTGCGCACAGGAATGATGACAGCCGGTCAGGTGGACGTTGAGCGGCGTCTCGATATTGACGCGCGGCTCGCACCAGTCGCCGATCGCAGCCGCATGGCGCTTGGTATCGGATGCAGCGAATTTGCAGCCGGCATTGCCGGTGCAGGCGATCAGCCCGGCGCGGATTTGCGACGCCTCGACCGCCAATCCAATCGCCTTGATGGCGGCGATCGCGAGTTCGACATTCGCGTCGTGCACGCCCGGGATCAACAGATTCTGCCAGACGGTCAGGCGAACATCGCCGTCGCCGAGATCCCGCGCGATTTTGGCCAGTCCGCGCATCTGCTCGCAGGTGACCTTGCCGAGCGGCAGCGCGACGCCGATCCAGTTCAGGCCTTCCTGCTTTTGCTTCTGTACGCCGATATGCGCCATGCGGTCGAACGCCGGACGCGGCGCCAGCGCTGCGGCGGGCACGCGGGTGAAGGCATGGCCGAGCTTTTCCTCGACCAGAACGAGGAATTTCTCCATGCCCATGCCGTCGATGACATATTTCAGCCGCGCCCTGAGCCGGTTGGTGCGGTCACCGAGTTCGATGAAGACGCGGACGATGGCGTCAGACACTTTGGTAGCGTCGCCCGGCTTGACGACGATGTCGGTGTATTTGGCAAAATCCTTGTGCCCGGTGATGCCGCCGATTCCCAACCGAAACCAGATTCCCGGCTCGACGCCAAAACCGTCCGTTACCTCGACCGCGGAGAACGCGATGTCGTTGGTATCTTCCAGCACCGCGATCTTGCCGGCGCCGTCGAAGGCGACGTTGAATTTGCGCGGCAGGCCGGTCAGCGAGCGATCGTTCAGGATGTGATAGTGCCACTCGCGGGTATATTCGCGGGTGTCGAGGATTTCCTGCGGGTCGATCCCGGCGGTCGGCGTACCCGTGACGTTGCGGATGTTGTCGGCGCCGGAGCCGCGCGAGCACAGGCCAAGGTCCTGAATGCCTTCGATCAGCGCCACCGCGTTCTTCGGCGGAATTTCGCGAACCTGCAGATTGGCGCGAGTGGTGACGTGGCAGAATGGCCCGCACAGCCGCTCGGCGAGATCGGCCATCCCGGCGAACTGCCAATGTTTGAGGATGCCGTTCGGAATGCGCAGGCGGCACATGTAGGAATCCTGCGCGGGTGCCACATAAAACAGCCCGTAATAGCGCCAGCGGAAATTATCCCCTGGATTCGGGGCTGCGTTGTCGAGCGCCTGCTGCTTCAGCCGCGGATAGGCATCGAACGGATGCTCTTCGCGCTTGTATTTTTCCTGATCGGCGAGTTTTTTACCCGATGCGGTGACCTTATCCTGCGCCTTGATATGTGCGGCTTCAGGTCCGGTCGGTTCGGTATTTGTCTTGCCGGCATTGCCACCACCGAGGCCACGTCCGACCCGGCTGATCTGCAAGCCGGTGGTAAAACCTTCGAGGTAGCGTTTCTGTTCGTCGGTAAAGTCGACTGCGAGCGTTTCAATTTTCATAACGGCGACGAAGCTCCTGCGGCCACGCTGGGTGGCGTCAACGGAATGGAATGACCGTCTGGAAGCCGGCGCAGCCTCAAACGCGGCGCTCAATTCCCCGAACGGTCCGACCAGCTTCGTTGCTGCGGAAATCCATCTTGGACGTTGGCCAGCTGGCATCTGCGACGGCTGACTGCACTGCAACATACAAGTTGCGTGCCAGCGCGATTCTTACAAAATATGTTGATACTTCAGTTGCTTATGAAACAAGCAGAGGAACCCCGAGCCGGGCCTCGCAACTATTTTCGGGCAGGTCGCCTAAAAATTAGTCCTTGAGGGCGAATGCCTAATACGACATCAGCTGCCCTTTAGGACTTCCAGTGGCCGATCCTGAACGCCGCCAAATGCCCGGCGATGTCGTCCGGGTCGAAGGCCGGACCGGCGAAGGCACCGATCGCGTCCGAGGCACCGGCCGCCTTCCCCTGCTGCCCTACGGCGGCGTCATAAAGGTCAGGCCTGAACACACCCATGGCGGTCTTGAGCGCGTCCGGTTTCAAGGTGGTCTGTCCCCATCGCACCATTTGCGCGTAGAGCCAGGCGGCTTGCGCGGGATCGGGCCGGCCCGCGCCTTCCCGGCCGACCAGCAGATAACGGCCGCTTTCGCGCAAGCTGCCGTCAGGCGAGGTCTTCAGGCGGCCATCAAGGGTCCGCTGGATCACCTCGGCGTCGACACCGATCCGCTCGGGGGCGCTGAGGATGCGCGCTGCCTCGGCGCGATTCTGCGGCTCTTCGATGAATTCGGAAGCGCGGACATGCGCCCGCACCAGCGCGGCCACGACACCGGGATATTTCTGCGACCAGTCCTGCCTGACCGCCAGCACCTTTTCAGCCGCGCGGACCAGGATGTCGGAGACGAAATGCAGGATGTGGCCGACGCCGTGATCGACCGCGATCGAATTCCAGGGCGCGCCGACACAGAACGCGTCGACGTGTCCGTTGGCGAGACTGTCCACCATGTAGGGCGGCGGCAGCACCACCAGCCGGACGTCCTCGTCGGGATCGACCCCGCCGGCCGCCATCCAGAACCGCAATTGATAATTGTGGGTCGAGAATGGAAACGTCATGCCGAAGGTCAGCGGTTCCGCGCCGCTGCTGCGGCGTTTGGCGACGACGCGGTTAAGCGCCAGCGCGGTCGCCATCGGGTCGAAGCGATCGCCCTCGATCTCGTCCATGATCGCCGCATGCAGCGGCGGCGACACCGTGATGGCGTTGCCGTTGAGCCCCAGATTGAACGGCGCCACGATCGGCACCTTGACGTGGCCGAGCCCCAGGCTGGAGGCGATGGCGACCGGCGCGAGCAAATGGGCGGCGTCGAACAGGCCGATATTGAGCTTGTCGCGGACATTCGACCATGACACTTCCCGCACCAGCGAAACATCAAGCCCTTCGGCCGCGGTAAAGCCCCTGTCAACGGCGACAATCAGCGCCGCGGCATCGACCAGCGGGATAAAACCTATGCGCAGCGGTCCGGTCATTTCAGCAACTCCGACGCGGTGAGGATCGACTGGGCGATCTCGCCGATCTTCTTTTTCTCGCGCATCGCGGTCGAGCGCATCAGCACATAGGCCTCGTCTTCGGTGAGGCCCTTCAATTTCATCAAGATGCCCTTGGCGCGGTCGATCACCTTGCGATCCTCGAGCGCCGATTTGGCCCGATCGAGTTCGTCCTGCAGCTTTGCGAACGCATTGAAGCGTGAGACGCAGAGGTCGAGGATCGGCTTGATGCGCTCCTTCTTCAGGCCGTCGACGATATAGGCGGAGACGCCGGCGTCGACGGACGCCTGGATCGAGGCGGCGTCGCTCTGGTCGACGAACATGGCAATCGGCCGGCGGACGGCCCGGCTGACCTGGAACATTTGTTCCAGCACGTCGCGACTGGGGTTTTCGAGGTCGATCAGGATGATATCGGGGTCGAGCGCATAGATCCGCGCCAGCAGGCTCTGCATTTCGCTGATATGGACGACGCCGGTAAAGCCCGCCTCCCGCAACCCCTCTTCCAGGATTGCAGCACGGATCGGGCTTTCGTCGACTATGACGATTTTAGGAGACGACTCAGCGCTCATCGACCACTCACCACCCGGCAAAGGCATCCATAGCACGCCGATAGCCCGCGCAAAGGGTTGTAATTATGGGTAATTCGGACTAGCTCCTGCGGATCAATCAGGCAGAACCAGATATGCAACAGGCCGCAGCGCCGAAAGTCAGCTTTGTCTCCTTGGGATGCCCCAAGGCGCTGGTGGATTCCGAGCGCATCATCACGCGGCTGCGCGCGGAGGGCTATGAGCTCGCCCGCAAGCATGACGGCGCCGATATCGTCATCGTCAACACCTGCGGCTTCCTCGACAGCGCCAAGCAGGAATCGCTCGGCGCCATCGGCGAGGCGATGGCTGAGAATGGCAAGGTCATCGTCACCGGCTGCATGGGCGCAGAACCCGAGCAGATCGAGGCGGCCTATCCCGGCGTGCTCTCCATCACCGGCCCGCAGCAATATGAGAGCGTGCTGGACGCGGTCCATCGCGCATTGCCGCCGGTACACAATCCGCATCTCGATCTGGTGCCGCCGCAGGGCATCAAGCTGACGCCGCGGCACTACGCCTATTTGAAGATTTCCGAAGGCTGCAACAACCGCTGCAGTTTTTGCATCATCCCGAAACTGCGCGGCGACCTGGTATCGCGGCCGGCGGGTGACGTATTGCGCGAGGCGGAAAAGCTGGTTGCCGCCGGCGTCAAGGAATTGCTCGTCATCTCACAGGACACCTCGGCCTATGGCGTCGATATCAAATATGCCGAAAGTCCGTGGAAGGACCGCGCGGTCCGCGCAAAATTTTTCGATCTCGCAAAGGAGCTCGGCGAACTCGGCGCCTGGGTCCGGCTGCAATATGTCTACCCCTACCCGCATGTCGACGAAGTCATCGGCCTGATGACCGAGGGCAAGGTGCTGCCCTATCTCGACATCCCCTTCCAGCACGCGAGCCCGGAAATCCTCAAAGCGATGAAGCGCCCCGCCGCACAAGAAGAGACGCTGGCGCGGATCAAGAAGTGGCGCGAGCAATGCCCTGATTTGACATTGCGCTCAACCTTCATCGTCGGCTTCCCCGGCGAGACCGATTCCGACTTTGCCTATTTGCTCGACTGGCTTGATGAGGCCGAGATCGATCGCCTCGGTTGCTTCAAATACGAGCCGGTCGCCGGCGCCGCATCGAATGCGATCGGCGTTGCCGTTCCCGCCGAGATCAAGCAGGAACGCTGGAATGCGCTGATGGCCCGCCAGCAGAAGATTTCGGCGCGCCGCCTCAAGCGCAAGGTCGGCACGCGGCAGCAGGTCATCATCGACGAAGTCGGCCCGACCGTCTCGAAAGGCCGCTCCAAAGCCGACGCGCCCGAGATCGACGGCGCAGTCTATCTCTCGAGCCGAAGACCGCTCCGCGTCGGCGAAATCGTCACCGCAAAAATCGAGCGCGCGGACCAGTACGACCTGCACGGCAGCGTCGCCGGGTTCTAAGGCGCTTGACATCACCTGCCATCAGGCTGTATGGCCCATGCGCCATGACCGCCAACCGGACCAACCGCCGCGCCTCTTTCCGTCGTCGCTCCTGCGACGATGCTGGGCTGCGCCGTGTCCGACGACAACGCTGATCAACTAGTTCAGCAACGTTTTCGAGGAGGCCGCACCCAAAAAGTGCGGCCTTCTTGCGTTTCGGCCCACCGTTTCAACCCAACCGCAGGAGTTTCGACATGACCCACGCCACCGATCCGTATCACGCGCTGATGAACATCACCGCGCGCCCGCAGACCGTCTTCGTCAAGGGCGAAGGCGCCTATCTGTGGGACGACAAAGGCAAGCGCTATCTCGATTTCATGCAGGGCTGGGCGGTCAATTGCCTCGGCCATTCGCCCGTTGTCGTCGCCGACGCGCTGGCGGCGCAGGCAAAGCTGCTGCTGACGCCGAGCCCGGCGTTCTACAACGGGCCGAGTTTGAAGCTGGCAAAAGCGCTGGTCGCGAACTCATGCTTCGACCAGGTGTTCTTTGCCAATTCCGGCGCTGAAGCCAATGAGGGCGCCATAAAACTCGCGCGCAAATACGGCGTGCTGCACAAAGGCGGCGCGCATGAGATCATCACCTTCGTCGGCGGTTTCCACGGCCGCACGCTCGCGACGATGTCGGCATCGGGCAAGAAAGCCTTTGAGCCATTGTTCGAACCCAAGGTGACGGGCTTTCCCAAGGCGCAACTCAACGACCTCGATTCCGTCAAGCGCCTGATCTCCGGCAAAACCGTCGCGGTGATGCTGGAGCCGATCCAGGGCGAAGCCGGCGTGTGGCCCGCGACCGACCAATTCCTCAGGGAATTGCGGGCGCTGACCAAAGAGCACGGCCTGCTCTTGATCGTCGACGAGATCCAGACCGGCATGGGCCGCACCGGAAAGCTGTTTCACTACGAGCACGCCGGCATCGAGCCCGACATCATGACGCTCGGCAAAGGCGTCGGCGGCGGCGTTCCCCTCGCCGCTTTGCTGGCGACCGAACACGCCTCGTGCTTCGAGCATGGCGACCAGGGCGGCACGTTCAACGGCAATCCCTTGATGTGTGCCGCGGGGCTTGCGGTTCTCGATCATGTCAGCAAACCGGAATTCCTGAGAGCTGCGGTCGATGCCGGCCTGTTCCTGGAGAGCGAGTTGCAGCGCTTGTCGGCCCGGCATGGTCTCGGCGAGGTGCGCGGCCGCGGCCTGCTGCTGGCGCTCGATCTGAAATTGCCGATCGGCGCCTCGATCGTGGCGCAGGCTTTTGCGGATGGCGTGCTGTTGAATTCACCGCAGCCGGACGCGCTGCGGTTCATGCCGGCACTCAATGTCACGCGGGACGAGATCGCTGAGATGGTCGAGTGCCTGGACTTAATCCTGACAAAAGCAGGTGCGGCGCGACGGGTGGCGCAGCCTCAACCGTCATTGCGAGGAGCGTAGCGACGAAGCAATCCATTCTTTCTTTAGGTGGAGAGATGGATTGCTTCGCTTCGCTCGCAATGACGGCTGGAATTACGGCCGCAAAATCGCCGCGCCTGTCGTCGCCCGACTCTCGAGCTCGATATGCGCCTTCGCGGCGTCCTTCAGTGCATAGGCGTGATTGATCGGCACGTGCAGCTTGCCGTTGATGACGGCGGCAAACAGCGTGTCGGCGCCTTCGAGCAGTTCGTGGCGGGTGCCGACGTAGTCGTTGAGCTTCGGCCGGGTCGCAAACAGCGAACCGTGGTTGTTGAGCTCGGCGAGCGCGAACGCCGGCACCGGGCCCGACGCGTTGCCAAAACTCACGAACAGGCCGCGCGGCCGCAAGCACGACAGCGAGCCCGGAAACGTGGTCTTGCCGACGCCGTCATAGACGACGTCGCAGAGTTCGTTGCGGCTGATCTGTTTTACCCGCGCGACGAAGTCCTCCTCATTGTAGAGGATGACGTGATCGCAGCCATTGGCGAGCGCAACGTCGGCTTTCGCCTTGGTGCCGACGGTGCCGATGACATGCGCGCCGAGCGCCTTGGCCCACTGGCTGGCGAGCAACCCGGTGCCGCCGGCGGCGGCGTGGATCAGCACGCGATGACCGGGCTCGACCTTGAAGGTCTTGTGCAGGAGATACCAAACCGTCAGCCCCTTGAGCATCAGCACCGCGCCTTGCTCATAGGTGATGTGGTCGGGCAGCTTGACCAGCTTGTCCGCCGGGATGACGCGTTCGCTCGCATAGCCGCCGAGATTGAAATAATAAGCGACACGATCGCCGGGATGAAAATTGGTGACGCCGGGTCCTACCGCGACAACCTCGCCCGCCGCCTCGTTGCCGGCGATGAACGGCAAGCCCGGCGCCTTGTAGAGGCCGGTGCGGAAATACACGTCGATGAAGTTAAGGCCGACGGCGTGCTGGCGGATGCGAACCTCGCCGGGTCCAGGCGCCGCCACGTCCACGTCCTCATACACCAGGGCTTCCGGGCCCCCCACCTTGTGCACGCGCACGGCCTTGGTCATGACGATGTCTCCCTTGGTATTGTCGCGAATGCAAACCGAAAGCCATCGGGGCCGCGTTGTCAACTCGTCGGTTGAAACGGGTTAGTTGGCGGCCTTTTTGCGGTTACGCCCTGCGAGCACGTTGAACAGTTCGACGGCGGCCGAAAACACGATCGCAAAATAGATGTAGCCGCGCGGGATGTGGAATTTGAATCCGTCCGCCACCAATGCAACGCCGATCAGCACCAGAAATGCCAGCGCCAGCATTTTGGTGGTTGGATGCTCCGCGACAAATCGCGCGACCGGTCCCGAGGAGACATACATGACGACGCAGGCGATCACGACGGCCGCGATCATGATTTCGAGTTGCTGCACCATGCCGATCGCGGTGATGATCGAATCCAGCGAGAAAACCATGTCGATGATGATGATCTGGACGATCACCCAGAAGAAAGCGCTGGCTTTCGGCGCGGCATCGGGCTCCGCCTCATTCGCCTCGACTTCGGCATGAATTTCGTGGGTTGCCTTCGCGATCAGGAACAGGCCACCGCCGATCAGGATGATGTCGCGCCACGAGAATGCGATGCTCATCACCGTCAGCACGGGCTCGGTCAGGCCGATCAGCCACACCAGCACGCTGAGCAGGATGATGCGGAACACCAGCGCCAGCGCGAGGCCAATCTGGCGCGCCCGCTTGGCCTGCGCGGCCGGAATGCGGGAGACGATCACGGACAGGAAGATGACGTTGTCGATGCCGAGCACGATTTCCAACGCCGTCAGGGTCAGCAGCGCCGCCCAGGCTTCCGCGCTGGTCAACAATTCCATCATGTTCGGAACGATCTGATTTGCCGGATGACCGCATCGCTGCCGACGATATAGGCGGCGATCGCGCAAAGCCCGGCGACGATGGGGGCGCCGACGTCGAAATCGCGGGCCAACGTGTACATCGCAAGCACGGCCCAGGCGGCCAGCAGCAACAAGGTCAGCCAGCGCAGGCGCACCACGCGGATCGGATGCAGCACGTGAACCGGCACGAATGTCAGCACGATCAGAATGGCGATGGCAGCACTGGAGACCCACGGCTGGAACTGCAGCAGAAACAGATAAAATGCCGCCGCGTTCCACAGCGCCGGAAATCCGCGAAAATGGTTGTCATCCGCCTTCATGCGGCGATCGGCGAAATAAAGCGCGCTCGACACCACAATGCCGATACCGAGTAGCGGCGCCGCCACCGGCATCAACAGCCCGCTCGCGGTGATCGCGTAGGCGGGAACGAACACATAGGTGACGAAGTCGACCACGAGGTCGAGCACGTCGCCCGACCAGTCCGGCTGCAGCCGCGCCACATCGAGCTTACGCGCGATCGGGCCGTCGATCGCGTCGATGACCAGAGCTACGCCGAGCCAGCCGAACATGCCGGCCCAATGTTCGCGGACGGCCTCGAGCATCGCCAGCAGCGCGATGCCGGCACCTATCGCCGTGAAGATGTGCACGGAGAATGCGGCCGCGCGCATTCCGCTCGACGCCGGGGATGAAACTGGCTCGCTGGTCTGATCCATTGCCGGCAGTGCTATCAGGAATCGGTCCGATTTGCATATCCACGCTTGCGGCGTTCCGCCGCGCAAATTTGGAACGGTTTTGAGCGCAAGCCTGCCCCGGATCCAGAAACATTTCGGCTGCCGGATGGCTTGAAAATGCGGCCGGGAACGTCAATTGTCCCGAAATGACCGATGCATCGCAAGTTTATGATACCGCCGTGATTGGCGGCGGGCCGGCCGGATTGACCGCCGCCATCGCGCTGGCGGAAGCCGGGGCAAAAACCGCCCTGCTCGCCCGCCGCGCCCCCTATGCCGACAACCGCACCACGGCACTGCTGGGCGCCTCCACCGACCTGCTCGAACGCCTGGACGTCTGGCGGCGCTGCCGGGATCAAGCCGCCGCATTGCAGACCATGCGCCTCGTCGACGACACCGGCCGGCTGATTCGCGCGCCGGAGGTGCGGTTTTCAGCCGGCGAAATCGGCCTCGATCAGTTCGGCTTCAACATCGACAACCGCTCGCTGATGGCAGCGCTGGAACAGCGCGCGGCCGAGCTTTCCGGCCTGACGCGGTTTGACGATGAGGCGGAAACGATCGATCCGGAACACGCCGATGTTTCGATCCGGACAGCCCAGGGACAATCGCTCGCCGCGCGGCTCGTGATCGGTGCTGACGGGCGGCAGTCGCTGTCCCGCGAGGCCGCCGGTATCGCGGTCAAGCGCCGCGACCTGCATCAATCGGCGCTGACCTTCAATATTGCGCATACGCGGCCACATCAGAATATCTCGACGGAGTTTCACACGCCGCACGGTCCTTGCGTGTTCGTGCCCCTGCCCGGCAACCGCTGCAGCGTGGTCTGGGTCTCGGCGCCGAAGGAAACCGAACGGCTGATGGCGCTCGGCGACGATGAATTATCCGACGCCGCCGAACAGCAATCGCATTCCATTCTCGGCCGGGTTCGGGTCGAGTCCGGGCGGCATGTGTTTCCGCTTGCGATCGAGAGCCCCCGGCAATTCGCCAAGGACCGCGTCGCGCTGGTCGGCGAATCCGCCCATGTGCTGCCGCCGATCGGCGCGCAGGGCCTGAACATGGGACTGCGCGACGCCGCCGACATTGCCGATATCGTGGGCCAGGCGATGTCGATCGGAGAGGATCCCGGCGCGCCGCCGGTGCTGGCGCGCTATCAATCCGCGCGCCGGACCGACGTCTCGAGCCGGATGTTTGCGATCGATATCGCCAACCGTTCCCTGCTCAGCGATCTGCTGCCGATGCAATCGCTGCGCGCCGCCGGCCTGCACCTGATCGGCTCGATCGGCCCGCTGCGGCGGCTCGCCATGCGTGAGGGGCTTGCGCCGTCATGGCGGCGCGTCAGTTAGACATTCGGCGATTCTTACGGAAACACCAGTCGTCCGCTCTGAATGAACCACATCACGCTGGTCAGCGTGACGACGGACGCAAACGTCCCGATCAGCACGGCCACCGACGCCGGCTCGACCCCGGTCTCGTTCTGCCGGGCGATCACGAATACGTTCAGCGCCGGCGGCAGCGACGCCATCAGCACCGCGGTCGCCGCCCATGGCTGTGCGAACGGACCGAACAGCAGCATCAATCCGAACACGATCAGGGGATGGATCAGAAGCTTGATCGCGATCACGCCGGGCACTTCCCAGGGCACGCGGTCGAACGGGCGCAGCGCAACGGTTACGCCAAGCACGAACAGCGCGGTCGGCGCCGCGGCGTTCTGCAGGAACAGCAACGTCTTGTCGATCGCAACCGGGAATTGAAGGTGCAGCGCCGCAGCCAGCGCGCCGGCGCAGGCCGCCATGATCAGCGGATTGAGTGCAATCTGCCGCGCGACGACGCCGAACGCGTGCAACAACGAGGGATGCTCGCGGTTGGTCAACTCGATCAACAGCGGCACGATGGAAAACAGAAAAATGCTGTCGCAGCAGAAAATCAGCGCGGTCGGCGCGGCGGCCTCGGCGCCGAGCACCGCCAGCGCCAGGCCCGGTCCCATGTAGCCGATGTTTCCGTAGGCGCCCGAAAGCCCCGCGATGGTGGCCTTGCGCAGCGAAAGCTCGCCGATGATCCGGCCCAGCACCATCGCCAGCACGAACGCGCTCATGGTCCCGAGCGTGGTCGCGACCAGGAACGGCGGGTTGTTGAGCTCCGCGAACGGAGTCTTGGACATGATGCCGAACAGCAGCGCCGGCAGCGAGACGTACAGCAGGAAGAAATTCATCCAGGCGAGCCCCGATTCCGGCAGCCGCTTGGCCTTGCCGCAGGCGAAACCGATGAAGATCAAGCCGAAATATGGCAGCGCCAGATTGAGTATGTCAGCCATGCGGGAAGCGTCTTTTCTTCAGTGTTTTCCAAGTCGTAACGCCGTATGCGGCTGCCCGACCCAAAGGTTAATTCGACCTTTTGCCCCTAGCATCGGCCACAATCATGGTCTATTCGACGAGGTATGATTAAAGCGCGCACCGCCAAATTTCAGATCGGTCAGATCGTCCGCCACCGGGTGTTTTCATTCCGGGGCGTGATTTTCGATATCGATCCGGAATTCAACAACACCGAGGAATGGTGGTTGTCGATTCCCGAGGAAATGCGGCCGCACAAGGATCAGCCGTTCTACCATTTGCTCGCTGAGAATTCGGAGTCCGAATACGTCGCCTATGTCTCCGAGCAGAACCTGCTGCCCGACGATTCCGGGGAGCCGATCCGGCATTCGCAGGTCGCCGAGATCTTTGTGAAGGACAAGGCGGGCGGCTATCGGCCACGCAATCCCTCGTTGAACTGATTGCCCCGGTTCGTAGCCCGGATGGAGCGCAGCGCAATCCGGGTCACGTTATCGATTTTACCCGGGTTTCGCTGCGCTCCACCCGGGCTACTCCTCCTCTGAACGAAAAAGGCGCCCGGACCGGGCGCCTTTTTGTTGTCGATAGGACCGGCGCTTACTTTGCGGCCGGATTGGCCGGAGCGCCGGCTGCCGGCTGGGTAGCCTCAAGCTTCTTGCGCTGTTCTTCCGCCCGCTTCTGCAATTCTTCCTGCAGCTTCTTCTGGTTTTCCTCGAACACCTTCGGATCGGTCGGCGGGCCATCAAAGGCCTTGGCGAACTCGCCCAGCGGCAGCGGCAGCGTCAGCGGGGCGCCGTTGGAATTGATGGCCTGAACCACGAGGTTCTGGCCCTTCTTCATGTTGGCCAGCAATTCCGGGGTCACTTCGTAGTCCGACATGCAGCCGTTGGCGAAGCAGATCACATAGGGGCTCTGCGCCGGCGGGTTGTTGTCGACGATGACGCGCGTACCATGAACGAGTTGCATGCCGAGCGGCAGCGTTACGCGCAGGATCTTCTTCGGCTCGCCTTCGGGCTCGATGATGACGGCGGCGATGACCGGCTGGCCGGACTCGATGCGGCCGTCCTTACCGGTGAAGCAGACCTGCTTGGCGCCGGCGTCCTGGCCCTTGAGGCAGAACTTGGTCCAGGGCGCGTAGATCAGCTGAGGAACCTGCTGCTCCGGGGGTTGCTGGGCGGGAGCGCCGGCGGCCGGCGGCGCAGCCTGGGCAGCCGGTGCGGGCGCCGGGGCCGGAGCGGCCTTGGGTGCAGCCTTGGGCTTGGCCTTCGGCGCAGCCGGGGCGGGAGCCGGGGCTTGGGCCTGCGCCCCGGCGCCCAGCAAAGTTGCGGACAATGCTGTCGCCGCCAATAAGGCGAAAAACCGCCGATGCGACCGAACCGGCGCGGCCAAGATACGGAAATTCATTGCGGAAAACCCTTTCTGAACGGGAGCGCCCGAAACCGCTGCAGGCACCGACACCTAGCCGTTTGGGCGGCTGTCTCCAAGTCAATTGAGGCGGATACGTGACACGCGCTGCCGCCTGGTCAATTGCACGCCTTCAATACAGCGGCGCGCGAAAAGATCAATGCCGACAAGCATCTTTGCGCCAATCTTGCGGCAGATGCCAACCCCCATGGTAAAGCTTGGCCGTGTGCGATTCCGAATCAAATCCGCGCGTGCCGATGTTCGCCTTTGGACGTATCCGGCTTCGAGTCTGGGCCTGCGTCGCGGTCATCCTCGGCCTGTCGCCGGCGCCGGGCGTCCGCGCGGTACGGGCTGCCGAAAGCTACGCGATCGCCATGCACGGCGCGCCCGCCATGCCGGCCGATTTCACCCATATGCCCTACGCCAATCCCGACGCGCCGAAGGGCGGCCGGCTGGTGGAGAGCCTTCTCGGTACTTTCGACAGCCTCAACCCCCTGATCGTCAGGGGCGCCGCCGTGCAACAGATCCGGGGCCTTTCATTCGAAAGAGGCCTGGTGCTCGAGAGCCTGATGGTACGGGGCAACAACGAGGCCTTCACGCTGTACGGCTTGCTGGCAAAGACGGTGGAGACCGATGACATCAGGAGTTACGTCACCTTCCATCTCGATCCCAGGGCGCGCTTCTCCGACGGCAAGCCGGTCACGGCCGACGACGTGCTGTTTTCATGGGAATTGCTGCGCGACCACGGACGACCCAATCACCGCCAATACTATGCCAAGGTCGCCAAGGCCGAGGCGCTCGACCCTTTGACGGCACGGTTCGACTTCGGCGGCGCTCCCGATCGCGAATTGCCGCTGATCCTGGGCCTGATGCCGATATTGCCCCGGCACGCCACTGACGTAGCAACCTTCGAGGAAACCTCGATGACGCCCCCGATGGGAACCGGCCCCTACCGCGTCGCGTCCGTCAGGCCCGGCGCCAGCGTGACGCTGACGCGAAATCCCGACTATTGGGGACGCGACCTGCCGGTCAACCGCGGCCTGTGGAATTTCGACGAGATCCGGCTCGACTTCTATCGCGAGGCCAACGGCGAGTTCGAGGCGTTCAAGCGCGGCCTGTATGATTTTCGCATCGAATCCGAGCCGCTGCGCTGGCATGACGGCTACGATTTTCCCGCCGTCCGCAACGGCGAGGTGATCCGCGAGGCGGCCAAAATAGAGACGCCGCAGCCTTCGCTGTTCCTGGTCTTCAACACCCGCCGGCCGGTATTTTCCGATATCCGCGTCCGTCAGGCGCTGACCCTGCTGTTCGATTTCGAGTGGATCAACCGCAACTACTTTTTCGGACTTTATGCGCGCTCGGCCGGCTTCTTTGCCGGTTCCGAACTGTCGGCCTACGGCCGCCAGGCCGATGATCGCGAGCGCGAACTCCTGAAGCCGTTCATCTCGCATATTCCGGCCAATATTCTCGATGGCAGCTACCGTCTGCCGGTCACCGACGGCTCCGGCCGCGATCGGACGACGCTGCGCGCCGCGCTGGAATTGCTGTCGGAGGCCGGCTACGGTCTCGACGGCACGGTGTTACGCCAGCGCGCGACCAAAACACCCCTCACCTTCGAAATCATGGTGACGACCCGCGATCAGGAGCGGATCGCGCTCGCCTATGCCCGCGACCTCAAGCGCGCCGGGATCGAGGTCAGCGTCCGCGCGGTCGATCCCGTCCAGTTCGATCAGCGCCGGCTCGGCTACGAATTCGACATGATCCAGAACCGCTGGGACCAGTCGCTGTCGCCCGGCAACGAACAGTCGTTCTATTGGGGCAGCGCGGCCGCCGACCTAACGGGCACCCGGAATTACATGGGCGCCAAGGACCCTGCGATCGACGCCCTGATCGCGGCGCTGCTCGCGGCGCGTGAACGGCCGGCTTTCGTCTCGGCGGTCCGGGCGCTGGACCGGGCCCTGATGTCGGGCTTCTACGCTATCCCGCTGTTTAACGTGCAAGAGCAATGGCTCGCGCGCTGGAATCGGATAGAACGGCCTGCAACCACGGCGTTGACGGGCTATCTGCCGGAAACCTGGTGGCAGAAGCCGGACCCGCACCCGAAATGATGCAACCGAAGTTGACGCCGTGACCCAGCCCACCTCGCCGACGCTCGATGGATTGTTCAAACGCGTTTTGGCACGACAGCCGGACGCCTTGGCGCTGGTCGACCCGCCGAACAAGCCCCGCATCACCGGCCAGACCCCAAAGCGTCTCACCTTCGCGCAGGCCGATCGCGCAATCTCGGCGCTGGCGGCGCATTTCATCGAATCCGGACTGCCGGCCAATTCCGTGATCGCAGTTCAACTGCCGAACACGATCGAATTCGCGCTCACGGTGCTAGCCGCGTACCGCGCCGGATTGGTGGTCGCCGTGCTTCCGCTGCTCTGGCGGCAGGCGGAACTGACCATGGCGCTCAACCGCACCGCGGCGCGGGCGATCGTGACCACCAGCAAGGTCGACGGCATCGTTTATGCCGACCTCGCGATGAATGCCGCCGCCGAAGCGTTTTCGATCCGCCATGTCTGCGGCTTCGGCACCGATTTGCCTGATGGAATGGCTTCGCTCGACAATGCCATCTTGAGAGAATCGCCGGCGACGCGCGCGGTGATCCAGGACGGCCGCAAGGCGGCGCTGATCTCTTTCGACGTCACCGCCGACGGGTTCCGGCCCGTTCCCCGCGCCCATCTCGGCCTGATCGCCGGTGGACTGGCGCTTTCACTCGAGAGCGACGTGCCGCAGGGGGCAACTGTGCTGTCGTCGTTCTCGCCGATGTCGTTTGCCGGCCTCGCCTGCTCGCTGGTGGTCTGGCTGTTGTCCGGCGGCACGCTGGTGCTGCACCATCCGTTCGACGAGGAGGTGCTGGAGCAGCAGATCTCCGAACACCGCTGCGATACGCTGATTGCGCCGGCGCAACTGGCGCTGCGGCTGGATGAACTCGATCTCGCCCACCGCCTGCCGAGCCTGCGCAATGTCGTCGGCCTGTGGCGCACGCCGGAACAAGTTGCCTCCAGCGCGTCCTGGGCCGCGCACCAGGCGACGTTGACCGATGTCTATCTGTTCGGCGAAGCGGGATTGTTCGGCGCGCGCCGCATCGCCGAAGATGGCGCGCCGGCCCTGATCAAACCCGGACCGCACGGCGCACCACGCGAATTGCCGGGGTCGTCGATCGCAGGAGAAATCCTGCTGACGCCGCGCGGCACCCTGGGATTGCGCGGACCGATGGTTCCGGTCGCGGCCTATGCGCCACCGCTTCCTCCCAGCGACTCGCTGATTGCGCCGCCGCCGCGCGATTTTGTCGATACCGATTATGCCGCAAGGCTTGATCGCGCGACCGGCGCGATCAACATCACCGCCCCGCCGTCCGGCATCATGCCGGTCGGCGGCTACCGTTTCCTGGCGCAGGACCTGCAGGAATGGGCGCGGCGGCTCGGCCAGGGCGCGCTGCTGACGGCATTGCCGGATCGTGTCAGCGGCCATCGGCTGGCCGGGCGCGCCCAGGACAATGCCCGCGCCCGCGAGGCGCTGGCGGGGCTTGGACTTAACCCGTTGATGGTGGAAGCGTTTCGCGATCGGGCCCCCTCGACCTGAAAGCCTGATCCGGTATTGGCGTTGACGCCGCATTAAGCCCGGCAAACTAGGATCGGGTGCACCGTCCCGCGTAAATCCGAGTTGTCAGATGTCCCAGCAAGGCCCGATCCTCGTTGTCTCGGCCGCAGCAAGGCCGTCGTTTGCGTCCGCACTCGATGCCGTAAAGCTGTTTCCGGTCGTGGAGACCGAATGGGCGGACGCGGCCCGCGCCGTCGAGCAGGTGCAGCCGGCGGCAATCCTCGCCGCGACATCCGCCGTCGATGAAACGAGTTTCGCCGCGCTGGCAAAGCAGGTCGCGGCGTGTCAGCCCTATCTGCCCTTGATCGCGGTCGACCCGCTGATCCGGTTACCCGAAAACGCCATTCCGTTTTTCCAGACCGAAGGCAATTTTGATCGCCTGGTCGCGCGCCTCAGCGCGGCGCTCCGCATTCGTTCGCTGCATGCGACCGTGATGCGCCGGCAGGCGCTGCGGATCGGCCTGTCCGATATCGATACGGTCAGCGAGGCCACCGTGCTGCTGGTCGGCCGCGGCACCGCCTACCCCGCGCTTTCGGTATCGCTCGGCGAGCGGTCCGGCGTCGTCGGAGCGCTCAGCATCGAAGCTGCAGCAAAACATCTGAACACGCGCGACATCGACGGCATCGTCCTTGGCGAGGGCTTTAGCCCCCGCGTGATCGATGCGTTCCTCACCGTGCTGACCGAGGACGCCCGCTTCCGCAACCTGCCGGTCGTGGTGGCCTCCGACAATCTCGCGCCGGCCTACGACCTGCCCAATCTGGAGATGATCTCCGGCGATGCGGCGCGGATCGCCGATATCGCACTGCCGATGATCCGCCAGCACGCCTTCGAAGCTCATTTGAGCCGGACGCTGCGTGCGATCGACGCCGAGGGCTTGATCGACGCGCGGACCGGACTGCTGACTTCAGCGGCGTTCGATCGTGACTTCGCCACGGCGGTTTATCAGACCCAGGAGCGCGGCGGCGGCTTGTCCGTGGCGCGGTTTGCGTTCGATCCGTCGCACCCGCGCGCCCTGTTCGATGGCGCCCGGATCATCGGCCGCCTGATGCGGCAAATGGATTTCGGCGCGGTTTTCGAGGACGGATCTGTCATCGTCGCCTTTGCTGCAACCGACCTGAAGAACGCGCACGCGATTGCGCGCCGGCTTTCCAGCGTGATGCGCCACACCAGCCACGGCAAGCGCGACGCGCGTGCGGAGCCCGTCGTCAGCGTCACGACGCTAAAGCCGAACGATTCGGCGAAGTCGCTGCTGGCGCGGCTCGATGAGGAAGCACGTCGCGCTGCGTCGTGATTTGTTCCAAAATTAAATTGAGGAACGTTCGTTCCGTCCTTGCATTGTAGACCAGCAATTCTGCATTGGAGGACATTATGAAGAAAATCGCACTTATCACCGCTTCCCTCGCCATGCTCGCCGCGCCGGCTTTCGCCGAGGACAGCAAGACCACTGGCACCGCGCCCGCCGAGGCGAAGTTTTCGACGGTGCAAAAGGACGAGATGTTCTCGTCGAAGCTGAAGGGCCTCAACGTCTATAACCAGAAGGACGAGTCGGTCGGCGAGATCACCGATCTCGCGATCAAGAACCATCAGATCGACGCCTTGATCCTGTCGGTGGGCGGCTTCCTCGGCATGGGCGAGCGCTATGTCGCGGTATCGCCGTCATCGGTCAACGTCCGCTACGACAGCAAGAACGACAAATGGCTGGCGTCGATGAACACGACCAAGGAAGCGCTGAAGGCCGCGCCGGAATTCAAATATCCGAAGTAAGCGCGACGCAATGGTTTGAGTGAGAGCGGCCGTCGGCAACGATGCCGGCGGCTGTTTGCGTTAGCTTCCGTCATTGCGAGCTCGCAATGACGGCAATGGTCGCTACGCCGCCTTCTTGGCTTCCGCCAGATTGGCCAACTGCCGCAAGATCTCCGTGGTCCCCATCAGCCGCTCTTCCGGCGTCTTCCATTCCTGGAAGAACACCACCTTCATGTCCGGCCGCACCTTTGCGGCCTGGCCGTGCTGGCGGATGAAAATAGACCAACCGGTCCGGCTGCGCGAATTTGTTGTCGCGGAAGGTGACGACCGCGCCCTTCGGCCCGGCATCGACCTTCTCGACATTGGCGCGCCGACAATAGGCCTTGATCGCGGCGACCTTGAACAGATAGCGGACTTCGTCCGGCAACACGCCAAAGCGGTCGCGCATTTCGGCGGCGAAATTCTCGATCTCCTCGTCGGTGTCGAGATCGGCAAGGCGGCGATACAGCGACAGCCGCACCGCCAGATCGTTGACGTATTCCTCGGGGATCAGCACCGGCATGCCGATGGTGATCTGCGGCGACCAGCGGTCGGCGGCGGGTTCGACCACGCCGGCCTTGAGGTTGAGGATCGCCTCCTCCAGCATCGATTGATAGAGCTCGAAGCCGACTTCCTTGATGTGGCCGGACTGCTCCTCGCCGAGCAGATTGCCGGCGCCGCGGATATCGAGGTCATGCGAGGCCAGCTGGAAGCCCGCGCCCAGCGTCTCCAGCGACTGCAGCACCTTGAGCCGCCGCTCGGCGTGGGCGGTGATCTTCTGCTGGGCCGGCAGCGTGAACAGCGCATAGGCCCGCAGCTTCGAGCGCCCGACCCGGCCGCGCAGCTGATAGAGCTGCGCCAGCCCGAACATGTCGGCGCGGTGCACGATCAGCGTATTCGCGGTGGGTATATCGAGGCCGGATTCGACGATCGTGGTCGAGAGCAGGACGTCGTATTTGCCGTCATAGAATGCCGACATGATGTCTTCGATCACGGTCGGCGGCATCTGGCCATGCGCGACCGCGACCTTCATCTCGGGCACGTTCTTGTCGAGGAAATCCTTGACGCCGGCGAGGTCTTCGATTCGCGGCACCACGTAGAACGCCTGGCCGCCGCGATAACGCTCGCGCAACAGCGCCTCGCGGATCATCAGGGGATCGTGCGGCGCGACAAAGGTGCGCACCGCGAGGCGGTCGACCGGCGGCGAAGCGATGATCGAGAGATCGCGCACGCCGGTCAGCGCCAGCTGCAGCGTGCGCGGGATCGGCGTCGCGCTCAGCGTCAGCACGTGGACCTGCGCACGCAACTGTTTCAGTCGTTCCTTGTGGCTGACGCCAAAATGCTGCTCCTCGTCGACGATCAGCAGGCCGAGATCCCTGAACTTGATCGCCTTGCCGAGCAGCGCATGGGTGCCGACCACGATGTCGACATTGCCGTCGGTGAGGCCCTTCTTGACCAGCGCCATCTCCTTTGGCGCGACCAGGCGGGAGGCCTGCGCGACGTTGACGGGGAAGCCACGAAAACGTTCGGCAAAGGTCTTGCTGTGCTGGCGCGCCAATAGCGTGGTCGGCACCACGACGGCGACCTGCTTGCCATCGAGCGCGACTGCGAATGCCGCGCGCAGCGCTACTTCGGTCTTGCCAAAACCGACGTCGCCGCAGATCAGCCGGTCCATCGGCCGGCCGCTTTCGAGATCCTTCAGCGTGGAGGTGATGGCGCCAAGCTGGTCCTCGGTCTCCTCATAGGGGAAGCGGGCGCAGAACTCGTCATAGACATGCGGCTGCACCGGCATTTTCGGCGCTTCATGCAGATGCCGTTCGGCCGCGATCTTGATCAACTCGCCCGCGATCTCGCGGATGCGGTTCTTCAGTTTGGCCTTGCGTGCCTGCCAGCCGCTGCCGCCCAGCCGGTCCAGTTCGACGTTGGCGTGGTCGGAGCCGTAGCGCGACAGCAGTTCGATGTTCTCGACCGGCAGGAACAGTTTTGTCTCGGCGGCATAATGCAGTTCGAGGCAGTCATGCGGCGCGCCTGAAACTTCAAGCGTCTGCAGGCCGATGAAGCGGCCGATGCCGTGTTCGACGTGAACCACGAGATCGCCGGCGGCCAGGCTGGTCACTTCCGAGATGAAATTGTCGAGCTTGCGGGTCGCCTTGCGCGGCCGCACCAGGCGGTCGCCAAGGATGTCCTGCTCGCTGATCACGGCGACGTCGTCGGTCTCGAAGCCGGATTCCATGCCGACCACCGCCAGCATCGCCTCGTTACGCGGCGTCGCCAGCACGGTGCGCCAGGTATTGACGCTGGTAAGATTGAGCAGCTTGTGATCCCTGAGCATGCTGCCCATGCGGTCGCGCGAGCCTTCGCTCCACAGCGCGATCACCACCTTCTTGCGCTGCGCCTGCAGCGCCCCGACATGGGCGACGACGGATTCGAACACATTGATCGTGCTGTCGGCGCGTTCGGGCGTGAAATTGCGTCCCAGCCGCGCGCCGGCATCGAACACGTCAGCGGCGCCGTCCGGCACCGCGAACGGCGTCAGCCGCGCAAGCGCGGCTTCGCCGAGCCGTGTCGTCCATTCGTCCTCAGTCAGATAGAGCCGGTCGGGCGGCAACGGCTTGTAGATCGCGCCGCCGCCGGGATGTTCCAGCGCCTCGCGCCGGGCCTCGTAGTAATCGGCGATCTGCTTGAAGCGTTCGCGGGCGGCGTCCTCGCTCTGCGGCTCGATCGCGACGGCGGCGCCGTCGAGATAATCGAACAGCGTATCCATCCGCTCCTGGAACAGCGGCAGCCAGTGTTCCATACCGGGATGGCGGCGGCCTTCGCTGACGGCTTCGTACAGCAAATCGTCGCGCACCGGCGCGCCGAAGGTCGCGACATAGCCCATGCGGAAGCGGCGGATGGTCTCGGTGACCAGCTGGAATTCCGAGATCGGCACCAGGTCGAGCGCGCGCATGTCGAGCAGCGTGCGCTGGGTCTCGGCGTCGAAGGTGCGGATCGATTCCAGCGAGTCGCCGAAGAAATCGAACCGCACCGGCTGGTCGAGCCCGGCCGGAAACAGATCGAGGATGCCGCCGCGCACGGCATATTCGCCGGGCTCGCGCACGGTGGACGAGCGGTTGTAGCCATTGTGCTCCAGCCAGGCGACGATGGAATCCATCGGCACGACATGGCCGGGCGCGACCGAGAGCGCCTGCGCCGCCACGGTCTCGCGCGCGGGCACCCGCTGCACGATGGCGTTGACGGTGGTCAGCACGATCAGCGGCTTGTCGCTGCCTTTCAGCCGCGATAGCCGCGCCAGCGTGGTCAGGCGCTGTGCCAGGATGCCGCCATGCGGCGACACCCGGTCATAGGGCTGGCAGTCCCAGGCCGGGAACTGCATGACCGGCAAATCGGGGGCAAAGAATTCCAGCGCCCGCGCCAATTGCTGCATCCGCGGGCCATCGCGGCACATCACGGCAAGACTGACCGCCGATGGCTTCGGTTTTGCCGCCACCGCGCGCGCGAGGTCCGATATGACGAGCCCTTCCGCGCCCTCGGCGACATTGGCAAAGGTCAGCGCGCGGCCGGGGGCCAGCAAGGCGGCGGGCGATTTAACCGGAGATTTCATGCGTCGTGGTCCACGGCGCGGATCGCCTTGATGCGGTCGAACAGCGGACCGGCATATTCCGGCGCCAGCGGCTTGTCGCCGGTCAGCGCGGCATAGAGATCGGGATCGGGAACATCGATCAGCCGCTCGAGTTCGGCCAGATCGCCATCGGACAGGTTTGCGATCTCGGCATCGGCAAACCGTCCGAGGATCAGGTCCATCTCGCGGGTGCCACGATGCCAGCAGCGAAACAACAGCCGCTTGCGGCGGTCGTCAAGGCCGCCGCTCGATCGTGTCGATCCCGTCATTGTCCTAGATTCCCATCCGAACGCCAAAAGCCCGGACGTGCTGCCGGGCGGGGTTGATATAGCGATGGTTCGAGTGAATGTCAGCACCTGATCGCGAGCACAATTGATCGAAAATAGACGTGGATGCCCGGCATAAAGCCGGGCATGACTGGCAATAACGGTTTTAGGTTTCCTGATGCGCCCTGCTCTGCTCAATCCGCTGTTTGCTCCGGTCACGACCCTTCCCGGCGTCGGGCCGAAGCAGGACAAGCTGCTGCGCTATCTGCTTGGCCGCGATGAGACGCCGCGGCTGGTCGATTTGCTGCTGCATCTGCCGGCC
The DNA here is from genome assembly GCA_963836765.1 of uncultured Alphaproteobacteria bacterium. Classification (GTDB taxonomy): domain Bacteria; phylum Pseudomonadota; class Alphaproteobacteria; order Rhizobiales; family Xanthobacteraceae; genus Bradyrhizobium. The sequence continues at coordinate 151,183 of CAWILG010000016.1, forward strand.
AGCGTGATCGACCGCCGGGCGCGGCCGAAGATCCGCGACGCGGCGGTGGGAACGATGGTGACGCTGGAGGTCACGGTCGACCGCCACCGGCCGCCGCCGCGCAACGCCCGCGCGCCGCATCTGGTCTATGCCAGCGACGAGACCGGCGATGTGGTGCTGACCTATTTCCGCGCCAAACCCGGCTATGTCGACAAGCTGCTGCCGGTCGGCGCCAAGCGCTACGTCTCCGGCACGCTGCAAATGTACGACGGCATCCCGCAGATCGTGCATCCCGACCGTGTCGTCGACGAGGATGGCTTTGCCAAGCTTACTGGCATCGATCCTGTCTATCCCCTGACCGAAGGCCTGGCGCTCGGCTCGCTGCGCCGCGCGATCGCGCAGGCGCTGCAAAAACTGCCCGAGCTGCCGGAGTGGATCAGCCCCGACGTGGTCCGCCGCTGCAAATTTCCGCCGATCAGGGAAGCGCTGAACCGCGTCCATGTGCCGGTTGAACTGACCGACATCCTGCCCGACGGCCCGTTCTGGTCGCGCCTTGCGTTCGACGAATTGCTGGCCGGCCAGCTGGCGTTGGCTTTGATCCGCGCGCAGTTGCGGCGACCGGCCGGCGACCGCCACGCCGGCGACGGCCATCTGCGACGAAAAATCATCGATGCGCTGCCCTATGCGCTGACCGGCTCGCAGCGCGAGGCGGTGGCCGCCATCACCGAGGATCTGCGCCAGCCGGTGCGGATGCTGCGGTTGCTGCAGGGCGACGTCGGATCGGGCAAGACGGTGGTGGCGCTTTTGGCTGCCGCCGCTGTAACCGAGGCCGGCAAGCAAGCTGCGCTGATGGCGCCGACGGAGATTTTGGCGCGCCAGCACATCAAGACCATCACGCCGCTGGCCGAGCGCGCGGGCTTGCGGGTGGCGATCCTCACCGGCCGCGAAAAGGGCAAGGAGCGCAAGGAGATCTTGGCGCGGCTGGAAGCTGGCGAGATCGATCTGCTGGTCGGCACGCACGCGCTGATCCAGGACGGTGTGATCTTCAAGGCGCTGGCGCTGGCGGTCGTCGACGAGCAGCATCGATTTGGCGTGCGCGAACGGCTGGCGCTGACCTCCAAGGGCGAGGCCGTCGATGTGCTGGTGCTGAGCGCAACGCCGATCCCGCGCACGCTGGTGCTGACTTATTTCGGCGACATGGACGTCTCCGAACTGCGCGAGAAGCCGGCCGGCCGGCAAACGATCGATACCCGCACGATACCCGTCAACCGTATTGAAGAGGTGATCGAAGGTGTTGGCCGCGCCGTGAAGGCCGGAAAACTGGTCTACTGGATTTGCCCCTTGGTGGAAGAATCCGAAGCCGAAGGCACCGAGCATCTCACCAACGCCACCGAGCGGTTCGAATCCCTGCAACAGCGGTTCGGCGACCGCGTCGGCCTCGTCCATGGCCAGATGAAGGGCACCGAGAAGGACCGCGTGATGGCGCAGTTCGCCGCGCACGAGATCGGTCTTCTGGTCGCCACCACCGTGGTCGAGGTCGGCGTCGACGTTCCCGCTGCCACCATCATGGTGATCGAAAACGCCGAGCGCTTCGGGCTGGCGCAACTGCATCAATTGCGCGGCCGGATCGGCCGCGGTTCGGAGGCCTCGACCTGCCTTCTGCTCTACAAGGAGCCGCTCGGCGAAATGTCCAAGGCACGGCTCAAGGTGATCCGCGAAACCACCGACGGATTCCGGATCGCCGAAGAGGATCTGAAACTGCGCGGCGAAGGCGACGTGCTCGGTATCCGCCAGAGCGGCCTGCCCGGCTACCGCATCGCGCGTTCCGAGGTGCACGGCCAGTACATCACGCAAGCGCGCGACGAGGCGCTGCGCATCCTGAAGGACAATCCAAAACTGAAAGGCGCGCAAGGCGACGCGCTGCGGTGCCTGCTCTATCTGTACGAACGCGACGAGGCGATACCGCTGATCGGGGCGGGGTAACCGGAGCTACCGGCCCCACGTGCGTGGACGGCGGCGCGACGTGTGACGAATGTGGGTGATACGGATCTCGTCCGCTGCGATCGTGTAGAAAATGAAGTAGCGCAGGCGTGGAGCAACAACAACGCGCATGTCTGGTTCGTCCGTTTCTCTTCCTGCAAAGGGATGATCGGCTAGCTCGCGCGCACGTTCGATAAGGCGCGCGACGAAACGCGATGCTATCGTCGGACTATCGTGACTAATATATGCGTGAATTTGAGCAAGATCCCGTTGCGCGGTTCGGGTAAAGCGAACCTTCATGCACGGCGGTGCAGTTGGTAAAACTCTTCTATCTCTTCTTCAGTCGCAAAATCACCACGGCGAGCATCTTCCATCCCGGCGCGAACCTCAGTTCGCTCTTCGTCGGACAACCGGTAAACGCCGGTACGACGTGATTCGATTTCGCGGGCGACATCGGCCAATTCTTCCTGATCCTCAATTGGCCAGGACTGAACCTGTTCCAGCAGGGTCTTTGTTCCAGGACTCATAGAGGTCACTCCACCTTCGCCGGTGCCGGCTGCAGCGTGGCCGCATTCGCCACCCGGGCGGCATTTGCGGTCGCGGCCAGGGCGGCGATCTTCTTTTGCGGATCGGAGCCGGGCTGCACCACGCCTGCGGACATGATCAGGGTCGCGGCGTCTTCGGCGCTCATGTCGATCTCGATGATCTTGCTCTTGGGCACGTAGAAGAAGAAGCCCGTGGTCGGGTTCGGCGCACAGGGGAGGAATACCGAGATGTGCTCCTCCTGCCCAGGCAGGCTGTTGGCGATCTCGACGCTCGGCGCTTGCGAGATCAGAACGATCGACCACATCCCCGGCGAGGGAAATTCGACCATGCCGACGCGGCGAAAACTCGATCCGTTGCCGGAGAACAGCGTCTCGAACACCTGCTTCAGCCCGCGATAGATCGCGCGCACCGCGGGAATCCGGCCGAGCAGCCGTTCGCCGAGATCGACCAGCGTTCGCCCGATCAGATTGGCGGTGAGGAAGCCCAGCAGCGTCAGCGCGATCACGGCGACGATCAGCCCCGAACCGGGCAGACCGAACGGCAGATAGGTTTCCGGCCGGTAGGCCGTCGGCACGAACGGACGCACCAGGCCGTCGACCCAGGTCACGAACCACCAGGTCAGGTAAAAGGTGATGGCGATCGGTCCGGCGACCACGAGGCCGGTCAGGAAATAGTTGCGGAAACGGGCCATCAGGCCGCGCGGGGCGTCCGACGGCAACTCGCTCGGGGGCACGGTCGGCGGCAGTTCTTGGCGGTTCATTATGGTTCCAGGTCGATAAACAACGACGGACTAGCGGCCGATGTCCATGTTGGGCGCGATCGGACGCAAAACCGGGGTCCCCTTTTGCTGATCGCTCCCTATTCCAGCTAAGCCATCCTAGCAGGTTTTTGAAGACCCGAAGCGACCGCGGACGCCCGGCTGCGACTATTCGACTGTGACCGATTTCGCCAGATTTCGCGGCTGGTCGACGTCCGTGCCCATCACCACGGCGGTATGATAGGCCAGCAATTGCACCGGGATGGCATAGACCATCGGCGTAAAGGTCGCCGCCATGTCGGGCAGCACGATCGTCACCAGCGATTCGATCGTGGCCTCGGCCGCCCCCTTGGCGTCCGTCATCAGGATGATACCGCCGCCTCGCGCTGCGACTTCCTGCATGTTGGAGACGGTCTTTTCGAACACCCGGTCGTAGGGCGCGATCACCACCACCGGCATGTTCTCGTCGATCAGCGCGATCGGCCCGTGCTTGAGTTCGCCGGCGGCGTAGCCCTCGGCGTGGATGTAGGAGATTTCCTTCAGCTTCAGCGCGCCCTCCAGCGCCAGCGGATAGCTGGTGCCGCGGCCGAGATAGAGCACGTCCTTGGACTTTGCGATCTCGCGCGCCAGTTTTTCGATCTGCGGTTCGGTGGCGAGTGCGGCCGCCATCAGGCGCGGAATTTCAACGAGGCCGTGGACGAGCTTGGCTTCGTCCGCATCCGACAATTCGCCCCTCGCCTTGCCGGCGGCAACCGCCAACGACGCCAGCACCATCAACTGGCAGGTGAACGCCTTGGTCGAGGCGACGCCGATTTCCGGACCCGCCAATGTCGGCAGCACGGTCTCGCTCTCGCGCGCAATGGTCGAGGTCGCGACATTCACGACCGAAAGGGTATGCACACCCTGCGATTTGGCGTAGCGCAACGCCGCCAGCGTGTCGGCGGTCTCGCCGGATTGCGAAATGAAGATCGCAAGATCGCCCTTGCGCAGCGGCGCCTCGCGGTAGCGGAATTCCGAGGCGACATCGAGTTCGACCGGCACCCGCGCCAGCCGCTCGAACCAGTATTTGGCGACGTAGCCCGCATAGCTCGCGGTGCCGCAGGCGGTGATCGAGATCCGCTGAATATCCCTGAAATCGAACGGCAGCTTGACCGGCATCATCACGCGTTCGGTCGCCATGTCGACGTAGCGCGCCAGGGTATGGCCGACCACTTCCGGCTGCTCGTGGATTTCCTTGGCCATGAAGTGGCGGTAATTCGCCTTGTCGACCAGGAAGGACGACGCGCCCGATTTCAGCACTTCGCGGTTGGCCACCACGCCGTGCTCGTCATAGATCACGCTCACTTCGCGCGACAGCACCACCCAGTCGCCGTCCTCGAGATAGCTGATGGTGTCGGTGAACGGCGCCAGCGCGATGGCGTCCGAGCCGAGATACATTTCGCCGTCGCCATGGCCGACCGCGAGCGGCGAGCCCTTGCGGGCGCCGATCATCAGATCGTTGTGGCCCTTGAAGACGAACGCCAGCGCGAACGCGCCGCGCAGCCGCGGCAGCGACGCCTTCACCGCCTCCTGCGGCGAAGCGCCCTTCAGCAGATAGGAATCGACGAGATGCACGACCGTCTCGGTATCGGTCTCGCTCGAGAATTTTGCGCCTTCCTTCTCCAGTTCGGCGCGCAGCTCGCGGAAATTCTCGATGATGCCGTTGTGAACGACGGCGACGTTCTCGGTCGCATGCGGATGCGCATTGCTTTCGGTCGGCCGGCCGTGGGTGGCCCAGCGGGTATGCCCGATCCCGGTATGGCCGGCGAGCGGTTCGGCCTGCAGCCGCTTTTCGAGATTTTTGAGCTTGCCCTCGGCGCGGCGGCGCTCGAGGTGATCGCCTTCCAGCGTGGCAACGCCCGCGGAATCGTAGCCGCGATATTCAAGCCGTTTGAGCGAATCCACCAACTGCTCCGCGACCGGAGCGGTACCGAGAATGCCGACAATGCCGCACATGCGGTTTGATATCCCCAAATCGTCGAAAAATTGCCCAACCAGCGCCACGCTCTCTTAACGAGAAACGCGGACGTCGAGATACTCAATAATTATTGCCGATTGAGACAGTCTTAAGCGGAAAGCTTAACAAAGTCCGGCGCGGCCGCCCTTCAGTCGTTTGTTGCGCGTTTCGCAACAAGCGACATGGCCACGGCGCCCGACGGGCAAATCAGCCAAAACCTGTCAAGGGTCGCTCACGAATATATTCCTCTTGTGCCGTTGGGCAAATCAGTGGCTTCTCTCCGCCCGTCTCACCCGACCAGAGGGGCGGCTCGCGATCGTCACGAAACGTGCGGTGGGATGCGCGGTGGACGTAGATGCTGCGACGGACGAGCGCGGCTGATGCGGACGGCGAAGTCGCGTGGTTCCGGCGCCCGACGCTGGCGTCAAGTTCGCGAGAGCCAGGCTTCTCGCGGGCGATGGTGGCAAAAGAGCCCGGCTCACCAAGGAGAGCGCGAAGTAAGCCGTAAAACCATTGCGCAGGGAAGGCCGGATGTTCTCCGCTGAACCTGTATGCTCGTGTGCGCATTGTTTTGTGGCGAGACCGCGGGTGCAGCGCGCACCCGGCTTTCCCTGCGCCCTCTGTTTTTGAAGAGGGTGAACGATACGCAAAACTCGGGCATGTCGTGCCGCGAGAATGCGGAGGCACATTCGATGTTGGAAATGAATGGACGCTAATTCCACGTCATTGCGAGCGCAGCGAAGCAATCCATGCGAGCAGATAGATGGATTGCTTCGCTGCGCTCGCAATGACGATCGCTTTCGCGATCGTCTCGCAACGCCGTCAAACTTCCTTCGACGCCTTCCTCCGCATCTTCATCTCGCGGTATCGCTTCGCCCCGCCTTCGCGGTTGTTCTGCGGGCTGCGCTCGACGGCCATCGCATCGTCGGGCACGTCCTTGGTGATCACCGAGCCCGAACCGATATAGGCGCCGTTGCCGATTTTCACCGGCGCCACCAGCGACGAATTGGTGCCGATAAAGGCGCCCTCGCCGATGATGGTCCTGTGCTTGGAGAAGCCGTCGTAATTGCAGGTGATGGTGCCGGCGCCGAGATTGGAATTGGCGCCAACATGGGCGTCGCCGACATAGGACAAATGATTGACCTTGACGCCGGCTTCCAGCTTCGCGGCTTTGACCTCAACGAAATTGCCGATCCGCGAACCTTCACCCAGCGACGTCCCGGGCCGCAGCCGTGCATAGGGACCGACGGAGGCGTGCCTGCCGATCGAGGCCTGCACGATGTGCGAGAAGGAATGGATCACCGCGCCGTCTCCGATACTGACACCGGGACCGATCACCACGAATGGTTCGATGGTTACGTCGCTGCCGAATGTGGTGTCGGCGGCGAGATACACGGTTTCCGGCGCGATCAGCGTCACACCGGCATCGAGTGCGGCCTTGCGCAACCGCGCCTGCATGACTTGTTCGGCTTCCGCGAGCTGAGCCTTTGTGTTGATGCCGCGCACTTCATCCTCGCTGGTTTCAATCACGACGGCCTCCCATCCAAAATCCCTGACGATTCCGACGGCATCAGGCAGATAATATTCGCCCTTGCTGTTGGCGTTGCCGATCTTGTCGATGATCGCGAGCGCCTTGTGGCCGTCGAATGCCATGACGCCGGCATTGCACAGCGTGACCTTGCGCTCTCCAGCCGTCGCGTCGGCATGCTCGCGGATCGCTACCAGATGGCCGCCTTCGACCAGCAACCGGCCGTAGCCGGTCGGATCGGCGGCGCGAAAGCCGAGCACGGCCAACGACGCGCCATTTTTCAAGGGCGCGCGCAGACGTTCGAACGTCTCGGCCGAAATCAGCGGCGTATCGCCGAACACGACCAGCAGATCGTCGGCGCCGCGGGCGATGGCCTCGCGGGCCGCCAGCACCGCATGCGCGGTGCCGAGGCGTTCGCGCTGAATGAAGGTTTTGGCGTCCGGCCGAACCCGCGCAACTTCGTCGGCGACCGCCTTGTGTTCGGGCCCGATGACGACCGCAAGCGCAGCGGCTGCGCCGTGAGGCGAAGCCTCCAGCACATGCGAAAGCAGCGACTGGCCGGCCACGGGATGCAGGACCTTCGGCAGCGCGGAGCGCATCCGCGTGCCCTCACCGGCCGCAAGCACCACCGTCAGGCTGGATCGATCCGTCATTTAAATTCCTTGCAAATCCCTTGTTCAGATCCTCAGGGGGCGTCAGGCCGATGGCGCCCGGCGCCGTCTTTAATTGTTTTCCCCGGGAGATGAAACCAATTCGCGGCCCCCGTGGACGCCCGGATTTAAATGCGGGGCGCAATTCCTGTTAATGTTTGTTCCGTGATTCGGCAGGCCTCGCGGAGGGCCACAGACGTTTTGGCCAAAGATCCCGACAATCTGGCGCGCAGCTTCGACACCGAAAACACCGGCGGCTTGCTGAGCGGTTTTCTGGCCGAGGAAGACGAACTCGACCGCCGCGCGCTGTGGCGGCTCGGTTCATGGGGCGTTGGCGCGGTAGGCGCCGTGATCATTGCCGTGCTCGCCAACCAGACCTCGATCGGGTTGCGGCGCGAGCAGATGGCAGCCGCCGATCTGACGCGGCAGGCCCAGCAAGCCCAGTCGGTCGCCAGGGAAAGCCAGAACGAGACGCGGCGGTTGGCCTCCGCGATCGATACGCTGAGCGGCGACCGCGACCGGCTGTATTCGCGCGTCACCTCGCTGGAACAGGGCCTCGACTCCGTGACCGGCGCGATCGCGCGGCAAGGCCCCGTGGTGACCTCCCAGCCTGCCCCTGCAACCGCTGCCACTCCGGCCGAGCCGCCCACGGCAGCGCCTGCTCCAGCGGTCGCGCCGGTTGCTTCAACCCAGCCTGCCGCCGCGCCACCCGATAAGCCGCTGGTCGCCGAAAAGCCGCCGGCTGCGGCAGCCGAGACAAGTCAGCTTGCGGTTTCGTCGGTCGCCAAGGACAGCCCCAGGATCGACAAGGCCAAGGTCGACAAGGCCAAGGCTGAGATAGCTAAGGCTGAGATAGCCAAGGCTGATGCTGCCAAGGCTGAGATTGCCAAGGCCGATGCCGCCAAAACTGATATCGCCAAGACTGACGTCGACAAGGCTGATGCCGCCAAGACCGACACCGCCAAAAGTGACAGCGCTAAGGCTGACACCGCGAAATCCGAGGCCGCGAAGGCGGAACCCGTAAAGCCTGCTGGCGTGACGCCGTCGACGCCGCTGGTGGCGTCGAAATCGTTCATGGCGCCGCCCGATCCCTCGGCCACAAAACTGACCGAACCGACGCCGCCGAGCGTGGTGACGGCAGCGCCGATCTCGGAAGTGGTCGCCTCGGCGCCGCCGGCCGAAGACGCCGATCCGGAGGAAGAGACACCACCGAAGGCAGCACTGCATCGCACCGAGTTCGGGGTCGATCTCGGCAGCGCCAATTCGCTTCCCGGCCTGCGCGCGTTGTGGCGCGGACTGTTGAAATCGCGATCCAATGCACCGCTGGCCGCGTTGCGTCCGATCATCGTGATAAGGGAGGGCGCCAACGGCCTTGGGATGCAGCTGCGGCTGGTAGCCGGACCACTTAACGATGCGGGCGCGGCGGCCAGGATCTGCGCGGTCCTGACCGAAAACAAGCGCAACTGCGAGACCGCGGTCTTCGACGGACAGCGGCTCTCCCGGAACGGCGACGATCCGGCGCCGGCTTCGGCCAGCAAGCCCGCCTCACGCCGCCGGGGTGGCGGCAAGCATGCCGCGGCCGCGCCCGTAGTCGAGGAGCCCGCGCCGAAAAAACCGGAAACGTCCACCGCATCCACGATCTCGTCATGGTTCGGGAAAAAAGGACAATAATATGTGGCTGCAAAGCGTTGCAGCCAAATTCTCACCTGTTTTCGCGCGCCCGATGTGAGCTTCGGCTTGTCCCGGCCGCCATTCCCGACCATATTCGCCGATCATGGGTTGGACGCCTGTTCGAGCGACCAACCGGAACCCACTTTGCCTGGAAACTGCGCGCGTGAAGAAAACTCCGTTCCGGCTGACGCCCTACCAGGTCCAGTTCCTCCTGATCGTCGGCTTCGTCACCGTCGGCTATGCGCTGTATCTGCGCTATCTCGCGGTCGAGTTCTCGCCGGTCGCGCTGGCCTGCGACGCCGGCCTGCAATCCCTGCTGTGCAAGGCGCGGGTGCTGGCGACCTATCTGTTCAAGAATTCGGTGTTCGGCATTGTCGCCCTGGTCATTGCGACGCTGCACGTGATGCGGCCGTCGATCGTGCTGCTGACCGGCGGGCTGATTGCCGCGGGATTCGGGATCGTGCTCTACAATATCGCACTGTCGGGAATTGCGGTCGGCCTGCTTATTTTGGGCTTTGCGCGGCCCGCGCCCGCCACAGCGTAAGCGCCAGCAGCAAATAGATCGCGCAGGTCCACATCGACTGCCAGTTGGCGGCGCCCTCGTTGATGCCGGTAAACAGCGCGGTCACGACCAGCAATCCGGCAAAGGCGGATTCCGCGATCGGCCGCACCCCGGCCTGTGGGCGGTTGAGCAGCATCAGGCACGCGAACGGCACCACCGCCATCGTCAGCGAGGCGAAGGGAAAATCCCGGTAGCGCGGATCGAAGCTGAAGCCGAGCGCGGTTTCGGCTGCGATCACCGTAGTGACGGCCAGCGCGATCGCCAGCAACGCCGTCAGGAATGATCCGCCCCGGAAACCGCGGGGGCCGAGCAGTTCCAAAAATGTCGGCAGCGAACGTCCGGACATCGCGGCATGGGTGCAGAGCAAGGGCGAGGCAATCGCCGCCGCCAGCAACGCGCCCCACTGCATCCAGCCACCGACGCCGTAACTCTCGTAGAACATCTTGTCGGCGGCGATCCCGAGCAGGATTCCCCCCGTCGTCGCCGACAGCCCGACCGCGATCCAGGACGTCAGCCGCGGCGTCCATGGCCGCCGCCGCAGCGTCAGCCACGCCGCGAGGAACACGGCAACGCTGAGCGCCATGCCGCCGCCCATCTGCCACTTCCACGCCGGATAATTGCTGATGGCTTGGCCTGGCGGATATTTCGCCACGCGCTTGGCGGCGTCGAACAGGCCCCAATAGCCGCCGACGGTGCCCTCGAGCTGGCGCTTCCAGGGCTGGTCGTAGGCCTCGATCAGGTTGACGCGAAAGCCCTCGCGTTTGGCGAGATCGAGAATCTCCGAGACGATGCGCGCCTGATTGGTCCGCGACGGCAGTGCGCCCTCGCGCATCCGCCCGGTACTCGGCCAGCCGGTCTCGCCGATCAGGATTTCCTTGCCCGGAAACGCCACCGCCATCCGCTGCCGGATGGAATCGACGTGGGAGACCGCGAATTTCGCCTTGACCGGGATGTCCTCCCAATAAGGCAGGATATGGATGGTGACGAAGTCGACCGCGTCATAGATCTCGCGATTCTTCAGCCAGAATTCCCAGACATCGGCATAGGTGACGGGAACGGTCACCTGCGCTTTGACCGAGCGGATATTGGCTGCGAGGTCGGAGGCGGTCATTTCGCCGCGCAGCAGCACTTCGTTGCCGACCACCAATGCGGTAATGACCTGCGGGTATTGCTTGGTCAGGCCGACCGCGATTGAAATCTGCGCCAGATTCTTCAGCCGGTCGCTGCCGAGCCAGATGCCCTGGATCACCTTCAGCCCGACCTTGGCGGCGAGACCGGGAACCTGGTCGAGGCCGTTCTCGATCGAATAGGTGCGCACGCAATCGGTGATCCTGGCGAGATCCACAAGATCCTGTTCGATCTGCTCCGGCCCGATATGCGTGGTCGGCTGCAGCGGCGTTTGCGCGCCACGAAACGGCGCATAGGACACGCATTGCAGTTTTGCATTGGGATCGATCGGGGCGCGCACGAGCGTGATCGGTGTGGCCAGCCACCACCACACGGCCGCGATCGCAGATAAGGATATCAGGAGAAGCGCCAGCGGCGTACGAAGAGAAATCGGTTCCATCCTCCGGGCGGGGCCCGTCGATTAGCCGGTCGCCGCGCATCTGCCAAGAGCGGGAGATGGACAATACCGGCTTTGTCCTGCGGCGATTTTACCACAGCGCGATAAAGCTGTGACATGCTGGACAAAAACCGAAATAACCGTCATGGGAATTGCCTAAGTCTCCGCCGCATTGGGGACCCATTTGGACGGCATCAAACCAAGCCACGGACCGTCCAAAGTTGTCTCTCGGGCAGGAAACACATCGGGGAACGTATGCGTCGACGGGTGCTTGATCCAAAAGTTGCGGTTTTGCGCCATGTTGCCGCTGCAGGCCTCGCCTTCCTGATCGGATCGGGCAGCGTTTTCGCCCAGAGCGGCGCTCCTGCCCAGGACCAAGGTAAGCCGCCGGCCGACAAGGCCGCCGAAGCCAACAAGGACAACCAGCGCAAGACCGACGAGTTTGTCGAGGCGACGCAGGCCATCAACGGCCCGGCCGGCAACCCGGAATGCGTCTGGCTCGGCCGCCGCGTCGTCCGCCTGATGTGGCTCGACGATCTCGACACTGCGTTCCGCCACCTCGACCTCTACGATCGGTTCGGCTGCCCCGGTGGCCACGTCCAGGCCACCTTCCGATGCCTGACCCGGTTCGGCGCGCAGATCGACGACAAGGTGCCGCGCTCGCTCGACGGCCGCATCCACGCCTGCTGGATCAATCCGGGCGCGCAGCCGCAGGCTGCCGCAGCGGCGGCTGCGCCGTCACCGGCGACCGCCGGCAATGCGGCGTCCGCCCCTGCCGCCTCGCCCTCGCCGGCGCCCTCCGCATCGGCTCCGCCGGCGGCGAAATAGCCGGATTCACCCTTCGAGCGATCCGTGCAAGGAACGAGCGGTTTTTTTCGCGGTTAGAACGACTTGGCGCCCTTAAAACGCCATGGCGTCATACCAGTTGTTAAATTGTGCGGCAGGATTATCCTCACGTCGCCGCCGTGTCGGTCGAACCTAGGGGACGGGTTCGCTTCCCCCCAAATCTTGGCCCCGTATGGTTTCCTCGCGATGCGCGCCGTCGTCGCCGTTCTGTTGTTCGTAACCGCCGCTCACGCTGCGCTTTGGGGTTTGTTCCAGGAGAAGCAGTCGGCGCCCGATTTCCGGGGTATTTTGCCGAGCGCTTCCTACGCGCCGTTTGAACCCGGCCACAGCGTCGCCGACAGCATCGCCAACTCCGAGAAGGTTCGCGCCGATCTGAAGCAGCTCTCGACCCTGACGCGAGCGGTCCGTCTGTACTCTTCGACGGAAGGCAACGAACTGGTGCCGCCGATTGCCGCGGAATTCGGCATGAAGGTCACGGTCGGCGCCTGGATCGACAAGGACAGCAATCGCAACAACCGCGAGATCGAGGCCGCGATCAATCTCGCGCGGCGCAACAGCAACGTGATCGGGGTCGTGGTCGGCAACGAAACCGTCTACCGGGGCGAACAGGTTCCCATCGAAAACCTTGGGCCGATCCCCGAGACTGGGCTCGAACCGGCGGAGGCCGCGCGAATACTTCGCGAGGAAAGCGAGCGGCTTCGGGATGCGGAGGCGCAGCCGGAGGACAAGAAGGCCGAAGCGCTTAGATGGGCGCTTGCGGAAAACAACGTTCATCGGCTCATCAAGCTGATTCAGCGGATCAAGAAGTCGGTCAATGTTCCGGTAACGACGGGTGAAATCTGGAACATCTGGCGTGACCATCCCCAGCTCGCCAACTCGGTCGATTTCATCGCCGCCCACGTACTGCCCTATTGGGAAAATTTTACGGACAAACAGGCCGTCGATCAGGCTGTCGCGATGTACCAGCTGTTGCGCGACCAGTTCCCCGGCAAGCGCATCATGATCGCCGAATTCGGCTGGCCGAGCGCCGGCTACAATCTTGGCAACGCCGAGCCCGGCACGTTCGAGCAGGCCTCGGTGCTGCGCAATTTCGTCACCCGCGCCGAAGCCATCGGCATGGAATACAACATCGTCGAGGCGATCGATCAGCCCTGGAAATTCTTCGAAGGCGGCGTCGGCCCCTATTGGGGCATGCTGGACGCGTCGCGCGAACCAAAATTCGCCTGGACCGGGCCGATCGTGAACCTGAACTACTGGAAGCTTGCGATCATCGCCCTCCTCGTCGGCGTCCTGATGTCGCTGCCGATCCTGCGGCTTGAACGGCCCACGGTGATGCAGGCGCTGGTGCTGTCTGCGGCAGCGAACGGCGTCGGCGCGTGGGCCGCGACCGTGTTCTCGTACTGGGCCGGGCATTATTTCGTGCTCGGGTCGGCGTTTGCGCTGATATTGGGCCTGATCCTCCTGGTGCCATTGGTGCTGATCGCGATGGCGCGGATCGAGGAGATCGCCGCGATCGCGTTTGGCCGCGGCCCGCGCCGGCTGATCGTCAAGAGCGCGACCATGGCGCCCGCCACCATGGGCGAGAGCCTCACCTTCCCAAAGGTCTCGATCCATATCCCGGCTTATTTCGAACCGGTGGAGATGCTCAAGCAGACCCTCGATGCGGTATCGCGGCTCGACTATCCGAATTTCGAATGCGTCGTGATCATCAACAACACGCCCGACCCGGAATTCTGGCAGCCGATCCAGGACCACTGCCGCACGCTCGGCGAGCGCTTCAAGTTCATCAATGCCGAGAAGGTCAAGGGCTTCAAGGCCGGCGCCCTGAAGATCGCGATGGAGCGCACCGCTGCCGATGCCGAGATCATCGGCATCATCGACGCCGATTACGTGGTGCGGCCGGACTGGCTGAAGGATCTGGTGCCTGTTTTCGCCGACCCCCATGTCGGCCTGGTGCAGGCGCCGCAGGAGCACCGCGACGGCGACCGCTCGCTGATGCACTACATCATGAACGGCGAATATGCCGGCTTCTTCGACATCGGAATGGTCCAGCGCAACGAGGCCAACGCCATCATCGTCCACGGCACCATGTGCCTGATGCGCCGCGCGGCGATGGACATGGCCGGCGGCTGGGCCGGCGACACCATCTGCGAAGATACCGACCTTGGCCTTGCCATCATCGAGCACGGCTGGCTGACGCATTACACCAACGAGCGCTACGGTCACGGGCTGCTGCCGGACACCTATGAAGCGTTCCGGAAGCAGCGCCATCGCTGGGCCTATGGCGGCTTCCAGATCGTCAAAAAGCACTGGCGAAAATTCCTGCCCGGCGCGAGCCGGTTGACGCCGGATCAGCGCCGCGAATTCTCGCTGGGCTGGCTGAACTGGCTCGGCGCCGAAAGCCTCGGCGTGGTGGTCGCGATCCTCAACCTGATCTGGGTTCCGATCGTCGTGTTCGCCGACATCGCCATCCCCGACAAGATCCTGACCCTGCCGATCATCGCCTCCTTCATCGTCTCGTTGGTGCATTTCGTCGCGCTGTATCGCCTGCGCGTCCATATCAAAGCGGGCCAGATGCTGGGCGCCATGATCGCTGCGATGAGCGTGCAGTGGACGGTGTCGCGCGCGGTCGCCCAGGGCCTGATCACCGAGCATTTGCCGTTCGCCCGCACCTCCAAGGGCGGCCTGTCCGTGATGTCGATCGAATTCCAGGCGTTTTGGGAGGCCGTGATTGGCGTGCTGCTTTTGATCGGCGCCGCCGTGCTGATCGTGAACAACGATTCCACGCTGATCAAAGTCAGCGGCAACAAGCAGGTGCGCGAAATCTACATTTTCGCCGGCGTCCTGGTGCTGGAAAGCCTGCCGTTCCTCTCGGCGGTGGCGATCGCGATCCTGGAGAATTCCCGCATCAACTCGTTCGCCTTCTGGCGCAACAGCGCGGTGCGGACTGCCGAACTGATCGGGCTGCGCCCGGTGACGATGCCGACGGTCGCAAGCCCCTCGCAGCCGGTGGCATCGGAGATTCACCGGGATAGCTGACGGACGAGCGGCGGCACGGTGGATGAATTGGCCCGGGCCTTCCTGAAGAATCCGGCCTAACCGTAAGCTGTGCAAAGGGAATTTGGGACGGCCGCCCGGCTCATTTGCGGCCCTTTGCGCTATTGACCGTTAAGGCCCCGCCCCCTACACAGCGCGGGCCGAGCATGATCCGGACAAAGCCCGCCCCGCACCTGGATAGCGAGGTGGACCGGTTTTCCGAAAAGATCATGCCCAAGCAACAGAGTGAGCGCGTAGCTCAGGCGGTAGAGCACGTGACTTTTAATCATGGGGTCGTGGGTTCGAGTCCCACCGCGCTCACCAAAAAGCCCCAGAATATCAAACAGATACAGATCAGAGCAGGTGATGGTCGAGCCTTAGTGATTGCCGGGGTAACGCCTGGGGTAACAGCCAGTATGCCCCGTTACCCTGAGTTGCCCCCAAGCGTTTTGCGTTACCCCACTCTTGTGAATCCGCCGCCGCAGGATCACGCTCCGCGCCCATGATCCCGAGCATGGTCTACACGCTGCGATCGGAAACGCGCACCGGCGGCGAGCCGGTCCGGATCTCGCTGCCGCGCGTCGACATGCTGCTGGATCTGCCGCGATATTCCCTACCACCGGGAGGACAGCCGATGAAAATGTCCCAGCACGACAACCCCCAAACCGAAATCGAACGCCGCAAGCTGACATTGATGCGCCAGGTCACCGCCGCCGCGAGCAGCCGCACCAACCTGCGCGGCATCGCGAAGACGCGCGGAATGAAGCAGAAGCCGGTGACGTTGCCGGCCGCCGACGCGCTGAAGCGGATCCGCGACGACGACGAGTAGCTAAGCGATCATCGCTCCCGGCGACGACGGCAAGACCAATTTTGGCCTCCCACCGCGCTCGATCGTCTCGAGCTTTGCGCGCAGCTCCCGCAGCTCGAGCTCGAGTGCAGCCATGCGCTTGTCGCGCGCGGCGAGTTCGGCTCCGACGGCAGACAACATCGCTGCCGGCGTCAACAATTCTTTGGCCTGTAGCATCGCGGGCTCTCCAAAATCGGCGGCGGTATAGGCGTTCGGGCTGGTGTGCGTCATCGCTGGAATCCTTTCTCAATCACGGCGCTCAGCTCCGTAAGCAGCCGGGCGGCTTCCCGCGCTGAGCAAGGCAGCAGCACGCGCATGAGGGTGCTGATGTGGTCGAGCATCGCGCGCTCGACCAGCTTCTCCGGCGTCAGCGCGGCCTCGAGGTCTGGGATCTTGGTGATGGGATCTGCCATGGCCGTTCTACCACGTGACGCCGGAAATATACGCCACGGCGCCGGGGGCGCGACGCAGTGTCCAATCCGCGTCGACCAACGTTCTCATGCCGACGGCAGCGATCTGCCAGAGGCTCTGCACCGGCGCGGCCACGCTGCCGATGACCGGCGGCTGTGCGGTGCCGCCGACGATTGGCAACGGTGCTGCGCTTTCCATATGCAGCGCCGGGTTTTCGTCGGTGGCAAAGTCCGGAACGCCGAGCGCTGAGGCAAACGCCGCGGCGTCGACCACGATGGCGGTGTTGGCGGCGAGATATGGCGCCACGATGGTTGGAAGCGCGATAGGCGGCTCCAGGCTTCCCAGCGTGCCGGCCTGCGACGATCCCACGATCAAGCACGGCCGGATCGCCGGCGCGATCGCGCCGCATAAATTCTTGATGTCGCCCATCAGCGCGGTGTAGCCGCCGCCGGCGGTCGGCGGCAACGACGTCAGGCCGGCGAGCAAGCCGGGCGGCTGCGCCGCTGTCGCCGCGCCGCTGCCGAGCAGCACGTTGTCGATCGCCAGTCCGAGATCCTGCTGCAATATTGATCTCAGACTGATTTCGACATTGCTCGACGTGCCCGCCAGCAGTTCTCGCGTGATCGCAACGAGGCTCGCGGCTTTACGCGGCTTCAAATTCATCGCGGTGAGGATCAGCGCGCCAACCGGGATAGCGCCGCCTTCGGGGATGAATCCGCCGCTCGGCGCCGGCGCGTGCACCGGAATGCGTATGTTCGCAGCCCCATCGATGAACGCGTACGGCTGGCCCGACAAGGCGCGCAACTGCACCAGCGCGCTCTGCGGCAGCAAATTGGTGGCGAGATCCTCGACCGCGGTCGCAGCAAGCTCAGCGGCAAAGCCGGCTGTGCCGGTCATCGCCGGGCCAGATGCGGATCGGAATTCGAGCAGTTGTGCCAGCTCGCGATCGCCGCTGAAGTGTTGCTTCACGATCGCGTCGGGCGGGCGTTTCTCCATACGCGACAGCAAGGCGACAGTGGCCATCCGCGCACACAATCCGCCGGGACGGCGCAACTCGGGCTCGCCGAGTTTGCGGGTGCGGTGATCGATGATGCCGAGCATCGCGGAGACGTCGCGGATTTGGCGGCGAAGAAGTCCGAATTCGGGGGATGACAGGTCGTTCATTGGCGCAAATCTCCTCTCGGCAAAAACCGTCGTGGAAGATCTGGCCAGTTTGCCCGGGGCGACACGGAGAGCGACTCCGACGCTTGTTCGCGAGCAGCGAGAGCTTACGCGATCAGCCGCGATATGCCAATGGATGGCAGCCGCAGCCCTCGTGCCCGTATTCCGGCACGCTGATTCCGAGCTCCCGCTCAAACCACTGCGCCGCCATCGACCTGTGGCACCATCCGCTGCGCTCGTAGCAGAGCAGCGCTGCCGCCTCGTAGCCGGCCGACATTTTCGCGATGCGTCCCACGATCTCGCCTGCGTCTAAGCGGCCGAGCAAATCCTGATACTTGAGGATGAACACCGCAGGCGGCGCGTGAAGCCAATCACCTGGCTCCAGCATGCGCAGGCGCCGATAGCCGGGCCCGACGGTGCGCGGCACCGACCGCGAGACGCCGACGCGCAGATAGCCCGCGGGCAGCCTCGTGAACCAACTCGAGGTGACGATCCTCATGGCTCGTCCCTCCGCTCGACCGGCAGCGCCGATTTCATCGTCTCGATCCAGAGCGTGAGATCAGCCTGCGCCTGCTTCGCCTCGCTGCGCTTGTAGCTCCTGCCGGTGTACTGGCTCGCGGCCTTGAGAGCCTTCGTCATCGTCCAGCCGCGCGATGGCTTGATGCCGACGGCGAGCAGTTTCAGCGCCGAGCGCAGCACAGTCGCCGCGAACAGCCGGGTGGCGTCGTGACCGACAAACGTCGTGCCGCCGGCGCCGGTGACAATGCGGTCGCCGTTCATAGCGGAAACTCGCAGCCGAGAACCTTCTCCAGCTTGTACTTCGCTGCGCACTTGCGGGTGATCCACCAAAAGTGCCCGCACATGTCTGGCCGCAAAAAGCCGCCCTTGACCATCGCAGTAATGAAGCCCGGGCGGCAATGCTCCAGCCCAGTTCTCAGATCCTCGATCACCCGCTTGCCACGAAGCCACGCTCTGACGTCCTCGGGCCGCGTCCAATCCTCGTTCGGATCGCGCCATTGCCGGATCAGGAAGCCGTCGGCGTCTTCGATGTATTCGGTTCGGGTGAACAGGATGCGGGCCGCGCGTCCCTGATGCCGTGATGCCATTGGTTTCTCTCTGTGGTTAGAAGTACTTGTGAGAAAAACCTATGCGACGACCTGACCCTGTACACTTCAAAGCGCGACACAAACGATCGAAGATCGCGGCGTCACCTAACGAAGCACCCAGGGGGGGAGGTCGCTTTTCGCACGCGCAAACGACCGAAAGAGCGTGTGTGGTGATTGACGTACAGAAAGGCAAATTGCCAACCGGGGGTATCAAACTGGAAACGATCCTGACGCATCGTTCGCAAACTGCGAACGAACGGCGGTCATTGGACTGTCAAAAAGCCAACCGGGGTGCCGGGGGATGAGAGCCCCGGCCCGAGAAACTATGGGACGAGATGGAGGGGTGGAGCACGCCGTGGCCTCGGTCCCTGCCCGCCACCATTCATCTTGGCAAGTAGGTTCATCTGCTCGCGATCCATGTAGGTCCACATCAAAAAAAGAAGGCTCGCAACCGCATACACCGGGATCGTGTCGCTTTCGTAAAATTGCCAACCGGTGCTCTCATGAACTTTGGCAATAAGTCGATCCCGAATTTCCGTTTCGCTCCAGTCGCCGTTCGCACCGTAGACGTCTAGGTCAAGACTTAGGGCGATTTCGTCGATCCGGTCGCTGCTGAGATGATCTATCGTCATGGTCGTCTCCTTTCGGTATGCCGGCATCCGGCCGGCGCGGCCAATACCCCGTCTTGCGGGATGGCCCCCTGAAGGGGGCCAGCCCCTACGGGGGGTATTAGGGGGGGCGCCGCCCCGCCGGTTGGACGGGGGCTGGACGGGGGCTGGACGTTGGTCATGTTCGGACCAGTTTTTGGTGCTGGTTGGATCGCTTGCCATAGGTCTCTACCCGGATGGTTCCGGCATCGAGTAGCCGTTGCATGGCCGCCGCGAACGCGACGGCGGCGGTGCCGATGGCCTCGCGCAACTCGGCAAACCGGCGCGGTGCGTAGGTCGGCGAGGCCGGATGGTGGTTGAAGGTCTGCCCTTGCGCGGTCAGGCGGTCGAACAGCTGCAGGAACAGATCCTCGACCTTCCGTTCGGCGGCGGCTTGCTCAAGGCTCGAGGGCGCCGCCACCGGGACGAATACGCCATTGCGCCAGACCATGCGCACGACCTCGCCGGACGGGCCATAGTTGTTCTTTCGTACGATCAACTCGCGCTGATCCGATCTGGCGTCGTCGTCGGCTTCGCTCGCCTTGAAAAACAGCCGACTGCGAACGCTGTTGTGCCAACCGGTCGATCCGCTCAGCCCGCTGTCGCTGTTGATCCCGCTCAAGCTCGGATGCGACGCCAGCAGCACGGCGGCATTGCCGGTGATGGCGAGGCGGCGAAGCAGGCCAATGAATTGCCGGACTTGGCTGCGGTCATTCTCGTTGCCGCCGATACATGTCGGCGGCGGTGTCGAGCGCGATCAGCACCGGCTGGATCTTGGCGGCGGTGGTCAGCAGCCGCTCGAATAGCGGCGTCGGCCGGATGATGCCGCCGCGATCCGGCACGCCCAGCAGCGCGTCTTCGCCCGCCAGCGGCACGAGGTGAAGGTTGCCGAGCGCGGCGAATGAGACACCGAGATGGGCGCGGATCGCTTCCAGCCGGAAATGCAGTTCGCGCTCGTCGTCCTCTGCATTGAGATAGATCACCGGCCCCGGCTCGGGCAGCGAGCCAAACCAGTCGCGTCCGAGAACATGGGCGCAGGCGAGCTGCATGATCAGGATCGATTTGCCGACGCCGCCCTCGCCGCTCAGCAGGGTGACCGCCCGGCGGACGATGCGATCCCGCACCGCCCAGTCGCGCGCCGGGACCGGCACGCCGTCCCATGCGAGACGTCGAGCATAGACAGGCAATTATCGGCGGTCTTGTCGCGCCCGTTTTGGCCCGGCGCATCCGCATCAGCCAACCCGTCGCCGATGATCTTTTCGACGACCTCGCGTCCGCCCAGTGCGTCGACGAGCTCATGCCGGTCGGCCAGTAGGATCAGTTCTTTGGTGATATCGCCGCGCGGCGCCCCGTTGCGCACAAAGTCTGCGCCTTCGGCAACACAAACGTTGCGGAACACGGCCGGCCGTTTGTCTGGCGCCGCGGTCGCGATAATCTTCGCCCAAAGCCGGACGCCTTCGGCGAAGTCGCCGAGATCCGCGGCGTCGTCCTCGACATAATTGAAGGAGGCGGTGTTCGCCATCTCGCCCCTCTAGCTCGCCAGTCGGATTAACTTGGACGCGACAGCCTCAACAGCATCCCGCCATTCACGGTCGGACTTCGCTGCTTGAACAGCTCCGCTGATGTCCCGTGCGAGCTTGGCGCCATCCGGCGTCTTGATCGCGGCGATGGCAGCGGCAACCTGATCGTCGAGCTTGGCCTCGCGCAGGATGCGTTCGGTGATCGCCTCGCGGACCTTGCTCTCGATCCGGTCGGCCAGCTCCTGCTCCAGCACCTCGTCGGCGGGATCAGCTTGCCGTCGCCGTGCTCGGCCATCTTCTCGTCGAGCCACGCGATCAGTTGCGGCGTCGTCATCGCGTTCAGTTCGACGCGATGGGTCTGCAGCCAGTCCTCCCAGTCGTCGCCGTCGTCTCGCTCGCGGACGTAGTCGGCGACAGGCCTTGATGCGCTTCGCGGTTCCTCCAGGGTCTCGACCTCAAGCCCCATCGCGACCGCTTCCCACGGTTCGAGACCGAGATTGATGATCTTGATCTTGCGCGCACCGCGCGCCTTCGTTGCCTCCTGCAAGGTCTGATAGATCATCGTGCCGCATGCGTCGGCATCATGCGCGCAGAACACCTCGACCGGCTCGTCGTGCTCGGCCAGCTTGTCGATCAGGTCGCGGGCTGCGCGGGTCGAGAAGCCCTTCGACGACATCACCGCGCAGTCGTGCCGCTCCAGCCAGCGGTCCTGCTTCAGCGCCTCCTGCGCGCCTTCCTTCTCGATGTAGAGCAGCTTGTTGAAATTCCATGCCGGGCGTTCGTACTCCTCGACCATCAGCGTGCCGAGCGTGATGGTCTCGTTGCGGTGCGGATGGGTGATCGAGCCGCGCGGCTCGCGGTACATCAGCGGGATCTCGCCGTGCTCGTATTCGTAGTCGGTGATGATGCCGGTGAAGTTGCCGATCTTCAGCTCCTTGCCGGTCTCGTCCATGACGATGGGCCGCAAGGAAGTAGAACAACTGCCTCGCGTTGAAGCGATAGCCTTCCTCGCCGCTGACGGCGGCGATGACGTCGTCGAGATTGTCGAGCACGACATCCTTCTGCGACGTGCCTTCGCTTGGCGTCCGGGGCGTCGCGCCTTGCGCACCGCCTTCGCCACCGCGTCGCTGATCGCATCGAGAAACGGTCTGAGGTCCGGCTCCTTGCCGTCGGACGTGATCGGCATGTAGGGCGTCGTGATGTTCAGCCGGATGGCGAAGTTCTTGTCCTTCGGCGCTTCGGCCACGGTGTGACGCGAGCCCGCAGCCGAACAGGTCGATCTCGCGCTTGTCGCGGGCCGCATCGATGTCGCCGGTAACCGGCGTGCGGTTGACGCAGACCAGCAGCCGCATGTCCGTCATCTCTCGGCTGGCCCACACTTCGACGACGAAGGGAATCGCGGCACTGCGGCTCGGTGCCAAACGACACTATCGCCGCTGGACGCGGCATAGGCCCGCGTCGGGAAACAGGTCAGGACCGACTGCGCCAAGCCGCTTCCGGCTTGACCTCGCGTGCATGCTCCGCGCGACCTTCAGCAGCGTGGTCGGCCTGCTTCGCGGCTGACGTCGGCGCAGGTCATGCGGCCCAGCCCGGCCTCGGCAACGATCTCGCCAGCCCGCCCACCGGTGCAGCCGTCGAGGTGCGCCACCAGTTCGCGCACGGGCGCGTTGCCGCTGGCCGACAGCAGCTCGTGGAACTGCGGGGCGTCGTACCACCACGGCGACGACTTGCCCGGCGTAGGACTGTCCGCGCGCCATCTCGATCGCGACGACTGCGCCCAGTCGAGCGCGTCCTCGCTCGTCCTCCGGAATGGCCGGGCCGAAACCGATCTCGATCCGGGTGCCGACCGGGAACTCGACCGGCGTCACGCTGGCGACCGTCGTCGGTGCCGTCGCGCTCGGGCCGAAGCTCGATCCGGCGATTGCGGGTGATGACGACCAGGAAGCCGTCGGAGGCGAGGACGGCTCCCGGCGACCACGCGCAGGCCGTTGCCGAGCGCGCCGCGTGTCGGCAGCCGCAGCAGCTTGGTCGAGACCATCGGGCGGGCGATGCAGAACAGCCGGGCGATCTCTTCCGGCGTCGCCGTCGATGCCGGGGCCGTCGTCCTCGATGAAGTAGCCGCCGTTCGGCAGTTCGCCGATGCTGGACCTGGCTCCGGCGTCGAGCGCGTTGTCGGTCAGTTCCTTCAGCACCAGACGGCGCAGCTTGCCCGCCGGCACACCGGCCTTCTGCTGCAGGCCCTCGACGGTGCGGAAGCTGGTCCAGTCGGCCCGCTCGAATTTCAAATTCTCGGTTGTTGGTTGGCTTGCTGAACGGCCATTGGAAATTTGAAAGTTCATGGCGCAGTCCCCGCAAGGACCCGCGTTTCCGGTGCCGGTGTGGGGGATGATGCCGGAGACGCGGAATAATTAGCCAGCGCGGCTGGTATAGGCCCTGCAGGTACCTTTGGGCGGCGAACAAACCTCTCAGCCATCACGGTGTACTTGGCGGCGATGCCGATCGGCGCCGTCATCGCGACCGTGTCCGGGTTCGAGGCGTGCCGCATCTCGATTGTCGATTTCGGATCCGCACCACGGATGAGCAGGACGCGGGCGGCCGCACACAGCGGGGCATGGCTGCGGCACAGCCAGCGCCCATTGGTCTGGAATGCGTCGAAAACGCCGTAGCGACGGAAGGGGATGACGATGATGGTGGTGGTGGGCATGGGCGTGGCTCCTTGGTTGGAGCCGGCGCGCGCTTGCAGGCAGGACGCAAAAACTATAAATGCGGTGGTGTTCCGTCACCGCAATTGTTCCTGGCGCCGTCTGCTTCGGCGGCGCCGGTCCTATGCGGCTACTTCTTCGCGGCGAGATTCTTCCCAGGCGAGCAGGTCTTCCTCGTCAAAGAATTCACGTCCCTTGATGACGAGCGCTGCCTTCGGAAAATCCAGCGCCGCATCCATCTTCCAGCGAAAGAGACATTCGCGGGTGACGCCGTAGCGCTGAGGTAATTTGCTGTTCGGGACAAGCTGGCGGGGCATCTGTCACACTCCGTTGAAAAGCGTGACTGAGTTAATATTCACAAAAATCCGCAGGAGCAAAAAGTCCAAGTCGTATATCGTGAAACATCGCGATGTTTCATCAACGGCGGTCGTGTTTCCGATACGCGTCTAACAGGCGTTTGACCCTCATCCTGGCGGCCTTGAACAACTCTGCGTTAATGTTGAACTCGACGACGAATCTGGCGATGGCCTCGCTCTCGCTCATGCCGTTGGTCACCGCTTCCTCGATGGCTGCGCAAACCATCTCCTTGTCGGGAGAAAAGGGCTGATAGCCCATCCATAAGCCGGTTTTCGGGTCGACCAGATCGGTCACAAGGTAACTGGCCATATCGAGATAGCGCGGGTCGTGGGTCAGGGTGTGCAGCAGCCGCAGCGTCTTTGAGACCTTCGCTGGGTCAACGATCTCGTCCTTGGTGACCAGCCAATTGCCGCCACCTCGGTCTGGATCCTCCCGGCGACGCTCCCACTTGCTCTTAAACGCGGTGACCACCGAGACAGGCGGCTTGCGTCGCGAAGGTTTTTTCTCCGCCATTTAGGCCACCGGGCGCAGCGGGACGACATTCTGCGGCGGCTTGCCGTCGACAACGGCCATGACATAGCGCGCCCAGGCTTCCATCGCCTCGCGCCGCTCGGTGTCGTACTCGAACAGATTGTAGACGCCGGCGACGCCGCCGAAAATCCGCCGGATGTGGTTGAGCGCGCTCGGTCACCTCGGTCGGAATCCGCAGCCGCGCGCAGCCCGAGGAAAACGTTCGCCGCAGATCGTGCAACACCCAATCCGGCAGCGCCTTGCCGCCGTTGAGCTCGGTCACCATGGCGTCGAGCTTCGCCTTCGACTTGGAATAGCCCGAGATCGGCGTCTCGCCGTTGGTGGTGAAGACGAAACCGCCCTCGCCTTCGACGATCGGAAGGTTGGCGATCAGGTCGTGCGCGGCCGGCTCAACGGCACCAGATGCTCGACGTTGTTCTTGGCCCGTGACGGCGCGATGATCCATTGCCGGGCGTCGAGGTCGAATTCGGATCGCGGCGCCGCGCAGACCTCGTTGCGGCGCTGGCCGGTCAGGATCAGCAACTGCACCGCCGAGCCGAACGGATAGCCGAGCTGGCCCGCCGCCTTCCACACCAGCGCCAATTCCCGGTCGTCGAGCCGGCGCTTGCGCTGGCGGGCCTTGGCGTCGACCGGGCTCTCGGTCAGCTTGGCCGGATTGTCGGGACGCAATTGCGCCTTCACCGCGTAGGAAAACAGTTTCGAGATCCAGGCGCGGAATCGGGCGGCGGCGACCGGCGCGTTCCGGCCGACAATGGCCTCGATCCGCTCGATGCACGTCGGCGGCGGTGATGGCGGCGATCTGGCGATCCTTCCAGTGGGGCGTGGCGTCGCGGTCAATGATGGCCTCGATGTCGGCGACGGTGCGCCGTCCCTTGGCTCGCTGCAACTCGATGAAGCGCCGCTTCACCGCCTCGAACGTCCGGTTGCCGTCGGCCGCCGGCAGCCGCTTCAACCGCTTCAACGTCACCACGTCGGCGGTCGGGTCGTTGCCCTCGCTGACGACGCCGAGCGTCTCGCGCGCCGCCGCCCTCGCCTCGGCCAGGCCCAGCCGCGGATACGGTCCGAGCGTCAGCTTGGCGGGCTTGCCCTCGTGCCGGTAGCGCACCGCCCAGCTCTTGGCGCCCGATGGCTGCACCACGAGGTACAGGCCGCGTGACGGTGCCGTCGGGGATCTCCTGGCGCTTGGTTTTGTCGGGTTTGATGGCGTCGATGGTGCGGACATTCAGGGCACTGGCCATGTCAGGTGCTCGCGCTGGGGTAACAGGGGTAACAAAAACCGCTGCCACGGGGGGTAACGGGCTGTCACGGAATGTCACACCAGAATAGCCGATAAACGCCTGTATCACAAGGGTTTTTTGTCTCGGAAGGTCACGGGCTACAACAGGGGGAAACTTGACTTTTAATCATGGGGTCGAGGGTTCGAGTCCCTCCGCGCTCACCAATCAAAATCTGTCCAAGCCAGAGACATAGGTAACAGGTCGTACCTAAAGCATAGGACAGCCGCGTGCCGCGCGCGCGACTTGGCCGAACTGGACATGCTGATCGGCAAGCCCTGGCCGCAGAGCGGTTCGTGCAGCGAACGGCGCACCCCTGAACCGTAGGGTACGCGCGCAATGCGGCAATACCATCACTGGACGCTGATGCCGCCGCGCACGCGCGGCGACGCCAGAGGCTGGGTTTCAGTGGTGCCGGAAACGCTATCGGGGCCTCCGGACGCCTCGTCCACGAACTCCACTACCATACGCCGTGCATAGTCGAGAACCAGCAACGCGTCGGCCCTATCGTCGGGCAGTTGGCTTGCGATCACGACGGCCTGGAACCGCAGGTGAATGTGTTCCATTGATTTGGACATTTGTTCGATCAGCCCCAGCCGGGTACGGCCCCGGTCTCTCAAACCGGGGCCGTGTGGACCTTGGTGTGTACCTTGACTGTCCGGATGGGAGCCTCGGTACTCAGCCATCTAAACTCATGAAACACGTCCGGGACAATTGTCCCGAGGCACACTGTCCCGAAGTACAGTGTTCCGAGGTACGGTGTCCTGACTTCACCCCCGGGATGTCATGAGGATCTAACCGCAAAGGATCGCGTTCGGCGAACTGCGCGCATCCGGCGTCCGCGATGCGATCAGCGGAGATCGATGGCCGGACGACGTCCGGCCGACCGTCTTTGCTCACACCAGATGGAAGTCAAACGCGCCGTGGGAGTCCGCGACTGGCGGGTAAGGCGTCGATGGCGGCAAGCCGGCGTAGAGGAGCTTGTAACCATAGGTATCCGCGACCGCGACTGCGGCGGCGTCGAGGATGATGTGGCCGGAAAAGTCCAGTTGGAGCGCCGGCATGGTTAGATCGCCGATCGTGTGGGCCGGCACGATGGTCTCGTTGATTGACAGCGCGCTGAATGCGGCCGCGACGTTGCCGAGACCGGCGTGATTGCCGGCGAGATCGTTGACGGTCGCGCCGTGTGCAACGAGGCCGGTGACCGCCAGCGAAGGCGTCATGGAATCGTTCGCCGATACCAGATAGTCGAATACAAGCTTGGAAGAATCCCCGAGCAAGGCGGTCGCCGCGGCGTCGTAGGCGGCGGTGCCACCGTCGTTCAACGCCAGCGCCGGCGTGCCGCCGGTGACAGTCACCGCCTCGTTAAATCCCGCCGTTAACGCTATCGTCGAACCAGCAAAAACGCCGCCGCTACCGGGCGAGGCGGTAATTCCGGTCACATGCGGCGTGGTAGTGTCGAGCGTGAAGGTCAGGCTTGTGGCGGCGCTGACATTGCCGGCGGCATCCTCCTGCTCGACCGAAACCGTATGCAGGCCATCGACCGAGCCATCCGTCGCGAAGTGTGGCGCCGTGGCGGAAAAGCCGCCGGCGCCGTCCATTTTATAGAACGGCGTGCCGCCGCTTTCGGCCGGCGTAACTGACATGGTCGGATCACTGGTGATATTATCGGTATGCGACGCTCCGGTGTCATGCGCCAATGCCAGCGCCGGCCTCGCAGGCGCGGTGGTGTCGAGCGTGAAGGTCAGGCTCGCCGCGGCGCCGACGTTGCCGGCGACGTCAACTTCCTTGACCGAGACCGTTTGCGTCCCGTCAGCCGAGCCATCGGTCGCGAAGACCGGCGCCGTATTGAAATAGTGGGTACCGTCGGTCGAGTAGATCAGCGTGTCGCTGCTGTCGATCGGGCCATAGGAGAGCGAAGGATTGCTGGTCACGAGATCGTTGGGAGTCCCCGTGTCATGCGTCAGCACGATCGTCGGCGCCCCCGGGGCAATCGTATCCACCGTCCAGCCATAGCTGACCGCGACGCCAACATTGCCGGCGACGTCGACGGCGCGTACCGCAAAAGTGTGCGCGCCGTCCGACAGCCCGGTCAGCGACGTTGAGCCGGTCACCTGCGCGAAGCCGGCGCCGTCCAGACTTGCTTCCTGATAGGCGACGCCTGAAGCAATGCCGCCGGCGATTGGATCCGTCGCGGTATAGGAGAATGTTGCGCTGGTGCTGTTGGTGACGAGAGCCGGCTTGATGACAAAGGTCTCGGTCGGCACCGTCGTGTCGAGTGTGAAGCTCAGGCTCGATATTGCGCTGGTGTGACCGACGCTGTCGACCTCTTCGACCGACACGGTATAGGCACCGTCAGCCGAATGGTCGGTCGCAAAGACGGGCATCGTCGCTGAAAAACTGCCACCGTCGACCTTGTACAGCAAATGGTCGCCGGGCGCCGGGGTCGAATAGGAAATCGCCGGATTCTTGGTGATGCCATCGCCCGGCGAGCCGGTATCCTGCACGAGCGTCAACGTCGGTGCGGTCGTGACACCGATCGTGAAGGTTCGTGTTGCCGACGTATCGGCGCCGCCATTGGCGGTGCCGCCATTATCATGCAGCCAGACCGAGACGGTCGCGTTGCCGCTGGCATGATTGGCCACCGTATAAACCAGGTTGCCCGATGCGTCGATCGTCGGCTGCACCGAGAACAACGCGTTGTTGTCGTTGGAAAGGATGAAGTTCAGCGTTTGCCCGAACTCATCGGCCGGACCGGCGGAGATGTGGCTGGCGAAACCGCTGACGGTGTGCGCGCCCAAATCTACCAGCGCGGTCTGGTCGGCGCCCAAGGTAAAGCTCGGCGCGTCGTTGACCGCGCCGACACCGATCGTGAAGGTCTGTACCGCAGAAGTATCAATGCCGCCGTTGGAGCTGCCGCCATTGTCATGCAGCGAGACCGAAACAATCGCGTTGCCATTGGCATTGGCGGCCAGCGTGTAGGTCAGGTTGCCGGAGGCATCGATCGTCGGCTGCACCGAGAACAGCGCGTTGTTGTCGTTGCTGGTCAGCAAATTGACGTCTGTCCGGCTTCGTCTACGGGCCCGGACGAAATGGCGGTGACAAAGCCGTTGACGGTGTGCGTGCCGGAATCTTCCAGCACGCTCTGACCGGTACCCACCGTGAAGGTCGGCGCATCGTTGACGGCCGTGACCGGTTCACTCAACGCGACCGTACCGGAGCTGTATTGAGTTGTACCACCCACGAAGGACAGGTCGGAGGTCGTCCCCGAGGTGACGGTGCCGCCGAAGTCATCGATCAAATGCGCGGTCAGTGCGGGTGCTGATCCATTGAAGTTTGCCGCCGGGACAAACCGGAGATCGGCCGCCGTATCAAGCAGCAAGGCCGCGCCGGCCGAGACCGTCCCCACGGCGGTCCAATGACTGCCATCGGTCGAGTATTGCCAGATGCCCTCTGCTGCCGTCGCAGCATTATCAGTGACGGCGACGCCGGCGAAAAGGTTTGCCGATGATCCATTGGTCACGTGGTCGGTTGCATCGGAAAAATGCGTGCCGAACAAATTCGAGATCGTGTCGCCGGAAGGATTCGCCGTGTCTTCGTTGACTGCCGCAAGCGTGGCCACTGTTCCGCCGGTCACGGTCGGGGCATCGTTCACGGCAGTGACGGTAATCGCCACGGTCTCGGACTGAGACAGAGGATTAAAACTGTTGCCGCTGTTGCCGTTATCGTCGATCCTGATCGTCAACTGGTCGGAACCGTTGTAGTTGCCCGTCGGCGTATAGAGCGTGCCCTCCAGCGCGAGGTTGAGATCGGCGATCGTGCCGCTCAGTATCACCACCGACGTATTATTGATGACGCCTTGCAGATGCGCGGTCGAACCAAGCGACATCGTGCCGTGCGAGACGAACAGCGTAACCGTTTCAATCCCTGTGCCGCCATCGACGTCGGAAACGACGATCGCGTTGCCGTTAGCCGCGGAGAACACAACCGAGTTGTCTTCGGCGACCGTCACCGGCGACAGCGTCGCAATCGCCGGGGCATCGTTGATCGGCGTGATAGTCAGCGTCGCGGTATCGGTCGAGCTGCTGAATGCGCTGCTGCCACCGCTACCGATCGCGCTGATGCTGGCCAGAGTGCCGGCCTGTCCGGCCGTGCTGCCGCTCTGGTCCCAGGCATGGTATGTCAGCGTCGCGCTGCCGCCGTTCATGCCATCCGGCACGAAGCGGATGTGATCATTTGCGTCCAGCAATCGCGCCGATGCCTCCGACACCGCGCCGAGATTGCTCCAGCTGGTCCCGTCCAGCGAGTAGCCCGTCGGTGCCGGTGCTTGCCGACACGGCGATGCCGGTGAACGCGCCCGTGTCCGCGTCCGAAACGCTGCCGCCGATAAAGGACGCAACGGTCTGGCCAGGTGCGTTGGCGGCGGTGTCGTCCTCGGTGATGGTGGGTAGCGCCGGCGAGATCGGCAACAGCACCGGTGCCTGGTTCGGCCCGAGATCAGTGAGGACGACGTCATTGCCGTCGCCGCCGGCGTAATTGATCGAATAGTGGTCGGCGTCGAAATAGAAAATATCGCCTTGCGCGAATTTCCCGGTGACGGCATCCGCCGTCCCGTCATTGTCGATGATCAGAAAACTGGCGCCGACCTGCGGATTGAATCCGTTGAGCAGCGACAGATCGAGACTGGCGCCGGCGAGCGACACCGTGCCGGTGACGGCGACCTGGTCGTATTGCGTGCCAACGGTCGTGCCGGCGATCTGCACCGCGAAATGCGCGCCCGCCGCCAACGAAAGATCGCCGGTATGAATGATGCCCGGACTGTTGCCGGGCGCAAGCGTACCCCCCGCCGCCACCGTCACTGAACCGGTGGTGCCGTGGCCGCCCAGCGTCGCGCCGCTGGCAACATCGACGTGAGAGGTTGCGATCGAGCCATCGACGATCAAGGTGCCGGCATTGATCGAGGTGGTGCCGGTGTAGGTGTTGTCGGCGGACAGCGTCAGCGTTCCGATGCCGGTCTTGATCAGGCCGGCATTGCCCGGGTTGTAGTTCGCATGCGGATTGGAATAACCGGCCGCAGCGGCGGAGCCGAAATCGTCGCCGACGACGCCCGAGATCGTCTGCATCGTCGCGGCGTGGGTGGTGGGATCTTCGGTGTTGAAGGTCAGCGAAGGACCGTTGCCCTGAAGATAGATGCCGTTGGCGAAGGCCTGGCCCTGATTTGATGAACCCACTCCGATTCCGGTCGCGCTCCCGCCCGTGACGGTCCCGGCTGCAAGTTGCGTCGATCCAACGATGGTGATCTGCGCACCGTCCTCCGCAAAGATGACGCCGCCCGCAGCCAGACCGCCGCCCCCGACATCGAGGGCATCACCGGCACCGAAGCCGCCGTAACCCGGCACAACCAGTGCGCCGCCGCCGCCGCCACCGAGGCCGCCGGTGCCGCCGCCGAGGAATGAACCGCCGCCGCCACCGCCGCCTCCGAATCCGCCATTGAGACCACTGCCGAGCACGGTCTGATGGCCATGGGTCGGATCGCCGCCTCCGACTCCACCGCCGCCGCCTGCAAAGCCGCTTGAATCGGATCCGCCATTGAAGCCAACGCCACCGCCGCCGCCGCCGCCGCCGCCACTGGCCCCGAAGTCGTTGATGTTTCCGTGGATGACGTTGAAGTCATAACCTGCTGGAGTTCCGCCGGTGCCGCCGTCTAGTCCGCCACCACCACCGTTGCCGTCCCTGCCCGGCGAAGTGTTGCCCGGTATGCCGTGGCCGGGCGTACGAATGAACGCCGTGTCGCCGCCCACCGCGGCGGTATTGCTGAAATTGACATCGCTCAGAACGACGTTGCCGCCGCTCGCCACGAACAGGCCGCCGCCCAGCCCGGCGCCGCCACCACCGCTACCGATGCCGTTGCCGCCCTTCGCGAGTGTGTTCGCGACGGTCAGGTCTTCGAACGTGACCTGGCCGGAATAGACGAACAATCCCTGGTGGGTGTTGTGCCCGTCGAGCGTTGCGCCGTGGCCCTTGATGTCGAGCGTCACGCCCGCCTGCAGGTTGACGGCGTAGAGCCCGCTGCCGGCGGATATGTCGATGGTGCTGCCTGCGGCAATGTCAATCTCGAGCGCGCCGTAGTTTGCGGGCACAAAGGCCGCTTGCGTCAGCACGTCGTTCAATTCCGCGAGCGTCGAGACGGTGGCGTGGCCGTTCGACGAGAGAATGCGGACATCCGGCACCACGTCCACGACCGTCGTGACATTGTCGGCAGCACTGGTGCCGGCAGAACTGGCGGCGGTGATGGTGAACGTCGTCGGCGTGCTGGCGCCGCTTGCACCGAGGTTCGGCGTGAAGACCAGCCCGCGCAGCTCTGACACGATGGTGGCCAGGCTTCCCGACAGCGTGTAGACGCCGTTGCTCGCGCTGAGGCCGATACCAGTCAACGTGCCGCTGCCGCCGGACATCGTAATGGTGACGGTGTCCGTCGCCTGATAGTTTGAATCGCTGATCGTGACCCCTGCAAACGGCGTTGTTGGCGCTTCCAGGTTAGTGATCTGATTGGCGACGCTGCCACCGATGACGGGTGCAACAGCCGGATCGGTATCGACGACCGACGTGGCATGATCGATAACGGTGGCTCCAAGGGAATTGTGGACCGCGACATCGAACGCGGTGGTCCAGGCAGCGTTGGGCGCGCCCGCCGTGGGCGTGAAAATTAGGTCCTTCATCTCGGTCGTGATGACGGCAGGTGTCGCAGCAGCCAGCGTGTAAACGCCGTTGGCCCCCTCGCTGAGCCCGACGCCACTCAGCACGCCGCCATAGCCGGACATCGTGATCGTCACCTGGTCTGTCGCACCGGCATTGGGATCGGCAATGGTGATGCCGCCAAACGGATGATTGGCGTTTCGGACGTCGTGGCCTGGTTAGCGAGCGTTCCGCTGATGGTTTGCGCGGCCAGCGGGGTTAGCAGGACGCCCGGCGTTCCGGCCGCACCATCGCTTGTGGCTGCAAACGCAAGCGAGCCGGAATTAGCCAAGGTGAAGTGCTCGCTCACCGCGCCACTTGTAACGGTGAGCGTCGTTCCCTCGACAATGGCGGTCGCGCCCGCAACGAAGGCAAGCCCATGCAGATCGATTCTGTCGCTGATATCGATCGTTGACAGTGTCGGCGCGAAGGTCGAGCCGTTCACCGGCGTCGCATCGATCCGCAACGTTACGCCCGCACCGGTGAGTGCGATGGCGCCAGTCCCCGCTGACGAGGCTTGCGCGAGTTCGAGCGTGCCGCCCAGGATCGTGGTGCCGCCTGCATAGGTATTGGCAGCCGTGAGCAGCACCTTGCCCGCGCCGGAAATGACCAGGAAGCCAAGGCCCTGCAGACCGCTCACGTCGTGCGAGCCCGTCACATCGGCGATGCTGCCATCGATCTCCGTGACCTGCCCGGCGCTCTGTCCGGAGCCCAGCGTAACCGATCCGCTCTGGATGAAGATGCCGCTGCCATCGGCGGCGCCGGTGCCGCCACGCAAATTGAAAATCGTGCCGTTGTCCGCGCCGCCCCCGCCACCGGTGACGGTGCCTGCCGAAAGCGAAGAGCCCCCGTTGATCGTGAGCGATGTCCCCGCTTGGGCGAAGATGTCAGCACCGGCAGCCAAGCCGCCGCCACCGCCGACTCCCCCCTGTCCGCCTCCGAACACGGAACCGGCCGTCGGGTCGAACGTCGTGATCCCGGTCTGGAACGAATAGTGGAGGCCGGCGCCACCGCCACCGCCACCACCGAAGCCGCCCAGGCCGCCAATTCCGGGGGATTCGATGTCCTGAGCACTTCCGCCACCACCGCCGCCGCCAAAACCACCGGCTGCAATCGAGGTGTCGAGGTTAAAATTGTAGGCGCCGTTGCCGCCAATACCCAGAGTGGTGCCGGGCAGCCCCGCGACGCCGCTTCCGCCGCCGGTACCGGCGAAGGTATGGAAGCCTGAGATGTTGTCGCCAGTTACTTGTCCGTCCGTGCCCGACTGACCAAGGCCGCCGCCACCGCCTGGGCCCGGCATGAAGGCATTCGCGACGGCCTGATCATAACCGTCCGAGCCATCGCCGCCCTTTCCGCCGATCGCACTGTTGGCATTAAAGCTGACACCGCTCAGCGTGACCTGCCCTGCGACCGCGGAGCCGGAATCATTGGCGATGAACAGTCCGCCGCCAAGCCCGCCGCCGCCACCGCCACCACCGAGCCCATTGCCACCATCGCCACCGCGCGCCACGGTGTTCGCGATCGTCATGTTCTCAAGCGTGACGACGCCGGAATAGACGAAGAAGCCGCGCTGATTGTACGACTGATGCGTGGCCTCGTTCTCGCCGTCGATGGTGGCGCCGTTGCCCTTGATATCGAGCGTCACGCCGGCTTTCAGATTGATGGCATAGAGCCCGCTCGTCAGCGCGATGACGACGTTGTGGCCGAGATCTATCTCATAGGCGCCGCTGTTGGCGGCGGCATTGTCGGCCTGGTTGATGACGTCGTTCAGTTGCGCGATCGTGGTGATGGTCGCGTTACCGCTCGACGAGAGGATCGTGGTCATGCGCGCTCGATTTCTGACTGAAGGGAAAAGTCTGCCGACAGAATCGGCGCGGCGGCGCGCGGTTTAGCGGCCGCCCTGGCAATATTCGGCGCGCCTGTGCGCGCCTGTTCGATGGCAGAAATTGCACCGTGCAGGGTGCTAGGAAGGAAACCAGGATTAGTATCGGAAATTCGCAAACCGCAATGCCTCGCGCCCATAAAGGGCGGCGGGCAACGCCACGCGACCATTTACATTTCGTTAACTACAGTCCCTACCATGGAACCGGCGCCCGCGTCGTCCCCACCCGATGCTGCAAGCACCGGGTTCGCGGGAATTGTGCGCGGTAAGGCTAATCCAGCTCAATTATGGATTGCAGTTTGCAGTCAGGACAATGAGACGGAGAATATTCGCTGATGTTGGCGGCCTGCATCGCCTCTGACGTGGCGCGCCCGGAGGAAGTCGGATTAGCCAAGTAGATCAGCATCTTGTCAAAAGGTGTGGGCAAAAGACTGAAAGCACCGCGTCATGCGCCGGTGCCGCGAAATTGCTGCGTCAGGTCTCCGCGATTTTGTTCGTCGGCCCTGATGAACACCGACCCGGGCTGATGACTGACCGAGTCCACTTCCGTCAGGACAATTTCAAGTTGTTGCCACCCGACGAACCGGTTGATCTACCTCAATGCGCCCGAAGCGAACCCGCACGATTGGTCCGTCTCACGGCCTCACCTCATCCTGGCGATCCCGATTGAGGATATGAACCGTCACGGTAGCCACCACGTGATAGCAAGGCACGACGAGGATGCTGCGAAACCTGTCGACGATTGCCGTACTGTTACTTTTGACGGGCTGCGCGCGTTTTGACGAAGCGAAAGAACGCGAGGATTGTCAAACGGCGCACCCGAACGATCAAGTCGCGGCGGATAAATGTCTCGAAACCGCTCTCCATCAATGGGAAGAAGCCAATGCGTGGCATCCCCGGTCCCTTGTCAGGCGATCTCGATCCCCAACGCCCTAGGGACACCGCCGCCCCGGCCCTGCTGATGGACCGCGCGCGGTAATCACCGGCCAACCGCGGTTACGGTGACAGCAACTGCGCGATTACGATGACCGTGCACTCAATTCAAGAAATCGAAAGTCTCCGGGATCGCCACGGTAGAACGACAGTTGAATACACTGTACCCGTCATCTAAAATTCCTTCCGCCAAATTGGAATCCGACATGAAAAACGCAGCAAGCTTGCTTTGCACGGTATTTGCGGCCGGCACGATCTTGTCTGCCGCACCTGCGCGGGCTCAGACCTACGATCCAGCCTACCCGGTCTGCCTGCAGATCTACGAAGGCATGGTGCACTTCTATTTCGAATGCAGCTACACCTCGATGGCGCAGTGCGCGGCGTCGGCGTCGGGCCGCTCCGCCCAGTGCGTGGTCAATCCGTATTATGCCAAACCTGTCCCTCGCAAAAAGCGGTCCCAAAAGTAGCGCCAGGCCCCGCGCCTGCGCCGAACCGTCAGATCACGAGGATCCGGCTCACGCGGCTGACATGGATGGCGCACCTGACCCCGAGCGCGACACCGTCCAGCTTCCCGGTCAACACTTCCGCGACCTTGTTGTTGAAGCGATGGGGCGAATGTTCGGCCGTGTAGAGCCATGCCCGGTGGGACTTTCCCGCCAGTTCGAGTTCGATCGCCGTTATGCCGAACCTCTCGCCTTCGGGAAAAGCGGCGGGATTCCAATCGAGCGGCGGCGTCACGATGTCGGGCAGCCTGACCTGCAGCGGAACGTCCAGCAGCAAATTGATAGTGCCGTTGTGACAATTGATGATCTCGGGAAAATAGCTCCGCATCAGTGGCTTCTGAAGCTCGATGGTCCCGGGACCGCCGTTCGGGTTGCTCCGGCCGCTCGCCCAGCCGCCGCCCTCTGTGACCATCGCCTCGACCCGCATGTCAATTCCTGCCGGGTTTGCCGAACCTGCTTCGGCCCGCAGGCGCCGGTGCACCGGCAAAGTAGGGATTGACGATGCACTGGGCGGAACGCCCCGACGCCGACGCCGCGCATTGCGCCAGCGAGGTGTAGCCGCATCCGATACTGTCTCCGCCGATGCCGTAGGTCTGCAGGCAGACCGGAAAGGCCGGATCATACCTTTGGGCCCGGGCTGGCGCCGCGGCCGAGAGCAGGACAATCGTCAAAATCCCCGACGCCGGGATGCGCATCGGAGCCTCCTTCGGCATGGGCGGGTCATAGCATCGTCTGCCGCGTAATGTGACCTCCTTCATACGCGCCGCCCGCCGGCTGAGCTACCAAGCGGTGACCCCTTCCGGTCGGCCCCTGGAGCGGCTTGCCACGCGCTGGTTCTGGTTTTTGATTTTTTCCGCGGTGATCCTGTTTGCCGGGCCGGGCCTTGCCCAAAAGCTGGTGAACCCAAATTCTGTCGCCCCCGAATTTCGCGAGGCCGCGGAAAAACGCCGCGCCGAACAGGTCAGAATGATGGAATGCCAGCACAAGGCCGATGAGGCCAAGGTGCTGCCGAGGGACCGGGCCGACCACATCAATCACTGCCTGGAAGCTGCGGCAGGCAAATAGGCTCGGCCCGAGGGCTGCATGCCCTGCTAGTCCCAATCACCCATATCCGGGAATTCCGTGCCGTCGCCCTTGCCGAACAACTCAGCAAGAATCATCGTCACGACCACGATGCCGCCCGCGATAAAGGGCCACGGCTCCGCTTTGATGGTTTCGATCAAGGCCAGCATGCCCTTCCCTAGCAGCAAGGTGCGAAACCTTGGTTACTCGGTCAGGCCATATTCGCGGCTTACCGCCACTGCGCCCTGGTTTTAACCAGGCGTGACCAGGCTGCATCGCCCCCCGATTTGGATCACGCCGCGCCGTAGCTGTAGAATCCCCGGCCGGTCTTGCGGCCGAGGTGGCCGGCGTCGACCATCTCCTTCAGCAGCGGGGCCGGACGATATTTGGGGTCGTTGAATCCCTTGTAGAACACGTCCATCACCGACAGCATCGTGTCGAGGCCGATCAGGTCGGCCAGCGCCAGCGGCCCGATCGGGTGATTGCAGCCGAGCTTCATGCCGGCGTCGATCTCCTCAGCCGTCGCGATCCCTTCCTGCAGGGCGAAGATGGCTTCGTTGATCATCGGGCACAGGATGCGATTGACCGCAAAGCCCGGGCTGTTCTTGGCGGTGATCGATACCTTGCCGATCCGTTTTGCAAAGGCTTCGGCCTTGGCGACGGTATCGTCGGAGGTTTGCAGGCCGCGGATCAGTTCCAACAGCGCCATCACCGGCACCGGGTTGAAGAAGTGCATGCCGACGAAGCGGTCGGCCCGATCGGTCGCCGCGGCGAGCTTGGTGATCGAGATTGAGGAGGTGTTGGTGGCGATCAGTCCCCGCGGGTTCAGCGTCGCGCAAATGTCCTTCAGTATCTTGACCTTCAGGTCCTCGTTCTCGGTCGCGGCCTCGATCACGAGATCGCAGGGCGCGAGTTTCGCCTTGTCGGCCGTGGCCGTGATGCGCGCCAGTGTCGCCTCCTTCTCGGCGGCGGAGATCTTCTCCTTCTTGACCAGGCGGTCGAGGCTCGTGCCCACCGTGGCAAGACCGCGTGCGACGGCGGCGTCCGAGATGTCGACCATGGTCACGCCAAGCCCCGCGGCCGCGCAGACCTGGGCGATGCCGTTGCCCATGGTGCCGGCGCCGATAATGCCAACCTGTTCAATCATTGCTTTTCGTCCTTTTCGTTGCCCGAGCGGCTCGATGGCGGCACACGTCCGCCTGACACGCAGACGCGCCTTGCCGGCCATGACGCATGCATACCAACCCGCTGCGGCCAGCGAAACCGGTAGCGCGCGGAATTGGCGCCCGTTCGGGCGTTGCGCAGAATGCTCAGGCGAGAAACCGAGTCGCTTCAAGTGGTGAAATCGGATAATGCCGGATGCATTATCGGTGGATTGAACCGCCGCAGCCATGCGCAAATTGATTGAAGTGTTTTTCGATGGAATATCGCGGCAAACAATATCTGGTTTTCGAAGGGGATGAGCCGAATTCGTGGCGATGGGCCGTGACCCTCGACGACCTCACCACCAAGACCGGTGAAACCAGGAGCCGGGGCGAGGCCATCACGCAGGTCGTGCTTCTGATCGATGGCACGCTGTCGGGGGCAACCAGGCACCTCGGGCGGACCAGCGACGCGTGATCGGCCGTCTAATTTGAAGGCGAGTGCGGTGGTTCCGAATCCACCTCCCGAACAACCAGCTTGGGGCTGTGAACGTTATCCGGCTCGCCGAGTTCGTTGACGTACCATCGGCTGCGAATGAAAAGACTTTCGACGAGGAACGGGAACTTTGCGGAACAGTGCCCGGCAGGCGCCTCGATCACGCGTGCGGCAATTCCAGGAAGTTCCAGCCGGTAAGTCCTGCCAATTTTCAATTTGCCCATTGCACGGTCCACGAAGGCAAAATCTTTGATTCACGATCGTTTGTAAACAGCCTTAAATCAGCACTTTAGTTGCATCGTTCTCTGACGGCACCCTAACCAATTCTGTTCGAAACAGCCTGCCCAAAAAACCGACCCCAGCTCGCTTCCACGTAGCGGTAAAACGAAAAGGTGACTGTCTCATGAGACGTCGGCAGCAGGGGCCGGCTGTACATCGGCGCTCCCGTTGTGAAACACGGGATTGCGGTGATAGGCTCGCCATTGGCGAGGGGTTGCAATGATTGAGGACGGTGTCTTTCGCTCTCAGTGCGGTCAGACGGCGACACGACAATTCACGACCGTTTTGATGTGGGCTTCCGTGGTGCTCGCCGTGTATTTTCCGGTTGCTTACGCGATCCGCCGGCCGCCGGATGTGCCGCCGGTGCCGAACGCCATCCTGATCAACGACATCACGCAGTTTGGCCGCGACCACAGCGCCAATATGTTCCTGTTTAAAAGCCCGAAACTGCTCCCCTACGAAGATAGCGAACCGGCCAACCAGCACTCGCCCGTCCTTGTCTACGAGGACAACAAGGTGCTGGGTCCGCCTCACAGCATCCATCATGACATCGAAACGATCGGCATGGGCCGATACTCGCACTGGACCGGATTCGGCCTGATGTTCTCGAGCAGCGACAACACGGACCCGCGATATAACGGCCGAACCTATTGGGCGGTCATTCCCTGATCGCGGCTTGAGATCGATCGTCGGCAGCATCATCGAAATACCGCTGTCTGGAACCGGCGAGCTACCGGCTGAAATATTGCTGTTGCTTGTGCTGCCGCTGCGGCGCCAGTTCCTTCTTGAGCCGGTCGCGCTCGGCGCACAGCGCGTCGACGCTGTCGAGGATCCGTTCCAGCAGCGCTTCGGCCGAGACCGTCGAGATCCCTGCCCGCTGTAGCTGGCGGATTTCCCCGCGCTGCCGGTTGACCTGCGCGCGCATCCGTTCGATTTCCAACCTGACATCATCAAGCTGCATGAGGTTCCCGTTCAGCCAACGCTTGGTCAATCTGCCGGCGAATGGCCGTGGCCGGATGGCCTTCCCGTTCGAGAAGCCGCAGCCGGTTCCACAAGCGAATGATTTCACGCTCTTTTTCGGCGTCCATCACGTTCCCTCGGTCGTTCACTCCAGGTTTGCCTAATGTGAACGAAAAAGAGAACAAACTACAAGCCGCTAGGAATGGCGTCCCCGGCTATGGCGCCCCCTATCGCAGGGCTTGTTGCGGGCCGGCGTGAGCCCGAAGGGCCTCAACGAGCCGTGACGCATGGCCGCCTTGACCGCAATTTGCCGGCGGATGAAGCTCCGGCTTTCATTTGGGGAAGCGTGAAATATGGTCGTAAGTCTTGCCGCCGTCGCGCTCCTCGCTCAACTGGGCGGCCCCGCCAACGCTCCGAGCTAGGGCCAAGCCTTGGTTCTTCAAACCCAACACCGCGCCTATGCCCATCCGCCGCCGTGTGGGAATGGCTGGGACCTCAGTGCCCGTGACGGGCTCTGCTATCCCAACGGGTACCTCGCCCCGCAAGATCAGGCGGCGCGGCAATATCAATATCAGGCGTATCGCGGGGGCAGATACCCCGTGCCGTGCGGCAACGGCGCCGACGTCGATATTCGCGATGGCCTTTGTTACCCCAACGGCACGGTGCCACCGCAATTTCAACAGGGCCGGATCTATCGCGGCCCGCAATATGACGAAGACGATTACGAACGCCGCCCGAGGCGTCGCTACTATTAGGCAACGGTTCGCTTAATTCCGACAGAGGAGCGTTATTGCATGAAGTCTATTTTCGCCGCGTTGATTTTCATGGGCGTGTCGCTCGCTGCCGCGCCCGCATCAGCGGCCGACAGCCGCAATATTTCGGTCGTCAACGAGACCGGTTATGCGATCAAGTTTCTCGGGTTCAATGGGCCGGATGATGGCCTCGACGAATGGGACAACGAACTCGAGAAGACCTTGAAGAACCAGGACAACGTCTACGTCGAATTCGACGACGACGACGCAGGTTGTGTCTGGAATATCAAGGTGGACTGGGCGAATCACGATGAATCGGTGCTCTGGAAGAACGTCAATCTGTGCAAATTTACTGTGCTTAGGTTGCGCTATGATTCCGGAACCAAGACCACGTCGTTCATAGCCGAGTGACGGTTCGGCCGGGCAGATACGTAAAACACGCCATTTCGGCCGCCCGTTGTATGCAATGAGCTAGGATTGATGACTGGACAGGCACCCCGCTTGAGCCCGGCCATCGGCGGCCTCACGGGTGATCCCCATCAGTGGGGCCGTTTTGTTGGTGGGAAGGCGAAAGCCCGGGGCTTGGCGCCACCGCTCCGATCTCCCCGGTCGTTCCGTTAGCGCTCCGCCACTTGCGAACAAAACGGGAAACGGCGAGTCTCCTGCGCTCATGCCAGGAATGATTCGACGGTGCCCGCAACCTACCTTTCAAGCCTCAATCCCGAACAACGGCGCGCGGTCGAGCATGGAGTGGGAACGGATTGCTCGGCCGGACCGCCGCTTCTGGTCATCGCCGGCGCCGGATCGGGCAAGACCAACACCCTCGCCCATCGCGTCGCGCATCTGATCATCCATGGCGCGGATCCGCGGCGGATGCTGTTGATGACCTTCTCGCGCCGCGCTGCCGCCGAAATGGCTGCGCGTGTCGAGCGCATCGCCCGCAAGGCGCTCGGCGGCAATGCCGGGATCATGACCGACGCGCTGAACTGGGCCGGCACCTTTCACGGCATCGGCGCGCGGTTGCTGCGGGAATATACCGAGCGGATCGGTCTCGATCCCTCGTTCACGATCCACGACCGCGAGGATTCCGCCGACCTGATGAACCTGGTCCGGCATGAGCAGGGACGAACGAAAACCGAGAAGCGCTTTCCGACCAAGGGCACCTGCCTTGCGATCTACTCGCGCTGCGTCAATGCGGAAATCCCGCTCGACCAGATATTGGGGCAGTTCTTTCCGTGGTGTGCCGGCTGGTCGAATGAACTGAAGCAATTATTCGCGGGCTATGTCGAGGCGAAGCAGAAGCAGAACGTGCTCGATTACGACGATCTGCTGCTCTACTGGGCGCAGACGATGGCGGAGCCCGCTCTCGCCGAGGAGATCGGCTCGCGTTTCGACCATGTGATGGTCGACGAATATCAGGACACCAACCGCTTGCAATCGTCGATCCTGCTGGCACTCAAGCCCGGCGGACGCGGGCTGACGGTCGTCGGCGACGACGCGCAATCGATCTATTCATTTCGCGCAGCGACCGTGCGCAACATCCTGGATTTTCCCGGCCAGTTCAGCCCAAAGGCCGAGATCATAACCCTCGATCGCAACTACCGCTCGACGCAGCCGATCCTGGCCGCCGCCAACGGCGTCATCGGGCTCGCCAAAGAGCGCTTCACCAAAAACCTCTGGACCGATCGCGTCTCGACGCGAAAGCCTCAACTGGTCGCGGTGCGCGATGAGGCCGACCAGGCGCGCTACATCGTCGAGCGCGTGCTTGAAAATCGCGAGGAAGGATCACTGCTGAAGCAGCAGGCGGTGCTGTTCCGCACCTCGTCCCACAGCGGTCCGCTGGAGATCGAGCTGACCCGCCGCAACATTCCCTTCGTAAAATTCGGCGGGCTGAAATTTCTCGACGCGGCCCACGTCAAGGACATGCTGGCCCTGCTCCGGTTCGTGGAAAATCCCCGTGACCGCGTCGCGGGCTTCCGCATCCTGCATCTGCTGCCCGGCGTCGGACCCGCGTCGGCGCAGCGCGTGCTCGATCACATGAACGAGGCCGCCGATCCGCTTGCGGCGCTTTGCGCCCTGCCATCGCCGCCGCGCGCCGGGGCCGACTGGCGCGATTTTACCGAAACGGTCGGCAATCTGCGCTATGGCGAATGGCCCACCGATCTCGAGCGCGCACGGCTCTGGTACGAACCGCACCTGGATCGCATCCATGAAGACGCCGAGGTCCGCCGCGCCGATCTGATCCAGCTCGAACAGATCGCGGCCGGCTATCCCTCGCGCGAACGGTTTTTGACCGAGCTCACGCTCGATCCGCCGGACGCCACCAGCGACCAGGCCGGGGTACCGCTGCTCGACGAGGATTACCTGATCCTGTCGACGATCCATTCCGCCAAAGGCCAGGAGTGGAAATCCGTATTCGTGATGAACGTGGTCGACGGCTGCATGCCGTCCGATCTGGGCGCAGGCACCTCGGCGGAACTGGAGGAGGAACGGCGATTGCTTTATGTCGCCATGACCCGCGCCAATGACGATCTGCACCTCACCGTGCCGCAACGTTTCTTCACCCACGGCCAGAATTCACTGGGCGACCGCCACGTCTACGCCTCACGGTCCCGCTTCATTGCAAAATCCCTGCTGCCGATGTTCGAGCGCACCAATTGGCCGCCGGCTTCCGCGACGGCGGCGCGAGCGGCCAAGCAGGGCCCCCGCATCGATATCGGCGCCCGCATGCGCGGCATGTGGCGCTAACCGCGCGGCGCCCTTCAACCTTCGAGGTCAGCCTTGGACGTCAACCTTGGCCGTCCTCGAGGCCGTACTCGCGATAGATGATCAGCGGATCCTGGTCCGGAAACAGCCTGCACTTGGCCTGCGCCAGATGCAGTGGCATCGCGCCCGGCTGGCAACCGGCCACCAACAGCTTCTTGATGTCCTCCATATGGGGGCGCGGCTGGTGCTTCGGTGGAAGCTGCTCCAGCGCGACCAGCGCCGTCGCCAACGCCTCGGTGACCACCCATTCGTCGTGGCCTGTGATGCCCTTTTTCGACAATGCACTGCCTCCCCCACGTTCAAGCCGGCCCGATCAGCCTGCGCGACCTTTTTGGCAAAAGTTCACCCGGCCGAGCATCGAACATCGCTTTTTGGGCGAGACGCCCTAGCGGACCCAAAGCTCTAACACCCACGGCAGATGCCGGTGAAATGGCTGGTTTGCGCTGGCCCACGGCCACGGGACGGCTTCCCGCGTGGGACCGTCTCAGTGGGGACAAATACCTGTTGCGACCCGCCGACGACCGGCGTCGTGGTGGGCCGCGGTGATCCTATCGGCGGACCGGGAAGGATCGGCGCCATGGTATTCTTACCGAGCGGCGGCAGCTTCGACGCATTCAATATCCCGCTGGGGTCGCTGAGGACGCTGGGATTGGCCGGACCGAACGGTATACCGCTGATAGGCGTATTGCCGGCGCCGGCGGCACCCGCCGGCGGTGTCAATTGCGCAAGCATTATGGTTTGAGCCGGGTTTTCTTGCGCCAGTGTTTTGGGAGATGCGACCAAGCTGCCAAGCAACAGGGTGAGAACAACCGCTGAATTGCAGGACATTGAAATACTCCGAGGCCACATATCCAACGATTATATAAGGGGCGGGTTCCGGCGTTGAAGGCCGCAATCTTCCGGGGATAGGCATTCAATCGCAAATCAGCCTTAATCTCGAAGCGACCACGCTTTGGGATTCCACCGGAATGACAGAGCCCGACATCTTCGATCAGGAGATACGCGCGCTGCAGCAGCGGCTACGGTCGGCTTGGCAGCAACTGGGCGATCCAACCCTCACTGCCTTTACCCGGCGCGAATTACGCAACCAGATGAAGCAGTGCAGCGCCGACCTGCGGTCCTGTCTGCAGAAAGCCGCGGAGCGCCGACCCCGGCCGGTCGATCGTTCCGCCCGCACCTTCAGCAAGCCCGAGCTTCGGATTCTGGCCTGAAGAACAGGCTTGAAGGTCTTGCCCAGACGCCAGCGATCGGGTCCTGTTGGCCCCTGCCGCCACCGATCAAGGTCTCCGGAATGACGCGAACTGCCCTCCTCCTCGCCGCGTTGAGCGCCTTGGTTACCGCGAGCGCCGGCGCCGAAGGCCCGCCGCCGGCCGCTTACACCGTGATCTCGCCGATCTTCGGCCAGCTCGTGACGTTCGCGATGCCGGGCAATTTCAGAGCGATCGGCGAGAACACCAACGGACCGAGCTATATCCGCGAGGCCGTGCCCAAGGGCGAGACGTCCGAACACTGGACGGAGATGATTACGGTGACCGGCGCCAAGGGGCTGGCCGGCAATCCCAAGGTTTCGCCCGAGGCGTTTGCGGAATCGATCGTCGGCGGTTTCAAGTCCGCCTGCCCGGACAGTTTCGCCTTCAAGGTATTGGGCCCGGCGAAGTTCGGCGCGCACGACGCCTTTGTCGCGGTCGCCGGCTGCGGCCGGGTCGATCAG
Source organism: uncultured Alphaproteobacteria bacterium (assembly GCA_963836765.1). Classification (GTDB taxonomy): domain Bacteria; phylum Pseudomonadota; class Alphaproteobacteria; order Rhizobiales; family Xanthobacteraceae; genus Bradyrhizobium. The sequence goes on from CAWILG010000016.1 coordinate 196,075, forward strand.
GCCCCGGACAAGCACAGCGAAACCGCGCTGGTCATCGCCGTCAAAGGCAGCGCCGATTACTACACGCTGCAATGGGCCGAGCGGACGCCGGCTTCAGCCACGCCCGCGATCGATGATGCCAAATGGCAGCAGCGTCTGCGGCTGCTGCAGCCGATCCGGCTTTGCCCGATCGTGGCCGGCGAAGCTGCGCCGTATCCCAGTTGCGTCGGCAAGAATTAGCGGGAATCCACCAGGTCGACGGCATCCACAAAAAACAAGCCGGCGGCCCGGGCGGCGCGCCCTGTTGATAACCTTCCGGGCGGCAGGCCGGCGGGGTGACAGATACAGGCGACGTGTTATCGACGGGCACGAAGTTTCGCTCATAACGGACGGCACAACATGCGGATTACCCTCGTCGGCTCCCGCCATTTCGGCGTGACGACACTGAACACGCTGCGGCAACACGGCGTCGACATCGTCAGGGTCGTCGTTCACGACGGGGAAGACCGGTTGGCGGCGTCAGCCAAAGCGGCCGGAATCGAGGTTGTCATCCAGGCCGACCCCAAATTCGTCGCGGCTTCGGAGATCGCCCCTAACACCGATCTGATCGTGACCGCGCACAGTCATGCCCGTGTCACCAAGGCGGCGCTGGCCGCCTCCAAGCTCGGCGGTATCGGCTATCACCCCTCGCTGCTGCCCCGCCATCGCGGCATCGCAGCGATCGAATGGACCATCAAGGAAGGCGATCCGATCGCTGGCGGCAGCGTCTACCATCTCGCCGACCGGATGGATGCCGGCGCGATCGCCGCCCAGGAGTGGGTCTTTGTCAGGAAGGGCGAGACCGCCCGCGAGCTGTGGGAGCGTGCGCTGGCGCCGCTCGGCCAAAAACTGCTCGGCGACGTCATCGACTACGCCAAAACCCACAAAACCCTGCCGGCCAAGCCACAGGACGAGCAGTTTGCGACCAACGCCCCAAGTCTGGACGGCAAACACTAGGTTTTTCGGCGCCTGCGCCCCGAACTGGCGCAAAGTCCGCCGCCGGGAACGATTTTTCTGTTCCTGAGCCGGAACCGAATTCACCTTGATGTGTTTGAGTCCACGGGAACTTTCCGTCTTGCTGCGGCGCACCAAAGTTTGAACACATTGTCCCCCGATAAGCCGCGTCATCACACACATTTCTCAAGGAATTGATCCATGCGCCACAATCGCATTAGCGGCCTGTTTTTCGCTTCGTTGCTCGCCTCAGCGGCCGCCCTTGCAGCAGCTCCCGCGTCGGCCCAGACCCCCTATGATGGGCTTTGGCACGTCACCGTCGTGACCAAGACCGGCAGCTGCGATGCGCAGACCAGTTCGACCCTGACCGTCACCGACGGCAAGGTATCGGCGGCCGGCGCCCCGGTCTCCGGCAGCGTCGGAAGCGGGGGACTTGTGCGAGTCTCGATCAATGGTGCATATGCGAACGGTCAACTCAGTGGCAACTCCGGATCGGGGAAGTGGAATGGGGCATCAGCTGGCGTACCGTGCAGCGGTCGGTGGGAAGCGTCCCGCCAATAAGGCAAGCCGAACATCGGAACTCTTCGCCCATGCGCGGCGGCTGACATTTGCAGCCGTCGCGTTTTTTGTAACGGCCTTCGCGACCTCGGCGAGCCACGCCCAGTCCGGCCCGTTCGCCGGCCTGGCCGGCGTTTGGTCGGGCGGCGGCACGGTCACGCTCGACGACGGTTCGAGCGAGCGCATCCGCTGCCGCGCGACCTACCGGGTCGCCGGCCCCAGCATGGATATGACCCTCACCTGCGCCAGCGATGCCTATAAATTCGCGCTGCAGGCAGCCATCGTCGATCAGGGCGGCACCGTATCCGGCAACTGGAGCGAGAGCAGCCGCAATGTCGGCGGCACCCTGCAGGGCCGTGGCGGTGGCGGCAATTTCCAGGTTATCGCCCAGGCGGCCGGATTCACCGCCAGGATCTCGCTGCGAACGGCAGGTAACCGGCAGACGGTCGACATGAGTGCGGACAGTCAGTTCAGGGCCGTCCATATGTCGCTGTCGAAGTAACCGGCGATAATCATGCCGGGCGGCGCGGTGCGCCGACCCGGTGGCCGGCGGCGGTCGCGCGTTACAGCTAACTCGTCTTGGGTCTCGCCAGCTTTGCCGCCGTTTCCTTGATGGTTTTCGCGATCAACTGGGCCTGTTCCTTGTTGAACGCAAAATCCTGCACGCCTTTGTGCGTGGTCAGCGAAAGCACCATGATGTCGGGCTGGTTCTCGGGCCAGCCGGTGGCGAAGGCCGTGACGAAATCCGCCGATGTGGATCGATTGGTCATTGATGAAACTCTTTCTGGCTTGTGCTGGGCCGTGTCCTACGGCTTGTCCTTAGGCTTTGGGCACGTAAGCGGTGACTTCGATTTCGACCTTGGCCCTGAGGTCGACGAGCCCGTCGATGTAGAGCAGCGTCGACGGCGGGAAGTTGCGCCCGAGCGTTTCTTTCCAGGCGGCGCCTATGCCGGCGCCGGCCGCTTCGTATTCGCTGCGGCTGGTCAAATACCAGGTCAGGCGGACGATATGCTCGGGCCCTGCACCGGCCTCGCCGAGCAGCTTGATGATCCGCTTCAGCGCGGACCCGACCTGGGCCGCCATATCAGGCGGATAGTCGCCCTTTTCGTCGCCGCCGGTCTGGCCCGCCAGAACGATCCATTTGCCGGGACCGTCGAGCTCGACGCCGTGCGAAAAGCCGCGGGGTTTCGACCATTCGGCCGGTTGCAAGATACGCATGCGCAGTCCTCCCTGGATTTGGCCGTTGCTTAGCATCAATCGAACGGCCAATCCCACCGCGAAATTGAAGCAAGCGCCTTCTGTTTGGACGCGTTTTCTTGACGCGAACCGGAATCCACTTCGCTCGAAAACGCTATCGGATCACAGCGTCCGCGGATTTGAGCGTTGCAAATCGGGCTCAACTCACCGATACCGGCCTCCCCTCGTCAACCCGCCGGTATTTCCTTCCCCCAATGGACCGCACACAATCGAAATCGATGGCCGCGCTGTGGATGGCGGGCTGGCTCGCCTTGATGCTGGTCGTGGCAGTCGCCGGCCGCGAGAGCCTGCGCGAACTCAACGTGTTTCAGCTCATGGAGCTGCGCTCGATCCTCGGCCTCCTGATGCTGTACCCGCTGATCCGCATCAACGGCGGATTTGCCGTGGTGAAGACCGCGCGGGTGCACGTGCATATTGCGCGCAACCTGCTCCATTACGCCTCGCAGCTCGGCTGGTTCTTCGCGCTGACGCTGATCCCGATCGGCCAGGTGGTCGCGATCGAATTCACCATGCCGATCTGGACCGCGATCCTCGCCGCTTCCTTTCTCGGCGAACGCATGACGGGCTGGAAGATCGCGGCGATCGCGCTCGGCCTGGTCGGCGTGGTCGTGATCGTCCGTCCCGCCACCGGCGAGATCAACCCGGGCCAGCTGATCGCGCTCGCCGCAGCAGTCGGCTTCGGTATCTCTATCGCGGTGGTCAAGTCGCTGACCCGAACCGAACAGACGCTGGCAATCATCTTCTGGATGCTGGCTATGCAGACGGCGGCAGGATTTTTCCCTGCGCTCTACGTCTGGACCTGGCCGCCGGCCTACATCTGGGGCTGGGTCGTCGTGATCGCGTTTTGCGGCACCTTCTCTCACTACTGCATGGCGCGCGCGATGCTGCATGCCGATGCGACGGTGGTGATCCCGATGGATTTCCTGCGCGTTCCCCTAACCGCAACCATGGGTTGGCTGATCTATTCGGAACGGCTGGACCTGTTCACGGTGCTGGGCGCCGCGTTGATCCTGGCCGGCAATCTGCTGAACCTGAAACCGAATAGCCGGGTTCCGGCGCGGGCCAGCGCCTGACTCTCCGCAGCGATGGTCACCGGATATTGTGATGCAGATCACGTGCGCAGGCGCGGCCAGCGGATACCGTTAGATGGGCCGGGTGGGGGTTTTCAAATTCTGGGCAAGTCCCTATTTTTGAGGGCGCGAAGTGTGGCTTTTTCGTGTAATATACCGTCAGCGTTGTAGCCAAATCTTTTTTTCGATTCTGCCAGGGGATTTCAGATGCGCACCCTCATTGCTTCCCTGATCTGCATCGCCTTCAGCGTAAGCGCCGCCAACGCCGAGAAGCGTGTCGCCTTCGTCGTCGGCAATGGCGCCTACAAGAACGTCGCCCAGCTGCCGAACCCGCCGGTCGACGCCAAGGCGATGGCCGGCGTGCTGCGCAATGTCGGCTTCGACGTCGTCGAAGGCACCAACCTCACCCGCGACAAGATGACCGAGAAACTGCTCGACTTCGGCAAGAAGGCGCAAGGCGCCGACGTTGCGGTATTCTTCTACGCCGGCCATGGCATCGCCATCGGCGGCACCAACTATCTGCTGCCGATCGATGCCGACATCAAGTCGGAGATGGACGTCAAGCTCGGCGCCGCGATCAACATCGATCTCACGCTCGACCAGACCATGAGCGACGCCAAGGTCAAGCTGGTGTTCCTCGACGCCTGCCGCGACAATCCGTTCGCCGCCAAGATCAAGTCGAACTCGGCCACCCGCAGCGTGTCGGTGCAGACTGGCCTCGCCGAAATGAAATCCGGCGAAGGCACCCTGATCGCGTTCGCAACCGGCCCCGGCCAGACCGCGCTCGATGGTCAGGAAGGAAATAACAGCCCGTTCACGCGTGCGCTGATCGACAACATCGCGCAGCCCGGCATCGAGATCCAGCAGGCGATGACCAAGGTCCGCGCCCAGGTCAATGAAGAGACCAACAAGGGCCAGCTGCCCTGGGGCCACACCAACTTGATCGGCTCGGTCTATCTGAACGGCGCGCCTGCCCCCGCGGTTCCAGGCGTAGCCACCGCAGCGGCGCCGGCCCCCGTTGCCACGGCCGCCGCACCCGGCTCGGATGTCGAACTCGAGTTCTGGCGCTCGATCAAGGATTCCAACAAACCGGAAGAGCTCAACGCCTATCTGAGCAACTATCCCAACGGCCAGTTCAAGCCGCTGGCGCTGTCGCGGCTCGCAGCCCTCGAGAACGGCCCGAGCACCACGACCCGCAACCTGACCACCGGTATCGATCCGGCAACCTTCAACGACGAAGCGAACCAGACCACCGAGGACCAGATCGGCCTCGACAAGGGCCAGCGCCGCGACGTGCAGCGGCGGCTGAACGGTCTCGGCTTCGACACCAAGGTGACCGGCAAGTTCGATGAGCAGACCCGCGCGGTGATCACGCGCTGGCAGGCCGCCCGCGGTTATCCCAAGAGCGGTTACCTCAACAGGCTGCAGCACAAGGCCCTGCTGACCGAGATCGTGTCGGCCACGACATCAGCCAGTTCGAGCGATGACTCCGACGATCGTCCCGCGCGCCGCCACAGCGGTGGCGGCGGAGGCGGTGGTGGCCGTCATTATCGCGGCGGGGGCGGTGGCGGCCCCAACCCTGGCGCCTTCATCGGCGGCATGGTCGGCGGCATGTTCCGCTAACTTCGAGCCAACCATCAAACGGAAAAGCCCGGGAGCACCCGGGCTTTTTCGTTCAGGGGCGGATAGTTCCGTGCACTCGGCACGCCCTGTCGCCTACTTGCCCGCGGCCTTTCGCAGCGCCTCGTTGATGCGGTCCTGCCAGCCCGCACCACCCTCCTGAAAATATTCCAGCACGTCCTGGTCGATCCGCAGCGAGACCAGTTCCTTGACGCCGGGAATAGCCACCGGCTTCTGCGGCGCCTCCGCCACCTTGGCGGTGCTGCGCTTGAACGCCGCTTCGGCCTCGGAGCGCGCATCGTTCAGGGTTCGCGGTCGCCTCGGTTGATCGGCCATTGTCAAATTCCTTCAAACAGCGGCGTCGAAAGATAGCGCTCTGAGAACGACGGTACGATGGCCAAAATGGTCTTGCCGGCGCTCTCGGGCCGCTGGCCGATCTGCAGCGCCGCGGCGATCGCGGCACCCGAGGAGATGCCGCCGGGAATCCCCTCTTGGCGGGCAAGCGCGCGCGAGGTCTCGATCGCGGTCGATGAGTTGATCTTGACGATCTCGTCGATCACGGAGCGATCCAGGATGTCCGGAATGAATCCGGCGCCGATGCCCTGGATCTTGTGCGGAGAATGTTGGCCGCCCGACAGCACCGGACTTTCCTCGGGCTCGACGGCGACCACCCGCAAACTTGGCTTGCGCGGCTTCAACACCTGTCCGACGCCGGTGATGGTGCCGCCGGTGCCGACGCCGGCGACAAAGAAATCGATGTTGCCGCCGGTATCGTTCCAGATTTCTTCCGCCGTGGTGCGGCGGTGAATTTCGGGATTGGCGAGGTTCTTGAACTGCTGCGGCATCACCGAATTTGGTGTGCTGCGGATCAACTCCTCGGCGGTCGCGATGGCGCCCTTCATGCCCTGGGCTGCCGGCGTCAGCACGATTTCGGCGCCGAGGAACGCCAGCATCTTGCGCCGCTCGATCGACATCAATTCCGGCATCACCAGCTTCAACCGGTAACCGCGCGAGGCCGCGACGAACGCCAGCGCAATTCCGGTATTTCCCGAGGTCGGTTCGATCAGCACAGTGTCGGCATTGATCACGCCGGCCTTCTCCATCGCGATCACCATCGCAGCACCAATGCGGTCTTTGACGCTGGCGGCGGGATTGAAATATTCGAGCTTGGCCAGGATCGTCGCGTTCACGCCGTGGGCCTGCGGCAGTCTGCGCAAGCGGACGATCGGGGTGTCGCCGACGGCGTCGACGATGGAGTCGAAAACGCGGCCCCGTCCGGGACGCTGCACTGCACTCGTTGCCGATGGCGCGTTCATCAAAGACTCCCTTGGCGAGAATGTGCGCGGAATTGGCGCGGTTCTATAATTAGGTGCAGCGCACGCCAGTGTGCAAGTCAGAAACACCGAAGTCAAAATTCGCTGCATTGCAAAACGTTAGCGGCGTCAAATAACGTCAAACCTACGTATTTGTGTTGCGACAACGTCAAACATTTCAGAGTATAGTACGCCTACCAGATGAGTTCCGGTTCAGAACGCAAGGAGGTCACGATGCCAGCACTTGCTGCAATCCTGTCGACCGCAGCGTCCAGGCCCGACCCGCGCGGATGCGATTTACCGACCTGCCCGGTGTGCGCCGACTCCATGGTCGCCGCGGAAGCGTCCGCTTATCTGCACGACGACTTGATCAGCTATCTCTGGACCTGCGACACCTGCGGTTACGGTTTCGTAACCAAACATTCCGTCAAGAGGTTCGCCTGTAACTGATCTCATCTCGGAGCAATGTCCCCGCGCGCCCAATCGGCGCGCGTTTGTTTTCGGAATTCGTCAAACGTTCCGTTCGCGATCGCGTCGCGAATGCCCTGCATCAATTGCTGGTAATAGGCGACGTTGATTTCCGACAGCAGCATGGCGCCCAGCGTCTCACCGGCCCTGACCAGATGATGCAGATAGGCGCGCGAATAATTCCGCGCTGACGGCCACGGGCTCGCTTCATCGAGCGGCCTGGGATCGTCGAGATGGCGCGCGTTGCGCAGGTTGATCTGGCCGAACCTGGTAAACGCCATCCCGTGACGTCCGTTCCGCGTCGGCATCACGCAGTCGAACATGTCGATGCCGCGCGCGACCGCCTCCAGAATGTCTTCGGGCGTGCCGACGCCCATCAGATAGCGCGGACGATCCTGAGGCAGAAGCGGCGCGGTCTCCTCGATCATGGCCAGCATCACCGCCTGCGGTTCGCCGACCGCAAGCCCGCCGATCGCGTAACCGTGAAAGCCGATCTCGACCAATCCGCGCGCGCTGGCGTGGCGCAATTCGGGCACGTCGCCGCCCTGGACGATGCCGAACAGCATGTGGCCTTGCGGGGCGGTTTCGAACGCGCGCTTGCTGCGCGCCGCCCAGCGCAGCGAAAGCTGCATCGCGCGCTCGATATCGCCGCGCTCGGCCGGCAGCCCCACGCACTCATCCATCTGCATGGCGATGTCGGAGCCGAGCAGCCGCTGCACCTCGATCGACCGCTCCGGCGACAGCTCGACCTTGGCGCCGTCGATATGCGAGCGAAAGGTCACGGCCTGTTCGGTTACCTTGCGCAGCTCCGACAGCGACATCACCTGAAAACCGCCGGAATCGGTGAGCATCGGCCCACCCCAGCCGGTGAAGCGCTGCAGGCCGCCGAGGCCGGCAATTCGCTCGGCGCCCGGCCGCAGCATCAGGTGATAGGTGTTGCCGAGCACGATATCGGCGCCGGCCTCGCGTACCTCGCGCCAATGCATGCCCTTCATGGCGCCGGCGGTGCCGACCGGCATGAAGGCCGGCGTCCGCACCTCGCCATGCGGCGTGGTCAGTCGGCCGGTGCGCGCGGCGCCGTCGGTGGCCAGAAGATCGAAGTGATTTGGAACGCTCATGGGTCAGCTTATGGCGCGACAACGCACCCTTGTTCAACCTCGTTGAGGCCGATTTTCAGTCCAAAAGCCGTTGACGCCGGTCAAACTTTTCAGCATAAGTCCGCGCCATGATCACGACCACCAAACGCACCACCAAAACCGCAAAGCCCTTCGGGGCTTCGGGAGAGGTGCGCGCGTAGTCGTAACGATCGCATCATCTGAACCGAAGCCCTGCACCTCTGGTCCGGGGCTTTTTTTATTGCCTGATGGAGAGAAAAGTGAAGAACGATCCCGTTGTTGCTATTGCCGGCGTGACCGGCGCCGTCGGTGCCGAATTCATCGCCACCATGAACAAGCGCGGCTTCCGCGTCGGCAAGCTGAAGGCGCTGGCGAGCGCGCGTTCGGCCGGCAAGACCATCGATTTTCGCGGTGAGAGGATCGTCATCGAAGAACTGACCGAGCGCTCGTTCGACGGCGTCGATATCGCGCTGTTCTCGGCCGGCGGTGGCATTTCCCGAAAGTTCGCGCCTGTCGCAGTGCAGGCCGGTGCCGTCGTGATCGACAATTCCTCCGCCTTCCGGATGGACCCGAACGTGCCGCTGGTGATCCCGGAGATCAACGCGGGCCGGATCCGGGAGCACAGGGGCATCATCGCCGTTCCCAACTGCGCCGCGATCACAGCACTGGTGCCGCTGTGGCCGATCCACCGCAGCAGCCGCATCAAGCGCCTGATCCTGTCGACCTATCAGGCCGCCAGCGGCGCGGGTGCTGCGGCGATGAACGAACTGGTGGAATCGACCCGCGCCTATCTCGATCGCGAGGCGTTTGAGCCAAAGGTCATGCCGCATCCCTTCGCGTTCAACCTGTTCAGCCACAACACGGCGATCGATCCCAAGACCGGCTACAACGACGAAGAGACCAAGGTCATCAAGGAGACCCGGAAGATCTTTGAGGACGAGCGGATCGCCGTCGGCGTCACCTGCGTCCGAGTGCCGGTGCTGCGCGCGCATTGCGAGGCGATCACCTTCGAATGCGAAAGGCCGATCAGCGAAGGCGAGGTCCGCGCGTTGCTGGCGTCCGCGCCGGGCGTCAGGATCGTGGACGATCGGGCCAGGAACTATTTCCCGATGCCGATCGATGCGTCAGGTCAGGACGACGTGCTGGTCGGCCGCATCCGCCAGGATCTCAGCGACCCCACCGGCCATTCGATCTCGATGTTCGTGGCAGCCGACCAGCTGTTGAAGGGCGCGGCGCTGAACGCGGTGCAGATCGCGGAGCTGTTGCCGGAGCGCGTGCCGGCGTGAGGTGATCACGGGACAGGCGCGGTCCGCCTGTCCCGCATCCGCCTAAAATCCCCTGAGCGCCTGCTTCATCCGGCGCCTTGCCGGAAGATCGATGAAAATGGTGGCTGCGTAGGCGATCGCGGCGACCACCGGCACCGACAAAAGCCCGATCCAGACCGATTGGACTTCGAAATGTCGGGCGCAGACCTCCACCGCATAGAACATCACTCCCTGCAAAACATACAAGCCGTAGGAAAGCAGGCCGAGGCTCTGCATGGTGCTTCTCAAAACGCCTTTCGGCGGATCGAAACGCGCGCAGGTCATGATCGCAAGCGGGAAGATAACGATCACCGAAAACAGCGTCGCCGCAAGATCGACATTCCCGGAAAAACCCAGCGCAAGAACCCCGGTGACGACGGCAAACGCGGCGGTCGCGGCGCCGAGGCTCGCCGGCTGCTGTCGCTTGCTGTCGTAGAAGCGATAGATCAGGACGCCGGCGAAGAACGAGAATCCGACCCTGAGCATACCGGCGCCGAACGTCTGCCAGCTTGGTCCGCCACCCAGCACGCCGCGCTTGTCCACTTCAATGCCGAACCCGAGCCATCCTGCCGTCGCGCATACGGCAAGGGCAACGGCGAACACACCGACGAGCCAGACCAGGGATTTCGTGTCCAGCCGCCGGCCGAACGCCGCGAACAGCAGGTTCGCCGACAGTTCGAAGAACAGCGACCAGGCCGCGAAGTTGAGCGGATACAGGTCCGCTTGGGGATCAGCAAAATTCGGTGTCGGCAGCATCAGCGCGCTGCACAGGAACTCGATGACGGCTTGCGCCGGGCCCAGCGCGCCCTCGCCAAGCTGGGCGAGAAGGAACGGCAGCGCGAGGACGAAAGCCAGGGCGTATAACGGGAAGAGCCGCTGCAGCCTCGCGAGCATGAATGACCGAGGCGACATTCCCTCGCGAAAGCGTCTTCCGTAAGCGTGCTCGAGCACGAATCCCGACAGAACGAAAAACAGATCGACCGCCAGATAGCTGTTCCTCATCCATCCCGTCGGTGTCGCCGGGATAGCCCAGAGAAACGGCGCGTGTCGCAGGGCAACCATGATGGCGGCGACGCCGCGCAATCCGTCGAGCGCGACGAATGTGCGTTCGGTGAGCGGCGCCTCTACGGTCTGCTCTGGCGGAGCCAGCAAGTTTGCGGTTCCTCAACTGATCGCTGAACCGGATAGGCGAGTCTTCGCCGCTCCATCACGCATCGAATCATTGGCACCACAAGGTTACTCTTCAATTACCTGCGGAACAGCAACGTCGCGTCGCCATAGGAATAGAAGCGATAGCCGCCAGCAATCGCGTGGGCATAGGCGCCCTTCATGGTCTCGAGGCCCGCGAAGGCCGACACCAGCATGAACAGCGTCGAGCGCGGCAGATGGAAATTGGTCAGCAAAATATCGACCGCGCGGAAGCGGTATCCCGGGGTGATGAAGATCGAGGTCTCCGCATCAAACGGCTGGATGGTGCCATCCTCGGCCGCGGCACTCTCCAATAGTCGCAGCGAGGTGGTCCCGACCGCAACGATGCGGCCACCCCTGGCGCGCGCGGCGTTCAACGCAGCCGCGGTCGCAGCGGTAATGCGGCCCCATTCGGCGTGCATCCGGTGCTCGGAGGTCTCGTCGACCTTGACCGGCAGAAAGGTCCCTGCCCCGACATGCAGCGTCAGCCGATGCAGTTCGACGCCGCGGTTGCGCAGGGCCAATTCCAGTGCCGGTGTGAAATGCAATCCGGCCGTGGGAGCTGCCACCGCGCCCTCGTTGGCCGCGAACATGGTCTGGTAGTCGGCAGCGTCCTGATCGTCGGGCGTGCGCTTGGAGGCGATATAGGGCGGCAGCGGCGGCGCGCCGAGATCGGCGATGGCCTGGTCGAGCGTTGGCCCGTGAAACAAAAACGACAGCGTGATCTCGCCGTCTTCGCCCTTGGCCTCGACCTCGGCGTCGAGGTGACCGAGCAGGCAGACTTTGCCTTCGTTGCCGAAGCGAACCACGTCGCCCGGCGACAGTTTCTTGGCCGGCTTGACCAGCGCCTGCCAGCGCGAGCCGTCGAGCCGCTTGATCAGGGTGGCCTCGATCTTCGGTTCGGTCTCGCGGCCGATGCGGCGGCCCTTGAGCTGGGCCGAGATCACTTTGGTATCGTTGACCACCAGCTGGTCGCCGGGCTCCAGCCATTGCGGCAGCTCGGCGACAGTGCTGTCACGCAACACACCGTCGCCCTGCACCACCAGCATTTTCGCGGAATCGCGCGGGCTCGCCGGCCGCAGCGCGATGTTTTCGGGTGGAAGTTCGAAGTCGAAGAGATCGGTGCGCATGGAACTTCCGGGCTCACTGGCCACCGCGGAGCGCTGGTCTTTACCTCTCCCCGGCGGGGAGAGGTGAAGAAAACTTACGCCGCGTCGGCGGCCATGTGGGCCTTGACGATCTTGTCGGGATTCTTCACCGGCTCGCCGCGCTTGATCTTGTCGACGTTGTCCATGCCTTCGGTCACCTTGCCCCAGACCGTGTACTGGCCGTTGAGGAAGGAGGCGTCGTCGAAGCAGATGAAGAACTGGCTGTCGCCGGAATCCGGGCTGGCGGCGCGCGCCATCGAGGTGGTGCCGCGCACATGCGGTTCCTTGTTGAATTCCGCCTTCAGCTTCTGGCCGGAGCCGCCGGTGCCGGTGCCGCGCGGGCAGCCGGTCTGCGCCATGAACCCGTCGATCACGCGATGGAACACGATGCCGTCGTAAAATCCCTTGCGCACCAGTTCCTTGATCCGCGCGACGTGACCGGGCGCGAGATCGGGCCGCATTTCGATGGTGACGGGACCCTGGGTGGTTTCAAGGATCAGAGTATTTTCGGTGACAGCCATGCTCGTTTCTCTTCGGTTCTGGGTGTGGATTTACGGGTTCTGAAAGGGATCGCGAAGGGTCGGCCGGCAACGGCACCGCCTAGTCCCTCGGTAAATGGCAATGGCGTGCAGCGTTGCAATGTCTCCATCACCGCGATCCGGTATTGCAGGCGGTCGCCATCGGTCGCCTGTTCCGATTCATAGGTGATCCGGGGATGGCCGAGGATGACGCCCTCGCGGTTGAAGCTGACGACCACCGTGATGTCGATCGGATTGGCGCTCGACAGCGGCGGCGGTTTCCAGCAGCGGTGAAGCCTGACGACGACGTCCCTGATGGTGTCGAGCTGTTGCGGCTCGGCTTGCGCCGCGCCGGTCAATACGAGGCACAGCAGTGGCGCGGCAAACCAGGGGAATGGCTTGCTGCGCGCCGTCGCCATGACTTACTTGATATCGGATGCGACTTGCACCTTCACCATCTTGTCGGGATCGGCGACCGGCTCGCCGCGCTTGAGCTTATCGACAACATCCATGCCCGACACGACCTCGCCGATCACCGTGTACTGCCCGTTCAGGCTCGATCCATCCGCGAACATGATGAAAAACTGCGAGTTGGCGGAGTCGTTGCTGTCGCCGCGGCGCGCCATCCCGACGATACCGCGCTTGAACGGCACGCTGGAAAACTCGGCCTTCAGGTTCGGGTATTTCGAACCGCCGGTGCCGTTGAATTTCTGGCCGTCGCCGGTCTGCGCCATGAAGCCATCGATCACGCGGTGGAACGGCACGTTGTTGTAGTAGCCTTCACGGGCGAGTTGCTTGATGCGCTCGGCATGCCCCGGCGCGATATCGGTCCGCAGCTTGATCACGATGCGGCCCTTGGTGGAATCGATCACGATGGCATTCGCCTTGTCGAGATTGGCGGGCAACGGCTGGGCGATCGCGGGAGCGGCGCAAACCAGCGCGGCGAGCAGAGCGAAAATTCGGATCATGAAAACTCCGGGGTCGAGAGGTCGGATATCGGGGCGCGGAAAGTCGGTTAGCTGGCGAATTTGGTCTTGAGCTGAGCAGCGACCGATGACGGCACGAAGGCAGATACGTTACCGCCCATCTGCGCGATTTGCCGTACCAGTGTGGCGGTGATCGGGCGGACCGCGACCGAGGCCGGAACGAACACCGTATGCACCTCGGGCGCCATGGTTTCGTTCATGCCCGCGATCTGCATTTCGTAGTCGAGGTCGGTGCCGTCGCGCAGGCCCCGAATCATGATGGTGGCGCCGGCCTTCTGGGCCGCCGTCACAGTGAGATTGTCATAGGTGGTGCAATCGAAGGTGCAGCCGGCCGCCTTGGCCACCGGGCCGAACACCGCCCGGACCATGTCCAGGCGCTCTTCGGTCGAAAACAGCGGCTTTTTGCCCGGATGGACCCCGATGGCGACGATCAACCGGTCGCAGAGGCCGACGGCGTGCCGGACGACGTCCAGATGGCCGTTGGTGACGGGGTCAAAAGAGCCGGGATAAAGCGCGATACGGGGCATAGGACCCCTCTAACCCGCCCCGGGCGGCCCGGCAAGCCAGCCGGGTTCCCGGCATCGGCCGGATTTCAGGAATTTTATTTCGGCTCGGCCAATGAACCACTTCGGGGGTTCGGGCGTCTCCCTCGGCATACCGACAATGTTTCGTCGGCCGATGGACGACGAAACAAAACTTGGGTGGGACGAAACCATTTTCGGGCTTGGCGAAGACGGCCGGAAACCTGGGCTGGTTACTAGGTTCACAACGAAACGACGGGCCCCGAAGGCCCAATGACAGGGGACCGTCAATGATCAAGGCACTTTCTGCCATAGCCGTTGCTGCGCTCATCGCTACCGCCCTCACCATTCTCCCCGGCTTCGCCCCGCAGGTGGAAGCCAGCACGCCCCAACCCCTCGCCAAGGCTGACCGGCTGGATGTTCGTGTGGTCGGCAGGGATTGCTCGCAGCAGGCCTGGCCGAATTTCGAAGCTTCCTGTCTGCGCCTTGCCGGCACCAAGGCGGCGCCGATCCACGAAGCGCGCCTAGTTACCGCTGACCGCACGCCATAAGGGCCATCCAACCCACGTCACAAAACACCCCATGGTAATTTGCGACGTGTCGTCGCACACTGGCCGTTGATCGCGCCCATCGGATAATCCGGCGGGCGCGGTGCAAATTCCTTGGGGGTCTTGCCAGTGACCACAACGCCTGCCCTCGCCACCGGCCGTCCGAGCCCCCTCCCGATAGCAACAACGCTCGGTGCGCTCGGTGTCGTCTATGGCGACATCGGCACCAGTCCTCTTTATGCGCTGAAGGAAGCCGCCAAGGCCGCCGCCCATGGCGGAACGGTTACTCAGGAGGACATCCTCGGCGTGGTGTCGCTGATCCTGTGGGCGCTGGTCCTCATCATCTCGCTCAAATACGCCATGCTGATCCTGCGCGCGGACAACCGCGGTGAAGGCGGCATCGTCGCGATCCTGGCGCTGCTTGGAGCACGCCACGCCCAACCGGGCACCTGGCGCGCCCAGCTCCTGATCGTCGGCCTGATCGGCGCCGCGCTACTTTATGGCGACGGCGCCATCACACCCGCGATTTCAGTGTTGAGCGCAATCGAAGGATTGAAGGTGGACGAGCCGTCGCTAACGCCGGCCGTGGTGCCGATCACGGTCGTCATTCTGATCGGCCTGTTCATCATGCAGAAGCAAGGCACCGGTTTCATCGGGCGTATCTTCGGCCCGGTGATGCTGGTCTGGTTCATCGTGCTGGCGGCGCTCGGCATCCATGGCATCGTCAAGGCGCCGGCGGTGCTGGAAGCGCTGAGCCCGCTCTATGCGTTCGAATTCCTGATCCACCAGGATTTCCACATCAGCTTTGCCATCCTCGGTGCGGCCTTCCTCGCGGTGACCGGCGGCGAAGCGATGTATGCCGACATGGGGCATTTCGGCCGCTTTCCGATCCGGCTCGCCTGGTTCGCGATATGCCTGCCCGCGCTGGTGCTGAATTACTTTGGCCAGGCCGGCCTGCTGGTCACCGATCCGACCGCGATCGATAATCCGTTCTTCCAGTTGGCGCCGGACTGGCTGCACCTCCCGCTGGTCGCGTTCTCGGCGCTCGCGACCGTGATCGCCTCGCAGGCAATCATTTCCGGCGTGTTCTCGCTGACCCAGCAATCGATCCAGCTCGGCTTCCTGCCGCGAATGCTGATCCGGCACACGCAGGGCGATGCGATCGGCCAGATCTATGTTCCGCTGGTGAACTGGCTGCTGGCCGCGGCGACCTTGGGCGCCGTGTTGAGCTTCGGGACCTCGGACGCGCTCGCCGGCGCCTATGGCATCGCGGTGTCGCTGTTGATGGCGATCACGACGCTACTGGCGGCGCTGGTTGCGATCCAGTGGGGCTATTCGCCGATCATCGTGATCGCGGTCAACGGTTTATTCTTCGTCATCGACGTTATCTTCGTTGCGGCCAATTCGGTCAAACTGTTCGAGGGCGGCTGGTTTCCGCTGCTGCTCGCAGCCTTCGTCGCGTTCCTGATGCTGACCTGGCGCAGCGGCGTCAGACTGGTCGAGCAGGCCCGCGGCGCCCTGCGCCAGCCGGAAGAGGATTTGATCGAGACCGCCATCAACAAGTGCCACGCCCGGCTTTCGGGCACCGCCGTGTTCCTGGCGTCGTCGCCCAAGGGCGTGCCGTTGGCGCTGACGCAATTCGTCAAGCACAACCACGTCCTGCACCAGCGCGTGGTGCTGGTCACCGTGCTGATCGAGGAATCCCCGCGCATTTCGGACGAGGACCGCGCCGAGATCATCGAAATCATCCCGGGCATCACCCGGGTCATCCTGCATTACGGCTTCATGCAGTATCCGACGATCTATGACGGGCTGATCCTGGCCTGCAAACAGGGCAAGCTGCCGGGCATCGACCTTACCGACATCACCTATTACATCGGCCGCGAAACCATCATCCCGCGCGAGGATGTTCCGGGCATGTGGCTGTGGCGGGAATCGCTGTTCGCGTTCCTGCAGCGCAACGCGGAGCGCTCAGCGGCGTTCTTCGGCGTGCCGACCAGGCAGGTGGTGGAGTTCGGGACCGAGATCGAGATTTAGCTGGCTCACCCCTTCCCGTCGTCATTCCGGGGCGCGACGAAATCGCGAGCTATGATGTGCAGTTGCACATCAGAGGATCCATACTCGATTTCGGGTATTGAAATCCGCCTTTGATAATGTTTGTTTTTTCGCTAAAGTCCCAAACTTGTTTGCCGGGTTTGGGACCGTCACAGTCGACGCCGGTTCGCTGCCGGTTGGCTGCGGTTCGGCCGGGTTCGGCACCGATAAAAAATTTTCCGAATACTGCGAAAACCCTCATGCGGCGATGCGCCCGCTCACCTGTCGCCGGGGCGAAACGAACTGATCCCCGCCCCGTCAACGAAAAGCAGGCAGCCGCACATATTTGTGCGCGCGTTTGGCGAGGTCCTTGTCGATGCCCGCAGGGTCTGTGGAAACGGCCCAGATCGGCCGAATTGATTTCGGTCAAGCCAACGGACCGCAACACAGGATCAAGAAGCGGCATTCCGCGATGCGGCACGATAGAAAGGCGACGGCACCATGAAGCATACCCTGTTTTTCCGCGTCACGCTCACTTGGCTGGTCGTCCTGGCGGTCGGATGCGGGGTAGGATGCGCCTACATGCTTTTCACGTTGTAGGCCGGATGGAAATATCCCGTAACACTACGCTGCATGGCTCCTGGCCGATATGGTCACGAATAGGTCGGCCGTGTTTCCATCATATTACGCGCATCATGGTGCAAGAACGTTGGTTCGCGGTGATGGTTGTTTGCGTAGCTGGCCTACGGTGGCGCTGGCCGTGGCTGCCTTGTTCTGGCACTGACAATGCCCGCTCGGCTAACAGATGCCCAATTTAGAGCTCTGCAAGCCACGGCGCGCGGCGAGGTTTATCGAACGAGTAGCAAGATGGTTCACACGCTCACCGGACCATGCGGAAGTCAATCCTTGTGGTCGGTGGCACGCGCCGACTTGATCGCTGATCCACCGGAAGCCGAAAAGTATGGTCGACACCGGATGGTGCTCACGGCAAAGGGCCGCGCCGCGCTGGCGTCATCAACCTCCACGCCGAAAGAGAAGCAGAACCGTCGCCAGGTGTTCGCACCGACAGAACGGTCCACAGTACAAAGGCCCGGTGCGGATGGGCAGCGCCGGACCTTTGACTCCGCTCGTCGGTCGTCGGCTTGGGGTGAGTCGTCACCCGACGAGACGCTGGTTCACACAATAGAACCCGCACCCGAGTCGAGTGTCTAAATTGGAGCGCGCGAAATCTCAGGCATCGAAATGCCGCCCTGACGTGACGCGTGTGCGGACTTGCATCCGCGCAGCTTCGGGCTGCCGCAACAAATCGGCGCTGAACTGATTTTGCAGGGCAATACGCTTGGCTTCCTCACTTATCGGCGCAAGAACCGAACAGTACCACGCGCTGCGTAAGGTCTACCTCTTTGACCTTGAAAGGCCGCCTGCGGGAGGTCTTTTTGTTTGAGCGTGCAATTGATGATGTCGGCTTATGGCAGATATTGTTGCAAAGGTTTTTTTGCGAGGTCGGCCTCAAATTCTCTGACCCGCAGGTGCAGCGATTGATTAATGATGTGGGGGGACTACGTCGCCAGGTGCCAAACTCACTGACGATTCTCGTAACGCGTTTGAAGCCATGCAGACATCCCGCCACTGCACATCGCTTTGTCGGAATGCGCACTCTGACGTGTAGTGAGGACCGCGGCCTACGCCTTGCCGATAAGCTGGTCGAGTTCGACCCGGTCGCGCGCGCGCGCCAGGTCTTGCGGTCAGGTCGTCACCGTGAGCCAGTCGCTGGTGCGAGAGCTTGCCGACGCTGAAAGCCTGGGGCGTGCTGCGGTCGGGAATTCACGCGCAGTGACCGGGCCGATCACGGGATGATCTGAAAAGCCCTGGCCCGTTTCGCCCGCGGCGCGGGCACCGCTTTCGCGCTGTACCGGTTCAGCGCCCGCATCATCCCGATGCGCGCCATCTCATTTCCGGCCCGTCCCGTTCGGCGACCAATAGCATTGCCCCATAGGACAATGCCTCAGAGGACAACTTTCAAAGGCTGATCGCCCGCAGTAGCAAACAGCCATGGCCGCAACCAGAGGAGCGTCACGTGCCTATCAGCCAAAAGCGCGAATTGGAAATCGAGCGTGAACTCGCGGCCATTGTCCGCGAACTTGATCGGATGGAAAACCTACGACCCAAAAAGGCACAAGCGGTTCAGTTCCCATGGGCACCGCCGCTCCTACTTGATCTTGGCGAGTAGGCAGCGCGCCGTGCCATCAGGCGAACGGTCGTCGGTGATCGCGGCATTAGATCAATACGTCACGGACGCCTGACGTGCGCAGTTCGCCGAACGTGATCTTTTTGCGGGCAGGCCGTCATAACGCACCCGGGTTGAAATAGGACACTGTACCTTGGGACAGTGTCCGTCGGGACGGTGTGCGTCGGGACAATTGTCCCTGCCTTGGTTCATGAGTTTACATGGCCGGGTAGCGAGGTTCCCACATCATGGTTCAGGGAGGGATGCACAGTCTAATACAGGCATTGCTGCTTTGAAGTTTTAGTCCGAACTCGTTTGGGAAATTTTCCGATGCATGAACGTCGAGCCCTTGAGCGCATTGAAATGAATCAGATGGCGCTGCTTCACGTTGACGGTATTCGCGGCTGTCATCCCTGCTTCGTGCTGAATTTCCACCGTGACGGAGCCATGCTTCATTCATCTACGAATCACACTGTCGCCTTCAAATTCGATCTCTCATTGGATGGCTTCAAAACGACAAGGCATTGCAACGTGGTATGGCGGAACGGAAATATTTGCGGCGTCAAATTTGTCGATGAAAGCGGCGCTCGCGTAACGGACGGCGCACCTACGGGTACGACCTAACGCGCCACTCGGCGGCTATGCCTTGCCGATCAGCGTGTCGAACGTGGCCTCGGCGTGGCGCGGCCACGACCGGCCGTTTCCTGACGCTGTTGCTGGCGCTGGTAGCTGCGGCGCAGCCGCTTGCCCAACTGCTCGGCGCTGTCGCATTTCAGCGCCAGCTTGACCAGGAAGCGCAGCGACGGCGCGCGCGCACGTCGCAACTCGGTGCCTTCGAGGGGCCTGGGTTCCATGAAGTATTTCTCGCCGTCCAAGATCGCCTCCACAAACGGCAGGCTCATCTCGCCGCGCCGGACCCCACCGTATCCGGTCTGCATCGGCACCTGGACGAACATGCTGCGCATGGGCAGGCAACGCGATCCTGGCGCGGCGAGCGGTCAACCACCTTGGATGGGCCGCCGGGCTCGCAGCGCCAGTCACCCATGCGATTTTTCAGACAGCGGCGGCACAAACGAACGCGCCACAAGCCGCTCTGTGCGATGATGCCGGAATTCCGGCATCACGCCTCGCACGAAAGCGGCCGGTCCCAAACCTGGGGACCGGCTCCGTGTTAGGCGTTGAAAGTTTGGGACCGCCGGGAATTCCGTCGGTGCGTCAATGCACCATTTCTGTCGGTTTGGAACTCTAACCCTTTGTAAAGCCCCATTTTTGCGAACTTCATACTCACGATCGTGGTTATGGATTCTCTGATGTGCAATTGCACATCAAAGCTCATCGCTTCGCGATGCCCCGGAATGACGGTGGAAGCTACCCCCCGTTGCCGTTCTCGCCATTCTCCCCGTCGTCGCCGATATGCTCGACGGAGACCACGTGCTCGTCCTCGGCGGTGTCGAACACGATGACGCCCTGGGTGGAGCGGCCGGCGATCCGGATGCCCTCGACCGGGCAGCGGATCAATTGGCCCTTGTCGGTCACCAGCATGATCTGGTCGCTATCCTCGACCGGGAATGAGGCCACCAGCTTGCCGTTGCGGTTGTTGACGGACATCGCGACGATGCCTTTGCCGCCGCGGCCGGTGGTGCGGTACTCGAACGACGAGGTGCGCTTGCCGTAGCCGTTGACGGAAACCGTCAGCACCACCTGCTCCTGCGCCGACATGTCCGCATAGCGCTCCTGTGAGAGCTGCAGCGAACCTGACGTCTCCTCGGCTTCGGCGTCCGCCGGCTCTTCGGCCACGGCCTCGGTTGCTTCGCCGGCCACGGCGCGGCGCATCTTCAAGTAGGCCGACCGCTCGTCCGAACTCGCCTCGACGTGGCGAAGGATCGACAGCGAGATCAGCTTGTCGCCCTCGGCGAGCGCGATACCGCGCACGCCCATCGAGGTGCGGCCGGTGAAGACGCGCACATCGGTGACCGGGAAACGGATGCACTGGCCGCCGGCGGCGGTCAACAGCACGTCGTCGCGTTCGGTGCAGATCTGCACGTCGACGATCGCCTCGTTCTCGTCGAGCTTCATGGCGATGATGCCGGAACGGCGGACATCGACGAAGTCGGACAGCTTGTTGCGGCGGACCGTGCCGCCGGTGGTGGCGAACATCACGTCGAGATTGGCCCAGGAGGATTCATCCTCCGGCAGCGGCATGATGGTGGTGATGCGCTCGCCCTGCTCCAGCGGCAGGATGTTGATCAACGCCTTGCCGCGGCCGTTGGGAGCAGCCACCGGCAGCCGCCAGACCTTTTCCTTGTAGACCTGGCCGCGCGAGGAGAAGAACAGCACCGGCGTGTGGGTCGAGGCCACGAACAGCCGGCTAACAAAATCCTCGTCGCGGGTCTGCATGCCCGAGCGGCCCTTGCCGCCGCGCCGCTGCGCCCGGTAGGCCGAGAGCGGCACGCGCTTGACGTAGCCGGCATGCGAGACCGTGACCACCATGTCTTCGCGCTGGATCAGGTCCTCGTCCTCGACCTCGCCCTCCTGCTCGATGATGACGGTTCTGCGCGGGGTGGCGAACTCGTCCTTCACCTCGGCGAGTTCGGTCTTGATGATCGCCTGGACGCGCGCGCGCGAGCGCAGGATGGCGAGATAATCCTCGATTTCGATCGCCAGCTTGTCGAGTTCTTCGGAGATTTCCTCGCGGCCAAGCGCGGTCAGCCGCTGCAGCCGCAGATCGAGGATCGCCCTGGCCTGCTCCATCGACAGCCGCGCGGTGCCGTCAGCGGCCATCCGGTGCCGGGGATCGTCGATCAGCGTGATCATCGCCTCGACATCCCGGGCCGGCCAGTCGCGCGACATCAGGGTATCGCGCGCGGTGGCCGGATCCGGCGAGGTGCGGATCACGCGAATGATCTCGTCGATATTGGCGACCGCAATGGCGAGGCCAACCAGGATATGGGCGCGGTCGCGGGCCTTGTTGAGCAGGAACTTGGTGCGGCGCGTGATCACCTGCTCGCGGAACGCGATGAACAGCGTCAGCAAATCCTTCAGGTTCATCGTCTGCGGCCGGCCCTGATCCAGCGCCAGCATGTTGGCCGGGAAATTGCTCTGCAGCGGCGTGAAGCGATAAAGCTGGTTCAACACCACATCGGCCATCGCCTCGCGCTTCAGCTCGACCACGACGCGAAAGCCGTCGCGGTCGGACTCGTCGCGCAGATCGGCGATGCCCTCGATCTTCTTCTCTTTCACCAGTTCGGCGATGCGCTCGACCATGGTGGCCTTGTTCACCTGATACGGGATCTCGGTGATGATGATCGCTTCGCGATCCTTGCGGATGGTATCGATCGTGACCTTGCCGCGCATCACGATCGAGCCGCGGCCGAGGTGATAGGCCGAACGGATGCCCTGGCGGCCGAGGATGATGCCGCCGGTCGGGAAATCCGGCCCCGGAACGATATTGATGAGGTCGTCGATGCCAAGCGCGGGATCGTCGATCAGCGCCATGCAGGCGTCGATCACTTCGCCCAGATTGTGCGGCGGAATATTGGTCGCCATGCCGACCGCGATGCCGCCGGCGCCGTTGACCAGAAGATTGGGAAACTTCGCCGGCAGGACCGACGGCTCGCTTTCCGAACCGTCGTAGTTCGGCTGAAAATCGACGGTGTCCTTGTCGATGTCGCCGAGCACCGCGAGCGCGGATTTGGTCAGGCGCGCCTCGGTATATCGATAGGCAGCCGGCGGATCGCCGTCGACCGAGCCGAAATTGCCCTGGCCGTCGACCAGCGGCACGCGCATGGAGAAATCCTGCGCCATCCGCACCATCGCGTCGTAAATCGACTGGTCGCCGTGCGGATGATATTTACCGATCACGTCACCGACGACGCGCGCCGACTTGACGTATTTCTTCTCCGGCGTGTGCCCCTGCTCGTACATCGAATAGAGGATGCGGCGATGCACGGGCTTGAGCCCGTCGCGCGCATCCGGCAGCGCCCGCGCCACGATCACGCTCATGGCGTAGTCGAGGTAGGAGCGCTTCATCTCGTCGAGAATGGAAACGGGACGAATATCGGAGGACGCCGGCGGCTCGCCGGGTGGGGTATCTTCAGGGTCAGACAAAGGGGGAATCCGGTCGGTTCTAATTCACAGAATCATATAGCGTATCGAGGCTCGGATAACCACCCTGATGGCGCCCGGACGCGCTGTTTTTCCCTTCGTTTTTTCATAGACTTACCGGGCCGGCGACGCCCGGTCCCGAGGCCACGGAAAGGGCGATTCCGGCGCCTGGAAAAGGACCTGCAAAACCGCCCCTTTCAAGCCCCGGCTATGGGCCAAAAACCACGCTGTGCATGATCCGCCCGGGAACGAAGGTGAACAATCCTGCGATGACGAGCGCGCCCGCGAAAGTAAACATCATGATGCGGCGATGGTTGGCGACGTCGTGGTGATGCGCGCGCCAAACGCCGAGCGGAACAATGATCAGCGTAAAGATCGACAGCAGATGAATCGGGCTCCAGGGGCCAAGCAGTCGTATCTGGTGGATCCAGAACGAACTGATCGCCACCATCGCCATCAGGCCGACCCAGATCCAGCCGATGGTCCGGTGCGGCAGCGTGCCCTTGGGTGCGGCGAACTGGACGAGGCCGAGCGCGAACGCGGCCATCGCCGCAAAGGCATGAACGGGAATCGCGGGAGCGGCATCGAGCAGCGGCGCGAGGCTCATGGCGAGCGCTCCAGAATTCTGATCGGGAACGGAAATGATCGAAAGCGCCGGATCGACGTCGACGTGTTAATATCATTAACATAATGTTAATATCATTAACATGAACCCAAGTCAAAAGCCCACGACATGCGGCATCGCGACCGCAATCTTCATCGAAAATCAGGGTATTACAGAAGATATTTAAGAAAACGAGCGAGCCAAATCGGTTCGCCCGCAGCCGCCTGTTCCGGCTTCCGGCAAACCCCAATTCGGACGCTACTGCCTCTCGCGATCAGAACGGAATATCGTCGTCCATATCGCTGTTGCGGGCGCCGGCACCGGCTGCCACCGCGCGGCGCGGAGCCGAGCTCGATGGCCCGCTTGAGCCGAAATCGCCGCCCGACTCATCCGGCCCGAAACTGCCGCCCCCGCCGCCGCTGCGGCCGTCGAGCATGGTCAGCGTCGAGTTGAAGCCCTGCAGCACCACTTCGGTCGAGTACTTCTCGACGCCGCTCTGGTCGGTCCATTTGCGGGTCTGCAGCGCGCCCTCGATGTACACCTTGGCGCCCTTCTTCAGATATTGTTCGACGATCTTGCAAAGCGGTTCGGAGAAAATCACGACGCGATGCCACTCGGTCTTTTCCTTGCGCTCGCCCGTTCCCTTGTCGCGCCAGGTTTCCGAGGTCGCGATGCTCAGATTCGCGATCGGCCGGCCGTCCTGGGTCCGCCGGATTTCCGGATCCTTGCCGAGGTTACCGACCAGAATCACCTTGTTTACGCTTCCCGCCATCGCTGCTCTCCACTCAAAATTACCGGACTGGCCGGACACCGGTCGGATTTCGCTATTTGCCTTGGGATATTTGAAAGCGACCCTATACGCTCGCAGCCGTGGCCCGCTTGGCGATCCCGCGGCAATCCCCCGGTTATCCACATATAGCATCGCCGAGCGCAATGTTCCAGTTTTGTTCCTTGCAACCCGTCAGGAATTGGTGCCAGGCGGTATTTCGCTGCCCGGGAACCGGGAATGGAATCCGAATGGGTCGATGCCCCACCCAAATAACCCCAACAAATCATTAACTTGCAGACCCCTCACTTCGTCGGCGAGTGTTGCATTTGGGAGACGGCATTCCTGCTTGAATCGGGGTATTTACTGAACCCATGGCGCGGGCGCTCGCGTCTCACATTTCAACGCTTCGGGACCAACGAGAAGCGAACCAAATATCTGGAGATGATGTGATGAAAAAGTTTTTGCTTGGTACGGTTGCTTTGATCGCGTTCGCTGCTCCCGCAGCCGCTGCTGATCTCGCCGCACGTCCTTACACCAAGGCGCCGCCGGCGCCGATCGCTCTCGTGTATGACTGGAGCGGCTTCTACATCGGCGCCAACGGTGGTTGGGGTTCGAGCCACAAGTGCTGGGACTTCACGACGCCGGGCGGCTCGTTCCTCGCCGCCGAGGGTTGCCACGACGCGACCGGCGGCACCGCCGGCGGTCAGATCGGTTATCGCTGGCAGGCCGGCACCTGGGTGTTCGGCGTTGAAGCGCAGGGCAACTGGGCGGACTTCAGCGGCAGCAATGCCAGCCTGGCCTTCCCCGCATTCACCAACCAGTCGAAGGTTGATGCGTTCGGCCTCTTCACCGGTCAGGTCGGCTACGCCGCCAACAACGCGCTGTTCTACCTGAAGGGCGGCGCCGCCGTGACTTCGGATCGTTACCACTCGCTCTCGACCGCCACCAACGTCGTGGTCGCCAACACCAACGACGACACCCGCTGGGGTGGCGTGGTCGGTGTCGGCGTCGAATACGGCTTTGCTCCGAACTGGTCGGCCGCGATCGAATACGATCACATGTTCATGCAGGACAAGACCTACACCTTCCTCAACAACGGCGTTGCCGGCGTGACCGGCACCCTGTTCGGCACCGATCGCATCCGTCAGGACGTCGATCTCGTCACCGTCCGCGTCAACTACCGCTGGGGTGGCCCGGTCGTCGCGAAGTACTGAGCTTCGCAACCAACCAAATTTCGAAACGAAAGGCCGGCCTAGCGCCGGCCTTTTTGTTTTCGCTGCGTGACCGTTCGTTCCGTCATAGCTGTGACGGCGGACTGCAGCGATGGACATCGCCAATTGGGAAATTGGGATGATTCAACTTCCTGCGGCGCTTTGCGCAGAACTGGTCGATTGGCGCCGAGTACGATCACTTGTTCCTCGGGCATCACGGCGTCAGCTTCGCGACGCCGGCAGGCAACCTCGCGCACATCGACCGCATCGGCCAGGACGTCGATGTCGGTCTGGTCCGCGTCAATTATCGTTGGGGCGGTCCGGTCGTCGCGCGCTACTGAGAATTTACAGGCTCGTCCCAATGAGGCGCTTTGTCGCGGATGTGGCTTTCCGGAGACTGCCTTTTTGCACCCGTTGAGCTAGAACTTTTCGATCTCGCGCATTCGCTTTGCGGCGCGATGAAAGCAAAAAACGCGAATGGGTATGGCAGGGAAATGAACATGATCAGAAACGTTCTGGTGGCTGGAATTGGCTTGGTGGCATTTGCGGCGGCGCCCGCGCTTGCGGCGGATCTTGCGGCGCGGCCCTACGCCAAAGCGCCCGTCATGATCCCCGTGGCCTACGACTGGAGCGGCTTCTACATTGGCCTCAACGGCGGCGGCGCATCGAGCCGCGAGTGCCTGACTATCGACAGCGTTGCAGGCACTGCGGTCACCCCGAACTCCGAAGGCTGTCACACCGCGACGGGCGGCCTCGCCGGCGGCCAGATCGGTTATCGCTGGCAGTCCGCCAGCTGGGTGTTCGGCATCGAGGCCCAGGGCGATTGGGCTGACCTGAAGGGATCGAATGCGAGCCTGACCGCGATTATTCCCTACACCAACCAGACCAAGATCGACGCCATCGGCCTGTTCACCGGCCAGGTTGGATACGCCTGGAACAACGTGCTCTGGTACGTAAAGGGCGGTGCGGCGGTCATCGACAACAAATACACCAGCTTCTTCACCGCAACCGGCATCACTTTTAACCAGACCACCGAAACCCGTTGGGGCGGTGCGGTTGGAACCGGCATCGAATTCAGCTTCGCGCCGAACTGGTCGGTTGGCGTCGAATACGACCATCTGTTCATGGGCAACCGCGGCGTTACGTTCCCGGCAACGGCCATTGCCGTCACGCGCAGCGACAACATCCGCCAGGATGTCGACATGGGAACAGTCCGCGTGAGCTACCGCTTTGGCGGCCCGGTGATCGCCAAATACTGATCGTCACAACATCCAAGCCTTTGAGAAGGCCGGCCTCGCGCCGGCCTTCTTGTTTGTCCGGGCCGCGTGTGTTGCGGCAGTCAAATACCATCTAGCGTGCATAATTCCGCCTCATGTTGCTTTTCGGAAATACAACCTGCGGATTAATCGTGTACAGCCATAACAATTGGGCAGTAGCGCCCGATACCCCTCCCAGAGCTGGATCAAGGCTGGGAGGGAGAAAATGAGAAAGCTTCTGCTGGCGTCCGCCGGCTTGTGTGTACTGAGTACCTTCGCTCCGGCCATGGCTGCGGATCTCGCTGCGGCCCCCCGCTACACGAAGGCGCCCGAGGCTGCGGTCGCCGTCTACAACTGGACCGGCTTCTACATCGGCGGATTCGGCGGCTATGCCGGCGAAAACTCCTCGGCCGATCCGAAGATGAGCGGCGGTTTTGCCGGCGGCACCGTCGGCTACAACTGGCAGTCCAGCAACATCGTATTCGGCCTCGAGGCCGATGGCGGCTGGGCCGACGTGAATGCCTCCGCGACGGCGTTCGGCATCACCGGCACGAGCCGCATCAACGAACTCGGCACCGTTCGCGGCCGGCTCGGCTTCGCAGTCAATCAGGTGATGTTCTACGGCACCGGCGGCTATGCCTGGATCGACAACAAACTCAGCTTCAGCGGGCTCGGCGCGTCGGCGTCGGAGAGCCACTCCACTCCGGCTGGACCGTCGGCGCCGGCGTCGAGGCGTTCTTCGCTCCGAACTGGTCGGTCAAGGGCGAGTACCTCTATCGCAGCCTGGGCAGCGAGAATTATTTCGGCGTTCCCTCGGGAACGCTCAACCTGCACAGCGGCCAGGTCGGCGTGAACTATCATTTTGGTGGCCCGATCGTCGCCAAGTACTGATCGTCAAGTACTGATCGTCGCAGCCGGCAGGCTTTGCGACGGGAAAAGGCCGGCCTCGTGCCGGCCTTTTCTATTTTGACGGTACCGATCTGCTGCCACGTGCCGCCAACGCGCAACAAACCGTTGATGATTCGCGAAGGCACTGGAAATCCTCGTCCGTTCTTCCTACGTTCCAGCATCACCCCATCGGCGCCTGTTCCGGTTTCCCGGCGATGCGCGCCCCAAAGCGGCGCCCGACGCGCGCCTGGAATTGCCGATATGGATGAAGTGCTCAGGGCGAAGCGCCAACAGAACGCCTCCTCGTCGCGCGCGATCACGATTCGCGGCGCGCGCGAACATAATCTCAAGAACATCGACGTCGAGATCCCCCGTGACAAGCTTGTGGTGTTCACCGGCCTGTCCGGCTCCGGCAAATCCTCGCTCGCCTTCGACACCATCTATGCCGAGGGCCAGCGCCGCTACGTCGAGTCGCTGTCCGCCTATGCGCGCCAGTTTCTGGAGATGATGCAGAAGCCCGACGTCGACCAGATCGACGGCCTGTCGCCGGCGATCTCGATCGAGCAGAAGACGACGTCGAAGAATCCGCGCTCGACCGTCGGCACCGTCACCGAGATCTACGACTATATGCGCCTGCTGTGGGCGCGCGTCGGCGTGCCCTACTCGCCCGCCACCGGCCTGCCGATCGAGAGCCAGATCGTATCACAGATGGTCGACCGCGTGCTTGATCTGCCCGAGGGTACAAGGCTGTATCTGCTGGCGCCGGTCGTACGCGGCCGCAAGGGCGAGTACAAAAAGGAACTCGCCGAATACCTCAAGAAGGGTTTTCAGCGCGTCAAGATCGACGGCACGTTCCATGAACTCGCCGAAGCGCCCACGCTCGACAAGAAATTCCCGCACGACATCGACGTCGTGGTCGACCGCATCGTGGTGCGGCCGGACATCGGCCAGCGGCTGGCGGAGAGTTTTGAGACCGCGCTGAAGCTGGCCGAAGGGCTGGCGGTGATCGAATACGCCGATGCGCCGGCGGCGGCCGCCGACGAGAAGAAATCCGACAAGAAGACCGCAAAGATCCACGACAAGAGCGGACCGGAACGAATTCTGTTCTCGGAGAAATTCGCCTGCCCGGTTTCCGGCTTCACGATCCCCGAGGTCGAGCCCAGGCTGTTTTCCTTCAACAACCCCTATGGCGCGTGTCCTGCCTGCGGCGGCCTCGGCGTCGAGCAGCATATCGACGAAGAGCTGGTCATTCCCGACAAGGAGATGACCTTGCGCAAGGGCGCGATCGCGCCCTGGGCCAAGTCGTCCTCGCCCTATTACATCCAGACCCTGACCGCGCTCGGCAAATTCTACAAGTTCACGCTCGACACCAGGTGGAAGGACCTGCCGAAGAAGACGCAGGCAGCATTGCTGCACGGCTCCGGCGACGACGAGATAAAGTTCTCCTACGAGGACGGGGTGCGTTCCTACGACACCAAAAAACCGTTCGAAGGCGTCATCACCAATCTCAACCGCCGCTACCGCGAGACCGAAAGCGAATGGGCGCGCGAGGAACTGGCAAAATACTTTTCGGATATTCCCTGCGAGGGCTGCCATGGCTACCGGCTGAAGCCGGAAGCGTTGTGCGTCAAGATCGGCGGCAAGCACATCGGCGAAATCTCCGAATTGTCGGTGCGCCGCGCCGGCGAATGGTTCGAAAGCGTGCCGGCATCGCTCAACGCCCAGCAGAACGAGATCGCCGCCCGCGTCTTGAAGGAGATCCGCGAGCGGCTGTCGTTCCTGCTCGACGTCGGCCTGAACTACCTGACGCTGGCGCGCGCCTCGGGCACACTGAGCGGCGGTGAAAGCCAGCGCATCCGCCTCGCCTCCCAGATCGGGTCGGGGCTGACCGGCGTGCTCTACGTGCTGGACGAGCCGTCCATCGGCCTGCACCAGCGCGACAATGCCAGGCTGCTGGAAACGCTGAAGCGGCTGCGCGACCTCGGCAATACCGTGATCGTGGTCGAGCATGACGAGGACGCCATTCGCCTCGCCGATCATGTGCTCGACATCGGCCCGGGCGCCGGCATGCATGGCGGCCATATCATTGCGCAGGGCACGCCCGCCGAGATCATGAACCATCCGAAATCGCTGACCGGAAAATATCTCACCGGCGAATTGTCGGTCGCGATCCCCGAGCGCAAGCCGCCGAACCACCGGCGCACCATCAAGGTCATCAACGCCCGCGGCAACAATCTGAAAAACGTCTCGGCGGAAATTCCGTTGGGGCTGTTCACCTGCGTGACCGGCGTCTCCGGCGGCGGCAAGTCGACGCTTCTGATCGATACGCTCTACAAGGCCATCGCGCGAAAACTCAACAACGCCAGCGAGGGCGCCGCGCCCCACGATCGCATCGAGGGTCTGGAGCATATCGACAAGATCATCGACATCGACCAGTCGCCGATCGGCCGCACCCCGCGCTCGAATCCCGCGACCTATACCGGCGCCTTCACCCCGATCCGCGAATGGTTTGCAGGGCTGCCCGAAGCCAAGGCGCGCGGCTACGAGCCTGGGCGCTTTTCGTTCAACGTCAAGGGCGGCCGCTGCGAGGCCTGCCAGGGCGACGGCGTCATCAAGATCGAGATGCATTTTCTGCCCGACGTCTACGTCACCTGCGATACCTGCAAGGGCAAGCGCTACAATCGCGAGACGCTCGAAGTGCTGTTCAAGGGCAAGAGCATCGCCGACGTGCTCGACATGACCGTCGAAGAGGCCGCCGACTTCTTCAAGGCGGTCCCGCGCGTCCGCGAAACCTTTAAGACGCTGCACCGCGTCGGCCTCGATTACATCCATGTCGGCCAGCAGGCCACGACCCTGTCCGGCGGCGAAGCCCAGCGCGTCAAGCTGGCAAAAGAACTGTCAAAACGCGCGACCGGCCGCACGCTCTACATCCTGGACGAGCCGACGACCGGGCTGCACTTCCACGACGTCGCAAAACTGCTGGAAGTGCTGCACGAGTTGGTCTCGCAGGGCAACACGGTGGTCGTGATCGAGCACAATCTCGAGGTCATCAAGACCGCCGACTGGGTGATCGACCTCGGCCCCGAAGGCGGCGACGGCGGCGGCGAAATCGTCGCCTGGGGCCCGCCGGAAGACATCGTGAAAGCGCCGCGGAGCTACACGGGCAAATTCCTGGAGCCGGTGCTGAAGAAGGCGGCGGGGAAGCCGAGGAAGAACAGCGCGAGCGAAGCGGCGGAGTGATAATCCTTCTGTTGTTGCCTCGATGACGAGCTTGGGCGGAACGGCACAGATTACGACCATGAAATATCCGGCTTCCGCGAATTGAGGGGCCCTCTTGCGTGGCCTAGAAGACGTGCATAAGCGCCCAGGCATGTATATCGGGAATACCGACGACGGAGCGGGATTGCACCGCATGCTTTTCGAAGTCGTGGACAATGCGATCAACGAGGCTCTGGCAGGGCATTGTAGTCGCGCTGAAGTGGTATTGAATGCCGGAGGATCAGCGACGGTGCGCGATAACGGTCGCGGCATTCCTCACGACACCATCCGCGCGAAGGCATATCGGCGGCCGAGATCATCCTGACTCATCTCCACAGCGCTGGCACATTCCCCCAAGGCACGCGGAGAGTGCCCGATGCGTTTGGCGGCGTTGGCTTGGCGGTAGTGAATGCGCTTTCGGAAGTGCTCGATTTGCACGTTTGGCGCAACGGCAAGGAACACTTCATGCGTTGCCGCATGGGTGAACCGGACGCGCCGTTAGCCGTCGTCGGTACGGCCGAGCAGCCGGATGGAAATCGGCGCCGTGGAACCGAGATCACATTTCTTCCGAGCAACAGGATTTTCACGAAAACCGAATTCGACTTCACGACGATCAAGCACCGTCTTCGTGGTCTCGCCTATCTCAACGTCGGCGCGACGGTCGCGCTCAGCGACCGGCGAGGCATCGAAAGCAAAGAGGTCATCTTCGACCTGTGACGGCGGGCTTGCAGCAAACCCAGCGTGTAGGATGGGTAGAGCGAAGCGAAACCCATCACCTTGCAAACGGTGGGTCTCGCTTCGCTCTACCCACCCTACAGATCGAGCGGAAATCACGCCTACGGCCCTACACCGTCCAGTAGTGCGGATGCGGGCGCGAGCGGTCGCCCCAGTCGAAGGCTTCTTCATCGAGCTCGCACGGGCCTTCGCGCAAGTCCTGCAACGTCAAGTTGGTTTGGTAGCCCTGACTCCTGGGATCAAACCTGAGTACGTCCCACCGCACCGGATAATGGTGGTGAGTGGCGAGCAGCCCGCCGGTCTTGATCACGGCGTAGGCAACCGTTCCGCTCACCTTGTCGAGCATCAGGCGCTCGATCGTACCGAGCTTCGTGCCGTCCAGCCCAAAGACGCACGCGTGCTCGACGCGATCGCTGGGCACCAGGGTATGATGCATGGCGTCCTCCCTGTGGTTCTCTTATTCCCCCGGCATTATAGCACGAACGCATCAGGCATGCGCGGAACGTCCGGTCTGCCGCGGCGCACAAACACGCGTTCGTCAACAGGTCGGACATTCGGCACCCGTCGATTTCAAGAAATCAGATGAAATGAAGCTCGTCAGCGATTACGCCGGTAGTTCACTCCTCAATCGCCGCCTCCACAAACCCTGCCGGATCATCGCAAAACTCCCGCATCACCTTGTAGTGGTCGGTCTCCTTCACCGTCACCGGCTCCAACCCATATTTCGTCAGCCGCAGCAGCCGCGCATTCGGATAGGCCATCAGGACCGGCGAATGCGTGGCCATGATGATCTGGCAGTGGCTTGACGTTTCCATTCGCCGCATCAGCTTCAGGAATTCCATCTGGCGCGACGGCGACAATGCGGATTCCGGCTCGTCGAAGATGAAGATGCCCTGGCGCTGGCAGCGCTCTTCGAAGAAGCGCAAAAAGCCTTCGCCGTGGGAATGGGAGAGGAAGTTTGGCGGCGTCCCTCCACTTCCCGGCTCAAGTGCGACCTCGTCGAGATAGCGAGCGACGGAAAAGAAGCTCTCGGCGCGGAAGAACCAGCCATTGGTGATTTTCGGCAGCCAGCTCGCGCGCAGCGCCTTCG
Source organism: uncultured Alphaproteobacteria bacterium (assembly GCA_963836765.1). GTDB lineage: Bacteria > Pseudomonadota > Alphaproteobacteria > Rhizobiales > Xanthobacteraceae > Bradyrhizobium. Next base: position 228,837 of record CAWILG010000016.1, read on the forward strand.
AAAGCTCTCCACCCATCACCTCGAGCGCATTGGAATGATCGACCGGCCTGTATCCCTTGCCGCCGCCGGCTTCGTCGTAGCCGGCGAGCACCGCGATCCCTTCGAGCAAGGTGGATTTGCCGGTGCCATTTTCACCGACGATGATGGTGATCGCCCGGTCGAAACTGAGTTCGAAATCATCGCTCAATAAAGGCAGGCAAAACGGATAGGCTTCGCGGTCGGTGATGCGCGATGGCTCAAGCCAGACGCGCTTCAGGTACGGCGCCGGCAGATTGATCGGCTTGTTTCGTCTCGCCATGCGCACGCACCCAATAACCGACGCAGTCTGGCACTCCTATGCCAGTCTAACTCTCTGCCATATTCTTCGGAACATAACAAGAACATTCTCAGCGCCCATGCCAAGCCGCACCTACGCCCTCTTCCGCGAGGCCATCCTCGCCGAGCAGCAGGTCGTCTGCCGCTATGACGGCCGCGTCCGCGAGCTGTGTCCGCATATCATCGGCACCAACCGGAGAGGCGAAGAGGTCGTGCTGGCGTGGCAGTTCGGCGGCGAACGCTCGGGCAAGCTGCCGCAATGGCGCTGCCTGCGGCTTTCCAATGTGAGTGATGCCCGCGCGCGGACGGGGCGCTGGCATGAAGGCGGCTCCCATCGTACCGAGCAGACCTGCGTCAGCAAGATCGATCTCGATATCAACATTCACGTGCGGAAGCGGCGGTAGAAAAAACGGCCCGACAGGCAAATCAAAAATTCCTGTCAAGTGCACACTAAGAAAATATTCCTCTTGCCCCGTTGGGCAAATCAGTGGCTTGTCTCCGCCCGTCTCACCCGGCAAGAGGGGCGGCTCGCGATCGTCACGAAACGCGGGTTGAGATGCGGTGGACGTAGATGCTGCGACTGACGAGCGCGGCTGATGCGGACGGCGAAGTCGTGTGGTTCCGACGCCCCGATGTTGGCGTCAAGTTCGTGAGAATAAAACTTCTCACGGATGACGGTGGCAAGAAAGCCGGTCACCGAGGAGAGCGCGAAGTAAGCCGTAAAACCATTGCGCGGGGAAGGCCGGAGTGTTTCCGCTGAACCTGTATGCTCGTGTGCGCATTTCTTTGTGCAATCTTGCACACGAGACCGCGGGTGCAGCGCGCACCCGGTCTTCCCTGCGCCCTCTATTTTGAGAGGGCCGAGACTTTCGAAACCTCGGGCGCATCGCGCCGCGGGACCGCGGACTCACATTTTCAGTTTGGATACCGTCATTGCGAGCGAAGCGAAGCAATCCATCGTGCGGCGCGAAGAAAGAATGGATTGCTTCGCTGCGCTCGCAATGACGACCCCATGTGCGTTATGACGCCCCCTCCTCGTCCAACACCTCCAGCACCAATTCCATCGTCATCAGCACCGGATTGTCGCCGCGCATCAGTTTACCCTCCGCGATGCCACCGAGGTAATCGACCAGCGCAATGTCGAGATCGGCGTGCAGCGTGCCGTCGGGTCCAGGTGCTACGCTGCCGGCGCGGATCGCGAGCTCGGTCGCGAACGGCACCACGGTGCGGCCATCGGTAAAGCAGGCGCCGATGGTCGAGCCGACGCCGCCGTGCAGCCGCGCATGGAGAATGCCGTGATGCCGGCAGAACGTCTCCAGCGCGCCTGCAAAATCCTGGTTCGGACGCAGCCGCAGCGCAAAGGCGCGGCTGGTGGTTGTCGCATTCACGATCTCAGCAGGCACCGGTCCAAACAATTTGAAGTTGGTCTCGGGATCGCGCTCGGCGGTGAAGGCCGCGCCATCGAGACCGAACGCGTCGACCTCGAACGGCTCGGCGACAAACGTTTCCTCCGGCAGCATGTGACCGCCATTGACGCGTCCGTCCGCCTCCGTCCACAGGCCGTGGCAATGAAAGAACGGCGCGCCGTCGCGTTGGCCGAGCGTCATCGCGGCGAACTTCAGCCGGGTGACGCCTTCGGGCCGGAACGTATCGCTATAGAACGCCGCGTTGGCGCCGTCCTTGGACAAGGCCGGCATCACATAGGCAAATGGCCCGAGCGCGCCACCCTTGGCGCTCAGCACGCCGCCGGCAAATCCATGGGCCGCAAAGCCGCGGCGCGCGGCTTCCAGCAGCGGGATGCCGGCTTCGAGCACAAACGAGAAGGCGCGTCCGCGCGCCTCGACCCACTGGATGCGCTCGGGCACCGGCGGCCCGGGCTGGGCGATGCCGCGCATCGCCTAGGTGCCCGTCGATTTGGCGACAACGTCGAGCAACCCGCGCGCTTCCAGTTCGTCGCGGATCAATCGCTTCGGCACCTTGCCGTAACCGGATTTCGGCAACGCGTCCCAGAAGAAGAAGCGTTTTGGCATTTTGTAGCGCGGCACCTTTGGCAACAGAAACGCCGCCAGCTCCGCCTCGCTCACGGGGATTGCGCCCTCGCGCGCGACACAGACAGCGACGCCGACCTCGCCCCAGAATGGATCGGGCACGCCGAGCACCGCGACCTCGCCGACCGCGGGGTGCGTCAAGATCTTCTCCTCGACCTCGCGCGGATAGATGTTGGATCCGCCGGAGATGTACATGTCGGAGGCCCGGCCGGTGATATAGACAAAGCCCTCGTCGTCGACGTGGCCGAGATCGCCGGTGCGGAACCAGCCATCGCGAAACGCTTTGGCGTTGGCCTCGGGGTTGTCGTAGTAGCCGGCGAACACACCGGGGCCGATCACGCAGATCTCGCCGGTCTCGAACGGCTTCAGTTCGCGGCCGTCATCGCCCTGGATCGAGACCTGCATGCCCGTGCGCTCGAAGCCGCAAGTGCCGATCCGCGCATGCGGGCCGTCCTCGGGGTCGTGCAGCGCCGGCGGCAATACGGTGATATTGCCGGTGACTTCGCCGAGACCGAAATATTGCACCAGCACCGCGCCGAGCTTGTTCAGCGCCGCCTTCTGGTCCTCGCGGTACATCGGCGCGCCGGCATAGATGATGAACCGCAGCGAGGAGTGATCGTATTTGTCGACTGCGGGATGCTCGACCATCATTTTCAAGATCGTCGGCACCGTAAAAATGTTGCTGACGTGGTGTTTTTCGATCAGCCGGAACGCTTCGGCGATATCGAATTTTTCCGATGGCAGCAGAATGGTCGGCACGCCGCGCGCGCTCTGCACCAGCTGATGCACGCCGGCGCCATGCGACAGCGGCGCCACCACCAGCGAGACATCGTGTTCGGTGGTGCCGGGCATCAAGTCGGCGAGATGGTTGGTGACGACGAAAGCCATCTGGCCGTGGGTCAGCACCGCCGCCTTGGAGCGGCCGGTGGTCCCCGAGGTGAAGAAGAACCAGCAGGGATCGTCGTAGTCGACCGCGATATTTTCGACCCTGGCGCCCGCATGCGCCGCGATCGCAGCGCTGGCGGATTTTTCGCCGAACCCGCCCTCGCCGATCCGCCAAATGAATTCGAGCGCGGGGTTGGCGACCGCCGCAGCATGATCGGGAAAATCGCCATGGCACAAGAACGCTTTCGCGCCGGAGGCGGTCGCGAGCCAGGCGACCTCGTCCGGCATCAGGCGAAAATTGGTCGGCACCCACACGGCCCCGAGGCGGAAGGCCGCGAACATCGACCAGAACATCTCGTCGCAATTCTTGGAATGAACCAGGATGCGGTCACCCCTCACGATGCCGCGCGCAGCCAGTGCCGCCGCCAGCGCCGAAACCAGGCTGTCGATCTCGCGCCAGTTCCAGGATCGCTCGCCCCAAACGAAGCCGGTGCGGTTGCCATGCCGGCGGGCATTTTGGGTAACGAAATAGGCGAGATTCATCACCCGGCGCGACATCCGCGCCAGGCCGCCGCGCGGTGCCGCCGCGGTGACGGCAGGCTCGCCGCTCATCTGCGTCCGATCCAGACGCCGGCCGCCAGCAGCACCAGGCCGGCCACTCCCGCGACAACCCCGTGCTTGGTGTGCATCCGCGTCACGCCTTCCTCATGGCCGGGGAAGAAGCCCGGCAACTGGTCGGCCGGCAGCACGAAATAGACCGCGGCCACCACGAGCAGGACGACGCCGAGCAATGTCAGCACGAGTTTCATGGATGTTTCCTCTTCTCAAACGGGGCTTGTTGAAATCGCCCAAACCGGGTTTCCCGGTTCTGGTTTATCGCCATCGCGCCGGGTTCGGCAAGGGCCGCCGGAACCACGGTACAGTCAGGCATTTTGCACACGAATGGCGTGCGGTGATGCGCATTCCTCGTTGGCATAATGAAGAGCGTTACGCACCTCCGGAGAATACTCGCTCGCGTCGAACGGCCGCGTCCTCTGCGCGTGCGCTTGCCGCCGCCAGGACTGCGATCAGCAACAGGATCATCCGGATGGTCATGGCGGTTGGTCTGCGCCATCATCGGATAAGTTCGACAGGCACCGGCGCGGCAGCGGTCGTCAGCGCAGCCCGGTCCCCTTGCAGCGCTGGCACTTCACCACCTTGTCGCCCTTCTTCAGGAGGCCCTTGCCCTCGCAATTCTTGCACTTCTGCTTCTTCTTGATGTTCGGGCCCTTTTCATTGGCCATGGCAGCCTCCCGGCGACGGATTCGCTGCGATCACCATGATGCAGTCATGCATTCCCGTCTATAAGCACCCATCCAATTTGAGGACCTCCATGATCAGCCGTCGACACCTGATTTTCACCGCAGCCGCCGGGCTTCTCGCCGCGCCCGGCAGCGGCCGCCCCGCCCGCCGCCACCGATCCGGTTGCCATCGTCACCGCCATCTACACCCGCGCCGCCGGAGGCAAAGGCGATGGCGGCGGCGCCTTCGTAATCGAGAACAAGGCCGCCAAGACAAAATACCTGTCGAAATCGTTGGTCGCGTTGTGGGCGAAGGCCGATGCCCACACGCCGAAGGGCGACGTCGGCCCCGTCGACTTTGATCCCGTCACCAATTCGCAGGAGCCCGACGTCAAATCGTTCAAGGTGGTTGCGACCAGCCTGGAGGCGGACAAGGCCGTCATCACCGTCACCATCACCGGCCGCATCGCCCCGCCGCGAAAGCCCGCCGATCGGACCGCGCGCTACGACTTCGTGCGCGACGACGGCGACTGGAAGATCGACGATATCAAGGGCGCCAGCGATGGCGAGCCTTGGTCGATCCGCGGCATGCTCACAGACTCGCTGAAGACCTAGGGGATGGCCGGTCAATGGATGACCTGCCGGCCAACCGCATGCCGGCAGGTCCTGTCGATAGGAAACTATTGCGAATGCTTGGCGAGTTCCTGATCACTCAGGCGCCAGTCCTGCCATAGCTGCAGCGCACCCAGCAAAAACACCAATCCACCGAGGATTGCATGCCAGACCCGGAGCATGGTGTCGCCGGAATAGCCGAAGATGAAGGGAGAGGCGATCAGCCACACGCCTAGGGCGATCGCAACCCCCTCCTCCCACCGCTGCAGTGCGACATATTCGAGTTGGGCGACACCAAAGACCAGCATACCGACCACAAACGCATTGAGGATCATGTGGCTGCGTCCGGCATCGACGATCTCGCTATCGGCCTGGATCGGAAACCACGGCGAGACCAGAATCAGCACGCCGAGCAGCATGCCGGCCCAGTCCTCCCATGGCCGATGCGTGTTGAAGAATCGAAAATCCGACATGGTAGACCTCCCTTTGCAAAGAGGCATACGTCAGCGGCCCGCGATCACGACACTCCGATATCCAACGACCATCCGGCCGCTTCGGGGGCGTATGTCCTTGAGAAAAAATAGGCCGAGCGTCGTCGCTTGCAAGGCCCGCTGCCGGCGATTTTGCCGTCTATCGCGCGGCGCCGAGTTGCGGCGGATTTGCTTCGCCGGGTTAGCGCGCCTAGATGAACCGAGGAAATCTCCAGATCGAAAGCAAGGGCATGGCGACCGAATCCGTCCGCGACAACAAGACCCAAAACCGCTTCGAACTCGACGTCGAAGGCACCGTGGCATTTGCGAATTACCGCCTGACGCCGGCAGCCGTCATCATCACCCACACCGAAACCCCGCGCGCGCTGCGCGGCCGCGGCATCGCCTCGGAACTGGTCAAGGGCGCGCTGGAGCTGATCCGCGCCGACGGCCGCAAGGTGATCGCCGGCTGCGGCTTCGTGGTGGATTACCTGCGCAAGCATCCGGAGTTTGCGGATCTGACGGCGTAACCCATCGGCCGTCATTCCTGGGCGCGCACAAGCACGGACCCGGAATGACGCCGAGGCATCTACGTAATCCTGATCGACATATCCGGCAGGCCTTCGAGCTTGCACAACAGCACATCGCCCTTCACGACCGGACCGACATTTTCCGGCGTGCCGGAATAGATGATGTCGCCGGCCTTGAGTTCGAACGCCTCCGACAATTTGGCGATCTGCTCGGCCACGCTCCAGATCATCGCCTGCAGGTCCGAGCTCTGCTTGACGGTGCCGTTGATCGAAAGCGAGATCGCACCCTTGGTGAAGTGGCCGGTTTTTGCTGCGGGATGGATCGGGCCGATCACGGCGGCATGGTCAAAACTCTTGCCGATCTCCCACGGCTTTTTTTCCGCGGCCATGCCGTTTTGCAGGTCGCGCCGGGTCATATCGAGACCGAGCGCGTAGCCATAGACATGCTCGAGCGCCTTCTCGGCCGGTATGTTGGCGCCGCCCGATTTCAGCGCCGCCACCAGCTCGACTTCGTGGTGATAGTTTCTGGTCAGCGATGGATAGGGATGATCGGCGACGGTGCCGATCGCGACGTTCTGGATCGCGTCGGTCGGCTTCTGGAAGAAGAACGGCGGCTCGCGCGCGGGATCGGAGCCGCGCTCGATCGCGTGCGCGGCATAATTGCGGCCGATGCAATAGATCCGGCGGACCTGAAACACGTCGGTCTCGCCGACGATCGGGATGGTGGTCGCCGGAACCGGAAACATCGCTTTCGGGCCGGCTTGCGCCTGTGCGGGTGCGCCTTGCGTTACGGCAGCCAGCGCCAGCGCGCCGGTCGCCAAAACCGCCCTTCGGTCTACTGCAGTCACGAGCGTTCTCCTTGTTGGTTTTTCTTGCAGGAATTCCCTGTCGAGCGGTTTAGCAACGAAAAAGGCCCGCGACAACGCGGGCCCTCGTTCGACCTTGGAGCAATCAGTTCAGTGCTTGATTTCGGGCGGCAGCTTGCCGCCGTTGGCGGCGAGCTTCGTCATCACCTGCTTGTGCAGCCAGATGTTCATGCTCGCGGAATCATTGCTGTCGCCGGTGTAGCCGAGCTCCTTGGCCAGTTCCTTGCGCGCGGCAAAGCTGGAATCGATATCGAGCGCCTTCATCAGATCGACGATCGAGGTACGCCATTCCAGCTTCTCGCCCTTGGCAGCCACCGCCTTGTCCAGGATGGGAGCAACGTCGACGGTTTGTGCAGGCGCAGCCGCCGGTGCCGCGGACGGCGATCCACCGGTGGATCCGCCGGCCGGTGTCGCCGCCGCTCCGCCGCTTGCGGGCGCTGCGGTAGCCGCGTGACCGAAGATCGCGCTCATGATTTTTCCGAAAATGCTCATCGCTCGCTCCCAGTGGACTTGAAGATAGGTGATTCTCTTGCGGCACTTTTTGACCGGCAGCACCTGACCGGGATCGCGCTTCGAGTTTACCCAGCCGGGCGATACTTGCCAATGCGACATTCACCGAAGCGTGAGTGCTTCTGTCCGGGTTTGGGAGTACGCTGCTCACTCAGTTCGCGACATGGCCAGTTCCACGTTCCTGTCTTCGCGTCTGGCCTGATTGCGATCAATTCGAGAAACGGCACGTTTGTGCGCCTCTCGCGCGCGCAAAATGCGGCCGCCGAAGGGGAGACGACGATCATGGCCACTCCAATCCAAGGCACTCCAATCCAGGGCAATGTCACATCACTGACGCAGACCGGACAAGATGCCGCGGCTGCGCCGGTCATCCGAACCATCGGCCTTTCCGACCTGCACCGCGCCCTGCAGCTCGGCTGGGAGGATTTCAAGGCGGTACCGAGCCACGCCATCATCCTGTGCGTGATCTACCCCGTGCTTGGCCTCGTGCTGGCGCGCACGGTGCTCGGTTATGCCGTACTGCCGCTGCTGTTTCCGCTGGCTGCCGGATTCGCCCTGCTCGGCCCGTTCGCAGCACTCGGCCTCTATGAATTGAGCCGCCGCCGCGAGCGCGGTGAACCGGCCTCGGCGTGGGATGCGATCGACGTGTTCAGGTCGCCCTCGTTCGGTGCGATGCTCGGGCTCGGCGTGTTGTTGTTTGCCCTGTTCGTGACCTGGATCGCCACGGCACAGGCGATTTACGTCGCGGCGTTTGGTTACGAGACGGCAGCGGACATTCCGAATTTTGCAGAGCGCGTGCTCACCACCCCGCAGGGCTGGTGGCTTATCGTGGCGGGCTGCGGCGTCGGCTTCCTGTTCGCACTGGTCGCGCTCTGTATCAGCGTCGTTTCGTTCCCGCTGATGCTCGACCGGCACGCCGGCGCCGGCGATGCCATGGTGACGTCGCTGCGCGCGGTTGCTCGAAACCCGATACCGATGGCCGTTTGGGGGCTGATCGTCGCGGCGCTGCTGGTGGCGGGATCGCTGCCGTTCTTCCTCGGCCTCGCCATCGTGATACCGCTGCTGGGCCACGCTACCTGGCATCTCTACCGGGCGGTGATTGAACCCGACCTCAATCCGCAGCCGTTGCCGCCCCGCGCGCCGCGCGAACGGAAACCCGCGGCAGATTTCCCGGCCAACCTGTTTCCGTGGCGGCGCAAGGGTGGCACATAAGCCTTAAGCCACGTGCTTTCGGGCGGACCGCCGGTTGATCGTCGACCGGCGGTTCGGCGTGCGCCGACCCCGGTCCAATTGGGCTGCCTACGGATTGGGCGCCAAGGCCGGCGGTCTTTGGCTGCGCTGACCGGGAGCGTGAAGCCTTGTTTTAGCCGCGGTTGCCGCGAACATTTGGTGCGGTTTCCGATACTAACGTCGATAGCGAATCGACTTCGGAGTGAACGACCAAATGACCTCACGCCTTTTCCTCGGCGCGTTTGCGCTGGGTGCGCTGCTTGCAACCTCGGCCGCGCCGGCGCTAGCGGCGCCCTGCGGCACCGGCACATTCGAATCCTGGCTCGAGGACTTCAAGAAGGAAGCCGCATCCAAGGGCATATCGCAGCCCGCGATTCAGGCCGGCCTGACTGGGGTGACCCTCGACAAGGCGATCCTGGCGCGCGACCATTCACAGGCAGTGTTCAACCAGACGTTCGAGCAGTTTTCCGGCCGCATGGTCCCGCCCCGGCTCACCCGCGGCTCCAACATGCTCAAGCAATATGGTTCGGTGCTTGGGCGTATCGAACAGACCTATGGCGTGCCCCCCGAAGTGTTGGTGGCGATCTGGGGCCTGGAAACCGATTTCGGCGTCAACACCGGAAAATTCCCGACCATGCGTTCGCTGGCGACGCTGGCTTATGACTGCCGGCGCTCCGACATGTTCAAGGCCGAATTGATGGATGCCTTGCGCATCGTCGAACGCGGCGACATCGCGCCGCAGGACATGCGCGGCGCCTGGGCCGGCGAACTCGGCCAGACCCAGTTCATGCCCTCGTCCTACATCAAATATGCGGTCGATTTCGACGGCAACGGCCGACGCGATTTGCTGCGCAGTGCGCCCGACGTGCTGGCATCGACCGCGAATTTTCTCGCCAGCTACGGCTGGCAGCGCGGTAAGGACTGGGAGCCCGGAAGCGCCAATTTCGCGGTGATCCAGCAATGGAACAAGAGCGAGGTCTATGCCAAGACCATCGGCTATTTCGCCACCCAGCTCGCGCACGCGCCCTAGGACCAGTAGACCGAGGAGAGGGCCGATCGCAAGGCAATCGGCCCCTTCGCGTGAGACGGATTACTTCGACATGCCGACGTGCATCGCCTTGCTGAGGTGCATGCCGCACGCACCCATCTTGCCGTTCAGCATCGCGTCCTGAGCCATCGCGATTTCCTTCTGGGCCATGATCTTGCCTTCACCATCGGCCATGGTGTCGATCATGGATTCGGTCTTGGCGAGGTTCGGGCCGCTGCAGCCGCCGCCCATCTTGGCGGCGTTGGCGGGCACCACGGCGAAAACAACGGCGGCAACTGCGGCCGCTCCGAGTAATTTGTTGAGCATGTTACATTTCCATTTTCTGTTTTTCTTGAACAGAAACCAGCGTCATTGCCGGAATCTGCGAAATGATTTTTCGCCGATCCCGGCACCGTTCCGGAATGAATTTCATGCGATAGAAATGTGATCGGCGCCGCGCGCAAAGCCGCATGCGCAACAGCGCTTTTTCATTACGTCTTGGTAAGGAATCGCAAGCACCGCGAGTCGATCGCACGCCCTGATGGATAGGCTTTTGTTGCCGAGCGCGCCTCGTTGATGCGTTTCGCAAAGGCACGCGAACGTTGCGGCACACCACGCGACACCAACCCGCGACGAAGGGACCGGTCCACCGCGAACGTGATCGCGCGCTAGAACCGCCCGCTCTCCCGCCATCAGTGACCGCGACGCTCGTCTGAAAAAATCTCTGCCGACCACGATGGTCCGGTGCCGCGTCGATTTGCCGGGCTGAGATTTACCGAGCAGAAGTCTCAGCCGAACCTGGGGCTCGCCATATCGACTCCTCCAGCTGGCCAGCCGCAAAGAAGTGATTTTGAATTCAACGGTATCGCCAAAGCCGCATGCGAATCACGCATGCGGAATTCGTCAAAGCAGCTCGGGAGCGAGACGCGGACCAAGCAGCCGGCGGGCCCGGCCTTGATTTTCGGCTGCCAAATGCTCATTTGTTCACTCGGTAATCGTTGTGTCGTGACTGCGACAATATCACGGTTCTACGGGTCTTTTCAGTCTCACAGCGACACCGACGAGGCGCTTGGGCCGATCAATCGGGCAGCCATGTCGAAAGGTTAATCGAACCTTACCAGCGCTATGCGTTTTGGACTTAGCTGCACCGCAACATCGGAACTTCTGCAATGCGGTATACTGCCCTATATTCATTTCAACGATGAGGCTTCCCTCCAAGAGCTGAATCGAAACTACAAGGAGACTACGATGTTACTCTCGCTCATCCGCATGATCCAGGCGTTCCGGGACTATCAGCGCAATGTCAGCGAACTGTCCCAGCTCAGCGATCGCGAATTGGCCGATATCGGCCTTGATCGCTCGGACATTCCGCGCGTTGCAGCCGGGAACTATAACGGCTGACCGCTCGTCAGCTGCTTGTTGACGGATAACGCCCGCCTCGCTGCGGGCGTTGTCGTATCCAGAGCTAACTCTGTTGGCGCAGGTGCACTTGGCGAGAAAACGCGCTAACGCTGCGCCATGACCGCTCAGAAATTCCCAACCGAAGCCGTGCATGTGATTGGCGCCGGCCTCGCCGGCTCGGAAGCCGCATGGCAGGTCGCCAATGCCGGCATTGCCGTGGTCCTGCACGAGATGCGTCCGTACCGGATGACCGAGGCGCACCAAACCTCGGGCCTTGCCGAGCTCGTCTGCTCCAATTCATTCCGCTCCGATGATGCCGCCAACAATGCGGTCGGCCTGCTGCACGCCGAAATGCGCCAGCTGGGCTCGCTGATCATGCGCGCCGCCGACGCCAACCAGGTGCCGGCTGGCGGGGCGCTAGCGGTCGACCGCGACGGCTTTTCCGCTGCCGTCACCAAGGCGCTCGCCGAGCATCCCCTGATCCAGATCGACCGCGCTGAGATCGCCGGCCTGCCGCCTGCCGAATGGAGCAATGTCATCGTCGCCACTGGCCCCCTCACCTCGGCACCGTTGGCGGACGCCGTGCGCCAGCTCACCGACGAGAACGCGCTGGCGTTCTTCGATGCGATCGCGCCGATCGTGCACAAGGAATCCATCGACATGTCGGTGGCGTGGTTTCAGTCGCGCTACGACAAGGTCGGGCCCGGCGGCTCCGGAGCCGATTATATCAACTGCCCGATGACCAAAGATCAGTACGACGCCTTCGTCGATGCGCTGCTGGACGGCGAGAAGGTCGACTTCAAGGATTGGGAGACCAATACGCCCTATTTCGACGGCTGCCTGCCGGTCGAAGTGATGGCCGAGCGCGGCCGCGAGACGCTCCGGCACGGACCGATGAAGCCGGTTGGGCTCACCAACCCCTGGGATCCGACCGTAAAGCCCTACGCCATCGTGCAGCTGCGCCAGGACAACAAGCTCGGCACGCTCTACAACATCGTCGGTTTCCAGACCAAGCTGAAGCACGGCGCGCAGCAACGCGTGTTCCGCACCATTCCAGGCCTCGAGCACGCCGAATTCGCCCGGCTTGGCGGCCTGCATCGCAACACTTTTCTGAATTCACCGAAACTCCTCGATCAACAATTGCGGCTACGCGCCCAGCCGCGGCTGCGCTTTGCCGGACAGATGACCGGCTGCGAGGGCTATGTGGAATCCGCCAGCATCGGGCTGATCGCCGGCCTCTATGCGGCGGCCAGCGCGCGCGCACAACGACTTGCACCGCCGCCATCGACCACGGCGCTGGGCTCGCTGCTCGGCCACATCACCGGCGGCCACATCGAGACTGTCGATGCCGGTCCGCGCTCGTTCCAGCCGATGAACATCAATTTCGGCCTGTTTCCGCCGCTCGCCACGGCGCCGACCAAAAAGGCCGACGGCACCCGGCTGCGCGGCAACGAGAAGACGGTCGCCAAGAAACAGGCGATGAGCGCCCGTGCGCTTGCCGATCTCGATCGCTGGATCGCAGACCACCTTCACGTTCCGGCTGCGGCATAACATCATGAGCTTACCCCGGAATGACGCCGCGGTTTTGTCGGCGCGATGGACCGAAGGCGTGTTGCTGAAACGCGACGTGTTTTCGACCGTCGAGCGCGGCCGTTTTCGTGATAGCGACGGCGAAGTCGACGCGGTGCTGCGCCGGCTCGACCAGGTACCGTCATGGTCGTTTGTGCTGGCGCTTCATTTGTTTGCGCGCGAACGCCGCGCGCTGGCGCTGGCGCGCGACCTCGATGTCGGCCCAAGGCTGCTTTGGGCGGGAAAACGGGCCTTGGTGCGCGGCTTCATCGATGGCGTCGCGCTTCATCTGGCCAAACCGCACGGCGACGCCGCTTACTTTAGCTCCGCCAAGGCGGCGCTGCGCCGGCTGCACCGCGCCGGCATCTGCCACAACGACCTCGCCAAGGAACAGAACTGGCTGCGCGGCACCGACGGCCGCGCCTATGTCACCGATTTCCAGCTCGCGGCCTGCTTCAAGACCCGCAGCCGGCTGTTTCGGATCGCGGCTTACGAGGATCTGCGGCATCTGCTGAAACACAAACGAAGCTACGCGCCGGAAGCGCTGACGCCGAGTGAGCGCAAGATCCTCGCGCGCAAATCAATGGTTGCCAGCGTCTGGCTGATGACCGGCAAGAAGGTCTACCAGGCTGTCACCCGCGGCCTGTTCAACTTCACCGATCGCGAAGGCGGCGGCCGGCGGCTGGTCAATGATGCGCCCGTCTTGATGGAGTTGATCCGGAAAAACCCTGAGGTGCGCGATGTCGCCATTGTCGCCTTCGCCGACCGGCGCGTCGGCGTCGGGCTGTATGCCTTCGTCGACGCCGACCAGATCTCGCTTGAGAAGCAATTACGCAGTGAATTGTCGTCAGCCAACGGCGTCAAGCCGCCGGAACATATCCAGGTGGTGCATGCCTTGCCGCGCGATGCGAGCGGAAAACCGCGCACCGAAATCCTGCAATTGGTGGCGATGAACCAGGTCGATCTGATCGAACCGATGATGCGCAGCGATGCCGACCGGGAATTTCTGAAGGACATCCTGGAACAGCGCAAGAATTTGCGGGACCGGTTTAATTTCGAGGTGACGGAAATGGATGCGCCGTCAACGAATGTCGTCACCCGCGAAGGCGGGTGATCCGGTATTCCAGAGGCGTTGAGGCCAGATCGAGAGGCCACGGCGTACTGGATACTCCGCTTTCGCGGAGCATGACGACTTTCTGCAACGCCAATGCCCGTGTCCCATCTCGACAAAACCGCAGTCGCGCAGCACTCTTGAAGCCTGCGCCAAGGGGAACTTTCGATGCCGCTGATGCGTGGCAAAATCGTCGGATATGACGCCGAACGGCTGGCGTTCGGATTTACGATGCTAAACGGCGACGACACCGTCGAATGTCAGATCAGCGACGCGGCGATGGACGAACTCGCGGGCGTCAGGGGGACGCCCAGCATCGCGCGGCAGGCGCAGTTTCTGGCGCTGCGGGACGACGTCGAGCGCATTGCGTCGGATTTGTTCGACGCCGGGCCGATCGTCAAAGGCTCGGTTGTCAGGATATTCACCAAGCATATCCACAAACGGACTTGAGACGTTCGCCGGCTTTACGAAAACTCCGGTGAGCGCGACGCCCGCCACAGCTTCCACAGCGCGCGGAGCCTCGAACTGCCGTGCGGCAGGAACGGATCGTTATCGGCGCGTGACAGCCGTTTCAGGTCGCGCCTGAGCAGCGCCAGCGGCAGGAAGATCGGCCTCACCTCCGGCGGCACCCCTGCGAGCAGTTCAAACGCCGTATCGAGATGGCTGCGCGCCTCGCCGATCAGTTGATCGATCGCCGCGCGCGCGCGCGGCGTCTGCTTGCCGGAAAAAACTTGCTCCATTCCGCTGCCATGGCTTTCCAGCAATTGCAGCGGCACGAACAACTGGCGCCGCGCGGCATCCAGCGGCAATGCTGCGATCACCTGAATGATGCCTTGCGCCAGCCCCGCATGACGCGCGAGATGCTCGATCTCATCCGACGGCCGGGCGGCGACGCGCGCGGCCAGCGCAAACAGCGCCGACGAGGTGTCGTTGACATAGCCCTCCAGCGCCGCCATCGACGGCATCGGATCGTTGTAGAGGTCGAACTGATGTTCATCGATCAACCGGGACAGCGGCTCGACCGGCAGCCGGAAGTCGCGGATCGCCAGCAGCAGCTCCGAGGCGACCGGATTGCCCTCGACGCCGCCATGGCCGGCGCCCGCCAGCATGTCGGTCCACCATTGCAGCCGCATTTCACCCGGCAACGGCTGGCTGACATGGTCCCGCACCCGCGATATCTCGGAATTGAAGGCGTAGATTGCCAGCAGCGCGCGGCGCTGGGCCGCCGGGGCGAACAGCGTCGAGGCATAGCGAACGAAATCGTGGGTACGGACCAGATCGGCACAGAAGCCGGCGGAATCCGCGTGAACATCGGTGTCGCTCATGGCACCGCGATCAGCGCCGCAGCAACCCGCCGACGCTCGCCCAGCATGATGTTGTAGGTGCGGATCGCGGGACCGGTCTGCATCGGGTCCAGCACCACCTTGACCGCGCGCAGCGCCTCGCGGAGGCCTCGGGGCGGTATCCAGACATCCATGCCGGTGCCGACGATCAGGGTATCGATGCTGTTGGCCGCCTTGAAGACGCGCGCCAGCGAATATTCGTCGATCTCCTCCGGCCTCGTCACCGGCCAGGCCCAGATCGCATCCGGCAGGCACAGCAGCGAACCCCGATGCGACATATCGGCGAAGGCAAAGCCGCCCTTGCCGTAGGCCTCGATCGGCGCCGATCTCGGAAGATGCGGAGCGTCCGAGGGAACCGGCATCGTTACTTCTTCTTTGGTTTCGGCGTATCCGGCGCATCGCGGTGCTCGCCGACGCCGAGATAGATCAGGATCGGGGCTGCGATGAAGATCGAGGTGTAGGTGCCGACCAGCACCACGCCGAACATCATCACGGCGGTGAAGCTGTGGATGGCGTGGCCGCCGAACAGCAGCAGCGCGAGCAACGCCAGCGTCACCGTGACGTGGGTGATGATCGAACGCGACAGCGTCGAATTGATCGACTCGTTCAGCAATTGCGGCATCGGCATCTTCTTGTACCGCCGCAGCATTTCCCGGATGCGGTCGTAGATCACGACGGTATCGTTCAGGGAGTAGCCGAGAATCGTCAGCAGCGCCGCGATACTGGTGAGGTCGAAATCAACCTGGGTGATCGACATGAAGCCGATCGTCAGCACGATATCGTGGACGTTGGCGATCATGGCGCCCAATGCGAACTGCCATTCGAACCGGAACCAGAGATAGATCAGGATCGCGAGGATCGCGAGCATCAGGCCCAACATGCCGTAGGCCAGCAATTCGCCGGAGACGCGCGGCCCGACCACCTCGACCCGGCGATAATCCACGGCCTCGCCGAGCGCGCCGCGGACCTTCTGCACCGCTTCCTGCTGCGCAGCGTCGCCGCCGGGCTGTTCGGCCACCCGGATCAGCACGTCAGCGGGGCCGCCGAACTGCTGCAACTGGATGTCGCCCAGTCCAAGGTTGCTCAGCGTCGCACGCATCGAGGCGAGATCGGCGCTACCGGACTTGGCCTGCACCTCCAGCAGCGTGCCGCCCTTGAAATCGATGCCGAAATTCAGCCCGTGGGTGAAGAACAGCGTGATCGCAAAGATCGAGAGCAGCGCCGAGATCGGAAAGCTGATGCGGCGAAAGCGCGTGAAATCGAAATGCGTATCGTCCGGAACGATCCGCAGCGGCGGCAGCAGGTCGAGCGCTGCGACCACGGTCAGCACGGCAATCAGGATGCCCAGCGCGATGAGAACGAAATGAGTCACAGGGGATTCCTAGATCGGCACGGTCTTGGGCCGCTTCCATCGCACCCAGCCAGCGACGATCAGGCTGGTCAGCGTAAACGCGGTGAAGACAGTGGTGATGATGCCGATGCCGAGCGTGACGGCAAAGCCGCGAACCGGGCCAGTGCCGATATAGAACAACACTGCAGCGGCGATGAAGGTGGTGATGTTGAAGTCGAGGATCGTCGACAAAGCCCGCCTGAAGCCGGCGTCGATCGCGGAAATCGCGTTGCGGCCGCCGCGCAGCTCCTCGCGGATGCGCTCGTAAATTAGCACGTTGGAGTCGACCGCGATGCCGACCGTCAACACGATGCCGGCGATGCCGGGCAATGTCAGCGTGGCGTTCAGCAGCGACAGCAGGCCGAAGATCATGGCGACGTTGATGGCGACCGCGATGTTGGCGAAGACGCCGAACAGCCGGTAGGTCAGGAGCATGAACACGATGACCAGGATCGAGCCGACATAGGCGGCCAGTTCGCCCTTTTCGATCGAATCCTGACCGAGGCCCGGACCCACGGTACGTTCCTCGATGATGGTCAGCGGCGCCGGCAGCGCACCGGCGCGCAACAGGATAGCCAGATCGTTGGCTTGCTGCACGGTGAAGCTGCCGGATATCTGTCCGGAGCCCGCCGTGATCGGCTCCTGGATCACCGGCGCCGAGATCACCTTGCCGTCCAGCACAATGGCGAACGGCTCCTTGACGTGCTCCGTCGTCGCCAGCGCGAATTTTCGGGATCCGGAGCTGTTGAACTTGAACGAAACGATCGGCTGGTTGGTGCGCTGGTCGAAGCCCGGCTGGGCATCGATCAGGTCGCCGCCGGAAACCAGCACCTGCTTCTTGATCACATAGGGCTGCGGGTTCGACGGGTCGGCGCTGGGCAGCACCTCTGAATCCGCCGGCACCGCTCCCCGCTGCGCCTGATCCGGCGGCACCGAGAGATCGACCATCCGGAATTCCATCTTGGCGGTCTTGCCGAGCAATTCCTTCAGCCGGGTCGGATCCTGCAGGCCCGGCACCTGCACCAGGATGCGATCGTCACCTTGGCGCTGGATCAGGGGCTCCACCGTTCCGAGCTCGTTGACGCGGCGCTCGACGATCTGGATCGACTGTTCAACCGATTGCCTGATACGATCGGTGATCGCGGCCGGAGGGACCGTCAGCCGGATCAGCCCGCCGCCACCGTCGGCAACTTCCAGGCTGCGCTGGCCGCTGGACCCGAGCAGGCCGCCAAGCGGCTGCGACAATTCTCGCAGTTTGCTCAGCGCCGTCGCTACATCGGTATCTTTGGTGATGCGCACCTCGACAACGTCGTTACGGACATTGAGGCCGGTATACTGGATCTTGGTCTCGCGCAGCACACGGCGGGCGTCATCGCGGATCTGATCGAGCTTTTCCTTCTTGACGTAGTTGGAGTCGACTTCCAGCAGCAGCGACGAGCCGCCCTGCAGGTCGAGGCCAAGCACGATGTGGCGCTGCGCCCAGACCGGCCAGGTCTTGACCTTGGCCTCGGGGAAGAAATTCGGCACCGCGCAAAGGCACACGACCAGCGCCGTCAGGATGATCCCCAGCGCCTTCCACCGCGTGAAATACAACATCGAGTTGACCCGTCAGATTCAGGAAAATGGGCCGCGCGTGCGGGCCCGGAAAATCAGCTTGCGGACGTCTCGTCCTTGGCTGGCTCGCTCTTTTCCTTGGCCGGCTCGCCCTTGGCGCGAACGCCCGAAATCATCTGCCGCATCTGCCGCACGCGGACGCCGTCCGAAATCTCGAACTCGATCTGGTCGTCGTCGACCACCTTGGTCACCTTGCCGACGAGCCCGCCGGTCGTGACGACGGTGTCGCCGCGGCGGATGTTTTTGACCAGTTCGGCGTGATCCTTCACCTTCTTCTGCTGCGGGCGCAGAATCAGGAAATACATGATGACGAAGATCAGCGCGAACGGCAGCAGCGACATCAACATGCTGTTGGCATCGCCACCGGCTGCAGCCTGGGCGTACGCAGGAGTAATCAGCATTCGGACAATCCTCGTGAGACGGGAGAAAACCGGCAGCGCATGGCGTCTGGCCGGTCCGGGCAAATTCGCGCGGACTATAGCGGCGGCCAGCCCAATTGCAACGCCGCCAGCCCCCTCATTTAGGGCGCTTGCGGGACCTTCCAAGGCCCGATAAGGCTGCGCGGTCAGGAACTGCGAAAATGTCGAAAAAAGCCAAGAAAACAACGTCTCGCGCCACCCCCAAGGCGGCCAGGCCAGGCGCGGCAAAAGCCGCGGCAAAACGCCCGTCCGCCGGGCCCAAAGACGCTGCCGCGGAGCGGATCGCGCGGGCGCTGGAGGCCATCGCCGGCCACCTTTCCGCGGCCGCCCCGGCAGTCCAGCGCATTGAGTCGTTTGCGTCCGCCGACGCCTTCGTCTGGCATCCCGACGGGCGGCTGGCGCCGGTCCCGCGCGTCAGCCGCGTCGACCTTGGGCTGCTCAAGGGCATCGACCGGATGCGCGACATCCTGATCGAAAACACCGAACGTTTCGCCGACGGCCTGCCCGCCAACAATGCGCTGTTGTGGGGCGCGCGCGGCATGGGCAAGTCGTCGCTGGTCAAGGCCACCCACGCCAATATCAACGTCGACCGCAAGCCGGCCGACCGGCTCAAGCTGATCGAAATCCACCGCGAAGACATCGAGAGCCTGCCCGGCCTGATGGACCTGCTGCGCGCGTCCGATTTCCGTTTCATCGTGTTCTGCGACGACCTTTCATTCGACGGCAACGACGCCTCCTACAAATCGCTGAAGGCGGTGCTGGAAGGCGGCATCGAGGGACGCCCGGACAATGTGATCCTGTACGCCACATCGAACCGAAGACATCTGCTGGCGCGCGAGATGATCGAGAACGAACGCTCGACCGCGATCAATCCCGGCGAAGCAGTCGAAGAGAAGGTCTCGCTGTCGGACCGCTTTGGTCTTTGGCTCGGCTTCCACCGCTGCAGTCAGGATGAATATCTCGCCATGGTCAAAGGCTATTGCGCCCATTTCGGCATCAAGCTCGCCGACGACGAGCTGGAGCGCGAGGCGCTGGAATGGTCGACCACGCGCGGGTCACGCTCCGGCCGCGTCGCCTGGCAGTTCACCCAGGAACTGGCGGGACGGCTCGGCGTACGGCTGAAAGCCAACTAAACCCTTTTCGGTTCTGATTGAGGTTGTCCATGATCCGGCGCCGAGCAGTCCTTGCAGGAATTGCCGGAACGCTCGCATCGCGTCCCCTCGCCGCGCAGCCGCGCGAGGGCATGCGTCGCCTCGGCGTGCTGATGGTAAATCGCGCCGGCAATTCCGTCGCCAAGGATTATGTCGCAGCCCTGACCAAAGGTCTTCATGCGCTCGATTGGCGCGAGGGCGGCAATCTGCAGATCGACTGGCGCTGGACCGGCGGCACCCCCGCGCTGATCGAGCGCGACGCCGCGGAACTGGTGGCATCGGGTCCCGACGTGCTGCTGGCGCAGGGCAGCCCGTCCGTCGCGGCGTTGAAGCGAAGAACCAGCACGATCCCGATCGTGTTCACGATGGTCTCCGATCCGGTCGGCCAGAACTTTGTCGAGAGCCTGGCGCATCCCGGCAGCAACATCACCGGCTTCAGCGACTTCAATCCGCAAGTGGCCGGCAAATGGCTGGAGATCCTGACGCAGATGACGCCGCCGGTCTCGCGGGTGGCGGTGCTGTATAACCCCGAGACCGCGCCCTATGCCGGCGAGATGATGCGCGCCATCGAGGACGCTGCGCCCTCTTTCGCTGTCGCGGTGCGCGCAGCACCGTGCCGCGACGATGCGGAGATCGAAGCCATGGCGGCCGCGCTTGCGCGCGAAGGACGCGGCGGGCTCCTGGTCCTGACCGACCTCTTCAACATCGTGCATCGCGACGTCATCCTTCGCGCCGCCGCGCTGCATCGGTTGCCCGCGATCTACTTTGCGCGCTCGTTCGCAGTGGCGGGGGGATTGATATCTTACGGCATCGACTATCCCGAGCTGTTCCTGCACTCGGCCGTCTACATCGATCGCGTCCTGAAAGGCACCAGCCCGCGCGACCTGCCGGTCCAGCAGCCGAACAGGTTCGAGCTTGTGATCAACCTCAAGACCGCGAAAACACACGAGATCAACATCGCGACCGCGCTGCTCGCAACGGCCGATGAGGTGATTGAGTGAGGGTAGGCACAGGTGTGCATTACGCCACAAGCCGTCATACGCGGGCTTGACCCGCGTATCCATCAATCTTCGTAAAAAGGCGTTTCTCGAAAATGGATTGCCGGGTCGAGCCCGGCGATGACGAAATTATCGCCTCACGCGCCGTTCAAAAATTGCAGCGGATCAACCGGGGAAGATCCTTTGCGGATCTCGAAGTGGAGTTGCGGCGACCCCACCTCACCCGACTGACCCGACTTGGCAATGATCTGACCGCGCTTGATGGTGTCGCCGCGCTTCACCAGCAGTTCACTCGCATGGGCATATGCCGTGACGTAACCGTTGGCGTGCCGAACCAGAACCAGATTGCCGTAACCCTTGAGCTCGTTGCCGGAATAGGCCACGACGCCGTCTTCCGCCGCCTTCACCGGCGTTCCTTCCGGTACCGCCAGATTGATGCCGTCATTCGACTTGCCGTTGGTCTTGGCGCCGTAGCTCGTGATCACCTTGCCGCGCACCGGCCAGCGGAAGGTCGGCAGCGCGCCGGTGGCTTCGCTGGGCTTGACCGCCGGAGCCTCGGCAGCTGCGGGCTCTTCCACATTGCCCGTCGCCTGCGCCATCCGCACACTTTGCTGCGGAGTACCGACGGCGGCCATTTTGCCGGCGGGTAGTGCCGCAGCGGCGGGAACGGTCGCAACCACCGACGCGGGTGCTGCAGCTGCGTTCTTCGCGCCGGGCACGTTGAGCTTCATGCCAAGGCTGAGCTTGGCGGACTGGTCGAGATTATTGGCCCTGGCGAGTTCGGCCACCGACACATGATTGCGATGCGCGATGCTGAGCAAGGTGTCGCCGTGATTGACGACGTGAACGGTCGCCGGCGCCGGCATCGCAGCGACCGGCTTGCTGACCGGCGCCGCGACGGCCGGCGCGGGTGCTGCCGCCATCGTCGTCTGATGCGGAATGATCAGTTGCTGGCCGGGCGACAATGCGCGCGGGCCCTTGTAGCCGTTGGCCTGCAGGATCGCCGCCGACGAAACATTGTAGCGCTTGGCCAGGATATCGAGCGTGTCGCTGGTGCCGACGATGATCGTGGTGCCGCTCGGCGCCGGGCGGGCGGCCGCGACCGAACGCGGCGTCACGGTGCCGGTGGTCTCGAGCCTCGGCTGCGCTGGCGGCGGGGCATAAGATGCCAGCCCGCGCCCTCCTCCCGATACGCCGTTGCTGGCGGCCGGGTACGATTGCGGTGCAGCGACAGCCGGCGGCGGCAAGGCCGAGGACTGGTACTGCGCTTGCGGCCGCGCATATTGCGGCAATTCACGCCGCTCCACCTGAGATTGGGGCTGGGGCGTCGGCACCGAGCCGGTGGCTTCGGGCTGGTAGTTAAAGGGATTGGAGAGCGTGTTTTGTGAAAAGCGCGTCGACATATCGGCGCTGCAGCCGGCAAAACCGACCGACATCAGCGCCAGTACCGCGACCTGCGGCACGCGACGCGAGCGAAGCAACTCGGCTACACGGGACATGATTACTCACTCGTACGCAACAAAATACTGTTTTGAGTAAACACGTCCGGAGTAAATAAGCGCTTAACCCTCCAAATAAGATCTTGGCGGGAACCGCCAATCCGGGATTTTACAGTTCGCGGGCAATCCCGGGCAGCGCCGGCACGAAACGGACGTCGACCAGATCCTTCCGCTCGAACCCGGCATCGGACCTGACGACGCGAACCAGCGTCTGGGTTCCCTGATGCGGGCCGACCGGCGCGATCAGGACGCCGCCGGGGTTCAGCCGCCCGAGCAAATTGTCTGGAATCTGCTCCATCGCCGCGGTCACGATGATGCGGTCGAAATCCCCGGCGCCGGCCGGGATGTCGAAACCGTCGCCGAATAGCACCTCGATATTGTCGTAGCCGAGCTTCTCGAGCCGGGCGCGGGCGCTGTCGGCCAGCGTCCGGTAGCGCTCGATGGTCAACACGTGCTTGCAGAGTCGCGACAGGATCGCGGCCTGGTAGCCCGAGCCGGCGCCGATCTCGAGCACGTTGTGTTGCTTTTGCAGCTGCAATTGCTCGGTCATGTAGGCCACGACGAAGGGCTGGCTAATGGTCTGCCCGCAGGCAATCCCGAGCGCGCTGTCCCGGTAGGCGTGGCCGCGATCGGCCGCCGTCACGAAAAGCTCGCGCGGCACCTCTTCCATGGTGCGCAGGATGGTCTGATCGCTGATCCCCCGCCGCCGCAGGTTGAGCTGAAACATCATCTTTTCGGGCGGTTCTGGAGTTGGCACCATGTCGTTCTCGTGAGGCCCCGGGCTTTGGCAGTCTAGCGCGCAACCGGCCAGAGGGCTGGGTGCCATCTGACATGCCGGTCTTAAGAAATTTCCGTCTCGTCCCCGTTCCCAACATGGAACCCGGGCGTTGCTTTGGCGTTAAGCGCGGGGTGTCGGGCTCCCGACACGACCGGCAGCGCCGCGCGGACCCGGCCCGGCAGGCTGCAGATTTCCTAATGATTACATTGCACCGGCGGGCGTAATTTGCGAATTTGAGTCGTGGGACGGGCAAGGATTCCATCATGACGGCGACGCGGCCTGTGGGCTGTTCTGTGTTTCTCGTTGAAGACGAGGTCATGATCCGGATGATGGTCGCCGACATGCTGGAAGAATTGGGCTACAGCATCGCCGCCGAGGCCGGCGAAATCTCGGAGGCCGTCAGGCTAGCCCAATCGACCGCGTTCGATCTCGCCATTCTCGACGTCAACGTCAACGGCAAGGTAATTACCCCGGTCGCCGAGTTGATCAAGGCACGCAACCTCCCGTTTATTTTCGCGACCGGCTACGGCTCGTCCGGCCTGCCCGAGAACTATCGCGACCGCCCCGCGCTGCAGAAGCCGTTTCAGCTGGAGACGCTGGCCCAGATGATCAACAGCACGCTGAAGGGCGCTACGGTTTAGCGCAGTTCGCTCGTGTCCCGGACGCGGTGCAGCGTTCTTCACGCTGCTCCGCAGAGCCGGGACCTACTCACTTGTCCAAGCCAGATGGGCCCCGGCTCAGCAGCGCACCCATAGCGTGTCGAAGACGCGCGTAAACGCGCTTATGCCGCGCTCGCAGCGTCCGGGGCACGGCCCGCTACCGCAGCGTCGTCGTCAGCGCGTCCGAAAATGCCTCGTCGGTACGGTCGAGCCGCAGCGGGGTCACGGAGACGTAGCGCGCGGCCAATGCCGCGAGATCGGTGCCTTCGGCGGGCGTGTCGAGCATTGCCGCGCGCTCAAATCCGATCCAGAAATACGGATTGCCGCGGCCGTCATGGCGCTTGTCGACTTTCAGAAAGCCGAGATTGCGCTTGCCCTGCCGCGTCACGCGGATGCCCTTGACAAGGTCGGGCAAGCAGGCGGGAAAGTTGACATTGATCACGGTGTTCTTGGGGATGCCGGCGTCGATCACCTTGCGCAGGATATCGGGGCCGAATTTCAGCGCGGTATCCCACAGCGGCGCGTGACGCGTCTCGATGGAAAACTCCTGCGACAGTGCGAATGAGGGAATGCCGAGGATCGTGCCCTCGAGCGCGCCGGCGATGGTGCCGGAATAGACCACGTCTTCGGCGACGTTGCGGCCCTTGTTGACGCCGGACAGGACGAGGTCCGGCAGTTCTTCGCCGAGGATGTGGCGTGCGCCCATGATCACGCAATCGGTCGGCGTTCCCCGCACCGCGAAATGGCGCGGTCCGACTTCACGCAAGCGCAAGGGATCGTTCAACGACAGCGAATGCGAGACGCCAGACTGATCGAGTTCAGGCGCCACGATCCAGACATCGTCGGACAGCGCACGCGCAATTTCCTCGACGATCTTCAAGCCGGGGGCATGGATGCCGTCATCATTGGTGCAGAGAATTCGCATCCGTCAAAGCGCCCTTTATTCCGATTCGAGGCCGGCTTTTTGCCTGATAACGCCGTCTTATCCCGCTCGCGCCGCAGAGGCAAACCGTGCCGACTTATCGCTTCAGCATAATCCGCCAGGGGCGCACGAATTTTGCGCTGCCGGCGTATCGCGCGTGAAATTTGGGAACAACCGGCTGTGGCGGTGCTGCCGGCGCGAGCTTCAGCCCGAGAGGTTGAGTCTTCCCCGTTTCGGTAGTCTTCGCGACCGCCACGATCGGATCTGGCTTTTGAGGCTTCGCCTCTTCTGGCTTAGCCTCTTCAGGTTTGGGCTCTTGAGCTTTGGGCTCTTCACGCTTGAGCTCTTCAGGTTTGAGCTCTTCCAGTTTGGATGCTTGCGGCATCGGTGCAGTGTGCCCGTTAGCCGAAGCCGGCAAAACCGTTCTCTCCAACGGCTGCGCGACGTTGCCCCGCGATCCCGGATAGCGCGCCCGCGCGATGGCGAGGCCCTTGTCGAAATCAGCTTTATTGAGCCATTCCTTGGCAAGCATCGTTTCGATCAG
Source organism: uncultured Alphaproteobacteria bacterium (assembly GCA_963836765.1). Taxonomy (GTDB): domain Bacteria; phylum Pseudomonadota; class Alphaproteobacteria; order Rhizobiales; family Xanthobacteraceae; genus Bradyrhizobium. Next base: position 254,008 of record CAWILG010000016.1, read on the forward strand.
AGCGTCGTCCCATAACCTGATCGCCTCGATATCGAAAAACCCCTTCAGCTTCTGATCGATCAATTGCATCCCGTAGCCGGTGACGGCCCACTGCCTTCCGATCCAGTGGATGTCACGATGCAACGCCATTTTGGTTGTTCACCCTCGCTACCGGTCGTGTTCGATCACCTTCACACCACCCATGTAAGGTTGCAAGACGTCAGGCACCCCAATTGAGCCGTCCTGCTGCTGATAGGTCTCCATGACAGCGATCAGCGCGCGGCCGACGGCGGTGCCGGAGCCGTTCAGCGTATGCACGAAACGCGGCTTGCCGTCCGGCCCGCGATAGCGCGCATCCATCCGCCGCGCCTGGAAATCACCGCACACCGAGCAGCTTGAAATCTCGCGATAGGCGCCGCCGTCACCCTGCCCCGGCATCCATACCTCGATGTCGTAGGTTTTTTGCGCGGAAAAGCCCATGTCGCCGGCGCAGAGTGTCATCACGCGGTAATGTAGATCGAGTTGCCGCAACACCTCTTCGGCACAGGCGAGCATGCGTTCGTGCTCGTCCTTACTGGTTTCCGGGGTCGTGATCGAGACCAATTCAACCTTTGTGAACTGATGCTGCCGGATCATGCCGCGGGTATCGCGCCCAGCGGCGCCCGCTTCGGCACGAAAGCACGGCGTCAGCGCGGTGAGGCGCATCGGCAGTTCTTTGTCGTCGAGGATGGATTCGCGAACAAGGTTGGTCAACGACACTTCGGCGGTCGGAATGAGACCGAGGCGTTCACTCCTCAATTGTGTGCCGTCGGCAGCAGCGGTGAGCAGTTCACCCTTGATGGCCCAAAACTGATCATCTTCGAATTTCGGCAACTGCCCGGTGCCGAACATCACGGAGTCGCGCACCAACAACGGCGGATTGATTTCGGCATAGCCGTGCTCGTTGGTGTGGAGATCGAGCATGAATTGCCCGATCGCGCGCTCCAGCCGCGCCAGACCTTTCTTCAGCACGACAAAGCGAGCGCCGGACAGTTTTGCTGCGGCTTCAAAGTCCATGTAGCCGAGCGCACCGCCGAGATCATCATGCGGTTTCGCCACAAAACCGTATTCACGGGTCTTGCCGAATATGTGACGCTGCAGGTTGCCGTGCTCGTCGACGCCATCGGGGACTTCGTCCAGTGGCAGATTGGGAATCGCAGCCAATTCCTTCGCCAACTCTTCATCGGCCGTCTTTGCGGTTAGCTCAAGCTCCGGCATCGTAGTCTTGAGTTCGGCAACTTCGGCCATCAGCTTGGCGGCCCGCGCGTCATCCTTCGCCTTCTTGGCGTCGCCGATTTCCTTCGATGCGGAATTGCGCCGGGCCTGCGCCTGCTCGGAGGCCAGGATCGCGGCACGTCGCTTTTCGTCGATCGCCAGCAGCGATAGCGACAGTGGCGCCAGTCCACGCCGTTTCAGCCCGGCGTCGAAAGCTGTCGGGTTATCGCGGATCGCTTTGATGTCGTGCATGGCGGGTCATTCCTGGATCGTGCCGGCAAAGGCGCGCATCCAGTACCCCGAATAAGCCGGTTTTGGAACAGCGAAGGCAGCCCTACTCCGCCGGATTGGCCTCGGGCGGTGGCGGGCTGGCGGTCGGTCCCCCCTTGGCGGCCTGCGCGGCGGCGGCCTTCTTTTCCACGATGCGCACGGCGATGATCGAGCCTTCGTAGAGCGCCAGCAGGGGGATCGCGAGCGAGGCCTGGCTCAGCACGTCCGGCGGCGTCAGCACGGCGGCGATGATGAAGGCGACCACGATGAAATAGCGGCGTTTTTCGCGCAGCTGTCTTGAGGTGATGATGCCGATCCGGCCCAACAGCGTCAGGATCACCGGCAACTGGAACGCGATGCCGAAGGCGAAAATCAGCGACATCGTCAGCGACAGGAATTCGCCGACTTTTGGCAGCAACTGGATCTGCGCGGTCTCGGGCCCGCTCAATTGCTGCATGCCGAGCGAGAACCGCACCAGCATCGGCAGCACCACGAAATAGACCAGCATCGAGCCGAGCACGAAGAAGAATGGCGTCGCGATCAGATATGGCAGGAACGCGCCGCGCTCGTGCTTGTAGAGGCCGGGCGCCACGAATTTGTAGATCTGCGTGGCCACGATGGGAAAGGAAATGAAGCCGGCGCCGAACATCGCGAGCTTCAACTGCGTCAGGAAATATTCCAAAAGCGCCGTGTAGATGAATTTCGAATTCTCAGGCCCCGCGACCCAGACGAACGGCCAGACCAGCACGTTGTAGATCTGCTTGGCGAAGAAGAAGCAGAAGATGAAGGCTATGCCGAAACCGAGCAATGCCTTGATCAGCCGCGAGCGCAGCTCGATCAGATGATCCATCAGCGGCGCTTTGCTGGCCTCGATGTCCTCGGCGCTCATGACGCTTTGGCGTCCTTGAGCACATCAGGCGCCGATGGCGCCACGCCCTGCGGCGCAGCCTCGGGCAGCACTTCGCGGGTAATCGCCAGCGGCTCGGAGGTGGCCGCATGGGCTTCGGCCTCGACAAAGGTCTCTGCCGCAGGCGCCGCCGGCATAGTCGGAATTACCGGCGCATCGTTCGGTGTCACCACCGGCTCGCCGATCGCGGAGGCCACCTGCGCATCGACAGGCTTATCGATATCGCCAATCTGCAAGGCGTCGCCAACGTCCTTTTGCAGCGAGGTCATGATGTTGCCGCTGGTGAACCCGGTGGCGGCTTCCTTGACTTCGTCAAAGCTCTTCTTGAGGTCGGCCATTTCGGCCTCGCGCATCGCCTCCTGGAACTGGCCCTGGAATTCGGCGGCCATCTTGCGCGCCTTGCCCATCCATTGCCCGACCATGCGCATCACACCCGGCAGCTCTTTCGGGCCGATCGCAATCAGCGCGACAACCGCGATGATGGCGAACTCACTCCAGGAGATGTCGAACATGAAATTTTCCGCTCACGCGAGATGACCGCGCCCCAATCCTTTTAGCAAGATTTGGGGTCGCCCGCGTCTTTCTCAACCATCGTCTAAATTAGACGGCCTTGCTGCCGACGTCGGACCGCGCCGCCGAAGGCGCCGCATTGTGATCGATGCTCTTCACGGGCTCGACCTTTTCGGCAGGCTTGTCATCGTCCTGCATGCCCTTCTTGAAGGCCTTGATGCCCTGCGCGACATCGCCCATCAGGTCCGAAATCTTGCCGCGGCCGAACAACAGCAGGACCACTGCGATCACGACGATCCAGTGCCAAATGCTAAGCGAACCCATCCTGCAACCCTCCAAACACGCGAGCCAAAGGCCCGGCTCAAGCTTTGCCGGAAGGTAGGCCCGCGGGGCACCAAAAACAAGGACTTCAGCCGCGGCAAATCGCTGTCGCAGCTACGTAATATTGCTACCGTTAACCGGGAATATTGGCGAGGAAACTAGTTCCCCTCGCCGCCCTCTGGCTCCGGATCGGCGGCCGGCGCCAGCAGCAGTTCCAGATTGTCGCCGATCTCCAGCGGATCCTCGTCCTCGCGCAACGCCACGTCATCCGAGGGTGTCGGAACGCTGAAGCCGGAAGGCAGCCGCGAATCCAAGAGGCCCGTCCCCTTCAGTTCTTCCAGGCCCGGGAGATCGCCGAGCGCCTCCAGACTGAACTGCGACAGGAACGCTTCGGTGGTGCCGAAGGTCAGGGGACGGCCCGGGGTCTTGCGGCGGCCGCGGGGGCGGATCCAACCGGTCTCCAGCAGCACGTCCAGCGTGCCCTTGGAGGTGATCACACCACGGATTTCCTCGATCTCGGCGCGGGTCACCGGCTGGTGATAGGCGATGATCGCAAGCACCTCGATAGCCGCCCGTGACAGCCGCCGCGTCTCGGTGCTCTCCCGCGTCATCAGCCACGACAGATCGCTGGCGGTGCGGAACGTCCATTTGTTGGCGACCCGAACCAGATTGACGCCACGCGAGGCGTATTCCGCTTGCAGCTGCGCCAATGCCACCTTGATGTCGACGCCATCGGGCATCCGCTTGGCCAGCGCCGCCTGATCGATCGGCTCGGCGGCGGCGAACAGCAGCGCTTCCAGGAGCCGCAACTCCTCGGGCCGCGCCTGCGCGTCGGCAGGAGTTTCCTCGGCATCTTCCATGCGTTTTTCCGCCAGACTTGCCATGGCTAGGTCTCCTTCTTCCACTTACTCGACCGACACATCCGGCGCGGACATCGCACCGGAGGCTTGCGGCTGGCGCTTACGAAAATAGATCGGCGCGAACGCCTCTTTCTGGTTAATTTCCATCTCGCCCTCGCGCACCAGTTCAAGCGCTGCGGCAAAGCTCGAGGCAAAGACGGTCGCCTTTTGCGTGGGATCGACGACGTAGCTGAGCAGGTATTCGTCGAGGCAGCTCCAGTCCTCGGCCATGCCGACGAGACGCTCCAGCGATGCCCGCGCCTCCGCCAGCGACCACACCGTGCGCTTGGCCAGATGCACCGTCGCCAGCACGCGCTGCTGGCGCTGCGCGGCATAGGCGGTCAGGAGATCGAACAACGTCGCGGTGAACTTGGGGTGGCGGATTTCGGCGATCGATTCCGGATTGCCGCGCGGAAAAATATCGCGCTGGAACTGCGGCCGGTTCATCAGCCGGTTGGCGGCCTCGCGAATCGCTTCGAGTCGGCGCAACCGGTTGGCGAGCGCAGTCGCCATCTCCTCGGCACTCGGCCCATCCGGCGTGGCCGGTTCGGGCAGCAGCAGGCGGGATTTCAGGAACGCCAGCCAGGCCGCCATCACCAGATAGTCGGCCGCCAATTCCAGGCGAATCTTCCGCGCCGCCTCGATGAAGATCAAATACTGGTCGGCCAGCGCCAAGATCGAGATCTTCCCCAGATCGACCTTCTGTTGGCGCGCCAGCGTCAGCAGCAGGTCGAGCGGGCCCTCATAGCCCTCGACATCGACCACCAGCGAGGGCTCGCCATCGGCGATCTCGGTGGGCCGTCCGGTCTCAAACGATAGAATTTCCGCGGTCATGCCGTCCCTACCCGATCGATCAACGCATCAAGCTCAGCCTGTGCCGCCCGCCGGTCGAGCGGCAGCGGCGCTTTTCGCGAGGCCAGCGCCCGTTTGGCGCGCGCCAAGGCCTCACCCGCCAGTTCCGGCGTCTCGCCCGCGACATCGCGCATTTCCGCGAGCTTGCCGTTGCAATGCAGGACCATGTCGCAGCCGGCGTTGACGATGGCTCGGGTCCGCTCGGCGATCGTTCCCGCCAGCGCATTCATGGACACGTCATCACTCATCAACAAACCTTGGAACCCGATCACGCCGCGAATCACTTGCCGGATGATTGTCGCAGAAGTCGTCGCCGGATGGGCGGGGTCTAACGCGCTAAACACAACATGTGCGGTCATCGCCATCGGCAGGTCCGCAAGCGGTTGGAAAGCGGCAAAATCGGTCCGTTCCAGCTCTTTTCCGGAAGTATCGACGGTCGGCAGAAGGTGATGGCTGTCAGCGGTGGCCCTGCCGTGGCCGGGAATATGTTTGAGAACGGGCAAAACGCCGCCTTGCTCCAACCCTTCCGTGACCGCCCGGGCAATCGCCGCCACCTTGCCGGGCTCGGTTCCATAGGCCCGGTTGCCGATAACGGCGTCGCTGCCTTCGACCGGAACGTCCGCCAGCGGCAGGCAATCGACGGTAATGCCAAGCGCGATCAGGTCGGCCGCGATCAGCCGGGAACTCAGCCGAGCAGCCGTCAGGCCAAGATCTGGGTCGATATCGTACAGCGCGCCGAAGCTGGCTCCAGGAGGATAGACCGGCCAATGTGGCGGACCGAGCCGCTGCACCCGGCCGCCCTCCTGGTCGATCAGGACCGGCGCATCGGCATTACCGACCAGTTCACGCAATTCAGCTACAAGCTTAGATACTTGGTCCGGCTTCTCAATGTTACGCTTGAATAAGATAAAACCCCACGGCCGTTCCGTACGGATGAATTCGCGCTCGGCGCGGCTCAACTCCGTTGCGGATACACCCGTGATGAATGCGCGGCTGTTCATGGGGCCGATTAGCCCCCGCGTAGCTGCCGGGTCAAGGAAACGGCCGTTAATTCCTTTGGATGAGGCATTGCGGCCCGCCGGCAGCCTTCAGGCTACTACAAACCTGCGTCGCCTGATCCACGGAGCTGAACGGACCGGCAAATGCCCGGTAGTAGACCCCCTTTTCGCCGAGATCGACGCGCTTCACTACAGAGGTCTGTGAGCCGAGCACACTTGGATACTTGCCCTGCAGCGCCCGGTACGACGCCTGGGCGTCAGCTTCGTTCTTTTGCGAGGAGACCTGCACCAGATAGCCGCCGCCGCTGACCGCCGGCGCCGGGTTGTTGGATGCCATCCGCGTCGGCGCTGCCGGCGCCGGATCGGGTGCTGGCGCGCCGGGCGCCAGCGACAGCGGAGCGTTGGCGCTTGCATTGGCCGACGACGGGTTGCGCGAGGTCGCGGTTCGGGCTGCCGTGGCCGGCTTTGCCGCCGCGGCTGCTGGCGGAGCCGCCGCAGCGGGCACCCCGCCATTCTCGGCCGCGTCGCCCTTGACGGACAGCGTCTTGACCTTGCGCGGTTCGGCGTTCGGCATCGTGCCGTTGGCGGCTGTTGCCGGCGGCGGCGCAGATGGCGTTACGCTGGCGACCGGCGGCGGATTGCCGTTCTGGTTCAACGGCGGATAGGCAACGCGCATCCCGGACTTGGCGTTGACATCGACCGGGGTTTCTTCGCGCGAAACGATCTTCTCGCCGCCATCGCCGGGCGCCATGCGGTCGGGCGTCTTGCCGGCTGCGGCATCGGCCGGCGCCGCCATGACCTTGGTCGGGCTGTTGTCGGCCTTGATGATCGGCGGCTCCCCGATGCGGGGCGAACCGACATAGGTGCGATAGGCAAAGGCAGCCCCCGTCCCCACCACGGCCAGCGCCAGCACCGCGGCAACGGTCACCAGGCCGCTGGTGCGCTTGCGCGGCTCGGGCTCTTCCTCGTAGCCGTTCTCATAAGCGTAGGGATCGTCCGGATAGGCCGGGTCGCGCTGAAAGTCCTGCTCGCCGGATTCGATCTGGCCGTACAGCGCGTCGTCGTAGCGCGCCGGATCCGGCTGCGGTTCGGGTTCGGCGTATTGCGGCGCCTCCTCCTGGTACTCCTGCACGGGCGCAACTGGATGCTGGGCCGCATAGCGATGCAGGGGATGCACCGGATTCGGCTGATAGTCGGGCTCCTCGGGTTCAAGTTCTGGCTCGGGCTCCGGCGCGACCGGGCGGCTCGCGCGCTGCATCCAGGGCGGCGGGCCGGCAGGCGGGCCGTCATCCTGTTCCGCAGGAGGCTGGTATTGGGGCTGCACATTGGCCCGCGACTGCAGCGGATGCGGGGTCTTTCCGGCGGTGCCGAATGGATCGGTCTGGCCGATCAGCCGTGCCAGCTCGGCCAGTGGATCGCTCTCAGCCCGGTTCGCGCCGTGACCATAATCGCGGTCGTCGTCCTGGGCGGGATAAGGTCGGTCCTGATATCGATCAGCCATCGTGATGATGCATCCCCTTCGGGGCAGCGCCAAACCGTTATGACAAACGAATTGGGCCCTGCCACATACCCCCACAAATCCCCATTGTGAGGGCCTTCGCCCCTGCCTACCGCATCTCGGTTGGAGCGTGGACGCCGAGAACGGCTAAGCCCGATGCCAGAACCGAGACGACGCCCTGGACCATTGCCAGTCGCGCCCTCGTGATCTCTGCATCATTATTGATAATGAAGCGTAAATAGGGCAAATCGCGCCCCCTGGTCCAAAGCGCATGAAATTCGCTGGCCAAATCATACAGATAAAAAGCGATTCGGTGTGGCTCGTGTGCGACCGCCGCCGCCTCGACCATCCGGGGATAGAGCGCCAAAAGTTTGAGCAGGCTGAGTTCCGCAGGGTCCGTCAGCCGTTCCACCGCGGCATCGGCCAAGTAGGCCGCCCGGGCAGCCCCGTCCTCCGGCAGGTCGGGGACGACCTCCCGAGCGTTCTTGAAGATCGAATGGCCGCGGGCGTGCCCGTACTGCACATAGAACACCGCGTTGTCCTTGGACTGCTCGATCACCTTGGCGAGGTCGAAATCCAGCACCGCGTCGTTCTTGCGGAACAGCATCATAAACCGCACCGCGTCCGAGCCGACCTCGTCGACCACCTCGCGCAGGGTGACGAACTCGCCGGAGCGCTTCGACATCTTTACGGGCTCGCCGTCGCGCAGCAGCTTGACGAGCTGCACGATCTTGACGTCCAGCGCGGCCTGGCCCGCGGTCACGGCCTTCACCGCCGCCTGCATCCGCTTGATGTAGCCGCCATGGTCGGCGCCGAACACGTCGATCAGATTGGTGAAGCCGCGATCGAACTTGTTCTTGTGGTTGGCGATATCGGAGGCAAAATAAGTATAGGAGCCGTCGGACTTCATCAGCGGACGATCGACGTCGTCGCCGTACTTGGTGGCGCGAAAGAGTGTCTGTTCGCGATCCTCGTAATCCTCGACCGGCCCGCCCTTCGGCGGCGGCAGGCGGCCTTCATAGACGTCGCCTTTGGAGCGCAGGAAATCGATGGTCTCGGTGACCTTGTTGTTGCCGGTATCGATCAGCGAGCGTTCCGAGAAGAACACATCGTGCTTGATGTGGAGCGCGGCGAGATCGCCCTTGATCATCTCCATCATCATCATGATGGCTTTGGCCCGAACGATCGGCAGCCAGACGTTTTCCGACATCGCCTTGAGCTTGTCGCCATACTCCGCGGCGAGCGCCTGCCCGACCGGCACCAGATAGTCGCCGGGATAGAGCCCCTCCGGAATCGCGCCGATATTCTCGCCAAGCGCCTCGCGGTAACGCAGATACGCCGACCGTCCGAGCACATCGACCTGCGCGCCGGCATCGTTGATGTAATATTCCCGCGTGACGTCATAGCCGGCAAACTGCAGCAGGCTGCACAGCGCATCGCCGAACACCGCGCCGCGGCAATGGCCGACATGCATCGGACCGGTCGGATTGGCCGAGACGTATTCGACATTGACCTTTTCGGCCTTGCCGATCGCGCTTCGCCCGTAAGCCTCGCCCTCAGACACAACCGTGCGCAGCGCGTCCGCCCAGACCTGCGGCTTCAGCGTAAGATTGATGAAGCCAGGCCCGGCGACGTCGACGGAAGCAACCAGCGCGTCCGCGCGCAACTTTTCGGCGATCTTGTCAGCCAGATCGCGCGGTTTTGCCCTGGCTTCCTTGGCCAGCACCATCGCGGCGTTGGTGGCCATGTCGCCATGGCTGGCATCGCGCGGCGGCTCAACCACGACGCGGGAAAAATCGACGCCGTCAGGCCAATTGCCCTCAATCGCAAGTGCTGCGCAGATCGCGTGCACGCGCGCGAGCACGTCGGCAAAAAGATGCGGGGAAGCTGATAGTTGGGCCATGGGCCGCCGCCTAACGCAAATCCGGGGTCGAGTCAAAAAGCCTTTGATGCTCGATCAGCGCAAAACGGTCGGTCATCCCGGCGATGAAATTGCCGATCCGCCGCGCCCGCTCGGTTTCGGTCTCGCGCTCGGTGCCCTCGACCCATTCGGCCGGCAGATCGCCCGGCGATTGCTGGTAGCGCGCAAACAGGTCGAACAGGATCTGTTCAGCCTCGCCCATCACCCGCATCACGCGGCTGTGGCGATACATCCTGCGTTTGAGGAACGCCTTGATCTCGGCCTCCTCCTGCGCCACCGCGGGCGGAAACGCGATCAGCGGCTGATTGTGATGGCGGACATCGTGGACCGATTGCGGTTTCGCCGCCTGCAGACGCCTGCCCGCCTCCGACATCACAGCCCCGATCAGATATGAGATCAGCTCGCGCACCAGTTCCGCGCCGCGCCTGATGTCGTCGAGACCAGGATAATGCTTGCCGATTTCCGCGATGATATCGGCGGTAAGCGGCATCACCTTGAGATCGTCGACCGCAAACAGACCGGCCCGCAGCCCGTCATCGATGTCGTGGGCGTCATAGGCGATATCGTCGGCAAAGGCTGCGACCTGCGCCTCCAGCGAGGCGAAGCTCCACAGGTCCAGATCGTATTTGGCGTTGAAATCGGAGATTCCGACGGGGATGCCGTGGTCGCCGTGATGTCCGTCCGGGGCCCCGGTCCGATCAGTCAGCGGACCATTGTGCTTGACGATGCCTTCCAGCAATTCCCAGGTCAGGTTGAGCCCGTCGAACTCGGGATAACGATGCTCCAGCGCGGTCACGACCCGGAGCGTCTGGGCGTTGTGATCGAAGCCACCATGATCCTTGAGGCATTTGTCCAGCGCCCGCTCGCCGGCATGGCCGAACGGCGGATGGCCGAGGTCGTGCGCCAGCGCCAGGGTTTCGGTCAAATCCTCGTCGAGGCCAAGCTGGCGGGCCACTGCCCGGGCGATCTGGGCCACTTCCAGCGAATGGGTCAGCCTCGTGCGGTAATGATCGCCCTCATGGAACACGAAAACCTGGGTTTTGTGCTTCAGGCGGCGAAACGCGGTCGAATGGATCACCCGGTCGCAATCCCGGCGGAACGGGCTGCGGGTCTTGCTCGGCGGCTCCGCGAACAGCCTGCCGCGGCTGCGGTCGGGATCGCAGGCATAAGGAGCGCGAGGAGCAGCCATTCCGACCGACACTGTTTTTTAGTCCTTATCCATTTGATTCCGCTGATCTCCGCACTTAACTATGTCGGGTGCGGGATACCAAATGAATTGGGTATGACGCCCGCACCCCGGAGACCCGCCATGACCACAGCCATCACCGTCAGCGAACGGGCTGCCCGCCGCATCGGCGAAATCCTCAAAGCCGAAGGCGAAGGCGCCAAGCTGCGCATCTCGGTCGAAGGCGGCGGCTGCTCCGGCTTCCAGTACAAATTCGACGTCGAGCATGCCCAGGCCGATGACGATCTGGTGATCGCCCGCGAGGGCGCCGTGGTGCTGGTCGATCCGGCATCGGTGCCGTTCCTGGCGGGCTCGGAGGTCGATTTCGTCGACGACCTGATCGGCGCCTCGTTCCGGGTGGTCAATCCCAACGCCACCGCCTCCTGCGGCTGCGGCACCAGCTTTTCGATCTAAGAATCAAGTCTATTTGAGCTAGACGAATGACCCGTAGGACGGTACATTAACTCACCATTGGAGTGAGGGAATGATCGTCGATTTCCGGGACGATTGGCTGCGCGCTTTCTTCGTCGAGGACATCCGGTCAAGGAGTATTCCGCCCGACCTGGAAAGCCGGTTGTTCCGCAAGATCCAGATGATCGACGACGCCACGACGGACCAGGATTTGCGTGTGCCACCGAGCAATCATTTTGACAAATTGCGCGGCAAGCTGGCTGACTTTCATTCGATCCGCGTCAACAAACAATGGCGGCTCATCTTCAAATGGGATGGCAGCCGAGGCGAAGCAACGAGCGTTTATCTCGACGACCACAGCTATACGTGAGGTGACCGATGCTGACGACGAAACGTAAGCCGGCAAGCGTCGGCGAGATCCTGCTTCAGGAATTCATGGAGCCGATGGGATTGACACAAGGCGTATTGGCTGAGGCCATGGGCGTACAACGCAAACATGTCAATGAACTTTGCAACAATCGCAGGGCCGTGACCGCGCCGACCGCACTCATCCTGGCTCGCGTGTTCGGCAACGGCCCAGATTTTTGGCTGAATGTGCAGCGACGCACCGATTTGTGGGAAGCGATGCATTCGCCGCGCGAGCGCGAGCGGATCAAACGCGCTCGGCCGCTGGGTGCGGCTGCGTAGCCGAAGCGGACTTGCTCTGATCGCTACTCCGCCGCGACCACGTGCGGCCGCTCGTCAGCGGTCTCTTCGGATTGCGGCTCGAGCTTGCGCTTCAGGCGACGGTCGATGCGGTCGAGATAGATATAGATCACCGGCGTGATGAACAGCGTCAGCAATTGCGAGACGCAGAGGCCGCCGACCACGGCGATGCCGAGCGGCTGACGGAGTTCGGCGCCGGCGCCGGCGCCGATCGCGATCGGCAGCGTGCCGAAGATCGCCGCAAACGTCGTCATCATGATCGGGCGGAAGCGAAGCAGCGCGGCTTCGCGGATCGCATGCTCGGCGCTCAGGCCGACGCGGCGGCGCTCCAGGGCAAAATCGACCATCATGATGGCGTTCTTCTTGACGATGCCGACCAGCATCACGATGCCGATCATCGCAATCACCGACAGCTCCATGCCGAACAGCATCAAGGTGAGGATCGCGCCGATGCCGGCCGACGGCAGGCCGGAGATGATGGTGATCGGATGGATGAAACTCTCGTAAAGAATGCCGAGAATGACGAACGCCGCGAACACCGCCGCCAGGATCAGCACGCCCTGCCCGCGCAATGAATCCTGGAACACCTGCGCGGTGCCTGAGAAGCCGGTGAAAATCGTCGGCGGCAAGTTGGAGTTTTGCTCGATCGTCGTGATCTGGTCGACCGCATAGCCGAGCGAATAACCTGGCGCGAGGTTGAACGAGACCGTCACCGCCGGCTGCTGCCCCTGGTGGTTGATCAATAGCGGCCCCACCGTCGGCACCATTTTCGCCACCGCATCGAGCGGTATGGTCTGGTTGTTGGCCGTCTTCATGTAGAGCTTGGACAGGTCGGACGGATCGACGCGAAACTGCGGCTGGGCCTCCAGAATGATCTGGTAATCGTTGGACGGCATGTAGATGGTGCCGACCTGGCGCGCGCCGTAGGCGTTGTAGAGCTGGTTGCGGACCTGGTCGACGGTGATGCCGTAGACCGCGGCCTTTTCGCGGTCGATGTCGACCGTCATCTGCGGGTTCTTGATGTAGAGATCCGTGGTGACGTCGAGCAGGCCCGGCACCTTGGCGATCCTGTCGCGCATTTCAGGCGCCAGCCGGTACAGCGCTTCCGTATCGCCGCTCTGCAAGGTGTACTGGTACTGGCTCTTCGACGGGCGGCCGCCGATGTTGAGGTTCTGGATGCTCTGGAAGAACGCCTGCATCCCCGGCACCTGGGTCGACGTCCGGCGCAGGCGCGCCATCACGACCGCAGCCGAATCCCGCTCTTTTCTGGGCTTCAGCGCAATGAACAGCCGGCCATTGTTGGTGGTCGCATTGGGGCCGCCCGCGCCTACCGTACTGTTGATGTATTCCACCGCGGGATCACGGCTCAATATGTCGGAGAGTTCCTTCTGGCGCACCGCCATCGCCTCGTATGACGTGTCGGTCGCCGCATCAGTGGTGCCAAACAGAAAGCCGGTGTCCTCCTGCGGAAAGAATCCTTTGGGCACCACGATGTAGAGCGCCACCGTGCCGGCCAGCGTCGCCAGCGTCACCACCAGCATCAACGCCTTGCGGGCCAGCACCCAGTCGAGCGCCCATTCGTAGCCGCGCAGCCAGGAATCGAACATCGCCTCGAAAATTCGAAGCACGATATTCGGCTTTTTGGTCGCGTCATGCGCGTTCAGCACGCGCGCGCAGAGCATCGGCGTCAGCGTCAGCGAAACGAAGCCGGAGACCACGATCGCGACCGCAATGGTAACGGCGAATTCGCGGAACACGCGCCCGACGATGCCGCCCATCAGCAGCACCGGAATGAACACCGCGATCAGCGAGAAGGTGATCGAGATGATGGTGAAACCGATCTCGCGCGCGCCTTTGAGCGCCGCCTCATACGGCCGCATGCCATGCTCGATGTGGCGGACGATATTTTCCAGCATGACGATGGCGTCGTCGACCACGAACCCGACCGACAGCGTCAGCGCCAGCAACGTCATGTTGTTGATGGAGAAGTCGAACGCGTACATGACGGCGAACGTGCCACACAGCGAAATCGGCACCGCCAGCGCCGGGATGAAGGTCGCGGAGGCCGAGCGCAGGAACAGGAAGATCACCATGATGACGAGACCGATGGCGATCAGCAGGGTTTCTTCGACGTCGCTGACGGATTGGCGGATCGACACCGACCGGTCCATCGCCACCTGGATGTTCACCGACGGCGGGATCTGGGCGCGCAGCGCCGGCAATTTGGCCAGCACGCCATCGACGACCGCGACCGTGTTGGCGTCGGGCTGCTTGTAAATTGCCAGCACGATGGCGCGCGTGCCGTTGAACCAGGTGGCGATCTTGTCGTTCTCGACGCTGTCATAAACCTTGGCAATCTCGTCGAGCCGGACCGGCGAACCGTTGCGCCAGGCGACGATCACATGCTTGTAGTCGGCAGCCTTGTCCATCTGGCCGGATGCCTGAAGGGCGACGTCCTGCTTAGGTCCGTTCAGGGTGCCGACCGGCGTCGACGAATTGGCGCGCGAGACCGCGGCGCGGACGTCTTCCAGCGATATGCCGCGCGCGGCTGCGGCTTCCGGATCGGCCTGCACCCGGATCGCGAACTTCTGGCTGCCGAAGATGACGACCTGGGCGACGCCCTGTATTTGCGACAGCGCCTGCCCGATGGTGATGTCGCCATATTCGTTGACCGCGGACAGCGGCAGCGTGTCGGAAACCAGCGAGATGAACAGGATCGCGAAATCCGACGGATTGACCTTCCGGAAACTCGGCGGAATGACCATCTCGATCGGCAACCGCCGCTGCGCGATCGTCAGCGCGGTCTGCACATCGAGCGCAGCCGCGTCGATATTGCGGTTGAGATCGAACTGAATGACGATCGCGGTTGTGCCCTGCGACGAGGTCGAGGACATCGACGAAATGCCGGCAATGGTCGAGAGCTGCCGCTCGATCGGACCGGCGACGGACGAGGCCATGGTGTCGGCGCTGGCGCCCGGCAGGGTCGCGGTTACCGCGATGGTGGGAAAATCGACTTTCGGGAGCGCGGAAACCGGCAGCAGCCGGAAGCCGAAAACACCGAACGCGATGATCGAAGCCGTCATCAGGACCGTCATGACCGGGCGACGGATACACAACTCCGACAGCGTCATCGCTTCAGGCCCCCGCCTTGGCCGCGCGCGGCGCGATCGGCGTTCCCTCCGACAGCAGCAACTGTCCGTCGACCACGACGTCCTCGCCCCCGGTCAATCCGGTCGCAAGTACCGAGGTGCCCTGGAAGGTTCGGCTGACATTAACAGGTTGCACGTGCGCCTTGCCGTCCTTCATGACGAAGACGAAATTGCCGTTCTGGCTGCGCTGTACGGCAGACGTCGGCACCGTCACGGCGTCCTCGGCGCGGATCACGAGCTTGGTGTTGACCAGCGTCCCCGGCCACAAGGTCTCGTTCTCGTTGTTCATGATGCCGCGCACGGTGACCATGCCGGTGGTCGAATTCGACAGCGTTTTCGACCATCGCGACCTTGCCGTCCTCGGAGCGCTGGTGGCCCGGGATGGTCGCGATCACCTTTGAATCCGCCTTCGCCATCGCCTCGCGCAGGTCGACCAGTACGCGCTGCGGGATCGCGAAGGTTACGTAGACCGGCGCCATCTGGTTGATGACCGCGAGCGGCGCGGTATCGGCGGGGCGGACGAAATTGCCGACCTTCACATTGGCCGCGCTGATTCGCCCCGCAAACGGCGAGCGGATCACGGTGTAGCTCTTCTGGACCTTCAGATTGTCCAGCGCCGCCTGATCGGCCTTGATGGTGCCGATCAGGATATCGGACTGGGTCTTGGCGTTATCGACGTTGACCTGGGTGGTGGCGCCCTTGGCAACGAGATCGTTATAGCGCCTGAGATCGCGCTGCGCGCCCTCGAGTTGGGCCTGATCCTTGGCGAGCATGCCCTCGGCCTGCTCGATCTGGGCGTCGATCTGGCGCGCGTCGAGCATGAACAGCAGGTCGCCCTCGCTGACCCTGGCGCCGTCCTCGAAATGCACCGAGACGATGGTGGTCTCGACCCTGGATTTCAGCGCCACGCTGGAAATCGGCGTCACCGTCCCGATCGAGTCGACATCGACCGGCACGGATTTGCGCTCCGCCTTGGCCAGTTCCACCGAAACCACGCGTGCGCGCTGCGGCCCCTGGGCGTTGGCGCCACCACCCATCCACGACGCGCGGGCGACGAAAGCCGCTGCCGCAATGATGCCGACCGCGCCGGCAAACAGGATCAAATGACGTTTTTTCATATTATTTTACGTGCGCCGGTCCGGGAAAGGACGGGACGGCTCGTTTCTGCCCCCTTGACGGCGACTTATGCGCCTTATTTCTAGACGGTTATCACAGCCTTGCGGCACATGGTATGCCAGCAAGCCGAAAATGTGTGGTCAGGACCGGGTTCCCCCTCATGCGCATCGCTACGTGGAACGTCAATTCGGTCCGGCAACGGATCGAGCATCTCGTGACTTGGCTCAGGGAGTGCGCGCCGGATATTGTCTGCCTGCAGGAAATCAAATGCGTCGACGATGCCTTTCCGCGGCTGGAGATCGAGGCGCTCGGGTACAACGTCGTCACCCACGGCCAAAAAACGTTCAATGGCGTGGCCCTGCTGTCAAAGCTGCCGTTCGAGGAGACCAAATCGGGCCTCGCGGGCGACGACGAGGATGCGCACGCGCGATTCATCGAAGGCGTGGTCACGCTGAAAACCGGCGTGGTGCGGATCGCTTGTCTCTATCTGCCCAACGGCAACCCCGTTGCGTCAGATAAATATCCCTACAAACTCAAATGGATGTCGCGGCTTCTTGAGTATTCGAAGGAGCGGCTTAAAGCGGAGGAGCCGCTGATCCTCGCCGGCGACTTCAACGTCATTCCGGCCGCCCGGGACGTCCATAATCCCGCCGCCTGGGCCGAGGACGCCCTGTTCCGCCCCAACACCCGCGAGGCTTTTCAGTCCCTGCTCGGCCTCGGACTGACCGATGCGCTGCGCGCCGTCACCGATGCGCCGGGGCAGTATACCTTCTGGGACTATCAGGCCGGGGCCTGGCAGAAGAACTGGGGCATTCGGATCGACCATCTGCTGCTGTCGCCGCAGGCCAGCGACCGGCTGATCGATGTCGGCGTCGACAGCTATGTGCGCGCCTGGGAAAAACCGTCGGACCACGTGCCGGTGTGGGCCGATCTGGATTTTGAGACCGCGTAAGCAGTCTCAATCAGTCCCGGCGGCCCTGCACCCAGTGCTCGAGCATCTGCAGCGCCATGGCGCGGTCGTCGTCGGAGGCTTTTGCGATCGCCCGGTTGTAGCTCTCCTTGATCCAGGCCTCGTCGGGCGCGGCATTGTCGCGCGCCAAGGTCAGCCACATCAGCCCGCGCGCGGCCTGCCGCGGCAGCCGGTCGCCGTTGAACAGCATCTGGCCGAGCATCGCCTGGGCCTGGTGCTGGCCCTTCTGGGCGGCAAGACCGAGCCAGCGCGCGCCGTAGCGGAAATCATCGCGCGAGGCGTCCGGGGTCTTCAGGTAAAGCCGCGCCAGATCGTACTGCGCGTCGGCATTGCCGAAATAGGAGGCCGCGTAGGAGAACATCTCCCGCGCCCGCTCGGTATCGGCCTTGATCTTGGAATTGGGAATGCCGTTCAGATAATAGCGCCCGAGCGCCACGAAGGCATTGGCGACGATCGCCGCCTGCGGCGCCGACGGATTGTCCTCGGCATGCGCGTTGGCGATGCGGCTGAAATATTCGAACGCACGGACATCGTCCTGGGCGACACCGTCGCCGTCGGCATACATCCGGCCGAGTTTCCACTGCGCGACGGGATGGCCGCCTTCGGCGGCATATTGCAGCGAATTCAGCGAGGGTTCCGCCGTGGCGGCAGCCGTGACCGTGGTCGTGGCGGCGGGAAGCGTCTTCTTCAGCGCCTGGGCGTTCAAGGCTTGGGCCGCAGCAGAGTTGGGCTGGGCAACCACCGGCAGGGCGACATCCTGATTGGCCGGAGCGCCGTCGAACGCGAATCCCGGGGCCGCCACCGGCGTGGCCCCTAACAACAACGCGAGAATGATACGCCTAGATGTCCGCATAACACTGTTTCTCGTACGCACCACCTGGATGGGTTACCGCGCCATCCACCGCTGGCCCAACTTGCTGGGCATACTTCCACAACGCACCCGACGTGTGGTTAGTCGCTCGGGGCTGCCACTTGGTCTTACGATCGGCGAGTTCTTTGTCGGTCAATTTTACGTTAAGAATTCCGACGTCGGCGTCGATCTCGATGATGTCGCCATCCTGCAACAGTGCGATCGGCCCGCCGACGGCCGCTTCGGGCCCGACATGGCCGATGCAGAACCCGCGGGTCGCGCCCGAGAACCGGCCGTCGGTGATCAGGGCGACCTTGCCGCCCATGCCCTGCCCGGTCAGCGCCGCCGTCGTGGACAGCATTTCCCGCATGCCGGGACCGCCGCGCGGCCCCTCATAGCGGATCACGAGGACTTCGCCCTCTTTGTAGGTCTTGTTCTGGACGGAATCGAAGGCGTCTTCTTCGCGATCGAAGCAGCGGGCTGGGCCTGTAAACTTCAACTTCGACATACCCGCAACCTTCACGATCGCGCCCTCCGGCGCGAGATTACCCTTCAAGCCAACGACCCCGCCCGTGACGGTGATCGGCTTGTCGGCGGAGCGCACCACATCCTGGTGCGGATTCCACTTCACGCTCTTGAGGTTTTCGGCGATCGTTCGGCCCGTGACGGTCAAGCAATCCCCGTGCAGGTGGCCATTATCGAGCAGCGTCTTCATCAGAAGCGGTATGCCGCCAACTTCAAACATGTCTTTGGCGACATAACGGCCGCCCGGTTTCAAATCCGCGACATATGGAGTCTTTTTGAAGATTTCGGCGACGTCGAACAGGTCGAATTTGATGCCACACTCATGGGCAATCGCCGGTAGGTGCAGTGCAGCATTGGTTGAACCACCTGAGGCTGCAACGACAGCCGCCGCGTTTTCCAACGCCTCGCGGGTGACGATGTCCCGCGGGCGGATATTGGCCGCGATCAGATCCATCACTTTTTCGCCCGCGGTCATGCAAAACGCGTCGCGGATCTCGTAGGGCGCAGGCGCGCCGGCCGAGTAAGGCAGCGCCAGCCCAATGGCCTCGGACACCGTCGCCATGGTGTTGGCGGTGAATTGTGCACCGCACGCGCCAGCCGAGGGGCACGCCACCCGCTCGATTTCGTCCAGATCCTCGTCCGACATCTCGCCGACCGAATGCTTGCCGACGGCCTCGAACATGTCCTGCACCGTGACCTGCTGGCCGCGAAAGTTGCCGGGAAGGATCGAGCCGCCATAGATGAAGATCGAGGGCACGTTGAGCCGGACCATCGCCATCATCATGCCCGGCAGCGACTTGTCGCAGCCGGCGAGACCGACCAGCGCGTCATAGGCATGGCCGCGCATGGTCAGTTCGACGGAATCGGCGATGCATTCGCGCGACGGCAGCGACGAGCGCATGCCGTCATGGCCCATGGCGATGCCGTCGGTGACGGTGATGGTGCAGAATTCGCGCGGGGTGCCGCCGGCGGAGGCGACGCCCTTCTTGACCGCCTGCGCCTGGCGCATCAGCGAGATATTGCAGGGGGCGGCCTCGTTCCAGCACGACGCCACGCCGACGAACGGCTGGTGAATCTGCTGGGTGGTCAAGCCCATGGCGTAGAGATACGAGCGATGCGGCGCGCGCGAGGGCCCTTCCGTCACGTGACGGCTCGGCAACCTGCCCTTGATGTTGGTCTTGGCGTCCATCCGCGAACCCGTTTCCCCGGCCATCTCTTTTTCGACTAAGGAAAGCTCAATTTCCCGTCGCCTTCGCGAGCGCCGTGGCCTCAGCCTACGAAGGATATGATTTCATGCAGGGGTGTGGCTAAAAAGCGGCGCTTACAATAGCCGACCGCCGGATCGCTCAAATGTTAGGTAAGTGTTGCGACGATGCAACAATCGTGGCGCGGCAGCAACGCTCGTGTATACAAACCTTCCGCGGTTGTGCATCTGCTTCCCTTGCATCCGAAGGATGTGACTCCGCCTTCTCGCGGCGCCAAACGCCCGAGGCTTTGATCGAAGTTGCCCTCGTGGGTGTAGAGGGCGCAGGGAAAGCCGGGTGCGCGCTGCACCCGCGGTCTCGCGTGCAAAATTCACGTAAGAACACGCACACGAGCATACAGGTTCAGCGGAGACATCCGGCCTTCCCTGCGCAATGGCTTTACGGCTTATAGCGCGCTCTCCTCGGCGACGAATTCCTGTTGTCACCGTCGCCTGCGGATTGACGGTCCTGCGCATCCGGTTGGGCGCGCAAAACCTCCGCAAACTTGGCATCAGCAACGGATGCCGGAACCACACGCTTTTGCCGTACGCAGCGACCTCCACCATCCGCCCCGGCCGGCCACGTGCCGCCTGCCGAAGTTTTGGCGAAGGCGTTGAAGCGCCGTTCGTCCGCGCGCCGGTTGAGCGCTCACAGGCAAAAACCCGCCCTGCAATTCCATTTGCGCGCCCGACGCTGCCGCGTCCACCGCATCTCAACCCGCGTTCGTGACGATCGCGACCCGCTCCTCATATCGGGTGAGACAGGCGGAGATACGCCACTGATTTGCCCCGACGGGGCAAGAGGAATATTTTCTTAGAAATGGATTGACAGGGCAAATCACGTTGGAATTGTTTGGGAAATTTTTCTCTGGGCGCATCGGAAGGAGCACCGGAAATGACGGATATTGCGGTGAAACTGGCGCAGCATTGCGCTAGGCACCTAGAAGTCGCGATCGAGGTCGGGGAAGAACTCGGTGAGCAAATTGCCGATGTATCGTGTGAGGTTCGGGAGGCTTCGGGCGTAGTCGGTCAGCCTGGGATGCATCTCGCGGAGCTGATAGACCAGGATGGTCATTCCGAAGAC
The DNA here is from genome assembly GCA_963836765.1 of uncultured Alphaproteobacteria bacterium. GTDB lineage: Bacteria > Pseudomonadota > Alphaproteobacteria > Rhizobiales > Xanthobacteraceae > Bradyrhizobium. The sequence continues at coordinate 274,695 of CAWILG010000016.1, forward strand.
GACCGCGTCAAAAGACGTCGGCCGGTCGGTCCCGAGAAGATACCGATTTTCGCCCAGAATTTCGGCGACGGCCGCGAGATCCTTGGACGCTTTTTCCACGATTTCGTCGGGCGTATAACGCGCGATGCCCTGCTGGTAGGTGCGGTCTTCCATGTCGTCCCGCAGCCCCTGAAGGCCGGGGCCCATTCCGCCGAAGGCATGCTCGAAGAACCAGTCCGAACCCTCTTGATCATAGAACTCGTAGATCAGCGCGATCCAATAGAGGTGGTCCTCCAGCGTACGCTGGACGAGGTGGCCGACAGCGCGCTGATGGTCGCTCAAACCGGCGTCGGGATCTGGAAAGGCGGTCTTCAGAAAGCCGATGACCAGGTCGGAATCGGCGACTTTCACGCCATCGACCGTGATGAAAGGCACCTTTCCACGCGGCGCATTGCCAACGCCCTGCTCGGCGACGGGTTCGAAGGGGATTCCTTGGAAACGAAGATGAGCTGTCAGCTTCGCAGAAAAAGGCGACAGCGTCGGGACCCTGCGCGCGACGTCGGGATCGAAAATGCCGAAGCGGTGCAGAGTCATGACAGTCGACGGTCCAAAATGGACCTTATCGTACGGGTTCACATGGACGGGGATCTTCTTCATCACGGGCGTCCTTCATCTCAATTCACGCTCACAGCCGTGAGCAGACCAGACCGAAGGCAGCGGCTCCGCCCCTCGTTTCTGGTGCACGTGGATATCGGGCATTGTCGAGACGATGATAATCGGATGAATTTCGACAGGACTTTTCGGGATTTGCGAGCAATGTCGTTAAAGCGGCACCGGAAGGGTCAGTCCGCGACCAGATTCTTCGCCAGGAAATCGATGAACGTTCGCACACGCAGACTGGAGAGGCTGCCTGGGGTGACAGCGTACAGATTGGCGTCGGAAGTCACGAACGTGTCGAGAGCGGTGACAAGTGCGCCAGAGGCAAGCTCCTTGCGGATATCCAAATCGTTTCGCATGACGACGCCGTGGCCGTCGAGCGCCCATTGGCGAAGAACGCCGCCATCGTTGGCAACGCGATTGCCCGCAACGCGAACCGTAACCGGTCGTCCCTCAATAGTGAAAGACCACGAAGAAAAGGTCGATCCGGGGCGCGGGTGGACGAGGCAATTGTGCGCGGCCAGGTCATCTGGATGATTGGGTGCAGCATGGTTTGCCCAATAGGATGGCGCGGCGCACACCACGCGGCGCCCTCGAAGCATTAGCCGAGCCTTGAGAGCCGAATCCGCCAAGGGGCCATTGCGGAGTGCCAGGTCAATGTCCTGCTCCACGAGATCGACGACACCATCGGACAAGTGCAGCGCAATTTGTACGGCGGGGTGTAAGTCGAGGAAGCGATCGATCAGCGGCGCTACTTCGGTCCGGCCAAAATCTTGCGTGGCCGTGATCCGGATTGGGCCGCGCAAGGGCCCATCCTGAACCCCGGCGATCGATGCGTCCCAGTCTGCTAGGAGCTTTCTAGCATCGGCGAGAAAACGTCGCCCTTCGAACGTGAAGCTCAATCTGCGGGTCGATCGCGTGATCAGACTAACACGCGCCTGCTCTTCCAACTGCTGAAGCGCGACCGTCACCGTTGAGGTCGAGACAGACGCTTGGCGGGCGGCGGCTGAAAAGCTGCCGGTCTCAGCTATAGTTACGTACAGGCGGAGGGCCTCCAGGGTGTCCATTTCTCGCAAATCCCGAAAGGTCCAATCGAGAATAGCCTAATTATCAACGAGACAAAAGCAATCGATATTGGCTTCAACAAGCAGGAGAAGCCCATGTCCACCTCATCGACGATAGCCGACAGCCGCGCCCCCTCTGCCAACCACACGATCATCCGTGTTGGCCTGATCGGCGTCGGAAACTGGGCATTGAACGGCCCCGTTCGCGTGCTCAGCCTTATGCCGCAATATGAAACGGCGGCTGTCTACAGCCAGCGTCGCGACGCCGCGCAGTCTGCTGCGGACACCTTCGGTATCAGGCATGTCGTCGGATCGATCGATGAATTGGTTCGCCATCCAGACGTCGACATCGTCCTCGTGCTCACGACAGGTCCGCAGCACGAGGAAGCGGTACGCGCAGCGATCGCTGCGGGGAAGACCGTGTACTGCGAGTGGCCCTTGACGCCGGACTCGAAGACCTCGGCCGAACTGGTCGACCTTGCAGCAAAAGCTGGTGTGCAAACCATTCTCGGCACCCAACGCCGGTTCGCGCCAGGGCTGCGCTATCTGAAGGATCTTCTCGGCGATGGCTACGTCGGTCGTGTGCGCTCGGTCAGGATGCATGTGACGGTGAGCGGTTTCGGCAAAAATCGCAGCAAGGCGATCCGTTGGAGCGCCTTCCCCGAAAATTTCATGGGTGTTACCTCAATTTTCGGCGCGCACTTGATGGACCCGCTGTTCTCGATCGTAGGCCGTCCGACTGAGATCTCGGCCGTTTCCGTCAACCAGTGGCCGGAAATCACAATCGTCGAAACGGGCGAGGAAATCAGCACAAAGGTTCCGGATCAATTGATGCTCCAAGGCATCCTCGCAAGCGGAGCCGTGTTCGCCGTTCATATCGAGGGCGGGAAGCATCATGGCACCGGCGTTCAGATCGATATCACGGGTGATGATGGCGACTTGCAGATCACCAACACCTCGGCGTTCGGGGACGTGGGCGAAGAATATAATCTATTCGGTGCCCGCGTAGCGGACACCAAGATGGCGCCACTCGTAGTGCCCGCATCGTACAACTGGTTGCCGCCCTCTGATCTTCCTAGCGGCGTGCTGGAGCTCGCCGATCTCTTCGAGGTTCACGCCCGCGATCTCGCAAGCGGCTCGCGAACCGTGCCCAGCTTCGAGGACGCCCTCTTCATGCAGCGGCTGCTTGAACAGGCAGCGGTCTCTTCAGCCAGCGGACATCGCATCAAGCTTTAGACACTGCCGCGGCCGGTCCTCCGCCTTGGGGAAAATCACACCCGCCGCGACCTCCTCCACCAACTGCCAGGTAACATTCGCGCCGCTCTGCGAGCAGGCGAACGATGATCACTAGCGCTTTGAAAGGTGAAACGTCATGCCAACCACCGCGAGAGTCGCCCGTATTCACGAATATGGTCCTCCCGAAGTCCTGAGGTTCGAGGACATCGTCGTGGGTGAGCCGGGCGACGATGAAGCATTGATCCGCAACACCGTCATAGGTCTCAACTTCGTCGACGTTTATTATCGTAGAGGTACTCTTCCGGTCCCTGCCTTTCCAGCGATCATCGGCGACGAGGCCGCCGGGGTAGTCGAAGCTGTTGGCAAAAACGTCAAGAACGTCAGCGTGGGTGACCACGTCGTCTATGGCGATATCGCATTTGGCGCCTACGCTACGGCCCGCTTGCATCCCGCAGACCGGCTCGTCCGCATTCCGGCAGGTGTTTCTGACGACCAGGCAGCTAGTGCCTTTCTAAAGGGGCTCACCGCGCGCTATCTGCTCAAAGAGGTGCTCGAGCTCCGACCCGGTGACACCGTTCTGTATCATGCAGCAGCGGGCGGTGTAGGCCAGATTTTCGTTCAATGGGCAAAAGCACTTGGCCTGAAGGTGATCGGCACAGTGTCCAGCGACGCTAAGGCGAAGCTTGCACGTCATGCCGGCTGCGACCAAGTCATCAATTATTCCTCCGAAGACTTCGTCGCCCAAGCGCTCGCGTTCACCGCAGGCAATGGCGTGGCGGCTGTTTTCGACTCGGTCGGGGCGGACACGTTCCGTGGGTCGCTGGCAGTTCTCAGGCCGCGCGGAACGCTTGTGCAATTCGGGAAGGCGTCCGGGTTCCCGGAACCGGTGGACCCATTCGAGTTGGCACCACGCGCGCTTTATCTGACGTGGCCCATTCTCCCTCGCTATACGTCCACTGCAGAAGATCTGGCGATCGCCGCAGCCGACCTGTTCGACGCAATCGCGACGGGAATTCTCAAGGTCGATCCGAGCAATCTTTATCCGTTTAGCCAGCTAATCGAAGCTCACCATGATCTCGAAGAGCGCCGAACCACCGGCGCGGCAGTGCTGCGTGTGACGGCGGCCGATCTCCCTTGATCAAATTTCATGCGCTGCAACGTCCGGAGACGCGGGCGGCCCCGATCCACGAATCAATGCTCAACGAAAGGAATAGCGTGATGAATACCTCTGTGATTGAAGCGATCGAGCGCCAGAAAACCACCAACCTTTACGATGGGTCGAAACGCATTCCCGACAATGAAATTCGTGAGCTGGTGCGCCTGGCGACATTCTCCCCGACCGCGTTCCACTTGCAGAATTGGCGCTTTATAGCGGTGCGGTCGCCGGAAGCCAAAGCAAGGCTGCGAGCGGTTGCGGCTGATCAGTCCAAGGTTACCGAAGCTGCCGTCACTTTCATCATGGTCGGTGAACTGGCCGTGGCTGACGTGATGGCTGATCGACTGGCGGGCTCGGTTGCCGCAGGTTTCATGCCTGTCGAGATGGTGCCGGGCTGGGAAGCCGCAGCGAAATCGCTCTATTTCCAGAAGCCTCAGACCCAGCGCGACGAGGCAATTCGATCGGCGACCTTTGGTGCAAGCGGACTGATTCACGCCGCGCAGGCGATGGGTCTGGGCACTACGCCGATGATCGGATTTGATCCGGTCGGCGTGTCGCGGGAGTTCAATCTCAGGGAAAATGAGGTGCCGGCTCTGCTCGTCGCCGTGGGCTATCCGACGAAGGAAAATTGGCCGCAGAAGCCGCGTCGGCCGATTTCGGACGTGCTCGCGTTCGCTTAACTCCCCTAACCAGCGCCGGTCGCGTTTCACACCAGTCTCGTCGAACTCTCGGGAGATCGGTTGTGTGATGAATCCGCCATATGCGCTTACTTCACTTCAAGTTCGTCCAAATCCGCCACCATCCCGGGCAGATCCGCCGTCACCCGCCACCCCAGCCGCTGCTGCGTCAGTCTACTCGACGCCGGCGCGTCCATCGCGGCGAAATTGGCGAGCCAGCCGAAATGGCTGGCCGCCTCGTCCGGCGACTTTGAGACGACCGGCACGTTGAGGCGGCGGCCGATGGCCTCCGCGATGTCGCGCACCGTGACGCCCTCTTCGGCGATGGCGTGATACCGCGCGCCCGCCTCGCCCTTTTCCAGCGCCAGCCGGTAGAGGCGGCCGGCATCGAGCCGATGCACCGCGGTCCAGCGATTGAGCCCGTCGCCGACATAGGCCGAGACCCCCTTCTCGCGCGCCAGCGCCATCAAGTAGCTGACGAAGCCTTGCTTGTCGCGGTCGTGGACCTGGGGCAGACGCACCACCGATACGCGCACACCGCGCGACACGAACGCCTCGGCGGCTGCTTCCGAAACGCGGGGATGCGCACCGCCGGAAGGCTGCGCATCGTCTTCGGTTGCGGTACGGCCCGGCGCCAGCAGCAGCACGCCTGAGGTGACCAGCAGCGGGCGGCCGGAGCCTTCGAGGGCTGCGCCGAGCGCCTCGATGGCACGGCGGTCGATCGCGCAGTTTTCCGCGAATTTTGCGAAGTCATGAATGAAGGCGGTATGGATCACGCCGTCCGATTGGGCGGCGCCACTGCGCAGGCAGTCCAGATCTTCGAGATCGCCGCGATGCACCTCGGCACCGGCATCGGTCAGCGCTTTGGCGCCCGCATCCGAGCGGGCCAGACCCAGCACCTGATGGCCCGCGCTGATCAATTCCTCAACCACGGTAGTGCCGAGCGTCCGCAGCCTCGCTTCACCTCTCCCGCTTGCGGGGGAGGTCGGCGCGAAGCGCCGGGTGGGGGAACTCTCTCCACACGGGCAGTGTGACTCGCGGCACCACCCCCATCCCACCCCGCAAGCGGGAGAGGGAGCGCAGCTCCTTCGCGGTCCGACCTATTCTCATCGCGGTCTATTGTTTCGTCGTGGCGCTACGGGGATCTAACCCAACTTGCGAACAGGCACGCCAAATTGGCCGCGGCTTGCCTGAGAGACTACGCTGATAACCCCAACTCAAGCGGCGGCCCGTTTGGCGGAACGCTGGGATGGCGCCTTCTTCGGCGGCGGCAATAGCAGGTCGGCCGGCACGCGGAAGTGGGCGCGCAATCTCTGGACCATCGCCATGCTCAGTCCCTTCTTGCCGCGAAGAACTTCACTGACGCGACTGGGAGTGCCGAGGATCGGCACCATGTCGGCTCGCGTGAGGTCATGCTGATCCATCAGGTGACGGATCAGTTCCGCGATGCTCGGCGGCCGGCGTGGCCATTTGCGTTCCTCATAAGCGGAAATCAGGCGCGCCTGCGCTTCCAGCCGCACAATGTCGGTTGGATCATTCGAGTCCCAAAGCCGATCAACGAGCGCGCGAGCGCGCGCGAGTTCGGTATCGCTGTCGATCAAGATCATGGTTGCATCCATTACGCCGTCTCCGCATCTATCTCGTCATATTCGGCGTGCGTCCCGAAGAAGCGGATCGCCCAAGACGGCCGCCTGATATTGCACACGGGCGATCTACCGACAGTCATTGCCCTTGATGTTGAACACAACCCGACCGGCCTTCAGAATGCTCGCCTTCGGATACGAGGCCTTGACGTCCTCGGGATTTCGCCATTCGGCGCGGGTGACAATGTCCAACCAGGCATCGTATTGAGATCGTGCTGCCTTGATCCCTCGATGGCCGGCTCCCGGTTCGACTGGCTTCGGGTTCCATTCGGGTTCCATCCCCTCCACGTTTTCGGCGCAGTGTTGCCATAGCGCGACAATTGCTTAACGGGCCCTGTGCTACCTCTTGGTACGGGCGCGGGCGCGTTGTGTGATCTCTTGGTTTGTGACTGCTGATTCGCAGGGGGACCATGGAATGAACCAGTGCATGCGTTCGCTGTCCTGTTTCCTGACCTTTGCCGCGCTCGCCGTGTTCTCGGCGGATGCAGCCGCGCGGGGCCACCACGCCAGAAAGACGCACGAAGCGCGGGAGGCTCGCCCCCATCGCAGCGCAGCGCTTGGACGACACCGGCACGAACGGCATGCCGACAAATCGTCGAAGTGGTCGAAGGATGAGCCCGCTCCCAAGGAAGCCAAAGCCCCGCTTACGGGCGATCTTGCGCTGGTGAAGGACGCCATCGATCTCGCGCGCAAGGCCAAGACCGACGACGCAACCGCCACACGGAACAAGATCACCGACCCCGCCGGCCAAAAGCTGGTCGAATGGTTCATCCTGCGCCATTCCGAGACCACCGCCAATTTCAACCGCTACGCCGCGTTCATCGCGGGCAATCCCGACTGGCCGAGTGCGGCATTGCTGCGCCGGCGGGCGGAGGCGAGGCTGTGGCAGGAGCGCAGCGATGCGGCCACGGTTCGCGGCTTTGTCGGCAATGGACCGCTCAGTGCCAGGGGAAAATTGGCGCTGGCGCGGGTGCTGCTTGCCGAAGGCGACCGCGAGGGCGCGACCCGGCTGGCCGGCGACGCCTGGCGGACGGACGAATTGTCGGAGCGTCTCGAAGCTGAGGCCTTTGAGACCTTCCACGACCTGCTGACCCGCGACGACCACCGGGCGCGCATGGATATGCGCATCGGCGCCAAGGATCTGGCCGGCGCCCGGCGCGCCGCGAAACTCCTCGGCGGCGACGAGCTTGCGATCGTAAAAGCCTGTGCCGCGGTCAGGGGCAAATCGGACAACGCGCTGAGCGCACTCGATGATGTCGCGACCGACGCGCGCGGCGATCTCGGCTACACGCTGTGCCGCGTGCAGTGGCTGCTCGCCCAGAACAAGATCGACGACGCCGCCCGCGTGATGGTGGCGGCGGCGCCCGAAACCATGGCGCAGCAGGAGACCGATCAATGGTGGCGCGAGCGGCGCCTGCTGGCGCGAAAACTGCTCGACCAGGGCCAGTTCCAGACCGCCTATGACGTGATCCGCCCCGCGGCGTTGCCGGCCAACGAATACTACCGGGCCGACTACCACTTCATGTGCGGCTGGATCGCGTTGCGCTATCTCGACGATCCCGTCACGGCCGCTGTGCATTTCGCGCTCATCGATGGCGGCCAGTCCAATCCCATCGTGCTGGCCAAGGCGAACTACTGGCGCGGACGCGCCGCCGAAGCCCTCGGCGAGAAAGCCGCGATGCGCGAACGCTATCAGGCCGCCGCGCGCTACCCGACCGCCTATTACGGCCAGCTCGCGCGCGCCAAACTCGGCATCGAGCAGCTTGAACTGCGCGCGCCCTCGCCTGTCCTTGCGTCCGATAACGCTCCGGCCGCCGACGAACGCGTGCGCGCCGCCGACATGCTCTACGAGATCGGCGAACGCGACGTCGTGCGTTATTTCGTCGCCGACCTCGCCGAGCAAAGCCCAGATGTCGCCGCGCTCGAAGCGCTCGGCGAGCTCACCGGCCGCCGCAACGATGCGGTCGCGATGCTGGAGCTCGGAAAGCCCGCGCTCGGCCGCGGGCTGGCGCTCGACCAATACGCGTTCCCGACCATCGGAATTCCCAGACACAGTCAGGTCGCTCCCGAAATCGAGCGCAGCGTCATCTATTCGGTGGCGCGCACCGAGAGCGCGTTCGACCAGCGCGACAAGTCGTCGGCCAACGCGGTCGGGCTGATGCAGGTGACGCCGGAAGCCGGCCGCGATACCGCCAAACGCTTCAAGGTCAGCTATGACTGGGACCGGATGGTTTCCGATCCCGTCTACAATACGCAGATGGGCGCCGCCGAACTTTCGGCGCTGCTCAGCGAATACAAGGGCAATCACATCATGACGTTTGCCGGCTACAATGCCGGCCGCGGCCGGGTCCGGGACTGGATCAAGGCCTACGGCGATCCGCGCGATCCCAAGGTGGATGCGGTCGACTGGGTCGAGCGCATTCCGCTCTCCGAAACGCGCAACTACGTCCAGCGTGTGATGGAGAATTTGCTGGTCTACCGCGTGCGGTTCGAGAACGACGCCGTTGTGGCAGCGAAGAACGAGCAGCGCGTCGTTACGCAGGAAGTGAACGCGGCGCCGCCGATGACTCCGGAGTTTGCCGGCCAGTGAGCCGTCATGCCATCGCCTCGGCTCGGCGCTCCGTTCGATCCGACAGCGTCTCGCCGGCCACGACCGGCAGGCGATCGATCGCCTTCAGGCCGGGCCGTTTGCGCCAGGCGATCTCGGACGCATCGACCGCGAGTGTGAGTTGCGGCCAGCGCTGGAACAGCGACTTCAGCGCGCAACGGCCTTCGAGGCGCGCGAGCTGATGGCCGAGGCAAAAATGGATTCCGGTGCCGAAGGCGATGTGGCGGTTCGGCCTGCGCTGCAGATCGAGCCGTTCCGGATGCGGATTGGCCTTGGGGTCCATGTTGGCCGCCGCCAGCATGGCCATGACCTTCTCGCCCTTTTTCACCCTGACGCCGCCGAGGTCGACATCCCGGCGCACGTAGCGCGGCTTTGTAAATTGCACCGGCGTGACGAACCGCAGAAATTCCTCCACCGCCAGATCGACGCGGCTCCAGTCCTGCGCGAGCCAGTCGCGCAGATCGGGATTTTTCAGCAGCTCATGCACGGAACCGCTGATGAGATGCGTGGTGGTTTCGTGCCCGGCAAACAGTAACAGGAACACCATCGACACGATTTCGTCGCGGCTGATCTGGCCGCCGTCCTTCTCGACGCGTACGATCTCGGCGATCAGTCCTTCGCCGCCATGCTGTCGAACCGTTTCGAGATGCCGCTCGATATAGCGCTTCATGGCGATCGCGTTCGGCAGCATGGCGAAAAAGCCGAGCGCTCCGGTGAAGCGGGTGAAGCCGCCGGCCCAGGCGGCGAATTTCGAGCGGTCGGCCTGCGGCAGCCCGAGCAGTTCGCAAATCACCGACAGCGGCAGCTTGCGCGCATAGCGCTCGACGAGGTCGGCGGGGCTTCCTTCGGCAAACAGCTCATCGGCGAGCCGGTCGCCGATCACCCGAATATGCGGTTCCATGTCGAGCACGGCGCGGCGGCGGAACGCCTCGTCGACGATGTCGCGCAGCCGTTTGTGATCGGGCTCGTCCATCGACAGCATGCTGTTGGAAAGCGAACGCACGATGCCCGGCATCCACCATTGCATCCCGGCGACGGTGCCGTCTTCCTCGCGAATGGTGAAAATATTGGTGTCCTTCAGCACCTGATCGGCCAACGCTTCCGTCGTCGTCGCCCACACCGTGCCGAGGATCGGGAAACGGACTTGTACGACGGGCCCAAGCGCGCGAAGCTTTTCGATCGCGGCGGCCGGATTGCGATAGTAGTCCTGACTGGTGAAGTCTGCCTGGAGCGTCTCTGCCTTGAAGGTCATTGGCCGAACCCTGCGTTGCCCCGCAAAGATGGGAGCTTCGCTGTAGGAATTCCAGATCAGTTCCGTGGCGCGGGCATATCGGTTCCATAAGGCCGCGCGTTCGTCACCGGGCCGTCGCCGTTTAATCCACCTTGACGTTGGCGGCCTTGATCATCGGCCACCATTTTGCGATTTCGGCCTTCTGCCAATCGCCCAGCGCCTGCGGCGAGAGCTGATCGAGCGGCGTCATCTGCAGGCCCAGATTTTCGAGCTGCTTGCGCACCGCAGGATCGCTCAGCGCTTCAACCGCCGCCGTATTGAGTTTCGCCACGATCTCCTTCGGCGTGCCCTTCGGCACCCACAGCCCCGACCACAGCGTCATGTGAAAACCCGGCAGGCCCGCCTCATCGACCGTCGGAATGTCGGATGCCTGCGCCGCGCGTTTGGAGTCGGTGACGGCATAACCGCGGATGGTGCCGGCGCGCACCTGGTTGATGGAGTTGGAGAGCTGGTCGACGATGATGTCGATCTGGCCGGCGACGAGGTCGTTCAGCGCCGGACCGGTGCCGCGATACGGCACATATTGCAGCTTGATGCCGGTAGCGTTTTCAAAATACAGCCCGGCGATATGACTGCCCGAGCCCGCGCCGGCGGTGCCGGCGGCCGCCGGAACCGGACGCGACTTCAGCCACTCCAGAAGCTCCTTCAATGATTTCGCGGGTACCGCGTTCTTGCTGACGATGATCATGGGATTGCTCGGCAGCAGCACCACCGGCTCCAGGTCGGCGACGAGGTCGTAGCCGAGCTTGTAGATTGCGCCATTGGCGACGTTGGTGCCGAGATGGCCGAAACCGATGGTGTAGCCGTCGGGGGCCGAACGCACGGTGCGGCCGACGCCGAGCGAGCCGCCCGCCCCGGTCACGTTCTCGATCAGGATCGTCTCGCCGAGCGAGACCTTCATGCGCTCGGCCAGAATCCGCATCATGGCATCGGACGGACCGCCCGCCGAGAACGGCACGATGACGGTGACCGGATGCGACGGATAATTTTCGGCGGCCGCGGCGCTGGATATCAGCATTGCTGCCAATGCGGCCCAAATTGTCTTACGCATCACATCTCCTCCAAAATCCCACAGCGTCGTTGCCTGCGACAAACGCAAAGCGTTTGCGCAAGGGACCCCTTGCGACGAAGCAATCCATACTTTCGTTGCCGCACCATGGATTGCTTCCGCCTTCGCTCGTTGAGCTACGGCGGACAAGTCGCTGCGCTCACAATGACGGATCACAAATTCGCGTAGTCGATCGGCTTGAACCGATCGAGCGTGCGCGTGACCGGCGGCAGCGGATATTTAAGCCCTGTTGCGCAATTGAACAGCATCACGCGATCGTTTTTCGTGACCCGGCCGTCGGCAAGACTCTGCTGGTAGGCGGCATAGGTGGCAGCCCCTTCCGGACACAGCAACAGGCCCTCCTCGCGCGCGACTTCGTTGAGCGCAGCGGAAATCCCCTCGTCATCGACCGCAATCGCAAAACCCTTGCTCTCGCGGACCGCGCGCAGGATCAGAAAATCTCCGACCGCCTGCGGCACGCGAATGCCGGATGCGATGGTGTGCGCGTCTTCCCAGCGCGGCGCGTGCTCGGTGCCTGCTTCAAAAGCGCGCACCATCGGCGCGCAGCCCGAGGCCTGCACCGCGACCATCCGCGGGCGCTTCGAGCCGATGAAGCCGATGGCTTCCAATTCGGCGAACGCCTTCCACATCCCGATCAGCCCGGTGCCGCCGCCGGTCGGATAGAAGATCACGTCGGGCACTTCCCAGCCGAGCTGTTCGGCGAGTTCGAGCCCCATCGTCTTCTTGCCCTCGATCCGGTACGGCTCCTTCAGCGTGGAGGTATCGAACCATCCGGCTTTTGCTTTCCCCTCGCCGACGATTTTTCCGCAATCGTCGATCAGGCCGTTGACGCGATAGACGGTCGCACCCTGCAGCTCGATCTCGCTGACATTCACTTCCGGGGTATCGGCGGGGCAGAAGATCGTGGTCCTGATGCCGCAGGAGGTCGCATAGGCCGCGAGCGCCGCACCCGCATTGCCGTTGGTCGGCATCGCCATGTGCTTGATGCCGAGCGCCTTGCCCATCGACACCGCCATCACAAGGCCGCGCGCCTTGAACGAGCCGGTCGGCAGCCGGCCTTCATCCTTCACGATGATCTCGCCGCCACCAAGCTTCTTCGACAGCTTTGGCAGCCGGATCAGCGGCGTCGTCACTTCGCCGAGGCTGACGATGTCGGCGACCTTCCGCACCGGCAGCATCTCGCGGTAGCGCCACAGGTCGGCCGGGCGTTGCGCCAGCGCATCCTTGGTCAGCGCCTTCTTCACGCCGGCAAGGTCGTAGCGCACCAACAGCGGCTTGCCGGCCTTGGAGAGGTTGTGGATCTGGTCGGCGGGATAATGATCGCCTTCCATCGCGCATTCGAGATGGGTCACGAACGTCGGGCGTTCGATGGTCAGGTTGTCGTTGTCTTTCACGGGGGGCTTCTTTCTTGTTTTTCAGTTCATCAGTGTTGGACCCGTCACCCTGAGGTGGCCGCATCTTCAGCGGCCCTCGAAGGGCGCCGAGCCCCCGCTGTTCGATCCGGGCCCTGCATCCTTCGAGGCTCGCTACGCGAGCACCTCCAGCAACAACGGCGAAGCCGTTGTGCGGGGATGACGGAATTAAATATTCAGCACCCGCCCGTAGGCGTCGAGCACCGCTTCCTTCATCATCTCCGACAGCGTCGGATGCGGGAAGATGGTGTGCATCAATTCTTCTTCGGTGGTCTCCAGATTCATCGCGACCACATAGCCCTGGATCAATTCCGTCACCTCGGCGCCGATCATGTGCGCGCCGAGCAACTGGCCGGTCTTCTTGTCGAAGATCACCTTGACGAGACCCTGGTCCTCGCCGAGCGCGATCGCCTTGCCGTTGCCGACGAACGGGAAGCGGCCGACGCGGATTTCGCGGCCACCTTCCTTGGCTTTCGCCTCGGTCAATCCGACGGAGGCGACCTGCGGATGGCAATAGGTGCAGCCGGGAATGAGGTTCTTGTCGGTGGCGTGCGGATGCAGGCCCTTGATGGCCTCGACACAGACCACGCCCTCATGCTCGGCCTTGTGCGCCAGCATCGGCGGGCCGGCGACATCGCCGATGGCGTAGATGCCGGGGATATTGGTCTTGCCAAAACCGCCGATCACGACGCAGCCACGGTCGGTCTTGACGCCGAGCTTCTCCAGCCCGAGATTTTCGATATTGCCGACCACGCCGACCGCGGAAATCACCCGGTCGACCTCGATGGTTTGCGGCTTGCCCTTGCCGTCATCGAGGGTCGCGACCACGCTGTCGCTCTTCTTCTCGAGTTTCGTCACCTTGGTGTTGAGAAGAATCTTGATGCCCTGCTTTTCGAATGCCTTATGCGCCAATTTCGAAATCTCGGCATCTTCCACCGGCAGCACCTGCGGCAGCACCTCGACCACCGTCACCTCCGCCCCCATGGTGCGGAAGAACGAGGCAAACTCGATGCCGATCGCGCCGGAGCCGACCACCAGCAGCGATTTCGGCATCTTCTCCGGCACCATCGCCTCAAAGTAGGTCCAGACCAGTTTCTTGTCGGGCTCCAGCCCCGGCAGCACGCGCGGCCTGGCGCCAGTCGCGATGATGATATGTTTTGCCTGATAGGCGCCCTCGCCGAGCGCGCCCTTCGGCGCCTCGACGGCGGATTTTTTTACCGTAACCTTGCCGGGCGCGTCGATCGAGGCGTCGCCCCAGATGATCGAAACCTTGTTCTTCTTCATCAGGAACCCGACGCCGTCGTTGAGACGTTTTGATACCCCGCGCGAGCGCTGCACCACCGCCTTCGGATCGTACGAGACGTTGTCGGCCGAAAGCCCGTAATCCCTCGCGTGCTGCATGTAGTGAAAAATTTCCGCCGAGCGCAGCAGCGCCTTGGTCGGGATGCAGCCCCAGTTCAGGCAGATGCCGCCGAGATAGGACTTTTCGACGATCGCGGTCCTGAAGCCAAGCTGCGCGGCGCGGATCGCGGTGACATAGCCGCCCGGACCGGAGCCGATGATGATGATGTCGAAGGATGTATCGGCCATGTTATTTGCTCGTTTTCATCGTCGCGACGATCAACGGTCCATAACCGTCATTGCGAGGAGCCCTTGCGACGAAGCAATCCATCTTTGTCGCTAAAGAAATGGATTGCTTCGCTGCGCTCGCAATGACGGCGTCACACCATCATCATCACAGGGTTTTCGATCAGCATCTTGAAGGCGCCGATCAGCTCAGCCCCGAGCGCGCCGTCGATGGCGCGGTGATCGCAGGACAAGGTCACGCTCATCATGTGCGCCGCTTCGATCTTGCCGCCCCGCACCACCGCGCGCTCCTCGCTGGTGCCGACCGCGAGAATCGTCGCGTGCGGCGGGTTGATCACGGCCGTGAAATGGCTGATGCCGTACATGCCGAGGTTGGACACCGCCGTCGTGCCGCCCTGATATTCATCGGGCTTGAGTTTCCGGGCGCGGGCGCGGGCCGCAAAATCCTTCATCTCGCCCGAGATCGTCGACAGCGATTTGGTTTCGGCCTTGCGGATGATCGGCGTGATCAGGCCGCCCGGCATCGCCACCGCAACCCCGATGTCGGAATGCTTGTGCCTGAGCATGCCGCTTTCGGTCCAGCTGACATTGCAATTCGGAATTCGCTGCAGCGCGACCGCCATCGCCTTGATGACGAAATCGTTGACCGAGAGCTTGTAGAGCGGCCTTTTCTCCTTGTCCTTCGGGGCCGCGGCGTTGATCTCCTCGCGTGCGGCCAGGAGCTTGCCGATGTCGCAGTCCATCGTCAGGTAGAAATGCGGAACCGTCTGCACCGATGCGGTGAGCCGTTGCGCGATCGTGCGCCGCATGCCGTCATGCGGGATCACCTCGTAGGAGCCGGGTTCGAAGAGCGCCAGAATCTGCTTGTCCGACATTGACGGCGCAATCGCGGGGGTGCCGGCGGGTGCGGCGGCCGGAGCCTTGAGGCCCTTGCCGGATTTGGCGTCTTCGACGTCGCGCGCGACGATGCGGCCATGCGGGCCGGAGCCGTTGATGCGGCCGATCTCGATGCCGGCCCCTTTGGCGAGCCTGCGGGCGAGCGGCGAGGAGAAGATACGGGCGTGGCCGTTGGCTTGCGGGGCCGCTGCCGCCGCTTGCAGGGCTGGCGCCGGCGCGGCCGGTGCTGGTGCCGCGGCCTTCGGTGCGGGCGCTGCGGCCGGGGCCGGCGCGGGTGCCGCTGCTGCGGGAGCCGGCGCTGCGGCGGCTTTCGGCGGCGCTGCTGCGGCCCCCGCGCCTGCCGCCTTCACGTCCTCGCCGTCGCCGGCCAGGACCGCGATCACGTCATTGACCGGGACGTCCTGGGTGCCTTCCGGCACCAGGATTTTGGCGATCGTGCCCTCGTCGACGGCCTCGACTTCCATCGTCGCCTTGTCGGTCTCGATTTCCGCGATCACGTCGCCGGACTTGACCTTGTCGCCCTCTTTCTTGAGCCATTTTGCAAGGTTGCCCTTTTCCATCGTGGGCGACAGCGCAGGCATCAGGATGTTGATCGGCATCGTGACCTCACAGACTTAATTCGTGCTTCCAGCCACCGGGAAGCCCACCAAAACTCTGGGTGTCTGGGACACCCGATGGAAGACCAGCTCGCGTCAATTTCCGATATCGCCTTGCCACAGCCGCTCGTTGGCGGGAACGGACCGCCAATTTTTCATCATGTCGATCGAGCGTTGGTCGGCCAGATCGATAAAGGGAATGCCGAACTGGGTCAGGATGTCTTTGCTGCCGGGAAACGTCACGGACTCCCCGATGACGAGCAGCGACAACTTGAACAGCCCGATCGCGCCGGCGCACATCGAGCACGGCGACAGCGTGGTGTACATGACGGTGTCGTGAAACGAGATCACCCCGGCATCGCGCAGGCAGCTCATCTCGCCGTGCAGGATGACGTTCTTTTCCTGCACCCGGTTGTTATGGCCGCGTGCGATGACCTTGTTGCCGCGCGTCAGCACGGCGCCGATCGGCAGGCCGCCCTGCGCGATACTGTCCTCCGCCTCGCGAATGGCCTCGGCCATGAAGTCGAAATGATATTTTTCAACCACGATCAGTGACCCTGTTGCGAGCGGAGCGCGGTATCGCCCAGATCCGTCGGCCGCGCGATTTCAGCTTCGAACATGTCGACGATGCGTGTCAGCGCCTCATCCTCGGTGTAACCGCTTTCGCGGGCATAGGCGCGCGCCGCGTGGCGGGCGATGTCGACCAAAAGCAGGCCCCACATGTCCGGCTCCTCGAACGCGCGGGTAAAGGCGATCGACAGCCCGCCATCGACCACAAAGGCGCGCAGCACCTCGATGGCATCATCGCGGCCCATGACGTCGGGCGGTAATGGCTGCTCTTTCGCCATGCGTCACCGATACGAGACGGCTTTGGCGGCTTCGACCACCTCGGCCACCGACGGCAATGCGAGCTTTTCCAGGTTCGCGGCATAGGGCATCGGCACGTCCTTGCCCGAGACGCGCGCAACCGGCGCATCCAGATAGTCGAAGGCGTGCTCCATGATGCGGGCGGCGACTTCGGCGCCGACGCCGCTCTGCTGCCAACCCTCCTCCACCGTCACCGCGCGGCCGGTCTTCTTGACCGACGCCACGATGGTGTCGGTGTCCATCGGACGCAGCGTGCGCAGGTCGATCACCTCGGCCTCGATGCCTTCCTTGGCGAGTTCGTCGGCGGCCTTGAGCGCGTAGCTCATGCCGTTCGACCACGAGATGATGGTCACGTGACCGCCTGACCGGACGATCCGCGCCTTGCCGATCGGCACGACGTAGTCGTCGAGCTTCGGCACCTCGCCGGTATGGCCGTAGAGCATTTCGTTTTCGAGGAAGATCACCGGATTGGGATCGCGGATCGCGGCCTTCAAGAGACCCTTGTAGTCGGCGGCCGAGAACGGCGCGACCACCTTCAGGCCCGGAACCTGCGAGTACCAGGCCGAGTAATCCTGGCTGTGCTGGGCTGCGACGCGGGACGCTGCGCCATTGGGCCCGCGGAACACGATCGAGCAGCCCATCTGGCCGCCCGACATGTACAGCGTCTTGGCCGCGGAGTTGATGATCTGGTCGATGGCCTGCATCGCGAAATTGAACGTCATGAACTCGACGATCGGCTTCAGGCCCGACATCGCCGCACCGACGCCGATGCCGGCAAAGCCATGCTCGGTGATCGGCGTATCGATCACGCGTCGCGCGCCGAACTCCTGCAGCAATCCCTGGCTGACCTTGTAGGCGCCCTGATATTCGGCGACCTCTTCGCCCATCAGGAACACGTCAGGGTCGCGCCGCATCTCCTCGGCCATCGCATCGCGCAGCGCGTCGCGGATGGTCATGGTCACCATCTCGGTACCTGAGGGGATTTCGGGATCGGGCTCGGCGGCGGCCGCCGGCGCGGATGGAGCCTTCGTCTGCTCTTTGGGTTGCGGCGCCTCCGCCTTGGCTTCGGCGGCGGGCGCAGGCTCGGACGCTTTCGGCGGTGCACTGACCTTGCCGAGATCGGCCGCACTCTCGCCATCGGACAAAATGGTCGCGATCGGGGTGTTGACCGCGACGTCGGCGGTCCCTTCAGGAATCAATATCTTGCCGAGGGTGCCCTCGTCGGTGGCCTCGACTTCCATCGTCGCCTTGTCGGTTTCGATCTCGGCGATGACATCGCCCGACTTGATGGTCTCGCCTTCCTTCTTCAGCCACTTGGCAAGGTTGCCCTTTTCCATGGTGGGCGACAGCGCAGGCATCAGCACTTGAATGGGCATGGGAACTCCGAATTAAACTTGCGCCTGCTCAGCGATAGATGTCGGTGTATAGCTCGGATGCATCGGGCTCGGGATCGTGCTGGGCGAAATCCGCCGATGCATTGACGATCTCGCGCACCTCGGCGTCGATCGCCTTCAAATCCTGCTCGCTCATCTTGGCCGCCAGCAGGCGTTCGCGAACCTGCTCGATCGGATCCTGGTCGTGGCGGATTTTTTCGACCTCTTCGCGGGTACGGTACTTCGCCGGATCCGACATCGAGTGGCCGCGGTAGCGGTAGGTCTGCATTTCCAGGATGAACGGTCCCTTGCCGGCGCGGCACCAGGCCACCGCCTCGTCGCCCGCGGCCTTCACGGCACGAACGTCCATGCCGTCGACTTGTTTGCCCGGAATGTTGAAGGAATCACCGCGCTTGGAAAAATTGGTCTGCGCCGAGGAGCGCGTCACCGAGGTGCCCATGGCGTAGCGGTTGTTCTCGATCACATAAATCACGGGAAGCTTCCACAGCTCCGCCATGTTGAAGCTCTCATAGACCTGGCCCTGATTGGAAGCGCCGTCGCCGAAATAGGCAAGGCTGACGAAATCATTGCCGCGATAGCGGTTGGCGAAGGCCAAACCGGTACCGAGCGAAACCTGGGCGCCGACGATGCCGTGGCCGCCGTAAAAGTTCTTCTCCTTGCTGAACATGTGCATGGAGCCGCCCTTGCCCTTGGAATAGCCGCCATGGCGCCCGGTCAATTCGGCCATCACGCCCTTGGCTTCCATCCCGCAGGCCAGCATATGCCCGTGGTCGCGGTATCCGGTTATGACCTGATCGCCCTTCTTCAGGGCCATCTGCATCCCGACGACGACGGCCTCCTGGCCGATGTAGAGATGGCAGAAGCCGCCGATCGCGCCCATGCCGTAGAGTTGACCGGCCTTTTCCTCAAAGCGCCGGATCAGCAGCATGTCGCGCAGGGCGCTCAGTTCCTGCTCTTTGGTGAATTCCGGAGGCGAGCCGTGTGCCTTGTCCTGACCTGCTTCCTTCGTGACGCTTTTCTTCGGTGAGGCCATGGGCAATTCCGGATGAGAGAAGTCGATGAACCCTCTCTAACCCAACTCAAATCGCCGCGAAAGGATTGCGTTCGCTTCGCGGAATATTGCTATGCCGCACTGCAACCAGCGCGACATTTTTGTGATTGTTCGTGCGTGATTTTGAAATTTGCGAACGGGCACCGCCGTCATGACGGCGTTGCCGCTGCCGCTGTCGCCAATTTAATCAGTTCGGATTGATCGGGCGGACCAGATCGCGCGGATTGGCGTAGTCGAGCTGGAAGCGCGCGCGCTCGTCCAGCATATCGGGGTCGACCCGGTCCGACCTCAAGAGCGAGACGCGTTGCTCGCCTTCGGCGCGTTCCCGCTTGAGCCGCGCCAGTTCCGAGGTCAGGGCAATGATCTCCTGATCGAGTTCCTGGCGCGCGTTCAGCCCATACTTGCCGGTATAGGCGTTGACGCCGAAATAGCCGACCATCATCGCCGCCATCGTGTAGAGGGCGAGCCCGGTGAGCAGCGATTTCAGTCGGGTGCGAGAGACCATGGCATCAACATGCGATGCTCCGGTTAATGGAATCCTAAGACGGCCGCCCCGGGCCCTACCGGTTTTGCTTCTCGATGAAAGCCGCAAACGCGTCGACGTACTGCTGCAACACCTTCTGCAGCGTCTCCTTGGTGCACTGGCCCTTGTCGTCGAAGGCATCGCCGACGGCGTTCAGATAGGTCTCCGGCTGCCCCAGGATCGGACCGGCTATCCCCGGCATGATGTTCTGCAGATGCTTGGCCGCGCTGACGCCGCCGAGCGGACCCGGGGAATTGCTGACGATGCCGATCGGCTTGCCGAGGAACGAGCTCTTGCCGTAGGGGCGCGATCCGACGTCGATGGCGTTCTTCAGGACGCCCGGGATCGAGCGGTTATATTCCGGCGTCACGAACAACACGCCATTCGACTTCTGCAGCTTTTCGCGGAAGGCTGTCCAATCGGCCGGAGGGGCGGCTTCCAGATCCTGGTTGAAGAAGGAAATGCCGTGCAAGGTCGTGACCTCGAGCGCCAATGAGGCCGGCGCCAACTTCGCCAGCGTTTGGGCGATCTTCAGCGAAAAGCTCTCTTTGCGAAGGCTGCCGACGATCGTGACGACATTGTAGGTGGCCATTGGATTTCCCTTGTTGAACCGGAGCAGTTGAGACCACTTAAGCCAGATCGCCCAAAACGATGCAAGTGCATGAACCGTTCGATTTGGAAACGCAGCGTTTGCGCGAAGCGGCGCATCGCCAAGCAGTTCGGGCCGGCCCTTGGGACGGCCCGTTCTATCAAATCTTCGGACGCGATCAGATCGTCGAATTCCAGCCGAGCGCCAAGTAGCCGGCCCCCGATCAGCCCTTGTTCGGGTTGATCAGGAATTTCTCGCCGGTGGCGCGCTTGTTGTAGACCGCAATCTTGTCGAGCTGCAGCGTCTCCTGTAGCGATACCACCTGGGTGTAATGGCTGGCAAAGGTGGTCTTCAACTCGGCCGCCACCCGCTGGCGCAACCTGCCGATGTCGGCCGGGCCGATCTTCTGCAGGAACGGCGTCAACAGCCACCCGCCGACCCCCCAGGTCAGCCCGAACGCCCGGCTGAGTTCGGTCGGGCGGGTATCGAGGCTGCCGTAGATATAGACCTGCTTGTACACGTTGGAGCCGTAGCGGCTGTATTCCTTGGCGGTCTTGTTGGCGGCAATCTCCATGCAGGTGAGGATTTGCCCGGCGAGCTTGCCGCCGCCGATGGCGTCGAAGGCGATCGTCGCACCGGTCTCCACCAATGCATTGGTGAGGTCGTCCATGAAGCTGGCCGCGGTGGAATCGACGACATGCCTGGCGCCGATCTTGTGCAGGATGTCGGCCTGCTCCTTGCTGCGGACGATGTTGACGAGGCCGATGCCGTCCTTGATGCAGATCTTGTTGAGCATCTGCCCGAGGTTCGACGCAGCAGCGGTGTGCACCAGGGCCTTGTGGTTCTCGCGCCGCATGGTCTCGGTCATGCCGAGCGCCGTCAGCGGATTGACGAACCACGAAGCACCGTCCGCCGGCGTCGCACCGGCCGGCAGCTCCATGACGTCCCTCACCTTGAGAACGCGATACTGCGTGTACATCGCGCCGCCGATGCAGGCGACGGTCTTGCCCATCATCGCCTTGGCGGCGTCCGAGGACCCGGTCCTGATCACGACGCCGGCACCCTCGTTGCCGACCGGTAGCGACTGATCCAGCCGCGCCGTCATCATCTTGATGACGCCGTCCGGCATCTGCGCCGTGACCACCGGCGCGTCCCTGGTGCCGGAAACCTTCGCGGTCGACATATCGGCCGGGCCGATCAGAAGCCCGAGATCGGACGGGTTGATCGGGGTGGCCTCGATCCGCACCACGACTTCGTCGTCAGCCGGCTCGGGGGTCGGAATATTCACCAGCGACAGTTCGAGTTCGCCGCTCTTCTTCACCAGCGAACGCAGTTGAAATCCGCTTTTGCCGTCGCTCATCGCAATCCTCCCGTTTTGTGTTTGTTGTAATCTGGCTATGCGGGCGCGTTACGCCAGCGCCTTCAACGCCGCCTTCCCTGCATATTTCGCCTGCGCGCCGAGTTGCTGTTCGATGCGCAGCAACTGGTTGTATTTGGCGGTGCGGTCGGAGCGCGCCAATGAACCGGTTTTGATCTGGCCGCAATTGGTGGCCACGGCCAGATCGGCGATGGTGGAATCCTCGGTTTCGCCGGATCGGTGCGACATCACGGCGGTGTAGCCGGCCTTGTAGGCCATCTCGACTGCCGAGAGCGTCTCCGTCAGGGTGCCGATCTGGTTGACCTTGATCAGGATCGAGTTGGCGCGGCCGTTTTTGATGCCGTCGGCAAGGCGCGTGACATTGGTGACGAACAGATCGTCGCCGACCAGCTGGCATTTGCCGCCGATCAGATCAGTCAATTCCTTCCAGCCGTCCATGTCGTCCTCCGACATGCCGTCCTCGATCGAGACGATCGGATAGCGCGCGACGAGGTCGGCGAGGTATTTCGCCTGTTCGGAGATCGAACGCGTCTTGTTCTCGCCGCCATAGACGTAAGCGCCGTCCTTGAAGAATTCGGTGGAGGCGCAATCGAGCCCGAGCATCACGTCGTGGCCTGCCTTGTAGCCGGCCTTGCCGATCGCGGCCATGACGAACTCGAGCGCGGCATCCGCCGACGGCAGGTTCGGCGCAAAACCGCCCTCGTCGCCGACATTGGTGTTGTGGCCGGCCTTCTTCAGTTCGCCGCGCAGCGTGTGGAAGATTTCCGAGCCGCAGCGCAGCGCCTCGGCGAAGGTCGCTGCTCCCACCGGCATGATCATGAATTCCTGGAAATCGATCGGATTGTCGGCATGCACGCCGCCATTGATGATGTTCATCATCGGCACCGGCAGCGTCCGCGCCGAGGTGCCGCCGACGTAACGATAGAGCGGCATGTCGAAGGATTCTGCGGCCGCCTTGGCGCAGGCCAGCGAAACGCCCAGAATGGCGTTGGCCCCTAACCGGCTCTTGTTCGGCGTGCCGTCGAGGTCGATCATGATCTGGTCGATCTGGACCTGCTCCTCGACCGCCTGATCGCTCAATGCCTCGAAGATTTCGCCGTTGATGGCCTCGACCGCCTTCTGCACGCCCTTGCCGAGGTAGCGGCTCTTGTCGCCGTCGCGCAGTTCGACCGCCTCATGGGCGCCGGTTGAGGCGCCGGAGGGCACGGCCGCGCGGCCGATCGAGCCGTCCTCCAGCACCACATCGACCTCGACGGTGGGATTGCCGCGGCTATCGAGAATTTCGCGGCCGATGATGTCGACGATGGCGGTCATGAGAACCTCATTTGCGGGGATTTGGCGGGATCGGTTGGCGGAGCTTCTACCGCAATGCATCGAAGCCGAAAAGGCCGGGTGACGGCGGCGGGATGATTGGCTAAGAGGGCAACATGGAGACGTTCGAAATGTCCAAAAAGCCCAGCAAATCCAAGATATCATCCGGCCTGCAGCTCGGCCACGCGGTCGAATGGCCGGATACGCCCGAAAAGGCAAAACTCGACCGCGTGCCCAATCCGCAGGCGGACACCAATTACGTGGTCCGCTTCACCGCGCCCGAATTCACCTCGCTCTGCCCGGTCACGGGCCAGCCGGATTTCGCGCATCTGATGATCGACTATGTGCCCGGCCGCTGGCTGCTGGAGTCCAAATCGCTGAAGCTGTACGTCGCGAGTTTTCGCAACCACGGCGCGTTCCACGAGGATTGCACGGTGATGATCGGAAAAAGGATCGCGGGCGAGATCAATCCGAAATATTTGCGGATCGGCGGCTACTGGTATCCGCGCGGCGGCATCCCGATCGACGTGTTCTGGCAGACCGGCCGATTGCCGAAGGGGATGTGGATGCCCGATCAGGGGGTCGCACCCTATCGCGGCCGGGGATGATCCAGGGTATCTCGCCCCCTCAAGGCCGGAGCTCAGAGGTATACATGGTCAATGTCTACCGACAACTCGACGCCTAGTTTGACGAAGTTTTTCGCGAGCCAGTCGTCGGCGCATTTTCGTCCTTGATCGCGAAGAAACACCAGAAAGTCCCAATCGGCGTTGTACTTGCTCGTCGGACTGAGCGCGCCCATGAATTCATCGTCGGAGATGCTGTGGATCAATATCTGCTTGATCTCCTGGTCGACAATCCGGTTTTGCTTGACCAGCCCGGTGATGAAGCTCACCGCCCGCATCTCGCGCATCAACGACGAATTGAAGCTGATCTCGTTGATGCGGTTCAGAATATCGCCGGCGGTGGTCGGCACCTCCTTGCGGAACAGCGGATTGATGTGAACGATGACGATATCCGCGCTTTTGCAGTTATAGATCAGCGGGAACAGCGCGGGGTTTCCCATGTAGCCACCGTCCCAATAGGCTTCGCCATCGACCTCGACCGCCTGAAACATCGTGGGAAGACAGGCCGAGGCCATTACGGCAGGTACCGAGATTTCCTTTCCGCTGAAGACCTTCACCTTGCCGGTGCGAACGTTGGTCGCAGAGAGAAACAGCTTCACCGGAGCATCCGGACGCCTCAGCACGTCGCAATCGATCGACTGCTCGACCAGGTCGCGCAAAGGGCTGTAGTCCGATGGATTGAACTCATAGGGCGACAGCACACGCGTTACGAAACCCATCAGGGAGAAAAACGGCGACCAGGCCAATTTGTGATCGCCCAGCATTCGATCAATGGGACTTGGCTGCAACGGCCCCTGTCTCGCTGCATCGCTGACGCGCTTCCAATAGTCGGCGAGCGCTTGGCGTGCCCCTTCGCGACCGCCGATTGCAAGCCCATAAGCAAAGACCGCGGCATTCATCGCCCCGGCGCTGGTTGCACTGAGACCCTCGAACGCAACATGTTTCTCGTCCAGGAATCGGTCGAGTACACCCCAGGTAAAGGCCCCATGCGCTCCGCCTCCCTGAAGCGCCAGGTTGATCGTCCGGACCTGGTTGGAGAGTGCCGGGTCGTGATCGGCTCTTCCCGACGCGTCGGGTCCACCCGCCGAGTTCCGGTCCGAAGTAGCTTCCATAGCCGCATCCTCGATCCCACCAGTCGACGTTACGCTTCTCTGAGACGGGTAATCAATCGCTCGGCCACTCGGACTGCCCCGCGGGCTGAGTTCACGGCGCGGCGACATCTCTCGCCGACCGCCCAAGGGCATGTGGATCCCCGATCAGGGCGTCGTCCCCTATCGCGGCCGGGGCAAAGAACGCGATGGCGGTTCGGTTAAACCGGCGCCGAAACAACGAATTAATTGCGAGTTAATTGCGAACGATCCCGCTAAACAGACGCCAATAGTTGTTCTGTAAAAGAAGCCTCGAATGCCGGACGTGGCATGATCGAACAGGGGCGAAGGATCGACATGTTGGTGAATCGACGAAGAAGCGAACGTCAGCTCTGCAAGAAGCTTGCGAAAATCCAGTTCGGGACCGGCTCGTTGCCGCGCGACTGCACGATCACGGATATCTCGGACGGCGGCGTCAAGGTCATTGCCGATTATCCGGAAATTCCGTCTGAATTCACCCTCATCCTGTCGACGGGCCATCCCCGCCAATGCAAGTTGCGATGGCGGATCGGCTTCGAATTCGGTGCCGAATTCGTCGCTTAGAGCGAAAAGCTCTGCCTGAACATCAACGCTGACTGACGCCCCCGGCCCACCGCCGGGCGGCGGACGGTGGGCGCGGATAGCGCCGCATCTGGCAGCCTTGCTGCCCCGGTTTAACCTGAACTTAGGGTTAAGCTGTGAGCATCCCTGACCAGTCGTCGACCACAGGTCAGGTTACATGCCCCGGCAGTTGCTCCCGCCGCCTCGCTTTGCGAGGCTCATTACATTGTTAGCATCGTCTGCAGTCGTGGCGCTGGGGCTTTGCAGCTGCCAGACCGCGGGCCCGTCCGACATCACGGGGTCGCTCGGCGACCAAACCGAATCAAGCCGCACCGCCGCCGAGCCGCGGCGCCAACTGGATTTCTATCGCGAACGCGCCCACGCCAACCCCAAGGACGCCGACGCTGCGCTCCAATATGGCAAGGCGCTGCGCGCCGCCGGACAGCGCGCCCAGGCGGTCGCCGTGCTCGAACAGGCCACGCTCGCCAATCCCGGCAACAAGACGCTGCTTGCCGGCTACGGGCGGGCGCTCGCCGACAACGGCAATTTCCAGCAGGCGTTCGAGGTGCTCGGCCGGGCCCACACCCCGGAGGATCCGGACTGGCGAATTCTCTCGGCGCAGGGCGCCGTGCTCGATCAGCTCGGCCGCTACGAGGAAGCCCGGCAGTACTATTCGAGCGCGCTGAACATCGTGCCCAACGAACCCACCGTGCTGTCCAATCTCGGCCTGTCCTACGTGCTTTCAAAGGATCTGCCCAAGGCGGAGGAGACCCTGCGCCGCGCCCACAGCCAAGCGGGGACGGATCAGCGCATCCGGACCAATCTGGCTGTCGTGGTGGGCCTGCAGGGCCGCCTTACCGAGGCAGAGGATCTGGTGATGGCCGGTCTGCCGCCCCCAGAGGCGGCCGCGAACGTCGCGGCCCTGAAGCAATTATTGTCCCGGAAAGAGCAGGCGCGCGCGGACGGGGATAAAATCCCGGTCGCGACTGCCGCACACGCAAATTGATCCCGACATATCGGTAATGGCGATCGGCATCGGCGCTGCCGATACCCCTGCCCTTCGAGTCATGATTTAGCGCGGCTTAATCATGACTCGAAGGGCAGCCAATTGTTTGGGCATGATCTATTCCGAAAACCGGTGCCCACCCCGCATCAAGTGCGGGGCAGGCTTTTCGGGATCATGCCCTTGTCAACCGCCGCGGCTGACCCGCAACTTCTTGATGATCGGCGTCAGGAACGAGCCGCTCGGCTTGGTCTCTGCGCGGCCCGTCATCCGCTGCGCCATCTGCAAGAACATCTTCGTGGTGCGGTGGTTGGCCGAGATTTCCGCGATCATCTGGCCATTGTTGGCAGCCGTGCCGAACATCCGCGAATTGAACGGAATGGCAGCGATCGGCTGGGTCTCGATGGTCTTGGCAAAGGCGCGCACCTCGATCTCGGGACGCTTGGCCATGCCGACCTGGTTGAGGCAATAGAGCGGCGGCTTGTCGTTGGGCCGCGCCGCTTTCAGCAGGGTCATCATGTTCTTGGCATTGCGCATATTGGCCAGATCAGGTTCGGCGACGATCAGGATGTCATCCGCGCCGATCAGCGCGCGCCGGGTCCACGCCGTCCATTGATGGGGAACGTCGAGCACGATGCAGGGCGTCGTCATGCGCAGCGTATCGAAGATCGAATCGAAGGCGTCGGCGCCGAAATCATAGACCTGATCGAGCGTGGCCGGCGCGGACAGCAGGCTGAGACGGTCGCCGCATTTCGACAGCAGGCGCTCCATGTAGGAGGTATCGAGCCGGTCGGGCGAGAACACCGCGTTCGCGATCCCCTGCACCGGATCCTGATTGTAGTCGAGGCTGGCGGTGCCGAATGCGAGGTCGAGATCGATGACGACGGAATCCAGCGCGAGATCGCGCGCGATCGCCCAGGCCACATTGTGCGCGACGGTGGACGCGCCGACGCCGCCCTTGGCGCCGATGACGGCGATCATCCGGCCGACCGCGACCGCCTCCGACGCCGAGAACAGGCTGCAGATCGAGCGCACCACGTCGAGCACGACGACCGGCCCGATGACATAGTCATTGACGCCACGGCGTACCAGTTCGCGATACGGCGCGACATCGCTGGAGCTGCCGATCACGACGACGCGGGTGCCGGGATCGCAGACGGTCGCCAGTTCGTCGAGGCCGGTGATGATATCGTGGTCGGCCTCGGTTTCCAGCACGATGACGTTCGGCGTCGGCGCCTTGTGATAGGTTTCGATCGCGGCTTCGATGCCGCCCATATGGACCGAGAGATGAGCCTTGGCGAGGCGGCGGTCTTCGGACGCGCCTCGCGCCGCTGTCGCGGTCGATTCGGAGGTGCAGAAGGCCTGCACCGATACGCGGGGCGCCGGCGCGATGTAATCGTCGGCGTGCGGCGTGACGTCGAGTTGTTCGTCGGAGTTTTGACTGTGGCTGCTCATTTGCCTGTGTCGCTGAGTTTGGCCTTTTCGGCTTCGGGATAGGTGGTCGTGGTGGTCTCGCCCTTGCGGTACTTCTCGAAGGCTTCGGAGCGCCGCGGGGTATAGGCCGGAGTTTCAGATCGCGGCTGCACGAGGTCCGACGGATTGTCGATCATCGCCGCGAGATTGCGCTGGTTCGCGCAGCCGAAATTGTAATAGTCCCTGTTTTCGCCGTAGCTCGGATCCTTGATCGACGGACCGAGATCCTCCGGCCACAGGCCGCAGGGGCCGGCCACCGCCGCAAGCTTGGGATAGCTCAGCCTGATCGTCGGCAGCGTCCTGATGTCGTCGGGATGGTAGTGGTGCACCTTGATGGCGTTGTGCGGCACGCCGCCGGCCGCAAGGAGACCCTCGGCTTCCCGAAACGCCGCCGCAGCGGCCCGCGCGTTCGCGGTGTCGACCGGCACATCGGCCACGATCGCACCGGTTCCTTCGCTGCCCCATCTGCGCGCCAGACCCATGACGTCGGAACGTTGTGCAACGGTCAGGCCGCCGCGGGCCTGGCCGACAAAGATCACGACCGACTGGTTGGTCTCCGTGATCGAGATCGGATGACGCTGGCGGTAATCGTTGGGAACGCTCGCGGTGACGAGTTCACCGGTCGTGTAGTTGCATGCCCCCAGTACGACCGAGAGCCCGGCCAGGGTAATCAGCAGACGCAGAGTACGGTAGCGATCGCCCGCTATGCTGTTTGTCATTGTTCTGTCCCCATCCCGCATCGGCCAAGGCCGCCCCGTCTCAGTCAATGATGAAACCAAAGTTGCCGTGGTAGAGCCCGACGGGTTCGACGCGGGCGGCAACGCCGTAAATCCGGCTGACCTGGGCCAGCAGTGCCGATTGGGAATCCGACGCCGGCGCAAACCCGTCATCGGGGCGCGACAACTCCTTCTGGGCAACCGCCCGAACCACATAGGGCGTCACGATGACCATCAATTCGGTCTGGTTGTTGATGAAGTCCTGGCTCCTGAACAGCGCGCCGAAAATCGGCAACGAGTCGATGCCGGGCATTCCGTTGACGGCCTGCTTGGTTTGTTCCTGGATCAGGCCGGCCATCGCGATCGAGCCGCCGGACGGGATTTCCAGCGTGGTTTCCGCACGCCGGGTCTTGATCGAAGGAATCGTCGTTCCATTGGCGCCGCCGGTCAAAGAGTTTTCGGCCGAGACTTCCGACACTTCGGTCATCACGCGCAGGCTGATCCGTCCCTCGGTCAGCACCACCGGCGTGAAGTTGAGCGAGATGCCGAATTTCTTGAAGGCAACCGTCTGGACGCATTGTCCGATGGCGCCCGCCGTCGTCGTTTGGCAGGTCACGCCGGTCGGAATTGGAAATTCGCCGCCCGAAATGAAGGTGGCGGACTCGCCGGAGATCGCCGTCAAATTCGGCTCCGCCAGCGTCCGCACCACACCCGCGCTCTCCATCGCGCGCAGGGTTGCGGTGACCGACGGCAGACCAGCCTTGTTCAAGGCCGCCGCGGTCAACGCGTTGCCGGAGACCAGCGGTGCATTGTTTGCGGTGAACGGATTGGTGTTGTTGAAAACGACCGCTGCGGTGCCGTAGTTCATGCTGGCGCTGAGATCGACGCCCAATTGCTTGACGATGTCCCGCCGCACTTCGGCGACCGTGACCTTGAGCGTCACCTGATCGCGGCCGCGGACGACGATGGAGTTGACGACCTTGTCGGCGCCGCCGACCAGACGCGCGGCGAGATCGCCCGCCTGCTGGGCCTCGACCGGGCTGGATACCGAGCCGGTCAGCATGACGCTGTCGCCGACGCCTTCGGCCTGGATTCCCGCGGCGGGCAGCATTTGCTTCAATGCGGTGCGCACGCCGTTGAGATCGCGCTTGACCGCGATGTCATAGGCCGCCACCTGCTGGCCGTCGGCATCGAAGAATACGACGTTGGTCTGTCCGACCGCCGCCCCGATGATGTAGGCGCGCTGCGCCGAGCGAACCACCGCATTGGCGATCTTCGGGTCGGCGACCAGCACGTCCTTGACGTCGCGCGGCAGATCGATGATCGCGGATTTGCCGATGCCGAGCGCCAGAAAGCGGGTCTTGGCGGGGGCGACCGGCGCCACCGGGTGGGTCTCGGAATCGGCCGCGATGACCGGCGACAGCGCCGGGCCGAGCGCCAATGCGGCGATGGCCGAAAACGACAGGGCGCGGACCCAGGAGGTTCGCGTCACCGGTTGATTTGCCCTGCATTTCATATCGAACGTCCTTGTCACTTCTGTGTCGTCGTCGAGCCTGGTACGCCGTAGCGAACCACGCTGATGCTTGCGCCCCGCTTCAGGGCTTGATTGTCGGGTCCGTTCTCAACCATGTTGACATCGGCGATGCTGCGCAGCGCCAGCGACAGCGTGCCGCTCTGGCGCGCGCGCGCGAGCGTCTCCGATTGCTCGGGCTTCAGCTCCAGCGTCACGGTCTTGCCGACCACCGAGTTCTGGCCTTCTTTTTCCTTCGGCGCCTGATCGATCGCGAGCACGCGAACGTTGGCCAGGATGATTTCGGAAACGGCGACGTCCGGCGCGCCGGACTGCGGGCTCTTCTCGCGCTTGGAAAGAATGACGTCGACCCGGTCGTTCGGCAGGATGAAGCCGCCGGCGCCGGTCTCGGGCGAGATTTCGGTCGAGATCGCTCGCATGCCGGCCGGCAGGACGGCGGCCATGAAGCCGCTTCCGTCGGCCTTCACCAGTTTCTGTTGGCGGATCGGTTCGCCGGCGATGAATGGCGAGCGCGCGATCGAGCCCGCGACGTCCCTGATCGCCTCGGCCATGTCGGCGCGGCGGATGAAGCCGTTGCTGGCGGTCGCCGACGGCCAGGTCTGCCATTGCAGGTCTTCTGGCTTGACGGTCTGGCCGAGTCCGATGTCGGACCTTGCGACCAGGACGTCGACGGTGGGCATTGGCGCCGCCGCTTGCGCCGGCGGCGGTGTCGAGTCGGCGCCCCTGGCGAGATAGGCTGCGACGCCGCCGGCGCTGAGCGCCACCATCAGGACCACAATGCGTGCGGTATTCATACGCTTTACTATCTACTCTTGCACACGAGCCCCGTCGGGCTGCGATGACGGCTTCTGCTCCAACGAGGACTAGGCGCTAAAAGTGTAAGGGAACTTGAGGGGCGCCGGAGTTTGCGGAAACGAAGCCGGGATTTGCCCGCATGGTGAACGGACGGTTATCGTTTTGCCGCAACGATCCCGTAAATTCCCGGTGCACCTGATTCAAAATGGATACGGCGCGGCGCCGCCGCGGATCATCTACCGAGCGGATCGGCTTTCATCGGCTAGCTCGTTGCGGCGTCCGCCGGCCGCGTCTGCCGCAATAGCCGCGCGCAGACAGCCCCCAGCACGATCATGACCGCCGCCGCCATCAGCAAGGTCGGCACCTTGCCGGCATGCTGGATGCCGAAGCCATACGCGATGGGGCCGATGGTCTGGCCCATGAAGAAGAAGAACGAATGCAGCGACAGCGCGGTCGCGCGCGCCTCCACCGACAATTCGCTGGCAAACACCTGCAGGCAGCCGTGGATCATGTAGAAGCCCCAGCCCATGAAGACCAGGCTCAGCATTTGAAGCTTCCATTGCGGACCGAGCGCCACGGCGACGAGTTGCAGCGCGACCAGCGCAGCGCCCGCGAACATCATGCCCTTGACGCCGAGCCGCGGCAGAAACCGCGAAACGGTCAGGGTGTAGAACAACCCGCCGATGGCAAATCCGGCGATCACGATCCCGGCGATCGAGAGCGAGGTTTCGCCGAGTTCGAACAGAAAGGCCGCGAGGAACGGAAACAGTCCGAGCACGCAGCAGCCTTCGATAAAGACCGCCGAGTAGCAAACGCGCGCGTTCGGGTTGCTGAAGATCGTGCGATAGCCGTGCCTCAGCGCCGACAGGCTGGCGCGCGGCGGACGCGTGATCGCAGCGCCGCGAAATCCGGCGGCGACCGCAAGCGCCGCCACCACGACCAGAACGCCGAGCACGGCGAGAACGCCGCGCCAGCCGAGGAAATCGCCGATCAGGCCGGAGGCGGAAGCGCCGAGCAGATTGCCGGTCATCGAGCCCATCAGCGTGCGCCCGATCGCGATCTGACGCTTCTCGGGGCCGACCGGATCGCTGGTCAAGCCGAGCGCGATCGGAAACACGCCGCCGGAGCCGATGCCGGCGAGAATACGGGTCGCAAACAACAGCGGGAACGAGGTCGCCATCGCGCCCAGGATGTTGGCGAGGCCGAGCAGCACCAGACAGACGATCATCAGCCGCGCCTTGCCGAACAGATCGGCGGTGGCGCCGAGCACGGGCTGAATGATGGCAAAGGTGAAGGCGAACACAGCGGCGAAACTCGCAGCGGTCGCGATGGTGATGCCAAAGTCGTCGGCGACGTGCGGCAATACCGGATCGAGCGCGCGCGCCGACAGGCTGGCAGCAAAGGTCGCGAGCGTGATGATGTTCAGCGCCGGCGGCAGGCGGCTCGACGCCGTCACGGCAATATCCGCGCCATCAGCGCGCGCTCTTGCTGAGATTCTTGGCCAGCGCGTCGAACCCCATCAAGGTCCGCACCAGAGCTTCGAATTCGCGCAGCGGCACCATGTTGGGTCCGTCGGACGGCGCGCGATCCGGATCGGGATGGGTTTCGATGAACACGCCGGCGACGCCGACCGCAACCGCGGCCCGCGCCAGCACCGGCACGAATTCGCGCTCGCCGCCCGATGAAGTCCCCTTCCCGCCTGGCTGCTGCACCGAATGGGTGGCATCGAAAATAACAGGCGCGCCGGTGGTTCGCGCCAGGATCGGCAGCGCCCGCATGTCCGAGACCAGCGTGTTGTAACCGAACGAGGTGCCGCGCTCGGTGACCAGCACGTCGGGATTGTTGGCGCCCGTGATCTTGGCGACGACATTGGCCATGTCCCACGGCGCCAAAAACTGCCCCTTCTTGACGTTGATAACCTTGCCGGTCGCGGCCGCCGCCAGCAGCAGATCGGTCTGCCGGCACAGGAAGGCCGGAATCTGCAGCACGTCCACCGCCTGCGCCACCTCGGCGCATTGCGAGGCCTCGTGCACGTCGGTGAGCACGGGCAGACCGAGCGAGGACCGTATCTCCGCGAAGATCGGCAACGCCTGCGCGAGCCCGATGCCGCGCGCGGCGGAAACGCTGGTGCGGTTGGCCTTGTCGAATGACGTCTTGTAGACGAGGCCAATTCCGAGCCTTGCTGCGATCTCTTTCAGCGCCGATGCCACTTCGAGCGCATGCGCGCGGCTCTCGAGCTGGCACGG
Organism: uncultured Alphaproteobacteria bacterium; assembly: GCA_963836765.1. Lineage (GTDB taxonomy): Bacteria > Pseudomonadota > Alphaproteobacteria > Rhizobiales > Xanthobacteraceae > Bradyrhizobium. The sequence goes on from CAWILG010000016.1 coordinate 307,755, forward strand.
GCCGGCGATGATCGAAATCGGCAGCTCGTTGCCGAATTTGACCGCGCCAGCCGTCACGACAGGTGCCGCAGAGATGTTTGCGTTCAAGGGTATTTCCTTCATGCCGAGCGCGGACCATGCCGGTCCGCGCCATCAGAAATCAACCCTGTTCAGGCCCCGAATATCAGGGTTGCGCCTACCGTCACTTCACCGAGGAGAAGGACGTCGGCACCAGCAACTGGTTGACGATGTTGCCGACGATCTGGCCGTCTTCCTCGGTCTTGGCGCGCGCGGAAATCCACTCCGGATCGCTTTGGAATGCAGCCCATTTCTTCTCGCGATCGGCCAGCGATTCCCAGGCCAGCAGATAGGTCAATTCCTGATTGGATTCGCCGACCAGCGTGGTGAAGAAACCGGCCTGCTTGATGCCGTGCTTTTCCCACAGTTTTAGCGTGATGGTCTCAAAGCGCTTGAGCAGCGCCGGCAGCCGACCCGGCAGGCAGCGATAGACACGGGTTTCGTAGATCATCGAGCACACTCCCCTGATTTATTGTTCTTGCGTTAGCAGGAGCGGTTTGTCGCAACAATTCACGCGTTCGTCAAAGGCGGTCGATGGGCGCAGATCAAACCAGCCGTGACTGCGCCATCGCCGCCTGAATGAACGACGCGAACAAGGGATGCGGCTCGAACGGCCGCGACTTCAGTTCGGGGTGGAATTGCACGCCGATGAACCAGGGATGGTCCTCATACTCGACGATCTCGGGCAGCACGCCGTCGGGCGACAGGCCTGAAAACCGCAATCCGTGCTGTTCGAGGCGGTCCTTGTAGGCGGTGTTGACCTCGTAGCGGTGGCGGTGGCGCTCGGAAATTTCGGTGGCGCCGCCATAGACTTCCGACACCCGGCTGCCGCGCTTGAGTTCGGCCGGATAGGCGCCAAGCCGCATGGTGCCGCCGAGATCGCCGGACCTCGTGCGCTTTTCGAGTTCGTTGCCGCGCAGCCATTCCGTCATCAGGCCGACCAGCGGCTCTTTGGTCGGGCCGAACTCGGTGGAATTGGCGTCCTCGATGCCGACCAGATTGCGCGCGGCCTCGATCACGGCCATCTGCATGCCGAAGCAGATGCCGAAATACGGCACGTCGCGCTCGCGCGCGAACTGCGCCGCGCGGATCTTGCCTTCGGCGCCGCGCTGGCCAAAACCGCCGGGCACCAGAATGCCGTTGACGTGTTCAAGGAACGGCGCCGGGTCCTCGTTCTCGAACACCTCGCTCTCGATCCAGTCCAGATTGACCTTCACCTTGTTGGCGATGCCGCCATGCGACAGCGCCTCGATCAGCGATTTATAGGCGTCCTTCATGCCGGTGTATTTGCCGACGATGGCGATGGTCACCGCGCCCTCGGGATTGCGCACGCGCTCGTTGATGACGTTCCAGCTCTGCAGCGCCGGCGGAATTTTGGGGGTGATGCCGAACGCGGCCAAAACCTCGTCGTCGAGGCCGGCGGCGTGGTAGGCCTCAGGGACCGCATAGATGTTGTCGACGTCGCGGGCCTCGATCACGGCGCTTTCGCGCACGTTGCAGAACAGGCCGAGCTTGCGCCGCTCTTCCTTCGGGATCTCGCGGTCGGTGCGGCACAGCAGGATATCCGGCTGGATGCCGATCGAGCGCAGTTCCTTGACCGAGTGCTGGGTCGGTTTTGTCTTCAATTCGCCGGCGCTCGGGATGAACGGCAACAGCGTCAGATGAATGTAGATGGCATGCTCGCGCGGCAAATCGCTCTTGAGCTGGCGGATCGCCTCGAAGAACGGCAGGCCCTCGATGTCGCCGACGGTGCCGCCGATCTCGACCAGCACGAAATCGTAGTCGTCGTTGCCGGAGAGGACGAATTCCTTAATCGCGTTGGTGACGTGCGGGACCACCTGGATGGTGGCGCCGAGATAGTCGCCGCGGCGTTCCTTGGTGATGATGTCCTGATAGATGCGCCCGGTGGTGATGTTGTCGGCCTTGGTGGCGGGACGTCCGGTGAAGCGCTCGTAATGGCCGAGATCGAGATCGGTCTCGGCGCCGTCGTCGGTCACGAACACTTCGCCGTGCTGGTACGGCGACATCGTTCCGGGATCGAGGTTGAGATAGGGATCGAGTTTGCGGAGCCGGACCTTGTACCCGCGGGCCTGCAGCAGGGCACCAAGTGCCGCTGAAGCCAGACCCTTTCCGAGCGAAGAAACCACGCCGCCGGTGATGAAGATGTACCGCGCCATGGGGCTTAACCTTTAAGGCCACCGGGGCGATTCGCAAAAACAAATCGCAGCCAGCGGCGAACATTCTGTCGGGCTGTGGGTGACGTGAAAATCTAAAGCGATATCAGCGTATTGATGGGAAGTCCTGATGCAGGACGGTAGACACCGCCCTGCATAGCCACCCTGCTTTATTGCGAACGCGGGGCCTGCGGGCCCGATGGCGCCGGCTGGCTCTGCTGCTCGTCCACCTTCTTCAGCGAATCCAGAACGCCGCCGGAAGTCGGTGGCGTGATCGGCACGGCGCCGTTGGCCGGCTGGGATTGCGACGCCGGGGGATTGCCGAGAATCGAGCTCGGCTTGCGATCGGCGCCGGCGATCCAGGCCAGAAACAGGCTGGTGACGAAAAAGCCTGCCGCCAGGACGGCGGTGGTGCGGCTCAAGAGATTGGCGGTGCCGCGGCTCGACATGAAGCCGGCCCCGCCGCCCATGCCGAGGCCGCCGCCTTCGGATTTCTGCAGAAGCACCGTGCCGATCAGCACGGCGACGATCATAAGGTGGATGACGATAACGACGGTCTGCATCTTAAACCTTCCATCGCAAGCCGAGAGCGCCGGTTCCGGCTGCACATGGAGGCTTGCGGGTTTTCCTGAAGTTGCGCGGTGTTACACGATCGGACCGGGCATTGTCACCCCCGATACCGCCGGTTTTAACTAAGGGCAGCCGGCTGCGATCGCAAGGAAATCGGCCGCTTTCAGACTGGCGCCGCCGATTAGGGCGCCGTTGACATTGGCAATCCCCATCAATTCGGCCGCGTTCGAGGGTTTTACCGAACCGCCATAGAGGATCCGGACCCTGGCTCCCTCGCCGTTAAAGCGACTTACCAGAACATCTCGGATAAACCGATGAACTTGCTCGACATCCTTGGCTGTTGGGGTCAGCCCGGTGCCGATCGCCCAGACCGGCTCATAGGCCACCACCAGATTGGCCGCCGTGCCCGCGTCCGGCAGCGAGCCCCTGAGCTGGCTGCCGCAAATATCGAGCATCTGCCCGGCATCGCGCTCGGCGCGGGTTTCGCCGATGCAGACGATGGCAATGAGGCCCGCGCGCCAGGCCGCTTCGGCCTTTTCCCGAACCAGCGCGTCGGTTTCACCATGGTCGGCCCGCCGCTCGGAATGACCAACGATGATCGCGCCTGCCCCGGCATCCGCCAGCATTTCGGCGGAGAGATCGCCGGTATGGGCGCCGGAGGCCTTGGGATGGCAATCCTGCGCGCCGATCGCGAGCATTGAGCCCTGCGCCTTGTCGGCGAAGCCGGCAATCAGGGTCGCGGGGGGACAGACCAGAAGATCGGCTTTGCCTTGAAGCGCGGCCGCGCCTGCGCACATGGCATCGAATTCGGCCGAAGCGGCCTTTAAGCCGTTCATTTTCCAGTTGCCCGCGATCAACGGCCGGATGGTATCGGTCATGTCAAAATTCCCGCGAATATTGCGCTCGCTTCCGCTAGCAGAGGCCAGCCGTCAGTTCCAGATAGCGGCGATATGTTCCGTCCGGCCGTTAACTGCTTCAATTGGACCGCCCCGCTGAGGTTGCGACCGGGCGGCTGCCACTTTATGATGCGTTATCAACTCGGTGACGCCCTGTTGCGGAATTCGAACCCGAATCCGCCTTTGGGCACGACCCGGTTCCCCTCCTGCAAAACAAGTTGGACCTTATGCTTCGAGGAATGCGCAAAGCCTCATCAAACTGGCTCGGCAAGATCATCATGGCGACCGTGATGGGCGTCTTGATCGTGAGCTTCGGAGTCTGGGGCATCGCCGACATCTTCCGGGGATTTGGCCAGTCGACGCTGGCCAAGATCGGCCATACCGAGATTTCGGCCGAGCAATTCCGCCAGATCTATAACGACAAGCTGCAGCAGCTCAGCCGGCAGTTCGGCCGTCCCCTGACCATGGAGCAGGCCCGCGCCTTCGGGCTTGACCGCCAGGTGCTGCAACAAACCATTGCCGAGGCCGCCCTCGACGAGCAGGCCCGCCGCATGGGGCTCGGCGAATCCGACGCCGAGGTCATGCGGATGATCTACAGCGATCCCAATTTCAAGGGTATCTCCGGCACGTTCGAACCGGCCCGCTTCCAGTCCATGATCCGGCAATTCGGTTACAGCGAGCAACGTTATCTGGTCGAGCAACGCCGGGTGGCGCTGCGCCGTCAGATCGCCGGCACCATTTCGGCCGGTCTCGAACCGCCGAAAGTATTGATCGACGCGCTGACCCGCTTCCAGAACGAACAGCGCTCGGTCGAATATATCAAACTCGACGCCGCGCAGGCAGGCACCATCGATCCGCCATCTCCCGAAACGCTCGCGGCGTTTTTCGACGACCACAAGACCCAGTTCCGGGCGCCCGAATACCGCAAGCTTTCGTTCGTCGTGATCAACCCGGAAGAGATCGGTAAATGGACCGAGATCTCCGATGAGGACGCCAAGAAGGCGTTCGAACTGCGCCGCGACAAACTCGGCACGCCGGAACGGCGCGAAGTATCGCAAATGGTGTTTCCCAACGCGGAGGAAGCGCTGGCGGCGCGCGGACGCATCACGTCCGGATTGTCGTTCGACGATCTGGCCAAGGAGCGCAAGCTCAACGCATCCGACGTCGAGCTCGGCATGATCGCAAAATCCGCGATCATCGATCCGGCAGTCGCGGAAGCTGCGTTTTCGCTGCCTTCCGGCGAGGTCAGCCAGCCTGTGAAGGGCCAGTTCGGCGTAGCGCTGGTCAAGATCGGCAAGATCGAGCCCGGCGTGACGCCCGTCTTTGAGAGCTACGCGGCCCAGCTGAAGAAGGAAATCGCGACCGAACGCGCGCGCGCAAAAGTCGCCGAACTCCACAACAAGATGGAAGACGAGCGCGGCGGTGGCTCCAGCGTGGTCGAAGCCGCGCAGAAGCTCGGACTGACCGCCGTCACGATCGACGCGGTCGATCGCTCCGGCCGCATGCCCAATGGTCAGCTGGTGACAAATATTCCGCGCGGCCTCGATGTGGTCTCACAGGCTTTCAGCAGCGATGTCGGCGTCGACAACGACCCGATCCAGTTCGCCGGCGGCTATGTCTGGTACGACGTGCTCGGCATCACGCCGTCACGCGAGCGCACGCTCGACGAGGTCAAGGATCAGGTCGAGGCGCGGTGGCGTGACGACCAGATCTCGACCAAGCTACGCGCCAAGGCCACCGAAATGGTCGGCAAGCTCGAACATGGCGCCACGATGGCAGAGGAAGCGGCGGCGGCGGGGTCGAAGGTCGAAACCGCGGCCAATTTCCGGCGCGATGCCTCCCCGCCCGGCGTCCCCACAGGCGTAGTGACGGCGGCATTTCGCACGGCCAAGGACGGCGTCGGCCAAACCCCCGGCGCCGGCGGCAGCGAGTGGATCGTATTCCGCGTCACCGATATCAGCGTCCCCCCGGTGGACGCCGCCTCGGACGATGTGAAGAAGCTGCAGGAAACGCTGGTGCGCGGGCTGACCGATGAACAGCTTGCGCAATATGTTACCAAGCTCGAATCCGAGATCGGCACCACCATCAACCAGGCCGCCTTCGCACAGGTGACGGGCGCGAACAACTGAGCATGATCCGAACGGGTCATGCCCTCACCCAATCCTGAAAGCACGCGATGGACGACTTCAAATCTATCATCGGCAAAGTCGCCACCGGCGCGACGCTGTCGCGCGAGGAGGCGGCGTGCGCCTTCGACAGCATGATGTCCGGCGAAGCCACGCCCTCGCAGATGGGCGGGTTATTGATGGCGCTGCGGGTACGCGGCGAAACCGTCGACGAGATCACCGGCGCGGTGTCGGCGATGCGCGGCAAGATGCTGCGGGTCGATGCACCCGCCGAAGCGGTCGACGTGGTCGGCACCGGCGGCGACGGCTCGGGCTCGGTCAACGTCTCGACCTGCGCCTCCTTCATCGTCGCGGGCGCCGGCGTGCCGGTCGCCAAACACGGCAACCGCGCGCTGTCGTCGCGCTCCGGGGCAGCCGACGTATTGGCCTCGCTTGGCGTCAAGATCGATCTCTCGCCCGAACAGGTCGGCCGCTGTGTGCGGGAAGCCGGCATCGGTTTCATGTTCGCGCCCTCGCATCATCCCGCCATGAAAAATGTCGGCCCGACCCGGGTCGAGCTCGCCACCCGCACGATCTTCAATCTGCTCGGGCCGCTGTCCAATCCGGCCGGCGTCAAGCGGCAAATGGTCGGCGTGTTTTCGAGGCATTGGGTGCAACCGCTGGCGCAGGTGCTGAAGAATCTCGGCTCCGAATCGGTCTGGGTAGTGCACGGCTCCGACGGGCTCGACGAGATCACCCTCACCGGCCCGAGCTTCGTGGCCAGCCTCGAGAATGGCGACATCCGCACCTTCGAGGTGACCCCGGAAGACGCCGGGCTTGCGCGCGTCGGCGGCGAGGCGCTGAAAGGCGGCGACGCCGATGCCAATGCGGTGGCGCTGCAAAGCGTGCTCAACGGCAAGCCGAGCGCCTATCGCGACGTGGCGCTGTTGAACGCCGCGGCTGCGTTGATGGTGGCCGGCCGCGCCAAAGATTTGAAGGAAGGCGTCGCGCTCGGCCGCCAATCGCTCGACAATGGTGCGGCCGTGGCGCGTCTCAAGCATTTGATCGCGGTTTCCAACGCCTGACCCGCGGGAACGCCTGACATGTCCGACATCCTGACCAAGATCGAGACCTACAAGCGCGAAGAGATCGCCGCCGCCCGGCGCGCGCATCCGCTTGCCGGCCTCGAGGCGCTGGCGAAGACCGCCTCGCCGCCGCGCGGCTTCGTGCGCGCTATCCGCGAAAAGCTCGCGCGGGGCGACTACGCCCTGATCGCCGAGGTGAAGAAGGCATCTCCCTCCAAGGGCCTGATCCGCGCCGATTTCGATCCGCCGCTGCTGGCAAAGGCCTATGAGGCCGGCGGCGCGGCGTGCCTGTCGGTGCTGACGGATACGCCGTCGTTCCAGGGCCATCTCGATTTCATGGTCGCGGCGCGCGCGGCGACCAATCTGCCGGTGCTGCGCAAGGATTTCATGTTCGACACCTACCAGGTGGTCGAGGCGCGCGCCCACGGCGCCGACTGCATCCTGATCATCATGGCCGCACTCGACGATGCCGCCGCGGGGGATATCGAGGACGCGGCGATCGCGCTCGGCATGGACGTGCTGATCGAAATCCACGACCGCGCCGAACTCGATCGCGCGCTAAAGCTGCGCTCGCCGATGATCGGCGTCAACAACCGCAATCTGCGCACCTTCGAGACCTCGCTTGCGACCAGCGAAACGCTGGCGCCGCTGATCCCGGGGGATCGGCTGATGGTCGGCGAAAGCGGCATCTTCGCGCCCGCCGATCTGGCGCGGCTCGAGCGGGTCGGCATGTCGACCTTCCTGGTCGGCGAAAGCCTGATGCGTCAAGCCGATGTCACCGCGGCCACGCGCGCCTTGCTGACCCGCGCCGAGACGTCGCGCGCAACCGGAACACGCTAGCGCCGATGGCCAGGAAACCGTCCAAAGGCGGATCCGCCCTCACCCACATCGATGCGTCCGGCGAAGCACGGATGGTCGACGTCTCGGCCAAGCCCGCGACCGAACGAATGGCGGTCGCCGAAGGCTCAGTCGTCATGAGCAAGGCGACGCTCGAACTGATCGTTTCCGGCAACGCCAAAAAGGGCGACGTGCTCGGTGCCGCGCGCATCGCCGGCATCATGGCTGCGAAGCGCACGTCGGATCTGATCCCGCTGTGCCATCCGCTGGCGCTGTCGAAAGTTACGCTGGACATCACCCCCGACAGGAAATTGCCCGGCTGCCTGGTCCGCGCCACCGTCAAGGTCACCGGCCCGACCGGCGTGGAGATGGAAGCGTTGACGGCGGTGTCGGTCGCGTGCCTGACGATCTACGACATGATCAAGGCGGTGGAGCGCGGCGTTCGCATCGGGGGCATTCATCTCGTCGAGAAAAAGGGCGGCAAGTCCGGGCACTACCGCGCCTGAGCGAACCCATCACGGGGGTGTGACGGGACGATCCGGATTGCGCGCCGTCTTGCGGGGTTATGCTCTTCGTCACCACCATGCGGAGAAACGCCATGCGGCTATTCAGGCTTCTCGGTGCAGCCACGTTCTTTTCGGTGCTCGCCATGCCGGCGATGGCGCAGGCGGTCATCTACGAGCCCGGTTATTGCGCGCAGTATTATCCCGACGCCAATTGCCAGAACATGGGCCCGGGCAATCCCGACAGCCCCGAATATCGCAGCCGCCTCGGGCAGACCGGCCGGACATGGCCCGGCGGTCAGACCGTCGGCGTCGCGGACAAACGATCGCGGATGCATCGCTCCGTGTCGTCTGCAGTGCGCACACAGTGACGACCAACGGCCGTGCCTTGCATGTGACTATTTCAGCGACGTGCTGATCGTCGTAAAGTTGGTTTTGAGCTTGGTGCCCACGCCCTGCACCGCGGTGATGATCGCGATTGCGATACCGGCGGCGATCAATCCGTATTCAATGGCAGTTGCGCCGCTCTCGTCGGCGATAAAATCGCGCAGATATTTTTTCATGATCACGCCACTCCGTTACGCGCACCTGCGAACACACCTCGTGCGAACACTACTCGCAAGTCGCGTGCCAGAGCCCCGTTGAGCGGTTCCAAGGTGTTAGATGGTGAAGTTCGCGTTAATCCGAATACAGGCGGCAATTGATTCCGGGACAGCCCGGCATTTTTTTCTGTTGCAGCGCTGGAACTAAAAGCCGACGCGGGATGATTATCCGGCGCGCTGCCGCTCGCGATAGCTTCGCGTCTTCATCCGGTTCCCGCACAATGATGACATGCACCATCGTCGCGTTGCAGGCTTTGACCGGTCGAAGAACACGCGGCGGCATTCTTCGGAAGCGCACATTTTCAACCGGCCCAGGGTTCCATTTCTGGAACCGTCATAGAACTCCGCCACCACCGACGACAGCCCCGCCAGGGCATCTGCGCGCGCCGCCGCGAGCAGCATGCGGCCAGCCCCTCCCGCTTCCACGAGAAGCGGAAACAGTTTGAGTGCCCTGTTCAGCGATCGGGTGGCGTCCTTGTTCCTGCTCCGCTCGAGGGGATTGCACGCCAGGTAGGCGCGGATCGATGTGCGCAACACGAGTGCGGTCTCGAGCATCGCAGATGTGATTTTGGCGCCCGTCGGCAACAGCCCGCGCTGCGACATCCACGCGCCGAGTTCCCTGGCACCCTTCAGTTCGTCGTCCTGCGGGTGCTGCACGCCGTGATGCACGAAATGCCTGACGTCGAGCGTATTGGCGAAATCATAGAGATTGGCCAGTTCGTCCGGAACGCCGAATTTTTTCGATTCACGCGACATCGACACCACTAAAGCACATTTACTGGTTGACAGCAACAGACACCGGTATAACTATTATACTGGTGTTTTTAGAAAGCGATCGTTTCGAATGGAGGCCGCCATGAACCAGGATGCAATCTTGTCCCGCCCCGGCGTTTTCCGCGGCTGGCTGGTCGTGGCCGCCGCATTCGCCGTGACCTTCGTCGGCTTTGGCAGCGCCTATACGTTCAGCGCCTTCGTTGAACCGCTGCAGCGCGATTTCGGCGCCTCACGCGGTTCGGTATCGCTGGTGTTTTCGCTGGCGGGCTTTCTCTATTTCGGCCTCGGCATTGTCAGCGGTCCCCTCGCCGACCGTTTTGGCGCGCGGCCGCTCGCCGTCACCGGCATGCTGCTGACCGGCCTCGGGCTGGCTGCGGCAAGTGCCGCGCGCAACCTCGTTGAGGTCTACGCGGCCTATAGTCTCGGCGTCGGACTGGGCGTCGGCCTGGCCTATGTCCCGGCGATCGGCGCGGTGCAGCGCTGGTTCGTGCGGCGGCGCGGCTTTGCCTCCGGACTTGCGGTAAGCGGGATCGGCGTCGGCACCCTCGCGATGCCGCCACTGGCCACCCTGTTGATCGACATGCTGGGATGGCGCAGTGCCTATCTCGCGCTCGGAGCGCTCGCGGCGGCCGTCGGCGGCACGATGGCGCTGTGGATCGAGAACGATCCGCGCGACCGGGGCCTTGGTCCCGACGGCGATCCGCCGCTGCCGGATGCAATGGCAGCACGGGCGGCGGGCACGTCGGTCGGCGACGCCGTTCGTTCGCGACGCTTTGTTGCGCTCTACGCCGCCTGCCTGATCTGCTCGTTCGGCGTATTCGTGCCGTTCGTCCATCTCTTTCCCTACGCCCGGGATCACGGCGTCGGGGCCTCAACTGCCGTCCTGCTGCTCGGCGTGATCGGCATCGGCAGCACCGCCGGGCGGTTTTTCCTCGGCGGGCTCGCCGACCGGATCGGGCGTCAGGCCTCGCTGCTATTGATGTTCGCGGGCATGGCGATTGCGCTTTCGATCTGGCTGGTCTCGACCGGGGCCTGGTCGCTCGCCGCCTTCGCCTTCGTCTATGGCGTGTTTTACGGCGGCTGGGTGGCGGTGCTGCCGGCCGTCGTGATGGACCATTTCGGCGGCCGCAACGTCAGCGGCATCATCGGCGTGCTCTACACCAGCGTCGCCTTCGGCACCCTGATCGGCCCGAGCGCCGCCGGCTTCGCCTTCGATCTTACCGGCAATTATACGCTGCCGATCCTGGCCAGCGCCGCGGCCAATATCACGGCGGCCGTGATCGTCGCGCTGGCGTTCCGAAACCGGCACGAACAACCGCAACCCGGCTAACGTTTCGTTAACCAGGCTTGCTAACTTCAATTCCATCTCGGCGCGGTATCGATCGCATGGGGCCGGGGTATGAGAAATCTGCTCCGGGCAATGAATTCCTGGCAGCGATTTCGTTCAATGTTTTCAGCCGGTACCGTTTCGATAAAAGTCACATCCGCCCTCCGTGGCGGTCCGATCCGATGGCTGATCCTCGGCGGCGCGCTGCTGATCGCGGCGATTGCGATCGGCGCCACCCTCATGGCCGGCAATTTCCGCGAGCGCGCGCTGCACAACAGCGAACGCGAGCTGGAAAACACCGTGCTGCTGCTCGCCCGCCATTTCGATCAGCAGCTCGACGATTTCGAGGTGGTCCAGAAAGACCTGATCGCGTTCATGCGCTCCAGCGGGATCGCCACGACGGAAAACTACAAGCGTCGGATGTCCAGCGAGGAAATCCATCTGATGCTGAAGTCCAAGATGGATGCGCTGGCCTATGTCGGCGGCATCAACGTCTTCGACGCCGACGGCACCCTGATCAATGCTTCGGCGGCCTGGCCCGTTCCGCCCGTCAGCGTCGCCGACCGCGCCTATTTCAGAACCTTCAAGTCGGATCCGAGATCGCCGGACATGCTGGTCGAGCCGGTCTACAGCCGCATCACCGGCGTCTGGACCACGGTGATCGCCCGCAGGATCACCGGACCGAACGGCGAATTCCTGGGCGTCATCGGCCGAGGCATCGAGCCGGCCGGCTTCGAAAAATTCTTCGCTACCGTGGCGCTCGGGCCGGGCGCGGCGATCTCCATGCACCACCGCGACGGCACGTTGCTCGCCCGCTATCCGCATATCGACGACATGATCGGCAAGAACTTCAAGTCCGGTCCGGCGCGCCAGCAGGAGGTATTCGAGCAGGCCCAAACCACGTCGCGCCTGACAAGCCCGATCGACGGCAGGTCCCGCATCATCTCCTCGCGCGCGCTGACCAAATTTCCAATCGTGATCGTCGCGGCGACGACCACCGACGCGGCGCTGGCCGACTGGCGCGAACAGATCATCATCCTGGTCGCGGTGGCCGGCCTTTCCGTTCTCGCGATCGCCGTCCTGCTGTTTCTCGTCGTCCGCAAGCTTTCGCAGCAGCACCGGATTTCGCAACAGCGGCTGACCCTGGAAAAGCAGCGCCTCGACACCGCCGTCAACAACATGACGCAGGGCCTGCTGCTGTTCGATTCCTCACAGCGTCTCGTCATCTGCAACAACCGCTATATCGAGATGTACGGGTTGTCGGCCGCGGTCGTGAAACCGGGCTGCAGCTTCCGCGACGTAATCATCCATCGAAAGGACACGGGATCGTTTACCGGCGACGTCGACCGCTATGTCGGCCGCGTGTTGCGCGACGTCGGACTGCGAAACGCGATGGTGATCACGACGCCGGACGGGCGTTCGGTCCAGGTGGTCAACGAACCGCTGGCGGACGGCGGATGGGTGGCGACGCATGAAGACATCACCGAGCGCCGCCGCGCCGAGCAACGCATCACCCACCTCGCCCATTACGACGCGCTGACCGATTTGCCGAACCGCACCCTGTTCCACGAACAGCTCAAGCGCGAACTGGGTCACGTCACGCCGGACCGTCAACTGGCTGTGCTCTACCTCGACATCGACGAATTCAAGAGCGTGAACGATTCGCTCGGCCACATGATCGGCGATGAGTTGCTCAAATCGGTGGCGGCCAGTCTCGGCCGCTGCATCCGGGAAACCGATTTCGTCGCCCGGCTCGGCGGCGATGAGTTCGCTATCGTGCAGACCGGGGTCAAGAACACAGCCGAGGTTACCGCGCTCGTCAGCCGCATTTTCGAAGCGATCCGCACCCCGTTCGAATGCCACGGTCATCAGGTGACCACCGACGCCAGCGTCGGCATCGCGCTGGCGCCGCAGCACGGTTCCGATCTCGATCAGATCCTGAAAAATGCCGATCTGGCGATGTATGCGGCCAAGGCCGCCGGCCGCCGCACCCATCGCTTCTTCGAAACGGCAATGGACGCCCAGGTCCGCGCCCGCCGCATCCTGGAGACGGATCTGCGCCAGGCGATCCAGGATGGCGGCTTCGAGGTCTATTACCAGCCCTGCCTCGGCCTTGCGACCAACGAGATCACCGGCTGCGAGGCGCTCCTGCGCTGGCGCCATCCGCAACGCGGCATGATTTCGCCCGCCGAATTCGTGCCGATCGCGGAGGAAACCGGCCTGATCAATCCGCTCGGCGAATGGGTGCTGACCACGGCTTGCGCGGAAGCGGCCCGCTGGCCGGACCATGTCCGGCTCGCGGTCACGTTTCGCCGGTCCAGTTCAAGAGCGGCACGCTGGCGCTGAAGGTGATCGCCGCATTGGCGGCGTCGGGGCTTGCCGCAAGCCGGCTGGAGCTTGAAATCACCGAAGCCGTGCTGATCCGCGACGACGACGCGGCGCTGGCGGTGCTGCACCAGCTCCGCGCCATCGGCGTGCGGATTGCGCTCGACGATTTCGGCACCGGCTATTCCTCGCTGAGCTATCTGCAGCGCTTCCCGTTCGACAAGATCAAGATCGACCGCTGCTTCGTTACCGACCTCGCCGAGCCGGAGGGATCGTCCTGCATCGTGCAGGCGGTAGTGAACATCGCCGCCGAACGCCGCATGACCACGACGGCCGAAGGCGTCGAGACCGAGCAGCAACGCGACCTGCTGCGCGCGCTCGGCTGTTCGGAGATGCAGGGCTATCTGTTCAGCCCGCCAAAACCGGCGGCCGAGATCAGGCCGCTATTGTTCACACACCAACCCAATCCGGCAGCAGCGCCTGCGGGCGCGACCCGAAAGCGCAAGACGGTGGCCCGCACCGCCTGACCGAATTGATACTCAGTTCGGAATCGGCCGTTTCGGCGAGGCCGGCGCATCGGCGTTGACGGTGACGCCGCGCAGCTGGTTGAACGCTGCGATCAGCGCCTTGTCGTTCTTCTCCTCCGGCGGAACATAGGCTTGCGAGCCGGCCTGTTCGGCACTTTCCGCCGCCAGATGCCCCTTCATCGAGGCCTCGCCCTTGAGCTCGGAACGGGTCTTGAATTCGTCCGGCACGTCCTGCAGCACTTCGATGTCGGGCTTGATGCCGAGCGCCTGGATCGAATGGCCTGATGGCGTGAAATAGCGCGCGGTGGTCAGCGCCAGCGCGCCGTTGCCGGTGCCGAGCGGAATGATGGTCTGCACCGAGCCTTTGCCGAACGAGCGCGTCCCGATCACGGTTGCGCGCTTGTGATCGTGCAGCGCGCCGGCAACGATCTCGGACGCCGACGCCGAGCCGCCATTGATCAGCACCACGAGCGGCTTGCCCTTGGTCAGATCACCGCCCCGCGCCGTGAAACGCTGAGTCTCCTCCGGTGTGCGGCCGCGCGTCGAGACCACCTCGCCCCGCGGCATCAAGGTGCTGGTCACCGAAACCGCCTGGTCGAGCAACCCGCCCGGATTGTTGCGCAGATCGATGACGTAGCCGGCGAGCTTCTCCGGCGAGATCTCCTTCGAGATATCGGTGATCGCCTTGCGCAGGCCGTCGGTGGTCTGTTCGTTGAACGAATTGATCCTGATATAGCCGATGTCGCCGCCTTCGGTGTGGTAGCGGACCGGCCGCACCCGGATGATTTCGCGGGTGATGGCAATATCGATCGGCTTGTCGGCATCCTTGCGAATGATCTTCAGCCGGGTCTGGCTGTTGGGCGCGCCCTTCATCTTGTTGACGGCCTGGTCGAGCGTGAGGCCCTGGATCGCCTCGCCGTCGATCGTGGTGATCACGTCGCCCGACATAATGCCGGCCTTCGAGGCCGGCGTATCGTCGATCGGGGCCACGACCTTGACAAAGCCGTCTTCCATGGTGACTTCGATACCGAGCCCGCCGAACTCGCCGCGGGTGGTCTCCTGCATGTCGCTCCAGCCCTTTTCATTCATGTAGCGCGAATGCGGATCGAGCGAAGAGATCATGCCGTTGATCGCGCCCTCGACGAGCTTGCCGTCATCGGGCTTCTCGACATAGTCGGTGCGGATGCGCTCGAACACGTCGCCGAACAGATTGAGCTGCGAATAGGTGTTGTCAGCGCGCGCGGCGGCCGTGGCGGCTCCGATCAGATGCGCCCCCTGCGGTCCGGCGACGAAAAGGGTCAGACAGGCGCCCGTAACCGTGCCAAGCAGAAAGGTAATGTTCTTGCGCATCGCTCGCGATCCTTCTCGCTAATTTTCGCTGTTCTTGGCTTCACTCTAGGCTTCGACCCGGATGAATCGGGAGCCTCGCCCGGCGACGCCAAACACACAACGGCTTTTTGGTCGGATCAAGGCCAAACCCCACCCGGACCATTACGGTCTCGTCACAACGCCCCGTCCCGGCAAGTTCCACGCCATCCGCCCGCTGGTTGGAATTATTGAGGATTTTCCGCTCAACCGCGATCAAATCTGCCCGATTTTTGCGCAGAGCCTGTCCGTCCTGACCGCTGTGGATGGGCGGACCGCCCGCCATGTCATGATATCGGGATGGCGCCTCGCTTATTCCAGCGGCGGCACGGCGCCTCGGTATTTAATTTTCTGAGCCAGGAATCCCGTCATCACGAGGAGCCACCGGATCGGGCGAATGCGCGCCCGAAGGCGAAACGGAGGCTACCGAGACGGCCCACAGCGCGGGGTGAGCCGACGACATCCGTGGTGGCAACTCAACGCGCGTAGGCGCAAGGCGAATTCGTTATCGTCGTCGCTCTAATGGCGAGTGGCGAGGCGCACGCGTCAGAGACAGCGGCACGCGCTGAGCCGCACAAACATGATGCTAGCCCGACTTGTTCATCTTCTTCACTCTTGCGTCGGTGGCCTCGATTGCCGCGGCCAATTCCAGTATCGCTTTCGCGAGAAGGTCAGCGGCTTCCTTGGCGTCCTGCGATCGCTCGGCGCGAAGCGCATAGTTCTTTGCAGACGACAGTGACATCGTGAACGTTCCCAAGAAAAACCCGCCGGGTTGAGACGGCGGGTTTCTGTTACGCAATACTCTCGCGACGCGACCGGTCGCGATTGCCCCATGCATAACTGTCCGGGGTTAAGATTTGACGAAGGCCCGCCGGCATGAACCGTAGGCCCAGCGGCTTGCCAGGGCCCCTGGGCTTGATGTCCAATTTGTAATCGGCACGGTTCGAACCGCCTGCCGGCTTCATCGCGTCCCATCAGCGAAGGCCCCGCCGGCAAGATGGAGATGACAGATGAAAAGGACCATGATCGCGACGGCGCTGAGCACCACGCTGCTCCTCGTCGGCATGCTCCGCGCAGCCCACGCCGACACCTGGGTATTCAGGGATACGCTGCGACCGAACGGTCACGACCGAAGCATGGCGACCAAACGCGCCGACGGCCCCTCCGGCGCTTCGCACAGCGGCCGATCGTTCAGCGCCACGTCTGCGCCGAACCTGAGAGCGTGCATGTACGTCCGCGGCTGGGCGCTCGACCATATCATTCCCGACCCGCCGTCGGCCCGTGCCCGCGTCGCCGGCGACGATTCACCCGCGCTCCAAATCGACACCTCTGCGAATGACGACATGGTTCGATGGCAGCAGGATCAGGACAACCTTCAGCAGATGATCAACAACCAGCAGATGGTCAATGATCAGCAGATGCTGAACGACCAGATGTTTCAGCAACAGCAGCAGCAGATGATCAACAACATGAACCAGTAGCCGGAGGGTTACGGCGACGGAGCATTCAATGATCGGGTGTCGCGGGGCACCGCCAGCAGGCGCACGTCGCCGACTGCGAAATCCACCAGACCCGCCGTCGCGGCACGCCGCTACACCATTTCCTGCGCAATCCATTCCGTGATCGAACGATGCTTCGGTCGCCAGCCCAACATTTCGCTGGCGCGCTTGCCGCGGACGCGGCTGTTGGAGCCGAGCGAGAACGTCGCCTTCTCCTGGCCCCAGGCTGCGATTGCCTGCTCGGCTGGCCACGGCTGCGCCGCGTCAAGGCCGAGTCGTTTTGCGATCGCCTGCGCCACCTCGCCGAGGGCTTCCTCGCCGTTTTCGACATACATAAAACTTCCGGCCGGCGCCTGGGCGATGGCGAGCGCGTAAAGCCGCGCGACGTCGGCGATATGCACGTTGGACCAGCGGTTCAGGCCGCGGCCGATGTAGCGCGCGACGCCGCTTTCCCTGGCCTGTTGCGCCAGCACGGGGACCTGCACGCTTTGCGCGGGCACGCCCATCGCGTGGCCATAGATCATGGAGTTGCAGAGCACGACCGAGCGAATGGCTGACGCCGATGCCTCGAGAACGAGCCGGTCGATCGCAACCCGCGCGACGCGCTCGGGCTCAGGCGCGATCGGCGTGTCTTCCCAAAATATCCGGTCCGATGGTTCGCCCATTGCCCGATCGGCCACGACGCTGCTGCCGCTGGTATGGATCAACGGCTTGTTCGAGCCGGCAAGCCCGGCGATCAAGGCGTCAACCGCGCCGCGGTGGCCGCTGTTGGCCGCGTTGACGACGCCATCGGACGCGCGGGCCTCGGCTTGCAGCAACGCCCCATCGTCGAGCGAGCCGATCACCGGCTCGATGCCGTGGGCTGCGACTGCGTCGGCCTTGGCCCGGTCGCGAACCAGCCCGCGAACCGTGTGACCATCCGCGATCATGGCGGAAGCTACCGCGCCGCCGATAAATCCGTTCGCGCCGGTGAGGAAGATGCGCATGCTGTTCGCCCTGTGGTTGCCGCCGCTGTGAATCCAGGCCCGGCTGCCGGCTAGGCCGAAGGTCGCAGGACGGCGTCATCGGGTTATCATTGGCAAAAGCAATTCGGAAGGGCTACGCTGACGGCTCAATCGCCAAAGGCATCGTTTAGAATGCCGGCCATCAAGACAAGTTCACATTGTCTGGTTCATATTGTCTGGGAGGACACGCATGGATAAGCCGCAACGGCCCTGGTCGGTCGATCGCAGGACGATTCTCAAGACAAGCGCCGCAATTGCTGCGGTGCAGGTTACTTCCCCCTTCATCATCCAGGCCCGCGGCGAAACGCCGGTGCGGATCGGCATGGTCGATCCGCTCACCGGCGTCTATGCCGCGCTCGCGCAGGGCGAGGTGGTCGGAGCGAAATTCGCCGCAGAGGAGATCAATAAGAAGGGCGGCATTCTCGGCCGGCCGGTCGAGCTTCTGGTTGAGGACTCTGCCAACGACGTCGGGACCGGCGTGCAAAAGACGCGCAAGTTGATCGAGCGCGACCAGGCGAGCTTCATCATTGGCGATGTGAATTCCGGCATCGCGCTGGCGATGGCGCAGGTTACCAGCGAAAAGAAGATACTCCATATCGTCTCGGGCGGACACACCGACGTTATCACCGGCTCAGGCTGTTCATGGAACATGTTCAGGATCTGCAACTCCACCACGATGGACGCCAACGCCATCGCCACCACCCTGATGGAGAAGTTCGGCAAGAAATGGTACTTCCTGACACCCGATTACGCCTACGGCCATTCGGTGCAGGCCGGCTTCGAGAAATTGCTGAAATCCGCTGGCGGCACCTCTTCCGGCGCGCTGGTGCCGCTCGGCACCGCAGATTATTCCGCCTATCTGATCCAGGCCAAATCGTACGGCCCGCAGGTGTTGATCAACGTCATGGGCGGCGGCGACCAGGTCTCGAGTCTCAAGCAGTTCGTCCAGTTTGGTCTCGACAAGCAGATGGCGGTCGGCGGCACCCTGTTCGAACTCGAAAGCATCCGCGCCGTGCCCGATGGCGCTCGGGTCGGATGGTGGACCATGGAATGGTGGTGGGACCAGCCGGGCGTGCCGCATGTCGCCGAATTCAACGCCTCGATCAAGAAGATCACCGGTGTCGCGGCGACGGCGCGTAACTGGTTCGGCTATGCGTCGGTGCAGACGCTGGCCATCATCGCCAACCAGGAGAAGACACTCGACGCGCCAAAACTGGCGCATGCGCTTGAAGGGTTCAAGCTGCCGCCCGATGTCGCCTTGCAGCCAGGCGCGCCCGAGTTCCGCGCCGGCGACCACGAACTGATGAGCACCGTGTTCGTCGGCGAAGCCCACCCTCCGCAGGGCGATCCGGACAACATGTTCGCCGTGAAAAACCCCGTGCCCGGCGAAAAAGCCGCCGGACCGGTCGAAAGCACCGGCTGCAAGGTTCAGTGGCCGGCCTGAACCCGAAACGGAAGATGCCTGGTGCCTGAAGGCGCCAGGCGAAATCACTTCTGCAACAAGAAACCGCAACAAGAAACGCAGCAACGAGGCACATCATGACATCCTTAAACCCCAAATTCGATCGCCGCACACTCCTCAAGGGCGCCGCCGCGCTCGGCGCATTTCAGGTCGCTTCCCCCTTCATCATCCAGGCCCGCGGCGAGACCGCGGTCCGGATCGGCATGGTCGATCCCCTCACCGGCGTCTATGCCGCCCCCGCCGGCAACGAGGTGATGGGCGCCAAGCTCGCCATCGAGCAGATGAACGCCAAGGGCGGCATTCTCGGCCGCCCGGTCGAATTGCTGGTGGAGGATTCCGCCAACGACGTCGGCACCGGCGTCCAGAAGGCACGCAAGCTGATCGAGCGCGACCAGGTCAATTTCATGATCGGCGACGTCAATTCCGGCATCGCAGCCGCGATCGCCCAGGTCACCAGCGAAAAGAAGATTTTGCACATCGTCTCCGGCGGCCACACCAACTCGATTACCGGCAAGGATTGCAAATGGAACGTGTTCCGCGTCTGCAATACCACGCGGATGGAAGCCAATTCGGTATCGAGCGTATTGTTCAGCAAGTACGGCAAAAAATGGCACTTCATCACGCCCGACTATGCCTTCGGCCACACGTTGTATGACGCCTGCACCGACGATTTGAAGAAACTCGGCGGCACCGTCACCGGCAATGAGCTGACGCCGCTCGGCACCACGGATTTCTCGGCCTATCTGATCAAGGCGCGCTCGGCCAACCCCGACGTCATGATCCTGCTGGTGCAGGGCTCCGACATGATCAACTGCCTCAAGCAGGTCGTGCAGTTCGGCCTCGACAAGCAGATCCATGTCGCGGGAACGCAGCAGGAGCTGGAATCGCTCGCTGCACTCCCGCCGGAAGCACGGATCGGCGTCTGGATGTTCGAATGGTACTGGAAGCAACCGGGCGTGCCGGGCGTCGAGAAATTCGTCGCCGATATTCGCAAGGTCAACAACGGAAACGTTCCGACCGCGCGGCACTGGTTCGGCTACGCCTCGGCGATGTCGTTTGCCCTGGTGGCCAACAAGGAGAAGTCGCTCGACGCGGTCAAGCTGGCGGCGGCGCTGGAGAACTTCGAGCTGCCTGATGACGTCAAGCTGCAGCCGAACAAGGTCTATTACCGCAAGGGCGACCATCAGCTGATGACGTCCGCCTTCGTCGGCGAGGCGCAGTCGAAGGGCAAGGACGATCCGGAAGATCTGTACCGGGTCGACGAAGTCGTGCCGGGCGACAAGACCGCGCCCGCGGTTGAAGAGACAGGCTGCAAAGTCCAGTGGCCGGCGTAATCGTGAAATCCCAAATGCCAGCGATCCCGGGAGCGGTTTCTCCCGGGTCAATTCCACGCCCATTGTCCGGTGCCCGATGACCCTGCTTCTGCTGTTCAACATCACCAACGGGCTCATCGTCGGCGCGTTCTATGTGCTGATGGCGCTCGGCCTGTCGCTCATTCTCAACCTCAGCAACACCATCAACTTTGCCCATGGCGGATTTCTCGTCATCGGCGGCTACATCGCCTATGCGATCACGCCCTATATCGGCTTCTGGGGCGCACTGTTGATCGCGCCGCCCCTGACCGCCGTGATCGGGCTCGTGGTCGAGCGCGTGCTGATCCGGCCGCTGTACGGGCGCGATCCGCTGTACAGCCTGCTGCTCACCTTTGGCCTCGCCTTCATCATCGAGGACGGCACCCGCTTCATCTTCGGTCCGCAGGGCAAGCCCGTCACCATTCCGCCGTTCCTGGCACAGCCCTTGAGCAATGATTTCTTTTTCATCACCGGCTATCGCCTGTTCATGGTGGCCGTGGTGATGATCGCAGTCGCGCTGTTGTTCGTGCTGCTGCGCTATACCCGGCTCGGCATCCGCATCCGCGCCGGCACGCTCGATCTCGAGACCGTCGCAGCACTTGGCATCAACGTGCAACTGCTGCGCTCGCTCAATTTCGCAGTCGGCATTTTCCTGGCCGGTCTCAGCGGCGTTCTCGCAGCCGGCCAATTGGGGCTGGAGCCGACCATGGGGACCGGCCTGCTGATGCCGAGTTTCATCGCCATCATCGTCGGCGGCATCGGCAGCCTGCCGGGAACGCTGCTCGGCGGCCTCCTGATCGGGGTCGCCTCGGGACTGACCGCCGTGTTCCTTCCTGCCGCCAGTGAAGCGGTGATCTATGTCATGATGGCGGTGGTGCTCCTGATACGCCCGCGCGGATTGCTGGGCGAGGAAGGAATGATGTCTTGACCACCGAGCAGACCCGCAAGCTGATCGTCCTCGCGGCGATCTGGGCCGCCCTGATCTTTGCCCCCTACTGGATGGTTCCGCTCGGCGGCTACACCGCGCTCGCCACCCGCGTCCTGGTGCTGGGCCTCGCCGCCATGTCGCTGAATTTCCTGCTGGGATTTACCGGCGTGCTGTCGTTTGGCCATGCCGCTTATTTTGGTCTCGGCGCCTATGGCGCCGGGCTGACACTGAAATTTCTGGCGCTGAGTACGCCGCTGGCGCTGCTGTTCGGCATGCTGCTGGGCGGTGTGTGCGGCGGCCTTCTCGGCATGCTGATCGTGCGGCGGCGCGGCGTCTACTTTGCCATGGTCACCATCGCCTTCGGCCAGGTGTTCTACTACATCGCGTTTCAGTGGAGCTCGCTGACCGGCGGCGACGATGGCCTGCGCGGCTTCTCGCGGCAGCCGCTCGACTTGGGCCTGTTCAAGGTCGACATCCTCTCCAATGCAAACAATTTCTATTTCTTCGTATTGTTCTGTTTTGCGTTGGCCGTCGGCGCCATGGGATTCATCCTGCGCTCGCCGTTCGGCCGAACCATGATCGCGATCCGCGAGAACGAGCGGCGCTCGCGTTTTCTCGGCATTCCCGTCGAACGCCACATCTGGATCGCGTTCACGCTGTCCTGTTTCTTCATGGGATTTGCCGGCGCGCTCTATGCGTTGGTCAATAATTTCGCCGATCCGAGAGGGCTGCACTACAGCCAGTCCGGCGATTTCGTCATGATGGCCGTGATGGGCGGCATGCGCAGCTTCTGGGGTCCATTACTCGGCGCCACCGTGTTCGTGGTGCTGCAGGATTACCTGTCCAGCGTCACCGTCAACTGGATGTCGTTCGTCGGCCTTCTGTTCGTGCTGGTGGTGCTGTTCTTCCCGCGCGGCCTGCTCGGTTTCCTGCAGCGGAGCAAGGCATGAACGTCCTCGAAATCAAAGGTGTGACAAAGCGCTTCGGCAATCTCGTGGCGGTGCGCGACGTCTCGCTGAACGTCGCCAAGGGCGAGTTGTGCGCGATCATCGGGCCGAACGGCGCCGGCAAGACCACCTTCTTCAACCTGATCTCCGGCTTCTTTCCGCCGACTTCCGGTTCGATCAGCTTCGATGGCCAGGACATCACAAAGCTCTCCACGCATGAGCGCGTCACCCGCGGCATGGCGCGCACGTTTCAGATCACCGAGATCTTTCCCGAACTCACGGTGTTCGAAAACGTCCGCATCGCCACCGAGGTCGCCAGCGGATATCGCCTGCGGCCGTGGATCAACCGCGCGGAGCAAGCCCAGGTCCATGCGCGCGTCGAGGAGACGCTCAAGCTGGTGTCGCTGGAAACCAAGACCGACCGGCTGGTCGGCGAACTCGCCCATGGCGACCAGCGCGCCGCCGAAATCGCAATGGCGCTGGCGCTGAAGCCGCATTTGCTGCTGCTCGACGAGCCCACCGCCGGCATGGGCGACCAGGAAACCTATCAGATCACCCAACTGATCCGCCGCCTGCACCGCGACAGCAACTACACCATCGTGCTGATCGAACACGACATGCGCGTGGTGTTTCATCTGGCCGACCGCATCTGCGTACTCGATCAGGGCAGGATGCTGGCACAGGGCACGCCGCAGGAGATCGCCGCCAACGAGACCGTTCAGGCCGCTTATCTGGGCACCACCGCATGACCGCCGCATTGATCGCCGAAGGCCTGCACACCTATTACGGCAAGAGCCACATCCTGCATGGCGTCAGCCTCGAAGTGGCCGAGGGCAAGATCACCGCTTTGCTCGGCCGCAACGGCGCCGGCAAGACCACGACCTTGCGCAGCCTGATGGGCCTGACGCCGCCGCGCGAAGGCAAGGTGACCGTCTTCGGGCAGGAGACCACGCGCTGGCCGACCTTCCGGATCGCCGCCAGCGGCGTCGGCTACGTGCCCGAGGGCCGGCGCATCTTCGCCAATCTCAGCGTCGAGGAAAATCTCAAAGTCCCGCTGGAGCGCGGCGGCCCCTGGACCATCGAGCGGATCTACCAGCTGTTCCCCCGCCTCGAAGAGCGCAAGCTCAATCGGGGCCGCCAGCTTTCCGGCGGCGAACAGGAGATGCTGTCGATCGCGCGCGCGCTGTTGCTCAATCCGCAGCTGCTGATTCTCGACGAGCCCTCGCAAGGGCTGGCGCCGCTGATCGTGCGCGAGGTGTTTCGCATCGTCCAGCAGATGAAGGCCGAGGGCATTTCGGTCCTGCTGGTCGAACAGAACGCGCGCATGAGTCTCGAAATCGCCGACGACGCCTACGTGCTGGACGACGGCATCGTGGTCTATTCGGGAACCGCGCAGGAACTCGCAGCCGACGAATCCCGCGTTCGGGCGCTGGCCGGCGCCAGCGCCGAGGAATGGACACTGACGTGAGGGGCCAGTCGCTCCGTTACGCGCGGTAGGCGGTCTTGCCGGTGCCCCGGTAAAGCACGCGGACCTGCTCTTCCGAGACTTCCTTGTGAAACGCCAGCGCCTCGGGCTCGAGATCGCGCTTTGGCACATGCGCCGGCAGAAAGTGGCCGTAGCGATCCGTGCCGCGCACCAGCGTCGCCCAATCGCGCGCGCCCACCGCCTGCTTCAAATGCGTCGGGATGTAGCGGACGGCAAGACCGATGCGGCGGTCGTCCGAGCGATTCGGCTCCGATCCGTGAAACAGCAGCACATGATGCAGCGATGCCTGTCCGGGCTCAAGCTCCACATAGACCGCCTTGGCCTCGTCGACATCGACCGCGATCTCCTGCCCCCGGGTCAGCAAATTGTTCTGATCGAATGTATCCTCATGCTGGACCTGCCGGGTATGGGTGCCGGCAATGAACTTCATGCAGCCGGAAATCTTGTTGGCCGGCGACATCGCGATCCAGGCGGTTGCGACATCGGATGAACTCAGCCCCCAATAGGTGGCATCCTGATGCCAGGACACGAAGCCGGGATCGTGGGCTTCCTTGATGAAGAAGCTGGTATTCCAGCAGAGGATGTCAGGCCCCAGCAAATCCTCGATCGCATCGAGGATTTTGGGATGCCGGATCATCTCGTCGATCCAGGTGAAGAGCACGTGGCTGCGATGGCGCATCTCCGCCTTGATCGGGCCGCCGCTACCGGCCTCATAGTCCTCGAGCTTGCGGCGGAAATCGGCCACTTCGCCGACGCTGAGCGCATCGACGGGAAAGTGATAGCCGCGGTCGCGATAGTCGGCGACGTCATGTTCGCTTAACAATTTCGGCACGGGCTTCCTCCAGTCCTTCTTGTTTTGGCGAAGGGTGTCCCTGCCCTTTGACGCTGTCAAGAAGGACGCAGAGCGGTCAACTGATCTCGTCGACACGGTCCGGGTAGAACGCGACGTAATCCTTGATCTGCGCCATCGCCTCAAACGGGGTCTCATAGGTCCACACCGCATGGCGCGAACGATCACCGCCGGCGGGAATGCTGAAATAGGAAGCGTCGCCCTTGTGGGGGCAATACGTGGTGTGTTCGCTGCGTGTGAGCGCGGCCATATCGACATCGCGACGGGGGATATACTGAACCGGCGGATAGGACGCCTCGCGAAGCGTCAGCGCATCGCTGGTATCGGCGATAATTTTTCCGCCGACTTTGACCACGACACGAGACGAATTCGCTTCGATCGTAATCGGGTGATCGGGCCCAGGAATCTTCACGATCTTCATCGGCTTGTCAGCCATGATCTTTATCCTTCTGAGTTGGAAACGGTACGGTCACGCTAGGCGGTGACCAGTCCAGTGGTGGCGTGATGACCTTTCGATGCCATCACGCCCCGGCCTTCCGGATCCTGATTGTCGGCACCGCCTGAAACGCCACGGTTAGCCGGCCGGCCGAGCGTCGCTCGGCCACTCGACGGCCCAGGAACTCCGCCGTCCGAAGATCGGAGGGCGGCGGGGCAACTTCGCCGCTCTGGTCCATGTCAGCCTGGCCGGCCATTCCGAGCGTGTAGCTGTCACGGTTGAGGATGTCCTCGTTGGTGTAGGAGCGATTATTCCCATAGTTCAGCCCGAGATTGACCCAATGCATCTGGTGCTGGGCCGCAAATGTCATCAGCTGGACCAGCGAGTTCTGCTTGTCGCCGCCACGGGACGCGCCATTGGTGAAGCCTGCGGCGACTTTGCCGTCCCAGCGCTTCTCGGCATATTGGAGATGCGAGGTCGCATCCATGAACGCTTTGAACGGCGCTGACAGGCTGCCCATGTAGGTGGGGGCGCCCATGATGATGGCGTCTGCACCGTCGAGAAGCTCCCATCGGTCGCGCGCCTCTTCCGCGGTGACAAGTTCTACGCTTGCGCCATTGATGGCCGCTGCACCACGCGCGACTGCCTCGGCGATCTTCCCGGTGTGACCATATCCGCTGTGATAGACGACGACGATTTTGACCGGAACTGACATGGCATCCTCTTCTTTCGTGGTCAGGTCCGACGACGGCGGCGTGAGTGGGGCGTCGGGCATTGTGGTTAGGCGAAACTCAACTGATCGCGCTTCGCGGACCGGTCTCCCCGAGCTCCACCATTGGAAACGGTACCTCGGCGGCCAAAAACCGCGTCACGTCCGCGACGAACAATTCGGGATATTGGTATTGCGACCCGTGATTGGAATCCGGATAGAGGATGAGCTGCGCGTTGGGCAGGTTCCGCTGCAGAATGAGCGAGTTCGCGGTATAAATGATCACGTCATGGCTGCCATTGATCACCAATGTCGGCTGGATAATCTCCCGCAGGTAGTCAAGCGCCGCCCAGCGCGGGGCACCCCATTTACCGATCGCGGTGATCTGCGCCGGCGCGACCTTGTCGCTCACCTCGGGGTCGCGACCCCTCTGGCGCAGGCGGAACCGGCTCAGAAACGCACGCCCGGCAGCCTGGTTCGCCTCGCTCGGCGTGAAGAAAACGCCAAGCCACACCTCGTCCGGGTTTGCGTAGGTTGCGCCGAACACGGACTGAGCTTCGGGCGTCAGGGTCGCCATCCCCTCTCCGCCCCGCGGCCTGTCCCCACCAGGATCAAGCGGCGAACCAGGCCAGGCTCGGCCACCGTCAGCGCCTGCGCGACAAAGCCGCCAAGCGAGAAGCCGAGAACGTCCACCTTCGCCAGTCCAAGCGCCCTAATGAAGGCCGCCGCATTGGCCGCCATCTCTTCGACCGAGGCCGGCACCTCGCCGCTGGTTGAGGAAATCCCTGCATTGTTGAACAGGATCACCTCCCGCGTCGCCGCGAGGCCGTCGGTCACCAGCGGGTCCCAGTGGTCCATCGTCCCGGTGAAATGCATGTTGAAGACCAGCGGCACGCCGCCCGATTTGCCGAAGCGTCGGTAGGCGAAGCGGATGCCGTTGGCCTCGACGAACCGTGTCGGCGCCGTCTGGTGCGTATGAATCGGCTCTCGGCGGCCTGACATCAATTCCGGTCGGGCATGAATGATCATCGTCGTAGCTCCATTACGCAGTCATGAGCGGTCATGTGGCGGTTTTGCCGCCGTTGACCCGGATGATTTGGCCGGTGATGAAGGATGCCTTGTCCGAAGCGAGAAACAGGATGGCATCGGCGATCTCTTCCGGCTTCGCGCCGCGCTTTAGCGGTATGGAAGCGTAGAAGGCCGCTCTCTTGTCCGGCGTGCCGGTCAACCGATCGAGCATCGCGGTCTCGGTCGGACCAGGCGCGATCGCATTGACGCGGACGCCGAAGGCGGCCGCTTCGAGCGCGGCGGATTTCGTCAGACCTTCCACCGCATGCTTGCTCGCGGTGTAAAGCCCCAGATTAGCCGCTCCGCGCTCGCCCATGGTCGAAGAGATATTGATGATGTTGCCTGAGCCTTGCGGCTGCATGACGCGCAACTCGTGTTTCAGGCTCAGAAGCGTCCCGAGCACATTGGTGTCGAACATCCCTGCATAGCTGTCGGACGTCTGCTCGGTCAGCGGACCGGGTTTCCCCTCGGTGCCGGCATTGTTGACGGCGACATCCAGCCTGCCGAAGCGCCCGACAATCCGATCGAGGAGGTCGCGCACGGATTCCTCGTGACGCACGTCCGCCGGGATGAATGCGGCTTCAGCGCCAAGGCCGCCTAACTCGACTTCGAGTGCCTTGCCTTCGGTTTCGCGGCGGCCGGATACCACGACCGTCGCGCCTTCCCTGGCGAAGGCAAGCGCCGTGGCGCGACCGATGCCGGTCAGCGCGCCGGTAATGAGGATAATAGGAGTGCCCATGGTCGTCGTCCTCTGAATTTTGCCAGAGCCGAGTTGCTCGCCCGGACCGGATCAGTTGGCGGTCATGCCGCCGTCGACGTTGAGGATCTCGCCCGTAATCCACTTGGCTTCGTCCGACCCGAGGAAGACGATGCCGT
Source organism: uncultured Alphaproteobacteria bacterium (assembly GCA_963836765.1). Taxonomy (GTDB): domain Bacteria; phylum Pseudomonadota; class Alphaproteobacteria; order Rhizobiales; family Xanthobacteraceae; genus Bradyrhizobium. Next base: position 335,519 of record CAWILG010000016.1, read on the forward strand.
CGGCGACTTCCTCGGAGAGGCCGAGACGATCGAGCGGAACTTGTTTCACCAGGGCAGCCTTGTTCTCTGACGTACCGGTGAAGCGGGTCAGCATGCCGGTGTCCGTGGGGCCGGGCGCGACCGCGTTCACCCGGATCCCCGACTTGGCGAGTTCGAGCGCTACCGACCTGGTGATGCCTTCGACCGCGTGTTTGGCGCCCACGTACATCGAGGCGAAAGCCGCGCCACGGTGTCCGTAGGTCGAGGAGATGTTGATGATGCTGCCGCTGCGCTGGGCCTGCATGGCGCGCACTTCGTGCTTCATGCTCAGGACCACGCCGAGCACGTTGGTGTCGAACGTCGCGGCAAAGCTTTCCGCGGTCTGGTCCGTGATCGGGCCAACCTGGCCTTCGGTCGCAGCGTTGTTCACCGCGACATCGAGACGGCCAAACCGTGCGACGGTCCTGTCGACCATTGCGCGGACGTCATCCTCCTTGCGGACGTCGGCATTGATGAACTCGGCCTCCGAACCGAGCGAACGCAGTTCCTTGACGAACGCCTTGCCGGCCTCGTCACGCCGGCCGGCAACGATCACCTTGGCGCCCTTTTTGGCGAAGGCGATGGCGGCGGCGCGCCCGATACCGGTCAAGGCGCCTGTGATCAATACGACTGGGTTGCTCATTTTCCGATTCCTCTATGATTTCGCGGCTTCCTGCCGGCGGAGCATGGATGGCGCGCCGGATGCCGATACACGCCCACGGATGTTTTCCGGGAACGCATCTGTCATTGGGCCAAGTAGGAACCGCTGGCGCCTGCACCAAAGACTTTGTAAGTAGAGGGGCATGCCTGAGAGATATGGATCCCTGCCATGGAACTGCGGCACCTTCGCTATTTCGTCGCGGTCGCCGAGGAAGGCAGCCTGACGGTCGCCGCCGAGAAACGGCTGCACACCGCACAGCCTTCGCTCAGCCGGCAAATCCGCGATCTCGAATACGAAGTCGGCGTCCAATTGATAAGCCGCAGCGTGCACGGCATCGAATTGACCGCCGCTGGCAAAGCCTTTCTCGACCATGCGCGGCTGGCGCTCGCGCAAGCCGAGGCGGCTGGGGAAGCCGCGCGACGCGCCGCGCAACCGGTCAGGGCGAGTTTCGCCATGGGCTTCCAGACCGGTCAGGAGTTCGACTGGCTGCCGCGGGCGATGCGGCTATTGCGCGACGAGCTGAAGAATATCCAGGTCACGGTCTCCAGCGACTATTCACCTGACCTTGCCGAAGCCCTTGCCCGCGGCCGGCTGGATCTGGCCTTTCTGCGCGCGGAGCCGGGCTACGACCTCGAATACAAGGTGGTAGCCCGGGAGCCGTTCATCGTCCTGATGCCAAGCGACCATCGCCTCGCCGGCCGCGCAGCGATCCACCCGCGGGAATTCGTCGGCGAGATTTTCATTGGCGGCTCGAACAAGGCAACCGTGCTGCGCGCCGTGACCGAGGACTATCTGCGCCGCTCCGGACTCGATATCAAACTGGATCATGGGGTGGACAATCTGGCGATGGCCATGTCCCTGGTTGCCTCTACGCGCGGGATGGCGCTGATGCCCGCTTATGCGAAAAATCTGCTGCCGCGATCGGTGGTCAGCCGTCCGCTGAAAGGCGAGCCGCCGACCATCGACCTGGTTATCGGATATCACAAGGCGAACGCGTCGCCGATCTTGAAGCAGTTTCTGTCAAGAGCGGACGAACTTGTTGCGCATGTCCCGAAGAAGCGCTGAGACCATCAATAGAGTCGGAGACAAGGCAGCTTGAAGAACGCCGAGATTGGCAACGTCCCTGTCGCGGCCCTTCAGCTCACCTTCCCTACCTCACCCAGCCCGTTCTGCCAGGTCGACGGCTGCGTCCCGAACCCGCGTTTGGCGCGGGTGCCGAGCCAGTAGCCGAATTGCGGCGGCACGTTGCGGAATGGGCCTTCGATGCCGAGTTTCAATGCTGCGTCCATCGGCCAGTTCGGGTTGTTGAGGATCTCGCGGCCGACCGCGATCAAATCGGCCTGCTGGTCGCGCAGGATTTGCTCGGCCTGGTCGCCATGGATGATCAGCCCGACCGCCATGGTCATGATGTCGGCGTGGCGCTTGATGTGTTCCGACAGCGGCACCTGGTAATTGTATTTGATTTCCTTGCCGAGGATCGGCGCCATCTCGGTGATGCCCCCGGATGAGCAATCGATGACGTCGACGCCTTTTGCCTTCAGCGTTTTCGCCAGCCGCGCGCTTTGTTCGGGCCCCCACCCCGCATTGTCCTCCACCGATAGGCGGACGAACAGCGGCTTGTGATCGGGCCAGTGCGTCCGCACGGCCTCGGTGATCTCGGTGATGAAGCGCATCCGGTTCAACTCGGAGCCGCCATATTCGTCGGTGCGCGCGTTGGATCGCTCCGACAGGAACTGGTGCACGAGGTAGCCATGCGCGCCGTGCAGTTCCAGCACGTCGAAGCCAGCCTGATGGGCCCGCCGTGCAGCGTGGCCCCAGGCCTGCACCAGATCCTTCACCTCGCCGCGCTCCAGCGCCTTCGGCACCGGCCATCGCTCGCTATGGGCGATCGCGCTCGGCGCCACCGGCGACCAGGCGTCCCAGTCATCGATCTCGGGCGTCCGCTGCAGCGGCCCGTCGCCTTCCCACGGCCGTGTGGCGCGCGCCTTGCGGCCGGAATGGCCGAGCTGAATGCCGGCGACCGAATTCTGCTGCCGGATGAATTTGGCGAGCCGGCCGAGCGGCTCGACGAAGCCGTCGTCCCAGATGCCGAGATCGCCGACCGTGCCACAGCCGCGCCGTTCGACTTTGGTCGATTCGACGACGACGAGCCCCGCACCGCCGGCGGCGAATTTTCCGGCGTTCATCAAATGCCAGTCGGTCGGAAAACCCTTCACGGCCGAATATTGATGCATCGGCGGCACCACGATCCTGTTGCGCAATTCGACGCCGCGGATCGTCATCGGTGAAAACAGCAGGGTTCCCGACATGTTTTGTTTCCTCAGCCCCCGGACATCATGAACCCGGCGCCCTGTCAGCAGATGTTTTTTATTTTATTGCTTGGCGGCGCTGTCGGTCTTGGCCTTCGGCTTGGCGTGCGTGGTCTTGACCGCGGCCTTCGGCGCATTGTCGCTGCGCACAACTCCCCAGGGGTCCGCGCTCTTTTGTTCCGGGATATTGCCCAGCGACCGCTGATAGGCCCTCTGGGCCTCCTTATCGGCCTCCTTCTCCGCGGGCGACTTTTCCTTGTCGGCCTCCCCATATTTGGGAACATTCTGGGCATAGACCGGCCCGGCCAGCAACGCGATCACAGCGACGGCGCTCAAGATTTCTCATGCGTTTTATTCCCTCGACCCTGCGCAAGATTCCGCGACAGCATAGCATAGCCCACGGCAAGTCCGCGCGCAGCATTGAACAACCGAAATCATGGAACGGCAAGGATGCGGCTGCCGCTAGCGCCGGCCGGCCATTGCCTCGGTCGATCCGGTTTTGTAAACGACCGGGATGATCTCAGGCCTCGCCCCCAATTCCGCCGACGCGCTGCTGTTCGATCTCGGCCGCGTGGTGCTCGATATCGATTTCGACAAGGCCCTCGCCTGCTGGGCCGGCCACGCCGGCCGCGCGCCTGCCGACCTCGCCGACCGCTTTGTCCGCCAGGAATCCTACCGTGAGCACGAGGTCGGCACCATCGATGACGCGGCCTATTTCGAAAGCCTGCGCGCCTCACTCGGCATCGACATTTCGGATGCCCAGTTCCTCGAAGGGTGGAACGCGATCTTCGCCGGCGAGATACCGGGCATTGCGCCGCTGCTGAAACGCGCCGCCACGCGCTTGCCGCTCTACGCTTTCTCCAACACCAACCGGCCTCATGTCGAACATTTCTCGAAAGCCTATGCCGATGTGCTCGGCCATTTCCGCGAAATATTTTTGTCATCGAGCATCGGGCTCCGGAAACCCGATGCGGCGGCCTATGATCATGTGGTGAAAGCCATCGGCGTGCCGGCCGAACGCATCGTGTTCTTCGACGACGTCGCTGCCAATATCGAAGGCGCCCGGGCACGCGGCCTGGTCGCGGTTCACGTGACATCGCCCGGCGATGTTGCGGAAGCCCTCGCCGCGCTCGGAATTTAGGAGTTTTTGCCCGTGGCCTTGATGCCGGTTGCCGATGCGCTCCACGCGATCCTTGCGGGCTCAGAGCCGTTGCCCGAAGAATTGGTCGCGCTCGATGCCGCCTTTCATCGCGTGCTCGCGCGCGACGTCGCGGCACGGCGCACCCAGCCACCGCAGGCGATGTCGGCGATGGACGGCTATGCGGTGCGCGCGGCCGATGCCGCCGATCTCTCGGCGCGGCTGAGGGTGATCGGCGAGGTTGCGGCCGGCCGCCCGTTCGAGAAAAAGATCGGCGCCAACGAGGCGGTGCGGATCTTCACCGGCGGCGTCGTTCCCGACGGCGCCGATGCGGTCATCATCCAGGAAGATACGGCGGTTGACGGCGATCACATCACCATCACCGAGGCCGCCGCCAAGGGACGGCACATTCGCCCCGCCGGCGTCGATTTCCGCGAGGGCGACGTGCTGCTGGCCGGGGGAAGCCGGCTCACCGACCGCGATCTCTCGCTGGCGGCCGGCATGAACTATCCGGAACTCGCCGTCCGCCGCCGCCCGAAGGTCGCCATCCTCGCCACCGGCGACGAACTGGTGATGCCGGGCACGATCCCCGGCCCGGGCCAGATCGTCTATTCCAACGGTTATGCGCTCCGCGCGCTGGCGCGGGCCGAAGGCGCCGACACGATCGACCTCGGCATCGCCGCCGACACCGTCGCCGCCACCACCGAGGGCATCCGGCGCGCCCGCGCCTCCGGCGCCGACATCCTGATCACCACCGGCGGCGCTTCGGTCGGCGACCACGACCTCGTCAAGCAGTCGCTGGAGGCGGAGGGCGTCGCGATGGCGTTCTGGCGAATCGCAATGCGGCCGGGCAAACCGATGATGCATGGGCGGCTGGGCGCAATGCGGGTGATCGGCCTGCCCGGCAATCCGGTCTCCTCCTATGTCTGCGGATTTCTGTTTCTGGTGCCGTTGATTCGGGCATTGTCGGGCCGTTCCGACATCCATCATGCCCGCGAGACGGCGCTGCTCGGCCGCGATCTCGCTGCCAACGACCAACGCGAGGATTATTTGCGCGCCCGCCTCGAGGAGCGTGCAGACGGCGCGCTGATCGCAACCCCGGTCAATCATCAGGACAGTTCGCTGCTCGGGAATCTCGCTGCGGCACGGGCACTTGTGATACGTCCGCCGTTTGCAGCGTCGGCTTCCGCAGGCTCGCCATGCGAGCTCCTGCGTTTGCCGGGATGATCGCTTGAGCGGCGGCTTCCGCCAAAACCCGGTTCCGTTCACCGGAAATTAAGTGGTTGCGGAACATGTATCGAACATATAGTGTCCGTTCATGATTTGTTTCGAGACCTTGTGTCTAGGAATGGGAGTTTCAGACTCCTGATTTCAGACTTCCGATACCAGGGAATCGAACGACGCGACCAACCGGGGGAATGCTCGAGATGCTTACGCGCAAACAGTACGAACTTCTGCGTTTCATCAATGAACGGCTGAAAGAGGCAGGCGTGCCGCCCTCATTCGACGAGATGAAGGATGCGCTCGACCTGCGCTCGAAGTCCGGCATCCACCGCCTGATCACCGCGCTGGAAGAGCGCGGCTTCATTCGGCGCTTGCCCAATCGCGCCCGCGCCATCGAGGTCATCAAGCTGCCGGAGTTGTCGGGCGCGGGTAACGGCAATGCCCGCCGCGGCTTCACGCCGAGCGTCATCGAAGGCACGCTGGGCAAGGTTCGCAGCTCCAGCGCCGGTGCTTCCGAGGACGACGGCAACCGCCCGGTCGCGGTGCCCGTGATGGGCCGGATCGCCGCCGGTACGCCGATCGAGGCGCTGCAGACCCGCAGCCACACCATCAGCGTGCCGCCGGACATGCTCGGCTCCGGCGAACATTACGCGCTCGAAGTGCGCGGCGATTCGATGGTCGACGCCGGCATTCTCGACGGCGACATGGCGCTGATCCAGCGCAACGACACCGCCGACACCGGCGATATCGTGGTGGCGCTGATCGACGAGGAGGAAGCCACGCTGAAACGCTTCCGCCGCCGCGGCGCCTCGATCGCGCTCGAGCCCGCCAATACCTCCTACGAGGTCCGTATCCTGCCGCCGAACCGGGTCAGGATCCAGGGTAAGCTGATCGGGCTTTACCGGAAGTACTGAGCGGCCGCGCAGGTCCGCTTCTCTAATCGGCCCTTCGGGGTCAAGCACTTTCAGACCATCCATCAATGCGGTGTCGATGTCGCTCGCGGGCTCTTGCTTCTCTTCGGAATCGGCACCTGGGCCCTTCCACCATGGGATCCGAGGACGAGGCGGAACAATCTTTTGGACGACCTTGCCGTCAGTGTGACGGCAGGTCCAAGCGGACCTACGAACTCACCTCATCCATCGTCCCGCGAGGGACATCTTCCCACCGCTCGGTGGAGCTCGAAGTTTCTCCTATCGGGTTTGATCCTGAGCGGTTTTCATGCTGCTGCCGTGGCCTGCTTCTCTAATCGGCCCTTCGGGGTCAAGCACTTTCAGACCATCCATCAATGCGGTGTTGATGTCGCTCGCGGGCTCTTGCTTCTCTTCGGAATCGGCACCTGGGCCCTTGTATGGGGTTTTCTTTGTCAAGGAGTTAGCCAGGGCGGCGAAGCTTTTCTTCGCGGGTCTGTTGGTTCGATCTCAAAGCCCGTTTCTTCGTCCCGACCTGCGCATCGCTGACGTCGATGCGCGCGGAATCTGTACAGGTTGGCTGTCACCCCAACCTTGCGGCATGCTTCGTCCTTGCCAGGCCATACCTTGACAGCTTCGAGCACGACGGCCCGCTAATGCGGGTCGCGATGACGATCAGAGGGGAGCCCGCTTCTCTAATCGGCCCTTCGGGGTCAAGCACTTTCAGACCATCCATCAATGCGGTGTCGATGTCGCTCGCGGGCTCTTGCTTCTCTTCGGAATCGGCACCTGGGCCCTTCCACCATGGGATCCGAGGACGAGGCGGAACAATCTTTTGGACGACCTTGCCGTCAGTGTGACGGCAGGTCCAAGCGGACCTACGAACTCACCTCATCCATCGTCCCGCGAGGGACATCTTCCCACCGCTCGGTGGAGCTCGAAGTTTCTCCTATCGGGTTTGATCCTGAGCGGTTTTCATGCTGCTGCCGTGGCCTGCTTCTCTAATCGGCCCTTCGGGGTCAAGCACTTTCAGACCATCCATCAATGCGGTGTTGATGTCGCTCGCGGGCTCTTGCTTCTCTTCGGAATCGGCACCTGGGCCCTTGTATGGGGTTTTCTTTGTCAAGGAGTTAGCCAGGGCGGCGAAGCTTTTCTTCGCGGGTCTGTTGGTTCGATCTCAAAGCCCGTTTCTTCGTCCCGACCTGCGCATCGCTGACGTCGATGCGCGCGGAATCTGTACAGGTTGGCTGTCACCCCAACCTTGCGGCATGCTTCGTCCTTGCCAGGCCATACCTTGACAGCTTCGAGCACGACGGCCCGCTAATGCGGGTCGCGATGACGATCAGAGGGGAGCCCGCTTTCGGGCGCGATTCAGTCGCGCCGCAACCTTGTATTCGGTAGGTCCGAGGACCCGAACCATGATGCAGTCATGCGCATCGGCAGCGAAGCTCCGAAGCGGCGGACCCATTCTTCCATTCGGCTTGAAAGCCAAGGGGCGTCTCGGGATTCCGCCACCTCGAACCGTTATCGGCGTCCCGTCATAAGCGGACAAGGCCGAAACTGTCGGGGTGCCTTCAGCGTCCTCCGTTCATTGTGCCGCACGCAAAACGACGCCGTCCGGGACAATGCCCTCCCGCACGAGCCGCCACAGGGCGATCAACAGCTTGCGCGCCAAGGCCACGATCATGGGCTTTCGAGTACCGCGAGCGTTCTCGGTGCGGGATCGAAACCACTTCGACAAGGCGCTGTTCTTCTGGTGTAGAAGGAACCGCCACGCCAATTGAATCATGCCTCGTCGGACCCGGACATTGCCCGAGCGGGCCAGCCCTTTCTCTCGGCGTTTCCTTCCGCTCTCGTCGGGTGAACCAGTGAGGCCGGCATAACGCGCTACGGCCCGTCGGTCGCGCATGTTTCGCGACAACACCTCGTGCACCAGCATGTCGGCTGTCTCTATGCCGATCCCCATCACGCGCGCTAACAGGCGCACCATGACATGCGGTCCATCACAGGGCGCTTGTTCGATACGCTTCAGGCGTTCCTCCTCAATCTGCCGGATTTGATTATTGACGAGTTGTCGGCGCTCCATGTCGCGACGTAACTCAGCCAGCGCGTTGGGCGGGATTGGCTCGCCCTCAGGCGTGCGCAAGCCGTCTAGGCGCGTGCTGGCCCTTTTCAGTTTAGGATTGAAGCCGCGGATGCCGAGCCGAACCAACGCTGCCTTCATTCGGTTGACGATCCGACTTCGCTCTCCGATGAGGCTGTCATGCTCGCGGTTGGGCCGCTTGGCATCCTCGTCCTTCATTGTCGGGATCGCGACCATCTTGCAGTGATCACGCTCGCCGCGCAGCCAGCCAAGAAAGGAGCGTTTGAGCAACTCGGTGTCGAGCCGATCAGTTTTGGCGCGCCGATGCTCGCGAGACACCGCTACACTCGATGCGTGAATGACGTAGGCCTCGATGCCGCGCGCCTTGAGCCAGCGCGCCAACCAGAAGCCGTCACGGCCAGCCTCGAAGGCGACTGCAATGCGCTCGATCCTGCGTCCTGCTTTCTCCGCTTCCTCTCGCCATCGATGCAGCAGCTTCAGCAATGCGCTCTCGTCGACCGCGAGCTTCTTCAACGGTTGGCGCTCGATGCCAGGCACGATACCGGCAACGAGCCAGCTCGACAGGCTCATCTCAATGACCGCAATCAGCGTGCCGTCCGGCTCGAGGGCGGTGAGGGATCGGCTCAGGTCGTTCAACTTCTGCATGGGGTTGCTCCATCGGTTCACATCAGCGACGATGGAATGCAATATCCTCGCCGCTGCCCCATAGCATCTTCCATCATGGGATCCGAGGACGAGGCGGAACAATCTCATGGACGACCTTACCGTCAGTGTGACGGCAGATCCAAGCGGACATACGAACTCACCTCGTCCATCGTCCCGCGAGGGACATCTTCCCACCGCTCGGTGGAGCTCGAAGTTTCTCCTATCGGGTTTGATCCTGAGCGGTTTTCATGCTGCTGCCGCGGCTTGCTCCCGGGTCCACCGGAACTCGGTGCCGTCAACCCAGATGCGGTGCATGATCACGGCCAGCCGGCGAGCCAGAGCCACGATCGCCTTTTTCATCCCGCGGCGCCTCGCGATCTGCATGGCCCACGCTTTGAGCCATGACCATTTTTTTGAATGCATCATGCTTTGAGCTGCTTCGTAGAGCATCGTGCGCATCATCTCGTCGCCGCAGCGCGATATTTTACCGCTCCAATCGATCTCACCCGATTGATACCTGGCGCACGTCAGTCCAAATACCGCCCCGACTGACTTGGATTTGCGGAACCGGGCTGGCACATCGACGGTGGCGCGATAGGTCAGCGCCACCACGGGGCCGACACCCGGGGTCGTCATCAGGCGCCGGCAGACCTCATCCTCCCGGACGATAGCCAGCAAGCGACGGTGCAGGATGACGATCTGTTCACGGAGCACCCGCCGGACGATGAGCAGCGGCTCCACCAGTACCGCCAAGTCGGGGATATTCTCGACAAGCTCCTGGATGCGGGCCTCGAACCTCACCTTGCCAACCATTCCGACCTTGAGGCCGAAGTTGCGCAACGTACCTCGCAGATCGTTCTCGATGGCGATGGCCTTCGACTGCAGAAGCTTGCGATGGGTCAGCAGCATACGCAGTTTCTGACTGCGGAGCGTCTTCACATGCACCGGACGGTACAGTCCCACCCGGATCATCTGAGCGATGCCGCGCGCGTCGTTGCGGTCGGTCTTGTTGATCTGCGCCTTCAGCACCGCCCGCATGTGCCGCGTCTCGACACAGATCACCGGTAACTCGGCTTCGGCGAGAGCGCTGAAGAGCCATTGCGACAGCGGCCCGGCTTCCAGTCCGATCCGCTTGAAGCGGTAGGTGGGGTTCCCCAGAACCTTCAGCAGGGCTGCAGGTTCGCTCGCTACCTTCACTTCCTTCACGATCCTGCCCGTGTCATCCACAATGCAGATGCTGGTTTCCTTGACCGATACGTCCAATCCACCAAAATGGTCCATGCTGCGCTTCTCCTTCTGATGCTTGAGGTCGTCACCAAGGACCTCGTTTTCACCATCAGCCTGAAGCGCAGCACCCAAAATCTTCAGCTATCCACAAGCTGTGGTCACCTTGCCAACCATTCCGACCTTGAGGCCGAAGTTGCGCAAGGTACCTCGCAGATCGTTCTCGATGGCGATGGCCTTGGACTGCAATAGCTTGCGATGGGTCAGTAGCATTCGCAGTTTTTGGCTGCGGAGCGTCTTTACATGCACCGGACGGTACAGTCCACCCGGATCATCTGAGCGATGCCGCGCGCATCATTGCGGTCGGTCTTGTTGATCTGCGCCTTCCGCACCGCCTGCATGTGCCGCGTCTCGACACAGATCACTGGTAACTCGGCTTCGGCGAGAGCGCTGAATAGCCATTGCGATAATGGCCCAGCTTCCAGTCCGATCCGCTTGAAGCGGTAGGCGGGGTGCCCCAGAACCTTCAGCAGGGCTGCAGGTTCGCTTGCTACCTTCACTTCCTTCACGATCCTGCCCGTGTCATCCACAATGCAGATGCTGGTCTCCTTGACCGATACGTCCAATCCACCAAAATGATCCATGCTGGGCTTCTCCTTCTGATGCTTGAGGCCATGACCACGGACCTCGTTTTCACCATCAGCCTGAAGCGCAGCACCCAAAATCTGCAGCTATCCAGAAGCTGGGCCGGCCGATTACACCATCTCTTGAGCGCATTACGGACTCGAGTCAGACATCGCGGCATGTCCGAAAAGTGCCAGACTTGAACATTAAGGCGAGACGGCACAAATGATTCCGGAAGTCCCGCTTTGCGGAGACCTTCGAGAAACTGAGACGATTGCCATTTACCGGCTCGTGCAATCCACTCTGAAATGCGAAAATTGGGTTCAATTTCGAGCAGGCGGGCCACAACGTGTTTCGCTTCGTCTTCACGCCTAAGGTGAGCTAGGCCGGCCGCAAGGCATCGATAGGTCGTTGAGAAAGTCTGGTTCTGACTGAGAGCTCGGTTGGCTGCGACGACCGCCTCCTCGAAGCGGTTTAGCTTGAAGGGCGATCCCCATTCCCGCGAACCTTGTGTAAAGCATTGGGTCGAGAGGACTAAGGCGAATGGCTCGCTCAAAGCTCTGTATCGCCTCTTCGGCTCTTCCTGCGTACTGATAAACCCAACTCCGATGGTCCCATACAGTAGCCGAATTTGGATTAAGCACGACAGCCCGATCTACCATCTCAATCGCCCCGTCAAAGTCGCCGGACATGTAGGCGCGCCCCCGCCCAACCGCGGCTAATGTCTCCGGGTCGTTCGGGTCAATGTTAAGTGCCAACGAAGAAAGGCGTGTTGCTTCCGCGGTCTCTAACTTCGGATCGATGGCCCACCCTGAACAATATTGAAGACATGACAGCCAGCCGCCAGCGAGGCAGCGGTGCCGTAGCGAGGGTCAATCTCCAGAGCGCGTGAGAGAAAATGCAAAGCCTCGACTATTCCTTCGCGGGTCAGCGGTAAATATGCGGCCGTGCGCGGAGACAGAGATCGTAAGCGCCGAGATTGGCGGAGCGACGCCGCATCGAGATTTCGATTTCTGTTTGAAGCATCTTTGGCTCAATGGCGGAGACAACGGCGACGGTCTTCGTCCTGAAGAGCGAAAAATCTCAGGTCACCCTCAAATCGGTCCGCCCAAAGATGCGCGCCCGTCACGGCATCGATCAACTGCCCGGTGATGCGGACCTTTCCCGCAGCCTTCCGACACAGCCCTCAAGGACATAGCGCACGCCAAGCCTGCGCCCGACTTCCTTGATATCGACCGCTCTGCCCTTGAAGTGAAGCTCGAATTTCGAGCGATCACGAACAGCGATTGAAGCGCGACAGCGCCGTGATGATGTCTTCTACCATACCGTCGGCAAAATATTCCTGCTCGGGATCGCCTGACATGTTCTGGAACGGCAGCACGGCGATGGAAGGCTTGTCGGGCAGCGCGAGCGGTACCGAGGCATTCGCGGACGCAGTGACTACCGCTGCTCGCTCTGCCACTACAGAAAATGCCCGAACCGGCTCATCGATGTTCTTGACCTGTTGCGCGCCAAGATCAGCGAACGCAAACGGTAGAATTTTTCTGACCTGATCATACGCGACGCCTGACAGACAGACGCCACCAGCACTGGCGAGGGTTTGCAGCCGGGCCGCAATGTTTACACCATCACCAAAAAGGTCACCCCCCTTGATCATGACATCGCCGACATGGACGCCGATGCGGAAGTTGATGTGACGGTCAGGTGACAGGCCCACATTGGCTTGGGAAAGCGCCGCCTGCGCCTCGACCGCACACTGAACGGCATCGACGGCGCTGCCGAACTCTGCCAGTACGCTGTCCCCGGCAGTATTGGCAATCCGACCGCGACGGGAGGCAATCAGGCTGTCAAGGATGTCTCGTCGTTGGGTCAAATCCTTGAGGGTACCGACCTCGTCGGCCCCCATCAGGCGGCTGTATCCCTCGACGTCGGCTGCAAAAATCGCGATCAGCCTGCGTTCGGTAACATTCGGGTTCGCCAAAACACGCCCCTTCGATCCGGCTGGCAGCCTATCGCGGACTACGTGGCATGACACCTCAAAAATTGGGCTGTACTCAGGGCGCTGGCAAGGCCTCTATGTCCGAGTTGGGTCCAAACTGCGACCTCCTTGCCCGATTAGGCCACGTCCGCTTTACCCCCAACTCCGGAAGCCACTTGGGCATCAGCTTTCCAATGCGGCGGAAGAATTCGTAGTGTTCGCTAAAATCATGGCCCATTTCGCCCGGCGTTTGATTTCGGCTTGCTGCGTTTCGCGATTGAGCGTGTCAGCAATGCACCGATCGATCTCGACGCCGTCGAGCGTGCGCTCCGGGTGATCGATCAACGCTGTTGCAAGCGCGAGCACGACACGCTTGTTGGCTTCGATGGTCACCAAAGCCTCTTGATAACAATGTTCAATGAAACTGGCTTGGCTCGCCGGGCTGGGGCCGATAATTCCGGCAAGTGCGTTGGCACTTAGCAAGTCGCTTGCCATAAACATCGGCGGCGCGTCGCCTAGAAAAACATCTCACCGGCACCACCGGCCATTAAATCAATGACTTGCGCCTGCACTACGCAATAAATATCGGAGACTGCATCCTCGCCAGCGCCGGTGATAAATTTGAAACGGGTTAGAACGGTACATAGTACCGTTATGCCAGACGACAGTGCATCAGAGTCAGAAGCCAAACTGGCGGCCACACGACTGATCCGGAAACTACAAAGCGAGTAAAAGGGTGTTGCCTTGGACCATCTCTGGCGCTTCAATATCGGCCATGCCCGATACCCAAATTGATTTCAGCGCTCCCGCAGAGCTGCGAAAATGGCCGTCGCTCAACAAGGAGCGCGTTAGCGCCTCGCTCGGTGCCCGTCCCTATATAACCAGTAAAGGCACCCTAGACGAGTGCATCCAGCAATTCATGCAGATTGCACGAAGCGCAACGTCATTTGTACGAAATCCACACCGCGCCGCAGTCCGAGGCGGTCGGGGCGATCTTGTCGACGGAACACATCATTGAATTGGCGCGCTTGAGGGATTTTCTCGGGAAATAGCACAGGGTAGCTGCGGCGACCGTTAACGCATCCGCAAAACAGGACCAAGGTAGGGATAATCGAGATGAAGATTTATCGAGGGTTTCGATACGATGTTCATCGCTTGGATGAAGTCACATGCACGCTCGGATCAGGCGCGAGCATTGGTCTAACTCACAGTCACCGATTGTTGCCCAGTATGCAGCGGTGATATTGCCACGTTAAATTGCACTGTGAATTGCTGTCTGTCCGGTGGCCGACTCGAAATAAAATTTTAGTCCGCTCGCGATGCTGAATAAAGGAACATTCTTGGGGCTGGCGAATTTGCATTTTTCGGAAGAGCCTCCCGATGTGTTCTCTTCCCTCACCTAAGCGGCCTCAGTTCCCGTCCGAAGTCCGGTTCAGTGGATCGCCTAATTAACCTATGACGATGTGTTCGGTTCCGGACATAACCGGCGAAGAGGGATTGTTCCCGCCGCGGAACGGCAAAAGTTTTCGATTTGGACGAATTCGATTCCCGCGATCTCGCCCGATTTCGGTGTTCTTAAGGTAGTTGCGACGTTTGCGGAGTCGGTCTGGTCGTGTCCCTGCTCTTGGCAAGTTACGGTCTGGACCTGTGCGCTGACTTTAAGGCGCGATCTCGTGCTCTTTTCGTCAGCGCCGCGCTTCAATAGCGATTACAATCGGCTCCTTTCAACTTACTCAATTCAAAACTTCTTGCTCTATCGACCCGAGCGGGTGATCGGGCTTCGGAAGGGATGCGTCCACGACGCGCCCGGGACTAAATCATGACGCATACCGCTTCTGTCATTGATCGAGCCGTTCGCTCCGTTGGGACTGAACCTCTTGGTTTTAAGGCTTCCCGACGATCGGTCTCTCGATCCGACAAGCTTTGCGGCCATAAACGCCGCCTCGGTGCGATTACGGGCGCCAAGAGCACGTAGAAGTGCGGCCGTGTGGATCTTGCTGGTCCCCTCGGCAATACCCAACTCTCGCGCAATCTCCTTGTTGGACATGCCCTGAGCGAGCATCGGGAGAATTTCGTGCTGCCTGCGACTGAGCCGCAGGGCCTCAAGATCAAAATTCATGACCTGAGGAATCGAGGGCTTGCTGACGTCGTCATCGGCCAGCCATCTGGGTACGTAAATACGTCCCGACAAGAGATCCTCGATGGCAGACAGTAACTCCTCATCAGACAGAAGCTTGGGCACAAACCCATGGAAGCCGGCTGAAAGACAACTCAGCACATCTGATCGGGTACTCGACGTCGACATAACGGCGACGCGTGTCGCTGGCCTGATATCATGAACCTCAGCCAACGTCCCTAACGCGCGAGGCGTCAGGCAGCCGAAGTCGATCAAGATCAAATCGAAATTGTCATCCGCGTCGAATTTCTCAAACCGAGAAACACAGACCACGCGACAATGGAACCGGGCCTCTATAACGTCCCGGAGACCACTTCGATAAATACTATGCTCGTCGACAACTAGTACAACAGACACCGCGCAATCCTCGAGAACCCAACAGCGATAAATCCGAACCGGCTTGGTCACTGGGAGGTTTCCAACAGGCAAAGAGATCGGAAGTTCCGATGTTCGCGCCGGACGCCCCGGCCGCGAATTACTACGAAGCTGATTACAAAAGATTACGCTGTCCGTTTTGGTCCGATAGCCTCGAACTGTGCTTTCTGTTCGTCGCTCAGCGTTGCATAGAAGTCCTCTAGCGCCGGGCGCACCAGTTTGACGGCTTGCAGCATGGTGTCGAGCCGCTTGGCAAGTGCGACAAGCCGCGCCGGCGGCGTTACGACGTCGTCCGGCTGGCATGTCACCTTCAGCATGTCGCCGGCCATGGCCGTGGCAGCCATGCACCGCCTCGAGGGCGGCGCGTTGCGGGACGTTCAGGTGCAGCTTGGCCTCGAGCTCGCTGCCCGGCCACTGGAATGCGGCGGGCTGCGCAGCGGCACAGTTTTGGGCAAGCGATGTTTTTGAAGCGGATGCCTTGCGCTGATCTTCGGCGAGCGCATTAAGCCGCGTTTTCTGTTCGTCATCCAGTAGGCCATAGGATTTCTCCAAGGGCGGTCGCACCAATGGCCACCGCAGCAATCATCGCCTCGATGCGCTGCTGCATGGCCGCGAGCCGGCCCGGTGCCGTTGACGCGGCCTGCGTCGGGCATGCAAAGCGGATAGTCTGAGCGGCCTGTATCGATGCGTTGGCAAGTTCATCGAGCGCGGCACGCTGGGCGTCGTTCGGCTCGATGGCCTCCTGAATCTGGTCGATCGGGAGGCCGGCAACATCGCGGCTGTCATCGCCGCACATTTGCGCAAGCGAAGGGACGCTGTCATGGCTTCGGCCGCGCCCGCGCTGCGCCATATAGCCGGCGAGATCGTCGTAGCCGTAAGGCGCGAAGATCCCCGCATAGATATCCGGGTAACCGTAGTCCCAGAAGCGGTAGTCGCCCCAGATGGTATAATCATAGATGTCGTAATAGGCGAACGGCCAGAACAGCGGCCCGACCCATCCATATCCGCCGTCGCCGTGCTGCCACCATCCGTTCGCGCCCTGGGCGCCGCCGTGCCAGCCCGCCAATGCGGCAGTCGCGGCGATCTGCCCCCGCGCGGCGGGATTGCTGAGCAATCGGCCGTTGCGCGATCCGCCGCTGCGCGACAGCGAGTTCATTGCGCTGCGGATGCTTCCGGTTCGCACCGGGGCGTTTCGTATCTGGCCGAAGTTCCTCCCGCCATGACCAGCAAAAGAACGGCCGCCGTGAAAACCCCCTCGAGAAAATGAATGTGAGACGCCGAACCTTGCACCGGCGTGGTGGCCACCGCCGAAATGCATGCCGCCAAAGCCGTGGCCGCCACCGAAATGCATGCCGCCAAAGCCGTGGCTGCCGAAATGCCCGCCGCCAAAGCCATGGCCACCACCGAAATGCATGCCGCCAAAGCCATGCCCTCCGCCATGACCGCCGCCGAAATGTCCGCCACCGGCCGTGTCCGCCGCCTCTCGCCAACGCCGCACTCGACAGCAAGGCCGCGACAACCAGAATGACAATTCCAATGG
>CAWILG010000017.1:0-159062 GCA_963836765.1 uncultured Alphaproteobacteria bacterium
GCCCCAATGCTCGGCCAATTCTTGCGGATCTGGACTTTCCATCTCCACGCCCACCAGCGCCTGTGTCACATCCTTGCGGATCGATTTCTGCCAGTCCGGACCGGCCGGCGGATACGGCCCCAGGACATCGTCGCTGCCATCCGTGCGGTTGAACTCGATGAAGGCGGCGCGGCAGTCGCGCGGATGCAGTTGCACGCCGTGATAGGGCGCGTGCGTGATCACGTTCGCGGTGCGCACGCCCATCGCATTGGCGTGCTTGCCACGCGCGTCGGGATCGTCGCAGCAGAAGATCGCCATATAGCCGCCGCGGCCGCCGGTCTTTTCAATGAAGCGCCCCGCCGCGGTGCCGGGCTGGAACGGCGCCACCACTTCCAGCAGAATGGTGTCGACCGGCAGCAGCGCGTTTTCGAGGCCGTATTTGGCGACGTTGCCGTCGCGGTAGCAGACGCTGAGCCCCATGATCCCGGCGATATCCGAGATCACGGGCGCGAGTTGCGGCGCCACCAGGCAGATCTGCCGCAGCCTCATATAGCCGGCCATGTCACTACCTCAGTGGTTCTGGAACACGGGCTTGCGCTTCTCGACGAACGCCTTCGCGGCTTCCTTGTGATCAAAGAGTCTCCCGCCGAACGCGAGTGGTGGATCGCCTCGGCGTCAAAGCATTCTTCCAGCGACATCGTCTCCGCGTTGTTGATGTTGCGCTTGATGTAGCCCAGCGTGATCGACGGGCCCTGCGCCAGCGACATTGCGAGATCATGCGCGGCCTCCTCGACTTCGGCATCGGGCACCACCTTCGTCACCATGCCGAGATGGTAGGCTTCCTGCGCCGACAGCACCGGCGAGGTGAGGTAAAGCTCTCTCGCCTTGGCGCTGCCGAGCAACTGGGTCAGGAAATAGGTGCCGCCGTAATCGCCGGACAGTCCGACCTTGGCGAACGCAGTGGTGATCTTGCAGGAGGCGCTGGCGACGCGCAGATCGCAGGACAGCGCGATCGACAGTCCCGCACCGGCCGCGGCGCCGTCGACCTGCGCCACCACGGGCTTTTGCATCTGGTGCAGGATGCGCGAGACTTCCATGCCGCGGCGCAAATTGACCATCTTGGCTTCGAACGACAGCGGCGCGCGCCCCTCCGCCATCGATTTGACGTCGCCGCCGACCGAGAACGTGCCGCCGGCGCCCTTGAGCAGCACCGCGCGGACCTCGTGGTCCTCGGCCGCGCGCCGCGCCGCCTCGACCAGCCCACGCGTCATGTCCGGATTGAGCGCGTTGCGCCGGTCGGGACGGTTCATGGTGATGGTGAGGAGGCCTTTATCCAGGTTCTGGAGGACGATTTCGTTCTGGCTCATGAGGTGTGGCTTTCTTTGTTATTGGTTATTGGTTGTGTTGGATTTCGAGTATCTCAGCGTCATTGCGAGCGTAGCGAAGCAATCCATTCTATCTTTGAGCGGCGAGATGGATTGCTTCGTCGCTAACGCTCCTCGCAAAGACGGCCTGCGGCCGTCATTTCTTCACCAGCGGGCAGCGCGAGGCTTCCAGCGACTGGAACGCCTCGTTGCCGGGAACGGTCGCGAGCAGCTTGTAATCGTCCCAGCGTCCCTTGGACTCCGACGGCTTCTTGACCTCGAACAGATACATGTCGTGCACCATGCGGCCGTCGTCGCGGATCCGGCCGTTCTTCGCGAACATGTCGTTGACCGGTGTCTCCTTCATCACCTTCATGACGGCGGCGGCATCGGTGGTGCCGGCGGCCTTCACCGCTTGCAGATAATGCGTCACCGACGAGTAGACGCCGGCCTGCGCCGAGGTCGGCACCCGCTTCATGCGCTCCATGAAGCGTTTGAAAACGCGCGGGTGTCGTCATTGAGGTCCCAGTAGAAGGCTTCGGCGAGCAACAGGCCCTGCGCGGTCTCCAGCCCGATCGAGTTGATATCGGTGACGAAGGCGAGCAGCGGCGAGACCTTCTGGCCGCCCTTCATGATGCCGAATTCGGCGGCCTGCTTGATCGCGTTGACGGTGTCGCCGCCGGCGTTGGCGAGCCCGATCACCTTGGCCTTGGAAGCCTGCGCCTGCAGCAGGAACGACGAAAAATCCGACGTGTTGAGCGGGTGGCGGACGTTGCCCAGCACCTTGCCGCCGGACTTTTGCACCACATTGGTGGTGTCCTTTTCCAGATCCTGGCCGAATGCGTAATCCGCGGTCAGAAAGAACCAGCTGTCGAGGCCGGATTTTACCGCGGCAAGCCCGGTCACATTGGCCTGCGCAAAGGTGTCGAACACATAGTGCACGGTATAGGGGCCGCAGGCTTCATTGGAGAGCCGGATCGAGCCGGGCCCGTTGAACATGATGAGCTTGCCGCGCGCTTTGGCGATTTCGCCGGCGGCCAGCGCGGTCGCGGACGCGGCGACGTCCCAGATCATCTCGACGCCCTGGTTGTCGATCATGTCGCGCGCGATGTTGGCGGCGAGATCGGCCTTGTTGAGATGGTCGGCGGCGACGATCTCGATCTTGCGGCCGAGCACCTCGCCGCCAAAATCCTCCGCCGCCATCTTCGCCGCGGTCTCGCTGCCGGCGCCGGTGATATCGGCGTAAAGGCTCGACATATCGAGGATGCCGCCGAGCTTGAGCGGCGGCTTTGCTTGCGCCAGCGCCGCAGTGGCCGACATCGCCAGAACGCAGGCGAAAACGCCGGTGAGAATTCGCTTCATAGAGGCCTCCCAGTGCCGCGTCGCCGCCTTGTTTTCGCGGCCTTGAAATTTCTGTTGGCGCGATCATGCCGCATGCCATGCGGAGCGGCAAGGCGCGAACCGGGGGCGGTGAACACACCGTCAGCTTCAAATCGCATTTTCCGCAAAGCGGAATGTGCAAAGCGGAATGTGTCGATAGCTAATTAAGTTGGCCGGTTTTGGTAGCACATCAAATGTCCGCTTCGTCTGCTTTTGTTCTCCTGTGGGCGGGGTGGGCAAGTCGTAGACTTGTCCATGCCGTCCACAGGCTCGCCGCCGAGCGGATTTAAGCGGCAATCGGTATGTCCACGGTCGCGCCTCTACGATCGTAGCGACCGAGACAACGCGGGCCGTGGAAGATGGCGTGGCTGCCGTCGTGGTATTGACGGACCTTGACCCGCGCCTTGACAAAGTGCGCGCGCAAAGGACTTGCCGGGATCTGCAGTTTCAAACGGTTGAACGACACACAATTGTCGTTGCCGACCTGGCGCTCCTCCTGCACGCAAAGAATTTCGCCGAGATCGATACCCGCAACCGCGACGAAAGCGCTGCCGTCCTGCTCAGGCTTGATGGCAAAGCGGGCGTTGTGGGCCGGGAGATAGACATCACGAAGAAACAAATTGGCCGCATCCGCCGTGGTGATCCCGGCCAATGCCAGCTCCTTGGTCAACCGGTCTTGCAGCGTATGAAAGACACGCTCGGAACGGCCCCGCGCTTGCGGAGAATAGGCTGCGATATGTTCGACACCCAGATGCGCCAGCGCCCGGCCGACCTGGGTCAGTGCCGCGCGATCGACCGCACCGCCAGCCGTCGCCGTATGAAAGTAATGCGAGCCCCGATCGGTGTAGAGGCTCAACGGTAGGCCGTGCCGGCCAAACACTTCTTCAAGCGCGCGGAAGGTCGAGGCGGTACTTTCTTCCTCCACCAGGAACGCCGAATAGATCGCGCTCGTCGCGTCATCCAGGGTCACGATCAGATCGAGCATCGGCTGCCCCGCAAGCCATTGATGCCGCGACCCGTCCTGATGCAGCAGCATGCCGGGCAACGGCCGACGCGGACGCTTGCGCCGATGCGCTCCGCGGCGCCGGGCCTTCTCCAAAAGCCCCTTCGACTGCAGGAAGGTCTTGGTCCAGGTGTAGCTCCAGTTGAAACGATGATCCTTCACCAAGTGCTCGTGAAAATGCTTCGCCGTGAAGCCGGCGTAGCGCGTGCGGTAAAGCGCTTCCACCTCGTCCGCACGGTCAACCGGAACCCGCCTGCCGGAAGCCTTGCCCAGCCGCCGGTCCAGTAACCCCGCCTCGCCATCCTCTTCGTAGCGCTGACACCAGCGCCGGAACGTTCGTTCCCCGACACCCAAAAGCTCCGCAGCCTCCAACTGGTTGAACTCCAAAGCCTCGTACCGACCTAAAATGTCCAGAAATTTGATCATTCGCACACCCTGAAGCGCTTCCGTCCGGCGCATCACATGCCCCTCCAAAGGGCACCAAAATTACCGGACAGATCGTGTGCTACATAAACCGGACATATCGTGTGCTACCGACAATGTGCAAAGCGGAATGGTGCGGACCGGATCGAAATATGCTATATTCGCGTCATGCCGAAAGCGAAACGATCAGGTACGAAGGCCAAGAAAAAGGGCGGCTTTGTCGTTGGCCGCGCCGGCTTCGGCAAGATCAGCGCCGTTGAGGGCATCCGGCTGACGCCGACCATGAAAAAGCGTGCGGCCGACGCGGAGCACAAGGGACTGTCGGCCGAGGAATATCGCCAGACCATTGTACGCGCCTATCGCAAGGCCTGAGCGCGCACCCCGCCGTCGTAGCCGGGCGTCGTCCCGGCCATCCACGTCTTTTTCGTTGAAGGACCGTAAGGACGTGGATGCCCGGCACAAGGCCGGGCATGACGAGCTTGATGCCGTACTCACCCCAGCAAGCCCTTGCCCGGCACATGATTGAGCTCAAGCCTGATTCCATCAGGGTCTTCGAACAGCAGCGAATAGTAGCCCGGCGCCCACTGATCCTCGCGCGGGGCGCGGATGATCTTGACGTCGAGCGAGCACAGAAAGGCATGCAACTCGTCGATATCGGCGCGTTCGCGGGCGCGGAAACACAGGTGATGCAGGCCGACCCGCTGTTGCTCGAATTTGGCGCCCGCATGCTCGGGCGACGGCGCGCTGATGCCAACCGCGGTGCGTCCGCCGACGCAGTAATAGGTCGTCTCGGTATCGATCACCGGCGTCAACCCAAGAAACGGCAGCAGCTTGCGATAGAATTCGCGGGAGCGTTCGAAATTCGAGGCGGTCAGAAAAATATGCGCGATGCCGTTGATCTCCATGGCCTCCCCCTCAGCGGAAATTTCCGATAACAACCTGATGCCGTCGAGCGGCAGCATACAGGAACGGACCGGACAGTGAGCCGCGTTATCAGCCCCACGGCACGGCGTTGCGGACGATGCGTCGTGGCGCTGGTCGCTCATGGCCTCGCGCTGCTGTGCGCGATCGATCCGGCGATGTCGGCGGCGTGTTCCTTCGAGCCGCAGGGAGAAGGCCACGTCGCGGCAATCATCGATGCACGCAGCTTTCGGCTGGACGACGGCCGCGAGGTTCGTCTCGCCGGCATCGAGCCCGCCAGCCCGGACCGGACAAAAGGCGCGGCGGCGCTGTCGGCGATCCTGATCGGACATGACGTGACGCTGCACGGCGCGGAGGACACGCCGGACCGTTATGGCCGGCAGCCGGCCTTTGTGTTTCTGGCGGGCTCCGAAACTCCGGTTCAGAGCGAGCTTTTGAGCCGCGGCGAGGCGCTGGTGGCGGCCGATGTGGCCGACAAGGACTGTGCTGCGGCGCTGGGGGCGGCCGAGGCCGAGGCCCGCGGGGCCAAAAGGGGAACCTGGGCCGATCCCACGGCCATAAAAAACGCTGAAAGTCCGGGCGATATTTTGGCCGGGATTGGGCGCTTTGCGGTGGTCGAGGGCACGGTTCTGTCGGTACGTCAGGCGGGGGCGACGACCTACCTGAATTTCGGACGGAACTGGACACGGGACTTTGCTGTGACTATTTCAAGGCGCATGATGCCGGCGTTCGAGGCGGCGGGGCTTACGGCTAAGTCCTTCGAAAATCGACGGATTCGTGTCCGCGGCTTTATCGAGGCGCGGGGTGGGCCACGAATTCGAGGCGCTCCGGGTGGGGCAGATTGAAATGCTCGGCGGGAATTAGAACTAAAAACTACGAGTAGTTGACGTGACTGAGCGTGCAGGACGGCGCAAGGATGGAACTGGCCGCCGCCTTTTGGCTGCGACGTCCTTGCTGTGCCTGGGTCTTGCCCTGTCCGCCTGCGGCGACATGGGCCGGTTTCAGACCGCCTCGACCACGCCCACGATGTCGCCGGCGAAGCCGAACCGCACGGTGGCGCAGACGCCCGCGAGCGAGCGCGAGCATGAGCGCATCCTGTCCTCCTATGGCGGCGCCTATGACGATCCGAAGCTGGAAGCTTTGATCACCAAGACCGTCGACCGGCTGGTCGCGGCCTCCGATCGTCCCGACCAGGCCTACAAGGTGACGATCCTCAATTCGGGCGCGGTGAATGCGTTCGCGCTGCCGACCGGCCAGCTCTATGTGACGCGCGGCCTGATCGCGCTGGCGAGCGATACTTCCGAACTGTCCTCGGTGCTGAGCCACGAGATGGCGCACGTGCTGGCGAAACACGCGTCAATCCGCGAAGACCAGGCGCGGCAGGCGGCGGTGGTGACCCGCGTCGTCACCGACATGAGCAACGATCCGGACCTGACCGCGCTGGCGCTGGCCAAGACAAAACTGACGATGGCGAGTTTCTCGCGGCAGCAGGAATTCGAGGCCGACGGCATCGGTGTCGGCATTTCGGCGCGCGCGCATTTCGATCCCTATGGCGCCTCGCGCTTCCTGACCTCGATGGAGCGCAACGC
Source organism: uncultured Alphaproteobacteria bacterium (assembly GCA_963836765.1). Lineage (GTDB taxonomy): Bacteria > Pseudomonadota > Alphaproteobacteria > Rhizobiales > Xanthobacteraceae > Bradyrhizobium. Next base: position 6,660 of record CAWILG010000017.1, read on the forward strand.
CGCGCTGAAGGCCGGCAAGACCTCGCTCGATCCGCGCACGCAGGATTTTCTGTCCTCGCATCCGGCAACGCCCGAGCGGGTGGCGAACGCGCAGGCCAATGCGCGGCAATACACCTCGCCCGAAGGCGGCGAGCGCGACCGCGAGACTTATCTGGCCGCGATCGACAACATCGTCTATGGCGAAGACCCCTCGGAAGGTTTTGTGCGCGGCCGCAGATTCCTGCATCCAAAACTCGGCTTCACCTTTGCAGCGCCCGATACGTTCACGCTGGACAACACCGCGCAGGCCGTGATCGGCGTGCGCGAGGGCGGGACGCAAGCGATGCGCTTCGACGTGGTGCGGGTGCCGGCGGAACAGACGCTCGGCGATTATCTCAACTCCGGCTGGATGGAAGGCGTCGACAAGGCGTCGACCGAGGACCTCACCATCAACGGGTTCCCGGCGGCTTCCGCCACCGCGCATGGCGACGCCTGGCAGTTCAAGGTCTATGCGCTGCGCTTCGGCAGCGACGTCTACCGGTTCATCTTCGCCGCCAAGCAAAAGACCACCGAGAGCGAGCGCAACGCACGCGAGACCGTGAACTCGTTCCGCCGCCTGACGCTCGACGAAATCCAGGCCGCGCGCCCGCTGCGCATCAAGGTCATCACCGCGCAGCCCGGCGACACCGTGGAATCGCTGTCGCACCGCATGGCCGGCGTCGATCACCCGGCCGAACGCTTCCGGGTGCTGAACGGCCTCGACACCCACGCCCAGGTCAAGCCCCGCGACCGCGTCAAGATCGTGGTGGATTGACGCGCGAAGCCGGGACGCCGTCTCTTCTCCCTCGCCCCGCTCTTGCGAGGAGAGGGGCTCTATCCGCGAAGCCGGTGTCAATCGATAGACCTGTACCCCCTCACCCGGATCGCATCTGCGATGCGATCCGACCTCTCCCCGCAAGCGGGGCGAGGTGAAACGATCCGCATCATCCATCCCGCCGGTCCGCCTATTCCAGGTAGAATGGCCGTTGCGGAAAACGGCGTCATATGCGACGCTCTGTAGCATTAAAGAGGCCCAACATCGCAAGGTAACCACATGGACGATAGCCTGCCCGAACTGGGTGACCTCGAGCGCGAGGTAATGCAACTGGTTTGGGCCAACGCGCCGGTGACGGCCGAGGCGGTGCGCGAAAAGCTTTCCCGTCCGCTCAAGGAATCGACCGTCCGGACCGTGCTGCGGCGGCTCGAAGACAAGGGCTACACCACCCACACGGTCGATGGCCGAACCTATGTCTACCACGCGGCGGAGCCGCGCGGGCAGGTGGCGGCCAAAGCGGTGCAGCGCATCGTCGACTGGTTCTGCAACGGCTCCATCGAAGAGGTCCTGGTCGGCATGGTGGATACCGCCATGCTCGACCAGCGGCAGTTGCGGCTATTGGCCGACCAGGTTGCGAAGGCCAAAGCGAAGGGAGGGAAGAAATGATGCTGGCGATTCTGGCAGAGTCGGCGCTTCGCTGCCTCATTCTCGGAAGCGTCGTGTGGATTGGCTTGAACCTTCTTCGAGTGCGAAATCCGCACGTGCATATGACTTGCTGGGTGATGGTGCTGGTGGCATCGCTGTCGATGCCGCTGCTGATGCACTGGACCACTGTCAGCGTCACGCTGGACGCTTTGCCGGTTGCGGTGCCGGAAGCCCTGTCGCCCGCCCAGAATGCAATGGCGGATCCTTCGACCAGCCCGTTGCTGGAGCCGCTGCGTTCGTCGCCGCCATCGGATCCCGGCATGCCGGTCGCTATCAGCGGCGCGAGCTACGCCGCCGTCAACTGGCTGGCCGTCGCCACCGCCATCTACGCTTTTGTTGCCGGCCTGCTGCTGCTGCGATTGGCGGTCGGCATTTATCTGACGTGGCGCCTGGTGCGCGCCGCGCGGCCGATGAGCGAACCCTGGACCGCCGACTGGAGCGTGCGCGTCAGCAACGTCATCGCCGGTCCCGTCACGTTCGGATCGACCATCCTGCTTCCGCCGCAATGCAGCGAATGGGATGGGCCGAAGCGCCGGGCGGTGCTCGCCCACGAGGGCGCCCATGTCGCCAACCGGGATTTCTATGTCCTGTTGCTGGCCTCGCTCAATCGTGCGGTATTCTGGTTCAGCCCTTTGGCGTGGTGGCACCTGATCCGGCTGGCGGAACTGGCCGAAATCATCAGCGACGCAACGGCGCTTGAAGTTCTCGAAGACAGGCTGTCTTACGCGGAGATTCTCCTCGACCTCGTGCAGCATGGCCGGCCGGCGCCGGCGGGGCTGGAAATGGCGAGGGCGTGTACGGTCCGCGCCCGCGTGGAGCATATTCTCGCTGCGACCACGGCGCCTGCGAAGCTGGGCTGGCGGAAACGAACCTGGACGGCGGCGGCGATCCTGCCGGTGATCATCGTTTCTGCCGGCAGCATCACCTACACCACGCGACCGCAATCGCCGCCGGCCATTGACGGGGTAGCAGCTGCGACGACGGCGCATGCGCCCGAGCACGTCTCGTTCTATTCATTAGGCCGTGCCTCGATCTTCACCGTTTTCAGGGAAGGCGGCGATCTCTACGGCCAGCTGAGCGGGCAACGAAAACTCCGATTGGCCGCGGCGGGTGATGGAACCTATGCCTACCCGGTGGCGGCGGGCCGGATCACCCTGGCCGTCAGCGCTGACCAACAGCCGTCCGAACTGACGTTGAGCCAGAACGGCCGCGACACGCGCGCCGCGCGGATCGCCGAACTGTCGTCGCAGGGTATCGAGGCCGATGCACCGCAGCTCGATGCATATGTCGGCTGGTACCAGTTGGCGCTGGGCCGCGTGCTTAACGTGACCCGCGGGGGTGAACGGCTCTTTGTCCAGGAGACCGGACGACCAAAATTCGAGGTCAGCGCGCATGGCGCCGATGCCTTTGCCGGCGGGCATGATGATCTCGTTATTTTCCTGCGCGACGGCGACGCCAAGGTGACACAATTGCTGCTTCAGGACCCGTTGTCCGGTGCACGGCTGGCGCCGCGGGTCGGCATTGCCAGGGCAAAGGCGATCGAAGCAGACTTCGCGCGGCGAATTGCGGAAGTCCCGGATCGATTCAGGGATCAGGCCCCGCAGCCGGGCAGCAAGGAAGCTATCCTGCAAGGGATCGAGGATCTGCGGCGCGGCGCGCCGAACTATGACCGGATGAGTGCAGCGCTGGGAACGAAGATCCGTCGCCAGGCTCCCGAACTGCAGGCCATGTTCAACGCGTTCGGCGCGGTGGAGTCGATCTTCTTTCGCGGCGTTGGGCCCGGCGGTTACGACTTCTACGGCGTGAAGTTCACCAATGGTTTTGCTGAGTTTCGGCTGCTGCTGGCAGCGGACGGCAAGGCCGACGATGTCCTGTTCCGGGCCGACGGCAATGATGCGCCCGGCGGGGTAGCCGCCTGTTCCAGCGAGCAGGATTTGAGAGCCCGGACCGACACCACGCCGGTCCACGTATTGTTTTACAACGCCACCGGCGCGGACATTCAACTGTACCGGCTGAACCCGGAGGGAAAGCGCGACGCCCACGGCGCAATCGGCGAGAACACGTCGTCCCTGGTTCTGACCTCCGTCGACAGCCCCTGGGTCGTCGCCGACGCTGCCGGGAAATGTCTGGAGATCGTGGTGCCCGGACAGCAGACGCGTTTTCATACTGTCGAGAGGACCGCGACGGATGGTCAGCCGGAGCACCCGGTTTTGCGGCGCACCGCTCCGCTCGCCGGCAGTGAAGAGATGCTGCGCCAGTACATCGATGGTCTGAGACGCGGCGAGCCGAATTATGATCGCATGACCGCCGACGTCGCGGCGTTCACGCGGCAGCAGCTTCCCTTCAACCAGGCCATTCTGGGCCGGCTTGGCACGCTGCGCGCCATGTCGTTCCGGGGTGTGACGAACATGGGCAACGACATCTATATGGCCCATTTCGCCAACGGTACCGCGGAATGGCGGATCGGCCTGCTCAAGGACGGCACCATCGGACGAATTGCGCTGGGTCCGCAGTAGGACTGCGCGCCCATCAATTCAGAGTGGTGGACGGATGTCCGCTTCTCTAATCGGCCCTTTGAGGTCAAGCACTTTCAGACTATCCGCCAATGCGGTGTTGATGTCGCTCGCGGGCTCTTGCTTCTCTTCGGAATCGGCACCTGGGCCCTTCCACCATGGGATCCGAGGACGAGGCGGAACAATCTTTTGGACGACCTTGCCGTCAGTGTGACGGCAGGTCCAAGCGGACATACGAACTCACCTCATCCATCGTCCCGCGAGGGACATCCTTCCACCGGTTGGCGGAGCTCTAGTTTTCTCCTATCGGGTTTGATGCTGAACGGTTTTCATGCTGCTGCCGCGGCTTGCTCCCGGGTCCACCGGAACTCGGTGCCGTCAACCCAGATGCGGTGCATGATCACGGCCAGCCGGCGAGCCAGAGCCACGATCGCCTTTTTCATCCCGCGGCGCCTCGCGATCTGCATGGCCCACGCTTTGAGCCATGACCATTTTTTTGAATGCATCATGCTTTGAGCTGCTTCGTAGAGCATCGTGCGCATCATCTCGTCCCCGCAGCGCGATATTTTGCCGCTCCAATCGATCTCACCCGATTGATACCTGGCGCACGTCAGTCCAAATACCGCCCCGACTGACTTGGATTTGCGGAACCGGGCTGGCACATCGACGGTGGCGCGATAGGTCAGCGCCACCACGGGGCCGACACCCGGGGTCGTCATCAGGCGCCGGCAGACCTCATCCTCCCGGACGATAGCCAGCAAGCGGCGGTGCAGGATGACGACCTGTTCGCGCAGCGCCCGCCGGACGATGAGCAGCGGCTCCACCAGTACCGCCAAGTCGGGGGTATTCTCGACAAGCTCCTGGATGCGGGCCTCGAACCTCACCTTGCCAACCATTCCGACCTTGAGGCCGAAGTTGCGCAACGTACCTCGCAGATCGTTCTCGATGGCGATGGCCTTCGACTGCAGAAGCTTGCGATGGGTCAGCAGCATACGCAGTTTCTGACTGCGGAGCGTCTTCACATGCACCGGACGGTACAGTCCCACCCGGATCATCTGAGCGATGCCGCGCGCGTCGTTGCGGTCGGTCTTGTTGATCTGCGCCTTCAGCACCGCCCGCATGTGCCGCGTCTCGACACAGATCACCGGTAACTCGGCTTCGGCGAGAGCGCTGAACAGCCATTGCGACAGCGGCCCGGCTTCCAGTCCGATCCGCTTGAAGCGGTAGGTGGGGTTCCCCAGAACCTTCAGCAGGGCTGCAGGTTCGCTCGCTACCTTCACTTCCTTCACGATCCTGCCCGTGTCATCCACAATGCAGATGCTGGTTTCCTTGACCGATACGTCCAATCCACCAAAATGGTCCATGCTGCGCTTCTCCTTCTGATGCTTGAGGTCGTCACCAAGGACCTCGTTTTCACCATCAGCCTGAAGCGCAGCACCCAAAATCTTCAGCTATCCACAAGCTGGGCCGGCCGATTACACCATCTGTTGTGCAAACTGCGGACGTATGTCGGACATCGCGTGAGGTCCGAAAAGTGCCATGGATCGGGATAGGGGGGAGCCTTGCGGCTCCGCCCCTCCCACACCACCGTACGTACGGGTCCGTATACGGCGGTTCGAGAAGTTACGCTAACGCGCTTCGGTCAAGGAGAGGAACCCGAGCGATTTGAAGTGGGCATTGGAGAGTGCCACCGAGAGGGCTTTGCTCCGGGCGAGGTGCCAGGGTCCACGGCCGCTACCGGCCATGTTGCGCAACTCCCCCGAGACTCCCAGCGCGATGAGTGCCGCTCGACGACGTCCTGGTGTTTTCCATTGGCGCCAAAGAGCGGCCCGCAATCGCAAGCGGACCCAGCGAGTGAGGGCGATCAACACCTCGGGTGTTTCGCAAAAGCCGAAATAGCCGCGCCAGCCCCGCATATACTGGGCCAGCTCCTCCATTGTCGTCTTGATGCTGACGCCCTTGGCCCTTCGCGTGATATCCCGGATTCGTTGCTTGAACCGTTCCAGCGATTTCGGCGCAATCGTGCGCTTGATGTCCGGACCAGCCGCAAAGCTGAACCCGAGGAACTTCCGTTCCTGCGGTCGTGCCACCGCACTCTTCGCCTCGTTTACCTTGAGCTTGAGCTTTTGTGTGATGAAGCGCGAGATGCTCTCCATCACCCGCTGACCCGCGCGTTCGCTGCGAACGTAAATGTTACAGTCGTCCGCATAGCGAACAAAGCGATGTCCGCGATGCTCCAGCTCGCGGTCGAGTTCGTCGAGCACGAGATTACTTAGCAGTGGCGAAAGCGGTCCTCCTTGCGGAGTTCCTTCCCCGCTCGGGCTGACCAGTCCGTTCTCCATCACCCCGGCATTCAGGAATGCCCGGATGAGCTTCAGCGGCCGCTTGTCTTCGATGCGTTTCGCGATCTGGCCCATCAGCTTGTCATGATTGACTCGATCGAAGAACTTTTCCAAATCGAGATCAATCACCCAGCTGTAGCCTTGCGCGATGTACTGCTGCGCTTGGGCCACGGCGTGATGCGCCGAGCGACGCGGTCGAAATCCGTAGCTGTGCTGGGAGAACGTCGAGTTCCATCGCCTCTGCAGAACCTGCATCACCGCTTGCTGGATGAAGCGATCCAGCACGGTTGGGATGCCAAGCTTTCGCACCCCTCCGTCCGGCTTCGGGATTTCCACCCGTCTCACCGGTTTCGGCTCGTAGGTCCCGTTCAGCAATTGCTCCCGAATGGCCGGCCAGTGCTGTTTCAGATAGTCGCCAAGTTGATCGACCGTCATCCGGTCGACGCCGGCGCTACCTTTGTTGCCCCTCACCTGCCGCAATGCTTCCTTCAAGTTTGCTCGTTCACATATTTCCTCCATGATTCGACGCGTGTTGGCTGGGCGTTCGGGTTCACTCACCACCGAGAGCGATTCGATGTCTTCCCGTCCCGCCTGCCGGGCTTCACCCGTCGGCGTCGATGAGAAGTCCAGTCTCAACTGGATGTTCAGCCGCTTGTCGCTCTCGAGGTTCATGTCCTACTTGCCTCTCCTCTCGTTCGGGCCTTCAGTCACCGTTCCCGGCTTGGCCTATCTGTTGCCTCCGCCTTTCGGCACGGAGTGCCTCACTAGCCTTGCCGACGACATGACCTAATATGCCCTCTGCTGACTTCTGCTCCGCGGTCAGACCGCCTCACGGCGCTCTCAGTCGCCGAAGCGACACCGAGCAGATCTCCTGGGGTAAGTTCAGTCGCTTTCCGTGCACCGTCGCCGGATCTACGCTTCGCATCCTTGATGGATATGGACTTCGCGGTAAGTCGCCCGCTCGTCCGACGCTCGCGCCTTGTACCCGGTTCTTGTCCATCAACTCGCACGTTTGCTCGACGCTTCCTTCAGACCTCGCCTCGCGGCGACAGCCCTTGCGTTCTCGCTAACCCTTCACCTCCATCAGGTTGGGTAGAGGACTTTCACCTCCAAGCTACTGAACATGCCCAGCACACGACTAAACCGCTCGCGCGGTAGGGCACTGCGGCGGGCGTCAGGGCCATTGGGATAGCGCAACGGGGCGTCCTGTCTTGAGATCGAGGGGTTTCGACAACCTCACTCAAGACAGGAGCATCCCCATGACCGACGAGGCCATGAGCCCTTTGCGGCGGCGCATGATCGAAGACATGACGATCCGCAGGTTAGCGCCAAAGACCCAACAAGGCTACATCCGCACCATCAAGGATTTTGCTGCGTTCCTCGGCCGATCGCCGGACACGGCGAGCTTCGAGGACGTCCGACGCTTTCAGCTGCATCTAGCGGCGAACGGCGCGCACATCTCCATCCTTAATCACACTGTGGCTGCGTTGCGGTTCTTCTTCAGGGTCACGCTTAGGCGCTCCGACATCATCGAGCACACCACGTTCCTCCACAAGCCCCGCAAGCTTCCGGTCGTGCTCAGTCCGGAGGAAGTGGCGCGGCTGCTGGAGGCGGCGCCGGGGCTCAAATACAAGGCGGCGCTGAGTGTGGCTTACGGCGCGGGTTTGCGCGCCGCCGAGGTGATCTCGCTGAAGATCGGCGACATCGACAGCAAGCGCATGGTCATCCGCGTCGAGCAAGGCAAAGGCCGTAAAGACCGCTACGTGATGCTGTCTCCACATCTGCTCGAACTGCTGCGCGCCTGGTGGAGGGCGGCACGACCGCAGGGCTGGCTGTTTCCGGGGCGCGATCGTGTGCAGCCGATGACGACGCGCCAGCTCAATCGCGCCTGTCATGCAGCAGTCCAAAGGGCCGAGATCGACATGCGCGTCTCAAGGCACACCTTGCGGCACAGCTTCGCCACCCACCTGTTGGAACAGAACATCGATATCAGAGTGATCCAGGTCTTGTTCGGAACGGCGACATACTGCCCACGAACACCTGGTTGAAGGGCTGATCTACTACCGATTTCATCCACGATTCGGCGAGACCGTGCTGATCAGTCGGCAGCTCGAGTACCGAGGTGTCGAACTGGTAGTCGTCTTGCAGCCGGACCGCTCGCTCGCTTGCATTCCGGCGTGGATGACACGGGAGGCTGCCGCTCAATACGTGCTTTGTGAGAAGCCCCGTTTCTCCGTTGATATCTTGCGATCCCTGCGCGCCGCAGCCGATGCGCTCCTAGGCTCTCTCCAGTCCGAATCAAAGATGGAGGAAGCCGATAATTGTCATTCGGCCTGCAATATTGGCTCTGACGCAATTTTGGTGCATTGGTGATCATGTAGCACCGATCAAGCGGGCCTGAAGAAGGTCGAGCTTGGCGCGGCCGTACATCTGACGCTTGACGAGCTTGAGCTTGGTAATCTGACCTTCGGTCTGCCCGTTCGACCAAGATGTTGTAATCGCAGCGCTGATGGCGGCCTTGTCTTTGGTGATGCCGTTGGCGAAGGACGCGACGAGACTTGCGCATGCTCGTTCCAGCCATGGGTCAAGATCTACGTGAGCCTTCTTGCGGATCATCGCGTGGAAAGCGGTGATGATTTCGCGAGCTTCCACCAGGAGAGGAACGCCTTGCTCGATCGCCGCGATGGTAACGGTCTCAGACTTTGATAGCGCATCGCGGCCATTGGTCATCAGGCGGGCGATAGTTCTGGCGGACGGCACGCGCTGTAGATTTTGAGCATCGGGCGTTTCGGCGCGCCGACGGCGTGTCGCCCACTCTCTAACAACTCGCTCAGAGCCCCTAAAGCCTAGCACCTTGAGGCGACGCCACAGGTCGGCTCCGTTACAATGGCCAGCAGCCCACTGGGCGTCGAGCCATGGCAGATGGTGCTCGAGTGAGCTCTCGCGCACCCTGAACACATCCGTTCGCTGACCTCGCAGCACCTTGCGGACGAGGCCCCGGCTATGTCCCGTAAGTCGCACGATCTCCTTTATGGAGACACCCGTCTCAGCCTGTCTGAAGATTGCCGCGTTGGTATCCTCACGCCGTAGATAGCCCTCGTACTGGATGCGCTCGGCGGCGGTCAGCAAGGCAGGATTTATTGTGGCGGCGCCGACCGCCACACGAACCTGGCGCATGGATTTGCGGACCGCATCGAGGAAGGCGTGGCTGGCGTTCTCCATCAAATGCCAGCGGTCAGCGACCTGGGTGGCCTGCGGGAGCGCCTTGGCTACAGCAAGGGCGTAACCACCGCCGCGATCGCGCGCGACCACAGCAATTTGCGGCTGCCCCGCGAGCCAAGCCTGTGCGGTAGCTGGCTCTCTGTCGGGTAACAGGGCGATCGGTCGTCGCCGCTCGAGGTCACAGATGATTGTTCCGTACCGCTGATTGCGCCGCCAGGCCCAGTCATCGATACCGATCACGCTCGGCACAGCAAAGGGCTGGCAACCGCGCCTTCGCACGACCCGAAGTAATGTATCGTTGCTCACGGGCAGCATAAGTCGACGGGCTGCAGCGCGACAATGAAGCTGAGAGGCGCATTGCCCCGCCTGAACTGCTCCCTAAAACTGGACCGTTGCCTCACCTAATTTGCTCCCGGCAAAGCAACCACGGGAGCGGTGATGAGGAAGGTGAGCATGGCGACACGAGCGGAATTGATTTTGGCGATCAGGGGGCGTTACGCCTCGGCCGGGCGGCCGGAAAAGGCAAAGATTCTGGATGAGTTCGTGGCCCTGACAGGCTTCCATCGCAAACATGCGATGCGGCTGCTGAGGGGAAGCGATGAGCCGGCGAAGGGCGGTGCCCGGCCGGGGCGCCGGATATATGGCGACGCGGTGCGCGCCGCTCTGGTGTTGGCCTGGGAGGCGTCGGACCGGATTTGTGGCAAGCGGCTGCACCCCTTGCTGCCGCTGCTGATCGAAGCGATGGAGCGCCACGGGCACGGCGGGCTTGACGACCAGAAGCGGCAGCAACTTTTGGCCATGAGCGCTGCGACGATCGACCGGATTCTCAAGGGCGTCAGGGCGAGCGCCGCGGGGCAACGGCGGCGCAAGGGCTCAACGGCGATCAGACGGAGTGTCCCCGTTCGGACATTCTCCGACTGGAATAATCCCGCGCCCGGCTTCGTCGAAGCCGATCTGGTGGCGCATTCCGGTCCGTTTGCGAAAGGCGCCTTTACGCAAACTCTGGTCTTGACCGATATCGCTACCGGCTGGACGGAATGCGCGCCGCTGCTGGTGCGCGAGCAGACGGTACTTACGGTGGCATTGACCGAGCTGCGCAAACTGCTCCCGTTTGCATTGCTCGGATTCGACACCGACAATGACAGCGTCTTCATGAACGAGACGGTTCGGGACTATTGCCTGCGTGAGAATATCGAACTCACGCGATGCCGGCCCTATCGCAAGAATGACCAAGCCTTCGTAGAACAAAAGAATGGCGCGATCGTCCGCAAGATTGTTGGATATCGACGTTTTGAAGGGCTGCAAGCGACCCGGGAGCTCGCCAGGCTTTATGCCTCAACCCGCCTGTTCGTGAATTTTTTTCAACCGTCTTTCAAATTGAAGGAAAAGCATCGCGACGGCGCCAAGGTGGTCAAGCGCTATCATCGTCCGGCGACGCCCTGTCAGCGCCTATTGGCCGATCCGCGGACGCCCGAAGAGACCCGCCGCCAGCTCACGGCGCTATCCCTGACGCTCGACCCCGTACTGTTGCTCCGCGACATACGCCTAGCACAGGAGAGACTGGTTACCATCGCCGACACGCCTAGTGGGCAGGTCATTGCCAACGACGGCGCGCTGCCTCTTGAGGCGTTCTTGGAAGGCCTGCGGATCTCATGGCGCGGCGGTGAAATCCGCCCCACCGCGCGCCCAAAGCCTGCAGCTAAACGCGAGCGCCGCCGACCTGATCCGCTGCTGGCGGTGACGGCCGAACTCGAAGAGTGGTATCAGGCCGAGCCATGGCGGACGTCGCGAGAGTTCCTGGAGCGAGTGCAGGCGAAATATCCGGGACGCTACGCTGACGGCCTGATCCGGACCGTGCAGCGCCGAATCAAGATCTGGCGCGGTGCGCGCGCCCGCGAGTTGATGTTCGGACCGTTCGCCGACGCCGAGCCGTCGACTGCGGACGCTCAAACGCAGCCGTGAGCCGCTGGTGACGGGCTGCTACGCTTCGCGCAGCCGATGGCTACGCTTCGCAGCCCGTCACCTCACGATTGACGTTCCCGGTGGATCGACGAGCTGGATATCTGGGAGCATTCTGATGAGACGACCGGGAACATTCTAGTGAGGCAACGGTCCAGTTTTAGGGAGCAGTTCAGGCGGGGCAATGCGTCTTCTCATCAAGATTGTCGCGCTACAGCTGGCCGACCATGAGATCTCCCGGTTCCCAAGCAAAGAGCGTGCGCACATGCCAGTGTCTAAGACCACGCCGGGCCGTCTGGGCGCTCGCGTTATCGCGCCCATCCGTGTTGCCTTCCGTCAGCGGAACGACGTCGGCACCCAGGATGGGGGTACTTTCGCGGCTCAATGGCTGGCCTATGCGCTCCCCTGTCAACGCTTCGCCAATACCCTCACGGGTACTGGCGCATGACTCGGGGTCGATGCGGTTCGCTACTCCTTCATCGTGATGGACTTGCACCATCTACTCCTTGCCGGTCTCCCGGCGCACTCCGGTCTACCCCCAAAAGATGGTGTAATCGGCCGGCCCAGCTTGTGGATAGCTGAAGATTTTGGGTGCTGCGCTTCAGGCTGATGGTGAAAAACGAGGTCCTTGGTGACGACCTCAAGCATCAGAAGGAGAAGCGCAGCATGGACCATTTTGGTGGATTGGACGTATCGGTCAAGGAAACCAGCATCTGCATTGTGGATGACACGGGCAGGATCGTGAAGGAAGTGAAGGTAGCGAGCGAACCTGCAGCCCTGCTGAAGGTTCTGGGGAACCCCACCTACCGCTTCAAGCGGATCGGACTGGAAGCCGGGCCGCTGTCGCAATGGCTCTTCAGCGCTCTCGCCGAAGCCGAGTTACCGGTGATCTGTGTCGAGACGCGGCACATGCGGGCGGTGCTGAAGGCGCAGATCAACAAGACCGACCGCAACGACGCGCGCGGCATCGCTCAGATGATCCGGGTGGGACTGTACCGTCCGGTGCATGTGAAGACGCTCCGCAGTCAGAAACTGCGTATGCTGCTGACCCATCGCAAGCTTCTGCAGTCGAAGGCCATCGCCATCGAGAACGATCTGCGAGGTACGTTGCGCAACTTCGGCCTCAAGGTCGGAATGGTTGGCAAGGTGAGGTTCGAGGCCCGCATCCAGGAGCTTGTCGAGAATACCCCCGACTTGGCGGTACTGGTGGAGCCGCTGCTCATCGTCCGGCGGGTGCTCCGTGAACAGATCGTCATCCTGCACCGTCGCTTGCTGGCTATCGTCCGGGAGGATGAGGTCTGCCGGCGCCTGATGACGACCCCGGGTGTCGGCCCCGTGGTGGCGCTGACCTATCGCGCCACCGTCGATGTGCCAGCCCGGTTCCGCAAATCCAAGTCAGTCGGGGCGGTGTTTGGGCTGACCTGCGCCAGGTATCAATCGGGTGAGATCGATTGGAGCGGTAAAATATCGCGCTGCGGGGACGAGATGATGCGCACGATGCTCTACGAAGCAGCTCAAAGCATGATGCATTCAAAAAAATGGTCATGGCTCAAAGCGTGGGCCATGCAGATCGCGAGGCGCCGCGGGATGAAAAAGGCGATCGTGGCTCTGGCTCGCCGGCTGGCCGTGATCATGCACCGCATCTGGGTTGACGGCACCGAGTTCCGGTGGACCCGGGAGCAAGCCACGGCAGCAGCATGAAAACCGCTCAGGATCAAACCCGATAGCAGAAAACTCGAGCTCCGCCAAGCGGTGGAAGGATGTCCCTCGCGGGACGATGGACGAGGTGAGTTCGTATGTCCGCTTGGATCTGCCGTCACACTGACGGTAAGGTCGTCCATGAGATTATTCCGCCTCGTCCTCGGATCCCATGGTGGAAGGGCCCAGGTGCCGATTCCGAAGAGAAGCAAGAGCCCGCGAGCGACATCAACACCGCATTGGCGGATAGTCTGAAAGTGCTTGACCTCAAAGGGCCGATTAGAGAAGCGGACTCAAGTCAGATATCACGCCGTGTCCGAGATGTGCCCATCTCCGGGCATGCGCGGCAACATCGGAAAGAGTTACCCCCTATTCGATGACCCGATCAGCCATCAACAGGACCTGCTCCGGAATTGTCAGGCCGAGCGCCCGCGCGGTGCGGAGGCTAATGATGAACTCGAATGTCGTCGGCTGCTCAACCGGGAGTTCTTCGGGTCTTGCACCCTTCAAGATGCGATCCGCGTATTCGACTGCTTTTGTGAAAAAAGCACGTATGTCGGGACCGTAGCTCATTAGGCCATCGTAAAGTGTAACGTAGGTGCTAACCTGGAAGATCGTGGCCAACCCCGCGCGTAATGCAATTGGAGGCAACGCGGGTCGCGGTGGATCGGCGAGAACGTACACAGCCTGGCAACCGGCAGCCTTCATTTCCGAAAAAGCGCGCTCCAGGTCTTCAGGATTCCGAGCAACGAAGCGGCTTGCAGATATCCCGACTGCCGTTGCGGCACGTTCAGCTATGTCGGCGAAAGCCGGATGCGTCGGATTGTTTGATATCAGAACGCCGATCTTCTTCGCATTCGGGAATACTTGTCGAATGATGTCGAGTGTCTTTGTCGTCGCATCACCGAACATATTCGCAACGCCGGTAATGTTTCCGCCCGGATGCGTGAAGCTTTTGACAAACCCTGAACCAATAGGGTCACTTGCTGGAGCCATGACGATCGGAATTGTCGCAGTCGCCCTTTGTGCGGCGGCGATCGCTGGTGTCGCCTCCGCAAGAATCAGGTCGGGCTTCAGCGCAATCAATTCATCGACCAGCGCTGGCAGCGCGTCGTATCGGCCGTTCGCTTCCCTGACATCGATAATCAGATTTCTGCCTTCTTCGTATCCCTTGGACTTGAATGTCTCGCGGATGACATCGAGGACAAACTGGCCCCTGCCCGACGTCACAAAAGCCACGCGCCACACCTTCGCAGACTCAGCGTGGGCCAGGTTTACAATGGAGAGTGAACCAATGATCAGGGCTCGGCGCGTGAGCGGGTGACGCAAGGCATTCTCCTCACTCTGACGGCTTCAGCATAACAGGGCGATGGTTAGAGGCTACACGCCAAGGGACGGGTGCCTTTCCGCCTGTCCCCGAGTGGGCATAAAAGCATGGCAGCCAAGCTCCCGCCACAGCAGTTTCGCTGTCCGCTCCGGGTCCAATCGCGTCGGCTTGCCCTGGAGCGGGCGATCTCCGTCGACGTTCCCTGGGTTGTCGCAGACGCTTCCGGGAAATGTCTGGAGATCGTGTTGCCGGGACAGCAAACCCGTTATCACACCGTCGAGGGGGGGGCGAGGCGGATGGTCAAGGCCACAACCGGACTCACGCGCTGCCACAAATGGAATCGCTGAATTCAATTTTGAACAGCGGACTCGATCGAGACCTGCACTCGACGCGACCTGCTGTCGTACGACGTCGCTTCGTCCGCTTAAGGGCGGTGATTTGTTTGCGATCAGAGACAGGCGGCATGCGCCTTCATGCTGAGAAGAATTGTAACCAGAAATCCGCGCGTGTCATTGGGCCGCCATAGTCTCGACCTTCTGAATGGCGTCTGCGCAGTCCTTCGAAGCCGTCGATTTGTTCGCGATCAGACATGCGGCGATTCGACCCTGGCCCGGCTGTATCTTCCCGCACACGCCTGTTATCTCCGCTTTGCAGGCAACCACTCCGTCTTTCAGAACGTCCGCCGTAGCCTGCAAGCTCGTCGCGGCCTCGCCCAATTCATACGTGCATTTCGGGCTTATCTTGTCCTCATGGGCCTGCATACAATAGACCATGCGTCCCTCGCCCGGCGTGACATCCTTGCAGTATTTCTTGATATCAGAAGCGCAGGCATTCTCGAGTTTTGTAATTTTTGCGGTCAGCTTTTCGACAATCGTTTTCCCGAGATTGGTCTGCGCCGACGCCGATCCGACCGACAAGATGGCCAGCAACGGCAAAACTCCGAGCCCGGCGAGCAAATGCGTTGTAATTTTCATGATCGTCCTCTGATGATTAGCTTTGAAGCGTCGGCGAGCGGCTGTGCGCTCATTGTGCCAACGCAAGCGTGAGTGCCGAAATTCCGAGCGATAGGTTGATCCCGACAGTCCCCTCGACCGAGAGTGGCTGCAGGGAGATCGAGCGGTTGGAGCCGCCAACGAGGACGTTGGCGCCGACGCCGACGCCAAGACCGATGGAACCGCTCGCGCCCACATACTTGCCGGCGAGCTTTCCGCGCATCGGCCCCGCATTGGGCGTGATGACGCCCCACGCCATGACTCCACCCGCGGTGATGCCGATATCAAGACCGAGCGAGTTCATCACGCCGACATAGGCTTCGGGCGGGTAAGCGCCATTTGGAACGAACCGGCAAGCCATCCGCTGCTGCGACCCAATGAGCAGACCAATCGACGGCGCCAACCGGCAAGTGAGCGTGCCAGCGGCGGTCCCTTGCGGGGTCTGGGCTATCGCCGGCGAAACGCACGCCATAGCAAGCGCGCCTAGTACCTGCGCGAGACGATGTTTGAACATGACTGGCTTTCCTGCCCTCTGGAGTTGTTCGTTGGCCGCGCCAAAATACACAGGGTCGTCAGAAACTGTGCAACTTTGGATCACCGGGTTGCTCGATTGTTTGAAGCGGAACGCCGCAACTATCCGCAATCAGCAGCTTAGCTTGTTGACCTAGATCAATGTCATTTTGCTAGGCATATCCGCTTCCGGTCAATCTCGTCGGTCTGGCCGCGCCGCGAGGACTTCCGGTCTTCGCGGAAAAGCCGACAATTTCGAGAGCCCGCCGGCGTGTTCCAGCGGCGCCACGACTGACATCGCCCCTCTCATTCGATCACCTCGCCAGCGTGGGCGAGCAGCATGCCCAGACCTGCGCTACCCGGCGCCGCCATCCCACTCAATCGGTACTTGCACTGCGAATTCTCAAGTGCTACGATCCGTAGCATTACGACAGGTAACAACTTGCAAGGCTCTGCGCGGCAACTGTCCCGGCGCGCGGTAGCCTCGCATCCTTCGAGGCTTTGCCATGAGCAGTTCCGCAAAGGCCGAGGCCGCGCTGGCCCTCCACCGGTTCGGGATGGGGCCGCGCCCGGGCTCGATTGCGGCGATCGAGGGCGACCCGCGTGGCGCGCTGATCGCCGAACTCGAACGCACCTCCGCAAGCACGCTCGCTATTCCCGGCCTTTCCAGTGCCAAGGCCTTCCGCGCGGTCAACGAGGCCAATGCGAAGCGGCAAGCCAAGGCGATCATCGCCAAGAAGGAGCAGGACGCGAAGCGACAGCAGATGGCCGCAGCGTCTTCGATGACTGAGGAAGCTACGCAAGGCGACGGCGAGATGGCGCAAAAGATGGCCGCCGACGCCGTCCCCGATCCCGGACGGCAGATCTATCTCGAGGAGGCGCGTATCCGCACCGAGGCTGCGTTCGGCGCCGAGATCGGATTTGTCGAGCGGCTGGTCTGGTTCTGGTCCAATCATTTCTGCGTCTCGGCCGACAAGATCAGGAGCATGGCCGGCGCCTATGAGCGCGAGGCGATCCGCCCTCACGTGCTGGGCCGGTTCACCGACCTGTTGCTGGCCGCCGAGGGCCATCCGGCCATGCTGTTCTATCTCGACCAGACGATTTCGATGGGCGCGAACTCGATCGCCGGCATCAACCGCACCCGTGGCCTCAACGAGAATCTCGCCCGCGAGATTCTCGAGTTGCATACGCTCGGCGTGCGCAGCGGCTACACCCAGGACGATGTCATCGCCTTCGCCAATGTGCTGACCGGATGGACCCTGGTGCCGCCCGGCGACAATCCCGAGCATGGCGGCGAATTCATCTTCAATCCGCGTCTGCACGAACCCGGCGCGCAGAAGGTGCTGGGAAAATCTTACGACGACGAAACAGTGGAGCAGGGACGCGCCGTGCTCCGCGACCTCGCCGCGCAGCCCGCGACCGCCACGCATGTGGCCACCAAGCTCGCCCGCCATTTCGTGGCCGACACGCCTCCGCCTGCGCTGGTGGAGCAGATGACGAAGGTGTTCACCGATACCGGGGGCGATCTCAAGGAGGTCGCCAGGGCGATGGTAAAGTCTGATGAAGCCTGGACGCAGCCGGTCTCCAAGCTGAAGCGCCCGACCGAGTGGGTCGTCGGCATGGTGCGCGCAACCGGGATCACGCAAGCCAATCCCACGCGGTTCACCGATGGGCAGGCGCTGCTCGGCGAACCGCTGTGGCGTCCGCCGTCGCCAAAGGGTTTTCCCGACGACGAAGCGTCCTGGATCGACGGCGTCGGACGGCGGCTCGACGTCGCCAACAATTTTGCCGAGCGCGTGGCCGACCGGATTGATCCGCGGGATGTCATCGAGAACGTGTTCGGATCGCAGGTCACATCAGAGGTGACGCAGGCGGTCGGCCGCGCCGAGAGCCGCCAGCAGGCGCTGGCGCTGCTGTTCATGTCAGCCGAATTCCAGAGGAGGTGAGCATGGGCTTTCGCCACCATTTGCCCAGCCGTCGCGAGGCGCTGCTCGGCGCAGGTTCGCTATTCGCATGGAGCCAGATGCCGAGGCTGGCGCGGGCCGAGGGGCGCGATCCGCGCCTGCTCGTCATCGTGCTCAGGGGCGCGCTCGACGGCCTCGGTGCAGTCGCTCCCGTCGGCGATCCCGACTGGATCGGCCTGCGCGGCGACCGCGCGCTGGTGCTCGACGGCAAGACACCGGCGTTGCCGCTCGACAGCTTCTTCGCGCTCAATCCGGCGATGCCGAACCTGCACCGGCTCTACAAGGCGCAGCAGGCGACCATCGTGCACGCGGCCTCAACGCCCTATCGCGAGCGCTCGCATTTCGATGGCCAGGACGTTCTGGAGAGCGGGATCGCGCGGCCGGGTGCCGTCGATACCGGCTGGCTCAACCGCGCGCTGGTCGAGCTGGCGTCTGACGGCCAGGTGGATTTGCACGGCAGCCGGGCGCTGGGCGTCGGCGCGGTCACGCCGCTGGTGGTGCGCGGCAAGGCCCCCGTGATGTCGTGGGCCCCGCAGAAATTGCTCGCCGCAAGCGACGACACGCAGACGCGGCTACTGGACCTCTATCAGCACACCGACCCGAAGCTTGCCGTCGCATTTCAAGCGCGGATGCGCCTTGCCGCGCTTGAAGGCAAGGGCGGAATGGGCACGCCGGCGCCGGGCGAGCTTCCGGAGTACGGCATTGCGCGCTTGCGCGCCTATGTCGCGGAAACTGCAGGCACCGCCGCGCGCTTTCTCGCCAAACCGGACGGTCCGCGCGTCGGGGCCGCGAGCTTTGTCGGGTGGGACACCCACATCAACGAGGGCGCGGTCTCCGGCCAGCTCGCCAATCTGCTGGGCGCGCTCGACGTCGCGCTGGCCGCGATCAAGACCAACATGGGCGACGCCTGGCGCGAGACGGTGGTTGCGGTCATCACCGAGTTCGGCCGCACCGCGCACATCAACGGCACCAACGGCACCGACCATGGCACCGGCACCGTTGCGTTGCTCGTCGGCGGCGCGCTGCGCGGCGGCCGCGTGATCGCCGACTGGCCGGGACTGAAGCAGGCCCAGCTCTATGAACAGCGCGACTTGAAACCAACCACCGACCTGCGCGCCGTGCTCAAGGGCCTGCTCAGGGATCATCTGAGAGTCGATGAGCGCGTGCTCGCAAATACCGTGTTTCCCGAAAGTGTCGACGTCACGCCGACATCAGGTCTGGTCGGCTAACCAAGGAGGTCACCCATGAAGAAACTTCCGGTTATCCTGTTGCTCGCCATTTCCGGCCTCGCGTTGTCGTCCGAATTCACCACCGCGTCGGCCACCCGAATGAACGGCAAGTGCTGCATGACGTCCGATGGCGGGCGCTCTTATCGATACCGGATGGCGCAGCGCCGGGCTGCAATACCCCACACCTGCAGCGCCTACACGGCCTCATGCATTCGCGTTTCCTATCGGCGCACCGACAGGGTCCCGATGTGCACGGCCGCCAGGGCGCAATGTTTGCAGACCGGCGTTTATGTCGGCCCTTACAGCGGCTGGCAATTCTCCGGAATGCAAAAGATGTAGCGACATTTCACGGTTGGTCCGACATGTCGCTTCCGACAGGCCACGAACTCGAATTTCTCGCCAGCCTGAACAGGCGCTGGATGAGGCTCTATTGCAACGAATTCGCGCGTCTCCTGAGAGAGCATGACACCAGATGCGACGGCCGACACGAAACCCCTTCCATCATTCGGATCTCGGCGGCCCCTTCGTGGCATTCGCGCCGGGATTCCGCGAAGGCGACCAAGACCTGAGCGGCGAGGCGGATTCAAGCCACCCGCTGTTCACCCCGACCCTCCATCAGCGTTCGTCGGTGCTGTCGATGCTGATCGATGCGCTTCGGCACCGGCGCGCGCACGGAGTTTCGTCGTCCCCGCCAAGCGAGCAAGGCGAGCGCTGAGCCGGAACCCAACCACGAATGCTTGCGATGTGAAAGCTGTGGCCACAGCGGATGCCAACAACTCGCACTCGCCGCGCGCAGCGGATGCGGCATCGCCCTGCTCCCGTTGTTCGAGGTGCTGGATGATCTGCGCCTTCTTCTAGAATTGCGTCTCGAGAACCGGCGCCGGTTCGTTCTGCGGGGGTACGCGCTCTGACGACGGGGCGTGCTGCGTCAAATCCATAGCCTCAGGCATTGGCCGGCCATCGTCCTGAACAGGGTGGATCCGGAACCACGCCACATAGAGCGCCGGCAGGAACAAGAGCGTCAGCAGCGTGCCGACGATGATGCCGCCCATCATCGCGTAGGCCATCGGGCCCCAGAAAATCTCGCGCGCAATCGGAATCAGTGCAAGACTTGCGGCGGCCGCTGTCAGCAGGATCGGCCGCATGCGATGCTCTGTTGCCTCCACGACGGCGTCCCAGGCTTGGCGCCCCTCCTTCCTCAGATCCTCGATCTGCACGATCAGGATCACGGAGTTTCGGACCAGAATACCGATGAGCGCCAACACGCCGAGGATGGCAACGAACCCTAGCGGCGAGCCGCTCGGCAGCAGGGCCATGACGACGCCGATGACGGCGAGCGGCGCGACCGCAAACACCAGGAACAGGCGATGGAAGCTCTGCAGCTGAACCATCAGGACCGTGGCCATGACGAACAGCATCAGCGGAACGACCGCCACGATCGGCGACTGGCTCTTGGCGCTCTCCTCCACGGAGCCGCCGATTGCGACCGAATAGCCCGCCGGCAGTTCTTTGCCGAACTCCGCCACCTTCGGCGCCAACTGGTCCATGATTGTCTTCGGCTGGACGTTGGTGACGATGCCAGCCTTCAGCGTGATCGTGGGAATCCGCGCGCGGCGCCAGATCGTCGGCTGCTCGATTTCGTAGCGTAGATTGGCTACAGCCCCGAGCGGCACCGACTGCCCGCCGAGCCCGGTTAACTGCAGGTCTCGGAGCGTATCGATCGAGCCGCGCTCGACCGCGGTCGCCCGTCCAGTGACATTGACGAGATAGATGCTGTCGCGAACCTGTGTAACCGGGGTGCCCTCGAGCACCGAGTTCACTGCCGTGGCGATGTCTTCCGACGTCACGCCGAGCTGGCGCGCCTTGTCCTGGAGAACGTCGACCTTGACGACGCGCGCAGGCTCCATCCAGTCGAACACGACGTTGCCGAGATCGGGGTTGCCCCGGACGATGCCGGCGAGTTCCTGCGAGAGATCCCTCACCTTCGCGATGTCGGGTCCGCTCACGCGGTATTGCACGGGACGTCCCACCGGCGGGCCTACCTCAAGCAACTTGACGTAGGTGTCGGTCCCGGGAAACGTCTTCCGCAGATATTCCTCGAATTGCGCCTTGACGAGGTCGCGCGCCTTTATGCCGCCATTGGTCACAATCACTTGTTGGCCAAACCATGCATTGGCCGTCTGCACGTCGAACGACAGCACGAACCGCGGCGCGCCGGTGCCGACATAAGTCGACCAATGCTCCACCGAGCCATTGCCCTGCAGCTGTTCGCGCTCGAAGCGCGCCATCTGCGCATTGGTGTCTGCAATCGAGGAATTTTGCGGTAAATTCCAGTCGATGACCAGCTCGTCACGGTCCGACGAGGGAAAGAACTGCTGCTGCACGAAATTCATACCGAACAACGCGACAAAGAAGGCTGCAACCGTCACGCCGACGGTGATCCAGCGGTGATGCACGCAGACGAGCAGCAGGCGGGCGAACATCTGCGCCAGCCGGCCCTTCTCCTCGTGGTGGCCTTTCATCTTTGCAGGCAGGATGGTGACGCCGAGCAGCGGGGTGAACAGCACCGCGACGATCCACGACACGATCAGGGAGACCGCAATCACCACGAACAGGGTGAAGGTAAATTCGCCGGCATTGCTGCTGTTCAGCCCAATCGGGATGAAGCCCGCGACGGTGACCAGCGTGCCCGTCAGCATGGGGAAAGCGGTCGACGTATAGACGTGGGTCGCCGCCTTCTCCAGGGGTTCGCCGACCTCCAGTCGGGCCACCATCATTTCGACGGCAATCATGGCGTCATCGACCAGAAGGCCGAGCGCGATGATTAATGCACCGAGCGAAATTCTCTGCAACGAAATGCCGGCATAATCCATCACCACGAAGGTAATGGCGAGAACCAGCGGGATCGCAATTGCGACGACAAGTCCGGCCCGCATGCCCAAGCTGAGAAAGCTGATGGCGAGAACGATGACCACGGCCTCAAACAGCGCTTCGGTGAAGCCCGACACGGCATGCTCAACGACGACCGGCTGATCGGCGACCAGATGAACGGCGATGCCGATCGGCAGGTCGGCAACGACCTTTGACATTTCCTGCTTCAGCGCCTCGCCGAAGTGAATCAGGTTTGCGCCGGACTTCATGCCGATGGCAAGCCCGATTGCAGGCTGGCCGTTGTACCGGAACAAGGTCTTGGCCGGATCGGCATAACCGCGCGTAATGGTCGCGACGTCGGTCAGCGGAAAGAAGCGGTCGTTGATCCGGAGGTTGACCGCGTTCAGGCTTGCCTCCGACGTGAATTGGCCGTTCACCCGCACGCTGATCCGCTCGGGCCCGTCCTGGAACACCCCGGACGGCGCGACCGCGTTTTGTCCCTGCAGGGAAGCCATGATCGAGTGGACGTCGAGGCCAAGGGCGGCGATCTTACGGGTGGAGAATTCGAGGTAAATCACCTCGTCTTGCGCGCCCAGAATGTCGACTTTACCCACATCCGGCACGGTCAAGACCTTGGCGCGGATACCCTCGACCTCATCGCGCAGCTGACGCTGGGTCAAGCCGTCGCTGGTGAAGGCATAGATGTTACCGAACACGTCGCCGAAGCGATCGTTGAAGCCCGGTCCGACTACTCCTTGCGGAAAATCACCCTTGATATCCGCAATCATATTGCGGACCCGGATCCAGGTCGGCTTGACGTCGGCCGCCTTTGTGGTGTCCCGCAGATAGACGAAGACGGTGGTCTGGCCCGCGACCGTCACGCTCTTGGTATAGTCGAGCAATTCCAGCTCCTCGAGCTTCTTTTCAATCCTGTCCGTGACCTGGCGCGTCATGTCTTCGGGAGAAGCGCCCGGCCACTGCGCCTGGATCACCATGGTCTTGATGGTGAAGTCGGGATCTTCCTGACGACCAAGCTGAAGGTAGGCAAACAGGCCGGCCGCCATGAAGGCGATCATAAAATACCAGACGAGCGAACGATGTCCGAGCGCCCAACCGGAAAGATTAAACGACTTCATGGCTTCTGTTCCTGTTCGATACGGATGTGCTGCCCCGGCGTGAGGCTGTGGATCCCGGCGGTCACGATGCGCGCGCCGGGATAAAGTCCATCGGCGACGCGGGGATCTGCGGGGTCCCCGGCGAGATCGACCTTGTGCAGCGATACGGTGCTCGCAGGCCGGTCGACGACCCAGACGAAATTCGCGCCATCCTTGGCGAGCACCGCTGAGGCGGGGACGCGCAATGTCGGACTTTGCGCTTTCCCGAGCTTCGCCGTAACGGTCGTGCCCAAGCGGAAGCTTTCAGGGGGATTGTCGAGGGCGATGCGGACCCGCCGCAAGCGCGTCACGGGATCTGCCTGCGGCGCGATCTCGCGAATTTTACCTTCGACCTGAACCACCGGGAGCAACTGCAAGCCGACCGTGAATGGCAGGCCGATTTCCAGCGGCCCCGGGAAATCTTCCCCGATATCGACCACCGCCTCCCTGATGTCGGGCCTCGCGATTGTCACGACATTTTGGCCAGGAGAGACCACCTGTCCGACTTCTGCGCCCACCGCAGTGACGACACCGGCAAAATCGGCCTTGAGCTGTGCATAGCCCTGTTGCTCGATGGCCTTGATCAAGTTCGCCTGTGCGTGCGCTACCGACGCGGCGGCACCAGCCCGCGCCTGCTCCGCATTGTCCAGTGTCTGCTTTGTGGTGGCGTCGGTTGTGATGAGGGTTCGCTGTCGCTCTTCCGTCGCCGTTGCCGTCGACAGCTGAGCCTCAGCCTTCGCAAGCTCAGCCTTGGCCAAGCGTACCGCAAGCTCCAGAGCCGTGGGATCGATGACACCGACAGCTTGTCCCTCGCTGACGAGGTCACCAACGTAAACGGGACGCGCGGTCAGACGTCCCAGCACGCGGAAGGCAAGATTGGTCCTGTACCGCGGCTCAACAACGCCTACGGCGACGGTGCGATCCGAGCTGCTCAATTCAAGGACCAGCGACAGCACGGGTCGCACGGGCTCCGGCGCTTTCGCATCCTGCTGACATCCCGCCAGCACCAACGCGGATACGAACGTGCCGGTTGCAATCATGGCGCGCTTCTTCATGACGGGTCTCCCTCATATGTCACGGCCTGGCCAACGCTCAGCAGCTTGCCGCCATCGATCACGACCCGCTCGCCCGGCTTGAGGCCCGCCTTGATCAGCACTTCGCGGGCTTCATAACCGCCGATCGCCACCGGCTTGAGCGCAGCCGTTTTGGTCGCCGGATCGACGGTCCAGACCGCGGGCTTCGAGCCCGCTGCCGCCAATGCACTCCAGGGCAACGCGATCTGCTGCTGGGCTTTCGCTTTGACGGTTCCTGCAACGGCGCTTCCAAGCGTCATCGCTGCCGATGGATCCTGGATGGCAACCTTGACACGGATGGTCGCGCTCTTCGCGTCAATCGCGGGCGAGACTTCCCTGACATGCCCGCTCGCCGTCACGCCTGTGTCGGAGACAAGCGCCAGCGATACGTGGCTATCGTCGAGATCACCAAAGAAGAGGGATTCGTAGATGTCGAACACCGCATCCCGTTCACCATCCTGCGCCAGGGAGAAAACGGGCTGAGCGGCCTGAACGACCTGGCCGACTTCCAAATTGCGCGCAGTGACCACACCTGCCGCCGCCGCGCGCAGCGCGGTATGACCAAGGGCGTCTTTCGACGTTCCGAGCTCCGCCTTTGCTGCTTCAAGCGCTCCTTCCGCGGTTCGCAATCCTTCCTCCGCTTGATCGTAGACCGTCCGCGTGGTGAAACCGCTTGCGATCAGCGTCTTTTGCCGTTCGAAGGTCGCCCTGGCCACGCGTAGCTGAGATTCTCCGGCGAGCACCGCCGCAATTGCGGCATCGACGTCGGCCTGCTGCTCGGCGGGATCGAGCAAAGCCAGGACGTCGCCAGCCTGGACATGGGCGCCAACATCGACATGGCGCGCGACCACACGTCCGCTGACGCGGAACGAGAGGTCAGCGCGAAACCGGGCCTGGATTTCGCCAGTGAGGGTGACGGAGGCTTGTCGGTCGCGCGACTGCACGATCTCCGTGCGCACGATAGCAGCGCGCGTAATGGGAGCAGTCGCATGATCATCGCAGCCATTCAGCGCGATTGCGACGAGCGCGACCGCGAGTCCACCGGGACCCCTCAGCTTGCATTTGCGGGCAGCTTGATCGATTTTGGCTTTTTGGTTCATAGCGGGTCCATGCGGTGGCGGGGTGACAACAACTCGCCCAACACATCCGCCGCTGGACGGGCAGAGACCGGTCGGGCTTCCTGAGCGAGATTCTGATCCGGTCGTGTTGCAACGGGGCGGCTGTCCCGATCCGCGGAGCTTGCTCCTGTGCAACGCGCCGAGGCGTCGGACGGGCTGACTCTGCCGGCGAGGCGACCGTGTGATGCGACGCTTCGCGATCGCACAGTTCGCCTGCCGCTCACGCTCTGACAGCGGAAACGAGAGAACGACGGACGTGAATTCATCGCCGAAGCCGTGCTCGACCCGGCCGCCGAGACCCTTGGCAAGACCATTACTGATCCGGGGTCCGCGCTCTGCGGTGCCCAGCGCCGACCGCGATCCATTGTCGAAGACGACGCAATTCACCAGCGCGCCGGTTCGTGTCAGCCTGACCCTGATTTCTCCGGTCCGCGCCTCGAAACACGCATGCTTCGCGGCGTCGGTTACGAGCCCGTGGACGATCAATCCGAGCCGCCGGCATCGCTCCGATTCGAGCGGAAGAGATTCGGCCGTGAGTGAAAGCCGGATATTCATTCGATCCAGCAACGAACGGCGAATGGCGCATCCCATCATGCGGATGTATGTCGCGGCGTCGATCAACGCCTTGCCCTTGGGCAGCGCGAGCGCCTGTTGCACATCGGCATAGCCATGCAACAGTTCGACCACGTCGCTTAAGGCGCGCTTGGCCTCCGCGCCCTCGACCCTGACGGCCGCGGCCGAAACCAGGTTGATCGCCGAGGCGAGCCCACTATTGATCCGACAATTCAGTTCGCGCAGCAGAATGCCCTGCTCCGAATCCGGCCTGCATACAGTCACGACGATCTCCTCAGGTTGCGCCCCGGACGAGCGGCGGCCGCTCATCCGGATGAGCTGTCGCAGGCCCAACAATCAAAGCCGGTCTGCGGTGTGCCTAAAAATACACTATACCGTATATTTTCTTTTTATTGCATTTTCTTTCTGAGCATGTCAAGCGGGATCTATGCGCGCACAAACTCGCGATTGGAGACGATGATGGCGAAGGGCAAAAGCCCGAAACGTGGCAGACCGTCCAAGGACCTTGCCGGCGACGTCCAGGCGCGGATTCTCGATGCTGCCCAGCAGCTCTTTCTCGAAAAAGGGTTTCGGAGTGCCAGCATCGACGATATCTCCGAGTTGGCCCCCGCGAGCAAGCCGACCATCTATGCCCATTTCCCCGGCAAGGAAGCGCTGTTCGTGGCCGTAGTGGCCCGGACCATCAGCGGATTGACCAATTTTGAGGGGTTCACGCCGGCGGGCCGCACCATCCAGGAAAAGCTCACCAATCTCGGCATCGAGATCGTGGAGAGATTCGTCGAGGACACGTTGGACCTCACGCGCGCGACGATCGCCGAGTCGCAGCGATTTCCCGAGTTGAGCCGAAATGTTCACGACGCGGCGCGCGATCGCGCGGCTGGGGCAGTTTCGCAACTCTTGAACGAGGCAACGCAGCGGATCGCGCACTCATCAAAGGGGCCCTTCAGCGCAAAGCGGAGCGTTGCGACCGCGCAGATGTTCATGGATCTCATTCTGCTTCCGATGCTTATGAGATCTCTGATGGGCGAGGAACTGAAGGATCTCAGAAGAGAGTTGCCGACGTTCTTGCACGAACGGGTCAATTTCTTTCTTGCGGCTTGCGAAGCAGACTGGAGGCCGTGAAGCAGCCGCAAACCCCGGTCGCTATCCCTGCGCCAGGGTTTTGGGACGCAAGTCGGCGGCCAGGTCAATCGACCGACCCCATCGAGCGTGACGCAGGGCGCCTGCGCAGAACTCGATCATCTCGTCGAACGCGGGTCTGACGGTAGCTGGGTTAATTCGCACCGGATTGAGATATCCGTCCGTTGCTTCAAGCAGGCAACAGGTCATCGCCATCGGACTTCCCTGTCGTAGCTCGCCGCTCGCCTGTCCCGCAGCAATGATCCCGCGCACAAGCCCCCGGATCCGGTCTGCGTAAGACAGGGCGACCGCCCAGTTCTCGGTTACCGCCGCAGCGACCAATTCGTGTTGTTTGCTGTCGTTCTCCAGCCGATGTTCGTGCAGCTGCGAGATTGTCATCAAGGCAGCCGTTAGACGCTCGAATGCGGAGCCACCGCGAGCCGCAAGCGTTGCAGCCGCAGAGACTTGTTCGAACAGGTCCGCCACGGCGGCCTCTTCGATCGCCTGCTTTGAAGGGAAGAAGCGGTAGACGTTAGCGGGCGACATCGACGCCGTGCGAGCGATATCGGCAACGGTGGTCTTCTTGAAACCGATCTCGCGGTGCAATCGAACCGATGCTTGCACGATCCGCTGACGAATACACGACGATCCCGCCTGACGTATCCGTTCCTGCATCGCTTGCGGCCTCAGCGAGATGGGATCGAATGCAATTCACGCCGGCAGGCCTCGCCGAAGTGACGCAAGGGATCCATTTCCTCGATGAGCTCAGGTAAATCGACGAGTTCGCGGTTCGGCGACAGGAAGGTTTCGACGATCAGGCGCCCTGCCCGCTCCGCCGCTTGAACCACTTGATCGCTGGACAGTATCCTCATCCGCCCAATGAGCGCATACAGATTGACCAGTTGCGGAATCTCGGATTTGTCGCTGACGAGCGCGTCGGCGTAGAGTCGGGAGGCTTCCTCAATGAAGCTTCGATAGATTCGTTCGCGCTTGGAAATCGACCGGGCATAGTGGCGCTCGCGAAGCCGGCGGCGCCGAGTCACCCATCCAGTTACGATCGTGGAAATCGCTCCGAAGGCCGAACCCCCGAACGCGGCAAAAGCGGGAGCATACATCGTGCTCATGCGATCATTCCTCATCCCTTGCGCCGCGGTACCGGAGCGATCCTGCGGTCCTGACCGAAGCAGTGGCCGCAGCTTGCTCGAAGACGACTCTGCAAGCATCGCTCAGGTCTGATTTTCTTTGCCTGAGACACGCCTCCACATTCTCGGCGTCAGGAATGTAGCTCGCGCATAGCCGGAAGGCATCAGGCGCGCACGCGGCCCTTTGCTCGGGAGTGCCGCGGTTCTCCTGCGCCAAGACGGTGCCATTGGCGAACAAAGCCGCCAGCACGACGACTAATGTGTACTTGAACATACCGAATCCCTTCTTCTGCTGAGGTATCGCTCTTTCGAACGAGTAAACGCAGCGTCACGCTCCGAGACCCACCCTTCAAATAGTCTGAACACGCGCTTGTGAGTCTTCGCTCTTGACACATCCCGCGGATCGGGGTGTATATGAAATATACGGTATAGTATATTTATGAGGTGAACAATGTCAACACTTTTGTGGTCACTCGCAAGGGAAAATCCGTGGCCCGGGCTTGCGCTCGCATCGCTGAACCTGGTCGTGGCTCTGTCTCTCGTGGGCCTGAGCCTGTTGCTGGGCGTTACGATATCCTTGCTCGCCTGGCTGCACGCGCTTGTCGACCAAGCGACGATGCCGATCAGACTGCGAACCGAGCGGAGCGCCACACCATGACGCCAGCCCTTCTCCTCGCTCGCGATTGCATCATCTATTCGGTCAACGTCTGGCTCGTGCCCGTTGAATGCGCGTTCAACTTGATTGAGTCGGAGCTCGTGCGCAGAGGCGTCCAGCTTTACTCCACCGAATAGCGCACAGTGCGCGCCACGAACTACGGTTCACGCAATTGGCGGGACGAGCGCGCTCATCGCACACGCCAATAAGGCGGTCAGTTTTCACGGAGAGCAACTGGATTTAGCTCATGTCGAAGAAGCAATTGTTAGCGATTATCGTTTTGTCCGCCACGCTGGCTGCTACGGGCGCGATAGCCGATGTCACCCGTACACCTTTGGACGCCGCAAATAGAGGCGTGGCCGCGCAAGGCGATGCTGAGGAGGCGGTGATTCGCCGCCTCCTCGAGCAATTTCGCAGCATAAAAATACCACTCAGTCAGGCGGTAGCGATCGCCGAGCATTTGCATGACGGTTCGAGGACCGCGGACGTTAGCTTTGAGACATCCGGTCCGCCCGTTTATCGAGTGCGGACGGTGAGAAATGAGCAAGTCTATGAAAATGTCATAGATGCGAACACCGGAAGCGTCACAGAAAGGGAACTTTCGTCATCGCTGAGGGAGCTCGACCGAGAGGATCTGGGCAACATCATCGCTCTGAAATCAGTCAGGCAGGAACTATCGGATGCCGTGCGCATCGCCGAAAAAACTGCAGCAGGAAGCGCTCTTGCCGGAGGTCTGATGAAGCAGGAAGGCAAACTCAACTTCGTGGTCGTCATCGCCAGTGGTGATCGCTTGAAGGAGGTCATGCTCGAACCGCCCAGAACCGGCAAGCCAGGCGCAACTCCCCGCTAGGCGGGTGAGGGAATCGAACCCTCGTATTCAGCTTGGAAGGCCGTAGCCACAGTAGGTCTCAACAACTCGCACTTGTGGTTATGAGTCCCCAGCCCCGTGCGCAATACCGCGGCGGGGGTGACACGTTGATAGATTTCGCTCGTTCGCAAAAACAAAAAGCCCGGTCTTTCGACCGGGCTTTTGATTTCAATCCGTCGACCCCTTTCAGGCGGCCTCATCGGCCACGGCAGCGTCGTCACCGTCTGCTTCCGTGTCGGCCTCGTCGGCTTCGCCGTCGGCGCTGCCTTCGGCTTCGGTCTTGGCGCCGCGGCGCGGGCTCTTGGCGAGCTGGCTTTCGATTTCCTTGACCGCTTCGGTCTCGGTCGAATGCTGCACGACCGCGATTTCGCGCGACAGGCGATCGAGCGCTGCTTCGTACAGCTGGCGTTCGCTGTAGGACTGCTCGGGCTGCGATTCGGAGCGATAGAGATCGCGCACCACTTCGGCGATCGCAACGATGTCGCCGGAATTGATCTTGGCTTCGTATTCCTGCGCCCGGCGCGACCACATCGTGCGCTTGACGCGGGCACGGCCCTTCAGCGTCTCCAGCGCCTTCTTGACCAGCGACGGATCCGACAGCTTGCGCATGCCGACATTGGCGACCTTCGCCGTCGGCACCCGCAGCGTCATCTTGTCCTTCATGAAATTGATCACGAACAGCTCAAGCCTGGCGCCCGCGATCTCCTGCTCCTCGATCGCCAGGATCTGGCCGACACCGTGAGCGGGATAAACCACGAATTCATTGGTCTTGAAGCCCTGACGCTGGGTCAGAACCTTCTTCGGCTCTTCGACCCGCGGGGCCGCAGCCACCGGCTTCACGGCAGGCTTCGGAGCGACGACGGCAGCCTTCGGCGCAGGCGCCGCGGCTTTGGGGGCAATGGCTTTGGGGGCAGTCTTGGGGGCGACCTTCGAAGCAGTGGTCTTCGAACCCGTCGCTTTCGCGGCAGTTTTGGCAGTCTTGTCTGGCATTGCGCTTCTTTTGTTTTTCGAGGACTTTGTGGCCGCAGCCCTCTTGGCATCCTTCACGGGCGCCTTGGCACGGCCTTTGGTTGCGCTGCGGCTGGCCGCGGCGGCTTTCTTCGAACTCTTGGAAACACTCTTTTTACGCGTTTTCTGTGACACAGCCTGCGCGCGGAAACTGCCACGCCCCTGTTCGAGGTTTTACGGGAACCCAAGGGGACCACAGATACGCATGGCCGGGGTTCGGCTTGTAATGTGCCTAATATAGCACATTTTCCGCAAAACTCAATGATTTACGCCCGATTCCGGCCCCCGCGGGGACCTTTCGGTCATAAGACCGTCAACAGGGTTAAATCGGCAGGTCATAATAGGACCGAAACGGGTTCAACCCGTCGTTCCAGGCGTCGTCGAATCAGTCGCCGGTGCCGGGTTCCTTGGAAAAATATTTCTCGAACTTGCCTTCCATGCCCTCGAAATCTTTCGCGTCGGCCGGCGAATCCTTCTTCTGGGTGATGTTGGGCCAGGCCTTGGCGTATTCGGTGTTGACCTCGAGCCACTTCTCCAGACCCGGCTCGGTGTCCGGCTTGATGGCATCCGCCGGGCATTCGGGTTCGCAGACGCCGCAATCGATGCATTCGTCGGGATGGATCACCAGCATGTTCTCGCCCTCGTAGAAGCAATCGACGGGGCAGACTTCAACGCAGTCGGTATATTTGCATTTGATGCAGGCTTCAGTGACGACGTAAGTCATCCAAAACTCCGGAACGGATCAATTTTTCAGGGTTTGCGTAGCGCAGCTAGTGCGCTGCCGCAAGGGAAGCCGGGCGCCGAAAAGCGCGTTTAACGCGCGTTTCTTGAGGCCAGATAGTCATTCCCGGCGGCCCTGCAAATCCTCGAAGAGCACACGCGCGGCGGTGGCGTCGCCGCGGCGCTCCGAAAATCCGGCGACCTTCAGGATACGCACGCTGTTGTCGAGCCCGACGGTGAGCACGTCGCCGATTTTCACCTGGTGGCCGCGGGCTTTTTCGCGCACGCCGTTGATGCGGACATGACCGGCCTCGACCAGCGCGGCGGCGCTGGTGCGGGCTTTTACCACCCGCGCATGCCACAGCCATTTATCGAGACGCTGGCGCTCCAAAGATCCCCGCTAAGAGATTTAGTCCTTACGGTTGCCGGCGAGCTGTTCTTTCAGCGCCGC
The DNA here is from genome assembly GCA_963836765.1 of uncultured Alphaproteobacteria bacterium. Taxonomy (GTDB): domain Bacteria; phylum Pseudomonadota; class Alphaproteobacteria; order Rhizobiales; family Xanthobacteraceae; genus Bradyrhizobium. The sequence continues at coordinate 38,666 of CAWILG010000017.1, forward strand.
CAGCTTTGCAAATGGCGAATTCGGATCGATCGGCCGGTCGCGCTCGCGCGGGGCTGCGCTGGTGGCGTATTGGCGATGCGACGGGCCTGAGTCGCGGCCACCCTTGCCGCCCTTGTCGCGGCCACCGAAATCACGGCCCTTGTCACGGCCGCCGCGGTCGCGATCCTTGTTGCGATCGCCGCCGAACTTGCCCTTGTTGCGGTCGTTGTCACGATTGTTCTCGCGATTCCCGCCCTTGCCTTCAAAGCGCTCGCGCGGCGGACGGCCCTGATCCGGACGCGGCTCCGCGGCTGGCGTTGCACCTTCGACGGCCGGCGTCGCGGCAGCGGCCTCGGCCGGCGCGCCTTCGCGCGGCTTTCGGAAATCGCGGTGACGGTCGCGCCGTCCGTGGCGGTGACGTTCGGGCTTTGCAGCCTCGCCACCCTCGCCTGCTGCAGCAGCAACGGGTTGCGCGCCTTCCTGCGGGCGCTCCTGCCGGCCCTGGTGCCGCGGGCGGTTGCGATCGTGACGCGGCGGGCGGCGCTCTTCGGAACGGCCGCCGGGACGCCAGACTTCGATCAGTTCGGGCACCGCAGGCGCTTCCGGCGCGGCTTCTGCGGCAGCGGCTTCAACCGGTGCAGCTTCGACGGCAGCGGCTTCCGCCGGTGCAGCCTCATCAGCGGCGGCAACCGTTTCGGCCGCTTTAGGAGCCGTCGCGATCTCGGCAACGGCCGCTTCCTGCGGCGCTTCAGCCACCGGCGCTTCCACTGCGGGCGCGTCCACCGCGGCTGCTTCGACCGGCGCGGGCTCGGCAGCGGCTTCGACGGGTTCCGGCGCCGCTTCAATGGCGGCGGGAGCTTCTTCGCTCGCGGCGGGCGCCAGCGTGATCTCGGGCAGCAGCGCCGCCGACGGCGCGGGATCGCCGGACGTCGACATATCGGCGGCGGCTTGCTCGACGGCCGTTTCAGTCTCGGTCGCAGCGTCGACGGGCGTCTCGGCGACGGCATCGACAGGTGCCGCTTCAGCGGCGGGCGCTTCGACCACCACCGGCTTCGGCGGCAGCGGCGGGCGCTTGTCCATGCGATAGCCGAGCGCGCGCAAAATCGAGGCAAAATCTTCGCCGGCCGATCCGGTCAGCGAGGTCATTGCCTGCGTCACCACAAAACCGCGGCCGTCGAACGCGCCGGTGGGTTTTTCGCCCGGCGAACTCTCGCGCCAGGCCAGCGCCGGACGAATGAGATCGGCGAGCCGCTCCAGAATATCGACGCGCACCGCGCGTTCGCCGCACTGGCGATAGCCGAGCACGCGATAGGCGTCGCGCGGCAACGCCTTGTCGACCGGGAACGAGGTGCGGCCGCTGCTTGCCAGATGCTGCGCGTTCGACAGCATCGACATGTCGACATTGTCCTGCTTCTCGGCCCACAGCAATGACGCCAGCGAGCGCGCCGCGGGTTTCAAGAGCCCGGGGAAATAGATGTGATAGGCCCCGAACCGCACGCCGTATTTGCGCAACGTGGCGCGCGAGGCCTGATCGAGGTCCTTCATCTCGGCCGAGATCTTGGCGCGCTCCAGAACGCCGAGCGCCTCGATCAATTGAAACGCGATGCCGCGTGCGATCCCCGTGATGTCCTCGGCCTTGGCAAGACCGAACAGCGGTCCCAGCAATTTTTCGATATGCGTCTTCAGCCACAGATCGAGCCGCGTCTGTACGGCCTCGCGCAGCGCGCCGTTCAAGCGCTCGTCGGAAATGATGCGCAGCCGCGGATGCAGCGCGTCGTCGGCGGCAACAAGCTTGGCTACCGCGTCGCCGGTCCAGCGGATGGTGCCGTCCGACGTCAGCACAAACTGATCGTCGGGCGCTGCGGCCAGTTTTTCGGCGCGCGCATCGATCTCGCCGGCGAGCGCTTTCAGCGCGGTGGCCTGCAACGCTTTCGCGTCCGAGCCTGCTTCGGCTGCATCTGGTGCAAAGGTGAATCCATCGAGGCGGCCAATCACGTGGCCCTCAACGGTCACTTCGCCGGTCTTGCCAATTTCCGTATTCAAAACGCTGTTCTCCCGCAGGCGGCGCATCAATACACTGGTACGGCGGTCAACGAAACGCTCCGTGAGCCGTTCATGCAGTGCATCGGACAATTTATTTTCGACTTCGCGCGCGATCCCCTGCCAGTGATCGGGATCGGACAGCCAATCCGGCCGGTTGGCGACGAAGGTCCAGGTGCGGATTTGCGCGATCCGGCCCGATAACGTGTCGATATCGCCGTCGGTGCGGTCGGCCTGCTCGACGTGGGCAGCGAACCATGCATCTGGAATCCGGCCCTTTTTCATCAAAAACCCGTACAAACTGGTCACGAGTTCGGCATGGGCGGCTGGCGCCAGGCGCCGATAATCCGGGATCTGGCAGGCGTCCCACAGCCGTTCCACGGCGGCGGCGCCATGGGCCATGTCGCGCACGTCGCCGTCGCGGGCCGCATGATCGAGCACACGCAGATCTTCGGCGATTGGCGCGCGCGTCAGCACCTCATGGTTGGGTGTCAGCGCCAACGACACCTGCAAGCTCCCGAGCGACGAGAAATCCAGCTTTGAGTTGCGCCATTGCAACATTTTGACGCTGTCGAAGGTGTGGTTCTGCAGCGCATTGACGAGTTCCGGCTCGAACGGCGCGCAGCGTCCCGTGGTGCCAAAGGTGCCGTTGCGCGTCGCGCGGCCCGCTCGTCCCGCGATCTGCGCGAATTCGGACGGATTCAGGCGGCGGAACTGATAACCGTCATATTTGCGATCGGACGCAAAGGCGACGTGATCGACGTCGAGATTGAGCCCCATGCCGACCGCGTCGGTGGCGACGAGATAATCGACGTCGCCGTTCTGGAACATCGCGACCTGCGCATTGCGGGTGCGCGGGCTCAGCGAGCCCAGCACCACCGCCGCACCGCCATGCTGCCTGCGGATCAGTTCCGCGATCGCGTAGACTTCATCGGCCGAGAACGCGACGATCGCGGTGCGGCGCGGCTGGCGCGTGATCTTGCGGTCGCCGGCGAATTCGAGCTGCGACAATCTGGGCCGCGTGACGATGGAGGCGCCCGGCAGCAGCCGCTCGATGATGGGACGCATCGTCGCAGCACCGAGCAACAGCGTCTCGTCGCGGCCGCGGCGATGCAGGATGCGGTCGGTGAAGACATGCCCGCGTTCCAGATCGGCCGCGATCTGGATTTCGTCGACGGCGAGAAACGAGACGTCGAGATCCCTCGGCATCGCCTCCACGGTGGAGACCCAGTAGCGCGGATTTTTCGGCTTGATCTTCTCTTCGCCCGTGATCAGCGCGACCGTCTCCACGCCGGCGCGATCGACGATCTTGTTATAGACCTCGCGCGCGAGCAGCCGCAGCGGCAGGCCGATCACGCCACTGGAATGCGCCAGCATCCGCTCGATCGCGAGATGGGTCTTGCCGGTATTGGTCGGCCCCAGCACAGCGGTAACGCCGGCGCCGGGGGCCCGTTCGTGACCGAACGTAGACGAGTAGGAGAAAGCCATATTTTTCAGGTGTTTCTGACGTCGCGTGGTTTCTTGAATGTGTCATAATGCGACGCATAGGGGGGTCGCGGCTTAAGCTCTGGAACGAGTCCGGAACGAATCGCGCCCGAATTGCTGACTCCTCCCGTGACCTGCTTCGTTCACCGCAACATCTCGCGTTGGCGCCAATGATGCGGCACTAGATCAAGTTTCCTGGTGGTTCACAAGCGGCGGTTATCAGGCGAAATCCTTAAAGTTTGAGCGGTGTCGGAGTCGAATCAGAAGGCAACAAGAGTCAAGCGAGGAGTTGGGTCCGCTTCACTCTCCCACTCTCGGTGCCACTTCCCCTCTCCCCTTGTGGGAGAGGGTGGCACGGACGCGCGGAAGCGCGTTCGTGACGGGTGAGGGGTTCTCTCCGCGGACACCGAATTCGCGGTGAGAGACCCCTCATCCGGCGCGCTCTGCGCGCCACCTTCTCCCACAAGGGGAGAAGGGAAGGGAACCTACTGTGTCTTCGCCACCCGCGGCGGCGTGGCGGTGGTTACAAAACTCGTGGCTTCCAGCATGGCGGGGCCGAACGGGGTCGGGATCGTCATCCGGAACGGGACCAGCACGCGGGTGCCGGCGATCGGCACGAACGCGATCTCGATATTGCGCTGGCTGGCCAGGTATTTGATCACCGGACGGTCGGGGATATAGCCCGCGACCGGGGTGAAATAGATCGAGCACACGATCGCCGGGCCATGATAGCCCCGCTCGGCTTTCACGGTTTCCATCCGCTTGAAATCGAGTTTCAGGTCGTAGCGCAGCCGGCCGTCAAAGATGCCGGCGGCGGTGCGGCAGGAATCCGGGCTCATCAGCTCGGCGGTGCCGGGCACCCGCAGCATCGAGCCCGTCATCGGATCGAAGACGTTTTTGCGATGCGCATCGGTAACGACGATACGATCGGGATCGACCGGCGGTTCCGGCTCGATCGAAAATTCCTTGATATTGCCGTTGACCAGCGCAAGCCGAATGGTCTCGGACTTTTTCGACGTCGTGGTGGTCGCGACATAGGCGGAGGCGACCAGCGCGCCGTTGACGATTTTGCCCTGGGAGGCGCCGGAGCCCGAGCCGCCGGAAAACGCCTTCAACAGCCCGGCGGTTCCGCCCTGGGCGGCGGCGGAGAACGAATCGTCGCCGATTTCGATGGTCCAGCTTCCCTTGCCGACCGGGATCCCCGACAGCGACGCCTCGTATTGGGCATCCAGCCGCCCCTGCGCCGACGCAGGCTGGGCCTGCGACAGGAATGCAGCCGCGCACAGGCAGAACAACACCCATCGGGGCGAAATGGCGCGGCGTGTCACTGACTGGCGGTCCTGGGTCCTGGGCCTGTTCTGGCCTGCTCGTTGGCGCGAACGACGTTCATTTAAGCAAAAATATCCGGCAAACAACGCGCATCAGACCAAAAGCGGCCCTCAAAAGCCTGTGCGGCCACCGTGATCCGGCCGGGGGATGAGGGTTCGGAAAACGAAGGCCAAGATGTCGGCGGCGAATGCGCCCTTTATATGATGGCTTAAGTCGCTGGAACCGCTTATGAACCGGTCTATCCCGGCCCCCCAAGCCCCGCAAAAACGGGCCTTAAAACCTTGACGGTCCGGACATCTCCCCCTATACGTCCGCGGTTCCTGGAAATGGACATGATTTTGGACCCCCCGCGTGGCCGCCTTGAGCGTTGCCTGAGCCGGGGATGGCAGAGGATTTGTTGAGATGTCACGGCGCTGCGAACTGACGGCCAAGGGCCCGCTGGTGGGTCACAAGGTGAGCCACTCGAACATCAAGACCAAGCGCCGGTTCCTGCCGAACCTGTGCAACGTCACCTTCATCTCGGACGCGCTCGGCCGCAACGTGCGCCTGCGCGTCTCGACCAACGCGATCAAGACCGTCGACCACAATGGCGGCCTCGACAGCTTCCTCCTGAAAGCCAAGGCGGAAAACCTGTCGCCCCGCGCACTCGACCTGAAGCGCGCGATCCAGAAGAAGAAGGCCGCAACCGCCGCGCCGGTGGCGCAGGCGAGCTGAGGGTTTTCGCTAGAGCTGATTTAGCGGTTGAGAGTTTTGGGCGGCTGGGTCGAAAGACCCGGCCGTTTTTGCGTTTTGGGACTGACGGTCGAAGGGCATGAAAAGAGGGCGGGCCCCTGCTTCCGACAAAAAACGGCGTTCATTCGGCAGGCAGCAGAGCGCAACGATGCGCCTTTGCTGCGATGCAATGAACAAATGCCCTCATTGCGTGTAGGATAACCCGAGTCGGCACGGCGAAGACGTTGCCGTACCGCTATGCTTCGATCCGATCTTTGAGTCGCTAACAGCGGCAATTGTTCTCATTCACGAATTCATTGAATCACTTGGGGTCACAATAATGGCCGATGCCGCAAAAGCTGATACTGCAAAAAAAGAGGCACCTGTTCCCGACAAAGCGGTGCCGACACCTTCGAAGAGCATGGTTCGAGGTTACGCCTCAAACGAATTTGTATTCGCGGTCGTTGGTCACGTAGGATCCGGTACGACAAAGATCGCAACTTCACTTGCTGAACTGTTGAACAAGGGTTCGATCACTGGCGATCCTTTCGATACCGAAATTATCAAGGCCAGAGAGCTGATTGAGGCTTGGGCAACGGAAACCGAAAGACAATTCCGACTTCTGAGCCGCGGAATTTGCATACGACCGAACAATTCCAAGATCTCGGCGACGAAATGCGATCCGGCGGCGACCACGCCGCCGTGGCTAATAGAGCTATCCAGCGTATTCGTCTCATCCGAGCGCAGAAACAGAAAATGGATGATCCCGGCGACAAACCCGTGGAACCGGACGGCAGTCGACGCGCCTACATAATTGATTCGATCCGTCATCCTGCCGAGATTGAACTGCTTAGGCGGGTTTATCGCGAAGCATTTGTGCTCATAGGAGTCGTTTGCGATGCGGAGGTAAGGCTCAAACGACTACAATCTGAGAAATACAATTCAGCCAGTAAGCTCGACATTGAAAAATTTATGGATCGAGATTCTCGGGCGAGTGAAGATCATGGCCAAAGAGTCTCCGATGCATTCCATATGGCTGATTATTTCGTTGACAATACCGTCCAACAATTACTGGACGACGGAACTGGAAACCGCGAATGGGACATTAACGAGGATTTGTCGCGACTAACCAAAATCATCCCTCACACCGAACTTGTTCGGCCAACCATTGCAGAAACGGCAATGCACGAGGCCTATGGGGCCAGTTTAAGGAGCGCTTGCCTATCCCGCCAGGTTGGCGCCGCGCTCTTAGACAAGGAAGGCAACATCATTGGAACTGGAACGAATGAGGTTCCTAAAGCGGGAGGGGGCGTCTATGGCGAACATTTCGATGATGACAAAATAGACAGCCGCTGCGCATTCCGAGAGACGGGCAAATATTGTAGCAACACCCAAGAGCAGAACCGTATAATCGATGAGATATTCGACGAGGTTAAGGAGCTCTCCGACCTTAACGAAATGACGAAGCGCGTTCGCAAAGCTGAACTCCGAAAATCCCGCGTCGGAGATCTGATCGAGTTTAGCAGGGCTGTGCATGCAGAGATGGACGCGCTTTTTTCCGCGGCCCGAAAAGGAACGTCAACCGTCGGCACGCGACTGTTTGTCACTACGTTCCCGTGCCACTCCTGTGCGAGAGGGATCGTAACGGCAGGCGTCGATGAAGTTCAATATATCGAGCCCTATCCCAAGAGCTTGGCGCTTAAATTGCACGCCGACGCTATTACGATCGGACGAAAAGAAACTGACGGCAAACCTTGGTTGTCTCCGAGCGCAGGCGGCAGCAAGGTCCGGTTCAGCGCATTTACGGGCGTCGCGCCTCGTCTCTATCGTCGTGCTTTTCTGAAGGATCGATCTTTGAAAAATTCGCTCACCGGCGTGTTTGCTATTGGATCGTCAGAATGGGGAACCGCGTGGGACATTCATAAAGCCAGCTATTTCGAGCTGGAAGCCGCACTTGCAAAGGCGAGATGATCAATTCGTGAACCGACCTAGCAGTTTGCTGAAAAACCCTGAAATGGAGAGTTTTCTTATTCCGTGCGGCCGTTGTTGGGGCGGCGCGGTGGAGTTGGATGTAATTTTCTAGTCTGGTGTTGGGTGTACCCTGACGCGGGGTGGCTAAGCGGCAAGCAGTTTGGGAATGCGGATCAGGTTATAGGCGATCAGATTGAGCAGGAAGTCGGCGGCGACGCGAGCGATGCCACGATGTTTGGTTTTGCGCATGGTGCCATGCTGCTTGCCCCATCCGAAGATGCACTCGACCATCGCCCGGCGTGATTGCGACATGCCGTACCCCGGATGCCGCGTGGTTCGTTCGTCGATGGCGCTGTTGCGGGTTTTGCCGGTTTTGGTGACGGCCTGGTTTTGCGTCACGTGCGGTGTCACGTTGATGGCGCGAAGATTGGCCACATGATCGGCGGTATCGTACGCTTTGTCTTCACCGACCGTGATGCGGTGACCGGCAGCTTTGCCTCTCGCCTTTAGCATAACCTCCGAGGCGCGACGTTCGGCGGTGCCATTGGCATGCGTAACCATGCCGGCCACCGCGAGTCCATGCCGGTTCTCCATGGTGGCGTGGCCCATATAGCAAAGCTTGGCCTCCCGTCCGGCCGCCTTGCGATAAAGCCTGCTGTCCGGGTCGCTGGTACTCGCATGGGTGTCGTTCTTGCGCTTCTGGCCATGGAAGTTCGCGCCGTCATCATCGTCACCGCTGCCGTCCTTGGGACGAAAGCTCTTCTGTGAGGCCCAGGCTTCGATCAGCGTTCCGTCCACCGAAAAATGCTCGTCCGACAGCAGCGGCTTGACCTGCGGATGGTTCAGAAGCCTGGTCATGAACTTCGTGAACACATCGCCGTTCTGCAGCCGCTCCCGGTTCTTGGTGAAGGTGGTCGGGTCCCAGACCGGATCGTCCGGCGACAGTCCCACGAACCAGCGATACAAAAGATTGTAGTTCAGTTGCTCCATCAACTGGCGTTCCGAGCGGATGCCGTAGAACACCTGCAGTAACAAGGCACTCAGCAATTGCTCCGGAGGGATCGAAGGACGTCCCTCGCTGGCGTAGAGCCTCCCAAGACCGCGGTTCAAATCACTCAAAACATCCCGGACAAGTTCCCGGACCTTCCGTAGCGGATGGCTCGCTGGGACACGCTTATCCGGCGCGATGTACGAAAACAGGCCGCCCTGATCCGTAAACCTTCCGCGCATGATCATCTCCACCGATTCGAGATGATAAAGTGAATCATCAAGCCCCCTCCGTGGCGAGGGGGTTCTTCAGCAGACTGCTAGAGCAAATTTCCTTCGACTCGTTGAGGAACCAACGAAGCCGAGTCCTTTAGACGAAACCGTGTTGCAGCGGGTCGGCTGGCAGAACACCTTGTTTGCCACTGACAACCCGGCATTGATTGTCGTCGCCGAGTTTGATGTGCTGCCGGTCGCGGATTTCGTGACCCTATGCACAGGCACTCGCCCGAAGTTTCTTTTCGATTTACGCAAAGCGCCACGGTTTGATGTGGCGCATCTGAATTGTCGATTGGCCTTTGATCTTTTTACAGGTGCGGGTATTCAGTATTTCGACCTATCGGGCCGACTAGGTTCGAAAGGCGCTCGTGACGTAACAAATGTCGCGGCAGAGATAAGCAGAGCCGTCGAAACTGCTCGATCCACCATCGGTCCAATTGTCCTTTTAGTGGATCAAGATCAATTCGGCGAAAGCTATGTCCTGAGCCTTATTGAGAAGTTACCGGTCCCTCCCGATGAGGTTTGGGACGTTTTGAAACTTCCCGTGGCCGAAGCGATTCTGCCAAGAGATAGACGCCTCATCTTCATCAGCCACGCGAACCCAACCGACAACAATTTTGCTGCATGGCTATCAGGCAAATTGGCGATCGCCGGTTATCATGTCTGGTCCGACGTTACCAAACTTGTGGGCGGAGAGATAATTTGGGATGACATCGAAGAAGCGATTAGAAATCACGCTGCGAAAGTAATAGTGGCAGTTTCGCGCATTTCCCGAACGAAGGCTGGTGTTCTCGACGAGATCGATTTAGCTATCCGAGTTGAGCGCGCGGACGCGCTCCAGGGTTTTGTAATTCCGATCCGCGTTGACGATTTACCCTTCTCCGAGGTCCGCGCCAACCTTGCGAGAAAGAACATAATTGATTTCCACCCAAATTGGGCCAGCGGATTGGCCAGCCTTTTGCGCATGCTCGAACGAGACCACGTACCTATGACACCTGCTACCGGTGCAGAGACGTTAGCGCGATCTCTGGACGGAGGATTGCGAGTAAGAGCAACTGTTAAAGATCAGCGTGAGCAACTCGTTTCCAATTGGCTATTGGCCAAGAGAATGCCTGACAGTATCGATTTGATGGACGTGCAAGGTCCGCAAAGCGCAGTCCCCGAATTGGTCCGCGCGTCGGCGCATCCGGCGTTTCAACACCTGCGCCTCGTTGGAATGTTTAGCGACAGCGCGCTGGAATCCGAATTTCGAATAGCGGACACGATGGTGCGGAGGGCTTACCGCGTTCCCGTTTCCGACTTTTTGGCTGGCACCTCGAACATCGGGCTAAAACGACAAGATGCTCGGAATATTCTTTCGAGCCTAGTTCGGCAGGCGTGGTCACTTCAGATGCAAAAGCGGGGCCTTAGCTCATTTGAATTAGCGTCAGGCCAGCTAGCTTGGTTTCTCTCTGACCAACTCATCGAGGGAAACAAAGTAGCTTTTATCGACGATGCGGGTAAGCGGAGACGAAAACAATTAGTTGGGTGGAGTGAGAAACGGCAGATATATTGGCACGCTGCGTTTGAAGCGAGGCCAGTTGTAGGCGATTTAAATCGCTTAGTTTTACGCCCCCATGTGATTTTTACTGCCGACGGCAAGACGCCGTTGTTTAGCAAACAGCGCATGCATGTATTGCGCAGAAGTTTTTGCAAGAGTTGGTGGAATGATCGATGGCGCGATTTGCTCATCGCGTTTTCACGGGTGATCGGAGAGGACGGGGAAATTCGCTTATACGTCGGCCCGACCGAATTTTTGTCTTTTGACATGCCTATGCGAATTGACAGCAAATGGGTTCCAGAAATTGAAGAGGCTACTTCGGATGACGACGTCGATCAGTCCGACGCGCTCGATGCTGACGACGACTTGAACGATAACTTTTTCGACGATGAGCCTGAGGACGCGGTCTGATGAATCGCGAAATCGATTACCTCAGCGAGCCGCTGCTCGAATTTGGATATGGTCAACGCTTGAAGGACCCCAAGGACGGCTTGTTCCTTTTTGGACCTTTGGAAGATAGGCGGCCCGCTGAGATGCGGATCGGCGTGATCGGTACCCCAAAGGGAATCTCACTATACCGCGAATGGCTCGATAAGGTGCGGGCCTTTATTCCGCTAGCAGAGCCTGAGGTGAAGCATCGCCTAGCTTATCCAGGGTTCGAGGCCGTCTTTCAAACAAAATGGCCTACCAAACCGGCCGCCGAGATCGGAGTTTCCGCCAACGAGATTTCGAATGCAATTCGCAAAACCGACCGTCACAAAGCGATATACGATACGGTTGGTCTCTTCTCCGCGCCTATAATTAAGAAACTTACCGAAGATGAGCTTCAAGTAGATGTATGGTTCGTGATTATTCCAGATGAGATCTGGCGGCTTGGCCGCCCGCTTTCTCGACCTTCTAAACTTGAGGGAGTTCATGATCCTGGTGCGCTCGGCCCAAAACTCGGCAAAAGATTTTTGCGTGAGCCATCCCTTTTTGCTGAGGATAAGCTTGCTAGCGAGCCGTATCGATATGATGTCAATTTTCATCATCAATTAAAAGCGCGACTGCTCGTCAATAAGATTGTTGTACAGGTTGTACGAGAGAGTTCGCTTGGCTCGCCGATTGATGATGGCGCTTTTGGCAGACGCGGTTTGCAAGATCCAGCGTCGCTCGCTTGGAACCTGACAACAACTGCCTTTTTCAAAGCCGGGGGCAGACCGTGGAAACTCGCCGAGGTGCGCCCGGGTGTCTGTTACATTGGGCTAGTCTTCAAAATCAACACGCTCGACCCCACCAGCGGCAATGCGTGTTGCGGCGCTCAAATGTTCTTGGACTCTGGTGATGGGCTTGTCTTCAAAAGTACTGGATCGTGGTACTCTCAAGACAGGAAAGAATTTAATCTTACACAGGACGGCGCTAGAGATTTAATTTCAAGGGTCACCGCTGCTTATACGGAACTCCATGGAAAGCCTCCCGCGGAAATCTTCGTTCACGGGCGAAAGCGGTTCTCGTATGAAGAGTGGTGTGGTTTCAAGGAAGGCGCTCCGGCCTCAAACGTAGTTTGCGTTCGAATTTCCCGATCGCAAGAAATGAAATTGTATCGCCCGACCAAGACCCCAGTAATAAGAGGCTCAGCATACCGTCTGGAGGAAAATCGGTCATTGCTTTGGACTGCCGGTTACATTCCTGAACTGGCTACTTATCCTGGGCGCGAGGTGCCAAACCCCCTCTTATACCACATCTCATTGATCAGAACTGGTGAGCCCACTGGCGTAATCCGATGGACATGATTTTCCAAGGACGATCGACAAGCGTATTCCAGGCGTAGCAACAGTGATCGACGATATCATCGTAGGATTTGAAGACGCGGTTCGAGAGCCAGTTGTCGCGCATGTACTGCCAGATATTTTCGACCGGATTGAGTTCAGGGCATTTCGGCGGCAGCGGGATAATGGTGATGTTGGCGGGAATGAACAATCCTGCTGACAGATGCCATCCGGCTTGATCGACGAGAAGGACGGCGTGGGCTCCTGGTGCGACCGCCTTGGCGATTTCCGCGAGGTGCAGGTTCATCGCTTCGGTATTGCAGAAGGGCAGAACCAGAGCCGCGCCCTTGCCGTGTTTCGGGCAGATGGCACCGAAGATATAGGTCGATGCGGTTCGCTGATCTCGCGGAGCACTCGGGCGAGTGCCGCGCCTGGCCCACCTGCGGGTGATCTTGTTCTTCTGGCCGATACGAGCCTCGTCCTTACATGAGGGTTCTGCTGTCAACGGGTCTGTGGCATTCGCTTCTCCGATCTTGATTGATGGTACTTCGGCACGTCGTTGGGTCCGGGGCCATCGAAGTCTCGCAGCTACGGCTGCGTCACCTTACATGCGGTCGGGCCCGGAGCACGGTCCCGCACCATAATGCCTCATGCACGAGGCGTAGCCCCGGCGAGACGCGACCCACCTGAAACGCGGCGGCGTTGTGCCACCAAAGAAGAAGACGGTCGCGTTCCCCGTATCGCCGCCGGCGAATGCTGCCGGTGGCAATTCCTGTCTGTCATGCGGCGACGGTTATCTCCGCCCGGATCTCGGCGCCAGCCGGTATTACCCCGGTCTCTGCGTAGCGCCAGAGCGCGATCAACAGCTTGCGCGCCATAGCCACAATGGCGATCCGTCGTGTGCGCCCGGCCAGCGTGCCGACGCGCTCGCGGAACCACTCCGCCAGCTCGCTGCCAGGCTGGTAGCGAAGCCAGAGCCATGCGAGCTGGATCATAGTTGTCCTTGCCCGCGGGTTTCCCGCCCGGCTGATGCGCCGATCGCGATCCATACCGCCGCTCTGGTAGGGCATTGGTGTGATGCCGACGTAGCTCGCGATCTGCCGGCGGTTGTCGAATGAACGATAGAATACCTCACGCGTGAGCACGGCGGCGAAGTTCTCGCCAATACCCCGGATGCGAGAGAGAGCGGCTATCTTGTGGTAGGCCTGATCCTGCGGCTTGGTTTTTGCGGCCTGATCGCGCTCGGCCTCGACCTCCCGGATCAACTCCAAGGTCATGACGAGCCGTCGACGCAAGCGATCCAATTCGGCCCGAAGATGGCGCGGTATCTCGCGTCCATCACCGGTGCGTAGAACAGCAAGATCTCGCTCCCATGAACGAAGAGAGGGTCGTTTCCGAATGCCCTGGGTGAACAGCAGAGCTTCAATACGGTTTTGGATGCGCAGCCTCTCCTGCACCAGCTTCTCGCGCTCGCGGTGCGTGCGCTTGGCATCCTCCTCTTCCGGTGTTGGCACACGTACCATGCTGCAGGCTTGATGATCACCCCGGAGATAGGCCGCAAGCACGCGCAGCATGCCCTCCGCATCGAGCCGGTCCGTCTTGGCCCGTCGGGCTCGGCGGTTGACGAGAATGCTGGTGGGTTCAAGAACATGGCAAACGACACCATGTGCCGTCAGCAAACGGTGCAGCCAGAAGCCGTCACGTCCCGCCTCAAAGCAGCAGACAACGCCTATCGTCGCGTCGAGCCCGCGAGCAGCACGGGCCTGCAGAGACGAAATCCGAGCCAACAAGGCGGCCGTGTCGCCACCATCGATCCGATGCAGATGTGGCTTCTCCAACCCTGGCACGCGGGCGGCGACGAGCCATGTTGATGCACTGAGTTCGATAGCAAGGAGGATAGTAGGATTAATGGTGTCAATTGTTTGCATAGTGGTAGCTCCTTTGCTTTGATTCGGGGCCGCCAAAGTATCGGCTCAGCCCGTCCTCATAGCATCTGGAACCAAATTTCTATCTTGCTGACGTCGATTGCCTTTTCGCGCGCGACTTCATCCAGGCGCGCTGGGAAGTTTTTTTAAAATCCTCAACGGCTCCCTCGGCTTGCGCATGATGGCGGGGTCGTGCCGAGAGCTTGCGGTAGCCCATCGCGCGAAGCTCCCGGCTCAGCGTCTGTTTGGCAACCGTGATGCGGAACTCCTCGTAGATCCATTGCGCAAGATCAATCAGCCGCCAGCGCACTACACCGTGGATCGCCGGGATCGGGCCGCTCTCGATCATCCGCACGATCGCCTGACGTTGCACATCATTGAGCCTCGAGGGTTGACCTGGCGATTTGCCATCCAGCAGGCCGGCAGCACCCCGCGCATTAAACCGTATCACCCAGTCCCAGATGATCTGCAGCGTCACGCCGCCAATCTTCGCCGCCTCGGTGCGGCTCGCCCCATCGTAAATGGCCGCCAGCGCCAAAAGCCGGCGAGCCTGCGGGCCATCCTTCGTCTTCCTCGCAAGACCCCTCAGCTGCGATGCCTTGTAGTCCCCGCACAACGCCACTGGAATCGTCATGACGAACCTCCACCGTTCGCCACCAGTGAATCACAGCAAATCGATTTGGAAATCGTCAACGAGTCATAATTGCCGAGACTTGGTATTAGTCGAGATATCTCGCGGTGACGGAGACATGAACAAAGTCTTGCAAGATGTGATGGGCCTAACAAAGGTCAACTTCAATGCTTGTATATTTTCTGATGGCCTTCCAGTTACATTACGGTTTGCTGAAGCTGTGGGCGAAATTCTGACTGCAGCTCCGCACAGCGATGGCCCACCATTGCCGTTTCGCCATTATATCTGATTGACGTGTTTTTGAGTGGCGTTCGTTACGGCGGCTATAAGAAAAGAACGCTGATGATCGGCGTAGACGAAGTCTGCGAATGGCCCGCCGCCAAAGAAATTCAGCCCGACGGGCAAATCACTTCCCGCCTTCCGCGACATGCGAGTCAATCCCCTCAAGAGAAAATATTCCTCTTCGCGCCGACCCCAAATCACCGGTAGAACTCCCGCCGTCCCGCTCCTCCAGAGGGGCGCTCGCGATCGTCACGGACGTGGGGCGGGATGCGGTGGACGCTCTCGGCGTCAGGCGCGGAATTGGGCGGCAGGGCGGGTCAACTCCGTGAGCTACCCAAGGAAACGCTGACGAACGGCGCTGAGGCGGACGGCGAAGGCGTGTGGTTCCGGCACCCGTTGCTGGTGCTAAATTCGCGGAGGCGTTGCGGCCCGACCGGGTTTTGCAAAACCTTCAATCCGCGGATGACGGTGGCAAAAGGAATTCGTCGCCGGGGAGAGCGCGTTATAAGCCGTAAAACCATTGCGCAGGGAATGCCGGGGTGCCTCCGCTGAACCTGTATGCTCGTGTGCGTTTCCTTTGTGCACTTTGCACACGAGACCGCGGGTGCAGCGCGCCCCCGGCATTTCCCTGCGCCCTCTGATTTTCGGATGGCGCGAAGTTTTGGAAAACCTCGCGCGGATCGGGCGGCGGGATCGTGGAGGTGTGCATACTCGGCATATCAGAATTGAAACAGGAATTTCACCCACGTCGTCCCGGCCTATATGCGCAATTGCGCATCAGGAGCCGGGACGACGAAGCTATCTCCCCCTTGCCCGCTCAGCCGGAAGCTATCATCCTGTGGTCGCGAGCGAGGCGAAGCGCGGGAGCTGCGGGATGACTGAAACAACTGAAACGGCGAAGCGGAATATCATTATTTGCTGCGACGGCACGGGCAACGAAATCTCGGAGAACATTTCCAATGTGCTGAAACTCTATCGCTGCCTGCGCAAGACCGAAAAGACCGAGCCGCGCCAGCTCGTGTTCTACGATCCCGGCGTCGGCACGCTGTCGCGGCCGGATCCGTGGCACAAGCTGCGGCAGGATTTCAGCGCCATTTTGGGGCTCGCCACCGGCTACGGGCTCGACGAGAAGGTGCTGCAATCCTATCAATTCCTCGTGCACAATTACCGCGAAGGCGACCAGATCTATCTGTTCGGCTTTTCCCGCGGCGCCTACACCGTGCGCGTGCTGGCGGGCCTGATCCACAAAGTGGGACTGATCTCGCCGGAGCAGGCCAACCTCGCAGGCCCGGGGCTCACCTCCTACAAGCAGTTTTCCAGCGACAACCCGGACGACGAAGCGACCGCCGATACCGCCGCCGACGCCGACGGGCCGCTGCCCACCAGCAAGGACGACCAGGCGGCGCAGTACGCGCGCATCCTGTCGACGCGATGGCCGACCATCCGTTTCGTCGGCGTCTGGGACACGGTGGCGAGCGTGATCGTGCCGCGGCCCGACCGGTTTTATTTTCCGAGTTTTGAGGAGCTCGCATTCACGCTGCAAAATCCGAGCGTGCAGACCTTTCGGCAGGCGATCTCGATCGACGAGCGCCGCTGCATGTTCCGCCTGAAGAAATGGGACCAGCCGCAAACCTGGATGCACAACCGCTTCAGCCAAACCAACAATGCCGAGCCGCAGGATATCCTGCAGTGCTGGTTCGCCGGCGTGCATTCCGATATCGGCGGCGGCTATCCGGAGAAGCAGAGCGGGCTGTCGAAATACCCGCTGATCTGGATGATCGACGAGGCGGTCAAATGCGGGCTCAAGGTCGACCAGCGCACCGTCAACCAGCTGGCCTGGGGCAAGGACAGGAAAAACAGCCCGTTCCATTACGTCAAACCCAACTTCAGGGACCTGCTGCACGTTTCGCTGCACGGCGCGTGGTGGATCCTCGAATTCATTCCGAAGCTTGCAAAATACAAGGAATGGCCAGCGCGCAAGGTATTTTTGGGCGTCTACATCCCCGACGCCGAACCGCGCCCGATCCCGGACGGCGCGTTCGTCCACGAGTCCGTGATCGAGCGGATGAACGATCCGGCGCTGAATTACAAGCCGGTGAATTTTCCGGCCAACCCCCAGGTGATCGCGATGCCGCCGGGGCCGACGGAGGGGCATGCGGAAGCAGTGAAGGATGATGTTTGAGGATTAACTACGCTGTCGTCGCCCGTCACCAGTGTCCGTCATTCCGGGACGCGCCCCTTGGCGCGGGCCCGGAATCCATACTCCCGATCGTGGTTATGGATTCTCAGATGCGCAATTGCGCATCAAAGCTCGTGCTGCGCACGCCCCGGAATGACGAAAACTCCGCGCCGCATAGACGGTCGGCCCCCTCGCCCCGCTTGCGGGGAGAGGGTTGGGGTGAGGGGCTCTATCCCCGCATTCGGACTCGCGGAGAGTCCCCCTCACCCGGCGCTACGCGCCGACCTCTCCCCGCAAGCGGGGCGAGGTGAACGCCGGCGCTGGGCGGCATGCGCGCGGCGCGGCCCAATGCCTGGGGTTTCAATGGTTCCGGCTTTACCGAACGTTCAGCTATTTCCCAGATGATCGCGAGCCTGCCAGAATTGGCTTTAAAACGCTCAGGACGAGCGATGTTGGACCGATCGATCGCTGACGAAGTCGAAGCCGCCATCCGGGCCGGCTCGGCCGAAAAACACCTCGAAACCTTCAAGCGCGTGACGGACCTGTTCCTGCTGTCCGCCGACGGCTGCAGCGGCGACCAGATCGAGCTGTTCGGCGACGTGCTCGAACGCCTGATCCGGACTATCGAGATCCGCGCGCTCACCGATATCAGCGCCCGCATCGCGCTGGCCGAGATGAGCACGCAGCTGGCCTCGGTGCCGAAGGCGCCGCGGGACGTGATCCGGCACCTGGCGCGGCATGACGAGATTTCCGTCGCCGGCCCCGTGCTGACCGAATCGGCGCGGCTTAGCGACGACGATCTGGTCGAACTCGCAGGCTCCAAGGGCGAGCAGCATCTGCTGGCGATTTCCGGCCGCTGGTGGCTGAAGGAAGTGGTCACCGACGCGCTGCTGGCGCGGCATTATCCGAGCGTCAGCCGCAAACTCGTCAACAATCCCGGCGCGCGGGTTTCGGCAGGCGGATTCGCCGTCGTGCTGGCGCAGGCCGAAGCCGATCCCGAGCTTGCGGTCGATATGGGTATCCGGGTCGATCTGCCGCTGGATCTGCGCAATCAATTGCTGCGCAGCGCCACCGAGGCAGTGCGGTCGCGGCTGCTGTCACGCGCGCCGCCGCATCTGTTCGAGGAAATCCGCAGCGCCATCGCCGCCGCCTCGGCCGGCGCCGGCCGCCAGATGGCAAAGGTGCGCGACTTCCAGGCGGCGCGGCATTTTGTCGAACAGCTCAACAAGCACGGCCAGCTTCATGAGGCAGCCCTGCTCGGTTTCGCCAAACAACGGAAATACGAGGAGACGGTGGCAGCGCTCGCCGTGCTGTCGCACACGACCGTCGACGTCATCCGTCCGCTGATGCAGAGCCTGCGCGACGACGGCATCCTGATTCCGTGCCGGGTCGCGGGCCTCGGCTGGGACACGGTCGCCGCCGTTCTGGAAAGCCGGTTTGCGTCAGGCGCGATGGGGCCGCATGAACTGGCCAAAGCCAAAGCCGCGTACGCGAAACTGACAAAAGAGAACGCGCAACGCCTGCTGCGATTCTGGCAGGTGCGGTCGCAGCCGTCGGCGGGTATGAATTGAGGGTGCAACTGCGTAGCCCGGATGAAGCGAAGCGAAATCCGGGGGAACGAGTTCGCCGCCAACCCGGATTACGCTTCGCTCCATCCGGGCTACAGACGCCCGGAATTTTGCTTACGCCGCGCGGCCGAGTTCGGCGTCGAGGTGTTTCAGCCGCGGCATCACCTCGTGCTTCAGAAGCCGCAGCGAATTGTGCCAGGCTTCCGGCTTGTGCTTGTAGTCGAAGCCGAACACCAGGAGCGTGCCGAAGCCGCCGACCTCGGAAAAGATTTTTTCGATCTTGTCGGTGACGGTCGCGGGCGAGCCGACGATCCAGTTGTGACGGGCGCAATAGTCGACCGTGACATCGGAGTCGGGCACGTCGGGTGAAGCCTTGAGGTAGTCCTTGAAGCCGAAATGACCGAGCAGCGGCAAAAAATATTCCCCCATCATCCGGCCCATCATGTCGCCGCTCGACAATTTCCATGCCTCCTCATCGGTGTCGGCAACAAACACCTCGCGCACCAGCCGCCAGTCCTGCCGGCTCGGCTTGCGGCCGGTTTTCGCGGCGCCGATCTCCACCGATTCCCAGTGGCTGCCGACATAGGCCGGGTTGAGGTTGAGGCTCATCGGAATGAAGCCGCGCTCGCCCGCAAGCTTCAGCGTGTCCGAATTCTTGGAGAGGCCGGCGACGCCGATCGGCGGATGCGGCGCCTGCAACGGCTTGATGTGGGGTCTGAGGAAATCGAACATCGTCTCCGGCTTGGTCACCGTCCAGAATTTGCCGGTGTGGGTCCACGGCGCATCCTCGGTCCACATTTTCAAGATGATCTCCAGCGCCTCGCGGGTCATGTCGCGGTTCTGGCCGGACATCCCGTCGACATTGAACATCGCCCAGTCGCTCGGCAGGCCGGAGGCAGCGACGCCGAAATTCAGCCGGCCGCCGGAGAGATGATCGAGCATCGCGACGCGGTTGGCGAGTTCGGCGGGATGATGATAGGGCAGCAGGAAGCCGCCGGGGCCGAGACGGATATTCCTGGTCTGCAGAAACGCCTGCGCCAGCAGCAAATCCGGCGACGGATGCGGTTCCCAGGGCGCGGTGTGGTGTTCGCCGATCCAGGCTTCCTGATAGCCGAGTTCATCCAGCCATCGCAGCACCTGCAGGTCCCAGTCGTGCCCCTCTTTCAATCCGCATTCCGGCGGATGCGAGGGCATCGCGAAATATCCGAGTTCCATTGGACTTCCTCTCGCTGTTTTTGTTTTGAACACGCGTCTGCTGCGCGTGCGCGAGAACATAGCACCCCTTGCGTGTGGCCGAGATATGACAAAAGCGCCGGGCTGAAATCCGCGCGCGACGCGAGGCGCACTTCGCGTTGGGAGGTTCGTAGCCCGGATGGAGCGAAGCGAAATCCGGGGAACGAACTCGCGGCCGACCCGGATTGCGCTCCGCTCCATCCGGGCTACGGTCGTTCAACGCGTCCCGAACGTCGTGGCGCCGAACAGCGCCTTTTGCGTCGAGGGTTGCGAGCGCCAATATTGCGGCGGGGCTTCGACCTGGCCGCCGAGTTCGGCGGCGGCGTGCCAGCCCCAGCGCGGGTCGTAGAGCATGCCGCGGGCGAGCGCGACCATGTCGGCCTTGCCGGAGGCGACGATGTCTTCGGATTGCTTCGCCTCGGTGATCAGGCCTACCGCGATGGTCGGAACGCCGGTGGCTTCTTTGATGGCTTGCGCGAATTGCACCTGATAGCCGGGGCCGAGCGGAATTTTCTGCAACGGCGAGACGCCGCCGGAGGACGCGTCGATCCAGTCGACGCCGCGCTTCTTCAATTCCCTGGCAAACGCGATGGTCTGCGCGAGATCCCAGCCGCCCTCGACCCAATCGGTCGAGGACACCCGAATGCCGACCGGTTTTGTGGCCGGAAACGCCGCGCGCACGGCGTCGAACACTTCGAGCGGAAAGCGCATCCGGTTTTCCAGCGAGCCGCCATATTGATCGCTGCGCTTGTTGGCGATCGGCGACAGGAACTGATGCAGCAGATAGCCATGGGCGCCGTGCAGCTCGATGGCGTCGATGCCGAGGCGCTCGGCGCGCTTCGCGGCGGCGACAAAGGCGTCGCGGATTCGCGCAAGACCGGCCGCATCGAGCTCCAGCGGCGCGGCCTCGCCTTCCTTGTGCGCAACGGCCGACGGCGCCACCGCCTGCCAACCGCCCTCGGAGAGCGGAATCTGCTGCCCGCCGTCCCATGGCGTATGGCTCGAGCCCTTGCGCCCGGCATGCGCAAGCTGCATCGCTACAGCCGCCTTCGAACGCTTGCGCACGGAGGCCAGGATCGGCTTCAGCGCGGCTTCGGTGGCGTCGTTGTACAGGCCGAGACAGCCCGGCGTGATACGGCCGATCGCTTCGACATGGGTGGCCTCGATGCAGAACATCGCAGCTCCCGACAGCGCCAGCGAGTTGATGTGGGTAAAATGCCAGTCATTGGCCTCGCCATCGACGGCCGAATACTGGCACATCGGCGACACCATGACGCGATTGGGCAGGTTCAAACCGCGCAGCTTGATCGGGGAAAACAGGGCGCTCATGGGGGGATTTCCGGATGGGAGGGAAGGCGTCGCCTCCTGTGTAGTCATGCACCCCCCGCTCCTCAACCCGCGCCGGGCGCAACCCTGCCCTACTGCTTGATGCCCGCGGCCTTGATCAACGCCAGGTTAGACGCTCACCCGAACAAGTTCGAACGTCACTCCACCAGCGTGAACTGCAGCAGCAGATTGCGCTGGATCAGCGAGAAATTGTCGTCGGAGACCAGGGTCAGCACCGTGTCGCCTTCCGGCGTCACATGGGCGTCGATGCCCTCCATGTTGTCGATCTCATTGCCGAGGTCGGCGTTGAAGATCGCGGGACCATCGATCAGGGCGCCGGGCGCCAGCGAAGCGAGCGCGACGCGACGGATCCGGATGCCGATGCCGCCGAGCCAGGAGAATTTCCGCTCCAGCAGCAACAGATCGCCTGACGGCAGCAGCACCGCATCGCTGACGTCGAAATTATCGGTGCGGCGGACGCTGAACTGGCCGGGCGTCTTGCCGCCGACCAGGAACGCGATGATGTTGCCGTTGGCATCGAGGCCGCGCTCGGAGATCGCGATCAGCGTCCCCGCCAGCGGCGGGCCCTTCGGCACCCATACCAGCGCCTCGAGTCCCTTGTTGTTCGGCAGCTTGCGCACCGCCGGCGGCATCGGCACGATTTCGCTGGTCGAACGCGTGAAGCCCATGGAAAAATCGAACCGCAGCACCTGATTGGCGCGCTCGAGGCCGATATAGACGAACGAGCCGTCCAGCGCGATCGATTCGGAATCATACCAGCCGCGGCTGGTGATCGGCTTGCCGTCGGGGCCGAGCATCGGCGACGCCTCGACATCTTCGAGGCCTGTCATCTCCCGGCCCTTGTAAACGATGCGGCCGGTGAACCAGCTGCCCTTGTCGCTGATGGCGATGAAGCGTTCGCCCTTGGTATCGAGCCTTATTCCCGACAGTCCGCCAAAACCGTGAAACGCCGAGGTCAGGATCAATCCGCTGCGATATTCCAGCGAACCGAACCGCACACGCGAGCGATCCCGGGTGTCGAACGCGGGCAACGGCCGGGCGTTGACCTCGATCGAGACCGGCGCGGTGACCGAATATTCGTCGGGCCTGGTTGGTTTCGGTGGCGGCTGGACAGCCGTCTGCGCCCGCGCGGCGACAGCCATCGCCGTCGCCGAAAGCCCCGCCGTAAAGTTCAGAAAGCGGCGGCGGCTAAGAAGCGAGCGCATCTCTCACGAATGCAAGCGGCGCGGCCGGCCATGGGTCGCGGGCGCGGCTCCGTGGGTCTCGCTGAACAGTTCGGCGAGCTTTTCGGTGATGGCGCCGCCGAGTTCTTCGGCATCGACGATGGTGACCGCGCGGCGATAGTAGCGGGTGACGTCGTGACCGATGCCGATCGCGATCAGTTCGACCGGCGAACGGGTCTCGATTTCCTCAATGATGTGACGCAGATGCCGCTCCAGATAATTGCCGGGGTTGACCGACAGCGTGGAATCGTCGACAGGCGCACCGTCGGAAATCATCATCAGGATCTTGCGCTGCTCGGAGCGGCCGAGCAGGCGCTTGTGCGCCCAGTCCAGCGCCTCGCCGTCGATGTTTTCCTTGAGCAGGCCTTCGCGCATCATCAGGCCGAGATTTTTGCGCGCGCGACGCCAGGGGGCATCGGCGGATTTGTAGATGATGTGCCTGAGATCGTTGAGCCGGCCGGGATTGGCCGGCTTGCCGGCGGCGAGCCACGCCTCGCGCGACTGTCCCCCCTTCCAGGCCCGCGTGGTGAAGCCAAGGATCTCGACCTTCACGCCACAACGCTCCAGCGTGCGCGCCAGAATATCCGCACAGGTCGCGGCAACCGTGATCGGGCGGCCGCGCATCGAACCGGAATTGTCGAGCAGCAGCGTCACCACGGTATCGCGGAAGGTCGCCTCCTTCTCGTGCATGAACGACAGCGGATGATAGGGATCGGTGACCACGCGCGACAGGCGGGCGGGATCGAGAATGCCCTCCTCGAGATCGAACTCCCAGGCGCGGTTCTGCTGCGCCATCAGGCGGCGCTGCAGCCGGTTGGCGAGGCGGGCGACGATGCCCTGTAGATGCGCGAGCTGCTTATCGAGATAAGAACGCAGCCGTTCCAGTTCGTCATGGTCGCAAAGATCTTCGGCCGCGATCACTTCGTCGAATTTCGGCGCAAAGGCATGATATTCCGGCCCGCGCGGCTCGTTGGCGCCGCGCGAATTCGGCCGCGTCGCCTCGCCCGGCGTCTCGTCGTCGCCGAGTTCGCCATCGTCGAAAGTGTCGCTGGTGGACGCCTGCGCGCTCTCCATCGCGCTTTCCGACATCTCGTCGGTGGTCGCCTGCGCCTGATCGGCGCTCATTTCCTGCGCAGCATCGCTATCGGGCGAGCCTTCGGCGCCGGACTGATCGCTCTCGCCGTCCTGGTTCTCGTCCTGGTTTTCGTCGTCGTCGGCATCGGCGTTGCGGTCGTCGCCGAGGTCGAGCGCCGTCAGCAGGTCATGCACCAGATCACCGAACTTGGCCTGGTCCTCGGTGACGCGGCTCAATTTGTCGAGGCGAGGGCCGATCTTGTCTTCCAGCACTGGACGCCAGAGATCGACCATCTTCTTCGCAGCCGCGGGCGGCGCCAAACCGGTCAGGCGCTCACGCACCAGCATCGCCAGCGCATCCGACAGCGGCGCGTCAGCGCGATCGGTGATCTCGTCGAACTTGCCGCGATGGAAATGATCGTCGAGCATCGCAGTGAGATTTTTGGCGACGCCGGCCATCCGGCGCGAGCCGATCGCCTCGACGCGAGCCTGCTCGACCGCCTCGAACACGCCACGCGCCTGCGGATTGCCCGGCATCAGCTTGCGGTGCACTTTGGGATCATGGCAGGCGAGTTTCAGCGCGATCGAATCGGCGTGGCCGCGCACGATCGCCGCATCGCGGCGGGTCATCTTGCGTGCCGGCTCCGGCAGCCGCGCCTTGCCCGGCGCCAGACCTGGACGTTCGGCGGCGAACGTTACTTCGAGCTCGGGCTTTTTCGCGATTGCGCGCAGGCACGACGTCACCGCGCGCTTGAACGGCTCGGTCGGCGCTTCCTTCGATCCAGTGCGGAATTTGGAGTTCGAGGTGGTCATTTCAATCTCATCACCCGTCGTCCCCTCACCGTCATCCCGGCGAAAGCCGGGATGACACTTGAGAATACGGCGATCAGGAGAGCGCGACGTTGACGGAAGACTCCGCCAACTCCGCGTTGAAGCAGCGCTGATAGAATTCAGCCACCAGCGGCCGTTCCAGCTCGTCGCATTTGTTGAGGAAGGTGACGCGGAACGCAAAGCCGATGTCGGTGAAGATGTCGGCGTTCTCGGCCCAGGTGATCACCGTGCGCGGGCTCATCACCGTCGACAGATCGCCATTGGCGAATGCGTTGCGGGTCAGGTCGGCGAGCCGCACCATCTTGTTGACGATGTCGCGGCCTTCCGTGGTACGATAGTGATGCGCCTTCGCCAGCACGATTTCGACTTCCTCGTCATGCGCCAGATAGTTCAGCGTGGTGACAATCGACCAGCGGTCCATCTGGCCCTGGTTGATCTGCTGGGTGCCGTGATAGAGGCCGGAAGTATCGCCGAGACCGACCGTGTTGGCGGTCGAGAACAGGCGGAACGAGGGATGCGGCTTGATCACCTTGTTCTGGTCGAGCAGCGTCAGACGGCCGGAAACTTCCAGCACGCGCTGGATCACGAACATCACGTCGGGACGGCCCGCGTCGTATTCGTCGAACACCAGCGCGATGTTGTGCTGCAGCGCCCAGGGCAAAATGCCGTCGCGGAATTCGGTGACTTGCTTGCCGTCCTTGACGACGATCGAGTCCTTGCCGACCAGATCGATACGGCTGATGTGGCTGTCGAGGTTGACGCGCACGCAAGGCCAGTTGAGCCGCGCCGCGACCTGTTCGATATGAGTCGATTTGCCGGTGCCGTGATAGCCGGTGACCATCACCCGGCGGTTGTGCGCGAAGCCGGCGAGGATCGCGAGCGTGGTGGCGCGATCGAAACGATAGTCCGAATCGACGTCCGGCACATGCGGATCGACTTCGGAATAGGCGGGCACCTCAAGGTCGCTGTCGATACCGAACACCTGACGCACCGACACCTTCATGTCAGGCAAACCGACGGGCTCGATAGTTTTGGTCATGGCGGCGGTCGTCATCAATCCTCCGAGGTCCCGGGCATTCCCGAAACCAGATTTGCGATAAGGCTGCGGATGGGTGCTGGGATGAACCTAGCAGAGAGCAACGGCCGGCAGAAGCCCGCGCCTCAATCAAAGTTCCGTTGCCTTATCATTGAGATAGGCGCTGAACTCGTTTTTTGGAGGGCTGCCCTGCGAATCACGCCGCACTTTTACCGGTGGCCGGACCACCCGCTGGAACCCGTGGGGCTGGATGGCACTTTCAACCTCCGCCGCGAGTTGTTAGCTCTGGACCTGATGCAGATCGCCCCTACCGAAACAGGAACTTTGTGACTTCATTCCTTGATCCCCTGATCGCGTTCGTCTCGGCCCATGCGGAACTGGCTTATCTGACGCTATTCCTGGCTGCGCTGCTGGAGGCAGTGCCGGTGGTCGGTTCGCTGGTCCCCGGCTCGACCATCATCCTTGCCCTGAGCGCCCTGGTGCCCGGCGGCGAGTTGAAGCTCGTGCCGGTCCTGGCTGCGGCGGCCGCCGGCGCATTGCTCGGCGATGGCACGGCATTCTGGGTCGGCCATCGCTCGCAACGCGAAATCCTCAACGCCTGGCCGATGACGAATTATCCGCGCGTGGTGGCGCAAAGCGAGGCGTTCTTCAACCGCTGGGGCGCATTGGCGGTGTTCTTTGCCCGATTCGTGCCGCCGATTTGCGCTTTCGTGCCGATCACAGCCGGCGCGCTCGGGATGCCGCCCCTGCGATTCTTCTGTGTCAACATTCCCGCGATCCTGGCCTGGGCACCGGCGCATGTACTGCCGGGCGTGCTCGCGGTCTCGGCGCTGCACGAATATGCCGGCCTGCCGCATCATGAACATGTCGGCAAGCATCTGTGGATGTTTGCGGTGTTCGGCGGTGCCGTGATCCTCGCGCTCGCGGTCTGGACCGTGCGCCGCCGTCACGGCGGCAATTGGATCGAGCCGGCCAAACCCGCCGAATAATCCCGCGAGTAGCCTCACCTGCCGTTCGGAGCCGTACCCCGCCCCGCGGCCGGGCCGATGTAGCGCGCGCGCGGCCGGATCAGCCCGCCATGCTGCAGCTGTTCGCTCGCATGCGCGATCCAGCCCACCGTGCGCGCCATGGCAAACAACGCCAGCTCACTTCCCGCCGGCAACCGCAGGCTTTGCACCAGCACCGCCAGCGCATAATCGATGTTGACGAACTCGCCGGTGGCTTCCGCGATCCGCTCGGGGATTTCCCGGGTGAATTTTCGCGCGGCGCCGGCGCGCGCCAGCGCTTCCAGCATGGAAATGGCGCGCGGATCGCCGCGCTTGTAAACGCCATGGCCAAAGCCTGCAAAACGCTCGCCGAGGGCGACGCGTTCGCGGATTACGGGCGCGACGTCGCTGTCGACCAGCGTCCTGACCAGCCGTGAGGCCAGCACGCCGGCGCCGCCATGCTTCGGGCCCTTCAAGGCGACGAGGCCCGCAATCACGGCATCATACAGGTTCAGTCCCGTCGAAGCCGCGCACCGCACGGTAAAGGTCGAGGCGTTCAATTCGTGATCGGCCAGCAGCACCAGCGCCCGGCGAATCAGATCGGCGGCATGTTTGTTGTCGGGCGCCCAGGCTTGCGCAATCTGCAGATGGAGCGGCGCCGGCGACGGCGCGGTGCTGAGCATGGTCGCGACCACCAGCCGCAGGATGCGCGCACCGACCATGGCGCGTCCGTCGGCAGCGCGGGTGAACGCCCTGGGATCGGCGCTGGCCGCCAGCGCCAGCACGGCGATGGCGCGATCGATCGGCGCCGCGCGGCGTGCGGCTTCCGCGATTGCGCGCATCTCGTCGGAAATCTGCGGATCGTTGTCGGCCGCGAACGGATCGACGCCGGTGACGTCCCACAGCAGCGTCGCGGCATGCTCCAGCGTGTCTTTTTCCGCGAGATCGACGCAATTCACGCCGCGATAGATCGGACCGTCCTCGGTGATGGTCGCAATCGCCGAATCCATCACCGGCAGGTCCGCGTCGAAACTTCTGAGGCCGCGCGGTTCCGGCGACGGCACGCGGCGTTCCTTCAGCGTGCGGATGTCCTCGGCCCGGTAACGATGGCTCCGCGAATCCGACGATGGCTCCGAGCGAATCAGCCCGCGGCTGACATAGGCGTAGAGCGTCGCCGGCGAGACCGCGAGCTCGGCCGAGGCCTCGCGGGCGGAGAGGTAGAGCCCTGCGGATTTTTTCATATTGATTTATATAATCAAGATTGATCAATCTGTCGAGAGGGTCGAATTTTGCGGGACTGCAAAAGGAGACCCGTCATGAACATCCAGCTTTCCAAAACCCCGATCGGCCTCGACGGCATTCCCGCCGCCGAAACCGTGCTGAGCCATGTCGACGGCGAGCGCGGCGAACTGATCATCGCCGGCGAGCGCGTCGGCGACCTCGTCCGCAAGACCGGCTTCGAAGGCGTCACCGCGCGCCTATGGAGCGGCGGCACCGGCCAGCCGGTCGGCGAAGCCACGGTCCGCGCAGCGCTGGGCGCCGCCCGCGAACGCGCCTTTGCCCGGCTGCCGGACCTGCTCGGAATTACCCGCGGGCTGTCGGTCGTCGACGGTTTCCGGGCGGCGATCGCAGGGCTGCGCGCCGAAAATGGACTGGCGCATGAGGCCACCATCGTCGGCGCGTTTCCGGTGATCGCCGGCGCGCTGGTGCAGCGCGCCCGCGGCAACGAACCGATCGCGCCGGACGCGACGCTCAGCCATGCCGCCGATACGCTGTCGATGATGCTGGGCCGCAAGCCCGGCGCGCGCGCGGTGGCGGCGCTCGATGCCTATTTCGTCACCGTGTGCGATCACGGCATGAACGCGTCGACGTTCACGACGCGCGTCATCGCCTCGACCCAGGCCGATCTGTTCGCAGCCGTCACCGGCGGCTATTGCGCGCTGACCGGACCGTTGCATGGCGGCGCGCCGGAGCCGGTGCTGGAAATGCTCGACGCGATCAGCAACAGCGAACGCATCAAGCCATGGGTCGACAGCGCGCTTGAACGCGGCGAACGGCTGATGGGCTTTGGCCATCGCGTCTATCGCGTGCGCGATCCGCGCGCCGATGTGCTCAAGGGCGCCATCGAGCGGCTTGCCGGTGACGGCACCGATCTGCCGTTTGCCGGCGAGGTCGAAGCCTATATCCGCGCAGCGTTGCGGCAGAAGAATCCGGACCGCCCGCTCGACACCAACGTGGAATTCTTCACCGCAATCCTGCTCGATGCGCTCAAAATCCCGCGGCGGGCGTTCACGCCGATCTTCGCGGTCGCGCGCGCGGCCGGATGGACCGCGCACGCCCGCGAGCAGCAGCGCGGCGGCCGGTTGATCAGGCCGAGTTCGGCCTATATCGGGCCGATGCCGGATTGATGGTACGAATTGGCTGCAACATGAGGGCGCAAACGCGCGCTCATGTTGTCAGCTCGCGCCGCGCACCACAGTCTTCAGGTAATTATACGCCTTGATGATCTCGATCAGGCGATCCTCGGTGGAGCGGTCGCCGCCATTGGCGTCGGGATGGTGCTGCTTCACCAGCGCCTTGTATTTCGCCTTGACGATTTCCAGCGTCGCGTCGGGCCCGAGCCCCATCACCTGCAGCGCCTTGCGCTCAGCGTTCATCACTTTTCGGGTCTCAGGCTTGGCCTCGCCGGCAGCACCGCCCGGACCCGGCCGCCAGCGGCCACGGCCGTTGAGCTCGCTGAACATGCTGAACGGATCGGACGCCGCGTCGATATCGGCCTCGGCGCCGGCCTTGCCCTTCTTGCCGCCGTTGGCGCCCATCTTCCAGGTCGGACGATGGCCGGTCAGCGCATCCTTCTGGTAGCGCGCGACGGCGTCGGCATTCATGCCCTGGAAGAAATTGTAGGACTGGTTGTATTCGCGGACATGGTTCAGGCAGAAGTGCCAGTACTCTTTCGAGTTCTCGCGGCCCTTCGGCGCCCGGTGCGGCCCCTTGTTCGGGCAGCCCGCCCACTCACACATCGCGGATTCTTCCCGCGCCTGGGCCTGCTGCTTCGCGCTCAGCTTGTTGGGCTTGATGCGAATGGAGTCGAAGAATTTGGATGAATCAATCGCCATGGCTAACTTTGACTACGCAACGCCCAAGGCTTCAAGTCTTGACATTGATAATACCTCAACTGTGGATGCGCCATTGACGAAAAGCGGCTTTGGAGCGTATTGCCGCCGCTATGAGCACCAGGGACGCTATCATAAACAAGTTGCGTGAAGCTTTCTCGCCGGAAAGCCTCGACGTTACGGACGAATTACATCTGCATGAGGGCCACGCCGGCCACCGGCCGGGCGGCGAGACGCATTTCAGGGTTTATATCGTGTCGCCGGCCTTCGAAGGGAAGAGCCGGATCGAACGCCACCGCATGATTAATGCGACGCTTTCCGCGGAACTCGCTGGATCCGTGCATGCGCTGGCGATTTCCGCGAAGGCCCCCGCGGAACTACGGAGCTGAATTTCCAAGAGCCGGCCGGTCGCGCGCCGGTCAAGATCGCGGCAGACGCGACGCCGGTTTTCTACTATTTTGGATAATTGCCTGGGTGATGAACCCGTTGCACGAGCGCGCGGGTTGGGCTTAGCCAAGCATCGCCGCCTGTCGAAGGGGCAGTCCGATGGTTGATTGGGCGCGATTGCGAATGGCCGCCGCAATGATGGCCATATTCGCCATTTGCGGTGCGGATTGGGCCTTCGCGCAGGGCATGCCGAGCCCCTTCGTGCAGGAAGTGCTGGTCAAGAGCATCTTGGTGACGCTCAGCGACGCTGTTGCATCAGACAATTTCACCGTGCTGAACGCCAAGATTTCAAAACCATTCCGCGATCAGTTTCCGCCGGATAAGCTGCGGGCGATCTTCAAGGAACTGATCGACAAGCACGCGGTGTTCGACGCGGTGGTGGCGAGCCCGATCATTTCCGACGAGGACGCCAAAATCGACGAAAAGGCGTGTTGCGGTTGAAAGGCCATTTCGAGACGACACCCAAGAAGGTGAAGTACCAGCTTGGGTTCGTTCCGGCCGACGGCACCTGGAAGCTCAGCGGCGTCAGCATCGATATCGAATAAGAGAACGATGCAGGCAAACTGCGCGTTCAGAACGCCGTTCCCGCCCGCTTCGGCTTTTTCTCTTCGGTCTCGGCCTCGCGCGGCACCGCGACGATCCGCAGCGCGGTGATGCGGTTGCGCTCACGGCGCAGCACACGGAAGCGGAAGCCGTGGAAGGTAAAACTCTGGCCGCGCTCGGGGATCGAACGCGCCTCGTGAATCACCAGCCCCGCAATGGTGGTCGCTTCCTCGTCGGGCAGATGCCAGTCCATCGCGCGGTTGAGATCGCGGATCGGCACCGAGCCGTCGACCACGACCGAACCGTCGGGCTGGGCCCGGACGCCCGCCACCACGACGTCGTGCTCGTCGGAGATATCGCCGACGATCTCTTCCAGGATATCCTCCAGCGTCACCATGCCTTCGACTTCGCCGTACTCGTCGACGACGAGCGCAAAATGGGTCTTGCGGCGGCGGAACGCCTTTAATTGCTCGGACACCGAGCGCATCTCCGGCACGAACCATGGCGGCAGCGCGATGGTCGAGACGTCGATCTTGGCGGTGTCGCCCTCGGACGCGCGGATCGCGCGCAGAAGGTCCTTGGCGTGCAGCACGCCGATGATGTTCTCCGGCTTTTCACGCCACAAGGGAATGCGGGTGTATTCGGTCGCCAGTACCTCGCGCACCAGGTCTTCCGCCGGCATGTCGGCATTGATCATCACCATTTCGGTGCGGTGGACCATCACGTCGGAGACCTGCAGCTCGCGCAGGTCCAGCAGGCCGCCGAACATGTCGCGGTCCTGCTTTTCGACGTTGCCTTCGTGATGTAGCAGATCGACCGCACCGCGCAGCCGCTCGGTCGGCGACAGCAGCGGCTGATTGTGACCGATTTTAACGCCGAGCATCCGCATCAGCAGCCGGACGATCGCTTCCACAATGGCAAGCAGCGGACCCAGCAAATACAACATCAGCCGCATCGGGCGTGCGACCAGCAGCGACACCCGGTCCGGCGCATTGATGGCAATGGTCTTGGGCAGCACCTCGGCAAAGATCACGACCAGTGCCGTCATCACGCCGGTCGCATAGAGCACGCCGACCTCACCGAACCAGGCGGTGAAGATGCCGGTCGCCAGCGCCGAGGCCCCGATATTGGCGATGTTGTTGCCGAGCAAGAGCGCGCCGATCAAGCGCTCGCGCATGGCGACGAGGCTCGAAACCACGCTGGCCTCGCGGTTGCCCTGCTTCGACAGCCGCAGCATGCTGGCGCGCGAGGCGCCGGTCAGCGCGGTCTCGCTCGCCGCAAAGAATGCGGAGACAAAGAGACAGGCGACGACGATGGAGAGCGCGATCCAATCCAAGTTGTTCATTCCGGACAGAGTTTACGTCTTCGCCAGCCTGGCTTTCAGAAAATCGCGCACCAGCGCCGGCTCCACGTCATTGGCAATCACCGCGCGGCCGACGGCCTCCAGCAGGATGAAGGTCAGCTTGCCGCGCTTGACCTTCTTGTCCTGCGCCATCAGCGTCATCAGCGCGTCGGCGTCGGCAAGACCCTCCTGGGCAAAGCCGGCGATATCCTGCAAATGGGTCGGCAGCCCCACCGAAGCAAGGTGGCGTTCGATCCGGACAGCGTCGGCTTGCGCGATCATGCCGAGTTGCGCGGAAAATTCCGCCGCCAATACCATGCCGACCGATACGCCTTCGCCGTGGAACAGCCGGTCGGAAAAGCCGGTCGCGGCCTCCAGCGCGTGGCCGAAGGTGTGGCCGAGATTGAGCAGCGCCCGCTCGCCGGTCTCGCGCTCGTCGCGCGATACGATCGCAGCCTTGGCGCGGCAGGAGGTCGCGATCGCGTGTTCGCGCGCCGCACTGCCGGAGAAGATGTCGGTGGCATTGGCTTCCAGCCAGGTGAAGAACGCTTCGTCGCCCAGCACGCCATATTTGGCGACTTCGGCGTAGCCGGCGCGGAACTGGCGCGGTGACAGCGTGTCGAGCACAGAGGTGTCGGCGATCACCAGAACCGGCTGGTGAAAGGCGCCGAGCAAATTCTTGCCTTGCGGCGAATTGATCCCGGTCTTGCCGCCGACGGAGGAATCGACCTGCGCCAGCAATGAGGTCGGCACCTGCACGAAATCGACTCCGCGGCGCAGGATCGCGGCGGCAAAGCCTGCGAGATCGCCGACCACGCCGCCGCCGAGCGCGATCACCAGATCGTTGCGCTCGATCTTGGCCGCGATCAGCGCTTCGGAGACCTTCGTCAATCCGGCATAGGTTTTGGAGCCCTCGCCTTCCTCGACGATGACATGCGAGGTGGCGATGCCGGCCGCCGCCAGCGTGCTTTCGGTTTTCTCCAGCCAATGCTTTGCAACGGTGCGGTCGGTCACAATGGCGGTGCGCACCCCCGGCCGCAACGCCGCGACCCGTCCGCCCAGCGTCTGCAGCACATCGCGGCCGATGATGATGTCGTAGGCGCGGTCGCCGAGCGCGACGTCGACCGTGATCGGATCCGAATGCTTCAGTGGCGCAGTCATGGCGTGACGCTCATTCCGTCGGTTGTTTGCTGGACCGCCGGCGCCGCGTCGCCGCACAGCCGGGCGCGCAAGGCCTCGATACATTCATCGACAATTCGCTCGTGCGGCACGTCGCGCGACCAGATCGTCAGGTCGGCGCTCTGATAGACCGGCTCGCGCTGTTCGAGCAGACGGCTAACGGTCGCAGCCGGATCCTCGGTCTGCAACAACGGGCGGTCGGCGCGGCGCTTGACCCGCCGCATGATGATGTCGGCGTCAGCCTTGAGCCAGATCGAGACCGCCTTGTCGCGGATGCGGTTGCGGGTTTCCTCGCGCATGAAGGCGCCGCCGCCGGTAGCCACCACCGCCGGACCGTTGTCGAGCAGCCGTGCGATCACCCGCGCCTCGCCATCACGGAAATGCGGCTCGCCATGGGTTTCGAAAATATCCGGGATCGACATCCCGGCCGCCGCCTCGATCTCGATATCGGCGTCAAGGAACGGCAGTCGCAGCCGGCCGGCCAGCCGGCGCCCGATGGTGGATTTGCCGGCGCCCATCATGCCGACCAGCACGATCGAGCGCTTTCCCAGGGCCGTCGCGATTTCGGCGTCCTGGGATGCGCTTGTGGGTACCTGTGAGGCCAAATCGGACATCAAAACTCTGTCATCGGCGGATTTTCCGCGTTTCACGCCACCTATACTACCCCGGCCGTTACCGTTGCCAGAGACTCTTGCAACGCCGGGGGGAACATGTAGGTAGTCAGGCCCTGCTTCCCGATGATTTCAATGGTTAATTTGCCACCTGAGGCTTCCTGATGCCCAGCCTGTTCCGCTTCCTGACGGTTGTGGCCGTGATCGCCGGCATCATCTACGGCGTCATTTTCGCGTTGGCGAATTTCGTGAACCCGAAGCCCCGGGAAATGACGGTCACCATCCCCGCAGATAAGTTCCTCAAGAAATAGGCGCTATGATCTTGGAATGCGTTCCAAGCCTTCAGATGCCAAACTGACCAGCCTGTTCCTAGACATGCTAGCGGCCGAACAGGGCGCGGGCGCCAATACGCTCGACGCCTACCGCCGCGACCTCACCGACTTCTCCGAGTTCCTCAGCCACGCCGGCCAGAGCTTTGCCGGCGCCGAGACCCAGACGCTGCGGGACTACCTCGCCGATCTCGATTCGCGCGGTTTCAAATCCTCCAGCGTGGCCCGCCGGCTGTCGGCGATGCGGCATTTGTTCCGCTTCCTGCTCAACGAGCGGATTCGCAGCGACGATCCGGCGGCGATCCTGTCCGGCCCGAAACGCGGCCGCGGCCTGCCGAAAGTGCTGTCGATCGCCGATGTCGACCGCATGCTGACGCGCGCCCAGGAATTGACGCGCACGGACGTCTCGCCGGCGCAACGGCTGCGCGCGCTACGGCTGTATTGCCTGCTCGAGGTGCTCTACGCCACCGGCCTGCGTGTTTCCGAGCTGGTCTCGCTGCCGCTATCGGCGGCGCGCCGCGATGCGCGGATGATCGTAGTGCGCGGCAAGGGCAACAAGGAGCGGCTGGTGCCGCTCAATGAAGCCTCGCGCCAGGCGATGGCCGACTATCTGGCCGCGATGGAGGTGATGAAGCCGGAGAAGAAGAAAAACGCTGCGAGCTCGAAATGGCTGTTCCCCTCATTCGGCGAGAGCGGACATCTGACGCGGCAGCATTTTGCGCGCGATCTCAAGGAACTCGCGGCCGCCTCGGGTCTGGCGCCGCGGCTGGTCTCACCACACGTGCTGCGCCACGCCTTTGCCAGCCACCTCCTGCACAACGGCGCCGACCTGCGGATCGTGCAGACATTGCTCGGCCACACCGATATCTCGACCACGCAGATCTACACCCATGTGGTCGAGGAGCGGCTCAAAAGCCTGGTGCGCGACCTGCATCCGCTGGCGGAGAAGTAAGTTCGAAAACGCCGTGGTGCCTTGACTTCGGCGGCGTCTCCCCCGAAAGAGCCGTCACCGGCCCGCAACCGCCGGCGCGCATTCTTCTGGAATGCACGCTAAATCATTGAAGATACGAACGTTCTCTGCCCCCTACCGAAACCGCTTCGCCCGCAAGCATGTTCCTCCCTATATTGAGTTGATGCCGGATCAGATGCGCAGTTATCTCGACTTCGAAAAGCCCGTCGCCGAACTCGAGGCGAAGGTCGACGAATTGCGCGCGCTGGCCGCGACCGGCAGCGACATCGGCGATGAGATTTCGCGGATCGAGGACAAGGCGTCGCAAGCGCTGACCGACCTCTACGCCAATCTCACGCCATGGCAGAAGACGCTGGTGGCGCGCCATCCGCAGCGCCCGCACTTCACCGATTTCGTCAACGCGCTGATCCCGGAATTCACGCCGATGGCGGGCGACCGCAAATACGGTGAGGACGAAGCGCTGATGGGCGGCTTCGGCCGTTTCCGCGGCGAGAGCATCTGCGTGGTGGGCCAGGAAAAGGGCGCCACCACCGAGAGCCGCATCAAGCACAATTTCGGCATGGCCCGCCCCGAAGGCTACCGCAAGGCGGTCCGGCTGATGGAGATGGCGGACCGTTTCGGTATCCCCGTGCTGTCGATCGTCAATTCCGCCGGCGCCTATCCCGGCATCGGCGCCGAGGAACGCGGCCAGGCCGAAGCGATTGCCCGCTCCACCGACGCCTGCCTGTCGCTGGGCGTGCCCAATGTCGCGATCATCACCGGCGAAGGCATGTCGGGCGGCGCGATTGCGATCACGACCGCCAACCGCGTGCTGATGTTCGAGCACGCGATCTACAGCGTGATCTCGCCGGAGGCGGCGTCCTCGATCCTGTGGCGGGACGGCACCAAGGCGCAGGAAGCCGCTACGTCCATGAAGATCACGGCGCAGGACATGCTGCGCTTCGGCGTCATCGACCAGATCCTGAAAGAGCCCGCCGGCGGCGCCCATCGCGACCCGCAGGCGATGATCGCGGCGACCGGCGACGCCATTGCCCAGGCGCTGAACGATTTGCGCAATTTCGACAGCGACGGCATCCGCAGGCAGCGGCGGCAGAAATTCCTCGATATCGGCCGCAAACTCGGCTGACGTCAGTCGGCTTTTTTCTCGGCGTCGGCTCCGGCGCGCAGCGCTGAGGCGAACGCGGTGTCGAACACGCCCCGGTACTGCATCGCATTGAGATTGGAAATGTGGGCGGTATCGCGGAAATTCGCCTGCCCGTTCCTGACCAGATAGCAATCGCCCTGCTCGCAGATCACGGATGACGGATCCACCGTCACCAGCCGCGGATTGTCGCGGTGCTTTTGCACGATTTGCATCATCGCCTCCCGGAGTGCGCTCATCGTCAGGATGGGATCGGCCTTGACCTTCCATTCATCGATCGCCTTGCCGGCCCGGACCTGATTTTCGATCCATCGCTGCGGAAGGTCGAAGCCGAAGTGCAGCAGCGGCATGATCAGGATGACGGTCTTGCCCGCCGCAAGCAGTTTTTCAACCAGGGCCGACGCCTCGCGTCCATCGGCCCAGTTGCTTGCCAACACGACGATGCTCGGCTCAGTCCGGCCCAGCGCAAAATCCAGCGTGCTGCGGTTGAATGTCCGGCACGACGGCTGATCGCCGGAATTGCCAGCGGGATTGTCGAGGAACGCCCTGCATCCATTCTGTGTCGCGATCAGCCCGCGGATTCCGCGGGCGAGCGCCGCTGCAGAAATCGGATCGAGATATTGGTTGGCATATGAATCCCCCCACAGGATCGCGGAAGGCTTCCCCGCGGCCTCCGCGCTGCCGAAACTGCAATAGGTCTCGGTCGCCTTCTTGTTGGAATTCGAGTTCTGAAGCACTCGTCCCGAGGCGTGCTGGTGCTGCGCGCCAGTTCGGCCGGCAACATGTATCCGGGCAGCCGGTTCGGGAAACCCCTGTTCAGGAACGCCAGCGCGACGAACCCAAGCGACAGCGCTAGCGCAGCGCCGGAACTCGCCCAGAGCCGGCGCGGCGTCCAGAAATCCCGCCGCAATCGGACCGGCTGCTCGACGAAGCGATAGGAGATTACGCCGAGCGCCAGCGACGCCAGTATCATCAATATCTTTTGCGTGGCGTCGACGCCGTAGCCGCGCAGCGACAGCCAGCTCAGCGCGAAGACCCAGATCGGCCAGTGCCACAAATAGATCGAATAGGACCAGTCGCCGATGCGCTGGATCGGTGAGATCGCAAGCAAGCCGCCTGTGCCGGCGCCCTGTCGCGCCCCGACGATCATGGCCGCGCCCAGGATCGGCAGGATCGTGAGCAGGCCCGGCCATCGCGCTTCCGGGAAAGGTGAGAGGATGCAGCCCGCGACCAGCGCCCAGCCCAGAACAGCGATCGTCCGCGTTTCCAGCCATGCGGCTTTGGCAGGATTCTCGCTTTCGGATCGGCGCTGCAGCTCCGCGATCGCGACCAATCCGCCGGCCAACGGCTCCCAGGCCCTGGCGGGCAGGGAGAAAAACGATGACCCCGTGGCGTCGTTCTGGCTCTCCCACAAGCACCACGCCAGCGACAGCGCAGCTACGACCTGAAATGTCGTCATCACGGCCCCAAGCCTTGGCCTCGCGCCGGAAGCCAGCCGCCAGACCAGCGGGACGACCAGCGGCATCCAGAAATAGAACTGCCCCTCCAGCGAGAGCGACCAAGTGTGCAACAGCGTCTTGGTCTGCGCCACCATCGCGAAATAACCGTTGTCGCTGTTGAAGGCGAAATTCGACTGGAAGATCAGCGCCGACAACGCCTGCAGCAGGTGCTTCAAATATTCACCCGGCAAGGTCACGAACCAGCCGACGACGATGGTTGCAGCGATCATCACCGCCAGCGCCGGATAGATCCGGCGCAGCCGCATCAGCAGGAAATTCATGAACGAAAACCGGCCCAGCGCCAGGTCTTTCAGCACCTTGCCGGTCATCAAATAGCCGGTGATCACCAGGAAGATATCGACGCCGACAAATCCTCCGGCAAAGCCTGGTATCTGGAAGTGGAAGCCGACGACCGCGATTACCGACAACGCGCGCAGGGCGTTGATATCCAGCCGGAAGGCGTCTCGATCCGCTGGCGTGCCCGTCACCGTCAATGCAACTACCGCTTGGTCCATCGCCTTCTCACGCGCTATCTGCGCCTATTTTTGCGGGCCGGGGCGACGGAGGTCCGTCAATCCGGGCAGCAAATTGGGCCGATTTGCTCGAAAATCGCCGTTTTTCGCCAAATCGGCGGTTTCGGCCGCAATTAGGCCCAGAGCCCAGTCTTTAACCTCTATTGACTATGCCTGTCATGTGACCGGCCTTGGGGTCTCGTCCGGGTTGCGAGCCGGAAGGCCAAAGGCTAATATTTTAGACAATGGCTTCAGGGCATGGACGCTATGTTGGGGTGCGTAATATGCCCGGTGGGTGTGGAGCTTAGCCTTTGATTTATCGCACGCTGGTTCGCGCGCTCATCACGTCGGCCGCCCTTGCGGCCGGAGTGCTGCTGGCTGGCTGCAACAGCGACGAAGTCTCGCTCGCCACCAATGCCAAGGCCAACCAGCCGGTCCCGCCCAAGCTGATCCAGGCGATGGTCGAAAAGGACATGGACCTGAATTCGCCGATCCTGGTCCGGCTGTTCAAGGAAGAAGCAGAACTCGAGGTCTGGAAGCAGGATCGCTCCGGCCGCTTTGCGCTGCTCAAGACCTATCCGATCTGCCGCTGGTCGGGCGATCTCGGCCCCAAGGTGCGTGAAGGCGACCGTCAGGCGCCGGAAGGTTTCTACGCGATCTCGCCGGCGCAGATGAACCCGCAATCGGCCTATTATCTCTCGTTCAATACCGGCTATCCCAACGCATTCGACCGCTCGCTCGGGCGCAGCGGTTCGCAGCTGATGGTGCATGGCGATTGCTCGTCGCGCGGCTGCTACGCGATGACCGACGAGCAGATCGCGGAAATCTATTCGCTCGGCCGCGAATCCTTCTTCGGCGGCCAGCGGGCGTTCCAGCTGCAGGCCTATCCGTTCAAGATGACGCCGATCAACATGGCGAAACATCGCAACAACCCGAACATGCCGTTCTGGAAGATGATCAAGGAAGGCTGGGATCATTTCGAAATCACGCGGCAGGAGCCGAAGGTCGATTTCTGCGAGAAGAAATACGTGTTCGACGCTATCAGGGCGCCGAACGCGACCCGCGATCCGGTGTTCGACGCTTCCGCCAAGTGCCCGGCCTACGCCATTCCGGATGAACTCGCCGACGCCGTGCGCCAGAAGGAGCAGGACGAACAGGCCGAAACCGCCAAGCTGATCGCCAAGGGCACCCCGATCGCCCGGATCAACACCGGCATCGACGGCGGCATGAACAAGATATTCGCCGCCCGCGTGCCCGACGGCAACACCGGATTGTCGGAAGGCGGCGACAGCCAGAGCCTGGCGAGCCTGACCTTCACCCGAGCGCCCGGCACCATTCCCGCAACCGTCAATCCGCCGCACGCGCCGTCCGATCATCTCCTGATGGGCGCGCCCGAAGAACCGAAGCTCGCAGTGGCAACGGCTCCCGCGGCCGGACCGACCCGGGTCGCGAATGCGGCGCCGAACGCGCAATCCGAAGGCTTCTTCTCCAGCCTCGCCCGCAAGGTCGGCATCGGCGGAACCGCCGATGCGACCCCGACCGCCAGCACGGCGCCGCCACCGCCCGCAAAACCGAAGGTGATCGAAGCCAGGCGGTCTGAGCCACGTCAGGCCGCTGCACCGAAGGCCGAGACCAGACAGGCCGCCGCCAAGCCCGCGCTGAAGCCGTCGGTCTCCACCGACACTGCCGCCGCGGCCCCCGCGCCTGCGCCCGCCGCGAAGGATAGCCAGGTCGCCGGCTCCGCGCCGATCATGTCGACGAACTCGTTCGACAGCCGCTTCGGAGCGGTGAAGTAAGCGCGCGGTTCACGCTTCTAGTCCACAGCCTCTCAACCGTCATTGCGAGCGAAGCGAAGCAATCCATATCTCCGCTTGCTGAGACATGGATTGCTTCGTCGCTGTCGCTCCTCGCAATGACGGGATGAAACTTCTGATTCAAATTTCAAAGAGCTTGAGGATGTGCGTCCGCATTCTCGCGGCGCATACGCCCGAGGTTTTCATCGACCTTACCCTCCTCGAAATACAGAGGGCGCAGGGAAGACCGGGTGCGCGCTGCACCCGCGGTCTCGTGTGCAAATTGCACATGGAAAATGCGCACCCGAGCATACAGGTTCAGCGGAGAGCATCCGGCCTTCCCTGCGCAATGGTTTTACGGCTTATAGCGCGCTCTCCTCGGTGACCGGCTTGTTTGCCACCGTCATCGGCGGGATACTTCCCGCCAACTTGACGCCAGCATCGGGGCGTCAGAACCACACGACTTCGCCGTCCGCATCAGCCGCGCTCGTCAGTCGCAGCATCTACGTCCACCGCATCCCACCGCGCGTTTCGTGACGATCGCGAGCCGCCCCTTGTGTCGGGTGAGACGGGCGGAGAAAGGCCACTGATTTGCCCAACGGCACAAGCGAATAATTTTTCGCCAAGGGACTGGACAGGATTTTTTGATTTGCCCGTCGCGTTGTTTTGTCGCGGCCACGTTGCAAAGATTGCGCTTGCGTGCGGAGCGAAGCAGTTGCCGTTGGCTACACTGAACCGTTGGAGTTTAGTGCACCGTCACCGCAACTCCGACTTCGCACTTCGCCTCAAATGCAAAGGCTGAGCACCTTGATGTGGCAGCCGTTGGATTTCGGTCGACCTGAAGGCTTGGCCTCGCGGTGCACGGCAACAAGAGGTTCCCTGTCCCTCTTGCCCTTCGATTTCGGTTCGTAATCGCCGGCGATCACCATGGCCCAATAGGTGCGCTTGCCGCTTGCGTCCCTGGCGCTCGCAACCCCGACGCGGGATGCATTGTGCAACAGCAGGTTTTTGCGGTGCCCGGAAGATTCGGTCCACTGGCCGAGCGTCTTCTCGAAACTCTCGTAGCCGTAGGCAATATTCTCGGCGGCGCGCCCCGCACCCGCCGGCGCGACCCGCCTGTCGAAGGGACCGAGCACGTCATGACTGAGATCATCCTTCGCCGCCATCGCTCGCGCCTGGTCCAGCGCAATGCGGTCGAGCGTTGCATCGCGAATGACGCGGACTTCCCCATGCTTGAGGCGGAATCCGGAGATCTGTTCGGCCGGCGATTCGGCGGCCATCGCAGGCGCGGCCAGCAGCAAAAAGCCCGCGATCAGTCTACCAATTGCGCGACGTTTCATCGTCCCCAAAGTGTCCATTGTTCGCTAAAGCCAGCGCTATGCCCGCCCGCTTATCCATCGTTAATGTGGACGCTTCGAGGCATAGGCCGTGTGCTCCGTTCTCGGCACTTAACGAACCGCACAGTTTCAGCCGACCATGCCCGTTAGTTGGGGCAAAGCTGACTTGGCGTCTGCGCCCGCTGGTTTCTGGGTTTGATCCCAAGCCGACATCAACGCCGTGCCATGGACGGTCCTCACGTTCACATTTCCGATAGCTAGGCGTCAGGACCGGGAATGCTGCGGACAAGGTGGGGTTATGACCTGCGGTTGGGGGCCGCTATCGCAGGAGGGACGCATGACCAGATCGATTAGGTTGAGGATACTGACCGTTTTCGTCGGCGCGCTCGTCGCAACCCCGGCGGTGACGTCGGCCCTTGCTGCCGGCGGCGGCGGAGGCGGAGGTGGTCCGGCCGGAGAAGACATCATGCGGCCGTCTGCGCCGCCCTCGAACACGAAATCTCCCCCCACCACCCGCTCGACCCATCAGACCAAGAAAGCCCAGAAGCAATCCTTCCTGAGCGACCCCGCTTTCATCCAGGGGTACCGCGACGCCTTTTCAACGATCTACGAGCGTAACGACTACGCCTCGGCGATCGACCAACTCAGGGCGCTCGGCCATGACGATTACGCGAACGTGGCGAATTTGATCGGCTATTCCTATCGCAAGCTAGGCGACTACAAGCTGTCGCAGGTCTGGTACGAACGCGCGCTCAAATCGGATCCGAACCATGTCCTGACCTGGAATTATTACGGTCTGTGGCAGATCGAGCAGGGCAACCGCGAGCAGGCGGAATATCATTTGACCCGGATCGCTGCGATCTGCGGAACCGACTGCGCGGAGTATCGGTCTTTGGCGGAGGCGCTGGAAAAGCCGCCCGGCGCAAGTCTCGTCTATTGAGTATTGAGTATAGCCGGAACGCCATTCAGCGAGCGCGTCGGCCGCGCTATGTCTGATATGAGTTTGGCACTTTCGGTTATTCGGACCGTTCTTGAGTATGTCCGTTACTGATAGCAAAGCGAAAGTGCAACAGGCTTCAGGTCGAAGCCTGTTGTTGATCCAAGTAGGCTGGACGGAACCTTTACCCGGTGCTGGTTTAAGCCGATGCGATGCCCCTTCGGATGAGAAGTTGGGAGCGACGAGCCATGCATGCCTTGAAAGCCTACTTGCCTCCGCTCGCGCGCTTGTTGATGTCTAGCCTTTTCATCTGGGACGGCATCCTCGCG
Source organism: uncultured Alphaproteobacteria bacterium (assembly GCA_963836765.1). Classification (GTDB taxonomy): domain Bacteria; phylum Pseudomonadota; class Alphaproteobacteria; order Rhizobiales; family Xanthobacteraceae; genus Bradyrhizobium. The sequence goes on from CAWILG010000017.1 coordinate 81,129, forward strand.
CTGCGCGATCCGAGCGGGACGGCAAAGTATTTTGCGAACCTCCACGTACCAATTCCCGATGTGGCGGTTTGGATTTCTATCGTTTTCCATCTTCTAGCTGGATTTGGCATCCTAGTAGGTTTCAAAATTCGGTGGGCGGCTGCGGCGCTCGTCGTTTTTTGCCTAGGCACCGCGTTTGGCGTCCACCTGGCGGCCGGGGATTTCAACAACATGATCCATTTCTATAAGAACTTAGTGATGGCGGGCGGCTTCCTTTACGTGATGACGTACGGCGCGGGTGCCATGAGCATCGACGGTGTGGACGAAGCGTAGCAAGTATTGTTGCAAAAATCTTTTGAGGTGGCGAACGAAAATTCCTGGAGCCGTCGATGCGTATTACGCGAGGCGGCGTGAGGGACCATGTCGATTCATCCAAAATCGATCACGGACCTCCGTAGTTGCGTTGAAAAAGCGACGCAACAGCAGAAGTTCAACGATCAGCTTTCGCGAGATTTTTAGGGTTGTTCGATTTTCGACTTTAATATCGGCACTATTCAGACATGCCAAGACAGCCTGAGGATGTCGTGCGCGAATCGTAACGAGCGGTCCACGAAGCCAACCAGGGAGCGGGAATAATTCGCACTCGCCAGTGTTTCACGATTGGGCCAAGCCGGTCCGATAACGCGAGAAGCAGCCGCGTAACACACGGAGGGCGACTTATGAAGAAAGTGGATCGATTAAGCGCACGTGGAAAAGTATTGGCAAGCCACAGCAATCGCTTTTCTCACATTGTCGATTGTGTCTCCCGCGAAGGCCGACACCGTCCGATGGCGAACTATCATCGGCATTGTTCAGGCAGGTAATGTCGTCGGGAACAATATCAACGGCGGCGGGCAGCCATGGACGACACTCGGAGGTCGCGCCCGTGTCGATTTGGGCAAGGGTCAATTGGATTTCGACGTGCAGGGATTCGTATTGGCGGGCGGAGCCACGATCGGAACACCAGGTCCGATCAATCAGGTAAAAGGCACGCTGGTCTGCGGTGCCGGCACCCCCACACAGGTGATATTCGACACCGCGCTGGTAACGCTAAGTCCGCAGGGCGATGCTGATTTTTCTGGTCCGATCGGCCTGATTCCGACGACATGCAACGCAACCAACGTTGTATTTCTCGTTCGGATAAACGGAGATCGTTGGATCGCAAACGGTGCCGTGAGAAGTACGCAGAATATGCAGTAGAGGCGATCTACGGGTGTCAAAAAAGGTACGGCCCCAGTCTCTCAAACTGGGGCCGTGTGGACTGTGTCGCACCAGAACCGGGAGGATGTGCTGGATGGGCGACTCCGGCTCTCAGCGGTACTGCGCTCGAGCTAAGAAGGCTCGCAAAAAGTGCGGCGCGCTGGATTGGCACGAATGATGAGTTTATGACTGGGCCTGCCAGGACCCCCGACCTTCCCGTGCTGTCGACGCTGCTCGCTCGCGACGATTGAGGTGCGCCGACTTCCGCTATTGGCAGATATTGTTGCAAAAGTCTTTTTGAGGTGGCGAAAGAAAATTCTTGGAGCAGCCCATGCGTTTTACGCGAGGCGACGTGAGGGACCATATCGATTCATCCAAAATCAATCACCTCGCGCAGAAGCGCGATCATCGCCTCACTTGACCAATGTCCGCTGCGCTCCCAGGCCGTGTGGAAACGTTTTTCGTACCCCAATAACTGCAGCAGCCGGGCGCGACGGACCTCGAAGTGACCGGCTGAGCCTATTTTTGCTGCATCGGGTCTGGAGTCAATCCGGGCGCAACCTCGGGCCGCGCTGAGCGACCTGAACGGTCACACGGCGCGCACAACAGTACACGCTCCTCACGCCCGGATCGCGGCGAGGAGCGGTTTGATACCGAGGAGGTTCATCACGCGCGTGAGGTTGTAGGCGAGCACGTGCAACGCCATCTCAGTCGCCACTTTGGGCAGCGTCTTCATCAGAAAGTGCGTCGCCCCCATCCGCATCTTCAGCGTGCCAAACGGATGCTCGACCGTCTCGCGACGAGTACGCATTGCATCCGGATTTCTGTCCAGGCGCGCCTGCACGGCATCGACAACGTGCTCGTGTTCCCAACGCGTGATGCGACGTTGCGGTCCCTTCGTGCACTGAGCCTTCACCGCGCAGGTGCGGCACGCATTGGTCCAGTAGCGGCGCAAGACCAATCCATTTTCCTCGTTCGTGAAGTGGTGGGCGAGCTTCTCACCGGCAGGACAAATGTAAATGTCTTCCTCAGCCACGTAGCGGAAGTCCTGCTTGCCGAAGCGGCCTTCCGACTTCGCCTCCGATGTCTGGGGTTTTGGCAGCGTGACCGTGATGCCAGCCTCATCGCATGCGAGGATCTCCTCGCCCTTGAAGTAGCCGCGATCGGCGAAGGCTTCGAGGTTTTCTGCCTCCAATGCCGCCTTCGCTTGGTTGGCCATGTTCGCAAGATGCGACTTGTCGGTGCCGACGTTGGTCACCTCATGCGCGACGATCAGATGGTTCGTCGTGTCGACGGCCGCTTGCACATTATAGCCGACCATCCCAGAGCCGCGCCCGCTGGTCGCCATCGAGCGGGAATCAGGATCGGTGAAGGAGACCTGCTGATCGGGCGCCGCAAGCATCACTTTCTCAATCGCTTTAAGGCGCTTCACCTCTTCTTCGAGCTTGATCAGCTTCTCCTTGAGCCGCGTGGTCCTGGCCACAAGCTCCTCCGACGGCGCCTCACCAGAAGCTGTCTGACGATCGGCTGTGTCAAGTTGGCTCAGATAGCGCGCAACGCTCTCCTCGATCTGCGCCAGGCGCCGCTCCATCTTTCCCTTCGTGAAGTTGTTGTCGCGCGAATTGACCGCCTTGAACTTGCTGCCGTCGATCGCAACGCTCGCTTTCGCCAGCAGACCCATCTTGCGGCACAAGGCAACGAATTGCGCGCAGACCTTCTTGATGGCGGAGCCGTTGTCTTTGCGGAAATCGGCGATGGTTTTGTGATCCGGAACGAGCCGTCCCGTCAGCCACATCACTTCCAGATTGCGGCCAGCCTCACGCTCCAGCCGCCGGCTCGATTGGACTCGGTTGAGATAGCCGTAGATGTAGAGCTTGAGCAGCGGCGAAGGATGATACCCGGGCCGACCGGTCGCTGCCGCATCGACGCCATCGAACCCGAGGTCGCGGAGTTCCAGCGCATCGACGAACACATCGACCGCGCGAACAGGATTGCTCTCGTCGACCCAATCATCAAGGCATTCCGGCAACAGCGTCGTCTGCTGGCGATCCGCCCCTTGAACGAAACCCTTCATCATTCCCCCGCGATTCAGCAAGGGAATCATAGCATCGATGGGGTTTTCACACAGTCTGCTCCGATAGCCGACAGGCAAACGCGGCGCAGCGAAATGTCGCGATCTGCCAATGGCGGACAAAACAAAGGAGACCGCCCGCTTGGCGGTTTTAGGCCGCGCTCAATTGTGCGGCGGGCAAACTCGCGTCGCGTCTTGCTCGGAAATCTGCAGTTCAGGATCCGTGAACCGTACGAAATTCGCGACTTCATCATGCTCTTGTGGATAGCGGATCGAGGGCGGGATCACGCTGTCCCAATAGGCGGCCGCTTTGCGGGAATCCCATCCCGTTGGGCCGCAAAATTGAGTGAGCGCGCTCGCCGAGATAAAACCCGAAGCGTGCAGGCCATACCAGCAATGGACGTACATCGCCCCCTTATTCTCGGTGATGATGTCATGCAGTTTGACGAAGACCTGTCTCAAGGCCACGCGGTTGTCCCACTGGTGATAGTCATATTGCAGCGAATTGGCGCCGCAACTGATATTCTCGATTCCATTCCATCCGGTTCGATACGCGTACACCGCTTGCGAAAAGCCGGCCTTGCATAGCGCCTGGAGAGATTGATTTTGAAGCGGCCGGCGTGGTCCATCGACGCTCGCGCGCGGGCCTTCTGTGCCGCCGCGATAAAGGACTCCGGGCATGACAACCCGGAAGTGGGTGAGTCCGACGCCGCCCCCAACCGGGAAGAGCTTCTCTTTCGTCATGTCGGCGTCTTCCGTTCCCGCGGGCGGCGCAACGGCGCCAACTCCAACTGCGGGCTGCGCAAGGGCGCCAACTCCAACTGACAAACCCAAAAACAGCACTGAAAAAAATCCGGCGATTTTGCACATTGCGTCCTCCTGACGTTAATTGGGCAGGCAATTGCACGCTGCTGTGACCGCGGAGATCATCGTCAACCGACTTCAAAGTTTCCGCGAGCAAGTTCAAGATAAGCCTTGGCGACAGGCGCCGTTGCATTGTGGAACGCGTCGGCGTCCTTTTCGACAACGGCGCGGTAGGGAGCGGCTGCGGCCTGGCGACCGTGCGCCAGACCCAGCACATTGGCGTCGTAACTCGCGATGTCATCCAGCAAGGCGAGATCGCTGCTTTTGTCGCTTGAATAAGGCAGGTCGATGAGTGACACGTGCTTTTCACGAATCCAGAACAGGCCGGCACCGGGAAGGTTGACAAGGTCATAGGCAGAGCCGTCCAGACCCGGCCAAAATGTTCGGCGAATCTCATTCAGCCATTCATGAACCGGGGGCTGAGCCTGGTAGTTGGCAATCGCAGGTTTGCTGTACTGCTTTAACTCGACGATGCGACGGGATTTTTGCTGTTCGACCAGGACCCAGATGCGCAGCTGATCGACGCTCCCGCCACGTTCTTCCGGCCGGATTGCCAGATCGATGACTTTCTCGGCGGGAAACAGCCGTTCGATTGTCGCGCGGGCAATCTTCGCGGTGTACGGCTCGATCTTTCCCTTTCGAAATACAAAACCGTGTTTTGAAGAGTTTTTCTCGACGTACCGTGTCACCATGTCGTCATAGTCGGAGACAGGCATGGCCAGGAGCGATCGCACCTCTTTAGGCGGATCCAGCTCTTTGCCCGCGATGCCCGCAAGATAGCTTTTTTCCAGCGGACGCTTCTTGATTTGCCCGCCTATGGACTTCGAAGCTATCAGGTAGCGAATGATGTCCAGTACGAACGGTCCGCGGCCGGCATCGTCAAAGTCGACGTCGGCATATCTCATCTGTCGTGATCCACCTACCTGCTTCAGAGGCAAGACCGTGAAATTGCCCATGTGAGGGTCGCCGCTGACTATTCCTTCGAACGGAAGATATGGCTTCAAGCTGCTTAGATCCGCCCGATGCTTCATGTAGGTCCAATAGTGGGGCGTATTGCTGCGGATCAGTTGCGAAAGGTTCCTGGACGCTTCGACCTGATCGAATTGACCGCTCGTGGCGTTCGTACCCATAGCCTGGTTCCAACGTTCTTTCTCGCCGGCGGTCTCACAACCACATCTTGCTTCAAGTGACCGCCGCCAAACTGTTAGAGGTCACAACTCTGCGCTTTCAAAGGTTGAGTTGAAAAGTGTGTCTGAAGATCCAGATCAAGCTTCAGCCGGCCTTGCAGGCAGGTTTGATGCAGCTTCGTCGCAAGATCCTTCAGATTCTTGCGGACTGCCGCATAATCATTGGTGGTGAAAGCCAGTTCTCGAACGAAGAATTCTCTGGTTTCCGCAGAATCGGCGATACCGTCGAAACGTAGAATGAGGCGATAGGTCTCAGGATCGATGTGTGCGATACGATCGGCCAAGCCCGCTTGCTTTGCGATATTATCTTTGGCGACGCCGCAGTCATTATCCTTCAGGAGCATCTTCTTGACTTGAACGGCTCCAACCCGCGCAGCCTCCTCGGGAGTCAAGCTCTTGCTCGACTTCAGTTTGGCGCTGCCGTCCTGATTCAGATCGTTGGCATCGAGATAGTAATAGACCTGGAGATCGTGAATATTGCCGAAGCGGTCCTGCTGGTTCATGAGGGTGTCGATCACGATCAGGTCCGCAGCATCTTTGAGCTGCACCATCTTCTGAACATTTTCGGTCGTGAAGTTTCGTGCCACGAGCGTACTGATGTCCGAGTTGCGGGCCAGCATTCCGATGATCGGGTTCGCGTTGCGAAAGTTCTGCGCGCGCGCAACATTGTTTGCACCACCATTGAAGAACTCTTTGTAGAACTCTTCTTTCGTGGGGTTCTCGCTGAGCGCGCCATATGATTGGGCAAAATCGTCGGTGAGCAGGAAATCCCGTCTGTTGGCTGTTGCGCCGGCCGTCAACTGTCCCATCAGGCCTGCCCAGGTTTGATGAATAAGCGTGCCAGCTTTGGTCTGGTCCAGGGCCTTGTGACCGAGAGCAATGTGATTTTTCAGATCGAACGTGCGTAGAACCGTTGGCGGAACGTTGCCGATACCGCCAAGCATGCGCGACACGTGATAATAGCCCAGGATGGAAGGCGTATAGCTGCAGCTCGTGCTGAGCTTGTATTTGGCTATCTTCTTGGCGCCTGATTTCTCGCAACGCGCCGCGACGTCGTCATGGGCGACACCTTGAGGAAGCGAATAAAAATCGAGACCCGGGTTCGTGCTGTTGAGTTTCGGACAAACGGCGGCGTTCGTATTCCCATCTATATTGCAAAGCCTGGTCTCGACCTCGATATCCTTGTCCGAATATTCGCCACCTGCGAAGTGCTTGGGAATTACGCAGACCTCGGCATTTCTGCCCGCTACCGGGAGATCCACGATCTTCTCACCGCGTTGAAGGTGGGCCGATAACGTAGCATGGGCGACCGACGGACCAAGGAACGCCCCCGACAAGAGCAGAAGCTGCGTCAGACGAACCGCTCTCCTCATAAGCTTTCTCCGGAAGAATATTCAACTCTCCGCAGTGGAGGCCCGCGAGGTTTTATGATCGCGTCCGATTGCCGCTTGGTCGTTGTTAAAAAGATTCGCTGACGATTTCGTAGGCGCAGCGGTGACCGGCAACCGATTTTTCGCAGGCGTCCAAACGCATATTGCAGCTCCACGTTGAAATCTATTGTGAGCTGGATCACGCAACACGGAAAAAGTTTTTGACCGTCCGTGACCACCCCAGGGTCAAAAACAAACCTGGTCGCGTCAAAGAATGGGCCGGCATGTCCGCTAACCGATGTTGTTGCAAAAGCCTTTTTGGGGTGGCGGACGAAAATACCTGGAGCCGCTGATGCGGCTTACGCGCGGCGACGTGAGGGACCATATCGTTTCATCCATACCCGCCGAGGCCGGGCATCCGGTGTTCCGAGACGTTGATGGAATACCGAGACGGCGCGGCGTACTGAATCGTCCGCCGGAGCCTGTCATCGGGCGGCCATTCGGCCGACCCGTCGGCGGCCGATGACATGCCCATCTCGTCGCTGTCCCGAACGCGCGGGCGCGCGGAAAACTCAATACTTCAAACGCAGTACTTCAAACTCAATACTTCGCGACGACGGCCGCTCCCGGCAGACCAAACTTGTAGGACATACCTAGCCGCACGATGTAGTCGTGGAGATTGACGTTCATGTTCGTGAACGTATCGCTTCCGGGAATGCCGGTCGGCGATATGTTCGTGAACGTCGTCCACTTGCCGAGATCAACGTAGAGGAATTCGCCGCGGACCGACCAGCCGCTGTTGCCGAGCGCATATTCCGTTCCCGCGCCGACCGTCCATCCGGTGCGCCAATGGGTTTGGTCCGCAGTCTCCGGCGGAGTGGGAAGCGTGGTGATGGTTTCGAAGGTTTCAATCTTGCCCCAGGCGGCGCCTCCGGTCACGTACAGGAGCCAATTGGGGGTGACCACATAGCCAAGCCGCAGGCGGGCAGTCGCGAGTTCGTGCTCCCTGATGGACCAGAGATCATCCGTGTTACCGAAACCGCCGAGGCGAGCGATGCCCCCGGGAACGAGCTTCGCGAAGGCTTCCTTGTTGGTGTAGGACCAATCGACCTCGCCGCCGATCACGAAGCGGCTCGCGAACTGGTAGTTGCAGCCACCGAAGCCGCCGGCGATGACATTGGGCGGCAGGTCGAGCCGGCCCGTCGCGTTGACGTTGGGATTGACCTGGATCGGGAACCCGCGTTCGGGAAGCACGGTATTGGGCGTCGTCACAAAGCCGTCCGTCTGCCCCCAGGTCGTGCCGGCGCTCACACCGACATAACACCCGCTCCAGCTGTAGGCGGCGACCGGCGGTGGCGGCGGCGCTTTCAGCGGCAAATCGGCCGCAAGCACCGGATTTCCGAGGCTGGCCGCAACCAAAACCACACCCAAATAGGCGAGTTCGCGTCATGGAAGCCCCCGACCGCTAAAAGCGCAATGTATTCACGATATCCAGCGGACGCTGTAAGATTCCGGGCAACAGAGCTGACCAATCGATCCGTCCGGCTGGCTCTCGGCCAGCCGCTGTCCCCAGAACAGGAGATCTTGGGCGGCTAAAGCCGCCCAAGCTCACCCATACTTACCGTGGCAGTGCTTGTACTTCTTGCCGCTGCCGCAGGGGCAATCCTCGTTGCGGCCGACCTTGCCCCAGCTTGCGGGATTCTTCGGGTCGCGATCGGCGGCGGCGGTGGCCGGCACCAGCGAGGCGTTGGCGAACGCCATCTCGTCTTCGCCGGTATCCGGATTGAGCTTGTGGGCTTCCATCTGCGGCAAGGCCGGCTGCTGTTCCTCCGGCGGCACGATCTCGACGCGCATCAATTGCGCCGTCACCGCCTCGCGCAGATGCGTGGTCATCGCCTCATAGAGGCCGAAGGCTTCCGACTTGTATTCCTGCAGCGGATCGCGCTGGCCGTAGCCGCGCAGCCCGATCACCTGGCGCAGATGATCGAGCATGATCAGGTGCTCGCGCCAGAGATGATCCAGCGTCTGCAGCAAAATGGTCTTCTCGACGTAGCGCATCACGTCGGGGCCCCATTGCGCGACCTTGGCCGCCATGTGCTCGTCGACACGGTTCTCGATGCGCGTCAGCAGTTCCTCGTCGGCGATGCCCTCTTCCTTGGCCCAGGCGTCGACCGGCAGATCGACGTCGAGCACGCGCTTCAGTTCTTCCTTGAGGCCCGCGACATCCCACTGCTCGGCATAGGCGTGTTCCGGCACATGCTTGGCGACGATGTCGTCGATGAAGTCATGACGCATGTCCGCGATCATTTCGGCCACGCTGTCGCTCTTCATCAGCTCGACGCGCTGGTCGAAGATCACCTTGCGCTGGTCGTTCTGGACGTTGTCGAATTTGAGCAGGTTCTTGCGGATGTCGAAGTTGCGGGCCTCGACCTTCTGTTGGGCTTTCTCCAGCGCCTTGTTGATCCAGGGATGGATGATCGCCTCGCCCTCTTTCAGGCCAAGCCGCGTCAGCATGGAATTGAGCCGGTCGGAGCCGAAGATCCGCATCAGATCGTCTTCCAGCGACAGGAAGAATTTTGAGCGTCCGGGGTCGCCCTGACGGCCGGAGCGTCCGCGCAACTGGTTGTCGATGCGCCGCGATTCGTGGCGCTCGGAGCCGATGATGTAGAGCCCGCCGGGTTTTGTGACCGTCTTCGCGGGCCTCGCGCCCTTCGCCGGCTCGATCTCGACGATGTCCTCGGCCTTCAGCACGATGTCGCGGAAGCGTTCGATGTCGGCCTTGATGCGTTCGATCTTGGCGGCCTTCTCGGCCTCGTCGGTGATGCCGGCGGTCTCCTGCTGGATCCGCATGTCGAGCGAGCCGCCGAGCTTGATGTCGGTACCGCGGCCGGCCATGTTGGTCGCGATCGTGATCGCGCCGGGCACGCCGGCCTCGGCGACGATATAGGCCTCCTGTTCGTGGAAGCGCGCGTTCAGCACCGCGAACAGCTTTGCCGGCTTGCCGGCGCGCGCCGCGGCATAGAGCTTCTCCATGCCGTGTTCGCTGCCGAAATCGATCTGCTTGTAGCCGTTCTTCTTCAGGTAATCGGCCAGCACTTCGGATTTTTCAATCGAGGCGGTACCCACCAGCACCGGCTGCAGCCGCGCATTGGCGCGCTCCACCTCGGCCAGGATCGCCGCATATTTCTCGTTCTGGGTGCGATAGACCTCGTCGTCCTCGTCGAGACGCGCGACCTGGACGTTGGTCGGGATTTCCACCACTTCGAGCTTGTAGATGTCGAACAATTCGTCGGCCTCGGTCAGCGCCGTGCCGGTCATGCCCGCGAGCTTTTCGTACATCCGGAAATAATTCTGGAAGGTGATCGAGGCCAGCGTCTGGTTTTCCGGCTGGACCTGAACGTGCTCCTTGGCTTCCAGCGCCTGATGCAGGCCCTCGGAATAGCGGCGGCCCTGCATCATGCGGCCGGTGAATTCGTCGATGATGACGACCTCGTCGTCGCGGACGATGTAGTCCTTGTCGCGGGTGAACAAGGAATGCGCGCGCAGTGCCTGGTTGATGTGGTGAACCACCGAGACGTTCTCGACGTCGTACAGCGAATCGCCCTTGAGCTGGCCGGCGTCGCGCAGCAGCGTTTCGATCTTCTCCATGCCGGCTTCGGTCAGCGTCACCGTGCGCTGCTTCTCGTCGACGTCGTAATCGGTCTTGTCGAGTTTCGGCAGGAAGGTGTCGATGGTGTTGTAGAATTCCGAACGGTCGTCGAGCGGACCGGAGATGATCAGGGGCGTGCGCGCCTCGTCGATCAGGATCGAGTTGACTTCGTCGACGATGGCGTAGAAGTGGGAACGCTGGACCATGTCCTCCAGCCGGTACTTCATGTTGTCGCGCAGATAGTCGAAGCCGTATTCGTTGTTGGTGCCGTAGGTGATGTCGCAGGCATAGGCGTTCTTGCGCTCGCCGTCGTCGAGCCCGTGCACGATCACGCCGGTGGTCATGCCGAGGAAGCCGTAGATCTGGCCCATCCATTCGGAGTTGCGCTTGGCGAGGTAGTCGTTGACGGTCACGACGTGGACGCCCTTGCCGGCCAGCGCGTTGAGATAGACCGAAAGCGTCGCCACCAGCGTCTTGCCTTCGCCGGTCTTCATCTCGGCGATGTCGCCTTCATGCAGCACCATGCCGCCGATCAGCTGGACGTCGAAATGGCGCTGGCCGAGGGTGCGCTTGGCCGCCTCGCGCACGGTGGCGAAGGCCGGAACCAGGATGTCGTCAAGCGTCTTGCCTTCGGAAAGCTGCTGCCGGAATTCGGCGGTGCGGGCCTTCAGCGCGTCGTCCGAGAGGGCTGTGAGCTCGGGCTCGAGCGCGTTGATGGCGCTGACGCGGGACTGATATCCCTTCACCCGCCGGTCGTTGGCGGAGCCGAAAAACTTGCGGGCGAGCGCGCCGATCATACCGAAATCCTGTCTTTAGCGGTTCTGCGTTGCAGCCGTGACGTGGTCCACCGGATTGCCATCAACTCACCGTGACACATCGCGGCAAAAGCCCCCGACCGAGGGGTCATCCGCCTAATGAGTGGGAATTAAGCAATCCAAGGTTCAACGGCCAAAAACGCAGCAAAATAAGCGCTATCGCCGTTGACACGATTGGGCAGAGATATGGCTGGGCCAGGGGCTTGTCAACGTGGCTGGTGGGTCCGATTTGGGGCGGCGGCCTGTCCGGGAATTCATCATTTTGACAGACTTTTCGCGTTGCCAAGGCCCCATGATTGGGCGAGTGTCCCGCCGCCTTTTAGGTCCCATCTTCAAGACAAGGATTTTGCATGACCTCCCCGTTCCCGGAAACGAAAACCGGCCTGCGCTTCGGCTTGGCCTCCCTGGCCGTGACAGGCTGCCTGGCGGCGGTACTGGCTGCCGGCCTGCCGGCACGCGCCGAGGACAACCCCGTGCTCGCCAAGGTTAACGGCGCGGAGATCCGCCAGAGCGATGTAGCCCTCGCCGAAGAGGAACTCGGCCCCAGCCTGGCGCAGATGGACCCGGCGACCAAGAAGGACAATGTGTTGTCCTTCCTGATCGACCTGAAGGTCGTCGCCAAGGCCGCCGAGGACAAGAAGGTCGAGAATTCCGAGGATTTCAAGCGGCGCCTGGCGTTCGCGCGCAGCCGGCTGCTGATGGACAACCTGCTGGCGACCGAAGGCAAGGCTGCGACCACCGACGATGCCATGAAGAAGGTTTATGAGGACGCCTCCAAGCAGATCACCGGCGAGCAGGAAGTGCACGCCAGGCACATCCTGGTCGAGACCGAGGACGAGGCCAAGGCGGTCAAGGCGGAACTGGACAAGGGCGCCGATTTTGCTGAACTCGCCAAGAAGAAGTCCAAGGATCCCGGCGCCTCCGACGGCGGCGATCTCGGCTTCTTCACCAAGGAGCAGATGGTGCCGGAATTCTCCACGGTCGCGTTTGCGCTGGAGCCCGGCAAGATCTCCGATCCCGTCAAGTCGCAGTTCGGCTGGCACATCATCAAGGTCGAGGAAAAGCGCAACCGCAAGGCGCCGGATTTCGAGCAGGTCAAGGCCCAGATCGAAACCTATGTGACTCGCAAGGCGCAGGCCGATTACGTCGCCAAACTGCGCGAAACCGCCAAGGTCGAGCGCATGGACAAGCCGGAAGAGACCGCCAAGTCGGATACCAAGCCGGACGCGGCCAAGGACCCGGCGGCCAAACCCGCCGATTCCAAGATGGCGCCGGCGAAGAAGTAAATCGACTTCGCCACCTAAGTTCAGTATTTAGACGTTCATGCCCGGGCCAGATGATGGCCCGGGCATCCACGTCTTAAGACCTTCATTGACAGGTGATGAAGACGTGGATGACCAGCTCAAGGACGCGCTTCGCGCTTTTGTCCGGCCATGACGGTTCCGCTTCTCTGTCGATAAGGCGCCCATCTATGTCCACCGCCATCTCCCCGCTCGCCCCGACCGATGTCCCCGAGATGCCCGTGATCGCGGGCGTGAAGCTTGCGACCGCCGCGGCCGGCATCCGCTACAAGGGGCGCACCGACGTCCTGCTGGCGGTGATGGACAAGGGGACCACGGTTGCCGGCGTCTTCACCAAGTCGAAATGCCCGTCCGCCCCGGTGGAATGGTGCCGCGCCAAACTGGCGAAGGGTGCGGCGCGCGCACTGGTGGTGAATTCCGGCAACGCCAACGCCTTCACCGGCAAGACCGGCAAGCACTCGACCGCGCTGACGGCGCAGATCGCCGCCAAGGCGGTCGGCTGCAACATCAACGAGGTGTATCTCGCTTCCACCGGAGTGATCGGCGAACCGCTCGACGCGACCAAATTCAACGGCGTGCTGGCGACACTGTCCGAAAGCGCTGCGCCCGGCGACTGGATGAGCGCCGCCAAAGCCATCATGACCACCGACACGTTTCCGAAGGTCGCGACCAAGACCGTCAAGCTCGGCAAGGCCAAAGTTACCATCAACGGCATGGCCAAGGGTGCCGGCATGATCATGCCGGACATGGCGACGATGCTGTCGTTCGTGTTCACCGACGCGCCGCTGTCGTCGGCCGTGCTGCAATCGCTGCTCAAGAGCGGCGTCGAAGACACTTTCAATGCGCTGACCATCGACAGCGACACCTCGACATCGGACACCCTGCTCGCCTTCGCCACCGGTGCAGCCGCCGCCCACGGCGCGCCAAAAATCAGCCGCGCCAGCGATCCCCGGCTAAAGGCCTTCACCAAGGCGTTTTACGCCGTGCTCGCCGATCTCTCCGAACAGGTCGCCCGCGACGGCGAAGGCGCGCGAAAGCTGGTCGAGATCATCGTCGATGGCGCGACCACCAAGGCCTCGGCGCGCAGAATTGCGATGTCGGTGGCGAATTCGCCGCTGGTGAAGACCGCGATCGCCGGCGAGGACGCCAATTGGGGCCGCGTGGTGATGGCGGTCGGCAAGGCCGGCGAGCCCGCCAATCGCGACAAGCTGTCGATCTCATTCAACGGCATCCGCGTCGCCAAAAGCGGCGCGCGCGATCCGTCCTATAACGAGGCGGAAGTCTCACAGGCGATGAAGGATCAGAAGATCCAGATCAAAGTCTCCCTAGGGCTCGGCAAGGGCCGCGACCGCGTGCTGACCTGCGACCTCACCAAGGAATATGTCGCGATCAACGGCGACTACCGCTCTTGAGCGACATCAAACTTACCCTCGTCGTCGCCTGCGCTCTGGTCGACGCCGATAAACGCGTGCTGATCGCGCAGCGCCCGGAAGGCAAGGCGCTGGCCGGCCTGTGGGAGTTTCCCGGCGGCAAGCTCGAGCCCGGCGAACGGCCCGAGCAGACGCTGATCCGCGAATTGCACGAGGAGATCGGCATCACCGTCAGCGAGCCGTGCCTGGCGCCGCTGACCTTCGCCAGCCACGCCTATGACAGCTTTCATCTATTGATGCCGCTCTACATCTGCCGGCGCTGGGAAGGCCTGGTCACCGCGCGCGAGGGCCAGCAACTGGCCTGGGTCCGCGCCAACAAACTGCGCGACTACCCAATGCCGCCGGCAGACATCCCGCTGATCCCGCATTTGATCGATTTGTTGATGTGAGCTCTCTTCACCCTCCCCTGGAGGGTAAGTTCTTCACCGCCGCCTCAAGGCTCGCCTTCGCCGAACCCGGCCGCAGCGGTTTTGGCTGGCTTTCGTGTGGCGCCCAGCCGGACAGCCAGATCACGTCGAAGGTGGCGCGGATGCGCCCGTCGGGATCGGAAAAACGCTCCGCGTAGATCTGCGACATCCGCAGCATGGTGGCGCGGCGGGTCGGCATCCGCCGCCGCTCGATCATGACATTGGTGGCGCCCATGCGCCGCAAATCTTCCATCAGCGCAAGCGCATTGTCGTAGCGCACGACAAGCTGGTCGACGTCAGTGACCGGCAGCGCAAAGCCGGCGCGCTGCAACAGCGCCCCGACGTCGCGCAGATCGGCGAAGGGTGCGACCCGCGGCGACACTCCGCCCTCGCACTCGGCCTCGGCTTGCGCAAAGGCCTGGCGCAGCTCGGTGAGCGTATCGCCACCGATCATCGCCGCCAGCAGCAGCCCGTCCGGCCGCAACGCGCGGCGGATCTGCGCCAGCACGCCCGGCAGATCGTTGACGAACTGGAACGCCAGCGCGGAGACGGCAAGATCGAGCGATTCCGGCTGCAGCGGCAGCGTCTCGGAGTTCTCCAGCCCGACATGGCCGATCGATGCGAACCGGCCGCGCAACAATTCCTGCAGCGCCGTGCCTGGGGTCCAGACGTCCGCAACATCCAGAAAATTCCGCGTCACCGCCTGCAAACGCTCGACCATATCCTCGTTGACGCGATCGAGCAGGAACGTCGCCGGCTCGCCGCGCAACGCACGCGCCTGGCGCGCGCGCAGCACGGCGTGGTCGAACAGAATGGGCGCGGTATTGGGGTTTGCAGCCATGCCGGTTGGTACTCCGATCCCGCAACATCTGGCAATCCGCCGCTTGAGCGTCGCGCACCCCGGCGCTAGCCTCCCTGCCATGGACGCCGAGGCATCACCACCACGCTCCATTTTTGGCCGTTGGCGCGGCGCGTTGAACGCCGCCCGTGGCGTGTGGGCGCACACCGCGCGGCTAGCGCTCGACATTGCGCTGCCGACGCTGTGCGTTTCCTGCCGCGAGCCGGTCAACGGCGAAGGGGTCTGCGCCGAATGCTGGGCAAAATTGTCGTTCATCGCGCCGCCATTCTGCCCGCGGCTCGGCATTCCCTTTGTCTACGACCCCGGCCCCGAATTATTGTCGATGGAAGCAATCGCCAATCCGCCGGCCTATGCGCGCGCCCGCGCCGCAGTGCGTTATGACGACGTCGCACGCACGCTGGTGCATGCGCTGAAATACCAGGACCGCACCGACTTGGCTCCCGCGATGGGCCGCTGGATGGCGCGGGCGGGACAGGAATTACTTGGCGAAGCCGACATATTGGTGCCGGTTCCCCTGCATTGGCGCCGCGGCTGGAGCCGCCGCTACAACCAGTCCGGCGCGCTGGCGCGCATCATTTCCAGGCAAAGCGGCGTGAAACTGCCATCCGAAGCGCTCCGGCGCGTCCGCGCCACTGAGCAGCAGATCGGCCTGTCCCGGTCGCAGCGCGCCAGCAACGTCCAGGGCGCGTTCAAGGTCGCGGCCGACCGAAACGCCGACATTGCCGGCCGCCGGGTAATCCTGGTCGACGACGTCCTCACCACCGGTGCCACGGTAGACGCCTGCGCGCGGGCGTTATTGCGCGCCAAGGCCGCCGCTGTGGACGTGCTGGTGTTCGCGCGGGTTGTGGACACCCATAAAGCTCCCATATAATCGACAATCCTCAACAACAGAGCGCGTCATGCCTGCTGCCATTGAAATCTACACCCGTCCGGGCTGCGGCTATTGCAGTGCCGCCAAATCGTTGCTGACGCGCAAGAATGCCGCATTCACCGAGTTTGATGTCGCGACCGACCCGACACTTCGACAACAAATGTGGGATCGCGCCGGCGCCGGCTCGACCTTTCCGCAGATCTTCATCGGCGCCACCCATGTCGGCGGCTGCGACGAGCTTTACGCCCTGGACCGCCAGGGCAGGCTCGATGGGCTGCTGGCGGGCGAAAAGGCTTAGCTGATGAGCACCGACAGCATTTTTACCGCCGCGATGGTGCAGATGCGCACCGGATTGCTGCCTGAGCCGAGCCTCGAGCAGGGGACAAAACTGATCCGCGAGGCGGCGGCGCAAGGTGCGGATTATGTGCTCACCCCCGAGGTGAGCAACATGATGCAGTTGAACCGCAAGGCGCTGTTCGAACATCTGGCGGCCGAAGAGGACGACAAGTCGCTGAAAGCCTATCGCGCGCTGGCGGCGGAACTGAAGATCCATCTCCATATCGGGTCGCTGGCGCTGCGTTTTTCGCCGGAGCGCGCGGTCAACCGTTCGTTCCTGATCGGACCTGACGGCAATCTGCTCGCCTGCTACGACAAGATCCATATGTTCGACATCGACCTGCCCGGCGGCGAGAGCTATCGCGAATCCGCAAACTACCAGCCGGGCGAAACCGCCGTGATATCTGACCTGCCGTGGGGCCGGATCGGGCTCACGATCTGCTACGATGTGCGTTTTCCCGCGCTCTATCGCGCGCTCGCCGAAGCTGGCGCGTCGTTTCTCACGGTGCCCTCCGCCTTCACGCGCAAGACCGGCGAAGCGCATTGGCATACGCTGCTGCGCGCCCGCGCGATCGAGACCGGGTGTTTCGTGTTCGCCGCCGCCCAGGCCGGCATGCACGAGAACAAGCGCGAAACCTTTGGCCATTCGCTGATCGTGGACCCCTGGGGCGTCGTGCTGGCCGAGGGCGGCGTCGAGCCCGGCGTTTTCCTCGCCAAAATCGATCCCTCCAAGGTCGAGACCGCGCGGAAAACCGTGCCCTCGCTGCAGCACGGCCGTCGCTTCGGCATCGCCGACCCGAAGGCCGGCCCGGAACATCTGCATCTCGTCCGGGGATCGGCATGATCCGCTACAACCTGCGCTGCGAGCGCGGCCATACGTTCGAGAGCTGGTTTCAGAGCTCCTCGGCCTATGAGACCCAGGAAAAGCGCAAACTGGTGAATTGCCCGGCTTGCGGCTCGGCCAAGGTCGAACGCGCCATCATGGCCCCGCAGATCGTGAGCAAGAAAGGCCGCGAGAGCGCCGCGCCCGCGCCCGCGCCCGCGCCGGTCGCGCCTGCGGATGTTGCCGCGACGGAAGTGGCTACATCCGGATCGACGCCGCTGTTGATGGCGCAGGAGCGCGAGTTGCGCGCCAAGATCAGGGAACTGCGCGATCATATCGTCAAGAACGCCGACAATGTCGGCGAACGCTTTCCCAACGAAGCGCGCAAGATGCACTACGGCGATATCGAGCACCGCCCGATCTACGGCGAAGCCTCCCCGGACGAAGCGCGCGCGCTGATCGACGAAGGCGTCGAGGTGTCGCCGCTGCCGGTGCTGCCGGACGACCGGAATTGATCTTTCACGTCATTGCGAGCCACCGGGTCGCGCGAATGCGCGCCCGATGATAAACTCCGCGAAGCAATCCATGGACCGCCCACGATTTGGATTGCTTCGTCGCTTCGCTCCTCGCAATGACGGCCTCTGCTATTTGAAGACCTCCTCATGAACCCCGACACGCTTCCTTCCTGGCTGGTCTGGGCCCTGCTCTCCGCCGCTTTCGCGGCGCTGACCGCGATCTTCGCCAAAATCGGCGTCGAGGACATCAATTCCGACCTCGCAACGTTGATCCGCACCGTCGTGGTGCTGTTCAGCCTGGCGCTGATTCTTTTCGCGACCGGCCAGTTCAACCAGTTCGGCCCGATCTCGACCAGGAGCTGGATCTTCCTGGTGCTGTCCGGCCTCGGCACCGGCGCCTCCTGGATCTGCTATTTCCGCGCGCTGAAGCTCGGTCCGGCCACGCTGGTGGCGCCGATCGACAAATTGAGCGTGGTGCTGGTGGCGCTGTTCGGCGTGGTGTTCCTGGGCGAACGTCCCTCGCTGAACGGCTGGCTTGGCATCGCGTTGATCGCCGCGGGTGCGGTGCTGATTGCGTTCAAGCGCTGATTGCGGTCAAGACGAGGGCCGCATAAGCGGCGTCCGGGGCACTGCCGGGTCAAGATAGTCCCAGTCGTGTCCGCGCGATGCAAACATGACCATCTGAGGTTTGAATCCAGAGGGATCGTCGAGCGTACCGACATAGACGCCGATCAGGTCGGGCACGTTGTTCGGCTTGTTGTAAAGCGGCGAGCCGCACGTGCCGCAAAATCCCTTTCGCTTCCCGGCCCCGCTGTCTGCGCTTCTCGGATTTTCGACGACGTCGCCGATGACCTGCATGGCGGCACGGGGAAAGACCATGACCGATGCATGGCCCCCGCCGGTGTCCCTCTGGCAGTCGCGGCACTGGCACTGAAAACTTCGAACGGGCTCCGCTGCGATCTCGTAGCGAACCGCGCCGCAGGTGCAGCCGCCGGTATATGCGGTCATGCGAACCCACCGATCTTGAGACAGACGGTGACGGCGAATGGAGCAGATTTAACCATCAGGTAGAGGGGCAAGCAATCGCGCAAACAGCCCAACCGACTGCTAGACCGAGACCAGTAGCGCCACGCCGATCACGATCAGCACGATGCCGGACAATTCGCGCGCCGACAGCGGCTGCTTGAACGAGTAATACGCCACGCCTTGCGCGAACAGCACCTCGACCAGCGCCAGCGTGCGGACGTTGGCGGCGGCGGTCAGCGCGAACGCCAGGAACCAGAACTGCGACGCGAACGCGCCCATAAAACCCGCGAACAGCGAAGGCTTCCAAAGCCCCAGGATTTTCTTCAGCACGTCCGGTGCCCGGAGCAAGAGATAGATCGTCAGCACCAGCGTCTGCACGAACAGCCCGAACACCAGCGTGTAGGACGCCGCCGTCACGAACGATACGCCGGGCACCACGATGACCGCGCCGCGAAAGCCGACCGCCGACAGCGCGAACGACGCGGCGGCGCCAAGCCCGAGCAGCGTCGGCTTCAAATCCGCAAAACCCTTCCCGGCAGCCGGCCGCAGCGCAGCAATGACCACGCCGGCCGTTGCGATCAGGATCGCGATCACCTTGAGCCAGGTCAGATGATCGCCGAGGAACACGAAGCCGAAAATCGCGGTCTGGATCGCCTCGGTCTTCAGATACGCCGTCGTCACCACGAACGAGCGGTCGTTCATCGCGAGCAGCATCATGCCGGTGCCGGTGATCTGCGTGAGCGCGCCGAGCAGCAGCCACGGCCAGAACTGCGCCGTCGGCCACGGTAAATGGTCGCCGGTCACCGCGATCACGACCGCGAAAAATACGATCGAGAACGGAAACCCGAACAGGAAGCGGATATTGGTCGCGCCCCAGGTGCCGAGCGGCCCCGTCAGCGACCGCTGCATCGCATTGCGCGCGACCTGGCCGAGTGCTGCGATGATGGTGAAGGGAATCCAGAGCGAGGCTGTCGTGAACATGTGAGGGGATTGGCTGCCGGCTGAAATGGCGGCCACCGTGCCGGGCGCGAGGCATGCGGTCAACCTAAACGGTGCATGACAGGGATGCGGTCTGCTCCCTCGCCCCGCTTGCGGGGAGAGGGCTGGGGTGAGGGGGACTCTCCACAAACTCGGGCTCGCGGAGAGTCCCCCTCACCCGGATCGCTGCGCGATCCGACCTCTCCCCGCAAGCGGGGCGAGGTAAGAGCTACGCCCCCTCGGCGACCACCATATAGTTCACGTCCATGTCGGACGAGATGCTCCATTTGTCGGCGAGCGGGTTGTAGACCACGCCGGCCTGTTCGGTGATGGCGAGCTTGTTGTTCGAAAGATGCTGCGCGAGTTCATCGGGGGTGACGAACTTGTCCCATTGATGGGTGCCGCGCGGCAGCCAGCGCAGCACGTATTCGGCGCCGACGATCGCCAGCGCAAAGCTCTTCCAGTTGCGGTTGAGCGTCGAGATCACCATCATCCCGCCCGGCTTGAGCATCGCCGTGCAGCGGTTGAGGAACACGCCGACATCGGTGACGTGCTCCACCACTTCCATCGCCAGCACGATGTCGAAGCGCTCACGCACATCCATCTCTTCAGCCGTGGTGCAGCGATAATCGATCGACAGATGGCCCTTGTCGGCATGCAGTTTTGCCGCCGCGATATTGGTGGCCGACGGATCGATCCCGATCACCTGGGCGCCCAGCCGGGTGAACGGCTCGCACAACAGCCCGGCGCCGCAGCCGATATCGAGCATGCGCAAACCCGCGAGGCAATTCAGACTTTTGACGTTGCGCTCGAACTTGCGGCAGGCGGCGTCGCGGATATAGGTCAGTCGCAGCGGATTGATCTTGTGCAGCGGCGCCATCTTGCCGCGGGGATCCCACCACTCGTCCGACAGCTTCGAGAATTTTGCGACTTCGGCGGGGTCGACGGTACTGGTGGAAGCGTTGGAAAGGCTGGCGGAAGAATTCTGTTGCATGGCCATCGGTTGCGCGCGCCCCTATCGCGCGGTGATTGAATTGCGGAACGCCAGCGGCGAGGCAATGGACTTGATGGTCTCGGCGCCTTCTCCGACACCCCGCACGGTGACGTCACCGTAACCCATGATGCGGCCGAGAATGCTCTGGTTGACGTCGACGCTCTCGACCTTGTCGAGGCTCATCTCGAAGGTGCGCCGCTTGATGAACCCGGTCTTGTGGACGACGCGCAAATTGGTGACGTCGGTCTCGGTGGTCCAGCGATGGAACCAGGCCGTGGCGGACAAATACAGCGCCACGATCGCCACCACGGCGGACGCCGACAGGCACAGCAGGACGATCGCCTCGGAGATGGTCGCGCGCGACAGGATCAGCAGGACCACCGCCACGACCCAGCCCGCCATCGCCGGCAAATAGAAACTCCAGTGGGCGTTGGTCGAATACAGCACCTTTTCGCCGGGCTGGAGGATTTCGTCGATATAACGCCCCATACGCTTGCCCTGAATTAACCTGCTACCACAGCAATTTGCGCCATTTCCGGGTGAAAACGACCCCGGTTGCTTGCCCCCGACCGCGCCGCTATGTATACGCCGCTTTCGGCCCGGGCGTTCGAGTTTCCGCGCGGGTTACCTTACTTATCCTTGCAGGGAATGCACGCGTCGTCATGGGCCGCCTCGTGATGAAATTCGGCGGTACATCCGTCGCCAATATCGACCGCATCCGCAACGTCGCGCGCCATGTGAAGCGCGAAGTCGATGCCGGCCATGACGTGGCCGTTGTCGTGTCCGCGATGTCCGGCAAGACCAACGAGCTGGTGGAATGGTGCCGCGACGCTTCGCCGATGCACGACGCCCGCGAATACGACGCCGTGGTCGCGTCCGGCGAACAGGTCACCTCCGGGCTGCTGGCGATCGCGTTGCAGGCCATCGGCATCCAGGCCCGCTCCTGGCAGGGCTGGCAAATCCCGATTAAAACCTCCGACGCCCACGCTTCGGCGCGAATCCTGGAAATCGACGGCGCCGAGATCATCAACCGTTTCAGGGATCGCAAGGAGGTCGCGGTCATCGCCGGCTTCCAGGGCATCAATCCCTCGACCAACCGGATCACGACGCTCGGCCGCGGCGGTTCCGACACCTCGGCGGTGGCGATCGCCGCCGCCATCCATGCCGACCGCTGCGACATCTACACCGACGTCGACGGCGTCTACACGACCGACCCGCGCGTGGTTCCCAAGGCGCGGCGGCTCGACAAGATCGCGTTCGAGGACATGCTGGAACTGGCGTCGCAGGGCGCCAAGGTCCTGCAGGTGCGTTCGGTGGAACTCGGCATGGTGCACAACATGCCTATTTTTGTCCGTTCCAGCTTCGACAAGCCCGAAGATATCGACCCGCACGGCACGCCGCCGGGCACGCTGATCTGCAGCGAGGAGGAAATCATGGAAAGCCACGTCGTCACCGGCATCGCCTTTTCCAAGGACGAAGCCCAGATTTCCGTGCGCCAGATCGAGGACAAGCCGGGCGTCGCCGCCTCGATCTTCGGACCGCTGGCGGAAGCCAACATCAATGTCGACATGATCGTGCAGAACGTCTCCGAGGACGGCAAGACCACCGACCTCACCTTCACGGTGCCGGCTTCCGACTATAATCGCGCCCGCGACACCATTACGGCGTCCAAGAGCAAAATCGGCTATGCGCGGCTCGACAGCGCCACCGATGTCGCCAAGGTTTCCGTGATCGGCAGCGGCATGCGCAGCCATGCCGGCGTCGCCGCACAGGCGTTCACGGCGCTGGCCGCGCGCAACATCAACATCCGCGCCATCACCACCTCCGAGATCAAGTTTTCGGTGCTGATCGACGCCGCCTATACCGAATTGGCGGTGCGCACCCTGCACACGCTCTACGGGCTCGATCAGGTGTGAGGGATGTGGGCTTCGAGGCATTGGCCTTTCACCTCTCCCAGGGGGAGAGGTCGGCGCGTAGCGCCGGGTGAGGGCGTTCGCTCCATCGATATACCTTAACCCCTCACCCGGATTGCTTCGCAATCCGACCTCTCCCTACGGGAGAGGTAAGATCGCCCGCTGGACGACATTCGCGCTCAACGAGCAAAGTTTAGAACAACTTTCTCTTAGCGACCGCAGCATTGGCTGACAGAGACGTTATTCCGTCTGGCAGGCGTTTTGCTTGGCAAAGCAAGCCTCGATTGGCTATACGGCCTGATAGGTGAGCAGCCGCAAACTGTGCCACAGTTTTTGGCGATCCCGATTCGGCCGGGAGCAAGCTTGCGGCGGCGCCGAATGAATAAAATTGTTGTTTTTCTTGCGTTTCACGCCAGCTACCGGCCACCCGGCAGGCTGGCTTTTCGGGGGAGGGTACCAGCACATGCGGAGCGCGTCGGGAGGCCCCCGCGTCTTGTTAAGACGGCTCCGCGAAACCATGGCGGAGCAGGTCTCCGCCCAGGAGCGGCTGGACAAGATCGTGGTGCTGATCGCGGCCAATATGGTCGCCGAGGTCTGCTCGACCTATGTGCTGCGCGTCGATAATACGCTCGAACTCTACGCCACCGAAGGTCTGAACCGCGACGCCGTCCACCGAACGGTGATGAGCGCGCATGAAGGCCTGGTCGGCCTGG
This sequence comes from uncultured Alphaproteobacteria bacterium, assembly GCA_963836765.1. Taxonomy (GTDB): domain Bacteria; phylum Pseudomonadota; class Alphaproteobacteria; order Rhizobiales; family Xanthobacteraceae; genus Bradyrhizobium. The sequence continues at coordinate 104,469 of CAWILG010000017.1, forward strand.
TCGCCAGCGAGGCGACGCCGCTCAATCTGAGCGACGCGCAAAGCCATCCGGCGTTCTCGTTCCGACCGGAGACCGGCGAGGAGATCTACCATTCCTTCCTCGGCGTGCCGATCCTGCGCGCCGGCAATACGCTCGGCGTGCTGGTGGTGCAGAACCGCGCCAAGCGCACCTACGTCGAGGAAGAGGTCGAGGCGCTGCAGACCACCGCGATGGTGCTGGCCGAGATGATCGCCTCCGGCGAACTGGCAGCCCTTGCGCAGCCCGGCGCCGAGCCCGCAGCAAGGCACTCGCTGCACAAGACCGGGGCGATCCTGTCCGACGGCATCGCGCTCGGCCATGTGGTGCTGCACGAGCCCCGCGTCGTCATCACCAATTACATCGCCGAAGACCTGCCGAAGGAAATCAAGCGGCTGGATGCGGCGCTGACCAAATTGCGCGCCGATCTCGACCGCATGCTGGAGCGCGGCGACGTCGCCGAGGGCGGCGAACACCGCGAGGTGCTGGAAGCCTACCGCATGTTCGCCAACGATCATGGCTGGTCGCACAAGCTGCATGAGGCGGTCGCCACCGGCCTGACCGCGGAAGCCGCCGTCGAACGCGTGCAGTCCGACACCCGCGCGCGCATGCTGCGCTCGACCGATCCCTATTTGCGCGATCGCCTGCACGACCTCGAGGACCTCGGCCACCGCCTGATGCGGCAACTGGTCGGCCAGGATCACGCGCCGTCGCGCGAGCAGCTTCCCGAAAACGCCATTCTGATCGCGCGCGCGATGGGGCCTGCGGCGCTGCTCGACTACGACCGCAAGCGGCTGCGCGGCCTGGTGCTGGAAGAAGGCACCGCCAACTCCCACGTCTCGATCGTGGCGCGCGCGCTCGGCATTCCCGCCGTCGGCGAAATACCCAACGCGCCGGGGATCGCCGACCCCGGCGACGCCATCATCGTCGACGGCACCTCGGGCTCGATCTATGTCCGCCCCTCGGCCGAGATCGAATCGGCCTATGCCGAGCGGGTGCGGTTTCGGGCCCGGCGCCAGGCGCAATATGCGGCGCTGCGCGACAAGCCCTGCGTGACCAAAGACGGCCAACAGGTCGAGCTGATGATCAACGCGGGTCTCGTGATCGACCTGCCGCATATCGACGACACCGGCAGCGCCGGCATCGGCCTGTTCCGCACCGAACTGCAATTCATGGTCGGCCAGAGCCTGCCACGGACCAGCGACCAGCTCGCGCTGTACCGCACCGTGCTGGATGCCGCGGGCGCCAAGCCGGTCACATTCCGCACCCTCGACATCGGCGGCGACAAGGCGCTGCCCTATATGGAGACCGTGATCGAGGAAAATCCCGCGCTCGGCTGGCGCGCGATCCGGCTCGGGCTGGACCGGCCGGGACTGTTGCGCGGCCAGATTCGCGCGCTGCTGCGCGCCGGCGGCGGCCGCGCGCTGAAAATCATGTTTCCGATGATTTCCGAGGTCGCCGAGTTCGACCAGGCCAAGGGCATTGTCGAGCGCGAACTGACCTATCTGCGCCAGCATGGCCACGCGCTGCCGGAACGAATCGACGTCGGCACCATGGTGGAGGTGCCGGCGCTGCTCTACCAGATGGACGAACTGCTGAAGAAGGTCGATTTCGTCTCGGTCGGATCGAACGACCTGTTCCAGTTCCTGTTCGCGGTCGATCGCGGCAACGCAAAAGTTTCCGAACGCTTCGACACCATGTCGGCGCCGATCCTGCGCGTGCTGCGCGACATCGTGCGCAAGGCCAATGCGGCGAAGAAGGCCGCCTCGCTGTGCGGCGAGATGGCCTCAAAACCGCTCGGCGCGCTGGCGCTGATCGCGCTCGGTTACCGCTCGCTGTCGCTGTCCGCCACCGGGCACGGCCCGGTCAAGGCGCTGATCCTCGATCTCGACGCCAAAAAGGCCGAGGCGATGATCATGCCGCTATTGGACGCGCCGTCCGGCAGCGTATCGATCCGCGAGAAGCTGACTGCATTCGCGGAAGCCGAGGGGCTGTCGTTGTAGCGAGGCCCAGCCCCGACAACGCCGCCTCCTCTTTCGCCATTGAGAACGCCCCCATGTTACCCGAAGCCAAACTCGATATCCTGCTCGCCCATCACGCCTCGCTCGAAGCCCAGCTGCTTGCCCAGCTCAACTCCGAGAAATACGTTGCGATCACGCGCGAGCTGGCCGAACTCAATCCGCTGATCGATGCGGTCAAGGCCTATCGGGCGGTCCGCGCCGAGATCGCTGATACCGAAAGCCTGATCGCGGATTCCGCGGTCGATCCCGAGATGCGCGGCATGGCGGAGGCCGAACTTGCGACGCTGGCCGCGCGCAACACCGAGCTGGAGCAGCAGATCCGCGTCGCGCTGTTGCCCAAGGATGCCATGGACGACCGCAACGTGGTGCTGGAAATCCGCGCCGGCACCGGCGGCGACGAGGCCTCGCTGTTCGCCGGCGATTTGTTCCGGATGTATGAGCGCTTTGCCGCCCTGCAGGGCTGGAAGGTCGAGGTGGTCTCCGCCAGCGAAGGCACCATGGGCGGCTACAAGGAAATCGTCGCCGAGGTGCAGGGCCGCGGCGCGTTTGCCAAACTGAAATTCGAATCCGGCGTGCACCGGGTGCAGCGCGTGCCCGACACCGAGACCCAGGGGCGGATTCACACCTCGGCCGCAACGGTGGCGGTGCTGCCCGAGGTCGAGGACGTCGACGTCGATATCAAGAACGACGATCTGCGGATTGAAACCATGCGCGCGCAGGGCGCCGGCGGCCAGCACGTCAACAAGACCGAATCGGCGATCCGAATCACCCACATTCCGACCGGCATCGTTGTCATGATGCAGGACAGCCGCTCGCAGCACAAAAACCGCGCCTCGGCCATGAACATCCTGCGCTCGCGCATCTATGACGCCGAGCAGCAGCGCATCGACGCCGCGCGCTCGGCCGACCGCCGCGAGAAGGTCGGCTCCGGCGACCGCTCGGAGCGCATCCGCACCTATAATTTCCCGCAAGGGCGCGTCACCGACCACCGCATCAACCTGACGCTCTACAAATTGCCGCAGGTGATCGCGGGCGAAGCGCTGGGGGAACTGACCGACGCGCTGACCACCGAGCATCAGGCCGCGCAACTCGCCGCCCAGGGCAGTGCGGCGTGACCGCAGGCGAGGCATTCGCCGGTCAAACCGTCGAAGCTGCGCGGCGCGCACTGACCGCCCGCTTCAAATCAGGCGGCATCGATTCCGCCGAGCTCGACGCGCGGATGCTGGTCGGCGCGGTGCTCGGCCTCGACCTCACCGGCATGATTACGGCGGCGGGCCGCGTTCTCTCGTCCGGCGAATCGCTTCGTCTGGCGGATTTCGCACGCCGCCGTCTCGCCGGCGAACCGGTCGCGCGGATTCTCGGCCACAAGGAATTTTGGGGCCTGCCGCTGCAATTGTCGCCGGCGACCCTGGTGCCGCGGCCCGACACCGAAACGGTGGTCGAACTGGCGCTGGAGCTGCTCCGCGCCGACGGCGCCGCTCGTCGTTCCCTGCGCATCGCCGATCTCGGCACCGGCTCCGGTGCGATCCTTTTGGCGCTGCTATCGGAGTTGCCTGGAGCTCACGGGTTCGGCACCGACATCTCGGCGGAAGCGCTTCAGACCGCCGGCGCCAATGCAGCACGCGCAGGGCTAGCCGATCGCGCGACGTTCATCGCTTGCGATTATGCCACCGGGCTGTCCGGCCCGTTCGACCTGATCGTGTCCAACCCGCCCTATATCCGCTCGGCGGATATCGCAGGCCTCGCGGCCGAGGTCAGGGATTACGACCCCGGCGCTGCGCTCGACGGGGGCGCCGACGGGCTTGATGCCTACCGGGCGCTGATTCCGCAGGCCGCGGGTCTTCTGACGTCGGGTGGCGCTCTGGTTGTGGAGGCCGGACAGGGCCAAAGCGGCCCGATCGAGGGTTTGATGACGGCGGCGGGGTTAACGCCTGCAGGTACGCCAAAAGCCGACCTCGCGGGCATCCAGAGGGCCGTCGCCGGGCGCAAAATGCCCCGATAAAGCCCTTTTGGAACACAAAAAAATCGCTTGGAATATTGCCCCGGAGCGACTACGTTCCGGCCACAACATCGGTCCAGGGTTACTGGCCCCGTAAGTGTACGGGTGAAGGCCAGAGTTCTCGAAACGAGAGCCCCCCGATTGAAAGGTTCCCAAACGCAGGTCCATTCGAGCGCAATAGCCAAAGCTGTGCTGCTCTCGACCGCAAAGCGAACGAAAGCCTGATATTGCGCTTGAAGACTTACGCAAGAAACACGTACGCAATAGGAACCTGGCCTGCTTTGGCGGGCTGAATGATTTGGTCCGGCTGGCATGAATGTCGGCTGTTGGGGAACGCGTCTTTGCTGAGCGCGATGGTTGGCGAAATCGACAGGAATTTGGACGGCATCGTGATTCGGTGCGCGCGAGCGCGCGGCGGATCCGATCAGGCTACGACGGCAACTGCATAACTTCAGGGCTGGAATTAAAGGCGAGACATGAGAAACGGTCAGAACAACAAGCGGATGCGTAACCGGAACAACAACAACAATAATAACAACAATAACAATAACCGGCGCGGTCAAAACCCGATGACCCGGGTGTTCGAATCGAACGGCCCGGACATCAAAATTCGCGGCACCGCGTCCCACGTTGCGGAGAAGTACGTCCAGCTGGCGCGTGATGCGCGCTCGTCCGGCGATCCGGTCGCCGCCGAGAACTACTACCAGCATGCCGAACATTATTTCCGCCTGATCGCGGCGGCTCAGGAGCAGTTCCGGCAGAACCAGCCGCAACCGCGCACCGAAAACGAAATGGCGCCCGAGGAAGGCGACGACGAGGGCGAGAGCTTCTCCAATTTCGGCCAGGAGCCGGGCTTCGTCCCGCAGCAGCCGCAGCCCTATGTTCGCGACAACAATCAGCGCGACAACAGCCCGCGCGACAACAACCAGCGCGAAGGCCAGCCCTACCAGCCGCGCGACCAGCAGCCGCGCGAACATTATCGCGATCGTGAGCATCGGCCGCAGCCGCAATATCAGCCGCCGCAGCCCCAGCCGCAGCCGGTGATCGCTGACGCCGGCGGGGTCGATCGCCTGCCGTCGTTCATCACCGGCCCGCAGCCGCAGGTGAACGCCGCCCCCGGCTTCGAAGGCAATGGCGGCGGAGAGCGCTTCCCGCGCCGTCGCCGCCGGCCGCACGGCCCGCGGCCCGAAGGCATGGCCGCCGGACCTGCTGCCCCGAGCGAAGATTTCAATCCGGGGAACGAGTAGGCAGCGAACGTTCGTTCGATAACTCGTCGTCCCGGCCTTGAGCTGGGACGACGATGAAATTTATCCCCGCGTCGCCGTTGATGTCGGCACCAGCACCGGCAGCGATGGAATCAGCCGCGCGTGTTCGCGGTGCGCGGGAATCGCGCGATAGACCTGCTTGGTCGCTTCCACGATATGCACGCCGGCGAATGGCAGCGACAGCGCCGCACCGACGCGCTCCCACGCCATCGCCGAGCGCAGGAACCAGCCCTTGCCGACCGGCGGCAGGAACAGCGCCTCGCCCCACGCCGTCGGCGTGAACCAGGTCTGACGCAGCAATTGCGTGATCTGCGCGCGTGAATAGGGCCGGCCGTGACCGAATGGCGTGTTGTCGGTGCGGGTCCATACGCCGCGCCTGTTTGGAATCACCGCAATCAGCCGCCCGGACGGCGCCAGCACGCGCCACACCTCGCGCAGCAGCCGCTCCGGATCGTCGGACATTTCCAGCGCATGCACCAGCAGGATGCGGTCGACCGCGGCGTCCGGCAGCGGCATCGAGAATTCATCGATCAGGGTCGCCAGCGCCGGCCGCGCCGTCGGCCATTTCAGGACGCCCTGCGCCGCCGGCATGAACGCGATGCAACGTTCCGAATCCTCGCGAAACAGGCCGAGATAGGGCGTCGGATAGCCAAGCCCGAGCACGCGCTGGCCGTCCGCATTGGGCCATCGCGCCCGGATGCCGCGGTTGATCAGCTGCCGCGCCACGATACCGAGGCGCTGGGAATAGAAATCACGGAGGTCGATGACATCAATCGTCATGGGCTCAATATAACATGCCGCCGGCCGGCGCGGCGCGCCGATTCCCGCATTGCCCTGCGAGCGTTAACGCCATATTTCTTGGGCGCATGGGGCTGTTCGCCATACTCACGGAGATATCATGGCCGCGGAAATTCGTACTTTCACCTGTCTCAACGACAATTTCGGCTATTTGATCCACGATCCCGCGACCCAGGCGACCGCATCGATCGACGCGCCGGAGGCCGGTCCCATCATCAAGGCGCTGGAGCGCGAAGGCTGGACGCTGACCGATATCCTGGTCACCCACCACCATCACGACCATGTCGGCGGCGTCGCCGAGCTGAAGCAGAAATATCATTGCCGCGTCGTGGCGCCGCACGACAAATCCACGGGGATCGCCAATGTCGATTTGCGCGCCGCCCATGGCGACGTGCTCAAGGTCGGCGGCCTGCTGGTGCGGGTGCTGGAAACGCCGGGCCATACGCTCGATCACATCTCCTACGTCTTCGACAGCGAAAAGGCGTTATTTGCCGCCGACACCCTGTTCTCGATCGGCTGCGGCCGGGTATTCGAGGGCACCTATCCGATGATGTGGGATTCGCTGTTGAAGCTGCGCGCGTTGCCCGACGATTTCAAACTCTATTGCGGCCACGAATATACCGCGGCCAACATCAAATTCGCGCTGTCGGTCGATTCGGATAATGCCGCGTTGAAGGCGCGCGCCGAGGAAGTGACGCGGCTGCGCGCCGAGAACAAGCCGACCATCCCCACCCTGCTCGGCGATGAGAAAATTGCAAATGTGTTCCTGCGCGCCGACGATCCTGCGGTCGCCGCCAAGCTGCACATGAAAGGCGCTGCCGCCGCCGACGTGTTCGGCGAATTGCGCGAACGCAAGAACAAATCCTGATGGCGATTCCGCGCAGCGCCGTCGACATCATCGCGCGGCTCGGATTGCAGCCGCATCCGGAGGGCGGGCACTTTCGTGAGACTTTTCGCGATGCCCGTACCGACGCCCATGGACGTTCGCGATCCACCGCGATCTATTTCCTGCTGGCGCGCGGCGAACGTTCGCACTGGCATCGCATCGATGCGGTCGAGGTCTGGCATTATTACGCCGGCAGCGCGCTGACGCTGAAGATTGCCGACGACGACGGGCAATGGAGTCTTCGGCTCGGCCCCGATCTTGCGGCCGGCGAATTGCCCCAGGCGATCGTGCCTGCGGATATTTGGCAGTCCGCCGAGAGCAGCGGCGACTGGACCCTGGTCGGTTGCACCGTCGCGCCCGGATTCGATTTTGCGACATTCGAATTGGCGCCGAAGGGTTGGGAGCCGACCTAGGTCGTCATTCCGGGGCGTGCGTGGCGCGAGCTATGATGTGCAATTGCACATCACAGAATCCATAACCACGATCGTGAGTATGGATTCCGGGCCTGCGCCTAACGGCGCATCCCCGATGTGCAATTGCACATCGGGGAATGACGAACTCGGGAATCGGGTGGGTTTCACGCTCCCAAGCAAATAGTTTCCGCTCACATCAAGAGGAGTGGAAAATGCACGGCACTGTCAGCGTTTCGAATCCAATCGAGCCCGCGATACTCTATTTCGGAACGCCGGTGGTTCTGATCGGCTCTACCAATGAAGACGGCTCGTTCAACCTCGCGCCGATGTCCTCGGCGTGGTGGGTCGGCTGGCGCTGTATGCTGGGGCTTGCGCGCAATTCGAAAACCACAGCAAACATGATTCGAACAGGCGAATGCGTGCTCAATTTACCCTCGGCGGAGCTGGTCGACGCGGTCGACCGTCTCGCGCGCACCACCGGCTCGGACCCGCTGCCCCCCGGCAAGATTATGCGCGGCTATCGCCACGCCAAGGACAAGTTCGGACTGAGCGGCCTCACGGCGCTGGCGGGAGAAACCGTCGCGGCACCGCGGGCACTGGAATGCCCGGTGCAGATCGAAGCCAAGGTCGCGCACGTCCACGAGATGGCGCAAGAGGACGGCGTCTGGCGCGGCAATCTCGTGGCGATCGAGGTGCGCATCACCCGCATTCACGCGCATCCGAAAATCATGATGGACGGCGAGCCCAACCGCGTCGATCCCGACAAATGGCGGCCGCTGATCATGAGCTTTCAGCAGTTCTACGGGCTGGCCCCCGACAAACTGCGGCGCTCCGAACTCGGACAGATTCCCGAAGCGATGTACAAGCCGCCGGGCTGGCGGCCGGCGGCCTAAGACCGCTTCCAGACCATGTCCTTTGCAGCGATCAATCCGCCGCCGGCGATCAGGATCGCGGCGATAGCAATCGTGGCACTCGGCTTCGCATAACCTGCGAGAATAAGGAACGCGGTCGAGAGCAGCGGGGTGGCGTAGGACGCCGCCCCGAGCACGCGGATGTCGCCGCGTTTCATGCCGATGTCCCAGGCAAAGAACGCAGCGCCAACGGGACCGACACCGAGCGCGACGATCGCCAGCCACTGTGTCGTGGTGTCCGGCCAGACCGTCGTTTCGACCGCGCCATGGACCAATGCCGCAAGCAGCGCGGTCGCAAGGCAAAACCCCGCCACCGCATCGGTCGGCACCGCCTTGAGCTTGCGCGACATCACCGAATAGGCCGCCCATACAAACGCGGCGACGAAGGCCGCAGCCAGTCCGGGGATCTGGCCGGGTGTGAACCCGCCGCCGCTGTTGCCGGCGAACAGCAATACCGTGCCGGCCAATCCCAACAGCGCACCGATGATGTGGTGCGGCGCCAGCCGCTCGCCGGGCAGCAACGACGAGAACAGCACGATCAGAAGCGGCCAGAGATAATTCAACAGCCCGGCTTCGGCCGGCGGCGCAAAGCGCAGCGCCAGGAAATACAGGGCATGGTAGCCGAACAGCCCGCCGACGCCGACAACCCACGCCACCAATGGCTGCCGGAGCGCGCCGAACGCTGCGGGCCGCCAGATGAAGCTGATGAAGGCAACCGCAGCGCCGATCGCGAACGTCATCGCCGCGAGTTGAAACGCCGGGATTTTCCCGGTCGCAACCGTCATCACCGACAGCAGCGACCACATCAGGATCGCGGTCAGTCCGATCAGGGTAGCGGTGCGGGGGGTCATTGATTCGTCATTGCGAGCGAAGCGAAGCAATCCATATCTCACATCTCAAAAATGGATTGCTTCGTCGCAAGTGCTCCCTTGCGCAAACGCGTTGCGTTTGTCGCAGGCAATGACGTGGAGAAACCATCACACCATGTACTGCCCGCCATTGATCGTGAGCGTCGAGCCGGTGATGGCGCCGGCTTCGTCGGCGGCGAGGAACACCACGGCGCGGGCGATTTCCTCGGGCTCGCCGAGCCGATTGACCGGGATCAGCGGCAAAATGCTCTTCTCCAGCACTTCCTTCGGCACCGCCTGCACCATCTCGGTGTTGATATAGCCCGGGCAGATCGCATTGACCGTGATGCCGCCCTTGGCGTTCTCCAGCGCGAGCGCCTTGGTGAATCCGATGTCGCCGGCCTTGGCCGCCGAATAATTGACCTGGCCGAACTGGCCCTTCTGGCCGTTGATCGAGGAGATGTTGATGACGCGGCCGAATTTGCGGGCGCGCATGCCCTCGATCACCTGCCGCGTCATGTTGAACAGCGAGCCGAGATTGGTGTTGATGACGGCGTTCCACTGATCCAGCGTCATCTTGTGGAAGGCGCCGTCCTTGGTGATGCCGGCATTGTTGATCAGGACATCGACCGGACCGAGATCGGCCTCGACCTGCTTGACGCCGGCGGCGCAGGCGTCAAACGAGCTGACGTCCCATTTGTAGACGGGAACGCCGGTCTCGGCCTTGAACTTTTCGGCCGCCGCGTCATTGCCGGCATAGCTCGCCGCAACCTTGTAACCCGCAGCCTTCAGCGCCTTGCTGATCGCAGCCCCGATGCCTCGGGTACCCCCCGTCACCAATGCAACACGTGCCATTTCGGTCTCCTCCTCGGTCGTTTTTTAAGCCGGAATTGTTCCGGTCTTTTGACGAAGCCTGGCCTCTAAAATGTGACAACGCTTTCTTCGCGAAACTGTCCCCGCTTCGCTCGAAAACGCCAGAGATGAAAATGCCCGGCACGAGACCGGGCATTTTGTTTCTATCAGCGTGGTCTGAAGTTGACAGATGATCTTTTCATCATTCAACCGGTCACTCTGCCTGTTGTTCAGTCGCGTGCAATGCACATCGCGATGCCCATGCCGCCGCCGATGCACAGCGTGGCGAGGCCCTTCTTGGCGTCGCGCTTCTGCATCTCGTGCAGCAGCGTCACCAGCACCCGCGCGCCCGAAGCGCCGACCGGGTGGCCGATCGCGATCGCGCCGCCATTGACGTTGACCTTGGAGGTATCCCAGCCGAGGTCCTTGTTGACCGCGCAGGCCTGTGCGGCGAAGGCCTCATTGGCCTCGATCAGATCGAGGTCGTTGATGGTCCAGCCGGCCTTCTTCAGCGCGGCGCGGGAGGCCGGGATCGGGCCGGTGCCCATGATCTTGGGATCGACGCCGGCCTGGCCCCACGACACGATGCGGCCCAAAACCTGCTTGCCTTCCTTGGCGGCCTGCTTGGCGGTCATAAGCACCACCACGCCGGCGCCGTCATTGATGCCGGACGCGGAGCCTGCGGTCACGGTGCCGTCCTTTTCGAAGGCCGGCTTGAGCTTGGCCATCGCATCGATGGTGGCGCCATGGCGCGGATATTCGTCGTCGCTGACGATGATGTCGCCCTTGCGGGTCTTGATGGTGACCGGGACGATCTCGTCCTTGAACTTGCCGGCCTTCTGGGCGGCCTCGGCCTTGTTCTGCGATGCGACAGCGAACTCGTCCTGCTGGGCGCGGGTGATCTGGTACTGCCGGGCGACGTTCTCGGCGGTGTTGCCCATGTGATAGCCGTTGAAGGCGTCCCACAGGCCGTCTTTGATCATGGTGTCGACGAACTCGATCGGGCCCATCTTGGTGCCGCCGCGCAGATATTGCGCGTGCGGGGCCATGCTCATGGATTCCTGGCCGCCGGCGACGACGATTTCGGAATCGCCGTTGAGCAGCGCCTGATAGCCGAGCGCGACCGTACGCAGGCCCGAACCACACAGCTGGTTGACGCCCCAGGCCGGGCTTTCGACGGGGATGCCGGCCGCGATCGAGGCCTGGCGGGCCGGGTTCTGGCCCTGCGCCGCGGTCAGGATCTGCCCCATGATGACTTCGGAGACGCGGCCCGGCTCGATGCCGGCGCGCTCCAGCGCAGCCTTGATGGCGATGGCGCCGAGATCATGGGCCGGCATGGTGGCGAATGCGCCGTTGAAGCTGCCGACCGGGGTGCGGGCGGCGCTGACGATGACGACATCGTCTGACATGGACATCTCCTTAAGTTGGGGTTTCTTGACGGCGGGCGGCCGGATTGGCGGGCCAGTCTCTCCCCCTCATCCTGTTAACGTCATTGAGGCATGTCAATCGTTCAGAGGCCTAAATCGCGCCGCGACGCATTCAAATTAGCGTCTGTGGCGGTTTCCAGAGCAGCCTCCATGCCTTGGAATTAACCGTGCCGCACAAAACGGTAGCCGAACCGCATTGAAAATGCTTACTTTGCTGCGTTGCGTTGCTCGTCTGCCCCTCGGCGATGCCGTCGGGTTCCCCGTCCTCGGTGTGCATGTGTGAGCCATGGCGAAATCAGACCAACCCACCACGATCAAGAAATACGCCAACCGGCGGCTCTATAATACCGGTACCAGCACCTATGTGACGCTCGAAGATCTCGCGGCGATGGTGAAGGATGGCGAGGATTTTCTCGTCTATGACGCCAAGACCGGCGACGACATCACGCGCTCGGTGCTGGCGCAGATCATCTTCGAGCAGGAAAACAAGGCCGGGCAGAATCTGCTACCGACCACGTTCCTGCGCCAGCTGATCCGCTTCTACGGCGACAGCATGCAGATGGTGGTGCCGAAATATCTCGAGCAGTCGATCGACACGCTGACGCGCGAACAGGAAAAGTTCCGCAAGCAGCTCACCAACACATTCAGTGGAACGCCGTTCGCTCCGCTCGAAGAGCATGTCCGTCGCAACATGGAATTGTTTCAGCAGACGTTCTCGATGTTCAAGCCGTTCGTGCCGCCGCGCGGCGGCGTGACGGCGGTGGAGCCCGAGAAGGTGCCGGAGCCTGCGGTCGATGACGACAACATCGACGACCTTCGCCGCCAGATGAAGGAAATGCAGGACCGCCTCGAGCGCATGTCGAAAGAGCCGAAGAAGGAAGAGTAGGTTTTCGCAATCTTCGCGAAAGCCCTTCGCCTATCGCATTGTCGCCACATCCATGCTGTCATCGCCCGGCTTGACCGGGCGATCCAGTATTCCAGAGGCGGCAATATTCAATCGAGAAGCCGCAGCGTACTGGATACCGCGCCTTCGCGGGGTATGACGGTCGACATTGGTTGAGATCGCAGAGAACGCTAGCTCGCCGCGGGCAGCACCGCTGCATCGGCCACGCTCCACGGCCGCTCCGGTGACGCGAGGCCGATCAGGCGGCCCTGGATATAATCGCAGCCCCACTCGCGCAGCATCACCGCGGATTCCTCGTCCTGCACCCATTCGGCGACCGTCTTGATCTGCAGCCGGCGCGCCAGATCGATCAGTGTCTGCACGAAGGCGCGGTCGTCCGCGGAGCGCGCGATGTTCTGCACGAAGGCGCCGTCGATCTTGACAATGTCGACGCCGAGCTTGCGCAGATTCCGGAACGAGGTGTAGCCGGCGCCGAAATCGTCGATCGCGATCCGGCTGCCGAAATTCTTCAGCCGGGTCACGAAACCCCTGATGTCATCGATATCCTGGATCGCGACAGTTTCGGTGATTTCGACGATCAGCCGTTCGCCGACGCCGGGACTGGCCCGCATCAGCGACTCGATCGTGCTCCACCAGTCCGGATCCATCGTGGTGTCGGGCGAGATGTTGAGCGACAGCCGCACATTCGGCGACGCCGCCAGTTCCGCCACCGCAAGCTCGAGCACGCGGTGATCGACCAGCCGTATCAGGCCCAGGCGCTCCGCGACCGGGACGATATCCGGCGCCAACAGCGCCTGGCCGTCGTCCTGCTCCATCCGCACCAGGCATTCGTAGAATGCCGGCTGCCGCGAGCGCGCCTCGACCACCGGCTCGAACGCGGTCACGATCCGCCGCTCGTTCAGGGCGGTCACGATCTCGTCGGTGACGCGGATATTGACGCGGCGCTGGGCGTCGCGTTCGGCATTGGGACGCCACAGCCCGAACGATCCGACGCGGCGGCGCTTGGCTCCATCGAGCGTTTCCTGGGCGCGGGTGACCGCCTCGTCGGCATTGCGGGCGTAGCGCGGCACGCTGATCGCGCCGATCGATGCGGTGACCGACACCGGGCCGGATTTGGTCGGCACCACTTCGTCGCGGATGCCGGCGAGGAATCGCTCGGCTGCGACATTGATATCGTCGACGGTGCAGTTGCGCAGGATCAGTCCGAATTTGTTGCCGGAAAACCGCCCGAGCACGTCGCCGCCGCGCAGGCGGGCGCGAATGCGCTTTCCCACTTCGGCAATCACGGCGTCGGCGACATCGAAGCCGAAGGCTTCGTTGACCCGCGCCAGATGATCGATGCCGATCAGCATGAAGGCGCAAGATGAACGAAAGCGCGCGGCTTCCTCGATCGCCTCGGCCAATGCGGCGATCAGATGGGTGCGGTTGAGCTCGCCGGTCAGCGGGTCGTGCCGCGAAAGTTTGAGCAATTGTTCGTCGCGGGCGTGGCGCTCATTGTCGACGCGGACAATGCCTTGCGCGCGCGCCGGCTTGCCGTCGGGGCCGGCAAACCAGCAACCGGTTTCCTCAATCCAGATCACCGGCGCGGAGGTCGAGTTCCGCACGCCGTATTCGATCCGGTAGGCCACGCCTTCCGTGCCGCGCGCCGGCCCGGATTGGGCGAGCGCATCCGAACGGACCCCGCGCGCCGGCTCGATCAGCTTGGCAAATTCAGCGCCGCTGGCCAGCGTGCCCGGGGCAATGTCGGTAAAAACCTGGGAGGCATTGTCGCTCCAGGCGATGGTATCGGCAGCCAGATCCCAGACGAAAGCGGCCTGCCCGAGCGAAGCGAGGATGCTGGAGGCTTGCGGGACAGAGGGCATCACATTCGCCTCGTTTCGGCACACCGCCGGGTGATTCTAATATCCTGAGGATAGTGACTGTTTCGAAATCACAGGCTAGGCAAAGTTGATAAATAATCTGGAAACCACGTTTCGAGCTTCTCCAACACCCCCAGGGAACGATCCGCAACCAACCGGCATAGGCCTTGCGAAGGTCAGATCGCAGGGGACGTAACGTCCCAAAACGTGACAGTTTCAGCCGGTTACGGTGTGCGATGTTGGATATCGATCGATCAGAACAGGTGTTGGACGGCGAGGTGCTCGATGACGCCGCGACGACCTCGGTCGCGCTCGTGCCGGTGACCGCGTCGGTGCATTGGTCGCCGAAACGACCCCTTAACCGCCCCGACCCTGGCTTTGTCACCCAACTGATCGCGACCGCTGAGCAGGCGCCGCAGACACGAAGCCTGCGCCGGGGCTCGCTGGCCGACGCCCAGATCGCCTACGGCCCGCACCCGCGCCCACGGGTCGGTTTCCGGACCCGGCAAATCATTTAGACTTTTGTTTTGACGCGTTTTCTTTACGCGAACCGGCATCCACTTCGCTCGAAAACGCTATGATTAGCGCTGCGGCGTGTCCGGCGACGGGTTGCCGCCCGGCTGCAGTCCCGGGGAATGCACGGCGGGTTGCGCCTGCGTCGGCTCGGGGTGATCCAGCAGCACGGATTCAGCGGCGGCGGGCGGCACCGGCGGCACCGGTGCCTGGACCGGTTCGAAATGAGATTCAGTTACCGGCGGATCGGCTTTTCTCCAGCTCTTTCTGGAAACCGGGGCGGGCGCGGCCGCGAGCGCCGAGCGACGCGTGCGCAACGCAATGCCGGACAGGAAATCGACCAGCGACAGCAGCACCAGCAGGCAATAGGTCGAGTTGCCGAATTTCGGCCACAGCACGAATTCGGCCGCGGCCGCGCCGAACACGATCAGCGACAGCAAATGGTCGGTGAGATATTTGGCACCGGGACGCGCGCCCTTGATGACTTCGCACAGCAACAGCAGGATGCCGAGCGCGAGCAGGATGTCGCTCAGCGTCACCTGCCATTCCGCTCCCGACATCAATGTCAGCTTGATCAGCGGATCGGCGAAGGACACGCCGGGCATCAGGAAGACGATGATGTTGTAGACCGCGAGCGGAATCAGAAGCAGCGGAAAACCGATCATCGGCTGGGCCTTGCTGGTAGAACCGGAGTTGGAAGAACCGGGACATTCCCGGGTGAGGCGCTTGAGCGCTCCGCCACCGGGAACTGTCTTACCTCACTCGTCGACCGAATTCGGGCGGGCGCCGCAGCGCCCCGCCCGCCAAGCCCGATTAGGACTCTTTCTTGGCCTTCAGGACCTGACGGCCCTTGTACATGCCGGTCTTGAGGTCGAGGTGGTGCGGACGGCGCAATTCGCCGGAATCCTTGTCCTCGGCATAGGTCGGCTTCTTCAGCGCATCCGCCGAGCGAC
This sequence comes from uncultured Alphaproteobacteria bacterium, assembly GCA_963836765.1. GTDB lineage: Bacteria > Pseudomonadota > Alphaproteobacteria > Rhizobiales > Xanthobacteraceae > Bradyrhizobium. The sequence goes on from CAWILG010000017.1 coordinate 120,133, forward strand.
GCATGCCACGACGCGACGGCGAGGTTTTTCTTCTGGGAACGGCCATAACGGTCCTCTAGGGGTGTTGTCGGAGGGCATCGTCCGGGTGCGGACGCCCGGCGCTTATCCCGCGCGGGCGAAGATGCCGATAAGGCCGCGCTTATAGAGGATGGAGTGGCGTAAAGCTAGGCCGCCTTGCGGTCAAAACGGCCAAAAATTGGCTCAAAAAGCACGATTTTCGCTCCAGCAGCGCTGAACCGCGTTGGCCCGCGCCATATAGGTCCCGGCCAGGCGCCGCAGGCCGGGGCCGGGATTGCGGGCGCTGCGCCTGACCGGGTTGGGCAGGATGGCCGCCAGCAGGGCTGCCTCGCGCGGCGAAAGGGTCGCTGCGGAGTGGCCGAAGGCGTAAATCGAGCCGGCTTCGGCCCCGAACTGCCCGGAGGGCCCGAGTTCGGCGATATTGAGGTAGATCTCGAGAACCCGCTGCTTGGGCAGGACGAGGTCGATCCACAGCGCCAGCGGCAGCTCCAGCGCCTTGCGGACCACGCTGCGGCCCGGCCACAGGAACAGGTTCTTGGCCACCTGCTGGGTGATGGTCGAGCCGCCGCGCGCGACCTCGCCATCCTCGGCGTCATTGATCACCTCGTGCAGCGCACCCCAATCGATCCCGTGGTGGCTGCAGAATTTGGCATCTTCGGAGCCGACCACCGAGCGCGGCAGCGCGGGCGAAATCTCACGGAAATCGGTCCAGGGCCGTATCACCTGGGCGCCCCGCAGCCAGCGCCAGGCCATCAGCGTCGAGACCGGATGGCCGGTGCGATAGAACGGTGTCAGCAGATAGGGCATCAGCAGCACGGCCAGCAAAATCAGCAAAAAAATTCGGACCATGCGCAAATCAAGACGCTTCCGGTTCGGGCCGCCCGCCCGGGGCCGATGAACAGGCCCGTATCAGCCGATATCTCCATGATAATTACCAGCTTTTCCAGCCCTTTTAAGGCCTTTCCGGCCGGCCGGCGGAATTGACGTAGCCGGTGGCATCAACGATTGTCCGGCCGAAATCGATCTGGAGCTATTCTTGATGACGACCGTACTTTCCGACTTCGCCGACCGGCTGGACCAGACCGCGGAGGATACCGAAGCCCTGCTGGCAAAATTGTTGTCGGATGCGCTGTTGCCCGACGAGATCGCGCGGCCGAAGCGGCTGATGGACGCCATGCGCTATTCCAGCCTCGGCGGGGGAAAACGGTTGCGGCCGTTTCTGGTGGTCGAGAGTTCGGCGGTGTTCGGCGTCGGCCGCGAGGCCGCGCTGCTGGCCGGTGCCGCGCTCGAATGCATCCACTGCTATTCGCTGATCCATGACGATTTGCCGGCGATGGACAACAGCGATCTGCGGCGCGGCCGGCCGACGCTGCACAAGAAGACCGACGACGCCACCGCGATCCTCGCCGGCGACGGACTGCTGACGCTGGCGTTCGACATCATCACCCGCGACGAGATCCACAAGAACCCGACGGTCCGGCTGCTGCTGACGCGGGCGCTGGCCCGCGCATCGGGCCTTGGCGGCATGGTCGGCGGCCAGATGCTCGACCTCGCCGGCGAAGGCCGGTTCGGCGACCGCGAACCGGTCGACGTCGCCCGCCTGCACCAGATGAAGACCGGCGCGCTGTTGCGCTATGGCTGCATCGCGGGTGCGATCCTTGGCCAGTCCACGGCAAAAGAATATCAGGCGCTCGACGATTACGGCCGCGCGCTCGGCGAAGCGTTCCAGATCGCCGACGATCTGCTCGACGTCGAGGGCGATGCCACGGCCCTCGGCAAACAGACCGGCCAGGACGCAGCGCTCGGCAAGACCACCTTCGTCACCCAGCTCGGGATCGACGGCGCCAAGCAGCGCGTCCGCGATCTCCTGGCGCGCGCCGACAAGGCGCTGTCGATTTTCGGCGCCAAGGGCGACGTGCTGCGGGCAGCGGCGCACTTCGTCGCCGAACGCAAGAGCTAGGGAACCAGATGCCCGGCAAGGAATTCGAGGAACACCTTCTTCGATTCAGGAAACTGCCAAAACCGGTTCGCGTGGTCTATGGGCGGCCGCGCACCTTCATTTCGATTCTGATCGGCATCGTCGCGTTCTTCCTGCTGCCGGATTCGCTGCGGCTGGTGACGCGGCTGCTGGTCGCCTGGGATATCTTCGTTACCTGCTATCTGGTGCTCGCCTACATCATGATGTTTCGCTGCGGCCTCGCCCGCATCAAGCGCAACGCGGTGATGGAAGACGATGGCCGCTTTCTGATCCTGCTGGTGACCGCGCTTGGCGCCTTTGCCAGCATCGCCGCGATCGTTTTCGAACTCGGCGCCTCGAACCGCAGCGCCCCGCAACTGGCGCTGGCGACGGTGACAATCGCGCTGTCATGGGCGGCGGTACATACCGGCTTCGCGCTGCATTACGCCCACGATTACTACCGCGGCGCCATACCTGGCGGCCTGCAATTTCCGAGCGGCGATCAGCACGACCATGCCGACTATTGGGATTTTGTCTATTTCTCGTTCGTGATCGGCATGACCGCGCAGGTCTCCGATGTCGGCATCACCGACAAGGTCATCCGCCGCACCGCCACCGTACACGGCATCATCTCGTTCGTGTTCAATACCGCGCTGGTGGCGCTGATGGTCAATATCGCCGCGAGTGCGATCTAGCGACCGTTCGAATTATCGCACGAACCGCGATCAGCCCGTCCTGACGTGCCCCTGATATTGCGGCAGGCCGTCGGTGATGACGTGCCACGGTGCTTTCGAGCCGACAAAAATATGCGCGGTCGGACGGATCGAGGGATCATCGACGAGGGTTCCCATCGCGACATGGACGAAGGCACCTTCGCGCACCACCGAATACAGCAGGGACCCGCAACGCCGGCAGTGCGCGTCGTGGCCGTTCTCCTCGCCATAGGTCATCAGATCGTTGCCGCCGTCGGTCACGCGGAACTTATCGCGTTCGATTCCGGCGAACGGCTTGAACGCCGAGCCGGTGGTGCGGCGGCAATTCGAACAGTGACAATTGAGGGCATAGGCAAACGCGTCGGCCACCGCGTAGCGCACCGCGCCGCAGAAGCATTCTCCGGCAAGAATGCGAGCATTCTGATTTGTCGAACCTGCCACCACGGATTTCCTCGCATGACGATGAAAGTCACCCATAGCGCAATTGGCCTGTTCGTGGCTTAATTCAATTCGAACAAGGATCAATCAGCCAATCGGAGGACCCGCCGTGAGCCATGACCGATCGACCGTCGAAGCCGTGGTCAAGAATTATTTCGACGGCCTGTACGAGGGCAACGCCGACCAGCTCGGCGCGATCTTTCATCCCACCGCCGATCTGCGCTGGCTGGAAAAGGGCCAGCTGCAGGTGCTGACCGTACCGGACTGGCTCGACCGCGTTCGCAAGCGGCCGTCGGCGAAGGCGGAAGGCAAGCCGCGCGAGGATTTCATCGTTACCATCGACCATTCCGATGATTCCACCGCCTTCATCAAGGTGCGCTGCCAGTTGCCGCCGCGCTATTTCACCGATTACCTGGTTGCGATGAAGCTAGCCGACGGCTGGCAGATCGTCTCGAAATCGTATCGCTACGATCTGCGCGATTAAACCGCACCAGCGCGCCTCCGTTGTTCGGACGGATTGACCTCAAGGGGTCTTCCGGGCGAATGGAAGGACGCCATGGAAGCCGAATTTCAGATTTTCCTGATCCTGCTCGCGGTGCTGGCAGGAACCGCCCTGCTCGCGCGCCGGATCAACGTCGCGCCGGCGATCCCGCTGCTGCTCGCCGGCATCGTGCTGGCCTTCGTGCCGGGCATGCCGCACCTGGAACTGCCCCCCGAGGTCGTACTGCTTCTGGTGCTGCCGCCGCTGATCTATTCGGCCAGCGTTGCGATGAGCTGGCGCGAATTCAAGTTCAATCTCCGCGTCATCTCCCTGCTGGCGGTCGGTGGCGTCATCTTCACCGCTCTCGCGGTCGCCACTGCCACGCATTACCTGATCGGCTTGCCCTGGCCAGTCGGTTTCCTGCTGGGGGCCATCGTCGCACCTCCGGACGTGGTGGCGCCGTTGGCAATCGCCCGCAAGCTCGGGCTGCCGCGCCGGATCCTCGTCGTGCTCGAGGGCGAGGGGCTGGCCAACGACGCCACCGCGTTGATCCTCTACCGCTTCGCGGTGGTGGCGATTTCGACCGGCATGTTTTCGCTGCCAAAAGCGGCGGGCACCTTCGTGGTCATCGTTGTCGCCGAAATGCTGTTCGGCGCGGCCGTCGGCTGGCTCAGCCTGCGCATGCGTCACCGCGCGCGCGATCCGCAGGTCGAGATCACGCTGTCGCTGATCACGCCCTATGTCGCCTACTGGATCCCCGAACATTTCGGCGGCTCCGGCGTGATCGCAACCGTCGCCTGCGGGCTCTATATGAGCTGGAACGGCCCGCTATTAATTTCCGCTGTGACGCGGTTGCAGGGCATCTTCTTCTGGGATCTCGTAATCTTTCTGATCGAGGGGCTGCTGTTCTTGTTGACCGGCTTCCAGTTGCGCTCGCTGCTGGAGAAATCGAAGGCGTTTCCGCTCGGGGAGATCGTGTCTGCCATCGGGCTGGTCGTATTCATTGTCGTCATTGCGCGCTTTGCCTGGGTATATCCTGCGACCTATTTGCCACGAGCGCTGAACAAGCGGCTGCGCGAGCGCGACCCCTACCCGTCCTGGCGCACGGTGTTCGTGATCGCGTTCACCGGGGTGCGCGGGGCGGTATCGCTGGCGGCAGCGCTCGCGCTGCCCTATGCGCTTGCAAACGGCGCGGCTTTTCCGCATCGCGACCTGATCCTGTTCGTGACCTTTGGCGTCATCCTGATCACGCTGATCGGAACCGGCTTGGGGCTGCCGCCGCTGGTGCGATGGCTCGGCGTTGCCGACGACGGCCGCGACGAACACATCGCCGAACATGAGTCGGAGATCGCGGCGCGGCGCGAGGCGCTCGCTGCCGCGCTCAAATCGCTCGATGCCATCACCGACGACCGCGAATTGTCCGACGAGGTAGTGAAACTGCTGCGCGCGCGGCACGAGATCCGCGCCAATCAATTGCCGCATTCGCTCGATCCCGACGCACACGACGTCACGGTCGAGGAAACGGCGCTGACGCGCGAATTGATCGCAGCGGAGCGAAAATTCATCCACGCCCTGTTGCGCGACGGCAAGATCACCGACGAGACCCGGCGGCGGATCGAACGCGATCTCGATCTGGAGGAAGCCAGCCTGAGCAATCGCGAGTATCGGAAGGTGCCGTTGTAGCGAGACGTCATTGCGAGGAGCGAAGCGAAGCAATCCATCCTTTCTTTACGCGGCGAGATGGATTGCTTCGCTTCGCTCGCAATGACGATGGGATGGACTTCGGCTCCTCCGCCGCCGCGTTCCGCCCCGGCCGCCCGACATAACCGGCCGCATCGCCAAACCGCTCGATCATGACAGCGGACAGATCCTTCGTCTTGCTGGTCACACAGGCGCCGGAGCGCACGGTGTAGCGGTCCTGATGCGCAAGGTGTGCGGGCGCTTGCCCCTGCTGCAGCGCGCGCGCAGCGTCCATCACGAGCTTGCGAAAATGCAGGATGCCGAGATCCGTCGGCCCGAGATGTTCGCGGGTGCGGTCGGCGATCGGGCCCTGGCTGTCCTGCACCGCCGCGTCCTGTTCGGACACGCCCTTGATGCCGGTGTAGCTGCTGGTCTTCTGCAGTTTGCGGTCGATCAGATAGTCGTTGGCCTTGTTGCGCAAGGGCACGTAATTCTCATCGACCACCGACATCACGCCGTTGCCATTGGCGTAGCCGTCGCGCTCGGCCTGCGTCAGCGGGCGCTCCGGATTCCAGGCATAGGTGTAGATCCAGCAATTGGTATCGCTGACCGGGACAAAACTCTGGCCGAAAATATTCTCGCCGGGCATCGAGCTCGGCGCATAGGCGTGCACCGGCATCAGGAACTGGGCGATGCGCCAGTAGATGTTGTCGGTGCCGGTGAGCCGTCCGCCGGCGACGCTCAGGCCGGCCTCGTGCGGATTGATCTTGATGACCGGGCGGGGGTCCTCGGCGATCCAGCGCATATGGTCGGTCGCGACCCGCGTCAGCGGATTCACAAAATGCTTCTTGATATCGAGGATCTCGTTCGCTTCCTTCTCGAAGCTCAGATGCGCGAAGGTGAAATGCGCGGTGTCGATCGAGCCCTCCATCGCCTGCACCCAGTTGCAGTCCTGCCATTTCTTGGTGACGTAGCGGTGCGAGGCCGGCACCAGCGCCATCTCCAGCGCCGGTAATTCGGGCACGGAATCGGCCGGGCCCATATAGGCCCAGATCATCTCGCCCCATTCGCGCACCGGATAGGACTTGATCCGGATCAGGTCTTTGGCGTTGAGATCGGGATAGGAGGTCGGCATATCGACGCAGCGGCCGTCGGTGTCGAACTTCCAGCCGTGATAGACGCAGCGGATGCCGCATTCCTCGTTGCGGCCGAGCCAGAGATTGGCGCCGCGATGCGGGCAATATTGGTCGATGACGCCGACCACGCCTCTGGAATCGCGGAACGCGAGCAGTTCCTCGCCCATCACGACAATCTTCTTCGGCGGGCCGTCGGCTTCCGGCGATTCCTTCGACAGCAGAACCGGCATCCAGAACCGGCGCAACAGTTCACCCATTCCTGTTCCGGCACCCAACTCGGTCAGGAACTTGTTGTCTTCAGCGCGGAGCATGGGGCGCCCTCCGGGGTTTTGTTTTGCTTTTGCCGGAGATTGGCTCAGACGCGGCGAGGCGTCAACGCGGCCGACCTCACACCGGCCGCTCGCCCTTCACCGTCACCCGCGTGCCGGCGCGGGTGTGCGGCCAGTAGTCCCACATCGCGCGGTGCTGGGCGCAGCGGTTGTCCCAGAACGCTATGGCGTTTTCGCTCCAGCGGAAGCGGCACTGGAACAGCGGGTTTTCGGCGTGCTGGTAGAGATAGGCCAGCATCGCGTCGCTCTCGTCGCGGGGGATGCCGACGATATTGCGGGTGAAGCCGCGATTGACGTAGAGCGCTTTCTTGCCCGTCACCGGATGGGTGCGCACGATGGGATGTTCGGCGCGCGGATAGCTCGGCCGGTCGGCGACGCCGTAATTGGCATACAGCCCGCGATAGGTCGATTCGCCGTCATGCACCGCGGTCAGCCCGTCGAGATAGGTCTTCATGCGGTCCGACAGCGCCTCATAGGCCGCGTACATGTTGGCGAACAGGGTATCGCCGCCGCGCGGCGGGCATTGCCGGATGTAGAGGATCGAGCCCATCGGCGGCTCGACGTCGCAGGAGACGTCGGTGTGCCAGCCCTCGCCGTTGGCGCGTGGCGAATCCTTGTCGGCATAGATCTTCATCAGCGCCGGGTCGTCGCCCTCATGCGGTGCCGCCGGGTGAATGTGCAGATCGCCGAACTTGCGGCCGAAGGCGAGATGCTGTTGCGGCGTGATGTGCTGGTCGCGGAAGAAAATCACGAGATTTTCGGCCAGCGCGCGATGGATCTCATCCATCTGCCGATTGGAGCGCGAATCGTCCGTGATGAGCTTTCCGATATCGACGCCGGATATCTCCGCGCCGATGATCGGGGTCAGCTTTTCGACCGCGATGGTCTCGTAGGGTTCGGACTCGTCGGCCGTGTGCCGATAGCGGGGACCGTGCTTGCCGGAAAGCGAACTCATGGACGATTCTCCCAATCATTATTTTGGGGGTCATCGTAGCCCGGATGGAGCGAAGCGCAATGCATCCGTCGTCCCGGCCTTGAGCCGGGACGACGAGCGGAGCAATCCTACTCCGCGGCCGTCACCGGCGCCTTGCTGCTCGCGCCATATTTCTGGTCGATGTAGTCGATCACCAGCGCCTTGAAATCGGTGGCGATGCCGGGGCCGCGCAGGGTGCGGAATTTCTTGCCGTCGACGAACACCGGTGCTGCCGGCGCTTCGCCGGTGCCGGGCAGCGAGATGCCGATATTGGCGTGCTTGGATTCGCCGGGGCCGTTGACGATGCAGCCCATCACGGCGACGTTGAGTTCCTCGACGCCCGGATATTGCGTCTTCCAGCCCGGCATTTCCTCGCGGATGAAATCCTGGATCGAGCGCGCCAGCTCCTGGAACGTGGTCGAGGTGGTGCGGCCGCAGCCCGGACATGCCGCGACCAGCGGCACGAAGGTGCGGAAACCCATGGTCTGCAGCAGTTCCTGCGCGACCTGGACTTCGACCGTACGATCGCCGCCGGGCTCGGGGGTGAGCGAAATCCGGATGGTGTCGCCGATACCGCCCTGCAAGAGGATACCGAGCGCCGCCGACGAGGCGACGATGCCCTTCGATCCCATGCCGGCCTCGGTGAGGCCGAGATGGATGGCGTAGTCCGAACGTTCGGCGAGGGTCTGGTAGACCGCGATCAGATCCTGCACCGCCGACACCTTGGCCGACAGGATCATCTTGTTCTTGGGCATGCCGAGCTCTTGCGCCCGGGCCGCCGACAACAGCGCCGACTGCACCATGGCTTCGCGCGTCACCGCACGGGCATCGCGCGGATCAGGCGAGGCCGTGTTCTCGTCCATCAGCCTGGTCAGCAGTTCCTGATCGAGCGAACCCCAGTTGGCGCCGATCCGGACCGGCTTGTCGTTCTTGTTGGCGATCTCGATGATGTCGGCGAACTGCGTATCGCGCTTGTTCTTGAAGCCGACATTGCCGGGATTGATGCGGTATTTGTCGAGCGCCTCGGCGCAGGCGGGATAATCCGCCAGGAGCTTGTGGCCGATGTAATGGAAATCGCCGATCAGGGGCGTGGTGATGCCCTGCTTGCGCAGGCCGTCGCGGATATGCGGCACGGCGGCGGCGGCTTCTTCGCGGTCGACCGTGATGCGCACCAGCTCGGAGCCGGCGCGCGCAAGTGCGGCAACCTGGGCGATGGTGCCCGCGATATCGGCGGTGTCGGTATTGGTCATCGACTGCACGACGATCGGCGCACCGCCGCCGACGGCGACATTGCCGACCATGACTTGCGTGGTTTTGTGCCGGGCGCTGGGGCCGGCGATGTCGTCTTGCGGCAGTTTTTCGGGCTTGTTCATGGCGTCTCGAATATCAGGTTTTGGTGACATTCACCAAGGGGATGGCGGCGGGAACGTCGGCTTCACGCAAGCACTATATTTTTACTCGCGAATTCAATAGCTTATGGGTTGGTGAAGGCTCCTCCATCGTGGGATATATCGGGTCGGAACCTGCAAATTAAAGGGCCGGCAGCGGCACCAGGGCATGGCTCAGCGGCGCGCTGGAGATCGCCATCAGCCCCGAAAATGGACTGCTCATCTCCAGGATCAGGAAAATCGCAACCGCGGCCGAGAACGCACATCCGCAAAGGGAAACCATGACAGTTGCGTTAGGAGCGGCGAAAAGGCCGAAGCTGGTGAAGATGATGGTGAGCCAAAACACCAGCACCAGCACAAACGGCAGCGGAATAGCGCTGCCGGTCTGGGCAAAGAGGATGCGCGTTTGCGCCAGATCGAGGGCGAGTTGCACCGCCCGGGCGCGGATTTCGCGTTGGCCGTCGGTCTGCGGCGGGGTTTCCAGAAGTTTATCGAAGAACTGGTCGGACTGGGTGCTGGCCTCAAACGGGGCGACCTTGGCGGTGGAGTTTTGCTCATGCCAGATCCGCCCGATCAGGATGTCGACGCTGCTCCGCAATAGCTCACGCATCGGCCGCGCCTGGGGGCCGGATCGGGCCAGCAATTGATCCAGCAGAACGACGTTGGCGGTGATCTGCTTGATCTGATTGCTCTGGGTCTGGAACGAGGATTGTGCGGTGGCGATCAGGAGGCCGAGCACGAGTGCTGCGAGCGTTGCGATCAGCCCCGTCGACAACCGCACCACGTCTCTCGATTCGGCGCTGAGATGCGACACCGGCAGCACGGAGCGAAGCCAGATTCCAAACAGCGCGCCGCCGAATATCACGGCAAACGCGACGCAGGAGATGATGAGGGGATTCATGATTTCCTCAAGCTAACGGGGATATCCGTTTCCGGTCGCCCCTGATGTCGAACAGATTTCAAAGCGCAAAAATCCCCGTCATGAGAAGACTGGTCTTGCTCATCCGAATTTCCCTTCCATGCGGCGCTTAGCTTGGGTCCGGTAGCAAACAATCAAATCAAATACACGTAAAGGACAGCGATGGTGACTCAAATCTGGCGGCGCCCTAGATGCCGCTCCGCATAACGGTCTCGCGCATGACGGCTTCGGAGCTTGACGATCAGGCATGGCCGACAGCAGCGGTTGGGCGAAAACAACACCAAGCCGTTGCGGCGCCACGACTAAACATTGCGCTCACGCAATGATTGCAATGACGCCGCCATCGCCCGTCCGATTTTTCGCGACACTATTGAGTAAAACGCGTGCCCCGAAATAATTTTTCGGCCATCAGCAGCCGACGCGCGGCGCCTTTCAATCCGGGATCGGGCAACGTAGCATCGGCCAAAATCACATCCGGGAGGAACAGATGCCGGAGCGCAACGGGCTCATGTCAACCGCAGAACTCGCAGGCCAGCTCGGCGCTCCGCAGCAGCGCCTGTTCGATTGCACGACCTATCTCGAACCGGCGCCTGAAGGCTCCAGCGTGCCCTATCTCGCAGTGCCCGGACGACACACGTTCGAGGCCGGGCGTATTCCCGGCGCGGATTTTCTGGATTTGCAGGGCGAGTTCTCCGATCCAAACACCGCGCTTCGCTTCATGATGCCACCGGTTGCGCAACTCGCGGCGTTCGGTCGTCACGGGATATCGGCCGACAGCCGGGTGGTGCTGTATTCGATCGGCACTCCGATGTGGGCGACGCGGTTCTGGTGGATGCTGAAATCGCTGGGTTTTGACGACGCTGCCGTGCTCGACGGCGGTCTCGACAAATGGAAGGCGGAGGGCCGCGCGGTCGAGACCGGCCCCGCAACGGGATATTCGCCGGCCATTTTCACGGCGAAACCGAAGCCCGGATATTTCGTCGACAGGCACGAGGTTCTGGCCGCGAGCAAGCGGCGCAACACCGTCGTGGTCAATGCGCTCGGACCGCAATTCCACAGGGGGCTGGAGCCCAGCCGTTACGGCCGGCCGGGCCGCATTCCCGGCAGCTGCAATGTGTCGGCGGCAACCTTGCTCGATCCACAGACCAAGGCCTTCGTGCCGCTCGCGGACGCAGAGAGAAAATTCGCAGGCCAAGGCATCGTCAGGGACAAGCGCGTGGTCGCCTATTGCGGCGGCGGCATCTCCGCCACGGTCGATCTCTTCCTGCTGCACCAGCTCGGTTACGACGACCTCACGCTCTATGACGGCTCGATGGGCGAATGGGCGAAGGATGAATCGCTGCCGATCGAGACGGATTGAGCTGTAGCTTCTTTACATTACGACGCGCTCTTTCAACGTCATTGCGAGCGAAGCGAAGCAATCCATCTCGCGGCTTTCTGAAGCATGGATTGCTTCGTCGCTTCGCTCCTCGCAATGACGGGGGCGCTCGTCACGCCGGAACGTTAGGATCCGGCACGACCTTCGGGTCGGGCTTGTTGACGAGATAGAGTCCGGCGATCACGAGCAGCGCCGCGAGACCGAAGGCGATCGTCAGCGTGTCGTGCATGATGAAATAGCTGGCGGCGACGCCGAACAGCGGCGTGATGAAGGTGAAGGCCGACAATTTGCTGGCGGAATAGGTCTTCACCAGCGCGAACCACAACAGGAACGTCAGGCCGACCACCCAGAACGACTGATAGGCCAAAAGCGATAGCGACAGCGGGCTCGGAATGTGGGTGATCCGCTCGCCGGACAGCCATGCCGCCAGAGCGAGGATCGGGATCGACAACGCCACCTGATAGCCGAGGCCCTTTTCCGCCGGCGCCCGGATCAGCGCGGTGGCCTTCACGATCAGGGTCGTCGTCGCCCACAGCGCGCCGCCGGCGACGATCAGGAGATCGCCGAGCAAAACATTGGCATCGACATTGGGCTGCGGCACCCCGATCGCGAGGGCGACGCCGGCAAAACTCAAACCCAGCCCGCCCCATTGCCAGGCGCGCAGCCGCTCGCCGAGAAACAGATAGGACCCCAGCGCCACGAAGAACGGCGCGGTATAGAGAAACACCACCGCGCGCGACGCCGACGTCAGCAACAGGCCACGATAGATCAGCACGAATTCGATGCCGAAGATCACGCCCGCCGACAGCCCGGCCCACAGCGTGCCGTCCCGCTCGAAGAATTTGGTGCCGCGCAGCCAGCCGATGACGAGCAGCACCGGCAACGCGCCGGCGGAGCGGATCAGCGCCTGCAGCATCGGCGGCACGTCCGGCAGCACCAGCTTGACCGCGATCTGGTTGAAACCCCAGCTCAGGCACAGCATCAGCATCAAGGCGATGGCGCCGGCGCTGAGCTCGCGTCCGGCCGCGGAGACGGCTTGATTGGGAGAAAACACCTGATTTGGAGAAGTCACTTGGGTTGACGACATCGATCCTCGTAGCCGGCTTGGCGCCGTGTTGTTGGTTATGACTCACACATCATTGGCCCGTCATTGCGAGGAGCGAAGCGACGAAGCAATCCATACCTCGGCAAGTGGTGAAATGGATTGCTTCGCTTCGCTCGCAATGACGGGGTGAGGTCCAAGATTCGATTTTCCTGGATTATTTCTGGCAGTGCGCGCAGGTGCCGGCGATTTCGACGACGGAGAGTTTTGGCGCGAAACCCAGGGCGCGGGCCGCCGCATTGAGGCTCCGCGCCACCGGGGCGGCGGGAATCTCGCCGACCGAGCCGCAATGGTCGCAGATCAGGAACGCCACCATGGCGGTGGCGTCATGGTCATGCGCGCAGGCCAGGAACGCGTTGCGGCTTTCGATGCGATGGACGAGCCTGTTTTCCATCAGGAAATCCAGCGCGCGGTAGACCGTGATCGGCGCCGGCCGCGGCATCGATTTGGCGAGTTCGTCGATCACCTCATAGGCGCCGAGCGGACGGTGGCTGGACAACAGCGCCTGCAGCACGTAGCGGCGGATCGGCGTGAATTTCTGCGCCCGCCGCGCGCAGACCTGCTCGGCATGAATCATCGCATCCGCGGTGCAGCGGCCGTGATCATGGCCGGGCGCGGGGAAGGTGGGTTTTGTCAGGGTCATCACGTGGATGTGTAGCATTTTCGGCACCAATCCCAAAGCCCGGCGCACGGCGCGCTCCAGCCATGTTCCCAGAGCAGGTCTGCTCATTGTTAACCGGCCATGCGGAATTCATAAGCTAGCTTATTATATCCAAAGCTTATGGAGGCGGGGGCAACACGATGCGCGGTTCCGTGGATATGAACTTCCTGTTTACGCTCGGCGAATTGCAGCGACTGGTGCGCGCCTATGCCGACAAGCAGGCCGCGCGCTACGGCATCACCCGCGCGCAATGGGCGGTTCTGGCCAAGATCGAACGCACCGAGGGCCTGAAACAGACGGAACTCGCCGAGCAGATGGAGATGCAGCCGATTACGCTGACGCGGCTGATCGACAAGCTCTGCGACAATGGCTGGATCGAACGCCGCGGCGACGAAACCGACCGCCGCGTCAACCGCCTCTATCTGCGCAAGGCCGCGCGGCCTTTGCTGGCCAAGCTCGGCGGGCTGCGCTCCGATATCACCGCGACCGCGCTGGAGGGCATCAATCCCGCCGATGCCCACCGCCTGCTCGCCCAACTGGAATCGGTCAAGGAAAACATTCGCAATGCGATCCAGAACCCAGCCGGCGAACCTCCCCGAAAGGAGCAGCGCTATGGCTGATCCCGTCCTCAAATTCCCGCCCGAACAGAAGGGCAGCCCGGCTTCGCCGGCGCGGCCGAAAATCGCCGCGGAGCCGCGCCGCCGGCTGATGGCCGGCCTGCGCCGCTACCGCCGCTTCCTGCTGCTGGTGGTGCTGCCGCTGGTGGCGGCGATCGCCGGCCTCACCTTCTATCTCAATGGCGGCCGCTACGTGACCACCGACGACGCCTATGTCGGCGCGCAGAAGGTGCTGATCACGCCCGACATTTCCGGCAAGATCGAAAAGGTCGTGGTCAAGGAAGGCCAGCAAGTCAACGATGGCGACGTGCTGTTCGAGATCGATCCGGTGCCGTTCCGCCTCGCCGTCGACCAGGCCAAGGCCACGCTCGAGCAGGCCAAGACGACCTACGACAATCTGGTCGCCAACGTCAAAATCTACGGCCAGATGCTCGATCTGGCGCAGCAGGGCATCGACCTGAAGCAGCGCGACGTCGATCGCAAGTCGGCGCTGGTGAAGAGCAATGTCGGCTCGCAGCTCGACCTCGACAATGCCGGGACCGGCCTCGTCACCGCGGCCGCGCAGGCCCAGTTCGTCAAGCAGCAGCTTTCCAATGCCAAGGCGCAGTTGCTCGGCAATCCCGATTTGCCGCTGGAACAGTTTCCGCCCTACGCGCAGGCCCAAGCGGCCCTCGCGATTGCGCAACGCAATCTCGACCACACCGTGATGCGCGCGCCGATGGCCGGCGTTGCCACCCAGGTCGACCAGATCCAGCTCGGCCGCTTCGTGATGGCGGGCTCGCCGGTGTTCTCCATCATCGATATCGCCAACCCTTGGGTCGACGCCAATCCGAAGGAGTCCGATTTCACCTATGTCGCGGTCGGCCAGCCCGTCACGCTCGACGTCGATGCGTTCCCCAACCATGTGTTCAAGGGCACGGTCGGTTCGCTCTCGCCCGGCACCGGCGCGCAATTCGCGATCCTGCCGCCGCAGAACGCGACCGGCAATTTCGTCAAGGTGGTGCAACGCGTCCCGGTGCGGATCTATTTCGACAAGGATGACGCCTTCGTCAAAAAGCTGAAGGCCGGCATGAGCGTGTACGCCACCATCGACACCAATCACCGCCGTTCGCTCGCAAGCCTGCTCGGCTTCTCGCCGGCGGTCGCCAACCAGGAATAGGCCGCCATGCCGACGCCGGGCCCGTCGCCATCAGCCGTTCCGGGCCTGCGCCGGAACATGGTGACGATCTGCGCGATGACGGCGACCATCATGCAGGCGCTGGACACCACCATCGCCAATGTCGCGCTGCCCTATATGCAGGGCTCGCTGTCGGCCTCGACCGACCAGATCAACTGGGTGCTGACCTCCTACATCGTCGCCGCCGCGATCATGACCGCGCCGGTGGGGTGGATCGCCAACCGTTTTGGGCGCAAGCGGATCTTCATCGTCTGCTCCGGCGGCTTCACCATCGCCTCGGTGCTGTGCGGACTGGCGCAGGACATCAACCAGATGGTGCTGTTCCGTCTGCTGCAGGGCGTGTTCGGCGCCGCATTGGTGCCGCTGTCGCAGGCGGTCATGCTCGACTCCTATTCGCTGCGGGAACGCGCCAAAGCGATGTCGATCTGGGGCATGGGCGTGATGATGGGCCCGATCATGGGGCCGTCGCTCGGGGCATGGCTGACCGAGACCTATTCCTGGCACTGGGTGTTCTTCGTCAACCTGCCGTTCGGCATCTTCACCGTGCTCGGCCTCATGGTGTTCATGGACGAGACCAAGAAGGACCTCGATCTGCGCTTCGACTGGTTCGGCTTCACGGCGTTGGCGATCGGTATCGGCAGCTTGCAGATCGCGCTCGACCGCGGCGAACAGCTCGGCTGGCTGGAATCCGGCGAGATCATCGGCGAATTCATCGTCTCGGGCATCGGCTTCTATTATTTCTTCGCGCATTCGCTGACGACCTCAAAACCGTTCATCCAGTTCGCGCTGTTCAAGGACCGCAACTTCGTCGGCGGCTGCGTCTTCATGGCCGTGATGGGCCTCGTGCTGTATTCAACCATGGCGCTGTCCTCGCCGTTCCTGCAGAACGTGATCGGCTACCCCATCATCACCGCGGGCGTGCTGCTGGCGACCCGCGGCTCCGGCACCTTCGTCGCCATGATGCTGGTCGGCCGCCTTATGCGCTTCATCGAGGCGCGCACGCTGATCATCTGCGGCCTTAGCCTGACCGGCCTGTCGCTGTTCTACATGACCGGCTGGACCGACCAGACCGGCGTTCCCGAGATCGTCACCTTGAGCATCATCCAGGGCTTTGGCTTTGGCCTCGTGTTCGTGCCGCTGAGCACGGTGGCGTTCCTGACGCTGCCCAATCATTTGCGCACCGACGGCACCTCGATGCTGACGTTGATGCGCAACGTCGCGAGCTCGGTCGGCATTTCGATCGTGATCGCGCAACTCACCGAGGGATCGCGGCGCGTCTACGCCGTCCTCTCCGAACACGTCACTCCGTTCAACCACGCCATGCAGATGCCTGACGTCGCCGGCATGATCAACATGAACACCGACACCGGCCGCGCCATGGCGGATGCGATGGTCGGCATTCAGGCGCAGATCATCGCCTTCTCGCAGGACTATCAGCTGGTGATGCTGTTCATCCTGGCTTCTATACCGCTTGCGGTCATGATTGGCTCGACCAAGGCCGCACTACGCGCGCAAGCCGGGCCGGCGGTGCATGCGGTGATCGAGTAGCGGGCGACGCCGCGCTTTCGCTCGTCATCCCGCATCTGCAATACGGGCATCCAGCGCGAACATGCCCTGATAAATCTCGGGTTCGCCGAGAACGCCGAATAGATCCGGTGCAGTTTCGACCGCCTTGCGCAAGGCGCTCCGCAGCGACGCGTCGTCAAGCGCCTCGATGATCACAATACCGGCGAACAGTCCCTCATCCTTCCGCATGCCCTTCTCGACCGTGGGCACCGAGGTTCGGGCGAGATCGGTCGCGCCGATCTGCACGGCGGCAATTCCGTCGGCTGCGACTATCGCGTCCGCCAGGCGTTGCGGATTCTCCGGGAGACGCTCGATTCGAATAGCGGCGATGGTGGATCCCTCTCCCCGCCCGGCCCGGGCCGACATGACGCCGCCGCCGCGAATGAAATTGCCCAGCTGCGGCATGATCCGCTGCGACCATGGTGTCGGCGCGTTAAGTCGCGCGAGATAAGCGGGCCCGTCCAGCACCTCGGGCGCCTCCAGCTCATAGAGGATGAAGAAACGATTGATGTCGGTCCGCGCGGCGCGAAATACCCGGACGCCCAGAAAGCCCCGGGTCGTTACCCGTTCGGTGGTGTGCTCGCGGGTCAACCAGTGCCTGTAGTCGCCGAGATGGCCGGGCTCGACGTCGCTCCAGATCGCAAGAAAGCCTGCGCCGCGCATGTTGGTTTCCTCTCAATAATCCGTCTAGGCTTTTTGCTGCAGGCCATGCAGGGACGCTGGAACCGTATCCGGCAGCTTCCCGAGTTTTTGCACAACCGCCAGCATGGCGGCGATGTAGCCGTAGGGACCAAGGCCGCAGATGACAGCGGTCGAAGCGCTCGACGTAATCGAGTGCCGGTGCAGCTCGTCGCGCGCGTGGATATTGGAGATATGAACCTCGATCTTCGGGCCCTCGAATATTTTCAAGGCGTCGATCAGGGCGATCGACGTGAACGAGTAGGCTGCCGGGTTCATGATGATCGCATCGAACGTCCCGTGCGCCGACTGGATCCAACCGACCAGTTCGCCTTCGAAATTCGACTGGTGGAACGCGATCGAGACCCCGAGATCATCAGCCGCCTTCTGGCAGCTCGCCTCGATCTCCTTGAGCGTCGTCGAGCCATAGATGTGAGGCTCCCGAATGCCCAGGAAATTCAGATTGGGTCCGTTCAGGATCATGATTTTGGTGGCCATTGTGGCTTCCCCTTGCTGGATCAATAGAACGTTGCGCTAGCCGCCAAACCATTTTGCCGGGATTGTCACCAATCCCGGGAACAGTACCATCAGAAACAGCACCACAAGCTGGGCGATCATGAACGGCCAGACGCCCTTGATGACGTCCTCCATGCTGATCTTGGAGACCCCGCAGACGACGTTGAGCACGACCCCCACAGGCGGCGTAATCAGGCCGATGGCGTTGTTGATGATGAACAGCACGCCAAAATACACCGGATCGATGC
The DNA here is from genome assembly GCA_963836765.1 of uncultured Alphaproteobacteria bacterium. Taxonomy (GTDB): domain Bacteria; phylum Pseudomonadota; class Alphaproteobacteria; order Rhizobiales; family Xanthobacteraceae; genus Bradyrhizobium. The sequence continues at coordinate 138,108 of CAWILG010000017.1, forward strand.
CGGCGGTCTTGATGATCGGCATCAGGATCGGCGTCAGGATGAGAATCGTCGGCGTCATGTCGAGCGCGGTGCCGACGATCACCACGACCACCATGATCGCAAACATCAGAAGGATGTTGTTACCCATGAAGGGTTTCAGGAGATCGACGACCTGGGTCGAAATCTCCGACACCGTAATCAGCCAGGACGACACCAGTGCCGCGGCCACCAGGAACATCACGATGCTGGTCGTTACGGCCGCGGAGACGAAGATGTCGTACAGTTGCGACCATTTCAGTTCGCGATAGATGCAGGTCGCCACGAACAGCGAATAGACCGCGACAACCACCGCCGCTTCGGTCGGCGTGAAGATTCCAAAGCGCAGTCCGACGACGATGATGGCGGGCAGCATCAGCGCCCAGAAGCCGTCGACGACGGCCCTCGCCATTTCGGCAAACGACGCCCGCGGCGGCGGTGTCAGGTTTTCCTTCCGGACCACCCACCACCAGGAGAAACACAATCCGACGCCGAGCATCAGGCCCGGCACAATTCCGGCGAGGAACAGTTTTGAGATCGAGACGCCCGCAGCCACGCCGAAGATGACGAAACCGATGCTGGGCGGGATCACCGGCGCAATGATGCCGCCGGCGGCGACAAGGCCGGCCGCATAGGATTTCTTGTGCCCGGCGGCGACCATCATCGGCACCAGCAGGGCGGCCAGTGCCGCGGCGTCGGCAGCGGCCGAGCCGGAAAGCGACGCCAGAATGCAGGACGCCAGAATGGTGACGTAGCCCAGCCCGCCACGGAGGTGACCGACCGCAACCAGCGCGACATTGACGATGCGTTTGGCCAGGCCGCCCTTGTTCATCAGCTCGCCCGCCAGCATGAAGAACGGGATCGCCATCAGGGGAAAACTGTCGGCGCCATTGATGACGTTCTGCGCCACGATCTGGGAATCGAACATCCCGATCGTGCTCATCAGCGCCACGCCGCAAATGATCAGCGCGAAGGCGATCGGCATGCCCAACGCCATCGCGCCGAGCAGCGAGAAGGTAAAGACCGCGATGGTCATGCCCAAAACCCTCGCGAATGGATCGGGCCTGAATCGACCGTGGGTCGCCGACCGGTGGACATCAATGCTCCTCCGATTCCCTGACGGCCACCATGTCGGCTTCGCTGGCCTGGCCGGAGACGACCCGGAACAGATCGTAGAGCAGCATGATCCCGGCCGACACGCCGAACACGACGCCGGCGAAATAGAAGATGCCGAGCGACAGGCCGGTCGCCGGGGCGCGGTCGTCGATGTTGATGATGGTTTGCTGCCAGCTTCCCGACAGCAGCAGCCAGTCGGCAAACAGCATCAGGCAATAGTTGGCGATGAAGCAGATCCGCTTTCCCGCCGGCGACAGCATCCGGACCAAACTATCGACACCCAGATGCGAATGTTCGCGCACGGCGACGATGGCGCCGAGAAAGGTGAGCCACACCAGAAGCCAGCGCGACAATTCCTCCGAAATCGTAATCCCGGAATTGAAGCCGTAGCGCAGCACGACATTGCCGAACACCAGCACCACCATGACCGCAAGGCACACCGCGATGACGCCCTTGAGCAGTGTGCAATACAGATCGAGTATTCGTTCCATCGACGCCGTCGGTTGCTGGAGTTGACGCAGGGCCGATGGTTTTCGGCCCTGCTTTTACGAATGTCCGGAACGCGTCACTTGGGCTTGCGGATGCGATCGAGCTCGTCGTTGAACAGTTTTACCGTTTCCGGGCGAAGGCTTGCGGAGATCTTGTCGATCACGGGCTGGGCGGCCTTGCGCATCCGCTCCAGCTCTTCCGGCGCCACCGCGTTGTACTGCATGCCCTTGGCCTGCAGTTCGGCGAGCGCCTTTTCGGTCTGCAGCCGGGTCTGCTCCTTCTGGTAGCCTCGGCTTTCGTCATAGGCTTCGCGCATCATGCGCTGCTCGGCCGGCGACAGCTTGTCCCAGAATATCTTGCTGACCAGGATGATGTTCTCGGTGAAGGTATGGTTGGTGGCGGAAACGTATTTCTGAACTTCATAGAATTTGTTGGACAGGATGACGGTGTAGGGATTTTCCTCGCCATCGACCGTGCCGGTTTCCAGCGCCGAATAGAGTTCACCGAACGCCATCGGTATCGGATTGGCCTTGAAGGCGCTGAAGGTTTCCAGATAGACGGGGTTCGGGATCACACGCAGCTTGAGACCGCCGAAATCTTCCAGTTTCGCGACCGGGTGCTTGCTGTTGGTGACGTTGCGAAAACCCAGTCCCCAATATCCGAGCCCGACCAGCCCGCGCTGCGGCAGCGCGTCGATCATCGCCTTGCCGAATGCCCCCTGAACCAGCGCATCGGCCTGGTCGGTGGTGCCGACGATGAACGGGAAATCGAGCAGGCCGAATTCCGGAATGACGGTTGCGAGCGACGTCGTCGACGCCGACAGCATCTCCTGCGTTCCGCCGCGCAGCGCCGATTGCTGCTGCAGCTCGTTGCCAAGCTGCGATGAAGCGAATTCGCGAACCTTGAGCTTGCCGCCACTCTTGGCCAGAAGGATTTCCGCGAATTTCTGAACGCCCAGGCTGACCGGGTGGTCGGTATTGTTGAGGTGCCCCCAGCGAATCGTACGCTCCTGGACCTCTTGCGCGGAGGCCGCACCGGCCAAAAGCGCGCCGCCGACCACCGCTGCGGACAGAACTGCAAGCAACCTCATCGATTCCTCCCTGATACGAACCGGCGCGCCGCCGCGGCTTGTCGCCGCTTTTTCGGGTTAACGCCTCTTTTTTTGGTGAAAACCATATAACGAAACCATTGTCAAATGATAATCACTAAAATATATGGTATAATAGATTTTATCGTACATATGATCATTGGCGATCCGACCCCTGGCTTGTATGTCTGCTGGCTGGTCGCCCGTGGTCGTCGCGGGCCCAAAAGCGGGATTAGCCATTGTCGGTCCTGGAGCACCCTCAGCCAGCCATGTCAGCCGGCGACAGCGGATATCACCGCATCCGGTCCGACATCATTTTCGGCGTGCTTACGCCGTCCGGACGCCTCAAGCTCGAGTCGATGAAGGAGGACTACGGCGTCAGCGTCAGCACGCTGCGCGAGATCCTCAACCGGCTGGCGTCGGAAGGGTTCGTCGTTGCCGAAGGCCAGCGTGGATTCGAGGTCGCGCCGGTATCGATCCAGAATTTGCGCGAACTCGCGCAGCTTCGCATCCTGCTCGAACATCATGCGATGACCGAGTCATTCCGGGCCGGCGATATGGAATGGGAGGGACGCGTGGTGTCCGCCCATCACAAGCTGGCGGCCACCGAACGCGCGATCCTTTCCGAAGGCGACGATCCCGAACTTCGCAAGCGCTACGACAGCGAATTCCATCAGGCGCTGATATCGAACTGCGGCTCGCGCGAACTGATGCATACCCATGCCATCGTGTTCGACAAATACTTCCGCTACGCCCTGCAGTACCGCGGCAGCGCGACGATCGCGCAGCACCAGGCGCTGCTGGATTGCGCGTTGAAGCGGGATGTCGAAGGCGCAAAGTCGATCCTCACCGAGCATATCAACAGCTGCGTGGCGCACGCGCTGTCGATCGGCGCGCTGAAGTAGCGGCCAGTCCGGGCAGTCCGGCGTCAAAGCCAGCGTTCCCGTTGGGAAATCTCGATGTCTCCGCTACCGGATAATCGCCCCTGGGACCTGGAGACCGATCTATTGGTGATCGGCGCAGGGGCCGCGGGGATGACGGCGGCTCTCGTCGGCGCGCTGGAAGGCCTCAAGACCATCCTCTGCGAAAAGTCCGGCATGGTCGGCGGCACCACCGCGACGTCAGCCGGAACGGTCTGGATACCCGGCAGCCGGCAAAGCAAGGCGGCCGGCGTGCCCGATACCATCGCAGCGGCGAAATCCTATCTCGCGGCCATCCTCGGCGCGGACGCCGACGATGCGCGGATCGCGGCGTATCTGGCGACCGGCCCGGCCGTGCTGGATTATCTCGAACAAAAAACCGAATTGAAGTTCATCCCGCCGCCGGTGCATCCCGATTATCTTCAGCTTGCCGGCGCCGCGGTCGGCGGCAGGGCGCTGGGCGTGGTTGCCGTTCGATGGCCGCAAGCTCGGTGTGGATTTTGCGCGCGTAAAACCGCCGCGCCGGGAATTTCTCGTGCTGGGCGGCATGATGGTCGGCAAATCAGACATTCCATCGCTGCTGCACCCGTTTCGCTCCTGGGAAAATTTCGCGAACGCGACCCGCCTGCTGGCGCGGCAGGCGCTTGATCGCATCCAACATCCGCGCGGCACCCGCCTCCTGATGGGCAACGCGCTGGTCGCGTGGCTGCTCTATAGTTTGAAGCAAAGCGCGGTCGAGATTCGCTACCAGACCCAACTCAGCGAACTAGTCGAGCAAAACGGGAAGATCGCCGGCGCCGTTTTCACGACCAACGACGGCGACATCAGCATCCGCGCCAGGCGCGGCGTGGTGCTGGCGACCGGCGGTATCGGCTGGAGCAGCGAATTGCGCGAAAGGCTGTTTCCGTCAGGAACGCAGCGTTATTCGCTTGCACCCGACAGCAACACCGGCGATGGCATTCTCGCCGGCGAACGCGCGCACGGCGAGATCGCGCAAGACATCAGAAGTGCGGCGCTGTGGATGCCGAGCTCGGTGATGCCGCAACCGGATGGCCATATCTCGGTGTATCCCCACATCATGCTCGACCGCGCCAAGCCGGGCCTGATTGCCGTCAACGGCGCCGGAGTGCGTTTTGTCAACGAGGCCGGCTCCTATCATGATTTTGTGGAGGGGATGCTGCGGTCGCATCTTACGGCACCCAGCATTCCCTCGTTCCTGATCTGCGATCGCCGTTTCATCAGGGATTACGGCCTCGGCCTGATCCATCCTGAACACCAACAATCTGACGCGCTACATCACGTCCGGCTATCTCTTCCAGGGTGGCAGCGCCGCAGAGCTGGCGCGGGAAATCGGCGTCGATGCCGGCGCGCTGACCGGCACGATCGAACGACACAACCGATTTGCAGCGACCGGCGTGGACGAGGATTTCGACCGCGGCAGCAGCGAACTCAATCGCTTCAACGGCGATCCGCTCAACAAGCCCAACCCCTGCCTTCGGAACATAGGCCCGGGCCCCTATTTCGCCGTGGCGGTCTGGCCTTCCGACCTCGCGAGCAGCGCGGGGTTGCGCACCGACATCAACGGCCGCGTGCTGACATCGGAACGGCAACCGATTCCGGGGCTCTATGCCGCCGGAAACGACGCCGCCTCGATGTTTCGCGGCACCTATCCCGGGCCCGGCACCATGATCGGCCCGGCCATGGTGTTTGCGTGGCGCGCCGCGATGGATATCGCCGGGAATTTTGATACGGCGCAGCTACGCCCTACTTGATCGGCGGCCGCGGCAGCAGGGCGTCGCCTGCTTCCATCCGGTAGACGTAGTCGAGCGAATACCAGGGCGAGCCCACATCGCGCTCCGTCGGATGCGACGCGTCATGGCGCACGAAATTGCCGATCAGCGCCTTGGTCACGCCGAACTGCACGTCGCTGTCGATGTGCAGATCGGCGGGATCGTAGACCTGCGAAATCAGAACCTTGAAGCCCGGCTTGAAGATCAGCGCATGCAGATGCGCCGGCCGGTAGGGATGCCGGTCCTGCAGCTCCAGCAGCCGGCCGACCACGCCGTTGGTCGGAATCGGATAGCCGATCATCATCACCGACCGAAACCAGAAACGTCCGTCGGCATCGGTGGTGAATTTGCCGCGCAGGTTCATGTCCGCCTGTTCGGGATCCTGGTTTTCGTAAAGCCCGACCGGCGATGCGTGCCAGATATCGACCTCCGCGCCGGCAACCGGACGACCGGCCTGGTCCACCACGCGCGCGGTAACGAACAGCGGCGCGCCCGGCGTTTCGGAACGGACGATGCACCCGCCGTTGTCAACTTTGGGCGAATTCAGCCGCCAGAACGGCCCGAGCAGGGATTGCGCGGTTTCAGTGTTGCCCTGATCGCCATTGTTCAACAGGCACACCAGCGACGAAACCCCGAGCGATCCCGCCATCAGGATCACCTCATTGTGGGTATCGGTCGAGCGTTGGCCGAGTTCGGCCAGGACGGCGGCGGCGTCGCGGAATTCCGCCTCGGTCAGCCTGACATCGCGGACAAAGCCATGCAGGTGCTTGACCAGCGACAGCATGATCTCGCGCAGCCGCGGATCGGACGTCCGTTCCATCACGGATGTCGCGGCAACCGTGACATCCTGCTGGCGTTCGATGATCATGCTGCGCTCCCTAGAGACGTTCAGGTCACCTCGCCCCGCTTGCGGCCGCTTGCGGGGAGAGGTCGGATTGCGAAGCAATCCGGGTGAGGTACAGGTCTATCGTGAGGTCTCAATTCGTGGAGAGAGCCCCTCACCCCACCCCTCTCCCCGCGAAGAGCGGGGCGAGGGAGCAAATCTCCCTCCGACGCGCTCACACCTCGAAGAACACCGTCTCGTTGTCGCCCTGCAGGCGAATGTCGAGGCAATAGACTGCATTGCCGGTACCGGGCTTGCGAGTCGCGATCAGCGTGGGGCGGCGATCGGAGGGCACCAGCGCCAGCACGGGGTCGGCGGCATTGCCCGCCTCCCCGTCGAAATAGATCCTTGTATAGAGATGCAGCAGCATGCCGCGCGCGAACACCGCGAGCACGAGATGCGGCGCCTGCGGCTTGCCGTCGGGATCGGGCACCACGCCCGGCTTGATGGTATCGAAGGCATAGCCGCCATTGCCGTCGGTGCCGGCGCGGCCAAACCCCCTGAACGATGAATTGGGCAGCGCGCGCTTGTCCTGCGGATCGTTGAACCGGCCCTGCGCATCGGCCTGCCAGATCTCCAGCATGCAATCCGGCACCGGCGCGCCGTCGCCGTCGAACACCCTGCCCTCGACGCGGACGCGTTCGCCCGAAGTGTCAGGCGTAACCAGGTTATTGCTGAAGGCGTCGTTCCAGTCATATTTGCCGCCCGGCGTCAGTCCGTAAGCAAAGTAGGGACCGACGGTCTGCGACGGCGTCACGCCTTTTGAACTCTCGGGCACTATTTGGTCTCCATCGGCGTGGCGTTCGTGCCACGCAGCACGATGTTAAAGCGGTAGGCCAGCGCCCATTCCGGCTGGGTGTTTTCCAGGTCGAAACTGGACACCATCCGGTTGCGTGCCTTCTCATCCGTCACCGAATTGAAGATCGGATCGAACGGGAATAACGGATCGCCGGGGAAATACATCTGCGTCACCAGCCGCGAGACGAAGGAATGGCCGAACACCGAAAAATGGATGTGGGCCGGACGCCAGGCGTTGTGGTGATTGCCCCAGGGATAGGCGCCGGGCTTGATGGTGACGAATTTGTAGTAGCCCTCACTGTCCGACTGCGTGCGCCCCGCACCGGTAAAATTCGGATCGAGCGGTGCCGGATGCTGATCGACGACATGGATGTAGCGACCGCAGGCATTGGCCTGCCACAGCTCAACCAGCGCATTCGGCACGCCGCGGCCGTCTTCGTCCAGCACATGACCGTGCACGATGATGCGCTCGCCGAGCGGTTCGCCCTTGCACTGCAGGGTGAGGTCGTTGTCGTTCTCGCGGACGGTCTCGTGGCCGTAGACCGGACCGGTCAGTTCCGACAGCGTGTGCCGCATGATGATCAAAGGCTTCGACGGCGAGCGTTTCACCGTGCTGCGATAAGCCGGCGACAGCCGCGGCGGATGCGCCGCGAGGCTTCCGATGGGATAGTTCAAAGTCATGTCAAACCTCTAAACGTTCTCCGTCATTGCGAGGAGCAAAGCGACGAAGCAATCCATACTGCTTTGCCGCACGATGGATTCCTTCGCTTCGCTCGCAATGACGGCGGGACAGCCGGCCTTAATTCAGCTTCTCGATCGCCATCGCGACGCCCTGACCGACGCCGACGCACATGGTGGCGAGCGCGCGTTTGCCGCCGCGCTTCTCCATGCCGTGCACCGCCGTCAGCGCCAGCCGCGCTCCGCTCATCCCCAAGGGATGGCCGAGCGCGATCGCGCCGCCATGCGGGTTGACGAAATCGGCATCGTCCTGGACGCCCAATTGCCGCAGGCACGCGATGCCCTGCGAGGCAAAGGCTTCATTGAGCTCGATCAAATCGAAATCGCTGATTTTCAGGCCGAGCCGTTCCATCAGCTTGCGCGTCGCCGGCACCGGGCCGATGCCCATGATGCGCGGCGGCACCGCGGCCGAGGCGACCCCGAGGATGCGCGCCCGCGGCGTCAGCCCGTGCTTCTTCACCGCGGCTTCGGAAGCCAGAATCATCGCGGCGGCGCCGTCATTGACGCCGGACGCATTGCCGGCGGTCACCGTGCCGGGATTGCGCACGATCGGCTTCAATTTGGTGAGGGCTTCCAGCGTGGTCTCGGGGCGCGGATGTTCGTCCTTGTCGACCGTAATGGGTCCGGCCTTGCCGCCGGGCGCCGACACCGGGGTGATCTCTTCGGCGAAATAGCCCGACGCGATCGCGGCGCCCGCGCGCTGCTGCGAGCGGATCGCGAACGCATCCTGGTCGGCGCGCGACACCTGGAACTCTTCCGCGACGTTCTCGCCGGTCTCCGGCATCGCATCGACGCCGTATTGCGCCTTCATCAAGGGATTGATGAAGCGCCAGCCGATGGTGGTGTCATAGATATCGGCCGAACGCGAAAACGCTTCCGCCGCCTTGCCCATCACGAACGGCGCCCGCGTCATCGATTCGACGCCGCCGGCAATCGCAAGATCGATTTCGCCCGATCGGATCGCGCGGCCACCGGCGCCGACCGCGTCGAGGCCGGAGGCACAGAGGCGGTTGAGCGTCTGGCCGGGAACCGAACTCGGGCATGCCGGCCAGCAGGAGCGCCATGCGCGCGACGTTGCGGTTATCCTCGCCGGCCTGGTTGGCGCAGCCGAAAAACACCTCGTCGACCTGCGACCAGTCGAGCTTCGGATGCCTGGCCATCAGGGCCTTGATCGGGACCGCGGCCAGGTCGTCGGCGCGCACTTTTGCCAGTGAGCCGCCGAAGCGGCCGATCGGGGTCCGTACGGCATCGCAAATGTAGACATCACGCATTGAATTTCTCCCTGAATGCCGCGTTTTAGGCGTTGGCCCGCTGGATTGAGGGCGAGTTTTAGGAGCGCGCCCGCGGCAGGTCAATTGACCGCAGCCCCCTCGCCGCGCTTTCACGGGAGGTCGGTCATGCCGGGCAAGCGGGGGTGATAAATTAGGCGGCGGCAGGCGTGGAAAACCCGGATGACACCGGCAAACCGATAGGACCCGACCGCGAAATTTTGTAGTTTCCGCCTCCGATGACAATCCAGCAGTCCATTCCTGTTCCACCCGACGAGGCCACGCCGAGCGCCGAGGCGCCGTCGCGCGTCACGCCGATGATGGAACAGTACCTGGAAATAAAGGCCGGCCATCCCGGGCTGCTGCTGTTCTACCGGATGGGCGATTTCTACGAATTGTTCTTCGAGGACGCCGAAATCGCCTCCAAAACGCTCGGCATCGTGCTGACCAAGCGCGGCAAGCATCAGGGCATGGATATCCCGATGTGCGGCGTCCCGGTGGAGCGCTCCGAGGATTACCTGCACCGCCTGATCGAGGCCGGGCACCGGGTAGCGGTGTGCGAGCAGACCGAGAATCCCGCCGAGGCAAAGGCGCGCGGCAACAAGAGCGTGGTGCGCCGTGGCGTGGTGCGGCTGGTGACGCCGGGCACGCTGACCGAAGACACGCTGCTCGATGCCCGCACCAACAATTACCTGCTGGCGATCGCGCGGGCCCGGGCCTCGGCCGGCGGCGACCGCATCGGGCTGGCCTGGATCGATATTTCGACCTCGGAATTCATGGTCACGGAATGCGCGACCACGGAACTTGCGGCAACCCTGGCGCGGATCAATCCGAACGAGGTCATCGTCACCGACGCGCTCTATGGCGATGTCGAGTTGGGGCCGCTGCTGCGCGAACTGCCCGCGGTGACGCCGCTGACCCGTGACGTATTCGACAGCGCCACCGCCGAACGGCGGCTGTGCGACTATTTTGCGGTCGCGACCATGGACGGCCTGTCGGCGATGTCGCGGCTGGAGGCGACTGCCGCTGCCGCCGCCGTCACCTATATTGACCGCACGCAAGTGGGAAAACGCCCGCCGCTGTCGCCGCCGTCGCGCGAGGCCGCCGGCACCACCATGGCGATCGACCCGGCGACGCGCGCCAATCTCGAATTGACCCGCACCTTGGCCGGCGAACGGCGCGGCTCGCTGCTCGACGCCATCGATTGCACCGTCACCGCGGCCGGATCGCGGCTTCTGGCGCAACGGCTCGCTGCCCCACTGACGGACAGCGCCGCGATCGCGCGGCGGCTCGACGCCATCGCCGCCTTCGTCGCCGACAGCGCTGCGCGCGACGATGTCCGCAGCCTGCTCAAAGGCGCGCCCGACATGTCGCGTGCGCTGGCGCGGCTGTCGGTCGGACGCGGCGGTCCGCGCGACCTCGCCAGCCTCCGCGACGGCATTTTGGCGGCCGATCAGGCGCTGGCGCGGCTGGCGCAACTCGATGCGCCGCCGGCCGAGATCGCATCCGTGATGGAGGCGTTACGGCGGCCCTCGCGCGATCTGGCGCGCGAGTTCGAGCGTGCGCTGGCCGAACAATTGCCGCTGATCAAGCGCGACGGCGGTTTTGTCCGCGAGTTTTATGAGGCAGCCCTCGACGAAACCCGCAGCCTGCGCGACGCCTCGCGCCTCGTGGTGGCCGCGATGCAGGCGCGCTACGCCGACGACACCGGCATCAAAGGCTTAAAGATCCGCCACAACAATGTGCTGGGCTATTTCGTCGAGGTCACCGCGCAGCACGGCGACAAACTGATGACCGCGCCCCTGAACGCGACCTTCATCCATCGCCAGACGCTGGCCGGACAGGTCCGCTTCACCACCTCCGAGCTCGGCGAGATCGAAGCCAAGATCGCCAATGCCGGCGACCGCGCGCTGGGACTGGAACTGGAAATCTTCGAGCGGCTGTGCGGACAGGCGCTCGCCGCCAGCGACGAGTTACGCGGCGCGGCGCACGCCTTTGCGCTGCTCGATGTCGCCACCGCGCTGGCGAAATTGGCGATCGACGACAATTACGTGCGGCCCGAGGTCGACGCTTCGCTGGGCTTTTCGATCGAAGCCGGCCGCCATCCGGTGGTCGAGCAGGCGCTGCGGCGCGACGGCCAGCCGTTCATCGCCAATGCCTGCGACCTCTCGCCGGGCCCCGCACAAAGGTCAGGCCAGATCTGGCTGATCACCGGCCCCAACATGGCCGGTAAATCGACCTTCCTGCGCCAGAACGCGCTGATCGCGCTGCTGGCGCAGATCGGCTCTTTCGTGCCGGCGTCGCGGGCGCGAATCGGCATCATCGACCGGTTGTTCTCGCGCGTCGGCGCCGCCGATGATCTGGCGCGCGGCCGCTCCACCTTCATGGTGGAGATGGTCGAGACCGCCGTGATCCTGAACCAGGCCAGCGAACGCTCGCTGGTGATTCTGGACGAGATCGGCCGGGGTACGGCGACCTTCGACGGCCTCTCGATCGCCTGGGCCGCGATCGAGCATCTGCATGAGAGCAATCGTTGCCGGGCGCTGTTCGCGACGCATTACCATGAACTGACCGCGCTCTCCGCAAAGCTGCCGCGGATGTTCAACGCCACCGTGCGGGTCAAGGAATGGCAGGGCGACGTCGTGTTCCTGCACGAGGTACTGCCGGGCTCGGCCGACCGCTCCTACGGCATCCAGGTCGCGAAACTTGCAGGCCTGCCGCCGCCAGTGATCGCGCGCGCCAAATCGGTGCTGGCCAAACTGGAAGCACAGGACCGCGGCCAGGCCGCGCGTGCCCTCGCCGACGATCTGCCGCTGTTCGCCGTCCCCTCCCGCGCCGCCGCCGAGCCGGCGCCGCCGACCGAAGCGGAAATGCTGATTGAGGCCGTGAAGGGATTGCACCCCGACGAGATGTCGCCGCGCGAGGCGCTGGAAGCGCTGTATGCGCTGAAGGCGAAATTGCCGAAGTAGCGAACGTCCTTCATCGTCATTGCGAGCGAAGCGAAGCAACCCATCGCGCCACAAAACGAAAGAATGGATTGCTTCGCTTCGCTCGCCATGACGATGGTTGGATCAGTACCGTAGCCCGGATGGAGCGAAGCGCAATCCGGGAGCACCGTCCCGGATTTCGCTTCGCTTCATCCGGGCTACAAGCGTGCAGCTTTCCGCCGTCCGTTCCACCACAGCACGAGATTCCAGCTCACGCAGGTCGCGAGCCCTAGGCTGAGGCCGATGGCGGAGCCGAACTGCGACGCGCCGACGTGCAGCACGGCGACGCCGAGGCCGAAACCCATCAATCCCCAGGCGCTGTTGGCAAGCACCGCCGCGGTCGCCGGACCGCCAATGCGCGGATGCAGGATCAGCATCATCGAGGTGAACACGGCCGGGAACAGCTCGATGATGCCGCTGATCTTGGGGCCGACCCAGCCGGACAGCGTGACCACCGTCGCCACCAGGGTCGCGACCAGCGAGGCGCGTAGCGGGATGTCGTACCAGCGCCGTGCGACCCTCGGCATCTTGACGTGACGGTAGCGCTGCAACAGCGGCACGCAGATCGCAAAGGCGATCGCGTTGACGATCAATCCGCCGGCCAGCGTCCATTGCACCGAGCGGATCACGGACGCCAGCGCGATCCAGACTGTGACCGCGGCACCGGCGCTGACCAGCGCGCCGCGGCGCTGCGCCAGTATGACGTAGGTCAGCCCTAAGAAGATCGTCGCGGCATTGATCGGCAGGCTCGCCAGCGCGCCCTCGGCGATGAACGCGGCGTCATGGTCGAGCGCGAGGAAGACGTAGGACGGCCCCGCCGAAATCGGCAGCGTAGCGACCAATGCTCCGATCACCGGCCCGGAACGCTCGGTAATGATGGACGCGCTCACCACGAACGCGGCCGTGACCGCCATGCGCAGGACGAGCGTCAGGATGAAGGCGAGTTCGGGGGACATGCTTACCCTCCCCTGGAGGGGGAGGGTCGACGCGAATGAAATGAGCGGCGGGGTGGGGTGACAGTCTCTCGTCTGGAACGGTGCCGGAGTTGAGAGACCGTCACCCCACCCCGTCTCGCATTTCGCTGCGCTCCATGCGAGCCGACCCTCCCCCTCCAGGGGAGGGTAAGATCGTCGCTCATACCCTCTTCATCGACACCGTAACCTTCGGGCCGTTCTTGATGGTCTGGTAGACCACGCAATAGCGCTCGGTCAGTTTCAACAGCAGGTCGAGCTTGTCCTGCGGCGCGTCGGTTGAGACGTCGAAGCGCAGGCGGATTTCGGCAAAGCCGACCGGGGCTTCCTTGTCGACGCCGAGCGTACCGCGGAAATCGAGATCGCCTTCGGCAATGACGTTGCCGGACTTCAGGGGCACATCGACCGCGGTCGCGACCGATTTCAGCGTCACCCCGGCGCAGGCCACCAGCGCCTCCAGCAGCATGTCGCCGGAGCACAGTTCAAGTCCTGACCCGCCGGTTGCCGGGTGCAGGCCGGCCACCGCGAGCGCGCGACCGGTTTCGACCTTGCAGGTCAGGCCTTCATGGTCGATCGAGCCTTTGGCTTTCAGCGTAATGACCGCAGCGGAAGGATCGGACTTGTAGCGTTCCTTGATCGGGGCTTGCATCGCGCGGAGTTCGGCGGCGTCCATTTTCTTCTCCCGGATTTTTTTGCAGCTCCGGATTTAAAGGCTATTGCGGCCGATGTCACCACCACATCGCCTCGCCCGCGGTCGATTTGGGATCGGCATCGGGCACGTTGCGGTCGAGCGAGCGGTCCAGCGCGGTCAGCACGCGGCGCTTGAAATTGCCGAACAGGGGCGAATTACGGTCGCGCGGCCGCGCCAGATTGATCCCGATCTCCGCGAACAGCCGCCCCGGCCGCGGCCGCATCACAAGCACGCGATCCGCCAGCACCACCGCCTCGTCGACGTCATGCGTCACCAGGATGAGGGTGGGCCGCGTATCGGCCCAGAGGTCGAGCAGATGATCCTGCAGGTCGCGCCGCGTGAAGGCGTCGAGCGCGGAGAACGGCTCGTCCAGCAGCAGCACTTCCGGCAGCGGCACCAGCGCGCGGGCAATCGCGACCCGCTGCGCCTGCCCGCCCGACAATTCGCGCGGCCACGCTTTGGCCTTGTCGGTGAGCCCGACGCGCTCAAGCGCCCGCGCCACCTTTTCGCGGCGTACATCCGCAGGCCATTCCGACAGGCCAAAGCCGATATTGTCGGCGACGCTGAGCCACGGCAGCAGCCGCGGCTCCTGGAAGATGATGCCGATCTTGGCGTGCGGCGCGGTAATCGCCGTGCCGTCCAGCGTCACCGTCCCCGATGTCGCGCGATCGAGGCCGGCGATGGCGCGCAGCAATGTTGACTTGCCACAGCCGGAGCCGCCGATGATGGCGACGATTTCGCCCGGCCTGATTTCGGCGGAAAAGCGCTCCAGCGCGTGGACGCCGTTGGGATAGGTTTTTCCGATCCGCTCAAGCGCCAGCATCAGACCGCTCCGCCTTGGCGGCCGAACGCATCCTGCCAGCGCAGCAACGGCGCGGTCGCGAGTTCGATCAGCCAGTCGGTGGTCTTGCCGATGATAGCGAAAATGACGATCGCGGCGAGGATCTGCGCCGGCTTGCCGAGTTGCTGGCCGTCGAGCAGGAGGTAGCCGAGCCCTTCGGATGCGCCCATCAGTTCGGCGGCAACCACAAACATCCAACCGAGCCCAAGGCCGACCCGCAGCGCCACCACATAGGCCGGCAATACCGCGGGCAGCAGGATGCGGCGGATCATCGCCGGGCCGGAGAGGCGAAACGCGCGGCCGACTTCGACGATCTTGCGGTCGACCGAGAGGATCGCGCCCATCACGCCGAGATAGACCGGGAAAAACACCCCGGCGGCGATCAGCGCGACCTTTGATGTTTCAAAGATGCCGAGCCACAGGATGAACAGCGGCACCCAGGCCAGCGACGGGATTGCGCGCAGCGCCTGCACGGTCGGATCGAGCAGCCGGCGCGCGAGATCCCAATAGCCGGAGACGGCGCCGAGCACGGTGCCGGCGACCACGCCGAGGCCGAAGCCGGCCGCGACCCGCGACAGCGTCGCCACCACGTGGCGGGAGAGCTCGCCGCTGTTGGCGAGTTCCATGATGGTGGCGAAGATCTTGGTCGGCGGCGGCACGAGTCGGCCATTGGACAAGCCGAGCCAGACGATGATCTCCCAGGCCAGCGCGAAGCCCACCGGCAGCAACAGCCCCAGCGCCGGCCGCGCATAGAGGCGCAGCGCGGACGGCGCGGGGCGCGCGACCGCGTCGGGCTGTTCCAGGGCTGGCAGTTCGACGGTCATGGCGATAGCAAGGCGCGTCTCGTCAGGGATTGCAAGGTGGCGGAAGGGACGACGCGAACTCGCAGCAGTCGACACTCCCTACTCCCCTTGTGGGAGAATTTCGTAACGGCGCGTTGAAAATTACCTAGGTTTTCTAAGAAGATAGGTAAAGCATGGTTCCGGGTTGTGTCCCTATTTGCCTACCACGATGGGCGAGCGGCCCCCAGCCCCGGTTTTGCGGGCTCCCTGCGCCTCGCGGCGCGTGTCCCGGCTTGAAGGTTGGCCGCAGAGCTTGACCGTTCGACGCCTGCGCTTGCCATCGTTGTCCGAGATTGCAGTCGCGACTATCGCCTCCGCTTGGGCGAGCGATCCCGCTCCCGTCAATTGGAAGCGAACTGAAAAATGAATTTTGAAAACAGCACCGATGCCGTCTGCATCACCAGCGATGAAGGCGATGCTCTCGTCCCCGGCACAGAAGCCCGCGCGGTGGCAGAGCAGGAAGCCAACGCGACCGGCAAGCCGGTGACGATCCGCAACCCCGTCACCGACAAGGTGCTGGCGACCATCAGACCGGCGTCCCTTCGTCGAGACGGTAATACACTCGACGTGGTGATGACGCGATGAGAGCGAACTTGTGATGTTCGCGGTAGGGACGCGAGTTACCTCGCGCCCCCCGCACAGATCCGTGCGAGCCCAATTCGGGCACACGGCTCCCACCTCGGGTTTGTAACGGCGCGTCGTGATATTCTCACGAAATGCCGTATGCGCTTCAGCGCCTGTGACACGGTTTCCCGGTACTGTGCCCGGCCCGTGCTTTGCTGACTCACATTCCCCTCGGCCCCCGCCCTTGGCTCCACCAACTCCGCAGCCGGTTGCCCAGCCTTGTTCGTCGGTTTCACAGCTACTATGGCGGGGTCAGACTTCTCATGATCGTACATCATCGGCTACGGCTCCTCGCCTTCCCGACACGGACCAGTGCAGCACGCATGCTGACGCTGGCCAACCATGAGATCTCCCGGTTCCCGAGCAAAGAGCTTCCGCACATGCCAGTGTCTACGACCACGCCGGGCCGTCTGGGCGCTCGCACTATCGCGCCCATCCGTGTTGCCTTCCGTCAGCGGAACGACGTCGGCACCCGGGATGAGGGTACTTTCGCGGCTCAATGGCTGGCCTATGCGCTCCCCTGTCAACGCTTCACCAATACCCTCACGGGTACTGGCGCATAACTCGGGGGTCGATGCGGTTCGCTACTCCTTCATCGTGATGGACTTGCACCATCTACTCCTTGCCGGTCTCCCGGCGCACTCCGCATTACGCCCCAGAGGACGAAACCGTGGGCTCGCGCGGTAGGGCGCCGTGGTTGGCGGCACGGCAAATAGGATAGCGCCATAGGGCGTCCTGTCTTGAGATGAGGGGTTCGCAACCTTCACTCAAAACAGGAGCATCCCCCATGACCGATAGGGCCATAAGCCCGCTGCGGCAGCGCATGATCGAAGACATGACGATCCGCAAGTTCGCGCCGAAGACCCAACATGACTACGTGCAGAGGGTCAAGCACTTCGCTGCTTTCCTCCGCCGCTCGCCCGACACGGCGAGCTTCGAAGACGTACGCCGCTATCAGCTCCATCTGGCGACGAGCGGCGCCGGCGTTCCGACCCTCAACCAAAGCGTCTCGACACTGCGGTTCTTTTTCAAGATCACGCTCGGGCGCGCCGACATCGTGAACCATACCCAGTTTATCCACGTGCCATGCAAGCTGCCGGTGGTCCTGAGCCCGGAAGAGGTCGCCCGCTTTCTCGATGCGGCACCGGAGCTCAAATACAAGGCGGCATTGAGTGTAGCCTATGGAGCCGGATTGCGCGTGTCCGAGGTGGTCGCGCTGAAGGTATCCGACATCGACAGCAAGCGCATGGTGATCCGGATCGAACAGGGCAAGGGCCACAAAGACCGCTACGTGATGCTTTCGCCGCATCTGCTCGAGCTGTTGCGCGCCTGGTACAACGCGGCACGCCCACAGGGGTGGCTGTTTCCCGGAATGAACCCGGTCAACCCGATGTCAGCCCGCCAGCTCAGGCGCGCCTGCGATACCGCGGCCCAGATGGCCGAGATCGGCAAGCAGGTGTCCCCGCACACCCTGCGACACAGCTTTGCGACGCATCTTCTGGAGCAAAACACCGATATCAGGGTGATCCAGGTCTTGTTCGGAACGGCGACATACTGCCCACGAACACCTGGTTGAAGGGCTGATCTACTACCGATTTCATCCACAATTCGGCGAGACCGTGCTGATCAGTCGGCAGCTCGAGTACCGAGGTGTCGAACTGGTAGTCGTCTTGCAGCCGGACCGCTCGCTCGCTTGCATTCCGGCGTGGATGACACGGGAGGCTGCCGCTCAATACGTGCTTTGTGAGAAGCCCCGTTTCTCCGTTGATATCTTGCGATCCCTGCGCGCCGCAGCCGATGCGCTCCTAGGCTCTCTCCAGTCCGAATCAAAGATGGAGGAAGCCGATAATGCCGCGCCAAGCCAAAAACCTCCAACCGAGCCTATTCGAGGACGAGGCGCCTCGCGTGGTTTTGGCGGCCGCACCAATGGGCGATCTGGCCGCTCTGGTGGAAGCGCTGCTGCGCGAGATCGCGACCGCCCTGGCAAACGTGGAGAGCGGCGATGAGCAAGATCACGACTGAGCATCTTGCGCGCGGCGCCTATGTTTACATCCGACAGTCGACGGCCGATCAGCTGACGCATAATCAGGAGAGCCGACGCCGGCAATATGGTCTCGTGGATCGAGCCCGTCAGCTCGGCTGGACCACGGTCGAGGTCATCGACGATGATCTTGGCCGTTCGGGCGGCGGCATCGTTCGGCCGGGCTTCGAGCGCTTGCTGGCTGCAATCTGCGAAGCCCGCGTTGGCGCTGTGCTCGCGATCGAGGTATCGCGACTGGCGCGCAACGGCCGTGACTGGCACACGTTGATTGAGTTCTGTGGATTAGTCGGAACGATCATCGTCGACGAGGACGGAATCTTACGATCCTCGGCATCCCAATGATCGGCTGTTGCTTGGGATGAAAGGGACGATGAGCGAACTTGAGCTGTCGCTGTTTCGCCAGCGTTCGCAGGAAGCGTTGAAGCAGAAGGCGCGCCGCGGTGCGCTAGTCCTCGGTGTTGCTGCCGGCTATGTCAAAGTCGGGCGCGACCGGATCGAGAAGAATCCCGACCAGCGCGTCCGGGATGCATTGCAGATCGTCTTCGCAAAATTTGCCGAGTTCCAGAGCGCACGTCAGGTCCACATCTGGCTTCGCGATGAAGGCATCGAGTTGCCCGTGAAGTCGCGCGCTGGCGAGGCGCGCGGTGTCGTCTGGAGGTTGCCAGCCTACAATATCGTGCACAACATTCTGACCAATCCGATTTATGCTGGCGCCTATGCCTTCGGGCGCACGACGAGCAAGGTGAGCGTCGAGCAGGGGCGCAAGCGCGTGAGGCGTGGCGTGCATCGGCCGATGGGCGAATGGGATGTACTGATCAAGGATCATCATGAGGCCTACATCACCTGGGAGGAGTTCGAGAGGAACCAGCGCGTGATCGCCAACAACGCCACCGGCAAAGGCAGCGCCACCGTCAAGGGAGCGGTTCGGCGCGGAGAGCTGTTGCTGCCCGGACTCCTGCGCTGTGGTCATTGCGGCCGCAAACTGCATGTGTCCTACAGCGGCAAGCTCGGCCGCTACAGCTGCTACGGCGCTCGCACAAATCACGGCACGGCGCGCTGCATCTCGATCAGCGGCTTAAGCATCGATGCTGCCGTTGGCGCGGAAGTGCTGCGTATCCTGAAGCCGCTCGGCACTGATGCCGCCGTCAAGGCGATCGAGACCCAGACGTGCGAGACATCGGCTGCGCAAAGGCAGCTTGAGCTGTCGCTTCAACAGGCGCGCTACGAGGCCGCGCATGCTCGTCGGCAATACGATGCAGTCGACCCCGCCAATCGCTTAGTGGCCGGCGAGCTGGAGCGCCGCTGGAACGAGGCATTGCAGGCCATCCACCGAATAGAAGGCGAGATCGCTGCAATTGTCGCGGCCAAGCCCCCACCGCTGGGCGAAAGGGAGCGACAGCAACTCATGCAGCTCGGCGCCGACCTCGAGCTGGCCTGGTCGCATCCAGGCGCCACAGCCGTTACGCGCAAGCGGATATTGCGCACGGCGCTCAACGAGATCGTGGTGCGCAAGGAAGGCGCAGGCATCAACATGGTTCTTCACTGGCAGGGTGGCGATCACACTGCCCTACAAGTCAAGCTGAGATTGAATGCTGCCGGTCGACCCTATTGGCCGCTGCGTGAAGATACGATCGCGCTGGTGCGCGAGCTGGCGCGTTTGATGCCGGATCGACAGATCGCACGCCTCCTCAATCGTTCCGGCAAGCCGACGGGGTATGGCAACGGATGGACGGAGCAGCGCGTGCGCGGCTTCCGCAAACACCACGACATTGAGGTTTACCGGGACGACGAATGGGCTGAGCGCGCCGAGATCACGCTCGATGCGGCCGCACAGATCATTGGCGTTGCCAAGATGACGGCGCTGCGTATCATTTGAACAGGCGATCTCAATGGACGGCAGGCCTGCAAGGGTGCGCCCTGGGTCATCAAGGCGGAGGATGTGGCTGCAGTCGGTGCTCGGAAGCGGTCAACAGGGCCGGTAACACCAAATCCCGCGCAGCAGACCCTTAAGTTTCAATGAGATAGCAAGAGGCGGATTATAAATCACGACTGTTGGGACATGCCAAGCTCGACACCACCGCGCTCTATACGCGTGTCGCCACCAAGACCATCCGCGAGATCATGAGCCCGTTCGATCGCATTACAGCCAAGCTCAAGGAGGGCGCCGAACCGCCCGCCTGACGCGCGGCGTGTCGCGTCCATCGCTGGAGGTCGCGGACATCTTCCGTGGCCACGGCCCGGCATGGCGCCGGGCCAATGCCGGCCATGTCAGCCTCGGCCAACTCAAGGTGATGTCGGCGATCGAGAACTGCCGCACCGCGGCGCTCGGCGGGCATGTCGCGCGCTGCGAGAACTGCGCGCACAGCCAGATATCGTACAATGTTGCCGAACCGGCACTGCCCGAAGTGCCAAGGCGAGGCGGCAAAGGACTGGCTGGCCGCGCGCGAGGCCGACCTGCTGCCGGTGCCGTACTATCATGTCGTGTTCACCCTGCCGGCGCTCGTTGCCGACATCGCCTACCAGAACAAGGCCGTCATTTACGAATCCTGTTCAAGGCATCGGCCAGACCCTGATGACGATCGCGGCCGACCCAAAGCACCTCGGCGCCAGGTCGGCATCACTTCGGTCCTCCATACCTGGGGGTCCGCCATGACCCATCATCCGCACGTGCACATGATCGTGCCAGGCGGCGGCATCTCGCTCGATGGCGAGCGCTGGGTGGCGTGCCGGCCTGGCTTCTTCCTGCCGGTGCGCGTGCTCTCGCGCCTGTTTCGCCGGCTATTCCTCGAGAGGTTGCTCGCCGTCACACCAGGCCAATCGCCTGAAGTTCTTCGGCAATCATCTCAGCTCTCGC
>CAWILG010000018.1:0-181710 GCA_963836765.1 uncultured Alphaproteobacteria bacterium
CGGCGCGGTTTGGGCGTGACAGCGTAGTGCTCGAAATCTAGGATGTCTGTGGCGGGCCGGTCAGGGTCTGCGGCTGTATCGTTTGCGTGAGGAGCGACCTCGGATGGTGAGGAGACTTGCGGGGCAGTCGTTTCGCCCTGACGATCATGCAGATGCTGCAGTTCGGCGATTTTCCGACGAAACGCATCTTCGATGAGCAGCGCGTCCCCGGCCTGGAGGGTGTTCTTGGCCGCCAAGCCATTAGGCGCCCATTCGTCGATCTTCTCGTTGGAGCCAAGAGCTGAAATTTCTCCGAGTAGCAGGTCGCGAAGGGAGGTGGACGCGTCGGCATCCAGGATCAGTTTTGCGAGAGGAACGCTGGATTTTCGCTGCGGCCTGGAGGTGGCGAGTGCCGTTTTGGCGGCCGCGGACGCGTGTCCATTGGATCGTCCGCTGGGGGCCGATTGGGGCGTGATACCAACTTCACCCCTGAGCTCCAGAGTTGGCAGGTCGGGGGCATCAAGATCGTCCTCCCCGGCGATCCCCACCAGGGTGAATAGGGCATAGCGCCGGGCATAGGTGAGGGCGGCGCCCATGCGGTGCGGGGCGGCGGTCTCGGAGACCGAGCAGACCGGCCATTCGGATGACACCCATTCCCCGGAGGAGTGCGCCAGCAGAGTGGTCAGCTGGATCAAGCCTGCTTCCTTTTCGATCGCGGTGGTCTGAATCACCGCGATTTCATGTTGGCCGAGACACTTCCGAACGATCTCCAGACCCGCTGCCAGCGGGGCATAACGGAATGTCCTGTCGGTCTCGCGCGGGAATGGGGCAGGTATGGTCGCCGTTAGCGATTTTGCCGGGTTGGTCAGTTCGGCCTGAGCTTTCGCCAAGGCACCTGCAATCGCACCTATGGCCACGCTAGAGCGCTGCATGGCTGCTTGCTCCGGTGTCGAGAGGATCGAAGCTGACTGCACCGGATTTGGAGCGCTTGGCACGGATACCGTGGCCGCTTGCCTCCCTGGCATCCTCCGGCATTAGGCCTTTTAGCTCGGACTTGGACTTTTCGTGTTCGAGATGGGCCTGCCGCGTGCTCAGAAACACATTGGCGAATTCGGCCCAGGCATTCGATGCGCTCATGTCGACGATGCGCACGGCCTCAATCCGGGGTCGCGGCGGCTCGATGCCGAATAGGCGCGGCGGGTCGCCGGTCCCAACGCACCGCCAGAACTTCTTTTCCGCCGTGAGCAGCAGATGCTGGTAGAGCGGGTCGGCGGGGAGGGTGATTTCCACCCATTTGCCGCCACCCGTAATGATCGAAAGCACCGCCGTGCGGGAAGCCGTGACCCACATGTTGTGCTGCAACTGGGCCATGTGCTTCTCGGCCGCGCCTTCTTCCGAGAACGACCACGGCAGCATGAACTTGGCCTCGAATATCGCACCCGTCCCCTCGACCTTGCCGTCCAGCGTTGCTGCCATCCAGCGCTTCACCGGATGAAACACCTGCCGCTGTACGTCGATGACGACCTGGCCACTATTCCGTTCATACCAGTGTCTATTGAGATGCTCGGTCACGGTGCCGAGCTGGACGATCAAATTGCCCGTGAGATCCTCGGGCTCGACCTCGCCCCGCTTCTCTCGCCACAGACGGAGAAGGGCGGTTTCATCGTCGCCCATGATGATCCGCGCATCCGAGCCGCCTATGAAGCTGCGCCGATCTCCTGAATTGGTTACTAATCGAACTTGCATGGTCAGTTCTCCCTTCACGATGGTGCAACAAATTGAGTTCATTGATACGAAATCAGTACATTGTTACGATACCGATAAAATCGGGCATTGCAACTGAAATCAGAACAAAACTATGATTATTTTGCCCGTGCAATGTCGGATGGCGCGCGCCGCTCTTGGGTTGGGCGTCCGAGAGCTCGCGGCAGCAGCCAAAGTGTCGATCGATACAGTTGCTAGGTTTGAGCGGGGAGAGGAATTGAAGGCGCGGACAATCGAAGCGTTACAGCGAACTTTGGAAGGTGCCGGCGTCGAGTTCATCGACGAGAACGGTGGCGGCCCGGGCGTTCGCCTGAAGAAGTCAATAAAGGGAAAAGGCCGCAAGTAAGGCGCGCAGCCATTTGGCGAAACGAACCCAAATTCCTCAATGATTACATGGAATGCGTTGAAGAACGGCGGTGGACTTCAAGCACGAGCCCAGTTGGCGACCGGTTGCAAATTGGGAACGGCGGCGGACGCAGCCCACGCAAAGCCTCGCACCAAAGCTAGTCCTGACGCCCTTCGATCTGATCTTGAAGGTTGAGCACGGCGTCATCCTTCATTAGGTCGAGCCCGTGAGACGCCGGCTGTCGCAAATAAGCCAATCGCGATCCAGGCGCGCCGCTAGTACGGTGACCCTGCCCGACGGCGCAGTCGCGAACGACCACCAGCTGCAGATCATGAATTTAATGGCACGCTGCACTCGCCCCAAGAAAAAAGCCTCCCGAAGGCGGCTTCAATTCAAAACCGATGATCGATCAGGCAGCCATCAATTCGGGCTTTGACTTCCGACGATAGGACATGAAGCCAATGCCAGCGAAGCCGAGAAGCAGCATTGCCCAGGTGGAGGGTTCGGGCACCGCGGCCGTCACTGCTCGACCCGCAACCGTCACGCCATCGAAAGCAAGACCGGATTGAAACTCGTGGTCCAGGACGTTGGTGACACCGAACACAAGTTGGTAAGTCAGGTCATGGTCATCTTGAATAGCATAAACAGACTTGATCCATCCAGTGTAGCCGCAACCGGGGCCGAAACACTTTCCGGAGTCACTGCCGAGTGGAGACCAACTAGGCCCAACGGCTGGATCTGAAGCAGAGTTACCAGGATTGAATGTGCTGGTCAGCTTGATGCTTGGGTCGATAGGCGGAAGCGAGAAGCCCGGACTTGTGTCTCCTGAGGGCGTCGTGCGTGCGGTGAATAGAGTAACAATCACGGTACCGTCGGTGCTCCGAAGCTGAGCCCATGCGTAATCCTCGTATTGGGTATTGCCGTACTGGGTTCGCTAGGCTTCCGTCGGAAGTGATGTAGTTGAAATAGATTTGCACTACGTCGCCGCTTTTGGCAGAGAACGCTGACGTCGTGAACTGTGAGCCGTTAGTACCAGGGTACGGCGGAAGTTGGCCAGCGCCATCTTTCCCATTTGTTGTCGATATGTATTGATATTGCAGGTTTCCGGTTGGACGCGTCACAACGCCGTCCGCGCCAAGTGAGCCACATGTGCCGACGCAGGTGTCGGCACTCGCTGGAAATGTGCCAACTAAGGCGAGCAAGACAGCGACGGTGCCGCCGAAAATATATTTTCGCATTTCAACCGCGCAATTTAAAATGGGGATAACAAACAGATAATCACTCCCTAAAGGATTTCAAGTAATTTAGTCGATGGCGAGGCCTCTCGTTATGGTCGAAATCTTTAAACAAGGAACTTATCTTGCCGTGGTAGGCCTCATCTAGAACAGCTTCCCCACTGCCGGTACTTCGCTGATAATTCGATAGAATTTCTGACTTATCCTGTTTCGGTCCATTCTAGGTTCCGAATGCCGGCGCGGCGTGGGCGAGGCGGCGCACCCGAATTTTCTCAGGATAATAAAATCAGGACCGCGGTGCCGTGGTCTTGGTTGGAAAAATGGACAGTAAAGATGGATCGCACTGTGAGAAAGGTTGAAAGTTTTCGCTAACAGAGAATTCTCGACCAACAGCCCCCGCAAGGTCGACGTTGCTCATATGGCTTGAGCATGGCCGTCGCCGGCATTCATACGCTCTGGCGGGCGGTATCAAATTCGAAGTCCACCGGTTTTCTCGGCGGGTTTTCACCTCGACAAGTATCGCACTTCGTAGCAGTCACAGAGGCAGCGGCGCTGCTCAGGTGAGAGGCGCTGTCATTGGACTGTTCCAGGCCGCTCAATTTCCCGACATCACTCCCGCTGAGGCGGCGGGCGCGACGTCGACATCGCCGTCAAGTGGTGCGCGCTTCGCATAAGGCGCCGCAAACAGCTGAACGCCACGATAATTGATTGCGAACAGGGGCGTGAAGCCCGAGGCGTCGCTATCGTCCATCAGATCTGAACGCCGGCTGTCGAGAATCAGCCAATGGCCATCCAGCCGCGCCGCCAGCACTGCATGATCCTGCCGAACGACGCTGTCGCGAACCAGCACCAGCTGCAGATCATCACGCGGGAAGCCGGTCTCAGTGAGGGCAACATATTTCGCAATGGCGTAATCCTCGCAATCGCCTTTTCCGGTCGCAAAGGTAGCAAGCGGAGCGCTCCAACGGTCGGCTTCGCCGTGTTGGGCATAGTCACTGACGTAGCGGATCGCCATATTGACCGCGCGATTAGCCTTATCCAGCTGGCCGCGGCCGGACTGGGCCTTGACGGCGTTGATCAACCGCAGAAATTGCGCGGCATAAGACGGACAGTTCTCGGCGCCCTCTCGGCAATGATCTAGCACGGCGTGGTCTTGCGCAATGTCGGATTCAATGCCCCGCCACTTGCGCCACAATACTCCCTCCGGTGCGCGGAAGGTAAAGAGACCAAACGGCTCAGTGCCGACGGCCGGAGCTTCCTTCTGGACGGGCAAGGCATCCGTCGCGGTATTGGACGGCATCAAGGACGCGAGCCGAAGGGCGCCCGGTCCATGACCGCGCTGCCGATCCAGTTTCGCCAGAACCTCGTTGATCGTGAAGAACGTCGCGGGGGGGCGAGTTGACGCGCGGTCACCCGGAATGAAATCGCCACTGGATTCCGTCACAATCGTCTCGTCGGCGTATACGCCAGGCGTTCCGGCGCACAAGCCTGTCGAAAATGCGATTGCTGCGGCAAATACCGACGAGCCGAGTTTCGGCATCTTCACACGCGGTGTCATCAAGACGTCCCCTTTGTATCAGGAACGTGCGTCAACGTCTTGCGCGTTCGTCCGCGTCCCCGATGTCGTTATCGGGACGGAACTTCGCCCCTTTACCGCTTAAGCGGGGTTAAGAGGCGCTGCGGTCGGGGGAGATGTCAAAAGGGAGGTCAATCGCTGGTTGGCAAGATCGTTCAAAATTGAACGACTGGATTGGGCGATCGGCTTGAAATAAACTGAGCCGCGGAGTTCAATGCTCGCGCAAGGCCTCGTCGCGCAGGGTTCGCGCAGGCTTTAGAAGATAATCCAGTACCGATTTTTCGCCGGTCAGGACTTCGACGGTGGCAACCATGCCGGGAATGATCGGCAATGGTTTTTCCTCAGTGCCGAGGTGGTTTTTCTCGGTCCGCACCATCACCCGGTAAAATGTTTCCGGGCGCTCGGTCTTCTCCTTGTCGTCGACGATGGTATCGGCGCTGATGCGCTCGACCTTACCCTTCAGCGAGCCGTAGACTGAAGAATCATACGCCGAAATCTTGACCACGGCATCTTGGTTGGGACGAATAAAGGCAATGTCTTGAGGTCGAATCCGGCCCTCAACCAACAACGTGTCGTCGAGCGGAATGATATCCATCAAATTGGCACCGGGCTGCACCACTGCGCCGATCGTGGTGACGTTCAATTTGTTAACGATGCCGTGTACCGGCGATTTCAGATCAGTCCGCCGTACCCGATCTTGCGCAGACTTGATATTTTCATCGAGGACCGCGAGGTCGCCGCGCGATTTGGCCAGGTCTTCGTCGGCCTGAGAGCGGAAGGAGGCAGTGATATTGGCGATTTTGGATTGAGCCTCGGCGAGCTGGCCCCTCATTTCCGTCGCTTGCCGGTCGAGACGCAGCATCTCGATTTCGGGCACGACCTTTTGCTCGTAAAGTTTGCGGGTGAGGGCGAGTTCACGGTCGAGCAGCTTGAGCGTTCCGGTGAGCCGTGTGACCTGCTGGTTCAGCACGTCAATATCCTGGGCCACTTTTTGCGACCGCATCTTAAACACGCTGGTTTCCGTTGCGACTGCAGCCGGCACGACCTGATCCAGTTGATCCGGAAACACGACTTCGCCGCGTCCTCTCGCTTCTGCTTCGAGCCGGGCGACGCGCGCCGCCATTGCCGCTCGCCGTTCACGGATTTCGCCGAACTCCGAGGCAAATTTGGTGTCTTCGATTCGCATCAAGGACTGACCCCGCTGAACAATGGCGCCCTCCTGCACCAGGATCGCGCCCACGATACCGCCTTCGAGGCTCTGGACCACCTGGGTTTGCTGCGACGGCACCACACGTCCATTGCCACGCTTAACTTCGTCCAGCACCGCGAAATGCGCCCATATCAAAAACGTGGCGAGAAGGGCGAGGAATGTAAACAGCAGCATGCGCGAGGTGCGCGGGGTGCGCAAAGCCGCTGCCGCGCGGATATCGTTAGCAAAAGCAAAGTCAGTAGAGGGCATTGAACTTCTGCGCCTTGGTTGCCGTTATGCAGGTTTGGGTTGGATCGCGTCCTCCCGCACGGGAGCGGGAGCCGGGGCCACGGGTTTGGCTTGCAGGATCGACAACACCTTGTCGCGTGGTCCGTCAGCCACCAGACGGCCATTGTCAAACAGCAGCAGCCGATCGACCATGGTGAGGAGCGAGAGACGGTGCGTCGCGATGATAATGGTCATCTGCTGATCGCGAATGGCTTTCAGTCGTTCCAGAAACTCGGCTTCGCTCCGAATATCAAAATGGGCTGTCGGCTCATCGAGGAACAGAACCCGGGGTTTCCGGATCAGCACGCGGGCAAGCCCGATCGCCTGCTTCTGGCCTCCCGACAGGCTGCGCCCGCCCTCGGAAATCGGCATATCGTATCCCATCGGATGACCGGCGATAAAGCTCTCGACACCTGACAGGCGCGCCGCGGATAGCACCTCTTCGTCGGTGGCTTCGGGTTTTCCCAGCGCGATGTTGTCGCGCAGTTTTCCGAAGAACAGGTCGATATCCTGCATCGCGAAACCGATCCCGGTACGCAAATCAGCCGGATCGTATTGTCTGGAATCTACCCCATCGATCAAGATGCGGCCTTCCTTGGCTTCATAGAAACCAAGCAGCAGGCGCCCGACCGTAGTCTTGCCCGATCCGACCCGTCCGATGATGCCGACCCGTTCACCACCTTCGATTTTGAACGAGACCTTTTCCAGCGCGTTGCCCGGCGCACCCGGATAGGCAAAGCTGACATTCTCGAAGGCAATCCCTCCTTCCTCGATCTTCCTGGAAACGTAAGCCCGCTGCGGCGGTCGCTCGCGCTCCAGCGACATGATGCGGTCGATCGATTTGAGCGAAGACAGGGTCTGGGTTCCGCGGGTAATCACCGAGGCAATCCCCGCAATGGGTGCAAGCACGCGGCCCGCCAGCATGTTCGCTGCTACCAGCGCGCCCACCGTGAGCTTGCCGTCGAGAATGAGAAAGACACCGATAACCAGCAGAGACAGACTGGTAATTTGCTGGGCAACATTGGCGCTCGTCAATGACAGCGATGCCCAGAAATGGACGTCCTCGCCGGATCGCGCCGTCGCCGCCACTGAACGCTCCCACGCCGTCTGCATTCGGGCTTCTGCGCCGGTGGCACGAACGGTTTCCAGGCCGGACAGGGATTCAACGAGAACGCCGTGACGCGCGGCGGATTCAGCCTGCAGTCGTTTCATCGCGCGATTGAGCGGACGCTGCAGGATAAAACCAACCAGGAGCATGATGGGCAGCATGCAAAGCGGAATCCATGCCAGCGGTCCTGCAATAATAAAGAGAACCCCGACGAAGAGCACGGCAAAGATCAGATCGGTTGCCGACACCACGCTACCGGAGGTGAAGAACTCGCGCGCCGAATCGAAGTCGCGAAGCTGGTTGGCAATGATGCCGACCGAAGTCGGCCGCTGCGCCATTTTTACCGCCATCACGTGTTCGAAGATGTTGGCTGCAAGAACCACGTCCACGGTTTTTCCGGTTACGTCAATCATGCGGCTCCGCACCGTGCGAAGCACACCATCGAACACGATGGCGAGGCCCATCCCGATCGATAGCGCGATCAGTGAGGGGATGGCGCCATTCGGAATGACCCGGTCGTAAACGCTCATGATGAACAACGGCATCGCGAGCGCGAGCATGTTGATCAGAAAGGCGGCAAGGGCGATATGGCCATAGCTGCGCCAATGCTCCTTGACGACAGACCAAAACCAGTGGTTTCGGGGAAGATCGCCGGCGGCAACGGCACGCGCATCGGCTTCGGTCGCTGCCCTGACGAGAATGGCGTAGCCGGTATAACGCGACTTGAGCGCCTTGATTGGCTGGATTTGCGGAGCGCCTGGAAGTGCCAGTGGGTCGAGAACCCTAGCGCTATTGTTCGCTTCATCTACTCCCAAAAGGATGAGCGCGGTCCCATTGTTCATGATGAGGACTGCGGGAAGGACCAGCGCAGGGATATCGAGCAGATCCCGTTTGATAGCCTCGGTTTCGAGTCCTGCGCGCCGTGCCGCCCGGTGGTACAGCGCAACGGTCAGCTTCCCATCTAGAATCGGGAGCCCGCCGAGCAATGCTTCAGGGCTGACAGCTCGCCCATGGTAGGCAGCCAGATAGGTCAGGGACGCCGTGAGAGGATCCCCCCCGAACGTCCTGCCGTGACTTGCATGGGCGGCGGCCTTCGAATCTGCCTTATCCAGCGGCGGCCGGCCGGCTTCGGCAGCCGGTCTGGGAGTTCGAAATAGCAAGTCGGAATCCTTGATCGTTAACCAGACGGTGTAAACATAGAGAGATCAGGGGCTTCAGAATACAACAAATAGCGAACAAAATCAGTGGCCTAATTAGGCTCTTTCGTTCGACGGTTAAAATGGAAAGGGCCCCTGTTTGAGGGAGCCCTTCTGCAAGCGCTTCACGAAAGCAGCGTGATGTTCGCCACGACGCCTATTTTTGGAAGGGTGAGACGGCGGAAAGCAGCCAATGAGGCTTCTGGGGTGACGTTGCGGCGTATGAACCCGCCGCCACCGTCGGCGTCTCGGGATTGCCACCGTTTTGTTGTGCCATCCATTCCGAAGCTCCCGGCACATTCGAAACCGACTGAGGCCAACGATCCTGAAAACCGTCTGTCGTCTGGGAGGCGATCGAAGAATAGCCGGTAACCGGGCCGGCTGAAGCCGCAACGACGGGTACAGGGATCAGGAGGCGGTTCAGACCCCGTTTGTGGCAGATTAACCCGAAGTGTTGGAAGCCCATAGGCTGGAAGGCCGAACGTCAGGAGGTCGACGGGCGCGGTATCAACCGAAGGAGGCGCCTTGAGATATTCAATCAAGGTTCCCATTGCAGCCAGCAATTGATAGTCGGCAAAAATGATGACAGCGCGTGCCGAGGTGAGCGATACCGAGGCATTGAAAAATTGATTTTGAGCATTCAACAGGTCGATCAGCGACCGTTGACCTAATTCATACTCCTTCTGGAACGCCGCGATGGTCTTCCGGTCCGCTTCCAGCTGACGGGTCAATGCCGCAATGCGCGTCAGCGTAACCGTGCGGGCGTTCCAGGCCTTGTCGATCGATTCATAGGCGTCTCGCTGCAGTCGGGCGTGGTTCATGGTTGCCTCGGTAAAACGCTCGGCCTTCTCTGAGCGGTTCCAGACATCCTGGCCACCACGGAAGATGTCCCAGGACATCACCACCTTGCCGCTATAGTCCTCATGGGTGACATTGGGCAGACCGGGGCTAGTGACGTAGGGGAACGAGTTATCGTAGTGCGTTGCTCGTCCCTCAAGATAGAATTTGGGGGCAAACGCACCATCGGTCACTCTGAACGCTTGTTTCGCGGCATCGACATCGGACTGCGCCGCCGCAATCGTCGAGTTGAATCGCAGCGCAACTGCTAGCGATTCATCGCGGCTTCCCGGCATCCCCCTTAGTGGAGCCGGGAATCGTACGTTGTACGGCTCCAGGCCGACAACTTTGCGGTACTTCGCCCGTGCATCATCCAGGCTGCGTCGAAATTCCGCGAGCGATGCGCGAGCATTCTCAACGCGCTCTCGCGATTGCTCCAGATCGCCTTCGCCAGCTCGGCCACCCGAGAAGCGGGAGTTGACGTTTGCAAAAATCTTTTCGTGGTTTGCAACGTTCTGTTCGGCGAGGCCGACTAGCCGCATATAACGCACCACGTCGACGTACGCCTCGGCGGCGTCCAGCGCGATCAGTTCGGTTCTCTCTTTGACGCGCGAGGCGGCAGCATTAACCCGCGCCGTTTGTCGCCAGACCTCGTGGATCGAGGCAAAACCGTCAAACAGCAACTGTCGAATGACAACCGATTCCTGGTTGCCATTCCGCCAGGGCCCGGCCCCCACCGTGGGTACCTGCAACGACGGGCTTATAAATCCTGGGGACTGGTCGAATTTTTCCGGTCCATAGCTGGCATCAATACGCACTTGCGGCAAAAGCGTACTTTGAGTCTGCCGAAGTTCGCTCTGCGTCGCACGGCGATTTGCCGAAGCTTCACCCACGGCCGGGTTAGTCAACATCGCCTGGTGCAGGGCATCGTTAATCGAGAATACTTCGGCCGCGCCGGCGAGATTCACGGTCAAAAAGAGCACTGCGAATGTCAAATACATGGCATTCATAGGAAATTTCCACGAATCACCCCCACGGAACGTAACAATCCTAATCGATTTCACCTATGTCATTTCGGCCACACACGGGGACCAAATTTACTTTGGAAGACACTGGCGTCGGCCGAGCGTCTCGGGCCGGATGATAGTGAGAACCTGCAGGGTTGACGGAAACCAGCGATACAAAAGATCAGTGTTCGTGAGCCGGACGCGACCATGCAGCCTACGCCTCAAGCCAATCAATTGATGTCGAAGCACCGCGTTCTCAGGTTCAAGCCGCAACTTCGACTTGAAGGGCGAGGCCAGGACGGCGAAACAGACCAGCCCGATCGTTCCGCCAGGCGAAGTGGGACCCACCGTGCCCTTAGCGAAAGCTTTTGTTTCCGTTGGCTGATTTGGTCTAAAGGTGGGGTCCCGATCGGCGCCCCACCCGATTGCTGATTTGCGCGGGTGCTCCAAGACCTTACGTGCAACGGTTGATACGAAAAAGCCCCCAACGAGGGTTAGTCAAGCTAGGATACGACGTTTTAGGGTCTTTACCATGATGATTCTCTTGTTGCTGGGCGGCGGCGGGATAGTTCTGTTTGGCGGACTGCTTTGGCTGCTCCCGACTGAACGGAAGATTTCTTCTGTAAGTGAGTCCTTTGAGGAGAGCAGCAAGCGTAGGGATCACTACCTTGCGCAGATGCGCCGTGATCGATTCGAAAACTCGTCGGCTAATGAGTTGAGGGAGCCGCGTTGATGCGAATAATTACCGGTGTAGTCATCTGCTTGGCGCTGATGTGGATGGCGGACGTATTCTTTTTCAAGGGTCTGTACACCAACCAACTTTGGGGTGATGCGCAATATCAAGCGCAGAAACTGAACTACGAGGTTCGAAGGTTGATAAAGTTTTGACTCTGTTACAATGACGACAGAGATTGGTGGCGCAGTGCCGCCTGTCTGTTCAGCAGGGCGTAGCTTAAGTGCATTTAACGTCAGTCCGGTGAGAGGTTACACACAGCCCTTACCCGTAGCGTCGATGATCCGTTCCTAGCCTCAAAGCCTAATGACATTGCCTCGTCTCGCCAAGATCGCCCAGCCATCGGCACCAAATCGCGACAGAGGTCATCCGGGGCGGTCGTGTCAGAGCGGCCAACGCTGATCGTGGCTAAATTAGGCGCGCACCCTTCACCTGACAGGATGGGAAGCGCACATCACAGACGCGGACGGTAGGCTGACGCGGCCCGATGTTTGGACCGAACAATTGAACGAATATGCCTTCGTGTACGAACTCACAGGCCATCTTTAAAGCACAATTAACCCTGGAAACCCATGCCGGTGCCTGCGTCCGTCCTGTTTACGAAAGCCTTCCTTTTGCCGAATATGATTTAGCAGAGAGATTGGGGTTGCATGCTTACTGGTCGCTGTTTTGGTGACCAATGCGATTCTCGAAATGATGACGTCGAAATTTTGTCGGCTTGCTCTTGGATAGAATTGGAGCGGCCTAAGCAATTTGGATGCTTGGCGAATGATTGAATCAGGGTCATTTCTGCTGGAACTAGAGGAGGCCGTCGCCCGAGGGTCGGCCGAAAATCGTCTGCGTGCGCTTTGGCATGCGACCGATTTATTGATCGCCGGCCGGTACACCGACGACGAGGTTTGGATTTTCGGTGAGGTAATCGGGCGACTGGCGGACGGAATTGAAGTGGCGGCTCGAGCCCAACTCTCCAAGCGACTGGTCCGTACCGACAACGCCTCGGTCAACATTGTCAAAAAGCTTGCTTTTGATGATTCCATTGATGTTGCGGGCCCGATGCTTCGGCATTCCGATCGGCTTGATGCCAAGACGTTGGTTTCCAATATTAGAACCAAAAGCCAGTCGCACCTCCTGGCAATCTCCCAGCGAAGTTCTCTTCCCGTCGTGGTAACGGACGAACTCGTGACGCGCGGCAACCGCGAAGTGGTCAATTCAGTCGCGACGAACAAGGGTGCCCGCTTCTCGGATTTCGGCTTTTTGCACATGATCAAGCGCTCCGAGGGCGACTCAATTCTTGCCGAACACCTCGGCCTCCGGAAGGACATTCCAAGGCATATGTTCCAACAATTGATTGCGAAGGCATCGGACGACGTAAGACGGAAACTGGAGTGCGAACGACCCGATTTAGTGAATCAAATTCAGACCTCGGTAACCGATGTCGCCGGCGCGCTACAGTCCAAGTTCGGCCCGGCGTCAAAGACTTATTTCAATGCAAAGAAGGTTGTGGCAGCCCGGCATCACTATGGCGATTTGAACGAGAACAGCATTTTGGAATACGCCCGGTCCCACAAATTCGAAGAAGCCACGGTGGGACTGTCCCTGTTATGCTCGCTACCTGTCGACGTGGTGGAGCGAGCTTTGATGGATAGCAGCAGCGAAATGACGCTGATCCTTGCAAAGGCTCTCAAGTTTGAGTGGGAGACTACGATGTCCCTGCTATTTCTCGGGGCAAAGGATCACCGCATCTCTGCGCGAGATCTGGATAAGATGAGAGAACAGTTTGCACGCCTCAATAGCGAAACCTCCCGGACTGTTCTGAGTTTCTACAGATCCCGCAAAACCGCATCGGCCGCCGATTCCGAACAGCGCCGCCTGCCCCAACTTCACGCTTAGGCACGACTATTGCGCCGGACAGAATTGCTGTCGAGGCGGGGTGCCAAAGGCCAGATTCGTTGTCTGGCAGCTCAACCGATGTTGCCTTTCGGATGTCGGGTCCAACGCGCGAAGGTTGTTCGCGGAGTCTGATATCGGCATCTAGCCTTTAAAATGTGGAAGGCCTACAACTCGACTATCCCCGCGAGCGCGGAGTTCTTAGCTGCAAACTGCTCAATCGATGTGCATTTGCAGCGACTTTCTGGCGATATCCCTCGCAGATCAGGCCTGCGGTAGCTTCGAAGGCTGAATCGATTTTTTCGCCAATCATAAGTCGAACTTCCTTGAGGGCGTCTTGGTCAAGAAATATGAGTTTGATCGTCCGAAATGCGATTACTTCGTTGGATTCCAAGGCCAATAGCATCAAAGAGATGAACACAGTCGTTTTCAATCTGACGTTGGGAAATCGAAGATGGAGATATAGTTCAAATCCATAACACGCGAAAGCCGCCCCAGAGGGGCTGGCGTGTTGTATGCGAACGCTTACTACCTCGCCTTCGCATCCATCAGGCCATCCGATACGGGATGAACGGGGGATGTCCCGGGTTCTGTTGAATTTCTGAAGAGGTCGGCGTTGCCCACCTTGAGCCGGTAGGCTCGGGGTGCTGATTCCACAAAGGAGAGCAACGCCATGACGAGAGATATCACACCGGCTGGTTCGCCGGCGACCGGGGCTGTGGACGAAGCGTTTGCAGAAGTGCGGGCGAGCTTCGATCGGTTCTGCCTTGCGGCAGGGATCGAGGCGCTCGGCACGATGATGGAGGCGGATGTCACGGCGGCCTGCGGGCCGCGCCACGGTCGCGACGCGGCGCGGCGGGCGCACCGTTGGGGCCGAACGCGGGGACGGATCGGCTTCCACGGCGGCAAGATCGAGGTCGAGCGCCCGCGGGTCCGAGGCGTGGACGGCCGCGAGGTCACGATCCCGAGTTGGGAAACGGCGGCGGAGGAGGATTGGCTTGGTCGTTGGGCGATGAACCTGATGCTGATCAATGTGTCGACGCGCCGGTTCGGCCGCGCTGTCCGGCTGCCCGAGGGTGACGTGCCGGCACCGCCCGGATCGGGGGTTTCGAAGTCGGCGGCCTCGCGGAGGTTCGTAGCGCTGTCGGCGGCGCGGCTGGCCGACTTCATGGCTGCCGATCTGTCCGCGCTCGACCTTCTGGTGGTCCAAATCGATGGGCTGCATCTCGGCGACGATCTCGTGCTGGTCGCCGCGATCGGGGTTGACGGCGAAGGCAACAAGCATCCGCTGGCGCTGGTGGAAGGGGCGACCGAGAATGCCGCAACGGTTCAGGCCCTGCTGGACAACCTGGTCTCGCGCGGGCTCGACCCGACGGTGCCAAGACTGTTCATCGCCGACGGCGCGAAAGCGTTGTCGAAGGCGATCCGCCGCACCTTCGGTTCGGCCGCTGCGATCCAGCGCTGCCAGATCCACAAGGCGCGCAACATCATGGAACGCCTGCCGAAAGAGCATCATGCGGCCACCCGTCGGGTGCTGCGCCAGGCCTGGGAGCTCGATGACGCCGACAAGGCTGAAAAATTGATCCGCAATCTCGCGCGTCAACTCGACCAGCAATGGCCCGGCGTAGCGGCCAGCATCCTCGAAGGCCTTGACGAAATCCTGACTGTCGTCCGGTTGAAGCTGCCGAAGGAGCTTCGTCGATCGCTCGCCTGTACCAACATCGCCGAGAACATGATGGGCACCATTCGCCGCGTCACGCGCAACGTCAAACGCTGGCGGGATGCCGGTATGGCCTTGCGATGGGTCGCGGCCGGCATGATCGAGGCCAACAAGGGCTTCCGACGATTGAAGGCGCATAAGCAATTGTCGGTTCTGCGTGCGGCCCTTCAAGCTCACCACGATCGCATGACGATCAAGCCCGTTGCCCACGTCACGAGGGCCGCGTAACATTCATTCCGGCAACGTCGGCCCGACGTAGTTCAACACCGATCGGGACATCCCCGATGAACGGGCGGCCTTTAGACTTTCGCAACGGCTAGTGCCCGGTCGACATGTAGGGGCTTCGCTCGAAGACGAACATCAATTCCCGGTCGGCTTTTGCTTGCACGCGCGGAGCGCGTTCGGGATTACCCCAGAAGGCCCAAACGACAACCCCGACGACGAGCATCCCGGCGACGATAACCAAAACATCCCGCTTCATTCGCGCGCTCTCGTTTGACTCCCACATGCACGAATGAGGCCAACTATTCTTGGCAGAACATCGCCATATCAAAATCGAAATTCGCGAATAAAGAAATTGCCTTCGGTCGGTTGTGTGTACCGAAAACTTAAACTCGGGCGTAGTGGTGGTGGCCGCCGAGGATGGCGTGTGATTTGATGCTTCCGAGCAACGCGGGAGCCATCCACAGAAGACATCCCGCCGCAAGGCCGCGACTTCCGTTTTTGAACATTTCGATGACGGTACTGTCAGTATGGCTCAATTGGCGCGCGGCGTTGATATGGATCAATAACATCACTGAGGATGTCGGGTCGGTGTAGGAATGCGACGCGAGTGCGCTCCGCGCTTACAGTGGCAAAGAGGCAATCTAGTGATCATAAAAAAGCTGATCCTGTGTTGCGGGATCATCGCCCTTGCAGGGCCGGCGCACGCACAGGTCGAACTCAAGACCTACGCGGACGGCGACGGTTATATCGACGTTCAGGCGCTAACCTGCGCCCAATTGGCCAACACGTTTCAGGAAGACGCAGACTATCTGACGACCTGGTATAGTGGTTGGTACAACGGTCTTGGCAAGAAGCATATGATGAAGGTTGACCGAGCCAAAACCCTTGAGCACGAACTCATCGTCTATTGTAAGGCAAATCCGGGTAAAAAAGTCATTCAAGCCATCGACGTGGTATTCAAGGCGTACAGGGCCGAGAAGGGTATTAAAATGAAAGAGTGATCAGATTTCGCTTGTCGAGTTCTAAAATTCGGGGCCTGCCCTACCGGGGTGCGGCCTTTGTCGTTCTAAAGGGAAAGCGCCGGCCGGCGATGTGGATTCATGGCGCACTTTTCGGACATGCCGAGACAACCTTTCTTTGGAGGTGCCCGGGTACAGGAAGCCGCGTCTGGAATGTTGCCGTATAGGCACAATGGGAAAATAGAGGTGGCGTCTACTCGTGATAGTTCGTTTGGGGATCTCCGCGGATGCTACTCATCAACAAGAAATCGGCCACTTCAGCCGATTGGAGGTCAACCCATGTGGTGCTGTTGGGCACGGATCGTTCTACTCGCTGCCGCGGCGAATGCAGTTAGTCTATCCGCGTTTGCTGCCGACCTCCCGGCCCGAATGGAGCCTGTCGCGCCAGTCGCCTATGTGCCTGCGTTTTCATGGACAGGCTTCTACCTTGGGGGCGAGTTCGGGTGGATGCAAACGAACCCCAAATACACCACGGCAGCGCTACTACTTGGGGCGCCATTCCTCGTAACGTCGGGGTCCGATAAGAATGGCCTGAGCTACGGAGTTTTAGCTGGTTATAACTACCAAGTGGGCCAGCTAATGCTGGGCGTCGAAGCCGACTTCCAAGGCTGGACAGTTGGCCAAATACGCTACACCGCAATCACCGGGGATTTCCTCACGGCGCGCAGCAAATGGGGCGGCTCGATCCGCGGGCGCCTCGGCTACGCTGCCGATCATGCACTTCTTTATGTGACTGGAGGTGCCGCGTTCGTCTCGAACGAGACTTCTATCCCCTCCACCGGCATCTCAATCGGCGGCGACGGCGCGCGCGTCGGCTGGACGGTCGGAGCGGGTCTCGACTACGCCTTTACAAACAACTGGTTTACGGGGCTCGAATACCGCTACTCCCAGTATCAATCCAAGTCCTTTGTATATCCGATACCGATCCTAAATCTTGGCGTCGTCGGCTTCAAGCAAGAGCTGAGCAACAATCAGGTTACGGCGCGAATTGGCTATAAGTTCTGACATCTGCCGAATTGCAAATTCGTCGCCGAGGGTCGTTGTCAGAGTTGCGAGTCGATCGGCAGCAGCTTCAACAGGTCGGCAACGAATCTCCGTCGAAAACCGGTTTCCGGCTCGTCCAGGTAGCACACCCTTTTGCCGTCCCTCACGGTCTCCCAGACGATCTTGCCGGTCGGGTCGAGGAGGACGCGGTAGCTGTTGGCGGGCACGACGCCAGTTGCCATGTAGTCCGTCAGCTTTTTAGCAAGTTCCGGGCTCTCGATATAGAGCCCAGCTTCGGTATTGATCACGGCAGAGCGAGGGTCGAGGTTGAAGCTGCCGATGAACACGGCCTCGCCGTCGAATGCCATTGCCTTGGTGTGCAAGGCGGCAGGCGACCGCCCAGAAACGAGCGACCAGCCCGGCCGGAAGGCGTCGGTATCCGGCCGCAGTTCGTATAGCTCCATGCCGTTCTCGAGCAGCCGCCTGCGGGTCTTGGCATAGCCTGAATGCGCCGGCAGCATGTCGTTCGACGCGAGCGAGTTGGTCAGCACGCGCACCCGGACATTGCGCGCGTGCAGCGCTTTCACGGTGGCCTGCGCCCCGGCGGGTAGGACGAAGTATGGCAATTCAACGAGCAACTCCTCTTTCAGCCTGGCGATCCGCCCGCGAATGAATTCAATGACGTCGTCGCTCTCCTTGCCGCGGACGATGGTTTCGGGGTCGTCGGCGATGATTCGGCCGGGTGCCCATACGAGATTGTCGCGAAGCTCGGCGCTCTGAGCCGCCAACTCGTCCAGGTCCTGACCGATAGGATAAGGATAATCAGCCGCGGCGATCGCCTCTCGCAAGCGAAACAGGATGCCATCGAGATCGGTTGCGCCATGGGTGCGGTCGACGATGGCCGCGATCGGCACGGTCGAGGCGCTGTTCCAGTATTGGTCAAATACCCCCGACAGATCGCGGACGACAGGCCCAACCGCCAATACATCCAAATCACGATAGTTAGCGATGGTGTTCACGCCATAATAGATGTCACCGATATTGCGGCCGCCGACGATCGCCGCCGCATTGTCGGCAACCATCAACTTGTTGTGCATACGACGATTGACCCGGCTAAAATCGAAAATGAAGTCGAGAATTGACCAACGCCGGTTAGTGAGCGGGTTGAACAGACGGATCTCAACATTGGGGTGAGCATCAAGGCAAGCTTTGACGGAATCGCTGTCCTTGTAGAAAGGATCGTCGACGAGGAGCCGCACCCTGACCCCGCGATCGGCAGCCTTCATCACATGGTCGACGACGATCCGTCCGGTCGTATCGCCGTCCCACATGTAGTACTGCATGTCGAGACTGCGCTCGGCCAGGTCGGCAAGCGCCAGACGGACGATGAAGGCATCGCGCCCGTGGCTCAAGAGGCTGAAGCCGGATAGGCCCGGGTGCTTATCGGCTGCCGCACCAAAGAATTGTCCCAGTCTGGTCGATGCGAAACCCTCGAACGCCGTCGTCCGCGGATAGTGGGGCCGGGAGCCGGTGGCGCGACCGGTGATCCGTTCAAGCCTGTCCGGCCACCGAGATTTTGCCACGCCGGGCCGCCGCCTCAAGTGCGCCATGGTCACGCTCGGTCTGCTCAAGACTAGGTCGACGAAAATTTTCCGATGGCATCCAGGAGCACACCTCCGGTGCTGCAATGGCCCAAAATCATCGCCGCATGAGCAAGCGCGAGCGCCCAGCGGCATGGACTACGATGCTGCGCTTCGGTCGATTCACACTCTGCATCACAGGAACTATTCGTCGTCCCTCCAAGACTGCGGCTCGGGTACACTTACCCTCCCAAGTATGTCGAACGCGGACTTGATCTAAATCAAGCGATGTCCCGGCAGTGGCGGGAACAAGGGCAGAGATTTCGTTCACGCAGGCCAATCGCAGCGTACCCGGTTCTCTAGTTGCTTGCCGGACATGTTTTGGTATCATTCCTCGATCTTAGTCATCGCGCGAGCTTGGGGCTTACGTTGAAGAACCGCAAATCTGCTCAAAAATCTGTGCGGCGCGACGCCAAGGAGACTGCTGCGGTCGAACAGTATTGGCATGCATCCGGACGGCCAAAGTCGCACAAGCCTCCGAAGGACTATAAATACGTCGATGAACTCGCGCAGCTGCAGTTTGAACTCATCAAGTTGCAGGAATGGGTTCGGCTGCAGGGCCTTAAGGTGGCCGTCATTTTCGAAGGGCGCGACGCCGCAGGAAAAGGCGGGGTGATCAAGCGCATAACCCAGAGTCTAAACCCTCGCGTTTGTCGCGTCGTTGCGCTCGGCACGCCGACGAGCCGTGAACGAAGCCAATGGTATTTTCAACGCTACGTCGCTGAACTCCCGGCGCGGGGCGAAATCGTTCTGTTCGATCGCAGTTGGTACAATCGCGCCGGGGTCGAGCGAGTGATGGAGTTCTGCAACGAAGACGAATATCAGGAGTTCCTTCGTTCCTGTCCAGTATTCGAGGAGATGTTGGTGCGGTCAGGCATCTATCTCATCAAGTATTGGTTCTCGGTGAACGACGAAGAGCAAGAGCGGCGTTTCCAGGAGCGCATCGAAAATCCGATCAAGCGTTGGAAGCTCAGTCCGATGGACGTTAAATCGCGAAAGCGTTGGGTGGACTATTCGAAGGCCAAGGACCTGATGTTCGAGCACACCGACCGCAAGAAGACTCCGTGGCACGTTGTCAACGCCGATGACAAGAAACGTGCCCGGCTCAACTGCATCCGGCATCTGCTGGGTCAAATTGCGTATCAGGACATGAGACCGGTCCAGATCGAGCTTCCTCCCCGCCAGCCAGATACTGGCTATAAGCGACCCAAGAAATCGACCCAGCGTTTCGTCCCGGAGGTTTATTGAGCCGACTGCCCTCCTGCGGTGCGAAATTCGCTGCGAGCTCCCTCTGATCGGTGATCAAATTAGACGCTGTTCGCTGCGGTACATGAGTTCTTGTGGCACAATTGCGAAGTCCCGACTGCATCGAGCAATCTCTGGTATCAGGGGCAACCCGAAGACCATTTACTCGTAATGAGTTCCTCTCAGTTTGCCCTATTTCAGACGGGCATAGCCGGACATCGGCCCACAATTGTGCTACATGAAACATTCAATTTCTCCGAACCCGGGACGCACCTTGAGCAGCAAGCAGGTAGAGCGGCAACTTGGCGGTTGTTGCGGATATCTCCGGCTCTTGCCGCCTGATCGGGATCCGACGAAGAAGGCACACAGGCGCAACTGAAACTCGAGAGCGGCTGTGCATGAGAAGCTAAGCGAGCAATAATGCCCAATGTGCCGCGCCATCTCGAAGATATAGCCCCAGGCACCAGTCTGCTGCCCATCCCCTTTTGTCTATCGTTATTCGCATGCCTATTTTTTGCTTTGACGATAGCGCTCGATGCCAAGGTCTTCCGGGGAACGCTCACCCTCCCAGTTTGGCTATCGGTTGGAAACATCGATGACGCCCGGGCCCTACTCAGCGCACTTCTTGGTGCGGTGAGCACGGTCCTTGCGTTGATCTTTTCGATCAGCCTGCTGGTCTTTTCTGCGGCAGCAACCCAATTCGGCCCGCGTCTGATGCACCGTTTCCTGCGCGACAGGACGATGCAAATCGCCCTGGGATTATTTATCGCGACGTTTTTTCACGTGCTACTTACATTCATCGCAGTCCGCCAACACGGGGCGGACCAATTTGTTCCTCAACTGACAATAATGACGACCTGCACCTTGGTTGTGATTAGCTTCGCATCGCTGGTTTTTTTCAACAACAAGATCGCGATGTCAATTCAGACGAACAACGTGCTGCCCGGAATCCTCGAAGACCTACAGACTGTGGTGACTCGGAGATCATACTCCATAGCTCAGCAGGCCCAGCGCACGAGCGAGATACCTCAAAAGCCTGACACACTACAGTTGCGAGATGTGGCAGAACTCCAAAAGTTCTCTGCGCGAAATGGCGCCGTTGTGCGCAGTGTCATCAGTGGATTTGTGCAAGTAATTCATTTCGAGCGGATGGCCAGCGAAACCGCGCAGGCTAATGTAGTCATCAGCCTTCTCTTCCGTCCCGGGCAGTTTGTCGGACAGGGGGAGACCATCGCCCGCGTCCTGCCAGCGCAGTACGTCAAAGCCTTGGGCCCGTCAGTCATCGGGGCGGTAAAACTCGGCCGACATCGCAATCTCGAACAAGATCTGGAGTTCGCTATTGCGCAGTTGGTCGAAATCGCGCTTCGCGCACTGAGCCCGGCGATTAATGATACTTACACAGCTCTTTATTGTATCGACTGGCTCGGTGAGGCGATACGGGGCCTGGCTAACTTGCCCGAACAGACCGGTATCTGGAGTAGCGAAGACGGAAAGGTCAGCATACTTTTCCCGCCACTGCAATTTCGGGATATTGTGAAAACCGCGTTCGATTTACTGAGGCAAGCTTCGAGCGGCAACGCGGCGGTCAAGATTCATTTGCTGCACACATGGTCCAGGCTGGCACCAGATCTAACGAATCCGATACAACGCCAATCGTTACTCGAACAAGCGCAGGCGGTGTGGGAGACCAGCTCTCAAGAGACGATGGCTGCAGTTGATCGGGCCGACATCAAGCTTGCATATGATAGTTCAGTGGAGCTGCTATCGGCCTTTTTCAAAGAAGAAGGACATCTCAAAAACGCCACGTTTCCGACGGCCGCCTTCGATAGGTCCGATCATGCATAAGTTGATTTCAGGTATCGTCGTCGCTAAATTTTGCGCGCATTTTGACCGACCCCGGCCCAGATTGTGGATGCAAGCGAACTCTGTGGTTTCTTGGAGATCGTAGATCGTTTTCAGTCCGGCGATTTTTGCGGCAGTTCGGATTCGAGTGGGAAAGGGTACCATCTCGACTAGAGTGTCGTCCGGTTGGATTCGAGGTCAAACATTTCGTAGCCGATTCATTTGGCTTGGACGTTGGGCCCCGCTCTACAAGCCGGCGTATTTGGAGCGCGCGGGTCAGATAAGGCACGCCATCGTCACGTACAGCGGACGTACACCATATTGCCGTAGCGCTTGGCTGCATCCGGATCGACAAATCGCGTTATCAGCACCCGACTATCAACGGAAACGACTTCGCGATCCTTTTCTCCACCAGCAGGTCCGGGTGGACCGATATAGTTTTTCCCGCCTGGACTGCCCTTTAGCCGCAGATCTTGTGGCGCCGCCTCGTCGGCAAGGTGCATCACCACGCCGCCCGACGCGCCCGCCGTAATCACATAGGGCAGTTTGCACTGTGCTTTAGCCGCAGCTTCAACCCGCGTCCGGTCTTTGGGATCTTGATAAGACGCCACACCCCACCGGCCGATAATTTGATCAGCCTTAATAGTTGCCGGCATTTCGGCAACCGCAGGCTCTTCTACGGTGGTCTGTTGTGACCCGGCGCATGCACCCAGCACCACGGCGAGGGCGGCCACGATCGTTAGATTGAGCGATGGCTGTGCTCTTTGGTCGGTCATTTCTTCGCTTTCAGGCCGATCTCGACCAGCCGGCTGTTGGCTTCTGTACGGCCAGGCTGGTCGTCCTGCTTGCTGGCCCAAGCGTCGATCCGTCGGCTGCTGTCTCACATTGGACAGCGGAACCTAAGCGCCATCGGAGGAAAGTGGCAATTGTCCTTGTGGACAGCACCGGTTTCGCACGTGGGCGCGGGGCTAGGCCGATATCGGCGCCGCGGTGGCCGCAAACCTGACAAGTAAATTTCGGTTGCATGGACTTCGTATCGTGTCATCGGACCTCTTTCGTTTTTTAGGGGGGGCGCGAAAACGGCGGCCGCGACGAATTCCTAAATCGCCAGCACGTGATCGTCGATCTCGGCGATGGTGTTGACGCCGCACAGGCCCATGGTTGTGGTGAGTTCCTTGGCCAGCAGGTCGATCGCCTTGGCGACACCGGCCTCGCCGCCGGCCCCTAACCCGTAGGCATAGGCGCGGCCGATCATGCAGGACTTTGCGCCGAGTGCCAGCGCCCGCATCACGTCCATGCCGGTGCGGATGCCGCCGTCGAACATGATCTCCATTTTCGAGCCGACCGCGTCGACGATTTCCGGCAACACCTCGATCGACGACGGCGCGCCGTCGAGCTGGCGGCCGCCATGGTTGGAGACCACCAGCGCCTGTGCGCCAGTCTTCGCGGCTTCTTCGGCGTCCTCGACGTCCAGAATGCCTTTCAGGATCAGCTTGCCCGGCCAGATCGAGCGGATCCAGTCGATATCCTTCCAATTCAGCGAAGTGTCGAACTGCGACGCGGTCCATTCCGACAATTTGGTGAGGTCCTCGGTGCCTTTGACGTGGCCGACGATGTTGCCGAAGCTGCGGCGCTTGCCGCGCAGCACGCCGGCGACCCAGGACGGCTTGCTGGCGAAGTCGAGCAGTTTCGACAGTGACCATTCCGGCGGCACCGTCATGCCGTTCTTGATGTCCTGATGCCGCTGTCCGATCACCTGCAGGTCGACGGTGAGCACCAGCGCGCTGCATTTGGCCGCGATCGCGCGCTCGATCAGCGATTTGATGAAGCCGC
Source organism: uncultured Alphaproteobacteria bacterium (assembly GCA_963836765.1). Lineage (GTDB taxonomy): Bacteria > Pseudomonadota > Alphaproteobacteria > Rhizobiales > Xanthobacteraceae > Bradyrhizobium. The sequence goes on from CAWILG010000018.1 coordinate 23,654, forward strand.
GGTCCTTCATCACATAAAGCTGGAACCAGAACGGCTTGTCGACGGCGGCTGCGATATCCTCGATCGAACAGATCGACATCGTGCTCTGGGTGAAGGGAATGCCGGCGGCTTGCGCGGCGCGGCAGGCGTGAATCTCGCCGTCGCCATGCTGCATGCCGAGCAGGCCGACCGGTGCCAGGATCAGCGGCATTTTCGCTTGCTCGCCGAGGATTGTGGTCGAGAGGTCGCGCCTGGAGACGTCGACCAGGATGCGCTGGCGGAACTTGATCTGCTGCAGATCGTCATGGTTGGCGCGCAGCGTGTCCTCGGTATAGGAGCCGCGATCCGCGTAATCGAAGAACGCTTTCGGCACGCGCCGCTTGTGCAACTGCCGCAGATCTTCGATGCAGGTAATGTGCTTCATGGACGTCCCGGCCCTTCTTGTATTTCTTGACTGGCTTGTCATCTAGCATGGTTGGTTCACCAGCCAAATCACGCGCTGTGCGGAACCAGGTCAGCCAGGAGGCCGCCGATGACCGGGTCACGTTCGGATTCCAAATCCGCCCAAAAGGATGCCGAAAAGCGCCGGCTGGACGACGCCCTGGAGGAGGGGCTGGAGGAGACTTTTCCGGGCTCCGACCCCGTCAATGTCACCCAGCCGCCGCCGTCGAAGGGCGACCATCACCTCAAACGGCGGGACTAGCGGCGTCGGGATCATTAGATAACTTAAAAATATCAATAAGTTAGTCGATTGTCGCGACTTCGGGGCGCGGTAATGATTTATCATATTTTTTGAAGTCATTTTATCGAATGAGGCAGTATAACCCCCTGCACGCTATGATGGTGGGCGTTCGAGACTTCTTGCCGGGACGGATTGAGAAGCCTCGAAACTGCTGGGGGATGCATGAGCCGCAAATATTTCGGTACCGACGGGATTCGGGGCCGTGCCAATGGGCTGATCACGCCGGAGCTCGCGCTCAAGGTGGGGCAGGCGGCCGGTCTGGTGTTTCAGCGCGGCGACCATCGCCATCGCGTCGTCATCGGCAAGGACACGCGCCTCTCCGGCTACATGATCGAATACGCCATGGTGGCCGGCTTTACCTCGGTCGGCATGGACGTGCTGCTGCTCGGCCCGATGCCGACGCCGGCGGTGGCGATGCTGACCAAGTCGATGCGCGCCGATCTCGGCGTGATGATTTCCGCCTCCCACAATCTGTTCGAGGACAACGGCATCAAGCTGTTCGGTCCGCAGGGCTTCAAATTGTCCGACGACGTCGAACGGCAGATCGAGCAGTTGCTCGACGAGCCGATCGACCGCCGCCTGGCGCAGAGCGCCAGCCTCGGCCGCGCCCGCCGCATCGACGGCGTCCATGACCGCTACATCGAGTTCGCCAAGCGGACGCTGCCGCGCGACCTCTCGCTCGACGGCCTGCGCGTGGTGATCGATTGCGCGCATGGCGCCGCCTACAAGGTGGTGCCGGAAGCGCTGTGGGAACTCGGCGCTGACGTCGTCGCCATCGGCGTCGAGCCGGACGGATTCAATATCAACAAGGAATGCGGATCGACCTCGCCCGAGGCGCTGAGCCGCAAGGTGCGCGAGATGCGCGCCGACATCGGCATCGCGCTCGACGGCGACGCTGACCGCGTCATCCTGGTCGATGAGCGCGGCCATGTGGTCGACGGCGACCAGTTGCTCGCGGTGATCGCGCAGAGCTGGAAGGAAGACGGCCGCCTCGCCAAGCCCGGCATCGTTGCCACCGTGATGTCGAATCTCGGACTGGAGCGTTTCCTCGAAGGGCAAGGCATCGAGATGGTGCGCACGCCGGTCGGCGACCGCTACGTGCTCGAGCAGATGCTGACCCGCGGCTACAATCTCGGCGGCGAGCCCTCCGGCCACATCATCCTGTCGGACTACGCCACCACCGGCGACGGCTTCGTGGCCGCGCTGCAGGTGCTTGCCGTGGTGCAAAAGCTCAGCCGTCCGGTATCGGAAGTCTGTCATCGCTTCGATCCGCTGCCGCAGATCCTCAAGAACGTGCGCTATCGCAGCGGCAAGCCGCTCGACGATGCCGACGTCAAATCGGCGATCGTCGACGGCGAGAAGCGCCTCAACGGCCATGGCCGGCTGCTGGTCCGCTCGTCCGGCACCGAGCCCGTGATCCGCGTGATGGGCGAGGGCGACGACCGCATCCTGGTCGAGGAAGTGGTCGACCACATCGTCTCGGCGCTCGGCCACGCCGCGGCGGCCTGAGCGCATCGCTGCCATTAGCTTATGGTGATGGTCGCAGCCGCGTCTGCCGCGTAGGAAACATGCGCCGCCATCGAATCTCTCCGGGAATATTGCCTTGAACAAGCCCGTCATCGTCTCCGAGGAAGCACCGGCCGTGCTGGTGCCGGACGTGACGCCCGGCTTCGCCGCCAAGGCCGCCGCGGCGGGGCCGGCCTATGTCGTGCTGGCGGGAATCAGTTTTTCGCATTTCCTCAACGACACCATGCAGTCGTTGATCGCGTCGGTCTATCCGATTCTGAAGGACAATTACGCGCTGGATTTCGCCCAGATCGGCATGATCACGCTGGCGTTCCAGTTCACGGCGTCGCTGCTGCAACCGCTGGTCGGGCATTTCACCGACAAGAAGGCGCAGCCGTTTTCGCTCGCGATCGGCATGGGGTTCACGTTCTTCGGCCTGCTGCTGTTGAGCGTCGCCCATGCCTATGGCATGATCCTGATCGCGGCCTCATTGGTCGGATTGGGGTCGGCGGTGTTCCATCCGGAATCGGCGCGGATCGCGCGTCTTGCTTCCGGCGGGCGCTATGGTTTCGCGCAATCGATCTTCCAGCTCGGCGGCAGTTTCGGCACCTCGATGGGGCCGGTGCTGGCGGCATTGATCGTGGTGCCGTTCGGCCAGCCCTCGATCGCCTGGTTTTCAACCATCGCGTTTCTCGCGATCGTCATCCTGTGGCGGATCGGCGTCTGGTACCGGCCGCAGATCGGCGCAAAGAAATCGGCCGCGATCGACCAGCATCCGGATGCGCCGGATTCCCGCCGCGTGAAGATCGCGCTGCTGGTGCTGGTGGCGCTGCTTTTTTCAAAACAGCTCTACGTGTCGAGCCTGTCGAGTTATTACATCTTCTATCTGATCGACAAGTTCGGCGTCTCGACCCAGGCCGCCCAGCTCTATCTGTTCGTCTTTCTCGCCGCCAACGCGGCCGGCGCCTTCTTCGGTGGCCCGCTCGGCGACCGCTTCGGCCGCAAATACGTTATCTGGTTCTCGATCCTCGGCGCGCTGCCCTTCACGCTGGCGTTGCCCTATGTCGGGTTGTTTAGCGGCGCGGTGCTCACCGTGTTCATCGGCCTGATCCTGTCGTCGGCGACGTCATCGATCATCGTGTTCGCGCAGGAACTGATGCCTCACCGCTTCGGCATGATCTCCGGCGTGTTCTTCGGCGTCGCCTTCGGTATCGGGGGATTGGGTGCGGCGGTGCTCGGCAAACTCGCCGACCACACCGGCATCGCCTTCGTCTATCAGGTCTGCGCGTACCTGCCGGCGCTCGGGCTGCTCGCGGTGTTCCTGCCGAAGATGCCCAAGCACGCGCGCTGACAAAGTACGCGCGCTGACAAAACATTCTCGCGCGAAAGCCTGCGCGTACCGCGATAATCCGAAGGCAACCGATTCAGCGTTAACGCACGGGTTACCTTCGTCAACGGCCCGTTAGGATGTATGGCAGTTTCGCGGGTTTCCGGGCTCCATATGCGTCAGCGAAGCGTTGCAACGCGGCATCACAAAAAATCTTCGGAGATTATCAACCTTAAAAATTAGGGTTAAGCGGCGCTTAAGCATTTGCTGCCATTGTCCTCCCGTGAGTTTGGATGTGGGGCCTCCGTAGTCTCACCGGACAAAGGACGAAGTCAATGCGTAGCGTTAAGTCTCTCGTTGCCGCCGGGGCGGCATCCCTGTTGTCATCGATGGCTTTTGCCGCGGACATGCCGATTGCCGCGCCTCCGACTTACGCGCCGGTGGTTGAGGATTTCGGCGGCTGGTACTTGCGTGGCGACATCGGCTTCAGCAATCAGCTCGTCAAGAGCCGGGATTGGTTTTCTTATCCTACGCTGTTGTCGCTTGATCAAAGATCGGGCTTCGACGCGGCTGGCATTTTTGGCGTCGGCGTCGGCTATCAGTTCAACAACTGGTTTCGCGTAGACGTCACCGGCCAGTATCGCGGCAGGTCCAATTTTCACGGAAGCGATGTTTTTGTCTTCAGCAATGCGGGCGTACCCACTCCCGGTGTCGACACCTACACGGGAAGCAAGTCTGAATGGCTGGCTCTCGCCAACGGCTACGTGGATCTCGGTACCTGGTGGTGCGTGACGCCGTTCATCGGCGCTGGCGTCGGCTTCGCACAGAACACGGTGTCCAATTTTGTCGATACCAATCCGCCGGTCGGCGGCGTCGCTCTCGCGCCGGCAGGCGCAAAGTGGAACTTCGCCTGGGCTCTGCATGCCGGTCTGGCCTATAAGGTCAACCCTGGCCTTACAGTGGAGCTAGGTTATAGCTACGTGAATCTCGGCGACGCAACGACCGGAATCGTTTCCGATTTCACGGGATTCGCGGCCAACCATGCGATGACGTTTAAAGAGATCACCTCGCATGATCTCACTCTCGGCATGCGTTGGAATTTGAGCAGCCCGGCGGTCTACGCGCCGCCGTTGGTCACCAGAGGCTAATTCCGTCTTTCATTCGTTAACGAATGCAGACGGCGCGGGATTTTCCCGCGCCGTTTTGTTTTCGCGCCAGAGCGATCCTGCAAGCTGTTTTTGCGTCGGAGATTTGCGCGTTTTCCGACAAGATTGCACCAATCGGCGCTCGGCGATAACGATTGGTTAGGGTTAACGAGCGATGATCAACGTCGAGTTTAGAGTGTCCGATGGAGTGGTTTCGATGCGAAGATTTCTGCTGGCAGCGATGATGTTCGGGGCGATGACCGGCGCACAAGCCGCCGATCTCTCCGATCTTCCCATTCTCCGCGGCAGCTACACCGACGGGTTGACCAGCAGCAGTGTCAATTGGCAGGGCTTCTACATCGGAGGTCAGGGCGGTTATGGATCGTCCGACGAGAATTTTAGCAGTTCCAACATGTTTACCGACCCGCTCTTTCAAGCGATGTATTCACCGAATTCGAGATTGCTCGTAGCCAACCCCGTGATTGGAGGGTTGTTTCCGCAAGGACCTCTGCTTTTCGACAAAGCCTCGGGGCGCACGTCTGGTTTCGGGGCATTCGGCGGGTATAATTCGCAGTGGACCGACGTCGTCATCGGCGTTGAAGCGAGCTACCTGCACGGCGAGTTTGGAGGCTCGTCTGCGGTGATCCAAAAAAATCCTCAGACGCCCTTGCTGCCTCCAATCCCCTTGCAGGATGGCTACTTGCACAACATAACGTCGATCTCGACGGCTGCGATTTCGATCTCAGACATGGCTACGTTCCGTGCTCGCGCCGCTTACGTCTACGGATGCTTCCTTCCATACATGTTCGGTGGCTTCGCACTTGGCAATGCCGATATCACGCGAACCGCAAGCGTTTTGGACAAGACGACGCCTAGTTCACCGTCATTAGCGCCCAAACCTGATTTTACCGCGACCCTGACCGAAGGCCTGCATAACCATCTGATCTATGGCTATACCCTTGGCCTCGGCGTCGATGTCAACTTGGTTGGCGGTCTATTCCTACGTGGGGAATGGGAATACATCCGCTTTACTTCCGCGGTAGACACAAACGTCAACACCGTCCGCGCAGGTCTCGGTTACAAGTTCTGATCCGCGAGCCCCATCGGCTTGACAGAAAATGGCGCGGCTGGTCCGATGCCGCTCCTCACCGGGAGCGTGCGATCGATGAAGATCTACGGCGACACCAATTCGGGCAATTGCCTGAAGGTGAAATGGGTCTGCGACAGGCTCGCGCTGCCCTATGACTGGATTGCCGTCGACACGATGAAGCGCGAGACCCGCATCGCCGAGTTTCTCAAACTCAACAGCGCGGGGCAGGTGCCGACGGTCGATTTCGAGGATGGCCGCACGCTGGCGCAATCCAACGCCATCATTCGATATCTCGCGCGGGGCAGCGATCTCATTCCCGCCGATGACTTCGCGGTAGCCAAGATGGACGAATGGCTGTTCTGGGAACAATACAGCCACGAGCCCTATGTCGCCGTCTGCCGTTTCCAGATGTTCTATCTCGGCCAGCCGGCCTCCGACCTCGACCCCGACAAGGTCAAGCGCGGCTACGCGGCGCTGGCGCGGATGGAGCACCAGCTCGCCCTCACGCCGTTCCTGGTTGGAAACGCGATTTCGCTCGCCGACATTTCGCTGCTGGCCTATACGCGCGTGGCGCATGAAGGCGGCTTTCATCTCGACGGCTACGCCGCGGTGCGCCGCTGGATCGGCGAGACCGAGAAATCGCTCGGCCTGCCGCCGGCGCGCTGAATCTTACCGGAAAATTTCATGGCACCGATCTCACGGGTCACCATCCGCCGCGCCCGTCGCGACGATGTCGGCATTATTGTCAAAATGCTGGCGGACGATCCGCTCGGCGGCGCGCGGGAGCGGCTCGAAGATCCGTTGCCGGATTGCTATTTCAAGGCGTTCGAAAAGGTCGAGCGCGATCCGAACCTCCAGCTGATGGTCGCCGCGGACGGCGAGGGGGCCGTTGTCGGCTGCCTGCAGCTTTGCATCCTGCCCGGACTGAGTTCGCAGGGCGCCTCGCGCGCGCTGATCGAGGACGTTCGCGTCGCCAGCCATTGCCGCAGCCGCGGCATCGGCGAACAGCTGGTGCAATGGGCCGTCACTGACGCGCGCGCCAAAGGCTGCAAGCTGGTGGAACTGCTCACCCATCACACCCGCGTCGATGCGCAACGGTTTTATGAACGGCTCGGTTTCGCCCGCAGCCATGTCGGCATGACGATACGCTTTTGACCAATCGCACAATGGGCGGAGTATCTCATTAAGAGATTGACAAAAAGATCGCCATATGAGATAAATGGTCGATGAAATCGGTCGCGGCGACCGCCCTGCGCAAGCACGCAAATCGGGCGAAGTTGATTCGAATGAAAATCGGGCAATATGCCAACGATGCGTCATCGCAGTCCAACAATGTAAAGGTGTTGGTGGGTGTCGATGCCAAGCGTTTACGGGTCGGTGACTTTCGGGTGATTTTCACCGAAACGATCGACACCATTACGGTCCTTGATATTGGTCCTCGCGGCGGAATCTATGAGTAGGAGCGGCCGATGCCCGTAATGACCAAGAGCCCGAAGGGCGATGATATCGTGATCTTGTCTCGTAAGGAGTACGATCAGCTGCTCGTCGCCGCAAATGAAGATGCGGCCGATGCAGCGATTGCGAGGAAGGCGATTGCGCGTCGTGAGGAAACCCTAAGTGAAGCCGAAATGGATGCACTGCTTTCCGCCAGGACGCCGCTCGCGTTCTGGCGGAAAAAACGTGGCCTGACGCAGACGAATTTGGCGAAGGCTGCTGAGATCGCTCAAGGCTTTCTGTCTGAAATCGAAAGCGGCCACAAAACGGGAGACGTCAGAGTCCTTCAGCGGATTGCGATCGCGCTGGAAATTTCGCTTCTCGATCTGGTGCCGGACCTTCCGGAAGGCAAGCGCAAGTCGGGTGGCGGCCTCAAAATCGTCAAGCGTCGAAAATGACGTCGACCCGACGGCCTTGCGATAACTGCGAAACGCGTCTTGCCATTCGTTCCGGTTAACAAGCGATAAACTACTCCGGCTTCCGTGATTTTACGGACAGGAACGATCTCTGCTACACGAGCCTATCCCGGCAGGCGCGGGCAAGCTTGGGGATTTCAGATGAAAGATTATTCGATCGTGCGGATCGGCAATGAATATGTCGTGCAGGCCGGCGAGAAGAGTGTTTTGAAAATCGCGAGCCGGCGGCGGGCCGCCAAGCTCGTCACCGATGCCGTCGAATTGCTCGACGCGCGGCCGGCGCCGCGGGACAGCGGCGCCTCATCAATCAGCCGTGATCCCAAGGGCCTGCCGGATAGCTCCGAAGTTCCTTGACGATTCCAGTCGTTTCCCTTAATCACCGCGGCGGGACACCTCCCCCCAACGGGAGGCTTGCTATCTGGAAGGATAGATCATGACCGTAGCGAAGCCCGCTTCGCGGCCTAATGTGCCGCATTTCTCCTCCGGCCCCTGTGCCAAGCGCCCCGGCTGGAATCCCCAAAATCTCAAAGACGCCGCCCTCGGCCGTTCGCATCGCGCGAAAATCGGCAAGGCGAAACTCAAGCTCGCGATCGATCTGACGCGCGAAGTGCTTGAAGTGCCTGCCGATTACAGGATCGGCATTGTGCCCGCCTCGGATACCGGCGCGGTCGAAATGGCGCTGTGGTCACTGCTCGGCGCGCGGCCCGTCACCACCATCGCCTGGGAATCGTTCGGCGAGGGCTGGGTCAGCGATATCGTCAAGGAATTGAAGCTCAAGGACGTCACCAAGCTGCATGCCGGCTATGGTGAAATCCCCGATCTCTCCAAGGTCGACCAGGCTTCCGACGTCGTCTTCACCTGGAACGGCACCACCTCGGGCGTCCGCGTCCCGAATGCCGACTGGATCAGCGCGACCCGCGAAGGCCTGACGATCTGTGACGCGACCTCGGCAGCGTTCGCGCAAGGCCTCGATTGGCAAAAACTCGATGTCGTGACGTTCTCCTGGCAGAAGGCGCTGGGCGGCGAAGCCGCGCACGGCATGCTGGTGCTGTCGCCGCGCGCGGTCACGCGCCTCGAAAGCTATAAGCCGGCGTGGCCGCTGCCAAAAATCTTCCGCATGACCAAGGGCGGCAAGCTCAACGAGGGCATCTTCGAAGGCGAGACCATCAACACGCCGTCGATGCTGTGCGTCGAGGACTATCTCGATGCGCTGAACTGGGCGAAATCGGTCGGCGGCCTCAAGGCCCTGATCGCGCGCGCCGACGCCAACACCAAGGTGCTGGCGGACTGGAAGGCGAAGACGCCGTGGATCGATTTCCTGGCCAAGGATCCGGCGATCCGGTCCAACACCTCGGTGTGCATGAAGGTGACCGATCCCGCGATCACGTCGCTCTCATCGGACGCGCAGGCGGATTTCTCCAAGAAGCTGGTCGCACTCGTGGAGAAGGAAGGCGCCGGTTACGATTTCGCGCATTACCGCGATGCGCCGGCGGGCTTGCGGATCTGGTGCGGCGCCACCGTGGAAGCCAACGACGTCGCGCTGCTGACGCAGTGGATCGACTGGGCCTTTGCCGAAATGAAGTCGTCGCTCGCGAAGGCGGCGTAAGTTCGTTCATCCCGTCATCGTCATGGCCGGGCTTGCCCCGGCCATCCATCGAAAAGATGAACCCGCGAGCGGAAGCCGCGGGTGACGATCTCAAATTAATTCGTCCATCAACGGATCGCTCCAATGTCCAAACCCAAAGTGCTCATTTCCGACGCGCTCTCGCCTGCCGCCGTGCAGATCTTCAAGGATCGCGGCATCGAGGTCGACTTCCAGCCCAACCTCGGCAAGGACAAGGACAAGCTCGCCGAAATCATTGGCAATTATGACGGCCTTGCGATCCGCTCCGCCACCAAGGCGACCGCGAAGATCATCGAGAAGGCCAAGAAGCTGAAAGTGATCGGCCGCGCCGGCATCGGCGTCGACAATGTCGAGATCCCGGCCGCCACCGCCAAGGGCATCATCGTGATGAATACGCCGTTCGGCAATTCGATCACGACCGCCGAGCACGCGATCACGCTGATGCTGGCGCTGGCGCGCGAAATTCCCCAGGCCGACGCCTCGACCCAGGCCGGCAAGTGGGAAAAGAACCGCTTCATGGGCGTCGAAATCACCGCCAAGACGCTGGGCGTGGTCGGCTGCGGTAATATCGGCTCGATCGTCGCCGACCGCGCGCTCGGCCTGCGCATGAAGGTGATCGCGTTCGATCCGTTCCTGTCGCCCGAACGCGCCAAGGATATCGGCGTGGAGAAGGTCGAACTCGACGATTTGCTCAAGCGCGCCGATTTCATCACGCTGCACACGCCGCTGACCGAGAAGACCAGGAACATCATCGACGCGCCGGCGCTGGCGAAAATGAAGAAGGGCGTGCGCATCGTCAATTGCGCCCGCGGCGGACTGGTCGACGAGCAGGCACTGGTGGATGCGCTGAATTCCAAGCATGTGGCGGGCGCCGCTTTCGACGTGTTTGTCGAGGAGCCGGCCACGACCAACGTGCTGTTCGGCCATCCCAATGTGATCTGCACGCCGCATCTCGGCGCGGCCACCACGGAGGCGCAGGAGAACGTCGCGCTGCAGGTCGCCGAGCAGATGTCCGACTATCTGTTGACCGGCGCGATCTCCAACGCGGTCAACTTCCCCTCGATCACCGCCGAAGAGGCGCCGAAGCTGAAGCCGTTCATTGAACTGGCCGAGAAGCTCGGCTCGTTTGCCGGCCAGCTCACCGAGACCGGTATCCTCAAGGTTGAGATCACCTATGAAGGCCATGTTGCCGAGATGAAGATCAAGGCAATCACCTCGGCGGTGCTGTCGGGGCTGCTGCGGCCGATGCTGGGCGACGTCAACGTGGTCTCGGCGCCGGTCGTGGCCAAGGAGCGCGGCATGGTGGTGGACGAAATCGTCCGCGCGGCGCAGAGCGACTATGAAAGCCTGATCACGGTGGCCGTCACCACCGAGCGCCAGGAGCGCTCGGTGTCGGGCACCGTTTATCACGACGGCAAGCCGCGGCTGGTCGACATCAAGGGCATCCGGGTCGACGCCGAGTTCGGCAAGTCGATGATCTATGTCACCAACGAGGACAAGCCCGGCTTTATCGGCAGCTTCGCCGGCCTGCTCGGCGCCGCCAAGATCAATATTGCGACCTTCCATCTCGGCCGCGTCAAACAGGGCGGCGACGCCATCGCACTGGTCGAAGTCGACGGTGAGGTGCCGGCCGACGTGCTCGCCAAGGTGCAGGCACTGCCGCAGGTCAAGCAGGCCAAGGCCCTGGTGTTTTAAGAGGCGGGCGGACGTTTTAAGAAGCGGCGGTACTTCACCCTCCTCCTCCAGGGCCCCGCAAGCGGGAGAGGTTGAAGTGAATTCGCCTTCAAGTTCGTCAGCTGTTCGGACCGCGATCCATGCTGACGGGCTGCCAGCGTCGAAGCGAGGTATTTTGCAGCACCGACGGGTTGACGCAGCTGACCGGCCACATGCCTGACAGCACCAGCGACAATTCATAGCCGACGCGGCGCTTGCGGGCCTCGTCGAAACGCGCCGAGGCCGAGGCGACGTGGGCGGTCAGCGTCACGTTATCCATCGAGAGCATCGGGTTGTTGTGCGACGGCGGCTCGGTCTCCAGCACGTCGAGGGCCGCATGCGCGATCCAGCCTTCCTGCAGCGCCTTGATCAGCGCTTCCTCGTCCACAGTGGCGCCGCGGCCGGTATTGATGAAGACGGCGCTCTTCTTCATTTGCCGAAAATGCTTTTCGCCGAGCATGTGATGCACCTCGGGCCGCGCCGGCGCGTGCATCGACAGGAAATCGGACTGCGACAGCACTTCAGACAGCGTTGCCGGGATCACGCCGTGGTCGGAAATCAGCGTCTCCTGGATGAAGGGATCGTAGGCCATCATGCGCAGCCCGAACGGTGCGGCGCGTTTGGCGACGGCGCGTGCCACCCGGCCGAACGAGATGAAGCCGAGCGTTTGTCCCATCAGCCGCGGGATCTTCAACAGCGCCGGGCGGCCTTCGGACCAGCGGCCGGAGCGGACCATCTTGTCCTGCTCGACCAGACGGCGGAAGCCGGACAGCAGCAGCATCATCGCGTGGTCCGCGACTTCCTCGATAAAGGTGTCGGGGATGTTGGTGACGGGGATGCCGCGCGCGGTGGCGGCCTTGACGTCGACACTGTCGACGCCGACGCTGCCGAGCGTGATGACCTTGCAATTTTCCAGGGCATCGATGACGGTTCTGGAAATCCGCATGCCCTTGGCGTAGATCGCGTCGGCGGTTTTCGCCGCGGCGATGAACTCGGCCTCATTGGCCGGCGCCTCGACGATCTCGGCGCCGATCGGGTCGAGCGCCTCCTTTTCATAATCGTAACCGCCGCCGGCGACCGTGAAGCTCGCGCCTTTCGGCGTCACCACCCTGTATTTCGACATTTCCTGCTCCCGATTTGACGTTTCGGTGTTGGTTGGTGCGGCAGTCCGCCCGCCCCTCACATCCTAATACGCGACATCAACGGCTTTCTCTACAATCGCGGGTTGTCTTGCAGCCGTGACTGTTTTTTCCTCGTCAGGACTTCTACGGAGACCCTTCGTAAGGAAGCGCTAAAGGGTCTCACGATAGCGTGAGGTCAAGCAATCCGCCAATCGCGTCGTGTGCGCCAATTCCCGGAGACCCCCCGTGAAGCTGACCAACCTTAAGATCACCCCAAAACTCGGTATTTTGGTCGGTGTGACGCTGTTCGGCCTCTGCATTGCGGGCGCGCTCGCAGGCTATTTGATGTAGCGGGAGATGCTCAATGCGCGCATCGACCAGACCAAGTCGATGGTGGAAATGGTCCGCAATCTGGCGGCCAGCTACAAGAAGTAGATCGACGACGGCCAGATGACCAAGGAAGCCGCGATCGCCGAATTCAGCAAGCGCGCCAACGCGATGACCTACGACAATGGCGCCGGCTACATTTTCGGCACGTCCGATGACGGCATCACCAAGATGGCACCCGATCCCAAGCAGGTCGGAACCAACCGCATGGACGTGGTGACCAATGGACGGATGCTCTCCCGCGAGTTGTTGGAGGGCGTGACAATCCTGCTGCCCTATGAATATGTCAAACCCGGCCAGGAAAAGCCGATCCGCAAGATCGGCTATGCCGTCGCCGACCCCGGCCTCGACATGTATCTCGGCACCGGCGCCTATCTCGACGATCTCGACGCCAAGCTGGCGCCGATCGCGTGGCTGCTCGGCCTCGCCATCCTCGGCATTGCCGTGATCTGCGGCAGCATTGCCTGGATGATCGGCCACAGCATCTCAAGGCCGCTCGGTCTGCTCGGCACCCGCATGCAGGCGCTGGCCGACGGCAAACTGGATGGGGAAATTCCCGGCATCGGGCGCGGCGACGAGGTCGGCGCGATGGCGGCCACGGTTCAGATCTTCAAGGACAGCGCAGTGCGGATCCGCGGGCTCGAAGAGGCCGAGGCGGCGACGCAGGCGCGCGCGGCGGCCGAGCGTCGCTCCGCGATGGAGAACATCGCCAGCGATTTCGAGCGCAGCGTCACCGGCATCGTCCGTTCGGTATCGACGGCTGCCGCCGGCATGCAGACCACGGCGCAATCGATGACGGCGACCGCGAGCGACGCCAGCGCACGCGCTGCCACCGTCGGCGCAGCCTCCGAGAGCGCCTCGAACAATGTCGGCACGGTCGCGGCCGCCGCCGAAGAGCTTTCGAGCTCAGTTGCCGAGATTTCCCGGCAGGTGGCGCGTTCCAGCGAGATCGCCAGCAAGGCGGTCGGCGATGCCGAGCGCACCAATGCTACCGTCCAGGCGCTGTCGACCGGCGCCGAGAAAATCGGCGAAGTGGTCAAGCTGATCCACTCGATCGCCGCCCAAACCAATCTGCTGGCGCTCAATGCCACCATCGAAGCGGCGCGCGCCGGCGAATCCGGCCGCGGCTTTGCGGTGGTGGCGTCCGAAGTGAAGGCGCTGGCCAACCAGACTGCCAAGGCCACCGAGGAGATCTCGGCCCAGGTCGCGGCGATGCAGTCCTCGACCAGCGATGCGGTGGTCTCGATCGGCGGCATCACCGAAACGATCGCGCAGATGAGCGAGATCACGGTGAGCATTTCGAGCGCGATCGACCAGCAGGGCGACGCCACCCGCGAGATCGCGCGCAACATCCAGTCGGTTGCGGCTGGCTCCAGCGAGATCAGCGCCCACATCGGAGGCGTCACCACGGCGGCGTCGGCCACCGGCAAGGCTGCGTCCGACGTGCTCTCGAACGCCCGCGAACTCGACAACCAGTCCGGCATGCTGCGCAACGCGGTTGACGAATTCCTGGTCAAGGTGCGGGCAGCGTAACGTGCCTGTGTAGGGTAGGTAGAGCGCAGCGAACCCACCGTATTGAAGGTGATGGGTTTCGCTGCGCTCTACCCATCCTACGAGATACTACACCTTCGCCGAACCCTGCCTTGACGCGATCACGACGCCGGCCAGCACCAGCGCGTAGCCGACCAGGTGAAACAGCCGCGGCTGTTCGCCGAGCAGCAGAATCGCCATCGCCGAGCCGAACACCGGCACCAGATGGAAGAAGGGTGCTGCGCGGTTCGGGCCGATCAGGGCGACGCCGCGGTTGTAGAACAGATAGGCCAGCGTTGAGGGAAAGATCAGCACATAGGCCAGCGTCGCGAGCGTCAGGAAATCGAATTTCAGCACCGCCCCGGTCGAATATTCCCAGAGCGCAAACGGCAGCAGCATCAGCGCGCCAAAAAAGGTGGTGAAGGAAATCACCGACAATTGATGTGTCACCGGCCGGCGCGGCAACAGCGCCGAGTAGAGCCCGAACGACACCAGGGAAGCGGCGAACATCACGTCGCCCTTGTTGAAGGCGATGCCGGCCAGTGCTGCAAAATCGCCGCGCAGGATGATGGTCAGCACGCCGGCAAGCGAGATCGCGATGCCGGCAAGCTGGGCACCGGTGAGCCGCACGCCGAACAGGATCAGCGACCACAGCGCCACGAACAGCGGCCCCGACGACTGGATCAGGAGCGCGTTCAGCGCCTGGGTATACTGCATCGCCCAGTAGGAAATCGCATTGTTGAAGGCAAATCCGATCGCCGACAGCAATAGCATCAGCGGCAGACGCGTGCGCAGCACCGGCCAGTCGCGCTTCAGATGCGGCCAGGCGAACGGCAGCAGGAGCAGGAATACGCCGAACCAGCGGATCGTGGTCAGCGTGACCGGCGGCACATGGTCGCCGACATGGCGCGCCAGCACGATATTGCCGGCCCAGAACAGCGCGGTCAGGCTGAGCAGCAGATAGGGCTGGTTGTTGATCCAGCGGATCGGATCGCGGGCGGGCGCGGGTGCGGGATCGGTCATTGTTCTCGGCGGAACTTGTGCCGGATTCGCAAGCCGCGACAAGTCCTGTACATGCAATGCTACAATGTCGTGAATTCGCGAATGCAGTCAGGAGCGCGTCATGGGCGTCGATTTATTGAATATCGAGGGACTGAAGCAGCTCGATCATCAGGGGCCGGTGGTAATGGTGAACCTGATGCGGTTTCGCGCGCGCTCGCTCGACGGCGACGGCTCGGGCTGGGACGCGTATTTGCGCTACAGCGCACTGACCGTGCCGATGATCAAGGCGCGCGGCGGCACGCTGTTGTGGACCGGCGACGCCAGGGCGGTCGCGCTAGGCCGGCAGGACGGCAATCAATGGGACTATCTGGCGCTGGTGCATTACCCGACGGTGGCTGCGTTCATCGACATGATGACCTCGGCGGACTACGAGAACCGCTGCGACCCGCATCGCCGCAACGGCTGCGAGGAGCATGTGATCATCGCGACTTCAGAGGTCTACAGCAAGTTCAAGGTGGGGTAGCGGATGCCGTCATTGCGAGCGAAGCGAAGCAATCCATGTTTCCGCAAAAAGAAAGAATGGATTGCTTCGCTTGCGCTCGCAACGACGTGGTGGGACTTTAAAACTTCCGCACCAGATCCGGCGTGATCTCGCCGAGGCTGCGGATGCCGAGCAGCGCCAGGTCGCGGTCGATCTCGGCATGGAGCAGGTTGATGGCGCGCTGCACACCCGCTTCGCCGCCGGCGATCGCAGCATAGAGGAACGGCCGGCCGACCCAGACGAAGTCGGCGCCGAGCGCCAGCGCCTTGATCACGTCGGTGCCGCGGCGGATGCCGCCGTCGAGCATCACCGTCATGCCGTTCGCAAGTGCTGCGATCTCGGGCAGGGTGCGCAACGCCGACATCGTATAGTCGAGCTGGCGGCCGCCATGGTTGGAGACCATCACGCCGTCGACGCCGCTCTCGCGCGCAATGCGCGCATCCGCGGGCGAGATGATGCCCTTGACCACGAGCTTGCCGGTCCAGCGTTTGCGGATCAGTTCGACATGCTTCCAGGCAAGCTGGTCGCGATGACCGATATTGCGCATCAGGTTTTTCGACAGCACCGGCGGGCCGCGCTTGGCGTCCATGTTCTCGAAATGCGGCATGCCGTGGTTCATCACGGTGCGCGCCCAGGTGCCGAACAGCCAGTGCGGGTGCGTGATCGTATCCCAGGCCACCCGCGGCGTGATCGCGAGCGGCACCTGAAAACCGTTGCGGATGTTGTTCTCGCGGTTCGGCGGCACCGGCACGTCGGCGGTGACGACGAAAGTATCGTAGCCGGCCGCGGCAACGCGATCGACCAGCGGCTCGATGCGCAAAGGCAATCCGGCCAGATAGGCCTGATACCAGGCGCCTTGGTTTTCGCGGCGCACGTTCTCGAGCGTGATCAGCGAGGAGGCGCTCAGGATCATCGGGACGTTGGCGGCTGCGGCGGCGCGGGTCAGCACGATGTCGCCGCGATAGGCGCACAGCGCCGACGAGCCCATCGGCGGAATGCCGAACGGCGAGGCATAGGTCTTGCCGAACAGGGTCGTGCTCTGGTCGCGGCCGGAGACGTCGTTGAGCACGCGCGGCACGAAGCCGTATTCGTCGAAGGCTTTTCGATTGTCGCGCTTCGCCGCATCGGTTTCGGCGCCGCCCGAGATGTAGCCGTAGAGGAATTTCGGGATCCGGCGCCGGGCGGTGGCCTCGAAATCGTCGAGCGAAAGGTAGCGTTTCAGGGCGCGCGGCACGACACTTTGGGCGCGGGTCACCGTGGCCGGCGGGGCGGATGTCGCATTGGTTTTGTCGAGCACGTCAGGCGCTTTCGTTGTTCTGGTTGTTGGCGGAGGGCAAATTAGCGCGTGCGGCGGGGGGCGCCAAATTTCTCGCCGGCCTTGTTGACCGATTGGCTGACGTCGTTGAGCATCTTGCGGGTGTCGGCCATCAGGACGCCGGACTTCTTGTCAAAACTCTCGATCAGCTCGCGCAGCGAGATCACGGTCGGCAGCAGTTCGCCGCCATATTTGTCGCTGCCGAGGTTTTTGAGGAACGCCTCGGTCTTGGTCATGCCGCTGTCGGCGGAATCGGCCACGGACACGGCGGCGTCGACGATGTCGGTGATGCGCTGGCCGTTACTTGAAAGTGAAGCAGTAAACGATTCGAAATTGCGCAGCGTGTCCTTGATCGCGACTTCGTTGTCGGCGATGACCTTGTCGACATTGCGCAGCGCGACGCGGATCTTCTCCTGCATGCCCATCGTGCCTTCGGGATCGGCGGTCAATTCGGGGATGCCGTCCGGACCCGCCGGCGGCGACGGTGCGTCGGCCGAGCCGCCGGTGAAGGAAATCGCGGCGATGCCGGTCAGCCCCTGGAATTCGAGGCCGACCTGGGTATCCCGGTGGATCGGAATATTGCTGTCGATCCGCGCCATCGCGATCACGCGATGATTGGCGAGCTTCAGCGACACCACTTCGCCGATGCGGACACCGGCGAAATTCACGCTGCTGCCCTTGCGCACGCCGGACGCCGAGCCTTCGAAGATCACCCGAAACGGCGCTTCCCCCCTGAGGCCGGTGTATTTCCGATAGCCGAGCCAGCCGCCGAGCGAGCCGGCGATCAATGCCAGTGTCAGGGTTCCGATCATCAGATTGCTGGCGCGCGCCATCTTAAAGGCCTTTGCGAAGCGGGCGTAACAGATAGCGGATTTACCGCCATGAGTCACCGCAGGCAGGCGCCCGGTCAGGCGGTTTTGGGCTTCCGCGACGCCGCGAACACGCCTGTCAGCACCAGCGCAAAACCGATGAAGTGGAAGGCCTGTGGATGCTCGCCGAGGAACACGATCGACATCACGGTTCCGAACACCGGCACCACATGAAAGAAGGGGGCCGCACGGTTGGCGCCGATCAGCTGTACGCCGCGATTGAAGCAGAGATAGGCCAGCGTCGAGGGAAACAGCGCGACATAGGCCAGCGTCAGCAGGTTTGCGGTATCGATTTGCATTACCGGGCGCGCGTGGAGTTCCCAGATCAACAGTGGAATCAGGCAGGCCGCGCCGCAGCCGAAGGTGAAGCCGACGAACGACAGCCCATGGATCTGCGGACGCTTCAGCGTCAACACCGAGTACAGCGCGAAGATCACCAGCGCCACGGTGAAGATCAGGTCGCCCTTGTTGAACGCGATGTTCGACAGCGTGGTGAGGTCGCCATGCAGCAGGATCACCAGCACGCCGGCCAGCGACAGCAGCACGCCGCAGGCCTGCGCCAGCGTCAGCCGCACGCCGAGCAGGATCAGCGACCATATGGCCACGACCAGCGGTGCGGCCGACTGCAGCAGCAGCGTGTTCAGCGCCTGGGTATGCTCGAGCGCCCAATATTGCAGGGTGTTGAAGGCGCCGATCCCGGTGATCGAGAGCACGATCATGGTGCCGAGACGGCTACGGATTGCGGCCCAGTCGCGCACCAGATGCTTCCAGGCAAAGGGAAGGATCAGCAGAAATGCCAGCGACCAGCGCAAGAATGACAGCGTCACCGGGGGAATATGCCCGGCGGCGAGGCGGCCGACGATGGCGTTGCCGGCCCAGCACAGTGCGGTGATGCATAGCAGCAGATAGGGCTGGTTGGCGATCCAGTTTCCGGCAGGACTGCGCGCGGCGGGTTCGATGGCAGACATTGGCGAAAGGCCCGGTTCATGGCGCCGCGGCCCGCCCGGCGACGGAAGCCAGGCCGGAAGGTTCGCCCGGCCTGGGTCACAGACACGGATTTTCGGCATTCATCAATGGCGGAGATGCATCGCGACCATGCGCGAAGCCCGATCCGGCCTAGCCCGCATCTTTGGGGCGAGGCTGCGTGCACGTTGCAAGCTGTTCGGCCAGATAGACCAGCATCCGCTGGGCGCGGGGATCGCGCAATTCGCAGAACGCCCGCAGCAGCCGCAATTCGAGCAGCGATTGCTGCGATCGCTGACCCCCCGCCGACGCCGGCGCGGGGTTTTCCTTGATGGCCTTGAGGCCGAGCGCGGCGGCGAGCTGCGCCAGCCGGCCGGCATCGAGCCCGGCCGGTCGATCGCCGTTTTTCACCGAGGGTTGAAACGCAGCATCGAGCAATTCGGCGAGCTCGGCTTGTGAAAGCCCGATCTCGCGCCATCGCGCCTCGATCAAGCGGTCGGTTGGCCCATCGGTCAGTTTGCAGGTCATTGACGCGTTCCGCCCGTCGTTTCGAACGATCGCATGCACATCATCCCGTCTAAACCCCCGCTATTGTTGCCAGAAATAGGCCGGTTGCGCAATCAGGGGGCGCAGATCGCCAAAAACCCAACCTGAACATGTTCCGCGGGCGGCGCGCGCGGCTCACAGGTCGATGATCCCCAGCGCGATGCTCTTGGCGACCCCGTGGGTCTTGTTCGACGCATCGAGCTTGCGCAGCGCCTGCTTGATGAAGCCTTCGACGGTCTCCGGCGAAATCCCGAGGATCTGCGCGGTATCGGCGACCGTCTTGCCGCGCGCGGCCCACGCCATCACTTCCTTCTCGCGCGCCGTGAGCTGGCTCGCCGCCGCCTCGTCGGACGGCCGCAGGATGCTCGGCGTGTTGCGCTGATCGCGGTTGACGATGTCCATCGCCCGCTGCACCCAGTAGATCATCAATAGATGCAGCTCGTGCCGGTGGCAGACGAACAGCTTTTGAAACCAGCCCGGCTCGTCTTCCCAGAAGAACACAGTCGAGCTCGAGTGCATGGCGCCGAGCCGGTCGCGATAGTGAAACGGCACCACAAAACCTTCCTTGAAGCCATATTCGCGCGCGGCATCCATCGTCCGCACTTCGGGAGGCCGTTTTCTTCCCTGCCGTTCCGGCAGTTTGAGGCTGCCCCAGTGAAACGGCGTATTGGTCCGCCGCGACCGCGCCAGCGCCGGGTCGCTGCGGACGAAATCGTTCTGGATGTAGGTGCGCTCCCACGCCGGCGGAAACGTGCCGATATAGTAGGGCAGATCGAGTTCGGGCCTGCCGGCATCGACGAAGGCAAAGCCGGAAAATCCGTAGTCCTGGATGATGCGATGTAGGGACGCGCGGAGTTCGTCCATCGTATCCGATGACTCGATAGCGGAGATCGCCTCTTCCAGAACCATTTTACTAAAACCCCCGGTTTTAGGGGGTATCACAATTTTCTGTTTCTGTTCCAGATGATCCCGTCAACTGGAGACGGGGCATGCCACATCTGCTCGACCGGTACCGCGCTTTGATCACCACCGAGGAGCTCGATTCCGTCGGCGTGCAGGCGATGCTCCGGCTCCGCAAGCGCCTGTTTGTCGATCATTGCGGCTGGATGCTCTCGACCGTCGGCGACGTCGAGCGCGACCAGTTCGATGCCTGGTACACCGAACACTGCCTGCTGTTTTGCGGACCCGATCTGGTCGGCGGATTCCGGGCGATCCGCACCGACTATCCCTATTTGACCCAGTCGATCTTCCCCCAGCTTGCGGTCGGGCGCTTTCCCAACCGGCGGGACGTCTGGGAAATTTCAAGGTTCGGCGTCTTGCCGGTCGCCTCCGAAGCGCGCTCGACACGGCTGAACTACGCGCTGATGTTCCGCTTTGCGGAACTGCGCGGCGCCACGGCTTTGGTCGCGATGGCCGATCTCGGCTACGAGCGCTTCCTGCAGCGGATGGATATCCGCACCCGCCGCTTCGGGCCGCCGCGGATGATCGGCATGGATAGTCGCGGCCGCTCGCTGACCGCGCTCGCCGGCGAGATTCCGATCAACGAAACCGACAATCCCGGCCTGCACAAATTCCTCCAACTTGGACGGCAACTGGAGATACACGATGCCACACATGTTCTCGGACGTTCGAGCGTTCCGGCGTGATCCGCTGCAGCTTCTGCTCGAGCGCGGAAATTCCGCGCCGCTCGGGCTCGAGCCGCTGCATCTCGGTCCAGCCCCGGTGCTTTTGGTCAACGACCCCAACCTGCTCCGGCCGATCCTGAAGGCGCCGGAAACCGATGTGGGCAAGGGAAAGCTGATCAAGAAGCTCACTCCGGTGCTGGGGGAGAGCTCGCTGATGCTCCATGGCGAGGAGCACAAGCGCCGGCGCGCGGTGCTGCAAAAGCACATGGCCAAGGGCAGCGTGGAAAAATACCTGCCGCAGATGTGCGCCGAGATCCGCGCGGTCGGCGCCAGGCTCGCGCGTCTCGGATCGTTCGATCCGCATCGTTTTACCGCGACGCTGGCGTTGCGCTCGATCTGCATCGCGCTGTTCGGCACCCAGGTGATTTCCTCGGGCGACGAAGAGGCGCTGGTGCAGGCGATCGGCATCATGGAGGACGACCTCGCCGCCGAGATGTTCCGGGTCCTGCCGATCAGTCCGTTGGGCTGGTATCGCCGCAAGAAGAGCCGCGACTTCGCCAAGCTTGCAATGTCGACCCTGGTGCAGCGGCTGCGCACCGGCGCGGGATCGACCAGCATGCTCCGGGATCTCGAGGCGCTCGGGTTGAACGACACCGAGCTTCGCGATGAAATACTGACGCTGCTGCTGGCCGGCCACCATACGACGGGTTCGACGGCGGCATGGTTGCTGTATCACATGGCGGCGAACCCGGACCTGATGGACGAGATCGCGGACGAAGCGGCCGAATGCCTTGGCGATGACGGCGAGCTTCACGCCGAGGCGGTCAAGCACGCCAATGTCAGCACCACGCTGGTCAAGGAGGTGTGCCGGCTTTATCCGAGCGCCTGGTGGACCTCGCGCGAAGTGATGGCACCGGTCACGATCGGCGGGCGCGACCTCAAGGTCGGCACCTCGCTGCTGATCTGCCCGTGGCAATTGCAGCGCGATCCCCGCCACTGGGAGCAGCCCGACCGCTTCCTGATGACGCGGCGCTACAACACCGACGCCTATGTGCCGTTCGGCGCCGGCCCGCGCGCCTGCGTCGGCATGGGGGTTGCGATGCTGGAATTGCAGCTGCTCGCGCTCGAGATGGCCGCAGCCTATCGCTTCACCGGCGTTTCGCCGAACCCGGCGCCGTGGCCGAAAGCCTCGGTGACGCTGGTGCCGCCGGCGATGAGCATCGCGATCGAATTGCGCCAGGCGCGGCGGCGCCACATCGGGCCGTTCGAGGCCGTCATCGATCTGCCCTACGTCCCGGCGGTCGGCGTCGTTCCCGCCGACACCCTGCATTCGCAATCACAATGAGCACACCAATGACCATGAACATACCGATTGAAACCGCAGAAATGAAGGCTAGGCAGATGGATGAAGTGAGTGCCCGCGGTCTGCGCGGCGTCATTGCGGTACTGCTGGAGCAGCGCGGCATCGTCATTGCCGCGGGCGCTTCCTTTGCCGCGCACCTGATCGATCTCGCGATCATGCAGCTTCGCCTGACGATCAACGACATCACCGAGGAGGAACTGTCCGGGCTCGCCGATTTCGTCAGCATCGGGCTTGCCAGCGACGACAAGCCGAACTGAGCGGCGAATTTTTGGGGTGCATCACGCCGTCAGCGCCTGCACGATCGCGCCCGCCGCCTTCGCGGCATCGTTGGGGTCGAGTTCGATCTGCAGGCCGCGCTGGCCGCCATTGACGAACACGGTGGCGTGGCCGAGCGCTGCCTGCTCGATCGCGACCGGCACGCGCTTCTTCTGGCCGAACGGACTGATGCCGCCGACATGATAGCCGGTCAGCCGTTCGGCGTCGGCCGGGCGCATCATCTTCGCGGTCTTGGCCCCGAAGGCTGCGGCCAGTTTCTTCATGCTGACCTCGCAGTCCGAGGGCACCACGACGCAGACCGGCTTGCCGTCGGCCTCTGCCATCAGCGTCTTGAGCATCCGGAACGGCTCGACGCCGAGCGCCTCGGCGGCTTGCAGGCCGATGCGGTCGGCGTCGGAATCGTACGTGTAGCTGTGCAGCCTGAATTTGACGCCGAGGCTCGTTAGCGCCTGTGTCGCGCGCGTCGTTTTGGACATTTGCCCGATCGCTCCGTGTTCGCGCCCCGAGCGCCGCGCTGCCTTGGCGCGGCCATAAATTTTCCGGGGATATCAATGGGTTGGAGGCCGCCCAAAAGGCCTAAACGACCCCCTTCTTGCTTGCCTAGATCACCCGCTTCCTTTATCCGGTTGAGCTGCCTTGCGTGCGAGCGGCCTCCGGCCGCGATTTCGGCTGGGCACGCTAACGCATGATCCGGAAAGACTGAGCAGTTCTTTTCCGCCGAGGTCATGTTCCGAAACATCTGAGTTGCAGGGAATACTTTCGAAATGGCCAATGTTGTCGTCGTCGGCGCCCAGTGGGGCGACGAGGGGAAGGGCAAGATCGTCGACTGGTTGTCGGAGCAGGCCGACATCGTCGTGCGCTTCCAGGGCGGCCACAATGCCGGCCATACGCTCGTGATTAATGGCGAGACCTACAAGCTGGCGCTGCTGCCGTCCGGCGTGCTGCGGCCGTCGAAACTCGCCGTGATCGGCAATGGCGTGGTGTTCGACCCGCAGGCCTTCCTCGACGAAGTCACAAAGCTGAAGGGCCAGGGCGTCGCCATCAGCCCGGAAAACCTGCGGGTGGCCGAAAACGTCACGCTGATTCTGCCGCTGCATCGCGAGCTCGATGCGCTCCGGGAATCCTCCAACGCCGCCACTGCGATCGGCACCACCCGTCGCGGTATCGGCCCGGCCTATGAGGACAAGGTCGGCCGCCGCGCCATCCGCCTGATGGACCTCGCCGATCTCGACACCCTGCCGCACAAGATCGACCGGCTCCTTGCTCACCACAATGCATTGCGCCGTGGCCTCAATCTGGAAGAAATCGACGGCGGCGGCATCCTGAAAGAGCTGACCGCGCTGGCGCCAAAACTGTTGCCCTATGCCGAAACCGTGTGGCGGCTGCTCGATCTCAAGCGCCGCGAAGGCAAGCGCATCCTGTTCGAGGGCGCGCAGGGCGCCTTGCTGGACGTCGATCACGGCACCTATCCCTACGTCACCTCGTCCAACACCGTGGCGGCGCAGGCGGCGACCGGCACCGGCATGGGCCCGGGCGCGGTCGGCTATGTCCTCGGTATCTGCAAGGCCTATACGACCCGGGTCGGCCAGGGCCCGTTCCCGACCGAGCTGAACAACGAGATCGGCGAGGAGATCGGCCGCCGCGGCAAGGAATTCGGCGTCAACACCGGGCGCAAGCGGCGCTGCGGCTGGTTCGACGCCGTGCTGGTGCGACAAACCGTCCGCACCTGCGGCATCACAGGCCTTGCGCTGACCAAGCTCGACATTCTTGATGGCTTCGACTCCATCGAGGTCTGCACCGGCTATATGCTGGACGGCAAGGAAATCGACCATTTGCCGGCCGGCGAGGGCGCCCAGGCCCGGGTGGTGCCGATCTACGAGACCATCGAGGGCTGGAAGGAGCCGACCGCCAATGCCCGTTCCTGGGCGGATCTGCCGGCCCAGGCCATTAAATATGTCCGGCGGGTCGAGGAACTGGTGGGGTGCCCAATCGCCTTGCTTTCCACCAGCCCGGAACGCGAAGATACTATTCTGGTTCAAAATCCGTTCGAGGCTTAACCGGTTGTTACCCATAAGTCCGCATTGTTGAGTCGAAATGGCTGATTACTACCCGCTGATCGCCCGCGCCATTGCCGGACTGGACCCCAGTGCCCCCGGCGAGAGCCGCCGTGCGCTTTATGAGCGGGCCCGCGCCGCCCTGATCGCGCAACTGCGCGGGGTGCAGCCGCCGCTGTCGGAATCCGAGATCACCCGCGAGCGGCTGTCGCTGGAAGAGGCCGTGCGCAAGGTCGAATCCGAGGCCGCCCAGCGCGCCCGCGACGCCTCGCGTCCCGGCGGCGCCGGTGCCGCGCGGGGTGGTGATGCGTTCCGCCGCGCCAATTCGCGCCCGCCCGAATCCGGCCAGCCCGCGGCGGCGCCGCCGCCGTCCTCAGCTCCCCGTCCGCGCCCGCCGGCCCCGCCGCCGCCGCGCGATGCCCGCCCGCCACTCGGCGAGGGCGACCCGCAGCGGCCGCCGCGCAACCTGCGCCCCGACAGTCCGACACCGCCGCCGGTGCCGCAGCGTCCGCAGCCGCCGGCCGGGATGCAGGACCCGCAACTGCCGCCGACCCGCGAACGATCAGGCGCGCCGCGCCGCGGCCCCGACAATTCAGCGCCGCAAATGCCGCAGCCGCCGGGCATGCGCGGCTTCCGCGACATCGCCGCCGACGCCGACGATCTCGGCCGCGCCGCCGCGCAAGCCAACCGCAACGCGCGGAAAACCTACGCCAACGTTCCCTCGCCCTCGCCGGAATTCGACCGGCTCGAGCCGAACATGGAAAACCGCGGCGCCGATCCGGAAGCGCCGTATTCCTGGGACGAGTCGATCGAGGAGGCCGACCGCTACGCGCCGCCGCCGCAGCAGGCGCCGCAGCCGCCGCAGCAGCGCGCACGGATCGGGCAGGGCAGCGATCGCGAGATCAAGAAGCGCGCGCGCAGCCGCACGGTGTTTCCGTTCAAGAGCGCGATCGCCATCGGCATCGTGCTGATCCTGGTCGGCGCCGGAATCCTGTGGGGCAGGTCGGTGGTCACCACCGTCAGCGGCCTGTTCAAGTCTTCCCCGGCGGTCGAAGCGCCGAAGGATGCCTCCGCGCCGCAGTCGAAGCCGAAGATCGCCGATCGCGTCGGCCAGCCCGGCTCGTCGGAACAGGTCGCGCCGGTGGCGCAGCGCGTGGTGTTGTATGACGAGGATCCGTCGGACCCGAAGGGCAAGCAGTATGTCGGATCGGTGATCTGGCGCACCGAACCGATCAAGGCGACCGGCAACCAGAAGGCCGACATCGCCGTGCGCGCCGACATCGAAATTCCCGACCGCAAGTTCAAGATGACGATGTCGTTCCGCCGCAACACCGACACCTCGCTGCCGGCCAGCCACACCGCCGAACTGACGTTCATCCTGCCGCCGGATTTCGCCGGCGGCGGCGTCGGCAACGTGCCCGGGATTCTGATGAAATCCAACGAGCAGGCGCGCGGCACGCCGCTCGCGGGCCTCGCGGTCAAGGTCACCGATGGCTTCTTCCTGGTCGGCCTGTCCAATGTCGACGCCGACCGGCAGCGCAACCTGCAGCTCCTGAAGGAGCGTTCGTGGTTCGACGTGCCCTTGGTCTACGTCAACCAGCGCCGCGCCATCATCGCCATCGAAAAAGGCGCCCCCGGCGAGCGCGCGTTCAATGAAGCGTTTGCGGCGTGGGGGGAGTAGGGCGGGCGTTCGCGTCTAGATTTTTTTGCACCGACATCGACTTTCTATTCCGCAGGTCATCGCCCGGCGCCTGTCCCCGACTTGATTGGGGATGACCGGGCGCCCCAGTGTTCCAGAGACGCCAAAGATTGAACCGAGAAGCCGCGGCGTACTGGATGCCCCGCTTGAAGCGGGGCATGACCTCGAATGTGTCCATCGAGACCATGCTTCAGGCAAGCCTGTCGAAATTTTTGCAAAAGCGTCGTAAGACTGAGGGTGCATCAGGTCCTGAGTGTGAGAGGGCGCCATGAAACGCTATCTGATCTTCGCCGCAATCGGTCCCTTCATCGGCGGGTTCCTGCTGCTGGTCGCGACCACGGTGAGTTCCGGATATTGGAACGAGACCAATTGGGGTGAGGTCGGAAAGTTTTTTGCGACTTTCGTCAAGACGCTGCCGTTCAGCTATCTGTTCGGCGTGGTGCCGGGGCTGATGGTCGGCGCGGTGGACGACATTCTGCTTCACCTGCCGCGGATTCGCCCGATGCTGCGGATGCTGATTCTCGGGGCGATCGGGTTCATTGTGGCGGAATTGCTCTACGGCTCGCGCGGGTCGGAGTCGGGCGTGGCGCAGTTCATCCTGTACGGTCTCGTTGGCCTCGTGCCTGCGATGGTCTCGTCGTGGCTGGCGCATAAATATGCCGACGATCCGCCGCCCGTGACGTCGACGTCTCCGTTGGCGTAGGCGAACGCGCGCCAGGCGGCCGAAAATTTCCGAACATTCCATCAACGTCATTGCGAGGAGCGAAGCGACGGGCCCGTCATTTTTTTGGTGCTGCGGCGTGATTCATTGCGTGGATCGATTCGGAGCACGTGATGGACATTCGTATTCGGCAAGCGGAACGTCGGCAGGCTGGTTTTGAGCTGGTCGATCTTGAGAGCCTGGTGGTTGACGACCACTCGGTACGAGCGGTGTGGTCCTTCGTGGAAGGCTTGGACCTTCAGTCGTTCTACGATCGCATCAAGGCGCGTGGCGAGATACCTGGTCGGCCTGCGACCGACCCGCGCATTCTGCTTGCGCTTTGGCTGTATGCGACAGCCGACGGGATTGGGTCGGCCCGCGCGCTGGCGCGGCTGTGCGAGCATCATACGATCTATCGCTGGATCTGCGGCGGGGTCGGGGTGAACCACACGATGCTGTCGGAGTTCCGTCTGGAGAGCGGCGAGTTCCTCGATCGCCTTCTGACGAGCAGTCTGGCGGCTTTGATGAAGGAAGGCCTGATCACACTGGACGAGGTCATCACCGACGGTACCAAGGTCAGGGCCGCGGCAAGCCGCTCGTCGATGCGGCGAAGGCAAACCCTGGTGGAATTGGAAGAAAAGGCCCGGATCAGGGTTGCCGAGTTGAAGCAGGAATTGGAGGCCGATTCTGCGGCGGGCGAGCGGCGGCTGTCGAAGCGTCGCCTCTCTGCAGCCGAAGACCGCGCCCGTCGTGTTGCGGCAGCGTTGGCGAAACATCCTGCAGCAACGCCGAAGGACGAGAAAGACCAGAACGAGGGGGGCGATCCCCCGCTGGCCGGCGGCGGCAAGAGCGGCAAGAAACCCAAGGAAGAGCGTGTCTCGACGACTGATCCGGACGCGCCATTGATGCGGATGGCGGACGGTGCCGTGCGGGTCGCCTATAACGTGCAAGTGGCGGGCGCCTGCGGCTTCGTGGTCGCGATCGAGCCGGTCCAGCGGCGTAATGATCGAGGTCTTGCGCCGGCAGTGGTGGCGCAGGTCCAACAGCGTTGTGGCAAGCTGCCGACCCGCCTGCTGGCCGACACCGGCGCGATGACCGCCGCCGACATCGCGACGCTTGCGCAAACTCACCCCTCCATGCAGGTGTTCAGTCCGCCACCGGCCTGCAAGACGTCCTCCAAACCAGCAAGCAAGGCGCGATACGAACGCAACCGCGCAGCCGAACCGCAATGCCTGAGGGAGTGGCGCGCCCGCATGGACAGTGAAGAAGGCCAAGCGGTCTACAAACGGCGCAGCAACACCGAACACGCCCATGCCCGCCTGAAGAACCGCGGCTTTGAGCGCATGGCCCTGCGTGGCTTGGCCAAAGTCCGCATCGCATGTTGGCTTCATGCCGTGACCCACAACCTTATGTGGGCCATTAGCTGCCGCCGCGCGCTGAAGACGGCCTGATCCACCTCCCATCACATGCCGCACGAGCCGCACATCCCGTCCAATCCCACAGTTCGCCGCCACAGGCGAAATACTTACAGCCCCGACGAAGCAATCCACACTTGCTTTGCCGCTCGATGGATTGCTTCGCTGCGCTCGCAATGACGGAAGAAAAACGGCGGACCTTGCGATCCGCCGTGAGGCAGTACCGTTACGTGATCGAAAATCCTATCGCCCGTTGCCGCGACAGCCGCCGTTGGGGCTGACGTGATAGCCGCGCGGACAGGCGTGGGCATCGGGGTTGGCGAAGTTTTGCAGGCAGCCGCCATAGGGGCCGCGATGGAAGCCTGCGCCGCAGCCGCCGGCGACGGCGATGACGTTGCCGCCTTGCGCCGGCGCGAGCGGCGTCAGCGGCATCGCATTGGCGCTAACGATCGAGCCGAGCAGGAAGGCTGCCGCGATCAGTCTGTTCATGAATCGTCTCCTTGAATGGACGGTGATGAAACGCGTCAAAGACAAAAATTCAGCCGCCGGCGAACGCGATGCCGGCGCGGACTTCGGCGATCGCCTGATCGATCAAGGCGAGGCCGCGTTCGCGGTGGCCGCCCTTGTTCGGGGTCGCGGCGGCGAGTTCGGCGCGCGCGGACTGCAGCAGGGTCACGGTCTCGCCCATATGCGGCTGCGCGCCGATGGCGTAGCCGATGCCCATCGAGGCGGCGATCGCGGTGCCGAGCAGGACCTTGCGGAAGGAAGACGTCGTCATGTCGTTTTCTCCTCTGGCTTGTATTTTTTCAAACGCGGCAAATGCCGGTTGCGCGAATCGGGCGGCGGCCGCTGCCGACGCACGGTTAAGCCCGTCGATGGCGGTCGTCTTGGACTGGCAAGCGCCGGATCGAAGCGGGGCTGGACTGTCCGGCGCTGTTTTATTCGGTGGCGGATATTGCTAGCCTGCCAAAGCCTTCATGCTGCGTTCATCCGGCGCTGGCCAGACTGCCGGCATTGCATCCAGGTTCGACCCCGCCAATGCCCGTTCTCAAGAAAACGCTGTCGACCGACATGCTGCCGCCGGGCCTAAGCGAGCGGCAGCGCTTTATGTTTTTCGCCGAGCTGTTCGAGCATTTCTCCAACACCGGCGAACTCGATCCCGCTGAAGACGTGCCGTTTCGCGCCGTGATGAATTCGATCCATATCGGCACCACCATGCTCGGTCGCTGCGACGGCACCTTCACCACAGTGCGGCGCGAAAAGCGCCAGGTGCTGGAGACCAATGACGACCGCTATTGCCTCGCGCGCAATACCGGCAACCGCGAATCCCGGGTCATGCATCGCGGCCGCGAATTCGTGCTGCGGCCGGGCGCGATGGTGCTGCTGAAACTCGACGAGCCGTTCTTCGCGGCCGACGGCGCCAACGAAAAGCGCTTCACCAATGTGCATCTGCCGACCGCGACGCTGAAGGCGATGGTCGCGGGCGTCGACGATTTGACCGGCCGCGAACTCGCGCCCGGCGGCGCGCTGTCGCTGGCGATGGACTACAGCGATCTGTTGCTCAAACATCCAAGCGCGGTCGACGAGGCCGGCTTTGCCATCGCGGCCCATCTGATGGATCTCACCGCCCTCGGCCTCGGCGCCCGCGGCGATCTCGCGGTCACCGCCCGGCGCGGCGGTTTGCGCGCGGTCCGGCTCAACGCGGTGCTGACGATCCTCCAGCGACGCTTTGCGGAAGCGGATTTTTCCGCGCAGAAACTCGCCACCGCCGCCGGGCTGTCGGAGCGCTATGTCAACGAATTGCTGTATGAGGCCGGCGCCAGCTTTACGATGCGGCTGATGGAATTGCGGCTGCGGCAGGCGGCCGAATTGCTGGCGCATCCGAGCGAGCGGCGGATCAGCGACATCGCCTTCGATTGCGGCTTCAACGATTTGTCCTATTTCAACCGCTGCTTCCGCCGCCGCTTCGGCCTGACGCCATCGGCGGCAAGGGGGAAATGATGCGGGTATTCCGCAAAAGCATGCCCTCGGACTAGATCCGCGGGTGGGCACCGGTTGCGACAGGAATACGCGCAAACTAACGGAGTGGTAATGTGACGCAACTTGCGCCGCGATTTGGCGTTACCATCTGATGGCCATGTCCAACGACGAAATCTATTCCCCTAACCGCACACGCCCGAGGCCGCCCTTCGGCGGCGCGCAGGCGCATGCCAAGGTCATCGACCAGGACGGGCGCGAAATCCCGGATGCCGGGCTGCATTCGCAATTCCAGGGTTTCCGGTTCGATTTCGGCACGTCGAGCGTCAATCCTTTCGGCAATCTCACCCGCGAGCAACGCCTGGCGCGGCTCGATGCGCTGGCGAAATTGCTCGACGTCGCCTTCATCCTGCCCGGCACCAATATCCGTTACGGCATCGACGGCATCATCGGCCTGATCCCGATAATCGGCGATCTCATCACGACCGCGATCTCGCTGTGGCTGGTGCGCGAGGCGCGCGCGCTCGGCGCGCCCTGGCACATCACTGCAAGGATGCTGGCCAATGTAGCGGTGGATGGCGTGGTCGGAATGGTGCCGCTCGCGGGCGACGCCTTCGACGTCATGTTCCGCGCCAATGTGCGCAATGTCCGGATGCTGAAGAAATGGATGGACAAGCAGCCGCGATAGCTCGTGGCGGCAAACGACAATGCCCCCGGAACGGGTCCGAGGGCATTGTCTAATGGAGGTACGAAATCTTAAGCGGCGGCGTCGGCGTCAGCTTCGGCAGGCGCGGGCGCACGGGGACGGCGCGGCAACGGAAAGGCTTCGCTCTCGTACAGGGTGCGGATGCCGCTCTGATCGAAGCGGGCTTCCTCGACCTGCAGATAGGCGCCATTCAGCGAGTCCGCCGGCAGTTCCTCGATCGCGAAGCGAACCGCTTCGGCCGCGGTGCCAAATCGCCGATATGCAAAGCCCGCCCGCTTCTTCTTGCGGATCGCGGCAGGAAACAGTTCGGCAGCGGTATCGTAACTGAAGGGACGCATGGTCTGTGACCTCAATCTTTTTGGCTCTTGCGTTAGAGCGAATGGGGATTGGATGACGGTGGGCCGCATCCCGGCGGCGCGCCGTGCACGTCATTTCACGTCCTAATATAAGCCTGTTTGACAGAAATGCGACTCCTGAAGGGGCATATCGGGGGTGATGATAAATCCGCGCATGGCTCCGCCACGGCCGGAATTAATCCTGATATTTCAATGGTCTAGACGAGTTACAGCTTGCCGAGCAGCCACAGGATGATCAGGACGATTAAAATCACGCCGCCGAGGCCCATGCCCGAATGGCCCATGCCGTAGCCATAGCCGCCGATCCGGCCGCTGAAGCCGCCCAGCAAGACGATAATCAGGATGATGATGAGTATCGTTCCAAGCGACAT
The DNA here is from genome assembly GCA_963836765.1 of uncultured Alphaproteobacteria bacterium. Classification (GTDB taxonomy): domain Bacteria; phylum Pseudomonadota; class Alphaproteobacteria; order Rhizobiales; family Xanthobacteraceae; genus Bradyrhizobium. The sequence goes on from CAWILG010000018.1 coordinate 55,506, forward strand.
GGCACTCTCCCCGCAACGGCGGCCGATCGCTGAATATTACGCCCTCGCGGCCCGGAACCAAGCAGATTCCGGGTCGCGAGGGCTCAGGGCCGACCCGCCGAAAACTTACTTCTTCGTCTCGTCGATCGGCAGCACCTTCAGCGGCGTTGCATAGGGTTCGACGCGCAGCGAGTCGGTGGCGATCAGGCCTATCCTGTGCAGCGGCGCCTGTTCGAGATCGCCGGTGGCGGACTTGTGCACCGCGTATTGCCACACGCTCATCGAGCCCTTGGCGACCAGCATTTTTGCGATGCCGCCGGCATTCTTGCCGTCGATCGCGGCAAGCTCGTCGTCCGAAAGCCCGATGACGACTTCGTCCCTGGCGGTGATGACCTTGAACAGCGACACTTTATCGGCGGCAAAGGCAGGCTGGACCACAACGCTCTCCATGATAAGGCCGGCTACGCCGAGACCGAGCAACAGACGTTTGGATAACTGCATTCGACTTTCCCCTGTTTGCGCGCCGGGCAGGGCGTGAAGAGGCAAAGAAAAACCCCGCGCGACCAGCTCTTGGTCGTACGGGGCGAAGAACGCGTTCGAACGCGTTCAAACGGAAAGGCGGGTTATTTCGGCTGCAGCTTCAGCGCCGCCGAATTGATGCAGTAGCGCAAACCGGTCGGGCCGGGGCCGTCATCGAAGACGTGGCCGAGATGGCCGTTGCATTTCGAGCACAACACCTCGGTCCGGATCATGCCGTGGGTCATGTCGCGCTCTTCGTCGACATGGCTGTCCACCGCGGGTGCGGTAAAACTCGGCCAGCCGCAGCCGGAATCGAATTTGGCGTCGGATTCGAACAGCGTCTGGCCGCAGCCGGCGCAGGTATAGGTGCCCTGGCGCTGCTCATGCTCGTACTCGCCTGAGAACGGACGCTCGGTCGCCTTCTCGCGCAGCACCGCGTACTGCATCGGCGTCAACTCGCGGCGCCACTCGGCTTCGCTCTTCTCGATTTTGGCAGTTGTCTTGGTATCGGACATGGAATCTCCTCCAGATTGGATCGTCATTGCGAGGAGCAAAGCGACGAAGCAATCCATCTCTCCGCTTGTTGCGGCATGGATTGCTTTGCTTCGCTCGCAATGACGGGAACTATTTCCGTCAGTTGGTGACCTTGGCGCTGCTCACCAGCGTCGGCTTCTCGATGTAGTTCTCGGCAAAGATCTTCTTCAGGTTCTCGACCTTCGGAAGGTCGTTATAGGCGATATAGGGCTGACTCGGGTGCAGCGTCAGGTAGTCCTGGTGATAGGCTTCCGCCGAATAGAACGCCTCCAGCGGACCGACCTTGGTTACGATCGGCTTCTTGTAGACTTTTGCGGCGTTGAGCTGGGCGATATAGGCCTCAGCCACCTTCTTCTGTTCGTCCGAGGTGGTGAAGATCGCCGAGCGATATTGCGTGCCGCTGTCCGGGCCCTGGCGGTTCAACTGGGTCGGATCGTGCGCGACGGAAAAGAAGATCTGCAAGATCTTGCCGTAAGAGATCTTCTTCGGGTCGTATTTGATCTCGACCGATTCCGCATGGCCGGTGGTTCCGGTGGAGACCGTCGAGTAGTCGGCGGTCGCCTTGTTGCCGCCGGCGTAACCGGACACCGCATTGACCACGCCCGCGGTGTGCTGGAACACGCCCTGGACGCCCCAGAAGCAGCCGCCGGCGATGACGGCGGTCTGGATCCCGCCAGCCGCCTGCGCGTCGGTCGCGGGGGCGGGGATGACGACGGCGTCCTCCGCGGCCAGCGATGGCGCAATGGTGAAAGCGGCGATGGCCAGTGCGCCGATGGCGGCGGCACACAGCGAAAGACGGCTGAATTGGCTACGGGACATGGTTTCCTCGCGGGATGGTGGTTGGGGAGCAGTGTAGAGCCGGAGCCGTGTTTCGCAATCGCCGCGGCTCTCTCCGATGCCCCTAGATACGGAGGAAGGGGGGTTTTGTTACGGCCTGGCGCACACGGTTTCGTGAATAAATTGCGTCCGCCCAAGGCCTTAGCCCCAGCCTTACCCAACGCCTTGGCGCGGGCTTGAGAAGCCGACGAATGCCGCTTGACCGCAACCGCATCCGTTTCGTCGATGAACCGCTACCCATTTTCAGCGACCAAAATTCATGTGCCGGAGCGTTTCGAGAATGTCGCGCGCCCTTCTTTTCCCGACCCTTTTGCTCCTATCAATCAGCCCGCAGGCGCTGGCTGGTGCCGAATTGGGAGACGACGTCGCCGCGTGCCGCGAGCGGCAAAACGATCCGAAAACCCGTCTCGACGCCTGCGAGCGGGTGATTGCATCCGGACAGGCGCCGGCGAAGGATCTGGCTTTCGCGTTGGCCGCGCGCGGCGATGCCTTGCTGGCAAAGCGCGACTACGACAAGGCGATCGCGGCCTACACGGACGGGTTCAAGGCCGATCCCGACAATGTCAGGAACATCGACGGCCGCGGCATCGCCTATGAGCGTAAGGGCCAGGACGATCTCGCCATGGCCGACTACAACCTCGCTTTGCAGAAGCGGCCGAATTTCGCCGCTGCCTACAACAACCGCGGTACCGTCAATCTGCGCAAGGCCGCGCTGCAAAGCGCGCTCGACGATTTCAATCTGGCGGTGAAATACGCGCCCAACATGTTCGTCGCGCGCCTCAACCGCGCCCACGTGTTGACCGTGAACAAGGACTTTGACGGCGCGCTGGCCGATCTTGTGGAAGCGCAGCGGATCGATCCGAACGCGACGGTGGTCGCGGCGTGGCGCTGCAGCACCCTGACCGCGATGGGCAAATTCGACGACGCCATCATTGCGTGCAATGGCGTGATCGAGAAGCAGCCAAAGTATCAGTTCGCGCTGAACAACCGTGCGGACGCCTATATGGGCAAGGGAAATCTCGACGCGGCGCTGAAGGACCTCAACGCCGTTCTCAGCCTCAACCCCAACAATGTGCGCGCCCATGAGGCGAGAGGTGAATTGTTCGAAAAACGGCGCAATCTGGATCAGGCACGCGGCGATTACCGCTCCGCCGCCTACGCGCTGTCGAAATTCGACGAATATGACATCGGGGTCGCCCGCGCCAAGGCGCAGGAGCGGCTCGCTGCACTGACGCAGCAGGGGCCCGGAGGAACCACGAAGACGCGCCGCATTGCGCTGATCATCGGCAACGGCGCCTACAGGAACGTCCAGGCGCTCGACAATCCGCCGCGCGACGCCAAGCTGATTGCGTCCTCGTTGAAGGACCTCGGCTTTCAAACCGTGACGCTGGCCAACGATCTCTCGCGCGACAAGTTCTTCGAGACGCTCCGGGCCTTCGCCGGCGAAGCCGAAAAAGCCGACTGGGCGGTGGTGTACTACGCCGGCCATGGCTTCGAGATCGGCGGCGTCAACTATCTGGTGCCGGTCGACGCCAAACTCGCGGTCGACAAGGATGCCGAGATCGAGGCGATGGCGCTGGAGCAGGTCATCGCCGCGGTCGGCGGGGCGCGCGCGCTGCGGCTGGTTCTGCTCGACGCCTGCCGTGACAACCCGTTCGCGCCCACCATGCAGCACACCATTGCGCTGAAACTGGTCGACAAAGGGTTCTCCAACATCGAGCCGAGCACCGGCATCATGGTGGTCTATGCCGCCAAGCACGGCGAGACCGCGCTCGACGGCGAAGGCGATGACAGCCCGTTTGCGACCGCGGTCGCCCATGACATCAAGGAGCCGCATGTCGAGGTGCGAAAACTGTTCGATATCGTGCGCGACGACGTCTGGAACGCGACCAAGCACGAGCAGCAGCCGTTCACCTACGGTTCGCCGCCGGGCCGCGAGGATTTTTACTTTGCGGGGAGGTAGGTTTTTTCGTCATTGCGAGGAGCGCCAGCGACGAAGCAATCCACACCTGCCTCGCCGCTCGATGGATTGCTTCGCTTCGCTCGCAATGACGGCAAAAGGCCGAGCTACACCACCACGGTCAGCCGCTTCGCCGCGCGAGTGATGCCGGTATAGAGCCACCTGGCGCGGCTTTCCTGGAATGCAAAGCTCTCGTCGAACAGCACCACGTCATCCCATTGCGAGCCCTGCGACTTGTGCACGGTGAGCACATAGCCGTAATCGAACTCGTCATAGGGCTTTCGCTGTTCCCACGGAATGGTCTCGATGGCGCCGCCGAAACAATCGCCGCGCACCGAAACCTTGGTCACCTTGTGGCCAAAATCCTCGTCAGGCGACAGCCGCATGGTGATGATCTTCGACTTCGACTGCGCGCGCGACTTCACCCGCCACAGCCCGCCATTGAACAGGCCCTTCTTGCGGTTGTTGCGCAGGCAGACCAGCTTGTCGCCGGCGACCGGCAAGGGATCCTCGATGTTCTGCTTCTGCCGCACCCGCATGTTGTAGGCGCGGCGGGTGTTGTTGCGCCCGACCAGCACCTGGTCGGCCTGCATCACCCGGTCAGGATCGAGTTCGTTGCGCGTGACCACTTCGCTTTCGCCGTGGCGGCCGATTTCGAGTTCGCGGCCCTCGCGGATATCCATCGACATCCGCACGATCGGGTCGTCCTGGGCCTGGCGATGCACTTCGGTCAGCATCGCGTCGGGCTCGCAATCGGTGAAGAAGCCGCCGCCCTGGATCGGCGGCAATTGCGCGGGGTCGCCCAGCACCAAAAGCGGACAGTCGAACGACATCAGATCGCGGCCGAGTTCCGCATCCACCATCGAGCATTCATCGATCACTATCAGTTTTGCCTTTGACGCCGGTGCGTCGTCCCACAATTCAAAACTCGGCTGCTCGACGCCGGATTCGCGGGCGCGATAGATCAGCGAGTGGATGGTGGAGGCGTTGTCGCAACCCTTGTTGCGCATCACCAGCGCCGCCTTGCCGGTGAAGGCCGCGAATTTCACCTCGCCGTCGACGGCGTCGGCGATGTGCCGCGCCAGCGTGGTCTTGCCGGTGCCGGCATAGCCGAACAGGCGGAACACCGGCGGCGTGCCGTTCTTGCCGGGTTTTGCCTTGAGCCAGTCGGCAACGGCCTTGAGCGCAGAATCCTGATGCGGCGTAAAAATGGTCATGGGGTCTCGGCGGAGGGCGAGGCGGACAGCGAAGCGTGACCGCGACTCACACGCCACAAGCTAACCATTCGCGCGCCCCAATCAAGCCGACTTCCGCGGCGCGGAATTGGAGTTTCGCAACCAAGGCTAGACTTGAAGGCTAGACTTGGGCCGCGCCGCGAATAGACTGACCGAAAACAACAAACGATCTGGCAAGCGAGCCTGGGAGCGAACGTCATGAAATTCGGCATCTTTTATGAGCTGCAATTGCCGCGTCCGTGGGAAGAGGGCGACGAGCTGAAACTCTACCAGAACGCGCTGACGCAGCTCGAGACCGCCGACCGCTGCGGCTACGACCATGCCTGGGTGGTGGAGCATCATTTCCTCGAGGAATATTCGCATTCGCCGTCGCCGGAATCCTTTCTCGCCGCCGCCTCCCAGCGCACGAAGAAGATCCGGCTCGGCCACGGCATTTTCCAGCTCACCACCAACCATCCCGCGCGCGTCGCCGAGCGTGTTGCGGTGCTCGATCTGCTGAGCAACGGCCGCTGCGAGTTCGGGATGGGCGAGAGCGCCTCGATCACCGAGCTGACGCCGTTCGGCCGCGACATGGAAACCAAGAAGGAAGTATTCGAGGAAGCGGTGCAGGCGATCTTCCCGATGTTCACCAAGGTCGGCGCCGAGCATCACGGCAAATATTTCGACATTCCGCTGCGCAACGTGGTGCCCAAACCCGTTCAGAAGCCGCATCCGCCGCTGTGGATGGCGTGTTCGCAACTGCCGACCATCGAACGCGCCGGCCAGCACGGTTTCGGTGCGCTCGGCTTCCAGTTCGTCAGCGCGGACGCGGCGCACGCCTGGGTGCACGCCTATTACAACGCGATCACAAAACGGCTGAAGAAACTCGCCGATTACGAGATCAATCCGAACATGGCGCTGGTGTCGTTCTTCATGTGCGCCAAGACCGACGAGGAGGCGCGGGCGCGTGCCGATGGCGCCACCTTCTTCCAGTTCGCGCTGCGCTATTACGGCCAGGGGCAGAACCGGGCGCGTCCGGCGCCCGGCACCGTCAACATGTGGGACGAATACAACAAATGGAAGCGGGAAAATCCGGAAGCCCAGGAGGCGGCGTTGCGCGGCGGCCTGATCGGCTCGCCGGAAACCATCCGAAAGAAGCTGCGCCGGTTCCGCAGCTCCCACATCGATCAGGTCATCCTGCTCAACCAGGCCGGCAAGAACAGCCACGAGCACATCTGCGACTCGCTGGAGCTGTTCGCCAGGGAAGTGATGCCGGAATTCCAGAACGATCCCGAGCACGAGGCCTGGAAGAAAGGCGTGATGAGCGGCGCGATCGAACTCGAGGAGATCGACACCGAAGCCTTCAAGGACCGCTATGGCAAGCTGGCGGTCAACGTCGCGCCGGCGCAGAAGGTCGCGGCGGGATAGCGGGTACGTTCTCCCTCTCCCGCTTGCGGGGGAGGGCTGGGGTGGGGGTGCCGCCGCGAGTTGCACTGTTCGAGTTGAGAGAGTTTCCCCCACCCGCCACGCTCTTCGAGCGCGGCGACCTCCCCCGCAAGCGGGAGAGGTGAAGCGAGCTTGCGATGGGGCCCCTTCAATCAGATTTCATCGCACTAGTTCGACCCGGCTGCCGCTGCCGTAAAGCTGCGATCCACCGCCTTGCCGACATCCAGCGGTTTGGAAAGGATGCCGTACCGGGTGGCGCGGTCGGTGGCTTCCTGAACTTCCCCGACGATGCCGGCATCGATCACAATCGGGCTGGTTCGCTGCGCGGTGTAGGCGCTGAACAACACGTCTTCCGGCAGTTTGGTCAGTTCGGCCGTGCTCTTGGCATATTCGCCGAGGTGATCCAGCGACCATAGCCGCGCCTTGTTGAGCCGTTGAACCAGATCCTGCACGGCCGCCCGCTTGGCGGCGATCGCAGAATCGGAGGCGACGATGAAGGTGATGGTCGGCGTCAGGCCTTCGCCGTCAGCGACGATGCGCGCCTTGTCCTTCAGCGTCGCGTAGGACACATAGGGTTCCCAGACCGCCCATCCGTCGATGGAGCCGGCGACGAGCGCGATCTTGGCATCGACCGGACCGAGCGGCGCAAAGGTCGCGTCGTCGACCTTGTGTCCTGATTTCTCCAGCGTCGCATCGATCAGGAACTGGCCCCAGCCGCCGCGCGTGCCGGCCAGTCGCTTGCCTTTCAAGTCGGCGGCGGTCCTGATCGGCGAATCCTGGCGCACCAGGATGGCCTGCGTTCTCGCGTCGGCGCGAGTCCCTCCGATCGCCTTGATCGGCGCACCGGCGGCATACACGCTCAGGAACGCCAGATCGCCGGTGTAACCGACATCCAGCGCACCTGCATTGAGGGCTTCGAGGATCGGGGCCGCCGCGGGGAATTCGGACCACTCGATCTTGTAGGGGAGATCCCTCGCTAACCCTGCGATTTCCAGCAACGAACGATTGCCGCCCTTCTGGTCGCCGACGCGCAGTGTAATGGTGTCCGCGGCCAGTGCCGACGCCGTGATCGCGAAACCTAGCGACGCTCCGAACAGCGTGGCGCCGATATGGCGGATGCGGGCGCGGGCTTTCGACACTGGTTCAACTCTATTCATGCTTGCCGTCTTTCTGATGTGATCCGCTGCATTGCCCGCGGCAATCAGCGATGCGCAAAGCCTATGGGCTATGGCATTGGCGTCAATGAAATGGCTCACTGAATATTTCTGCACGCGAGCAATGATCGTCTCGCATTTCGAATCACGGTGAAAGATTGTCGACGTCGTAGTGACATCGCATCGAGTATCGCGCTAACGGGGACAAAAATTCTCAGGCGCGGCTTTGTCACGCCGGAGATGACGAATAGAGACCCGGAAGATCGCATTCGACCGGCTCGGTCGAGAGGCGATGCGGATCGGTTCCGTCGCCTAATTCTTGATTAACAAATCCGCGTCGCACGACCGGCGATAAAAATACGCCGCGGCCAATCGTCTTTCAGCAATAAACGCATCGCCGAAAAGTTGATCCGCAGCGTCGTCATTGCTATTTTTGCAGAGCACTCGACAAGCGCGCAAACCGCCACCATCATTCTTCGCGTTGCATGATCGCACGACGTTGCGGGCATGGTCGTTCAGGAGAATGTGATGAAGCGCCGCGACTTTCTAAAATTGTCTCTCGGTACAGCGACCGCTGCCGCACTGTCCTCGCGGGCGCAGGCCGAAGCCGGCGTGAAGGAAATTCGTATCGGCTATCAGAAGAACGGCGTGCTGGTGATCGCGCGGCAGCAGTCGACGTTGGAAAATCATTTCAAGCCCCAGGGCATCGACGTGAAATGGGTGGAGTTCTCGTCGGGGCCGCCGATGATGGAAGCGATGAACGTCGGCAGCATCGATTACGGCGCGGTCGGCGATAGCCCGCCGGTGTTTGCGCAGGCTGCGGGGGCGGCCATCGTTTATGCGGCCGGTCAGCCCATCACCAACGGCCAGGGCATCCTGGTGCCGCCAAATTCATCGATCCGCTCCATTGCGGATTTGAAGGGCAAGCGGATCGGCTTCACCAAGGGATCCAGCGCGCACAATATCGTGGTGCGGACGCTGGAAAAGGCCGGGCTCACCTATGCCGATATCACGCCGGTCTACCTGACGCCGCCGGACGCGGGGCCGGCGTTCGCCAATGGCAGCATCGATGCGTGGTCGATCTGGGATCCCTATTTCGCGATCGGCGAGACCAGGCAGAACGGCCGGATTCTGGTCAACGCGTCCGAGATCACCGAGAGCAATTCGTTCTATATCGCCAACCGTGACTTTGCCAGGAATCACGGGCTGATCCTGCAGCAGATCGTCGATGTCACGACGTCGACGGCGAAATGGGCCGAAGCGCACCGCGACGAAGTGGCGAAATCGCTGAGCGCCATCACCGGCATTCCCCTGGATATCCAGATCGTCGCCGCCAACCGCTCGTCGTTTGCGGTCGGCCCGATCACGGAAGACATCATCGCGACCCAGCAGGGCGTGGCGGATCGCTTTTTCAAGCTCGGCCTGATCCCGAGGGCGATCGCCGTCCGCGACATCGTCTGGCGCAACACCCAGACCTGACCCCGCTTCCAATCATCTCAACTCCACGCAGAGGACGTCACCATGACGCGTATCATTCGACGCTGGATCACGAGTGCGGTGCTGTCGGTCAGCATCGTCGCTGCCGCGGTCAGCGCCTCCTACGGGCAGGAAAAAGTCGTTCGCATCGGTTTCCAGAAATACGGCAAGCTGGTGCTGCTCAAGAGCAAGGGCACGCTCGATGAAAAATTGAAGGCCGCCGGTTACAAGGTGGTGTGGACCGAGTTTCCATCGGGGCCGCCGTTGCTCGAGGCCGTCAATGTCGGCGCGATCGATTTCGGCAACACCGGCGAAGCGCCGCCGGTATTCGCGCAGGCCGCCGGTGCGCCGATCCAGTATGTCGCCTATGAACCACCGGCGCCGAAGGGCGAGGCGATCCTCGTGCCCAAAGACAGCCCGATCAAATCGGTCGCCGACCTCAGGGGCAAGAAGGTCGCGCTGAACAAAGGCTCCAACGTGCACTATCTGCTGGTGAAGGCGCTGGAAAAGGCCGGGGTCAAATACTCCGAGATCGCGCCGGCCTTTCTCGCGCCCGCCGACGCCCGCGCCGCATTCGAGCGCGGCGCGGTCGACGCCTGGGTGATCTGGGATCCGTTCCAGGCTGCGGCAGAAGCGGCAACCGGCGCGCGCACGCTCGCCGACGGCACCGGGATCGTCTCGAACTACCAGTTCTACTTTTCCTCGAAGAAATTCCTCGAAAGCGATCCGAAGATCGTCGATCTGGTTTTGGCTGAGCTCAGCGAGGTCGATGATTGGGCCAAGGGCGATATCCATGCGGTCGCCGAACAGCTCGCGCCGGCGATCGGCCTTTCGGTTCCGGCGGTCGAAGTCGCCCTGAAGCGGCAGTCCTATGGCATCAAGCCGATCACCGACAGCGTGATCGCCGACCAGCAGCAAGTCGCCGACAGCTTCTTTGCACTCGGCCTGCTCCCCAAACAAATCAAGATATCCGACGCAGCCCGGAGGCCCGGCACATGAGCAACCAACCATCATCCAACGCCAATATTCTCTGGTTCCTGCCGACCCATGGCGACGGCCGCTATCTCGGCACCACGTCAGGCGGACGCGAGGTGAACTTCAACTATTTGCGCCAGATCGCCCAGGCCGCCGATCAGCTCGGTTATTTCGGCGTGTTGTTGCCGACGGGGCGAAGCTGCGAGGATTCCTGGGTGGTTGCTTCCGCGGTGGCGCCATGGACCGAGCGCCTGCGCTATCTGGTCGCGGTGCGGCCCGGCCTGCAATCGCCGAGCGTCGCCGCGCGCATGACCGCGACGCTCGACCGGGTATCGAACGGGCGGCTGTTGGTCAACGTCGTCACCGGCGGCGACCCCGTCGAGAACAAGGGCGACGGCATTTTCTTAGGCCATGACGAGCGCTACGCCGTGACGCGCGAGTTCCTCAACGTCTACAGCGACCTGCTCGCGGGCAAGACGGTGAATGTCGAGGGCAAGCACATCCGGATCGAGGACGGCCGGCTGCTGTTTGCCCCGGTGCAGTCGCCGCGCCCGCCGCTCTATTTCGGCGGATCGTCGGACGCCGGCATCGATGTCGCCGTCGATACCGTCGACAAATATCTGACCTGGGGCGAACCGCCGGCACAGGTGGCCGAAAAGGTCGCGCGGGTCAGGGCGGTTGCTGCCAAGCGCGGGCGAAAACTCTCGTTCGGCATCCGGCTGCATGTGATCGTGCGCGAGACCAATGCGGAGGCCTGGAAGGCGGCGGACGAACTCATTCAACACGTCACCGACGAGACGGTAGCCTCGGCGCAAAAGATCTTTTCGCGGATGGATTCGGTCGGGCAGCAGCGCATGGCGCAACTGCACGGCGGCCGTCGCGACCAGCTCGAGATCAGCCCCAATCTCTGGGCCGGTGTCGGTCTGGTCCGCGGCGGGGCAGGGACGGCGCTGGTCGGCGATCCCACCACAGTCGCGGCGCGGATCAGAGAGTATCAGGACGTCGGCATCGATACCTTCATCATGTCGGGCTACCCGCATCTCGAGGAAGCCTATCGCTTTGCCGAGCTGGTGTTCCCGCTGCTGTCGCTGGCGCAGCCCGGCAACGTGACGCCGATCCGCGTCAACACCGGGCCGTTTGGGGAGACCATCGGCAATGAATACCGGCCGCAGAAACAGGCAGCGCAATCATGAGTCTCATCGATAGTCTTCCGCGCGTTCGCGCGCCTAAATTGCCGCGCGCCGACGGGCTTATTCCCTGGATCGTGCCGCTGGCGATCATCCTGATCTGGCAGCTTGCCTGCGTCACCGGCTTCGTGCCCGCACGGGTGCTGCCGGCGCCGAGTGACGTCGCGCTGGCGGGATGGAAGTTGTTGCTGTCAGGCGAACTGGTGCGCAACATCTGGGTCAGTTTCTGGCGCGCCAGCGCCGGGTTCGTGATTGGCGGCAGCATCGGCTTCGCGTTTGGGCTGGCCAACGGCTTGTCGCAGCTCTTCAGCAAGCTGACCGACACGACGCTGCAGATGGTGCGCAACATTCCGCATCTGGCGCTGATTCCGCTGGTCATCCTGTGGTTCGGGATCGACGAAACCGCTAAACTGTTTCTGGTGGCGCTCGGCGTGTTCTTTCCGATCTACCTGAACACGCTGCACGGCATCCGCACCGTCGATCCGCAATTGATCGAGATGGGCCGCATCTATGGCATGACCGACCGCGAATTGTTCCGGCGGGTGATCTTTCCGGGCGCGCTGCCGTCGATCTTCGTGGGCCTGCGCTTCGCGCTCGGCATCATGTGGCTGACGCTGATCGTGGCGGAAACCATCGCGGCCTCCTCCGGCCTCGGCTACATGGCGATGCAGGCGCGTGAGTTCATGCTGATCGACGTCGTCGTGCTCTCGATCCTGATCTACGCTTTGCTTGGGAAACTTGCCGACAGCGCCTCGCGCGCGCTGGAGCGGCTGACGCTGTCCTGGCATCCGGCTTTCCAAAAACACTGAGGAAAAGAAATGCAAGAAGCCCTTCGCTTTATTCCTGCCGATGCCGAGCCGGTGGATCGCGCGGATTTCATCGAACAGGCGCGGCTGCTGCGGGGCGGTCCGGAAAATGCCCCGCGCGGGCTGTCGCTGACGATCCGCGGTTTGCGTAAATCGTTCGGCGATAACGAGGTGCTGCGGGGCATCGACCTGCACATTCCCGCCGGCCAGTTCGTTGCGATCGTCGGCCGTAGCGGTTGCGGCAAGAGCACGCTGCTGCGGCTGATCGCGGGTCTGGAGACGGCCACCGCGGGCAACATCGGCTTTGGCGAACAGGCGCGCGCGGAAGACATCCGCGTGATGTTTCAGGAGCCGCGACTGCTGCCGTGGGCGCGGGTGCTGTCGAATGTCGAGGTCGGCCTCGGGCGTGAGCGCGCATCGGCGGACGCGCAGGCGCGCGCCGAGAACGCGCTGATCGAAGTCGGCCTTGGAGACAAGCGCGGGCAATGGCCGGCGGTGCTCTCCGGCGGCCAGAAGCAGCGTGTGGCGTTGGCCCGCGCGCTGGTCAGCCGGCCACGCGTGCTGGCGTTCGACGAACCGCTCGGCGCGCTCGATGCGCTGACGCGCATTTCGATGCAGCGGCTGCTGGAGCGGGTCTGGCACGACCAGGCGTTTACCGCGATCCTGGTGACGCATGACGTATCGGAGGCGATCGCGCTCGCCGATCGCGTCCTGGTCATCGAGGACGGCCGCATCGCGCACGACATCGACGTCGGTATTCCGCGGCCGCGGCGGCGCGGCTCCGCCGAGCTCGCCGCGCTGGAAGGCGCGATCCTGAAAAACCTGCTCGAAGGCACCGAAGACATTTCCGATCTGTGAGGCTGCCATGAACTCCGTCGTCCGCAATATCTCGATCGTTCGCAAGGTTTCCTCCGGCGATTTTCGCAGCGCCATGCGTCAATTGACCGGCGGCGTCAGCGTCATCACGGCCGGGCGGGGCAGGGACATTTCGGGGATGACGGTTACGTCGGTGTCGTCGCTGTCGGTCGACCCGCCGGCCTTGATCGTCAGCGTCAACCGCTCGGCGTCGTCGTTGCCGCTGCTGAAGCGTTACGGATGCTTCGGTGTCAACATCCTGACGTCGGATCAGATCGACATCGCCGAGCGTTTTACCGGCAAGGACGGCCTGACGGGCGCGGACCGCTTCGCCGGCGCCGAGTGGACCGTGCGTGCATCCGGCGTACCATTATTGGTCGGCGCGCTGGCCGTAATCGACTGCGAGGTCGAGGAGATTATCGAGCGGCATTCCCACGCCATCATCATCGGCCGCGTGCTCGACGTCGCCGTTTCGTCCCGCCGTGCCGCGCTGGCCTATTGGCACGGGCAATATGTAGCGATCGACCGCGACGAGGATGCGATCCGGCTGGCCGAGGTCAGCCTCCCGGCACGGCGGATCGCACGCTGAGCAGCGATTAACGACAGTTCGGGGGCAGTGAGCGCCGAACTAATCCATGATCGAAGTGAGCGTCGCCGGCGTATCGATGGTCACGCTGCTGCCGCGCACGTTCTGCCATACCGCCGTGATGGTCTGCGGTTGGTTGCCCAGGGGAACGCCGACGACCAGCGTCGTCGGTACCCGGGCGTTGCCGTTTATAACATTGTAGGTGAAGCCGGCAATCACCGGCGAGAGCTTACCATTCACCTCAATGCCGAAACTGCCGCCCGGATAATTGTCGCCGCCTGCATATGGCCAGGGAACTTTCAGGATGACGATCGCGGTCGTCCCGACGCCTTCGGGAATAGTCAGGCTGAGGCCGGGTATTGCCGTCCATGAAGCGGAATTCGTCGAATGCGTACCACTGGTTTGGACATAGGCCATGATCGCGCTCCCGTTGTTTTTCAAATATTAGCAACAAAAAGTTGTGTGAGGCAAATGGATTCACGCAACGAAGACGTGAAAATTGGACGGCGAGAAGCAACTCCCCAGCCCTCCGCCCCAGTGGTGTTTTGGGTTTTCACGGCTTAGAAGGCTCGCAGTGACATCCGCACCGAAAAAGGAGGCCGCGCCGTGGAACGCAAACTCCTGCAGATCGCCTTCGCCCTCGCGGGGCTGGTGCTCGGCGCCGTCCCGCGGCTGATGGCGGTGATCGGCCATGGGGTGCCGACCATCGGCATTCTCGTCAGCCTGACTGGCGAACTGATTGTAGCGCCGCTCCTGTGGCTATGGCACCAGCACGTGGTCCGGGTGTCGCAACGCGCGGCGGTTACCTGATGAAACGCGTGGCGGTCTGGGCGTTCTATGGCGTCGGCGCGCTCGCGATCGCTTATCTGGCGCTCTATGCCTATGCGATGTTTACCGGCCGCGACCTGCAGCCGGGCGATCCCATTCACATCTTCCGCAAGCCGGATGCGCCGAATTATTCGTAGTGCACGCTGTCATTGCGGCCCGTTGGCACCTCGCAATGACGATATTGGATGTCCTGACTACCCCGCTGCCACGAACCGCGCATACTCGCCCGAGCCTGCCGGCGTGATCGGCAAGCCGCCGTCGGCATATTCGTTCAGCTTGTTGCGCAGCGTGCGGATCGAGATTCCCAAAATGTTGGCGGCGTGGGTCCGGTTGCCCAGGCAATGCTTGAGCGTCTCCAGGATCAGGTCACGTTCGACGTCGGCGACGGTGCGCCCGACCAGGGCGCGCGTGACCTGTTCGGCGGCGAAGGTCGCATGCGCCACCGCGGGCGGCGTTTTGGCGAGATCGAGACGGTCACCGTCGGGCGTCAGGATGGCGTCGGCGCCGATCTCGTCGCCCTGGGCCATCAGCACGGACCGGTGCATGGTGTTTTCCAGCTCGCGAACGTTGCCCTGCCAGCGGTTGGAGGTCAGCACCCGCCGCGCGTCGGCGGAAATCGGCCGCAGCGGCACGCCATTGGCGTCGGCATATTTCTTGGCGAAATGCTGCGCCAGTTCGAGAATATCGGCCGGACGATCGCGCAAGGGCGGGATCTTCAGGTTGACGACGTTGAGCCGGAACAGCAAATCCTCGCGAAACGTGCCGTCGCGCACCGCGTCCGCCAGATTGCGGTTCGAGGTCGCGATGATGCGGATATCGACCGGCACCGGCCTGGTGCCGCCGACGCGGTCGATGACGCGCTCCTGGATCGCGCGCAGCAATTTCGATTGCAGCCGCACGTCCATTTCGGAGATTTCGTCGAGCAGCAGCGTGCCGCCGGTAGCCTCCTCGAACTTGCCGATCCGGCGCGCGACCGCACCGGTGAAGGCGCCCTTCTCGTGGCCGAACAGTTCGGATTCCAGCAGATGTTCGGGGATCGCCGCGCAGTTGATCGAAATGAACGGCCGCTTGGCGCGGGCCGAGCGGGTGTGGACATAGCGCGCCAGCACTTCCTTGCCGGTGCCGGATTCGCCGGTGACCATGACGGAGGCGTCGGAGCCCGCGATCTGCTGCGCCAGCTTGATCACCTTGCCCATCGCCTCGTCGCGCCAGACGAGGTCGCGTGAATCGTTGGCGACGGCGGCAAGCACGGCGGCGATCAGTTCGGGATCGGGCGGCAGCGGGATGTATTCCTTGGCGCCGGCATGAATGGCGGCGACCGCGGCGCGGGCATCGTTGGAGATGCCGCAGGCCACGATCGGCACGTGGATGTGTTCGGCTTCCAGCCGCATCACCAGGTCGCGGATGTCGAGCGCGACATCGACCAGCAGCAGGTCGGCGCCCTTGCCGCCGCGCAGCACCGCCATCGCCTGTTCGATCGCCTCGGCGTGGGTCACGGACGCGCCGTTGTCCATCGCGATCTTGGTGGCGGTTGTGAGTTGGCCCTTCAGGGTGCCAACGATGAGAAGCCGCATGATAGTCTCCTGTTCGTCTGTTCGCGCCGCTTACGCGCGTGTCGTCAAAATTGTCAGTTGCGTTCGGCCTTGATGATTTCCGTCATGGTCACGCCAAGCTTGTCTTCCACCAGCACGACTTCGCCACGCGCCACCAGCCGGTTGTTGACGTAGATATCGATGGCTTCGCCGACCCTGCGGTCCAGTTCCAGCACGGTGCCGGGTCCGAGCTTGAGGAGCTCGCCGACATCCATCTTGGAGCGGCCGAGCACGGCCGAGACCTGGACCGGCACGTCGAACACGGCCTCCAGATCGGCGGCGATGCGCGAGGCCTGTTCGTCTTCATTATAGGAGATGTCGTCGATCGGCCCCGGATTGGCGGCGTTGAGATCGGGCAGCGGAACCTGTGCGTCGGTGTCACTCATGGCTCAGTCCTCATGGCCGCAACCCGGCCTGATCGCGGGACGCCATATAGCGCCCGACAAGTTCGTTGATCTTGGCTTCGATGGCGGCACGCTCCAGCACCACGCCGCCGTCGGCCCATTCGATCCGGCAGTCGCCGGTTGCGATCTCCGGCTCGGCCAGGATCACCAGCCGGCCCTCGAAGCCGCTCTGGGAAGCCTGCCGTTCGATCTTTTCGCGAGCGGCCTCGTAAAGCTGGTCGTTGATGCGGACGACGAGGTGCGGCGTCGAGACCAGATGCGAGAAGCAGTCGGCGACCAGGGCGGTGATTTCCGCCAGCGGTTCGCCGGCCATCAGCTCGTGGCAGAGCTTGCGCGCGACTGCGACCGCGACGTCGACGGCCTCGGTCTCCATCCGGGTTTCGATGCCGGAGAAGCGCGTCGCGATCCCCTTGATCGTAATCCCGATCTCCTCGAGCGCCAGCGCGCTGCGGCGGTCGCTTTCCACCTTCGCCTCGCGCTGCGCTGCGTCGTAGCCGTCGCGATAGGCGCGGGCCTCGGCGGCCGCGACCTTTTGCGCGATTTCCAAAGCCGTTGCGGGCTTCTCGCGCGCCTTGTCGGGCACTCCGAAGTCCATGTCGAACAGAAATTTTGCGGGTGCGGCCATCAGTACACCAGTTCGTCGTCGGCGCGGTTCTTGGTCAGCGTGATTTCGCCCTTGGCCGCCATATCCTTGGCGAGATTGACCAGCAGCGCCTGCGCCTCGTCGACGTCGCGCAGCCGGACCGGTCCCATCGCCGCCATGTCGTCCATCAGCATCTTGCCGGCGCGCGAGGACATGTTGCCGAAGAAGAAGCTGCGAACTTCCTCGTTGGCGCTCTTCAGCGCGATACCGAGCTTGTCCTTGTCGACATTGCGCATCAGCGTTTGCGCCGATGCGGAGTCCAGCTTGATCAGATCGTCGAAGGTGAACATCAGCGCCTTGATGCGCTCGGCGGATTCGCGGTTTTCCTCTTCAAGCGAGGTGATGAAGCGGGTTTCAGTCTGTCGGTCGAAATTATTGAAGATTTCGGCCATCACCTCGTGGGCGTCGCGGCGGCGGGTCTGCGACAGATTGGACATGAATTCGGTGCGCAGCGTCTGCTCGACGCGCTCGATGACTTCTTTTTGCACCGCTTCCATTTTCAGCATGCGGCCGACCACGTCGAGCGCCAGATCCTCGGGCAGGATCGCCAGCACGCGGGCGGCGTGCTCGGGCTTCAGCTTCGACAGCACCACTGCGATGGTCTGCGGGTATTCGTTCTTGAGGTAGTTGGCGAGTACCTCCTCCTGGACGTTGGAGAGCTTCTCCCACATGTTGCGGCCGGCGGGGCCGCGAATTTCGTCCATGATGCCGGTGACGCGCTCGGCGGGCAGATATTGCTGCAGCAGCCGTTCGGTGGCGTCGAACGTTCCCATCAGCGCGCCGGACGCCGACATCCGTGAGACGAATTCGAGCAGCAGGTCCTCGACCACGTCGGCCTCGACGGTGCCGAGCGTCGACATGTGGATCGACAGCTCGCGGACCTCGTCGTCGTCGAGCAGCGCCCAGACCTTGCCGCCATATTGTTCGCCCAGCGCCAGCATCAGGATGGCGGCGCGCCTCGGCCCGCTCAGGGGCTGGCTCTTGGGACGGGTGGCCTGACGGCTCGCCAGCGCCGAGATGACGGTGGTGATGTCGTTGGTGTTGGTGATTTGCGGTACGGCCATGTCAGTTCGCTTCGGCGGTTTCGCTCAGCCATTGACGAACAATGGAGGCGGTCTCGTTCGGATTACGCTCGGCCAGTTCGCCGACCCGGTGCACGGCTTGGGCGTGGACCTGGCCTTGAACCTGGGCGACGTCGATCAATTGGGCGGCACCGCCCGGAAGCAGGGCCTGGCCGGCCTCGCCATGTGCGCTGCCGTCGGTCAAAGCGGGGGCTGCGGGTACGGGAACGACCTCGGCAGCCAGGATCCGCTTGACCAGCGGCCGGATCACCATGAACAGCACCACCAGGCCGAGCAGCATCATCACGCCGAGCTCGATGACGTACATCACGTCGTCCTTGGTGAACTGCAGCATGCCGAGCAGGCCGGTCGGCTCGGCCACAGGGGCTACGGCCGGCGCTTCGGCAAAGCGGAGGTTGACGACCTCGACCTGGTCGCCGCGCTTCTGATCGAAGCCGATCGACGAGCGCACCAGGGCCGCGATCCGGTCGAGCTGGTCCTTGCTGCGGTCGGCGTAGACCATCTCGCCTTTTTCGTTCTTGGAATAGCTGCCGTCGACCAGCACCGCGACCGAGATCCGGTTGACCCGTCCGGCCTCGGTGACCTCGGTCTTGGTGGTGCGGGAAATCTCGTAATTGTTGGTCTCTTCGCTCTTCTTGCTCTGGTCGCGCGCCGGCGTTCCGCCGCCGTTGGCCTGGTTGCCCGGCAATTCATTGTTGACGGTGACCTGACCGTTGATTTCGGCGGTCGCAGAAGATTCCTCGCGGGTCTGGCTGGAGCGCAGCACCCGCCCTTCCGGATCGAACTTGTCCGAGGTCTGCGTGATCTTGTTGTAGTCGAAGTCGGCGGAGACCTTGACCCGCGCCCGGCCGGCCCCGACGATCGAGGAGACGATCTCCTCGACCTGCTTCTGCGCCCGCTTCTCGTAGGCGGTGCGGCGCTCGTCGCCGGCCGTGTTGTCGGACTCGCCGGAGGCGCCGTCGGCGAGCAATTGACCGGCCTCGTCGACGATCGACACCCGCTGCGGCTTCAGCCCGTTGACGGCGGAGGCGACCACGTGACGGATGGCGCGGATCTGCTGCGGCTCCAGGCTGCCGCGCACCCGCACCACGATCGAGGCCGACGGCTCCGGCGTTTCGCGCGAAAACAGCGGCCGCTCCGGCAGCACCAGGTGGACGCGGGCGGCCTGGATACGGTCGATGGCGCGGATGGTGCGGGCGAGTTCGCCCTCCAGCGCGCGCAGATGATTGATGTTCTGGACGAAGCTCGTGGTGCCCAGCGCGTCGGATTTGTCGAAGATCTCGTAGCCGACGCCGCCACCCTTGGGCAGGCCGCCTTCGGCCAGCTTCATGCGCAGCCGGGTGACCTTGTCCTTCGGCACCATGATGGCGGCGCCTTCGTTGCGCAGCTCGAACGGAATCGCCTGCCGTTCCAGTTCCTTAATGATTCCGGAGGAGTCCTCGGTCGAGAGGTCGGTAAACAGGGTCGTCATCTGCGGCGTCGTGACGCGCATGATGACAAACGCGAAGAAGCCGAGCAGCGCGGTCGTGACCGCCACCATCGCCATCAACCGCGACGCACCGAGGCCTCTCAGGAAAGCAACAAGACTTTGCACCAACTGCCCCCAGGGATTCGGCCCCAAGGACCGACTGGGCAATTATTGCCTAGGGGATGGTTTCGATATGGTTAACGGCGGTTAAAACTTGGCGCGAAAGTTCGGCATGAAAAAAATCGGCCTCGCAAAACGAGGCCGATTTTCATCAAAACTCTCGGGTTCTGGTCGCGCTTACTGGCGATATTGCTGGATGCGGGTGGTCCGCAGGCCGGCCAGACCGTGCTGGTCTATGGAAAACTGCCAAGAGAGGAACTCGTCGACCGTCAGCGTGTAGCGGCTGCAAGCCTCCTCGAGGGAGAGCAGGCCGCCGCGAACCGCGGCAACGACTTCGGCCTTGCGGCGGATCACCCACCGTTTGGTCCCGGGCGCGGGCAAGTCCGCAATTGTTAACGGACTGCCGTCAGGCCCGATGACGTATTTTACCCTCGGGCGATGGGGTTCTGTCATGGCGTACTCACAAACTCTCAACCACTGAACTCACAGGTAACAACCTACGCCGCGCGGCTTAAAATTTGCCTAAGCCCAAGGCTTCAATACGAATCTCCTTGAAAATGACCGCAAAGCCGTCCGGCCCGGTCTCTGGGGGAGGCCGGGCCGGACGGGTCTGAACGAGCGGATGATGATCCTGACCTGCGCAGGCTTACTGCACGATGCTCTTGATCTGGCTGACTGTGTAGGTCTGGTTGTTGATGGACAGCAAAGGCGGCGACTGCGTGAGATCCACCGAACTGACCACGCCCTGGATTTGGGTGGAGATCGCGACGGAATTGCCGGCACTGTCCGCCCCGGTGGCGGTCATCTTGTATTGGCCGTCCGGCCACTGGGTGCCATCGTTGCCCTTGCCGTCCCAGGTGAACGGCTGATTGTTGCCGGCGGTGACGGCATAGCCACCGGTGAAGACGGTTTGCCCGGTGCTGTTGGTGATCGAGATGTTGACGTTGGAATTGGTCGGAATACTCAACTCCCAGGTCGCGGCACCGTTTTTGACGGCCGTGGTGCTGCCATCGACCACCGCAGTCTTGCCGACGAACCCCAGCGCCTGCGTCGATTGGGCGGTTTGCTGCAGCGACACCAGCGTCGTCAACTGGTCGTTGGTTTTGAGTTGCTGCTCGACCGATGCGAATTGCACCAATTGCTGCGTGAACTGGTTGGTGTCCAGCGGATCGAGCGGGTTCTGGTTTTGCAGCTGCGTCGTCAACAGAGTCAGAAAGGTCTGAAAGTTGCCCGCCAGCGTAGCGCCGGTGGTCGAACTCAGCGAATTTGAGGAACTGGAAGAGGTCTGGGGTGTCGTTCCCGAAACCACCGGGGGGGCGTGTTTACGCCTGCTGCTGCTGTCATGTCCGTCTCCTCAAACCCTGATGTCTACGCCGCTGCTCGATCCGAGCATGCGTCCGTAGGTTCGGCCCGTCACCGCAGCGCGGGTAGTATCTTCATCGCTGATCACCAGCCGCTGCGCGTTGCGGCTGTTGTCATTGCCGCTGTTCTGGCCCGAAGAGGACTGGTCGCGCAGGCTGAATTGAAGGCCGCTATCGCCGGTCTTGAAGCCGGCGTCGTCCAGCGCGCGCTGCAGCTGCGGCGCGTCCTGCCGCAGCATCGATAGCGTTTCCGGTTTGTCGACCGTCAAATGTGAAGTTACCTGGCCGTTGCGATCGACGTCGATGCGGACGTCGATACGGCCAAGGTCGGCGGGATCGAGCCGGATTTCGAAGCGGCTCTTGCCGCTTTTGGCCGATGCCGCGATCTCCATGGCAACGCCGCTCAAGGGCACGGCACCGTTGGTCGCGGCCGTGACCGTCAGTTGAGACGCGGTGAGCGGCGCAGTGGAAGCCGATTGCAGCTGCGGCTGCAGCGCGCCCGCCGCCTGCACGCCGTTGTCGGATGCGTTGACCGGAGTTTGTCCGGCGTCGGCCGCCGCTGCTGCGCCATGGGCGGCAACGTTGGCGAACGAGGTCGGCGAGGCATTACCCGACGCGTCGGCCTTCACGGCATCGACAACTCCGCCTTCGATCTTCTGTTTGCCGGCGACCGCCGTGGGCTGGGTGACGCCGGGGACGATTTCGGTGGGTGCGGCTGTTGCGGGGGCGCTCGTCTTTCCGGTTGTGGTGCCCTGATCGCCCGAGGCTGTGATGCTTTCCTTGGCGACGACCGGGCCCTTCGCCGCTGCTGCGGTTTTCGGCGTGGCCGGAGCGCCGGTCGCTGCCAGCGCAACCCCTGTTGTCGCAGTCGCGTCGGCGGCCGTGCCTTGCGCGTTCAGGGCCTCGGTAAAAGTGGCGTGCGGATCAATCTTGGCGCCGGCCGCCTTGGCGGCGCTTGCGGCTGCAGCTGTTGATGCACTGGCGTCGGTGCTGGTCGCCGCGGAAGCCGCTGCCGGGCCGGCTTCGGAAATTGCCGAGGTGGCGGCTATCGCGGCTGCGGCGATGGCAAGCGGTGCGGTGGCTTTGTCGGCCGTCGGGGTTGTCGCGGCAGGGACCGCGGTCGGCGCTGCGGCGACGGGAATTGCCGTGGCGACCGCGCTTGCGGCCGCTGCGGCGGCGCCGTCCGGCTTGGCCTGGGCTTGATCCTTTGCCGGGCTGCTGTACGATTTTGATTTCGAGGGGGTCTTCGTATCGTCGGACTTCGAGGCTGATTTTGCGTTCGCGCGACCGGACGCATCGGCGCCGGCATTGGCGGCCGCGTTGGCGTCGGTGCTGGCATTGGCGTTGTCGCGCGCGCTCGCGGTGGCATTCCGGTCGTCGGCGTTGTTGCGCGCCGTTTGGTCGGCCGCCGCATTGCTGTCGCGCGGCGCGCTGTCGGTGGCCGGCGCCGGATCGTCGACGCGGCGCGCGGCGGGCGCAGGCGCGGTGCCTTGCGATCGGCTGTCGCTGTTGCTGGCGGAGGTGTTGCTGTCGACCAGCGCGCCAAAGCTGTCATTGGTCTGCGATTGGGCCGAGTTGGTCCGGGTGGACCGCTGCGTCGCGCCCTGAAAAGGCAGGCTTGCCGATGCTTCTGACGTGACACTGACCACAGGGGATCCTCATGATGAAACTTCCAACTACCAGTCAGCAAGGACCGGGCCAGCGGGGTTTTTCAGAAAATATTGTTTTGTTTCAATGGTTTGATAAGATTGCGGGTCAGCTGCGGAGACCTCGCCATGGCCCCCTTTTCTGCCCGGCGGCAAGATTTGCCGTCTTCGGCGTGGCAAAACCGGCTCGGCTGATTGCCTCCCGGGAATACGGCCTATATTAAAGAGCGGTTTCCAATTCGGCCCGATAGGGCCGAATTGATGCCATAAGGCCTTATATCCAAAAGGCTTTTTCACTCTTTCCGCGAGGCGCTGTCTCGCGATTTAAGTCGATGACCCCTGCCATGCTGAACAGTTTGGATCTTGAAGGCCGCCCGGAGGACACGAGGATCGTGGTCGCCATGTCCGGCGGCGTCGACTCCTCGGTGACGGCGGCCTTGCTGAAGGCCGAAGGCTATGAAGTGGTCGGGATCACGCTGCAGCTTTACGACCATGGCGCGGCCACCCATCGCAAGGGCGCCTGCTGCGCCGGCCGCGACATCCACGATGCCCGCAACGTCGCCGAGCGGATCGGCATTCCGCATTACGTGCTCGACTATGAGAGCCGTTTCCGGGAATCGGTGATCGACAATTTCGCCGACAGCTACGCGCTCGGCGAGACGCCGGTGCCCTGCATCGAGTGCAATCGCTCGATCAAGTTTCGCGATCTCCTGGCGACCGCGCGCGAGCTTGGCGCCAAGGCGCTGGCGACCGGGCATTATATCGCATCCCGCGCCCAAAGCGACGGATCGCGCGCGCTGGTTTGCGCCGCCGATTCCGATCGCGACCAGAGCTATTTCCTGTTCGCGACCACGCGCGAGCAACTCGACTATCTGCGCTTTCCGCTCGGCGACATGACCAAGCCGCAGGCGCGCGAGCTGGCGCGGCGTTTCGATCTCGAGGTCGCCGACAAGCAGGACAGCCAGGACATCTGCTTCGTGCCGACCGGGCGCTACACCGACATCATCGGCCGGCTGAAGCCTGGCGCGATCGAGCCCGGCGACATCGTCGATCTCGACGGCCATGTGATCGGCCGGCATCAGGGCATCGTTCATTTCACCGTCGGCCAGCGCAAGGGCCTCGGCATCGCGGCCAGCGCGCCGCTTTACGTCGTGCGGCTCGATGCCGCCAGCCGCCGCGTCGTGGTGGGGCCGCGCGAGGCGCTGCGGATGGACCGCATTGCGCTGCGCGACGTCAACTGGATCGGCGACGGCGCGCTGGAGCGCGTGATCGGCGACGGCATCGAGATGTTCGTGCGGGTGCGCTCGACGCGCGCGCCGCAACCGGCCTGGCTGCGCGCGGTGGACGGCGGCTTTGAGGTCGAACTCGTCGCCGGCGAGGAGGGCGTGTCGCCGGGGCAGGCCTGCGTGTTCTACGACGCGGCTTCGGGACAGGCGCGCGTGCTCGGCGGCGGATTCATCAAGAGCGCGACCGCAAAGAACGCGGCCGCGAGGGGCGGGGCGCGTGAAAGCATTGCGCCGCCGCTCGTCGAAGCCGTGCGCGGATAAAAAATTCGGGGCAGGGAATGGCTGGGGACATCGACCGCGAGGGGGTCGAAAAGGCTTATGGGCGCTGGGCGCCGGTCTACGACCTCGTCTTCGGCAAGGTGTTCGACGCCGGCCGCCAATCGACCATTGCGGAAGCCGACAAGATCGGCGGCCGTATCCTCGACGTCGGCGTCGGCACCGGATTGTCGCTGTCGGATTATTCGCGCAGCACGAAATTATGCGGTGTCGACATTTCCGAGCCGATGCTGCGCCGGGCGCAGCAGCGCGTGCGCGCGCTCGGCCTCACCAATGTCGAAACGCTGGCGGTGATGGACGCCAAGAATCTGGCGTTTGCGGATTCGGTTTTCGATGCGGTGGTGGCGCAATATGTCATCACCGCGGTGCCGGATCCGGAAGCCACGCTGGACGATTTCATCCGCGTGCTGAAACCCGGCGGCGAACTGATCCTGGTCAATCACATCGGCGCCGAAAGCGGGCCGCGCCGCGTCTTCGAACTGGCATTCGCGCCGCTGGCGCGGCGGCTCGGCTGGCGGCCGGAATTTCCTTGGGGCCGCTTGACCGACTGGGCCGCCAAACATGGCGGCGTCAGCCTGGCCGAGCGCCGGCCGATGCCGCCGATGGGGCATTTTTCGCTGATCCGCTTCCGCAAATCCTGAATTTCCATAGCGTTTTCGAGTGAAGTGGGTACCGGTTCGCGTGAAGAAAACGCGTCAAAATAAGAGGTCTTCCGGAACCAGCGCGCTCGCAGACCGTTTTCTCCCCATGCGGATAAAACACGCGCTGCTTCTTTCATGTGCGCTGATGGCGCCAGCCGGCATGGCGGCAGCCCAAGCCCCGCCTGCGCCGTCGACACCGCCGGCGCAAACCGCCCCGCCGTCGCCTGCGCGCGCCGCCAATTGCGCACCGATGCAACAAGCCCCGCACCCCGGCGTCGTTGTTCCCGAGGGAACAACCACCGGCCAGCGGACCGAGCCGTTGGGCGATAAACTGGCCCGATCGGACGGCGTGCTGTGTCCGCCGGCGGGAATCGATCCGGATATGCGCGCGCCGGCGCCCGATCTCGGCAACACGCCGGTGATACCGCCGCCCGGCAGGCCCGGCGGCGACCCCACGATCCGGCCGAAATAACCCCGTTTTGCAGACACTTGCCGGGACGGTCGGCTTTGCTTGACAGGTCCTTGAGCCACTCCTTATATGCCGCGCGTTCGCGAACGCGGCATATTTGGCCGCGCCGGTGAACCGTGGCGAGGTAGCTCAGCTGGTTAGAGCACGGGAATCATAATCCTGGGGTCGGGGGTTCGAGTCCCTCTCTCGCTACCAACTTACCTCCAACCTAACATCTTATGTAACTTAAGCTTTCAGAATTTGAGGTCCGATTTCCATCCCCGAGCAGATCTCCTAGTAGCTGATCTGGGCGACGGCCCGAAGCTCCTCGGGCGTGGTCGTGCGAAAGCCGAAAAACTCGAGATAAGCCGGTATTTGCTCGAACAGCATGTCGGTGCCGACCTGAATTTCGCAGCCACGCGCCCTTGCCGCTGCCAGAAATGGCGTGATTTCGTGCTTCATCACGACTTCGCCGACGAACGTCGAAGGCGCTATTCGATCGATGTCCATTGGCAATGGATCGCCGGCCTTCATGCCGAGCGGAGTCGCATTGACGACGACGTCGAATCCGGCCGGATCTCGGGAGCCAACCTCAATCTTCAGCGCCGGATAATAGGTGCGCAAACGCGCCGCCAAACCGTTCATTGTCGCAGTATGGGCGTCAAATAACGCAAGCTCTGCCACGCCGGCCTTGGCCATCGACGCCACAATCGCAGAGCCGACGCCGCCGCTCCCGACCACAAGCACGCGCGCACCTGTCAACACCCGGCCCTTGCGCAGAATGCCGCGAACAAAGCCTTCGCCGTCGAACATGTCACCGACAAGGGTGCCGTTCGGGCCAAGACGGATTGCGTTGCACGCGCCCGCGACCTTCGCTGTGGTCATGACCTCGTCCAGCAGCGGGATAGTGGTGACCTTGTGCGGCATGGTGACAAGCGCACCATGGATATTGGAAAGCTTGAACACAAGCTTGAGAAACGCGGCATAATCGTCGGCCTTGCAGCCCATCGGAACGACGACGGCGTCAATGTTGTGTCGTTCGAAATAAGGGTTGTAGATCATCGATGCCTTGAAGCTCTCGGTCGGATAGCCGAGATGGGCGATGAGCTTTGTGCGTCCGTTGATCGTCATTGACGTATTCCTCTTCTCATCAGGATGGCTGTGCAAGGAAGGGTAGTGGTTTTCGACGCCGGCGCCCCCGAATCCGAACTCATTTTGCGGCGGACCCATCGAGCAAATGCGCAATGCGACGCAGCGCCAGCGTATACCCCTGGGCTCCCAGCCCGGCGATCACGCCATCGGCGCGCAGGGAGACATATGAGTGACGGCGGAATTCCTCGCGCTTGTGGACGTTCGAGATGTGGACTTCGATGACCGTCGCTTCGAACGTATTCAGTGCGTCGAGGATCGCAACCGATGTATGTGTGAAGGCAGCAGGATTGATCACAATGCCGCACGCAATTTCTCTTGCCTCGTGGATCCAGTCGATGATCTCGTATTCGCGGTTCGATTGGTGGAAGCGAAGCTCAAGTCCGTGCTGTCCGCTGATCTTGCGGCAATCGGCCTCGACATCGGCAAGAGTTTCGTGACCGTAGATGTGTGGCTGGCGCTTGCCGAGGAGATTGAGGTTGGGACCATTCAATACGTAGACGATGCGACTCATGATTTGCTCCGGATCAGATCGAGGCCCGCGGGCGCGCTCATCTTGGCTCTCCTTCCACGGACAATTGACAATCGACAATAGTCGACCGCGGTGCACCGACAGGGCTCGATGCTTCGATCAGTTCGATTCGAATGTTTCGCAACACCTGCGGCAACGTGGCCATGGCAAGAAGCAGCGACCAGCCGGACGAGATGAAATGGGATCGAATGCCGGGGGGCATGTCAGGGCGGTGTGACGCATTGAGTACGACGATGTCGGACACCCAGTCGTTGTGGGTAATGGCCATCGCTGATGCGAACTCCGTTCCTGAGGCGGCCGTTACCAGGATTGCCTTTCTGCCGATTCGCCGGCTAACGGCGCGTATCAAATCTGTAACCGATTCATCATCGACATTCACGGGCAGGTCCGCAGTCACCGGGCGATAGCCGAGCGCCTTGAGCCAATTCGCGAGCCACTGGAATGGTAGATTGTTGCTGAATTCGGGGACCAGGATAATTGGCTTGCCGTCGCCGAACTGGGCCTTGCCTCCGAAATAGATCGATTGCCGGGCGATCGTCATCGTATCGACCCCGGCTCCGGCCAGCATCCATGGCCAGTTCGCATAGAACTCCATAGCGGGAGTGAGAAAATTGACGATATCCACCAGAGGGCCCGGAGCGTCTTGTGAGACAGGCAAAGCCGAATTGTCGCGACGGCCCTCGGAAACCCCGATCAGGAATTCCGTGACGAAACCGACACATTCGTCGGTAGCCTCCCACATCAACCGGTGACCGCAGCCAGGAATAACGATCTGGCGCGCGCCGGGAATGAGGCCAGCGATGAATTGCGAGTTTCGCGGTGACACCAGTTGGTCGAAATCGCCGGTCAACACAAGCGTTGCGGCCTTGATGTTCGCAAGCGCCCTGGAGCAATCGAATTCCGCGAAGGCCTGATATTGCAAATCGGCGGCATGCAAAGGTGTTGGCGATACGATCTCGCGGCGCATCTGATCTTCGGCTCGTTGCCGGTGATTCTCAAGATATCGCGGAGAGTATGTAACCGTCCAGATCCGCCGAGCGATCTCTTCCGGCGTCAGCCCGTCCAGTTCCCGCATCACCCGCACGACGGCGGGAGATGCATATACTGCGCGCGGGCCACCGCACATCGTCGCGCAAAGCACCAGACCTAAAACCCGATCGGGAAATTGCCGAACGAATTCCTGCGCGATTGCGCCTCCCATCGAATATCCGAAGACATTGGCCTGGGCGATCTTCAAATGATCCAGAAGGCCGCTCACGTCCCTGGCCATGTTCGAGATTTCATAGCCGGATGTGGGCTTGTCGCTTGTGCCCGTTCCGCGATTGTCGAACAGGATCACGGTAAATCGCTGCTTCAGGGCCTCGATGAAATCGAGTGGCCATGCGAGCGAACTGAGACGATAACCCATGATGAGCACAAGCGGTGGCCCGGAACCATGGACGCCGTAGGCGATCCTGATGCCGTTGACATCCGCGTGCTGCATCGTCCCGTTTTTCACAACGCGCCTGCCTGATCCCGAAGCACAAATTTTTGTATCTTTCCGGTCGATGTCTTCGGCAGCGCGCCATAGACAAAAACCTTTGGGACCTTGAAACGCGCCAGACGTGCCTGGCAAAAGGCGACGACCTCCTTGTCGTCGGGCTGTGTCGCGCCAGGCTTGAGTTCCAGAAACGCGCAGGGCGTTTCGCCCCACTTCGGGTCAGGACGGGCGACGACTGCCGCTAACATCACTGCGGGATGCTGCGTAAGCACCTCTTCGACTTCAAGGCTCGAAATGTTTTCGCCGCCGGAGATGATGATGTCCTTGGAGCGATCCTTGATCTCGATCGCGCCGTCCGGATGCCAAACGGCGAGGTCACCGGAGAGACACCAATTTCCGACGAGCGTCTTTGCAGTCGCAGCTTCGTTTTTGAGGTATCCCTTCATCACGGTATTGCTGCGGACCATGATCTCGCCCACCGATGTGCCATCACGCGGAACCGGGACCATCGTCTTGGGATCAGCGACCGTGACCGCCTCGACCATGGGATAGGCGACACCTTGCCGTGCCATCCTGGCAAAGCGCTCGTCATCCGGCAGCGCACTCCATTCCGGCTGGAAAACGCAAGAAGTCGCGGGACCGTAGGTCTCGGTGGCTCCATAGAGATGAGTAACCCGAAAGCCAAGGGCTTCCATGGACCGGAAGACGGCGGAGGGAGGCGCCGCGCCACCGGTTGCAACCGTCACGGTATGCTGGAACGGCACGCGTTGGTCGGCGGGTGCGTGAGCCAACATGTTCAGGACGATCGGCGCGCCGCAAAGATGGGTGACCCGATGCTCTGCGATCAGCCGAAAGATCTGCGCGGGCTCGACCTTCCGAAGACATATCTGCGTACCGCCAGCGGCGACAACCGCCCAGGGATAAGACCACCCCGAACAATGAAACATCGGCAGTGTCCAAAGGTAAATGCTGTCGAAGGTGAGTCCGAAGCTGAAGCCGTTGCCGAGCGCCGAAAGATACGCGCCGCGATGACTATAGACGACGCCTTTTGGGTCTCCGGTGGTTCCGGAGGTGTAGAGCAGACATAGCGACTGCCATTCATCTGCTATCCCAGGCCAGTCAAAAGTCGGATCTCCGGTAGCGAGAAGCGCCTCGTAAGCATGTGTGCCTATTGGTGCGACCGGTGCATCCGGGAACGCGATGTCGATGACGACGATCTCTCGATCTACCTGTTGCAGCGCTTGCCGCACCAACGGTGCATATTCGGCATCGACGATCAAAACCTTGGCGTTTCCGTGCATGAGCGAGAAAGCGATATTCGCGGCATCGAGGCGCGTATTCAGCGGATTGAGTACAGCGCCAAGCATCGGCACGGCAAAATGCGCTTCGATCATCTCCGGAATGTTGGATGCGATGATAGCCACGGTATCGAGTCGCTCAACGCCAAGCTGCGCCAGTCCAGACGCGAGCCTGGTACAGCGATCAAGGAGTTGTGCATAGGTGTAGCGACGCTCGCCGTCGATCACCGCCAGTTTGCCGGCGAAGGCGCTTGCGGCGCGGGTCAGGAAGCTGACGGGCGACAAGGGGATGTAATTGGACGGATGCCGGCCGAGATTGGCTTCGAAAGGATGCGGGTCGCTTGCGTTCATTGGATCATCACCCTTGGTTCACTGAAGTAAGACGCCATCTTTCAAAGAGTCGAAACCACGTGGCCGCCGTCTGCGACGATCACGCTTCCGGTCATGTAGGAACCAGCCTCCGAAGCCAGTAGCAGAAGGGGTCCTTCGAGCTCTCGCAATTCGCCAAGCCGCCGCTGCGGAATCCGCTTGATGAGCGCCTGCCCTGCGGGCTCCTGAAAGAAATCGTCATTGAGCTCGGTTTCGAAGTAGCCGGGGGCAAGGGCGTTGACTCGAATGCCGTAGCGCGCCCATTCCAGCGCCAGCGCCTTGGTCATTTGCACGACGCCGGCCTTGGAGACGGCATAGGGCGCAACCGAACTTGCAACCCGCAGGCCCAGGATCGAGGCCACATTGACGATCGACCCCTTCACCTTGTGCGCGACCATTCGTCGTCCGACGGCCTGAGCGACCAGCCAGAACTCCCTTCAGATTGGTATCGATGACCTTGTCCCAGTCCGCTTCGTCCTGCTGCAGGGCCGGTCGCGTTGCGGTTACCCCGGCGTTGTTGATGACGATTTCGACAGGACCGAAGCGCGCCTCGGCCGCGTCCAGCGCGGTCTCGATGCTCGCCACGTCAGTGACGTCCATCACGACGCTTTGGGCGTGGCCGTTGGCGTTGTCGATCTCTTCGACAGTTTTAGCCAGCGCCTCCGCGCGGCGCGCACCGACGGTTACGTGCGCGCCTCGTGCGGCAACAGAGACCGCGAAAAAACGTCCGAGGCCACTGGAGCCGCCGGTAACCAGCACATGCGCTCCCTCGATCGTAAATAGATCGTTCATCGCAAGTCTCTCGCAGGCACGAGTGGCATCAGGACACCTTGTTCCAGACGAGAATGGACCGGCCCATGGTGCCATCCAGATAGCTCTTGTAAGGGGCGGTCGTGATCGTCAGCGTATTGCCCTCCAGCACGAAGTGCCGGACCTGGTTGGTGCCGGTCCATGCCTGGTTCCACGACGTGTCGATGTGATGAACCACGACATTCTCCCCCAATGAGAATGTGCCGGCGTAGGCGACCATGGTGCCGAGCAGTTCCACGCCCTCTTCATCCGTCGGCACCACATCGCGCGGTACGACGCGATCATCGCGCGTGAAAATGGCGTACATCCTGCCGTCAGGCGCGTAACCGATATAGCCGACCGGTGCTTCACCGAACTGATTGTGCCGTTGTCCGTCGGACAATCGCTCGCGAACGTAAGAACACAGCCGCCACGTTCCGAGCACCGGGCAATCCGCAGGGGGCTTACCAGGTCTTACCGATGCCAAGATTTCACTATCCGTCGTCAAGTCGTCCTCCCTCAATCCCTGAGTTTAGTAAGCAGCTCTCGAAGCCTTCACACGTCGAAAAACACGGTCTCGCGATCGCCCTGAAGATAAATGTCGAAGGTGTAGACGACCGCACCGTCCCGTTCCGATCGCGGCGCGATCAGCGTCCTGCGCCGCTCGGGTTGCTCGATAATGTTCAGGACCGGATCGTCGGAATTCGCGGCTTCCTCGTCGCCAAAATACATGCGTGTAGCGAGGCCGATATTGATGCCGCGAGAGGCCAGCCAGAAATTGACGTGAGGCGCCATCGCCTTTCGGCCCCTACGGCCGACGACGCTTCCCGGTTTAACGGTCCGGATTGTGTAAAGCCCGGTGATGAAGTCCGTTCCAGTCCGGGCCCAACCACGGAAGCCATGATCGAGTGTTTTATTCTGCGTGTCTGCTGGATGATTGTATCGGCCGGCCGCATTCGCCTGCCATGTCTCGACCAGCACGTCCTTTGTCACATGACCCGCGCCATCGAAGATTCGTCCCTCAATGATGATGCGTTGGCCCGCGACGTCCGGACCGGCGATATCGCCGGTGAAATTGGTCTCGAAGATTTCAAAGCCCGCCTGTTCCGGTATGAGCCCGATATGAACGTAGGGACCGGCCGTTTGCGATGGCGTCTCCGGCAGACAGGATGGAATGAAGGGGGTCGGTGTCATTTTAGCCTCCCTGAAGCTTGTTTTCGAACAAGGTTTGGCGGCGTCCCCGCAACACGATATCGAAGCGATAGGCGAGGCACTCCAGCGGGCGGGACGCATTGAGGTCGAGCCTCGCCGTCAAACGATCTGCCGCCGACTTGTCGGGAATGGTCGCGATGATGAAATCGTGGGGGATGAGCGGGTCTCCCTCGAAATACATCTGGGTGATCAGCCGTTGCGCAAAGCCCGTCCCGAACACCGAGAAATGGATGTGGGCAGGCCGCCAGCTGTTGATGCGATTCCGAAACGGGTAGGCGCCGGGCTTGATGGTCCGGAAGAAGTAGTAACCCCGGTCATCGGTCAGCATTCTGCCGCAGCCGCCGAAATTCGGATCGATCGGCGCGATGTAGGTGTCGTTGCGGTGGCGATAGCGTCCGCCGGCATTGGCCTGCCATACTTCGACCAGCGTGTTGGATACCGGTTGGCCGTTGCCGTCGAGCACGTAGCCGTGCACGATCGTCTGTTCGCCGATCGCTTCGCCCTGTTTGGCATAATTGAGGACGAGATCGTTATCGAGCGGACCGAGTTCGTCAGGCGAGAAGGTCGGGCCTGTTACTTCAGAGAGCGAGTTCTGCAGGGACCAAAGGGGGATGCGCGGAGAGCGCAGTACACTCGTCTTGTAAACGGGCGTGTAGGGGGGCGGATGAAGGTCGCGATCGCGTTGATGAAACTCGGCCTGGGGTGTCATGTAGCTGTAACCTCTTGTGTCTGGTTAACTACCGGAGCGTGCTGCCGCCTTCGTTCGGTTTGCTTCGATGGCGGCAGGTTCACATTTGGGCCCATACGCCGCGCAATCTCATCGACATTGCGGCTCTTCGGGTTGCATTCAGCCATCAAGTGGGAACGACGGCTGCTCCACCTGCGGCCTGGGCCCGCATCTTTTCGTAGTCCGCCTTCGCCATTGGAACGGCGTTAGGATTTCCGAGATCGTTGATGCTGATCCGGTAGGTTTCCCGGGCCGTAACAGCCGCCAGCGCCGCAATCACGGTGATACCGAAAGCGATTGCGCCGACGGTGAGAGGGATGTTGGTCGAGCCGGGAGGCGCCACGGTCGCAAATAGTGCCGGAAGCAGGGCCGTGATCGTCGTCCCGACGTTCTGGGATATCGCCATCGCCGAGACCCGGGTTCGCGTCGGGAACAGTTCGGGGTAGAAGCTCGGGAAGATGGCGTTGTAGCCTTGGTAGACGACCCCCCACATCAGCAGCGACATGAAGATCGCCAGCGGTACGTTGTGGATGCTGATCGCGTAGAGATAGCCGAATGCAAGTAATCCAGAAGACAGGGCGCCGATGATGATAGGCGGCTTTCGGCCGACCTTGTCCGACAGGTTGCCGACGACCGGGATCACGAACACGGCCAGCATGTTGCCGAGGACAGGGATCCACAGGTAGACGTCTTTTTCGAAGCCGATTCCGTATGCCGGTTGGACCGCGTAGGCCGCGCCGAATATGGTAGCGACCACCGGGATGACGTTCATCAGCGCCATGCAGACGACACGGATCATGTCCCGCCAGCTGAGCTTGAACGCCTGGACGATCGGCGCTCTCGGAACGTTGCCCAGTTCGTCCTCTTTGGCAAAGGCGGGGGTCTCGTCGACTTCACGGCGGATGATGTAACCGGCGATGATGACGAAGAAGCTGAGCAAGAACGGTATCCGCCAACCCCAGCTATTGAACGCCTCGGTGGGCATGTAGGCTGCCAAGGGCAGGAATACCGCCGCCGCAAGAATCTGCCCAGCCTGGACGCCTTGCAGCGCAAAGCTCGCATAAAATCCGCGCCGGCCAAATGGAGCGTGCTCCAGGATCATCGAACTGGCTCCGGATATTTCTCCGGCAACGGCGAAGCCCTGGATCAGGCGCAAGACAACGAGAAGCACCGGCGCCAGCACACCGACCTGCTGATAAGTTGGCAGGAGGCCGACGGCCATCGTCGAGATGCCCATCAGGAACATGCAGACAATCAGCACGGTTTTCCGGCCATGGGTGTCGCCCCAGTGTCCCAGAACGAAAGCCCCGATAGGCCGGGCAACGTAGCCGACGCCGTAGGTCGCTAGCGAAGCGACGATGGCGACGGTAGGATTATTCGACGGGAAAAATATCTGCGGAAATACCAGCGCCGCTGCCGTCGCATAAATGAAGAAATCGTAGTATTCGAGCGCCGATCCGATCCATCCGCTCGCGGCCGCTTTCTTTGACTGGCGCGCATCATGTTCGGGTTGAGCTGGTGAACTTGCCATGTTGGTTCCTCCCAATGTGTTTGCTGATGGTCCCTTTTGCGGAACTCTTCGAAAGTTGCGGGCAGCTATCCGGGCTTTTGCTTCGCGTCGTCTTTCCAACTCAAGTATGGACGGATGCGTATTTCACGATCGACCTGAGATTGCGATGCTGTTCGAAAGCAGCATCAGGATAGTTCATCGACGACGTAACACAATTACCCTGTTATTCGAGAAACATAACATTATGTTAAGTTCCGGATTTCGCGGCTGCGGGTTACCATGACCCAATACCGCTTGTCGGGGGTCTGCTGGTTGCTGGTCGCGTCCGAAAGCGAAGTGGCGACGTCGCCGACGCGGTGACGATTTCTGTTGGACACCTGCGAGGTGTTGGCTGAGGCCGCACAAGCCCGGGTAGGGGCATTGTGCAAGTCGTCGGCACACCGGTCCAAATCGATGCGAGTTGGAGCCACTCCCGGGATTGCTCAGGCGCGAGTTTTAAGCTCGGCGCGTATGATTTTCCGATGGAGGCTTGTGGTCAATATCAATTGCGGACTAATTTCGCATTAGATGGATCGACCAGCGGTTTAACGTCCCTTGGTGCGGAACGCCGGCAGTCGCGGTTGATACGGTACCGGCCGGGATGTCTGGGGTTTTGGCAAATGATGACGCTGCGCCAGGTCGAAGTTATCCGGGCGGTCATGGTGACGGGCACCATTGGCGGTGCGGCCAAGCTTCTCAATGTGTCGGCACCCGGTATCAGCCGGCTGGTGAAATATACCGAGAGATCGCTCGGCATCAGATTCTTCCAGCGTCAGAACGGGCGTTATTTTCCGACGCCCGAAGCGCAGAATATTTTTGAACAGATCAACAGCGTCTACAAGAAGGTCGATGATCTCACCGAGATCATCTCCAAGATCGGACAAGGAGCGTTGTCAGAGTTGCGCATCGGTTCGGTGCCGAGCATTTCCCAGGTCATGGTGCCCCGCGCGATCGAACGCGTCCGGCGGCGCTACCCCGACCTGCGAATTGACATCAACGTCCTCAAGATTGAGGAGGCGATCGATTTTCTGCTGCTTGGCCGAGGTGATTGCGTTGCAATGAGCTATCGGCTCGATCACTCCGGCCTCGACTTCCTGCCGCTCGCGTCGGGGGAATTGTTATGCATCGTCCCGATCGGGCATCCCCTTGCAGGCCGCAAACAAGTCTCTGCGGCGGAAATTATCCGCTATCCGTTGATCGGTATTGACCCGACCGATCCCTATGGGCGCATCATGGCCGAGATCTTTGCCCGCAAGAAACTCGACTACGATGTCACTATCCGCGCGCGGTTCGGCACGACCGTCTGCGCGCTGGTCAAGGCAGGACTCGGTATCGCCGTGATCGATCAATTCACCGTCGCCCATGGCGGCTTCCCTGGTGTCGAATTGCTGAGGATCGTCGAACCCACCAAATTCGACACCTACATCGCGCTGAAACGCGGCGCGCCGCTGTCGCTTTATATCGAACATTTCATCCATTGCCTGCGTTTGGAAATGCAGGCAGGCGGGCTTGGTCGAAATGGGCCGCCGAAGCCAGCCCTGCGAGTTTCCAGAAAATAACAGGATGTTAGCTTTTCCGAACATCCGGGTAATTGTGTTAGATCACTGCTCCTCTATATTGGCTGCCGCGTGGATATCCGATCCGCTTGCTAAGCAGACGTTACTTGCCGTCTTCGCCCGCCGTGAGGCGCCGCCGCTGGAGCAAATCGCATGGCCGAACGTTCGATCGCCACAGTCGCGCTGAGCGGCTCGCTTGATGAAAAGCTGCGCGCCATCGCCGGCGCCGGCTTCGACGCGGTCGAGATTTTTGAGAATGACCTGTTGACGTTCAACGGAAGCCCCCGTGACGTCGGGCAGCTCTGCCGCGACCTCGGTCTTTCCATCTGCGCGTTCCAGCCGTTTCGCGATTTCGAGGGCATGCCCGAGCCGCAGCGCACCCGCAACTTCGCCCGCGCCCGGCACAAGTTCGACCTGATGCAGCAGCTGCAGACCGATCTGCTTCTGATCTGCAGCAATGTTTCGCCGGCCTCGCTCGGGGGGATTGATCGCGCTGCGGCGGATTTCCACGCCCTGGGCGAACTTGCAGCTTCGCATGGTTTGCGCGTCGGTTTCGAGGCGCTGGCCTGGGGACGCCACGTCGACGACTATCGCGACGCATGGGAGATCGTCCGCCGCGCCGATCACAAGTCGATTGAAATCATTCTCGATAGCTTCCACGCGCTGGCGCCGGCATTTCCGGTTAGCGCAATTCAATCGATTCCGGCGGACAGGATATTTCTAGTGCAGCTTGCGGACGCGCCAAAGCTGGGTCTCGACGTGTTGTCCTGGAGTCGACACTTCCGCTGTTTTCCGGGCCAGGGCGATCTGCCGGTGGGTGACTTCATGGAAGCAATAGCGGCGACAGGCTACGCCGGTCCACTCTCGCTGGAGATATTCAACGACCAGTTTCGGTCCGGCTCGGCGGTCCGCACCGCGACGGACGGACTGCGTTCGTTGATTCTGCTGGAGGATCAGTTGGCCCGAAGCTCCAGCAACGCGCCGGCGACCCGGCTGCAACCAAGAGCGCAGAGCCGCGGCGTCGGTTTCGTCGAATTCGCCGTCGATGAAGCCAAGGCCAGGGATCTATCTGCCTTGTTCGGCCAGCTTGGCTTCCGCAAGACCGGCTCCCATCGCAGCAAGGATGTCGAGCGCTGGTCGCAGGGCGATATCGAACTGGTAATCAATTGTGAGCCCGACGGCTTTGCCCATTCGCACTACATCACGCATGGTCCGGGGGTCTGCGCTATCGCGATTGACGTCGGTGACGCCGGAAAAACCATGAAACGCGCAGAAGCGCTGAATGCGCATACCTTCTATCAGCCGGTTGGGCCCGGTGAGCTCGAAATTCCGGCTATCCGTGGCGTCGGCGGAAGTCTGCTGTATTTTCTCGAGGACGCAGGTAAAAACTGGGACACCGATTTCGTCGCGCAGCGCAGCGATGTCGTGACCGGCCGTCTTGACGCGGTCGATCATATCTCGCAATCAATGCCCTACGACGAGATGCTGTCCTGGTTGTTGTTCTACACCGGCATCCTTGATCTACAGCGGCTGCCGCAGATGGAGATTGCCGATCCGGTTGGGCTCGTGCAGTCCCAGGCGCTGATCAACAGCAATCAGGGGTTACGCATGATCCTGAACGGATCATCGGCCACGCGAACGCTTTCGGCTCGCTTCATCAACGAATTTTTTGGCTCAGGCGTGCAGCACATTGCCTTTTCGTGCACCGATATCTTCGCAACGGTTGCTGATATGCGCGCCCGCGGAGCGGATTTCCTCAAGATCCCGGACAATTATTACGACGATATCGAAGCAAAACACGATCTCGACGCGGCGGCGATGACAGCTCTTCGCGACAACCAGATTCTGTACGACCGCGAAGGCGAGGGCGAATTCTTCCAGATCTACACCCATACGTTCGATGAGCGGTTTTTCTTCGAGATCGTCCAGCGCCGCAACTACGAGGGCTTCGGCGCCGCTAATGCCGCCGTTCGCCTCGCCGCTCAAACGCGTGAATCCCGGCCGCTGACCATTCCTCGCACCTGACGTGGAACATGCGTGGCGGTTTGCGAGAGCGGGGCACGGAAATCGGATCTCCCGAAGTGGCAATTCTTTGGAACGACCGCTTGTGGCGCAATGGGTCGTTCATTCCCAAAAGTAGGATCTGGGCCATTGGCTCAGCCCGACGTTCCACTTCTCGGACTTCTGGCCGGCGCGAGATGAGGTCCGCTTCTCTAATCGGCCCTTCGGGGTCAAGCACTTTCAGACCATCCATCAATGCGGTGTCGATGTCGCTCGCGGGCTCTTGCTTCTCTTCGGAATCGGCACCTGGGCCCTTGTATGGGGTTTTCTTTGTCAAGGAGTTAGCCAGGGCGGCGAAGCTTTTCTTCGCGGGTCTGTTGGTTCGATCTCAAAGCCCGTTTCTTCGTCCCGACCTGCGCATCGCTGACGTCGATGCGCGCGGAATCTGTACAGGTTGGCTGTCACCCCAACCTTGCGGCATGCTTCGTCCTTGCCAGGCCATACCTTGACAGCTTCGAGCACGACGGCCCGCTAATGCGGGTCGCGATGACGATCAGAGGGGAGCCCGCTTTCGGGCGCGATTCAGTCGCGCCGCAACCTTGTATTCGGTAGGTCCGAGGACCCGAACCATGATGCAGTCATGCGCATCGGCAGCGAAGCTCCGAAGCGGCGGACCCATTCTTCCATTCGGCTTGAAAGCCAAGGGGCGTCTCGGGATTCCGCCACCTCGAACCGTTATCGGCGTCCCGTCATAAGCGGACAAGGCCGAAACTGTCGGGGTGCCTTCAGCGTCCTCCGTTCATTGTGCCGCACGCAAAACGACGCCGTCCGGGACAATGCCCTCCCGCACGAGCCGCCACAGGGCGATCAACAGCTTGCGCGCCAAGGCCACGATCATGGGCTTTCGAGTACCGCGAGCGTTCTCGGTGCGGGATCGAAACCACTTCGACAAGGCGCTGTTCTTCTGGTGTAGAAGGAACCGCCACGCCAATTGAATCATGCCTCGTCGGACCCGGACATTGCCCGAGCGGGCCAGCCCTTTCTCTCGGCGTTTCCTTCCGCTCTCGTCGGGTGAACCAGTGAGGCCGGCATAACGCGCTACGGCCCGTCGGTCGCGCATGTTTCGCGACAACACCTCGTGCACCAGCATGTCGGCTGTCTCTATGCCGATCCCCATCACGCGCGCTAACAGGCGCACCATGACATGCGGTCCATCACAGGGCGCTTGTTCGATACGCTTCAGGCGTTCCTCCTCAATCTGCCGGATTTGATTATTGACGAGTCGTCGGCGCTCCATGTCGCGACGTAACTCAGCCAGCGCGTTGGGCGGGATTGGCTCGCCCTCAGGCGTGCGCAAGCCGTCTAGGCGCGTGCTGGCCCTTTTCAGTTTAGGATTGAAGCCGCGGATGCCGAGCCGAACCAACGCTGCCTTCATTCGGTTGACGATCCGACTTCGCTCTCCGATGAGGCTGTCATGCTCGCGGTTGGGCCGCTTGGCATCCTCGTCCTTCATTGTCGGGATCGCGACCATCTTGCAGTGATCACGCTCGCCGCGCAGCCAGCCAAGAAAGGAGCGTTTGAGCAACTCGGTGTCGAGCCGATCAGTTTTGGCGCGCCGATGCTCGCGAGACACCGCTACACTCGATGCGTGAATGACGTAGGCCTCGATGCCGCGCGCCTTGAGCCAGCGCGCCAACCAGAAGCCGTCACGGCCAGCCTCGAAGGCGACTGCAATGCGCTCGATCCTGCGTCCTGCTTTCTCCGCTTCCTCTCGCCATCGATGCAGCAGCTTCAGCAATGCGCTCTCGTCGACCGCGAGCTTCTTCAACGGTTGGCGCTCGATGCCAGGCACGATACCGGCAACGAGCCAGCTCGACAGGCTCATCTCAATGACCGCAATCAGCGTGCCGTCCGGCTCGAGGGCGGTGAGGGATCGGCTCAGGTCGTTCAACTTCTGCATGGGGTTGCTCCATCGGTTCACATCAGCGACGATGGAATGCAATATCCTCGCCGCTGCCCCATAGCATCTTCCACCATGGGATCCGAGGACGAGGCGGAACAATCTTTTGGACGACCTTGCCGTCAGTGTGACGGCAGGTCCAAGCGGACCTACGAACTCACCTCATCCATCGTCCCGCGAGGGACATCTTCCCACCGCTCGGTGGAGCTCGAAGTTTCTCCTATCGGGTTTGATCCTGAGCGGTTTTCATGCTGCTGTCGTGGCCTGCTTCTCTAATCGGCCCTTCGGGGTCAAGCACTTTCAGACCATCCATCAATGCGGTGTCGATGTCGCTCGCGGGCTCTTGCTTCTCTTCGGAATCGGCACCTGGGCCCTTCCACCATGGGATCCGAGGACGAGGCGGAACAATCTTTTGGACGACCTTGCCGTCAGTGTGACGGCAGGTCCAAGCGGACCTACGAACTCACCTCATCCATCGTCCCGCGAGGGACATCTTCCCACCGCTCGGTGGAGCTCGAAGTTTCTCCTATCGGGTTTGATCCTGAGCGGTTTTCATGCTGCTGCCGTGGCTTGCTCCCGGGTCCACCGGAACTCGGTGCCGTCAACCCATATGCGGTGCATGACGACAGCCAGCCGACGCGCCAGGGCCACGATCGCCTTCTTCATTCCGCGGCGCCTGGCGATCTGCATGGCCCAGGCCTTGAGCCATGACCACTTTTTTGAATGCATCATGCTCTGCGCAGCTTCGTAGAGCATCGTCCGCATCATCTCATCGCCACAGCGCGATATTTTGCCGCTCCAATCGATCTCGCCCGATTGATACCTGGAGCAGGTCAGCCCAAACACCGCCCCGACTGACTTGGATTTGCGGAACCGGGCTGGCACATCGACGGTGGCGCGATAGGTCAGCGCCACCACGGGGCCGACACCCGGGGTCGTCATCAGGCGCCGGCAGACCTCATCCTCCCGGACGATAGCCAGCAAGCGGCGGTGCAGGATGACGATCTGTTCACGGAGCACCCGCCGGACGATGAGCAGCGGCTCCACCAGTACCGCCAAGTCGGGGATATTCTCGACAAGCTCCTGGATGCGGGCCTCGAACCTCACCTTGCCAACCATTCCGACCTTGAGGCCGAAGTTGCGCAACGTACCTCGCAGATCGTTCTCGATGGCGATGGCCTTCGACTGCAGAAGCTTGCGATGGGTCAGCAGCATACGCAGTTTCTGACTGCGGAGCGTCTTCACATGCACCG
The DNA here is from genome assembly GCA_963836765.1 of uncultured Alphaproteobacteria bacterium. Taxonomy (GTDB): domain Bacteria; phylum Pseudomonadota; class Alphaproteobacteria; order Rhizobiales; family Xanthobacteraceae; genus Bradyrhizobium. The sequence continues at coordinate 96,704 of CAWILG010000018.1, forward strand.
GACGGTACAGTCCCACCCGGATCATCTGAGCGATGCCGCGCGCGTCGTTGCGGTCGGTCTTGTTGATCTGCGCCTTCAGCACCGCCCGCATGTGCCGCGTCTCGACACAGATCACCGGTAACTCGGCTTCGGCGAGAGCGCTGAAGAGCCATTGCGACAGCGGCCCGGCTTCCAGTCCGATCCGCTTGAAGCGGTAGGTGGGGTTCCCCAGAACCTTCAGCAGGGCTGCAGGTTCGCTCGCTACCTTCACTTCCTTCACGATCCTGCCCGTGTCATCCACAATGCAGATGCTGGTTTCCTTGACCGATACGTCCAATCCACCAAAATGGTCCATGCTGCGCTTCTCCTTCTGATGCTTGAGGTCGTCACCAAGGACCTCGTTTTCACCATCAGCCTGAAGCGCAGCACCCAAAATCTTCAGCTATCCACAAGCTGGGCCGGCCGATTACACCATCTTTCGGGGGAAGACGGGAAGTGGCCGACCTGCCGCCAAGCCGTCGTTTTGACCATACCGGAAGTCGTGCCTTCCGACGAAACGTCGCACTGTCGGTGTCCGAGACCAGATGTCGCGCTAACCAGGCTAGGTTGGCGTGGCCTTTCGCAGCGTAGTTTTTGCAGGTTCCGCCCCCGGTTCTACTTCCGAGCCTGCCGTGTGCTCGATCCAATCGATGAGCCGAACGACTTCTGCGTAAAAGGTGAAATGGTCTTCCCCGGATGCAACGCCAAAAAAGCCACGGCCTTTTTCATCGCGCATCGCACGCTTGAGGCGCCGAGCAAACAGTGCCAACTGTTCGTTCGAGGGCATTAGCCCTGTAGAAGCCAAGCGAGATCGTCGTTCAATACCGGACCGTCGCTCGCCGACGATCTGCTTTTCGCTTTCGGGGCGACTGTCTATCCCAGAACGTCTTTCGATTGATCCCATTGCTTATTCCCAATGAAATTCGCGATGACACTCTCAACCATGCAATTCAACGCGGGCACAGCAATCCATCGACCAATGTGGATGCGATCGCTTCACCGGCAACGGCGGAAACAAAGCCGAAGAGTATTTATGACGAAAATAATTTAAGGGTTTCCTAAAACCAGAATGAGTGTCCTCTTATGCCGCAGACGGTGCATGGCCTCGACGCGCACGAACTTCGCGTTCCAGACCGCGCGTCAAACTGATGCCGAATGGTGCGGAATGACGCACCATCTCTTAGGATTTTTTCTTTTTTTCGACCGATTTGAGGAAATGGACGCCAACCTGATTGCCATTGACCCAGGCGAGCTGGCAGCGCCGATATGCTTTTCCCATGGTCGAAAGCACCAGGAAAAACTCCTTCATGGTAAGACCCTCAACCGAACCTTCGATTGTAAGTCTAGCGCCGGTATCCGACACATCCTCCATGGTGCAGGGCCGCTGCCAGGTACCGTCGATCGCCATCATGTGGGCGGCAAATCCCCGCTCAAATACGACCCGATGTGCCTTGCGCTGTTCCATCTAAATCAATGTCGAATTGAAAAATGAGAAACAAATCGGAAGCCCGCGCGATCTGCGGCAGGTTCCTTACGCACCATTCTCACGGAAGCTATGAGTAAAGGACCGCGATTGTGAAAATCGTAACATCCGGTAGTTAAGGAATTTCGCAAGGCCGGTCGACCTTTCGAGATGGCATTCCGTATCTTCCACCGCTATCCACATCCCCCGCGGGGCGTCGCAGCGATCAGTTGCCGGAGAAATGGACTAACCATCCTCTGCGGGTCCAGGCCCACGCCTCCAAACATGCAAGAATCCGATATCGAATAACAGGCATCATTAACGATCGATTAGTGTTTCACTCGCGTAATAAGCGCGCATTTCAAATCGATGGTTTCGAAGCATTTTAGAGCGGTCCGATGCAGGACACTGTCTCGCTTTTGAAACAGCTGGAAGAGTCGATATCGCAGGGCTCGGACGAGAGTCGATTGCGGGCATTGTGGCATGCGACGGATCTACTGATAACCGGTCAATATTCTGAGAAGGATATCTGGATCTTTGGAGAGGTGATCGAGCGACTGGCGCGCGAGATTAAGGCGGCGGCCCGGGCAGAACTCGCAAGGCGGCTGGCCCACTCCAAACATGCCCCTGTCAATTTCATCAACCAGCTCGCCCGCGACAATTCGATCGAAGTTGCGGGCCCCATCCTTCGACACTCGGAGCGGCTTGACGTTCGAACCCTGGTTTCGATTGCTCGTTCCAAAAGTCAGCAGCACCTGCTTGCAATATCCAACAGGAACACTGTCGCCGAACCTGTTACAGACGTCCTGGTGGTCACTGGTAATCAGGACGTCATAACCTCCCTGGTGAAAAATGCCGGTGCGCGCTTCTCGCATTTCGGCTTTCTGCGATTGATAGAACGGTCCGAGCACGATTCCATCCTTATCGAAACGCTCGGCAAGCGAGTTGACATACCGAGGCATATCTTCCAGCAGCTAATTGCAAAAGCATCGGATGAAGTGAGAATAGCACTCGAACGTGAGCATCCTGAAGCAGCGACCCAGATTCAGGAAGCGGTCTCCGTCTCACGGGTGAACTGCATTCGATATTCGGACCTGCATCAAAGAATTACTTCTGTGCGAGAAAGACGGTTTCCGCGCTTCATCGATGTGGTCAAGTACACGAGAAGAAGATTTTTGAATACGCGCAGTCCCGCAATCTTCCCGAAGTAACGATAGCGCTCTCAATATTGTGCTCTTTGCCTGCAAACGTCATAGAGCGCGGGTTGATTGATCCGGCCGGCGAAATGCCGATGATCTTCGCCAGGGCCCTCGATTTTTCGTGGGAGACGACGATGTCGCTCCTTTTCCTCGGCGCTGCAGACCACAAACTGTCTGTCCGTGATTTTGACGCTTTGGAAACGAAATTCTCTCGTCTTTCGGTCGAGACGGCCCAAAGCGTAATTAGATTGTATCAATCACGGAAGGCGTCGACGCCAGTGAGCTAAATCGGGGGATCACGTCGTCGTGCTGCTCCTGGCATAATCTGCCTGAAACGCGTCGCAAGCCAGAGATCGGTTTATAAACCGTTCACGACTGTGGTGTATTTTGGAACGAATGAAGGCGTTTGCGTCGACGCTTTTGCCTGCCTGATCGCGTTAATTTTCGATCAACATTTGACAGCAGCTTTTGAAGGACCAGGCTGACAATGGCTGCAACCGCATCGGCAGCTTTGATCGCGGAGTTGGAGGGTGCTGTCGATGGCCGGTCGCCGCAGCGCTGGGCCGAGATATTGCAGCGGATGACGACACTATTCCTGGCCGACGCCCATCGCCTCAACGAAATCCAGATCGCGGTATTCGACGACGTTTTCCTTCGGTTGATGAAGCGGGTAGACGCTCACGCTCTGGCTCTTCTCAGCAACAATTTATCCGGGGCAAGCGCGGCTCCGCCGAGGGCTATGCGCCAGCTTGCGTTCCACGACGACGTTTTGGTGGCCGGCGCGGCCCTGAGAAGGTCGAATCGGCTGCTGGATAGGGATCTTTTGGAAATCGCCAACGTGCGCGGCGAGCAACATTTGCTGGAAATGTCCAACCGGCAAACTGTTAACGCATCACTGGGCGATAAGCTCGTGGAGCGCGGGGAGGGAGCCGTGCTCAGAAAGCTCGTCCAGAATTTGGGAGCGAGGTTCTCCGAAGCCGGCTATGCCTCGCTTGTCGCGAAGGCGATGCGGGACGACGGGCTTGCGGAGATATTGGTGCGTCGATCGGACGTCCCGCCGGCACTGCGACGTGAGCTCGTCGCAAAAGTCAGTGACGCTCGAATGCGGTTTCTTCAGACCGTGCCTTCCGCACTCAAGGGTAAAATTCAAGCGGCGATGGCCACAGCGGCGGAACAAGTCGAAGTTCCAGCGCCGATGCCGGTGGATTATTCCGCAGCCCTGGCCAAGATGGTCGAACTCAGTCGCAAGGGCGGCCTTAACGACCGCAGCGTGAACGGTTTCGCGGTCAAGCGCGAATACGAAGACGTCGTGGCTGCCTTGTCGTTTTTGTCAGGTGCGCCGGTTGAGGTCATCGTGCCGGTGATTAAAACCGCGGAACTGGATGGACTAATTGTGGCGTGCAAAGCCGCGAGACTGAATTGGTCGACAACTACAATGATCATTCGGCATCGGCCCGGGTGCCCCGCGGTCACAAACAGAGAACTCGAACAAGCTAAGGCTGCGTTTGATGCTTTGTCCCTCTCCGTTGCGCAGCGGACAATTCGTCTCTGGTAGGCAGTAGCTCGACGCAGAAATCGCCGAACGATCCTGCGGTGACCGAGGTGCTTGATCGCTCGCTGCGTCCATTTGCTTTGCTCTCCAACTGCCCTGGGCGTCCAGGAGTGACCAGCTCAATAGCTGAACTCGCCGATTGGCGTCGCGCCGATCAACACATCTGACAGCGGAAGCCGATGGGCGGAGAGCTCAGAATCGTTCGCGCGATCGTCCCGATGAAGGAGAGCGAACTCGTTGACGCCGTCGAGGGAAAGCGCACCAGCCATTGCCGATGAGGCTGAATTGTTGCCGAACGCGAGCGCCGGCTTGGCCGCTGAAGACGAGAGATCTGCGGCTTTCGGCGCACGGTCGAGGGTGCGCACGAGTGCATGCTGATTTGGTTCGGACAGGAAAAATCGGTGTTTACGGCGTCTCGAAAGCGTGCGAATTTCTGCAAATCCTTGGTTTCCTGTGGCCTCTAAACGGAAACTCAAATGATTTTCAAGAACGCCGCTCTCTTTTTTTAACCGCTGCCGCGCTGTTGGACGCTGGGGGCGCCTCGAGTGAAACCAGGCAAATTCAGGCCCAGGCTCCGGCGCAGCAACAGCCGCCGCGAGCGCCCGCGGCGCGAGCTCCTGTACCGGTGGCGGCCTCACCGGCGCCTTCCGTCACGCCGGCTGCGCCCTCCGCTGCGGCGCCGCAACCATCGACGGAGGCTGGGCCTGTCAGTTCGCAGCCGCAGGCGACAACCGCCAGTTTCGGCGATTGGGTGATGCGGTGCCACCGCATCGACAACACGCCGGGTAGTGCGACGAGTTGTGAAGTCGCACAGACGCTGCAGGTGCAGGGGCAAGGGCCGATCGCCGAAATCGCTTTTGGAAGTCCACCCGGCAAAGATTCATCCGCCGGGATGCGCGTCGTCGTGGTTCTGCCAAACAACGTGACGTTTGCAGGGCCGGTTCTGATGTCGATTGATGAGAAAGACAAGCCGGTCGAGTTGACATATCAGCGCTGTCTGCCCGCGGGCTGTTTTGCCGATACCGACGCCAAGGATGACATTCTTGCGAGATGGCGGACGCAAGCGGGCCGCGGGCGCCTGGCTTTCAAAGATGGGGCCAGCCGCGACATCGTGCTGCCGTTCTCGTTTCGCGGCCTCGCGCAGGCGCTTGATGCAATGGCGAAGCTCTGACGGCTGCATAGCGAAAATATCACACCCGGAGATGAATCAGCTGGGTTCCTTGGGAACCCGGTTGGTTTGCGTTGCCCGTTTCCGGATTCAGGTTTAGCGAATGCGTGAGGCGTTGTCGCAAGTGACCGCCGAACAGCAAACGCGACAAGAAAATCTATTTTGCACTCGGAATTAGTGGCCGTTTAGAAGCACTTTTTGATTGAGGTGTACCGTGTGTAGGCAGGCAATTTTGCCGCCGAGCACGCCCAAACTGCGCGGACGAATTGAGACATTGTGGGCGTCGGCGTTGCGTCAGTCAGAGTTCCGTCCCTCGACGGGATCAAGGAATCTTTGTGCTTTCATTGCCTTACTCGCCATTCTTTCCTTTCAACCCGTGGCGGCATTCGCAAACTGCACGGCGGATAATCCCGTAGCCGGCACAACGACGTGTTCCGGCGCTCCCGCGACATTCCCCAACGGTGGCGCCAGCGCGCAGGGCGGTAACACGACGCTCGATGTCAACGGACTGGCGGGAAACATTATTCCCACAGGTGGAACTGCGGGTGCCATCGTTTCGATTACACCGGGCCAAGCGAGTGGCGGCACCAGCTTGCCGGTTCATGGAACCAACGGCGATGGCGGTTCGAACAGTCCCGATGTGACTGTGAATTTCGTGGGCCCTGGCTCTGGCTTTCAGGCGAACACCACCAATGCGGCGGGCATTGTCGCGCAAAGCTTCGGTCAGGCAGGCGGAGACGGAGGGACGGGCCTTGGTGTTCTCGTCGTCTTCGTGCCGGTGCCCGGCATTGGCGGCAACGGTGGATCGGGCGGCAATGGTGGCAACGTCACGATCACGACCACGGGATCGGGAACAGTTTCCACCGTTGGTACCAACGCGCACGGAATTTTAGGTCTTAGCGTCGGCGGCGCCGGGGGTGCGGGTGGCAATGGCGATACCTTCGGGTCGATTGGGCAGGGCGGCGATGGCAAAAATGGCGGAGCGCCGCAATCGGTTACGATCAACAATGTTCTCGATCTTGCAACGCATGGTTCCGGCGCCGCCGGAATTTGGGCGCAAAGCGTTGGTGCGGCGGGCGGCGCGGCGGGATCGGCTGACGGCCTGAATATTGCGGGTTTCGGCGGCTCGGGCGCTGCTGCTTCGAGTGGCGCAACAGTGACGGTCACAAGTAGTGGCGCGCTATCGACGATTGGGAATAACGCGTTCGGCATCTTTGCGCAAAGTGTCGGCGGTTATTCCGGCTCGGGTGGTGGATCGATAGGTCTCCTGTCTTTTGGCGGCAGTTCGTCGAGTGCGGGCGCAGGCGGTTTGGTCTCTGTTACGACAACTGGTGGATCGATCGATACGAACGGCACTGGCGCTTCGGCGATCTATGCGCAGAGCGTCGGCGGTGGCGGCGGCGCAGGCGGCTTTGGTGCAGGCCTCATCGGGCTTGGCGGCGGCGGCTCAACGGGCGGTGCGGGAGGCAACGTCTTCGTCAGCAATAGTGCAACGTTGACGGTGGTTGGCAACCAGTCCGCTGGAATTTTCGCCCAATCGGTCGGCGGCGGCGGTGGTACAGGGGGGGTTGGAGGCGGCCTTATCGGTGTCGGTGGTAATGGCGGCGGCGCGAGTAACGGCGGTACGATTGAAGTGCACAACTTCGGCGCCATGACATTGACCGGTTCTGGCTCCTACACCAACGCGTCGGATGCGTCGATCGCGGCAGGAATTTTCGCGCAATCAATTGGTGGCGGCGGTGGCGATGGAGGACTGGGTGCCGGCGCCGTCGGCATCGGCGGACGCGGTGGCGCTGCGGGGAACGGCATGTCCGTTTCTGTCGATAATAATGCCAACATCATGCAAAACTGCGTCGCCGGGAGTTGCATTGCGGCGGATGCAATTTTTGCCCAGTCGATCGGCGGTGGCGGCGGCAACGGCGGCGGTTCCGTCGGCCTCGTCTTCGCAATCGGCGGCAAGGGCGGCGGCGGCGGAAGTGGCGGCGATGTCACCGTCGGATCGAACAACGCCAATCTTGTCACCCACGGTGATTTCTCTCGCGGTATTCTCGCCCAATCCATTGGTGGTGGTGGTGGCAATGGCGGCTTCTCCGCGGGCCTGATTGCACTGGGTGGCGATGGAGCTGGTGGCGGCATCGGCGGCGTTGTGAGTGTCACCGCGAGCGGCTCAATTCACACATTCGGCGCGAATTCGGAAGGCATCCTGGCACAGTCAATCGGGGGCGGCGGTGGTAACGGCGGCGGAGCGGCGGGGCTTGCGTCGCTTGGCGGAACGGGCGGTTCGGGCGTCAATGGCAATGCAGTAACAGTGACGAATTCCGCAACGATCAACACCGAGAAAGACTTCTCGACCGGTATTACGGCGCAGTCGATCGGCGGTGGCGGCGGCAATGGCGGGTTTGGCGCGGCAGCCCTTTTCACGATCGGAGGTTCAGGCGGTTCAGGCGGCAGCGTTGGCGGGGTTGTGACCGTCACCAATAACGGCTCGATCACGACGGGCGGAAATGATGCGGCCGGTATCCTCGCGCAGTCGATCGGCGGCGGCGGCGGCAACGGCGCTGGCGCGGTCGCGGCCGGCATCTTTGTCGGCGTCGGGATCGGCGGTAGCGGCGGCGCCGGCGGTAACGCGGGCAATGTGTGCGTCAACGCGAACGGGACATGCAATGGCATCGGCGCAATCGCCCAGACGACGATCACGACGACAGGCGATCGGTCCTCCGGTATTTCTGCGCAATCGATCGGCGGCGGCGGCGGCAATGGCGGCTATGCCGTCGCGATATCGGTTGGGGTTTTTGGCAGTGCGTCCTTTGCGTTGGGTGGCAAGGGCGGCAGCGCCGGCGGCGCGGGAAATGTCTTTGTCGGCGCCAATGGCAACATCATCACCAATGGCGTGAGCTCGAACGGCATCATCGCGCAATCGATCGGCGGCGGCGGCGGAGACGGCGGCTTTGCTATCTCGGCGACCGGTGGCGCGACCTACGCTTCGGTTGGCCTCGCGTTCGGCGGCAATGGCGGCCATGGCAATGATGCCGGCACCGTCACGGTGTTCAGCACGGCCAACATCACGACGACGAATGACTTGTCCAACGGGATTTTCGCGCAGTCGATCGGCGGCGGTGGCGGCAACGGTGGCTTCTCGATTTCCGCGGCAGCGGCCGCGGGCGCTGCGATTGCGCTCGATAAAAGCGGAAGCGGCGCCAACGGCGCCGATGGCAAGACGGTCACGGTGACCAGCGTTGGCAACATTTCGACGGGGCTACAATTCGGTCCGATGACCGGCGCGGAATCGAACGGCATTCTGGCTCAGTCAATCGGCGGCGGCGGCGGCAATGGCGGCTTTGCCGGTGCCTTCTCTGGCGCCGGTCTCGCCAGCGTCAACCTGTCGTTTGCATCGAGCGGCGGCAGTGGCGGCGCGGGTGGCCAGGTGATCGTCAACAACAATAACGCTGCGACGGCGGGAAATTTGATCGAAACCTGGCAGGCCAATTCGAATGGCATTCTCGCCCAATCGGTCGGCGGAAAGGGCGGCAATGGCGGTTTTTCCTTGTCGGGCGGTGGTGCCGGTTACGGCGCTGTAAGCATCGGCCTTGGCGGCGGCGGCGGCGCGGGCAGCAATTCCGACGTCGTCACCGTGACCAGCTACGGTGCCGTCACGACTCATGGTGATCAGTCTGATGCGATCGCCGCGCAGTCGATCGGCGGCGGCGGTGGCAACGGCGGGTTTGCGATTGCTGCGGCGGGTTCGGGTCTTGCCAGCGCGGCGCTCAGCTTCGGCGGTAGCGGTGGCGCGGGCTCCGATGCCAATACCGCCAAGATCACCTCGACCGGCGTCATCACGACCTCAGGTATGGGATCGAATGGTCTCCTGGCGCAATCGATTGGGGGCGGCGGCGGCAATGGTGGCTTCGCGATCGCGGGCTCCGGCGCCGAGAATGGCGCGCTGTCGCTGGCAATGGGTGGCACGGGCGGAAGCGGCGGCACTGCGGGGCTGGCCAGCGTCGATTCAACCGGCAACATCACTACGGGGGGCGCACAGGCGGCCGGCATCGTCGCGCAATCGATCGGCGGCGGCGGCGGCAGTGGTGGCTTCGCCGTCAGCGGAACGCTGACGATCTCCACTGGCGGTTCGGCGTCGTTTTCCTTTGGCGGTGACGGCGGAGTCGGCGCCAAGGCAGGCGCGGTTCACGTCGGAAGCACGGGCGACATCCTCACCACGGGTCTGGGCTCATCCGGCATTCTGGCGCAGTCGATCGGCGGCTCCGGCGGGAATGGCGGCTTCTCCGGTTCGTTGGCGTTGGCCAGTGGCGCCGCGATTGCGAGTGCGGTCGGCGGCAACGGCGGTTCATGCACCGGCGGCGGCCAGTGCAATTCGGGCGGCGCGGTCGACGTCACCAGCATCGGCAATATCACCACCACGCAAAACAATTCGATGGGAATTTACGCACAGTCGGTCGGCGGCGGCGGCGGCAATGGCGGCTTCACGCTGGCCGCTTCGGCGACGATGGACTACAACTCGGTCGGCAAGGCCAAGAGCGGCACCGGCGGCACCGGCGGCACCGGTGGCACCGTGAGCGTGACCAGCATTGGCGAGGTTCACACCAGCGGCACGCAAGCGACCGGCATCTTCGCGCAGTCGCTGGGTGGCGGCGGTGGCAACGGTGGCTTTGCGATCGGAGCATCGCTGTCCTACAGCGGCTCGACCGACTTGAATTCCGTCGGCGGCAATGGCGGCAGCGGAAACAACTCGAGCAAGGTGACCGTCACCACACAGCAGACCGCCGGAACCGACCTCACCGGATTATCGGTGAAAACCGAGGGAGACAATTCGGCCGGCGTCCTGGCGCAGTCGATTGGCGGTGGCGGCGGCAATGGCGGTTTCTCCATCGGCGTCAGCCTGTCCGCGGGTGCCGAAGCGGCCAACAACACGGTCGGCGGCTCGGGCAGCGCCGGCGGCAGTTCCGGCTCGGCTGGAGTACTGATGGTCGACGTTACCAATCACGGCGCCATCAGTACCACCGGCCGCAATTCCAGCGGCATTGTCGCGCAGTCGATCGGCGGCGGTGGTGGCAATGGCGGCTTTGCGATCGCCGCAACAGCCACCGTTTCCGATGCCAAGGGATCGGCCCAGGCTATCGGTGGCAAAGGCAGCGCCGGCAATACCAGCGGCGACGTTCATGTGACGAATGTCGGCAACATCACCACCGTAAATGATCTGTCGTTCGGCATTCTCGCGCAGTCGATCGGTGGCGGCGGCGGCAATGGCGGTTTCGCGCTGGCGGGTTCGCTTTCCACCAGCGGCCAGGCTGTCACCAACGCAACCGGCGGCGACGGCGGGGGTGGCAATGCTGCCGGCAACCTCCTGGTCAAGTCGGACGGCACGATCATCACAACCGGCAACGGCTCCGGCGGCATTGTCGCGCAGTCGATTGGCGGCGGTGGCGGCACCGGCGGCTTCTCGGGCGGCATCGCGCTTGGGCTCGGCGGTGACGGCACCAGCAATACCATGGGCGGCAAGGGCGGTCCGGGATCGGACGCCGGGACGGTCGAGATTCAATCGGGGCTGTTGGGTTCAGGATCGTTGATCCTAACCACCGGCGACAATTCGGCCGGCCTGACCGCACAATCGATTGGCGGTGGCGGTGGCAATGGTGGATTCAGCATCGGCTCCGCCTTCAGTTCCAGCGACAAGAGTTCCTCCAACACCGTCGGCGGCACGGGTGGCGGCGGAGGAGTGGGGAAAGCGGTTACCGTGACGAATGCCGCTCAAATCATCACCTTCGGTCTATTGTCCCACGGCATTGTCGCGCAATCGATTGGCGGCGGCGGCGGCAATGGCGGCTTCGCCGTGAGCGGCTCGCTGTCAGTTGGCACCGACGCGGCATCGAACAGCACCGGCGGTGGCGCTGGCACCGGGCAAAAGGCGGGTAGCGTGACCGTCATCAATTCCGGCGCGATTTCAGTCGGCACGATCGGACCACGTGACAGCACGATCGCGATTCTGGCTCAGTCGATTGGTGGCGGCGGCGGCACCGGCGGTTTCGCCGGCGGCGTCTCGGTCAGTTCCAGCGCCAACGCAATCAACAACTCGACCGGCGGCAACGGCGGCAGCGGCGCCGACGCCAATACCGTCAATGTCACCAACAGCGCTGCCCTGAACGCCAACGGTGCAATGCGGGCGGCATCGTCGCGCAATCGATCGGCGGCGGCGGCGGTAATGGCGGCTTCTCGCTGGGCGCGGCCGCCTCCTCCGCCAAGGGCGTCAATCAGGGCGTTGGCGGCACCGGCGGTGCAGCGGGTCTGGCGATGGCGGTGGAGGTCGACAATAGTGCCGGGGGTACCATCTTTACCAAGGGCGCCTTCGCGCACGGAATTGAAGCCCAGTCGATTGGCGGCGGCGGCGGCAATGGCGGCTTCTCCATTGGAGCCGGCCTGTCGCTGAACGCCGATGCCAAGTCCACGGTGGGTGGCGGCGGCGTCGGTGCCGGCAGCACGGGCGGCACGGTCACCGTCAACAATTTCGATACCATCACCACCGACGGGTTTGGCGCCCACGGCATTCTCGCTGAATCGATCGGCGGCGGTGGTGGATCCGGAGGCTTCTCGGTAAGCGCAAGCGTCAGCGCCGGTGGGGCTGCCCTCGATAATTCGATCGGCGGCGCCGGTGCCGGTGGCGGCAGTGCGATGCTGGTTACGGTCAACAACTCCGCAATGATCGTCACCAAGCAGGACAGTTCGATCGGCATTCTCGCGAATCGATTGGCGGCGGCGGCGGCAACGGCGCGTTCGGAATTTCGGCCGCGGGCTCGACGGCGAACGCCGGCAGCCAAAGCGTTGGCGGCAGCGGTGGCTCCGCCGGCACCGGTGGTGACGTCACGGTCAACAACCATACTGGCGGCGTCATCATGACGTCCGGCATGTATTCCCACGGCATTGAAGCGCAGTCGGTCGGCGGCGGCGGCGGCAACGGCGCCTTCTCGATCGGCGCCGCGGCTTCGCTGAACAGCGATTCCGACTCGAAGGTTGGTGCAGGCGCCGGCGGATCGGCAGGCGGCGCAGGTGTCGTCACGGTCATCAATGATGCGATGATTGGTACCAGTGGTGTTGGCGCACTCGGCATCCTGGCCCAGTCGGTGGGCGGCGGTGGCGGCTCGGGCGGCTTTGCCATCGGCGCCAGCGTAAGCGCGAGTGGCGCCAGCCTTGGCAGTACGCTCGGCGGCGCCGGCGGTGGCGGCGGCGCGGGCAACACGGTCAAGGTGACGAACTCCGCTCAGATCGTGACCGGGGGCGGTGAGCGCGACCGGAATTTTTGCTCAATCGGTCGGTGGCGGCGGCGGCAATGGCGGCTTCTCGATCGGAGCCGGCGTGTCGCAGGCGAAGTCGGCCAACTCCTCCGTCGGCGGCACGGGCGGATTGGGCGGCGTCGGCCTCGACGTCACTGTCACCAACAAATCGACCGGACTCATCTTCACCAATGGTGCGATGGCCTACGGTATTCAGGCGCAATCGATCGGCGGCGGCGGCGGCAACGGCGGGTTCGCTATCGATGGTACGCTCAATCTCGGCGGCGACGCGTCGTCAACTGTCGGCGCCGGTTCGGGCGGCGGCGGCGGCATCGTCCAGCCTCGTCCAGGTTTTCAACGACGGTCAGATCGTCACCAATGGCGCGGCTTCCATCGGCATCTTCGCGCAATCGGTTGGTGGCGGCGGCGGCTCGGGCGGCTTTGCCGGCGCGCTCAATATCGGCAGCGGATCGACCGTCACCAATACGGTTGGCGGCTCGGGCGCAGGGGCGGGCAGCGGCGGCCAGGTCATGGTCACCAACACCGGGCTCATTCATACCTTTGGCGATCGTTCGATCGGCGTCCTCGCCCAATCGATCGGCGCCGGCGGCGGCAACGGCGGATTCTCGTTTGCCGCTTCGGGCTCGGGGGGCGATGGGTCGACGACCAGCATTGGCGGCGGTGGCGGCGGCGGCTCGGCCGATCTCGTCAAGGTGACCAACTCCGGCCAGATCGTCACTGAAGGCAAGCTGTCCTACGGCATTTACGCGCAGTCGGTCGGTGGCGGCGGCGGCAACGGAGGTTTTTCGGTCGCTGGTACCCTGGCCAGCGGCTCCGGCGGCATGGTTTCCAATGTCGGCGGTGGCGGCGGCAATGGCGGCAATGGCGGCACGGTCATGGTCGACAACACCGGCATTATCCTGGTGAAGGGCTCTGGCTCGGTCGGCGTGCTCGCGCAATCGATCGGTGGCGGCGGCGGATCGGGCGGGTTTGCTGGCGCGCTTACTCTGACCGGCGGCGGTCAGATGGCTAACAATGTAGGCGGTCACGGCGGCAATGGCGGCGATAGCGGTGACGTGACCGTGAAGAGTACCGGCAGTATCCAGACCTTGTCGGATGATTCCGTGAGCGTGCTGGCGCAATCGATCGGTGGCGGCGGCGGCAATTCAGCGTGGGCGATCTCGGCTCAGACCGGCGGCGCCACCGGCGCTTCGGTGAATGTCGGCGGTTCTTCCAATGGCGTGGGCGGCTCCAAGGGCAAGGTCATCGTCGACATCAGCGGCGGGATGTTGCTTACATCAGGTGCGTTATCCTACGGCTTGCTCGCGCAATCGATCGGCGGCGGCGGCGGCAATGGCGCACTCTCGGTGCCTGATCCACTGTCGACATTGGGCGGTGGCATCACCGCCATGGTAGGCGCCACTGGCGGCATCAGCGGCGATGGTAACCTCTTGACCTCAACGAACGCCAATCCAACGTTCACCACCGGCCAGGGCGCGGTGGGTTTGATCGGTCAGTCGATCGGCGGCGGCGGCGGCACGGATGGTGCGACCGGAGATATTTCCGTCGGCAGCGGCATCGGCGTCCTCAAGGCTGTCGCAGGTGGCTCCAGCACTAATGGTGGTTCTGCAGCGGCGGTCGAATTCACCAACGCAGGCGACGTCGGAACCAATGGCAATATGGCCGCCGGTGCGGTGGTCCAGTCGATAGGCGGCGGCGGCGGCAACGCCATCCTGGCATTCGGCGTCGTGACCGGAACACCGCTCGGTATCCAGCTCAACGCGGGCGGCTCGGAAGGCGCTGTCGGCAACGGCGGCACGGTTGATCTGCCGACCTTCTCGGGAATGGTACAAACGTCGGGCGCGCTCGCCCCTGGTTTGCTCGCCCAATCAATAGGCGGCGGCGGCGGATATGTCGGTTTCACGACGCCGACGGGGACCAGCGTGGGCGCCAACGGCGTCAGCTTCGATGTGGGCGGCACCGGCGGCGCCGGCGGCGCGGCCCTATCCGTCACCTTCAACGCGGCCCAGCAAATCTCGACGACCGGTGTCGGCGCCGCGGGCCTTGTCGGACAGTCTATCGGCGGCGGCGGCGGATTCGCCGGGTTCTGGAGCGGTGGCAGCCAAAATCCAGCGGTCTCAACGTCCATTCTGGGCGCCAGCGGGGCGGCCGGTGGTAACGGCGGCGCGGTCAATCTGGGGGCCGTGGGATCGGTCTTCACCACGGGCACCGGCGCAATTGGCACACTTGCGCAATCGATCGGCGGAGGCGGCGGTATCGTCGAAGCTTTCGGCGTTGGCTCCAGTGCCGGCCTCGTGATCGGCGCGGGCCCTGGCGCTCACGGCAATGGTGATGCGGTAACGGTCACCACCAACGTCGTTTCGACCACTGGCGACGGCGCGCACGCAGTCGTCGCCCAATCGATCGGCGGCGGCGGCGGCTTGCAGATGACGTTTAATTCCGCTGGTGCGCTGGTTACGTCGGCTGTTTCCGGCGGGGTCGGGGGCGGCGGCGGCAACGGCGGGCCGGTCAATGTCGCTACCAACGGCATGATCAGGACGACGGGCGCCGGCGCTGACGGCATCATTGCGCAATCGGTCGCCGGTGGTGGTGGCATCGTGGGTGGCGGCGCGTTTACAAACACGCTCGGGCTCAACGGTCCGTTCGCCGGCAGCGCTGGGGGCGCCGGCGTCGCCGGAGCAGTGACGGTGAACGCGCAGGCAAATGTGGTCGTAACCGGGGCCGCCTCGACCGCGATCTACGCCCAATCGATCAACGGCGCGGGCGTCGGCGGCAACATCGGCATTACACTTGGAAACGCGCTGCTGGGCACCAATCAGTTCGTGGTCGGTAGTGGCGACGGCGCAACTACCACCAACGCCGTGACCTTCAGCGGCGGCGCGAACAACACCCTCACCAGCTTCGCATTGCTTGCTACCATGGCCGGGGTCAACGGAACCGCGGTGACAGGCGGAGCCGGCAACGAAGCCATCACCAGCTTTGGTCACATGATCGGTTCGATCGACCTCGGCACCGGCACCAACTCGATCGACAACAAGCCCTACAACACCAATCCGTTATTATCGGGCGGTGTCTTCGATTCGGGTGTGACCGTCAATCTCGGCGGCCCGGCGGCCGGCAACCTGTTGACGAACGAAGGCCTGCTTTCGCCGGGCGCATTCCTCACGGTAATGACCACCAATGAAAACGGAAACTTCCTGCAGACCGCGCCCGGCTCCTGCGGCGGTTTTGGTGTGCCGACCAGCACCTGCGGCTATTTCGGCGTCGACCTCGACCTCAAGAGCGCGATGGCCGATCGGCTCAACGCGACTGGCACAGCGAACGTTTCCGGCGCGGTCGTGGTCAATATCGGCAATGCGGGCGACGCGACGCCGGGCAGCAATACCCTCATCGTCATCTCGGCCCCCGGCGGCGAAACGCATCCGAATCTTGCGGTGCAGGCGCAGCAGACCGCGGTGGCGCAATATTCGCTGGTCTATCCGAACGCCACCGACATCGACCTGAAATACTCGATCGACTTCTCGCCGGCCGGATTGACGCAAAATCAGCATTCCGTGGGCAACGCGATCAATGCGATCCAGACTGCCCACGTCCAGACCTTCCGTCCGATCGCAGCCGCGATCTTCTACCAGCCCACCGTGAGTGCATTGGGCGGGGTATATGATTCGTTGTCCGGCGAGGGCGTGGCAGGGGTCGAGCAAACCGCTATCTCGGCCAACGATGTGTTCCATTCGTCGATCCTGAGCCAGGCCAGGTTCTGGATGTTCGACAATGACAGGAACGATCCGAACAGCCTGAACTATCATGACGATATTCGGATGAGCTATGCCGAGGCGCGCAATAGCGGCTTCCCGAATTCAGCGATCCCGGCGAAAGCGCTCCCGGCGCCGCGGACCTGGCGTATCTGGACGACCTTGAACGGCGGCGACTGGCACTATTCCGGCGATCCGCGCATTGGTACGGCGAGCACGTCGGCATCGGGTGGCGGGTTCACCAGCGGTCTTGATTACCAATTCGACCCAACCCTGATGGCGGGTGTCGCGATCGGTTACGGCAAAGCGTGGGTCCGGATTCTCGACCGTCAAACGAATGACAGCGTCGAGGGCACCCACGTCGCAGGCTATGCTGCGAAGCGTTTCGACGACACGTACGCCATCGGCTCGCTCGGCTTTGATTACTTCACCAATACCGAAAGCCGCTACGCCTCGATCCCCGGTACGGTGTTGCCGTCGCTGTTCGGCACGCCAATCATGACGGTCCCCGGTTTTGCCGAACATCTGCTCGGCGCGTTCAATAGCTATTCCGTCAGCGGCATGTTCGAAGCCGGACACAAGTATCGGTTCGGCGACTACAACGTGACGCCGCTGGCCGGCCTGAATTTCACGTCCTACTGGATGAACGGTTTCACCGAAAACAACAACGGCGCGCCGAGCTTCATTGGGCTCTCGTTCGCAGGCCGGAACGTAAACTCCGTTCCGACGTTCGTTGGCGCCCAGATCGACAGCACCCAGTTGCTGGCGAATGGCGGCTCGCTCTATGGCTGGGCGCGCGCCACATGGGTGCACGAGTTCCTGCCGCACCGGACCATCAATCCATCCTTCATCGCGGCCCCCGGGTTCGACTTCGTCATCGACGGTGCGCTTGCGCCCACCGATCTGGCGCGCATTAATCTCGGCGCCAAGGTCGCCCTGAACCAGAGCGTGTCGGTATCGGCCGATGTCCGGGCCGATCTGTACCGTACGCCAAGTTTCGCGGGCTTTGCCGGGCTCAAGGTCGCGTGGTGACGGGACTTTTACTCGCGCTCTTCCACCACGCGTGAGCGCGATTTCCGGCGATCCGGCTCCAGCGACGCGGTGGCTGGTTTCCCTGTTGCGACTTAGAAATTCCCTCCTCGGAAGGATAATTTCCCTGATGATTCTCGTAGGGAACTGTCCCGGAAGTGGCTGCAGCACGGCGGTGTCGCGCGCCATCCAGACGCCACTGCCTGCCGATGAAGTTGTCGCGAAATTCCGGACCCTGACGAGCGATATCGTGGAAGCGCCTCGCCTGGCGCAGATCGAGGATCGCGTCCTCAATCTCGAAAGGCTGGGAGACGCAAAGGAACTGATCGGCCTCCTCGCGGCGCCTGTCCAGCCGGTCTTCAACTAGGAAATCTTCAAGATGAACTATGCAATAATCTTCTTTGCCGGCGCATTTCTCTGTAACTGCATCCCGCATCTCGGGGCGGGATTGCAGGGGATGCCTTTCCCGACGCCTTTCGCAAAACCGAGAGGCATCGGCAATTCATCGCCCCTGGTGAACTTTCTCTGGGGCGTATTCAATCTCTGTGTCGGCGTTTACTTGCTTTCGACGCAGCCAGTGATGATCGGTGCCAATGCCGGCTGTTTCGCACTCATTGCGGGGGCGCTGGCGATCGGTACATATCTTTCCATCCACTTCGGAAGGGTTCGAGCCGATAGCTGAATGAGTAGCGCGGAGGATAGCGTCGGCGCCGGCGGCCAGCTTCCAGCCGCCGGAGCACTGGATCGGTCAGCTCATTTGCCCGGCGGCCGCAATCGGCGTGACTGGCCGCTGCAGCAGCCGTTCCCCGCGATCCGCGACCTCGCGGCGGGCTCCAGGCTCATGATCGCGTAAACGTTTGAGACAATATGATCTGCCGGTTTGCTCGCGGCGAGATCCGCCAGAATCGAGCTAAAGAGTTTTCCGGCCAATGCCACCATCGACGGATCTAGATGCGCCAAGTGAGCCGGCGGGCCTCCTGCGTGCGCCCAGGTGTGAACTGCTTCACACCCAATGTCTGAATCGTTGCTAGCTCCGACGCCGCCCCCCTCAGAATCCAAAACGAATTGGAGCGAGGCCAACGAGGCTGACGCACCGATTTATGACGCAGGCATTTGCCGCGCCTCCTGTCCGGCCGCTTCGCGCTCGGCGAAGCGCGCGACACTCTGCATATGGAGAGCCGTTTTCCGGATTTTGAGCGGCGGTTTCGATTAGCGCAGCGATGGGGCGACAATCGGATACCGGCGTCGACCCGCTACAGCTCGATGACGCCGCGGCGCGCCGCATGCGCCACCGCGTCGGTGCGGCCGGTGGCGTCGAGCTTGTCGAGCAGCGAGCCGACATGGAATTTGGCGGTATGGACCGATATTCCGAGCTGCCGTGCGATGGACTTGTTCGACGCGCCTTCGGCCATCAGCGCCAGCACGTCGCGTTCGCGCGGTGTCAGCTCGATGCCGTGCGGCCCAATGGCGTTCTGCGGATCGCGCGATACGACCGTGACGGCCGCCGCTTCTCCCGGGGCGGCGAGGCGCAAACCTGCGACGCCGCCGAGCAACGCCGCAAGCCGGTCCGCAAGCACGGGATCGTCGATCTCGACGGCGACGACGATGGCAGGCGCGCTTTCCTCGCTCACGCCTCCGGCCTTTCGCCGATCGTCAGCTTGACGCGCGTCGGCTCGCCGCCGCGCCGGATCGCCACGTCGACGACGGAGCCGACGCTGTCCGGGCCGAGGGCCCGCAACAGCGCGCGCACGCCGGAGAGCTTTTCGTCGTTCCAGCCGACGATCACGTCGCCTTGCCGGATGCCGGCGGCAGCCGATGGCCCGGTCTTGTCGACGCTCATC
The DNA here is from genome assembly GCA_963836765.1 of uncultured Alphaproteobacteria bacterium. Lineage (GTDB taxonomy): Bacteria > Pseudomonadota > Alphaproteobacteria > Rhizobiales > Xanthobacteraceae > Bradyrhizobium. The sequence goes on from CAWILG010000018.1 coordinate 116,026, forward strand.
ACCATCGCGCCGACGCCGTCGTCGAGTTTGATCGGCTGCAGGCCAACCCCGAGATAGCCGCGCGCGATCCGGCCGTGGGTTTCGAGCCTCGCCGCCACCCGTTCGATCGTTGCCGCCGGGATGACGATCACCCGCCGCGCTCCCTCGACCGCCATGCCGATCGGCTCACCCGCGGCATTCAGCGCAAGGCCACCCTGGTGGCTGTGACGCAGCCGGATGTCGAGTTCGATCCGGGCGTCGATGTCGCCGCCGCGAAGGCTGCGCCAGCGGCCGCCGGTGAGCGAGGTGATGCCGAGCGCTGCGGCAGCTGCGCCGCGCTCGGCGGCGATCACGATCGAAAGCGAGCCGAGCGCCGGCACCTCGGGCAAGAGCTTGATCGGCGCGATCTCCTTGGCGTCGAACCGCACAAGGGCGATATCGGTCGTATGATCGCGGCCGGCGATATGGCCTGGCCGCGCCGTTCCGTCGGGAAGCTTGATCGAGATCTCGCCTTCTTCCGCCAGCGCCTCGTCGGCGGTCACGACGAGCCCGGGCTTCCAGACGAAGCCCGACGCGCGCGACCGATGCGAGTGCACCGAAACGACCGACGGAGCCGCCCGGGCGACGACGCTTGCAATCGCAGAAGAGAACGAGGAAAGGATGGCGGCACTGGGATCGGTCATGGCAGAAAACTCCGGTTGGGCTAGCTCTAATCTGGGGACACCGATGGCATTACGGAACTACCCGGATGGGCAGGACGATGCCTTGCGGACCAACTTTCCTTGTCCTCCGCGCAAATGGCCTTTCCCCCACAACATTTTCCCTGTTAGCTCGGATGGAAAGTTCCTGGAAATGCGCTGCATTGCAGCGGTATTCCTTGTAGTCCGCCTCGAAGGATACCGAGATGACCGATTTAGCCAGGGGTGATGTGCCGCGATCCAACAGCGAGATCGCAAGCTTTCACGCTCACGTCTATTACGATCCGGCGACGACGCGCGCCGAGGCGGAGCGGCTGCGGACATGGATGGGCGAGCGGTTTTCGGTTACGCTCGGGCAATGGCACGACGTAAAGGTCGGCCCGCACGATCAAGCGATGTATCAGGTCGCCTTTGCCAGGGAGATTTTTCCCGAACTGGTGCCGTGGCTGATGCTCAACCATGGCCGCCTGAGCATCCTGATCCATCCCAACACCACCAACCCGCGCCGGGACCATCTCGCCGATCCGCTCTGGATCGGACCGCCGCTCGCCGTGCACGGCGACAAGCTGCCGGAACATGCCGAGATGGAGCAGGCGCCCGCGCCGAATACCGCGCCGGTGCTGCGGCCCTAGGTGGCGTCATCCTGGGTGGATGTCTTGGGACGCTAGCTGATCTCCTTCCGTACCATCGCCGCGGCCTCGCACATCGCCTTCAGTTTTCCGAACGCGACATGGCGCGGCATGTATTTCATGCCGCAATCGGGTGCGACCACCAGCCGGTCGGCGGCGACATGTTTGAGGCCGTTGCGGATTTGCGCCGCCACGATTTCGGCAGTCTCGATCTCGGGATTGCCGAGATCGAGCACGCCGAGCATGATCTTCTTGCTGGAGAGATCCTTGAGCACGCCGAGGTCGAGCTTCGGCTGCGCCGCCTCGATCGAAATCTGCTCGGCGCTGGTATCGGCGAGTTCAGCGAGGAAGGAATAGCCGGCGGGTTTTGTCGAACCGGGCACGACAGCTGCATAGCCAAAACACAGATGCACCACGGTCGGCACCGTGATGCCTTGCAGCGCGCGGTTGATGGCTTTTACCGCGTAGCGCTTCGCCAGATCCGGATTGTTGCGCACCCAGGGCTCGTCGAGCTGGATCACGTCGGCGCCGGCTTTCTGCAGGTCGAGCGCCTCGGCGTTGACGGCTTCCGCGAACGCCATCGCCAGTTCTTCGTCGTCCTTGTAGAACTCGTTCTTGGCCTGCTGGCTCATAGTGAACGGGCCGGGTAGCGTGATCTTTGCGGCGCGATCGGTGTTTTGACGCAAGAATTCCATGTCGCGCCGTTCGACCGGCTGGCCGCGCTTTACCGGGCCCACGACGCGCGGCACCGGGGTCTGGGTCCCGTTGCGCGCGGTGATGAGGGCGGGATTGTCTGCGTCGATTCCTTCGAGCGCGGTGGCAAAACGGTTGGAATAGCTCTCGCGGCGGATTTCGCCGTCGGTCACGACGTCGATACCTGCCCGCTCCATGTCGCGGATAGCGACGATGGTGGCATCGTCCTGCGCTTCCTCGAGATGTTCGGCCGGCAGCCGCCACATCGCGTGCATACGGGTGCGCGGCACCGATTTCGACAGCATCGCACGATCGACCAGCCATTCCGGCTGCGGGTAACTTCCGACCACGGTGGTCGGCAACAGATGCCTCGGCAGGTTCATGACGTCCTCCTTCTTGTTATTTTGTGGTGGCGCTCAAGCCGCCCGCGTCGCTGCGGCCGCCACCTCGTCCTTGACCGGATTGCGCAAAATGCCGATGCCGGAAACCTCGACCTCGACCACGTCGCCATCCTTCATCCACAGCGGCGGCGTGCGATAGGCGCCGACACCGCCGGTGGTGCCGGTCACGATGACGTCGCCGGGCGCCAACTCCGTGAAGGTAGAGCAATAGGCGATCAAGGCAGGGACGTCGAATACCAGATCCGAGATTGGTGCGGCCTGCACCTCGACGCCGTTGAGGCGGGTGGCGATGGTCTGCTTGCTGATATCGGGAAGTTCGTCAGTCGTGACCATCCACGGTCCGAAGCCGCCGGTGCCGGCAAAGTTTTTTCCCGGCGCGAATTGCGAGGTGTGGCGTTGCCAATCGCGAATGCTGCCGTCATTGTAGCAGGCATAGCCCGCGACATGCTTTAGTGCTGCCTCGCGCGAAATGCGCCGGCCGGCCTTGCCGATGATGACCGCCATCTCGCCTTCATAATCGAATCGTTCGGATTCCAGCGGCCGGATCATCGGCTGGCCGCCGCCGACCTGGCTGTTGGCAAAGCGGGTGAAGATCATCGGATGCGGCGGCGTCGGATGGCCGCTCTCGGCCAGATGCGTGGCGTAATTGACGCCGATGCAGAAAATCTTGTCCGGATCGGGCACGGTCGGCAGCAGTTCGATGTCTTTCAGCGCGTAGTCCGGTCGTTCGCCCTGCAACGTCTTGAGTTCGTCCAGCGAACCCTTCGCGAGCAGCGATTTCAGCGTGGGATAGGCCTTCAGCCGCTTGGCGATGTCGATCACGCCTGCATCCGTTACGATGCCATAGCTTGCGCCGCCGGCCGCCTTGAAACTTGCGATCTTCATGGTTGAACACCTTCTTCGATGGTTGAGACAAAGGGATTGATGGGAAGCACGATCTCGCCCGAGCGCATGGGAACGCAGGCGGGCGGAAAATCCTGGTGGAAGCGGGCGCCGAGCGCCTCGGCGCGGTCCAGAAAACGTTTGAGATGATCCATCGCGCCGGATGGCAGATCGTGCAGCACCATCAGGCTCCAGGGCCGCGCGCGGCATTGGTCGAGGGCGCGATCGGCCCAGCCGTCCGGATCGTCCCAATCGCGTGGAATCGCGTTCCACAGCACGCAGCTGTGTTTGTTTCGCGTGAGGTAATCGACAACCGAGGGCTTTAGCAGCCGGTCGTCGAGATTTCCGCCGCCGCCGAACGGACGAAACCAGCGTTTTGGGTGCGCAAGATCGCCGATCGCGGCCTGGGTCCGGCCGATCTCGCGCTCCGCGGTGTTGGCGTCGCGTTGCTGTCCGAGTGGGACAGAATGGGTAAAGGTGTGATTGCCGATCCAGTGGCCTTCGTCATGGGCGCGTATCGCCAGCCCGCGGCGCTCGGTATCTGCGAGCTTTTCGCCGATCACGAAGAACGTGGTCTTGATGCGACGTTCGCCGAGAATGTCGAGGACGCGCGGCGTCACGCCGGGCTCGGGACCATTGTCGAATGTCAGCGTCAAATCGAACACGAATTACCCCTCAGGTCGCCGGCTGCAGCGCGCCGGACGCAATCTCGTCGGCGGCGCGCTGGCCGGCGCGGGTCCCGGTCTGCCAGATCGCGGCCTTGCGCTCGATCCACCTGATCGCGGCGTTGAAGGCGATCGCCATCGCCAGCACCAGCAATACGCCGGCGAACACATGCGCGCTCTCGAGAATGGTGCGGTAGCGCGAGATCAGATAGCCTATGCCGGCCGAGGAGATCAGCATTTCCGACACGACCACGCCGACGATGACGAGCGCGCCGCCGACGCGCAGGCCCGACAGTACGGTTGGAATGGCGGCGGGAATGATGACACGGACCAGCCGCTGGCTTAGCGTCGCGCCCATGCTGCGCGCGGCCAGCAGCAATTGCGGATCGATGGTCTGGATCCCGGCGGCGGTGGAAAGCATCGTCGGCAGAAAACCATAGATCGCCGCGAATGCGATCTTGGACTCCGAGCCGATGCCGAGCCACACCGTGAAGACGGGATAGAGGATGACGAGCGGCACCGCGTAGAGGCTCGAAATCATCGGCATGATCAGGATACGCGGGCGCGGCAGGCTGCCAACGACGGCTCCGCACAGGATGCCGCCGCCGCAGGCGAACGCCATCGATATCGCGACCTCGTAGAGCGTGACGGCAAGCGCGTGGCCGTATTCGCCCGCCTCGTTCCAGCCGGCCGCGAGCGTCGAGGACAATGACGGCAAAAACAGTTCGGGGACGACGCCGGCGCGCGGCAGCACCTCCCACAACACGATGAGGCAAATCACGATCAACCGGCGAAGCGTTGCTGCGGTCATCGCTGCCTCACGCCGATTTTCTGATGTGCTGCCAGATGCGGTCGCGCAGCCGGCCAAAAGCGTCGCCGCTCAGCATCTCATAGGTGCGCGGGCGGGGGAGTTGGACCTGCAGGTGATCGACGATGCGGCCGGGACGCGGCGACATCACGATCACCTCGTCGGCGAGATAGACCGCCTCGGTCAGGCTGTGGGTCACGAACACCACCGTCTTGCCGGTCGCGGCCCAGATCCGCAGCAACTCATCGCCCATGGTCATGCGGGTCTGTTCGTCGAGGGCTGCGAACGGCTCATCCATCAACAGCACCGGCGGGTCCTGCACCAGCCCGCGCGCGATCGAGACGCGCTGCTTCATGCCGCCGGACAATTCATGCGGATGACGTTTGCCAAAGCCATCGAGGCCAACCAGTTTCAGCGCGTCCTGCGCCTTGGCCCGGCGCTCGCTCTTGGCGATGCCGCGCAGCGCCAGCGGGAATTCGACATTCTCCTCCGCCGTCAGCCAGGGAAACAGGCTGGCTTCCTGGAACACGACGCCGACCCTGTCGGGATCGGGTTTTGGGATCGGCGCGCCGCTGATGGTGATGGTTCCCGACGTTTGCTGGCGCAGGCCGGCCATCATCATCAGAAGCGTCGACTTCCCGCAGCCGCTCGGGCCGACCAGCACGACAAAGCGGCCCGGCTTGACCTCGAGCGAGACATCTTCGAGCGCGACCTCGTCCTGCGTCGTGGTCTTGAAGATCTGCCCGACGTTCTTGACCTCGATCGCGCCGGCGCGCGAGGCGGGTTTCAATGCCGTTACGTTCGCCAATGGCTGCATCGCGTTTCCACCCATCTGACCAGTTCATTGAAAATCATGGCGATCGCGGCGATCATCACCACGCCGGCCAGCAATTGCTTCATCTGGAAATTCTCGCCCCAGGTCGCGATCTGGTGACCGATGCCGTCGCGCGAGGCGTACATTTCGGCGAGGATGACGCCGGTGAGGTTGAAGATCATCGAAATCCGCAGCGCTTCCAGCAGCACCGGCAGCATGCTCGGCAGATAGACGCGAAACGCGGTTTGTGCCGACGTGGCGCCATAGGAACGGGCGACGGTCAAATGCTCGAGCTTGACCGACTCGACCGCTGTCGTCGTCGACATGATCACGATGAAGATCGTGGAAAAGAAGCCGAACCCGACTTTCTGCGAAAAGCCGACCCCGAACACCAGGATGAACATCGGCAGGAAGATCGACTTCGGAATACTGAAGGCGAAGAACAGCAGCGGCTTTGCCACTTCGGCGAAATAGCGATTTTCCGCGATCAGGAATCCGATCAGGGTGCCGAAGGGAACCGCGAGCGCAAACGCAGTCAGCACTTCGGTCGCGGTGACCGCCAGATCGTGGCGCACGCCGGTGCGCTGCAGCAGGTCACCCAGCGTAGACAGGGTGTCGGAGGCCGAGGGCAAAAGCCGCGGATTGACGATGCCGCTCCGCGACAGAAATTCCCATAGCGCAAAGATCGCGATCACGATCGCGATCCGGGCTAGTTTGATTCCGAGGGTAGCTTGCATCGCGCCGTTCTCAGGGGTTGGTGGGGACCGGCTTGAATTTCGTGGAAATCACGTCCTCGGTCGGCACGATATCCTTGAAGCCTCCAAGCTTTGCCAGATCGAGCGAGAGCTGCACGGCGCCGGGCACATTGGCGGCCGCCATGTTGCCGTCGGTCTCGAGCTTCAGGATCGTGTTCTCATATTCGAGAGCGGCGATATCGGCCGGCATCTCGTAGAGATCCGCGATCAGTTTGATAGTTGTGTCGCGATTGTTGCGCATGAACAGGATGGCGCCATAGAGCGCATTGAGCGCCATTTGCACGACGGCGGGTTTCGCCTCGGCGAACTTGTCGAGCACGATCCAGCCGGCGGTGAGGTTGGGCGGCACCTCCTTCGAATAGTCCAGGATGGTGCGGGCTTCACCCGATTTCGAAATCTGGAAGCTGAGCGGAGAATAGACCACCGCGGCTTCGACATTGTTGGCCAGGAGATTGGGCACAAGGCCGCCGCCGCCGACGGGCACGCGGGTAAAATCGATCTTCTTGTCCTGAATGGTCCAGAGCGCCAGCAGGTCGGAGCCCGATCCGGCCGCAGTGATGGCGACCTTCTTGCCGTTGAGGTCCTTGACCTCGGTGGTCGCTTTCGTCGGCACCATCAATTGCCAGCCGAAATTGCCCATCGAGGCGTTGGCCACGATCTTGGACATCACGCCCTTCTTGCGGCCGGCCGATACCAGCGACGGCGGATCGAGGATGATGTCGGCTGCACCGGCCGCCATTCCTTCAAATGTCTCGGCCCCGCTGCGGTAGATCGTAAGCTCGGCGCTGATGCCTTCCTTCTCGAACAGTTTTTGCCGCACGGCGGTTTCGGCAACGGTGGTCGGCCAATAGGTCTTGGTCGGAAGCCCGACCCGGATGGTTTCGGCGGATGCGGCCGCAGGCCCAGCCAGCACGGCGGCAACGACGACAGACGCCAAAGCATGGCGGCGCGAGATGTTCATTGGTTTGATTCCTCCGGATGTCCTGCTTGTTTTTTGCCGGGAGCTTTGCTCTCCGGATGGTCAGGTAGTTTTGCTGACCTCCGCGATCCCGGGGCCTGCGAGTTCGACGAAACGCATTGTGGTGGTGAAATGTTCGGCCAATGCGGCGACGGCGGCGTCCGCATCGCGCCTCCGGACCGGATCGACGATCGCGGCGTGCTCAGCCACGACATCGCGCGGCTTGCCGACTTCGCGGCGGATCGCAAGCCTTCGGTAGCGTTCGCTCTGCTCGTGCAGCACGTCGCGGAAACCGAGCAGCCATGGCGAGCCGCATGCATTGACCAGCGCGCGATGAAAGACGCCGTGGCGAACCACCCACTCTTCGTAGTGCACGCCCGGCTGATCCGGATATTGGTAAGGCACCGCCTTGAGCCCGTCGAAGGCGGCCTCGACGGAGGTCAGCCATTCGCGGTCGCCGCGCTCGATCGAGCGCCGCAGCGCGAGACCTTCGATATCGATCCGGGTCTGCGTGACGTCGGCGAGGTCGGCCAGCGAGACCGGGCTGACGCGAAAGCCGCGCTGGTCCGATGCCTGCACGAGACCGTCGGCGACCAGCCGCGACAACGCCTCGCGAACCGCGGCGAGACTGACCGAAAACTGTTTTGCCAAGCCGGCGATATGAAGCTTTTGGCCGGGCAGCAGGCGGGTCGCAAGGATGTCTGCCCGCAGCCGTTCCTGGACCGCCGAGGTAAGGCTCCTGGGCCGGTCGTCGGCCAGATTTTCGCTGAAACTCAACCCGATACTGCTCATGGCGCGGCAGACTGGCGGGGGAATCCGCTGTCGTCAATCGAAAATCGATTTTTTTACCCTAGGGAATTCATCCTGGTGCCGCCGGGATCGTCGCGAGATTTACGTCCCGTGGCGGGCTATGCCGCTTCCGTCGACCGGGGTTTTTTCTGGTTAAGCAAGGCGGGGATCTGGTCGGCTGGCATCGGCCGGCCGATGAGATAGCCCTGAACTTCGTCACAGTCGGTCTGACGCAAATACTCGAGCTGATCTGCCGTTTCGACGCCTTCCGCCACCACGCCAATCCGCAGGTCTTGCGCCAGCCCGATCACCGATTTCACGATCGCCGCGCAATCCGGCTGTTCCAGCATGTCACGAATGAAGGACTGATCAATCTTGATGCGGCTCAAGGGCAGCTTTCGCAGATAAGTCAGCGACGAGAACCCCGTCCCGAAATCGTCGAGCGCCACCGTCACCCCCAATTGCAGCAGTGAGTTCAGGATCGAGATTGCCGATCCGTATTTGGAAATCAGCATCGATTCGGTGATTTCGATCTCAAGCCGGCTGGGTGAAACCCCGGCCTGGGCAAGGGCCTGCACGGTGACCTGCAGAATGCTGGCGTTACGAAACTGGGCGGCGGAGAAATTCACGGCGACCCTGATGTCATCAGGCCAATTCGAAAGCGCCGAACAGGCGCGCTGAATAACCCACTCGCCGATCTGATGGATCAACCCGGTTTCTTCGGCGATTGGAATGAATTCACTTGGTGGCACCAGCCCGCGCACCGGGTGCTGCCAACGCAGCAATGCCTCGAAGCCGGTTATCCGGTTTTCGCGGATGTCGAAAAATGGCTGGTAGACGAGAAACAACTCGTCGCGCGCGATGGCGCCTTCCAGATCCCGCTGCAGCGCCCGGCGGTCGCGCGCCGATCTATCGTCGCTGGCCTCGAAGAAGCAGATCGTGCCCGGTCCCGATTTCTTGGCGCGGTAGAGCGCGATATCGGCGTGCTTCAGGAGATCGTGGGGCATGTTGCCATCTCGCGGCGCCAACGCGATCCCGACACCGGTCGCACCGACGATCTCGCATCCCTCGATCAGGAAAGGATCGGCAAAGGCTGCGACGAACCGTTCGGCGATTTCGAATGCATCCTCCGGCCTGGTCAGATTTGCCATGATCAGCGCAAATTCGTCCCCGCCGATGCGCGCGATATGTTCGACCGCCCGCGTGCAGCGTTGCAGTCTCGCAGCAGCTTGAACCAGAAATTCGTCGCCGGCGGGGTGGCCGAACCTGTCGTTCACCTCCTTGAAGCGATCGAGATCGAGCAGGAGTATGGCGAATTCCTCGCCGGATTGATCCAGCCTGCGCAAGGCGCCCTCGAGGCTTTCGTTGAAGGCCACGCGGTTTGGCAGGTGTGTCAGGGAATCCTCGCGGACCGTCCTTTCGGCCTCGAGTTGGGCGATGATGCGTCGCGTGAATGTGAACGAATTGACGAAAACGCCGCGCAGCAGCACGCTGCCATAGACCACGACCAGGATGGCCACCAGCAAGTAGACGAAATCGCCGTTCCTGCCGAGGCAGATGGCGGTACCGAGAAAGATCGGCGCGGTGTAAGCGATGGCCGCCACCGGAATCGTGGCGAAGGCGAATGCGCCGCCCGCCAGCATCCCGGCGCAAAGGCAGGTGATCACCAATTGTGCGCCGCTGGACGCATCGGCGAAGAAAGCCACCGGGACTATTCCCCAGGCGGTCCCGAGAATGAGTGCGTTTCGCACCAGCCGGTGCATGGCGCGGCGGGATACAAATTGCGGCTTTGCGATCCGCCGCGATGAATGGGCCTGCCAGCCGAAGAACAGGGCGCAGCTCGCCACCGCAGCCGCCCAGATCAAGGCCAGGTTTCTGTCGGGCGAATGCCACAGCGCTACCGCGAGCACCATCGCGTTGCAGGCGTTGGCCAGCATGATGCCCAAGGAATAGCCGAGTACGAGGCAAATCTGCTCGGCGCGGATGTGACCCGCGAGGGCTTCATCCGTCGATGGTCCACCGAACGCCGCCAGATCGCCAGCGAACAGTTTTGCGAAATAAGAACCCAGATACGACCGCATTCCTGACCTAGCGGGTTGGCCCCCACGGCCTTGGATGCGAAATTCGCTGCAAACCTTTGACAAAATATGAATAATTCTGTCCGCCGAGGTTGCGGCGCCAGGTTGAGACTTCACGTCTGCGGCATCGCCGACAAATCGATCCAAACGGCCTTGGAATCTGACAGCGCCGGCGACAATTCCGCGCACTGAGCGATGCCGACATCAGCCGGCCATTTGCTTCGGGTCGTAGAAGAAGCGTTCCTCGATCAATTGATCGCCGCGCCAGGTCTGCCAGGCGATTTCTTCCAGCACCCGCACGGCGCCGTTGGCGCTGGTGAACGTGAACTTCCAGCGCGCGGCAACGGTGTCGCCGTCAATCAGGATTGGCCCGATGCGTTGCGTCTCGATCGTTTGGAAGGCTGCCATCACGCCGCGCTCCTTCGCCATCAGCGTGTCGCGGCCGACGACGGGCTCGGCGGAGTTTTCCCGCGTTGCGGCGTCGGGCGCGTAGAATTGCTCGATCGCGCCGACATAGTCGCCGGCTTCGACCAACGCGACGAAACTCTCGACGATTTGGTGGCTTGGCATCGATGCGTCCCCGCGAGACATAAACCGACTTGTGGTCGGTAAATGCCGACCGTCGGTCTAAAAGTCAACTGGCCGATGCGGCGAAGTTCGACTAGAACGGCGCGATGGCCAAACAGGCAGAACGGCGCGCCGCCACCACCGAAGCAATCCTGAAAGCCGGGCGCCGGCTGTTCGGCGAACAGGGCTTTGCCGCCACGACCATGGACGAGATCGCGGAAGCCGCGCGCGTGGCCAAGGGCGCGGTCTATCATCACTTCGCGACCAAGGAAGCGCTGTTCGAGGCGGTGTTCGACCAGGTCTCGCGCGATCTCGTGCTCGAGATCGATCGCGCCGCACGAACCGAGAAGGACGTACTGGCGGCCATGGTCGCGGGCACGCAGCACTATTTCGCGGCCTGTGCGAAAGGAGAGACCTGCCGAATCATCCTGCGCGACGGTCCGGCGGTGCTCGGCTGGGAGCGCTGGCGTGAAATCGACGCGCAGCATTTCGGCGGCAAGATTCCGCGGGCGCTCGCGGCCGCGATGGACGCTGGGTTGATCGCGCGCCAACCCGTGGAGCCGCTGGCGCGGCTGCTGCTTGGCGCCGTGACGGAGGCCGCCGTCGCCTGTGCGGGCCGATCCGACGTCTTGAAAGCCGGCGGCGAATATAGCCGTGCCTTCAAGTCGCTGCTCGAAGCGCTGCGGCTGCGGTGAAGCGGACAATGCTCGACGCTCCGCGCTAGGCATTCTGACCGCCGCAACCTGCCACCCCCGAAGATTCACCCTGACAACAGTCCGGCGCTCACCTATATAGTTCGCATGCGAACTAATTTTCCATGGACCGGGTTCAAGTGAGTTCCCGTGCCGATCGCCGGCTGGTTTTCCTGCTCAGCGTCGCGCAGCGCCGGCTGCAGCGCTGGTTGGCGGCGCGGGCGCCTGATAGCGGGGTGACGGCCGCGCAATCCGGGTTGCTCTTCATCCTCGGCCAGCGCGACGGTGTGCTGATGGGCGAGGCGGGCGCGGCGCTCGATCTGGGGCCGCCCGGCATCAGCGGGCTGGTAGACCGGATGGCGGCGGCGAACCTGATCCGGCGGCGCGCCGATCCGGATGACGGGCGCGCATGGCGGCTTTGGCTGACGCCCGCAGGCCGCGTGGCGTTGACGCAGGCGAAGGCCGGGCTTGCCGAGATCAACGCACGCCTCACCGAGGGATTTACCGAAGCCGAAATCGATGTCGTCGCGCGCTGGCTCACCAGTTTGCAAACCAGATTTCCCAAAGGAGAAGACCAATGACCGAGCATATCAAGATCGCAAACCACGACGGGATACTGAGCCTGACCATGGCGCGGCCCGACAAGAAGAACGCGCTGACCAATGCGATGTATGGCGCGCTGGCCGACGCGATCGAAGGCGCCGAGAGCGATCCGACCGTCCGCGTCGTGCTGATCCGGGGCGAGGGCGACATGTTCACCGCCGGCAACGACGTCGGCGAGTTCGCGGCGATTGCCGCCGGCAGTGTTCAGGGCGAACGGCATGTCAGCCGTTTTCTGCATTCGCTCGCGCGATCGAGCCGCCCGTTGGTCGCCGCCGTGCAAGGCCGTGCGGTCGGCATCGGCACCACGATGCTGCTGCATTGCGACCTCGTCGTGCTCGCCGACAATGCGTTGCTGTCGACGCCGTTCGTCAGTCTGGCATTGGTGCCGGAAGCCGCCTCCAGCCTGCTGATGCCGCTGCGCATCGGCTATGCGCGCGCCTTCGAGATGTTTGCGCTCGGTGAAACAGTCGACGCCGGTTCCGCGCTCGCCTGGGGTCTCGCCAACCGGGTCGTGTCACTGGACAAGCTTGACGCCGAGGCGAAGGCGCTTGCCATGCGTCTGGCCAAGCAGCCGGCCGGGGCCGTCGCCACCACCAAGCGGCTCATGCGCAATCCGGAAGTGTTGATGACGCAGATGCTGGCGGAAACCGCGCAATTCGCAGAACGCCTGAAAACCGTGGAGGCCCGCGAGGCCTTTTCGGCGTTCGCCGAGCGCCGGCCGCCGGACTTCCTGAAGCTCGCGAAGCAACCGGCGTGATCGTCGGGGCGAGGGCGCACATTGCGCCCTGGCCCCAAAAAATCACTTCTTGATGTCGGCGGCGACGAGCACGCGATGGTCGCGCAGCAGGTCCTGCAAGGCCTGCAGCGCCGCCACGCCGCATTTCGTATCCTGTTCGCCGTTGCCGCCGCTGAGCCCGATGCCGCCGACGACTTCGTCATCGACGACGATCGGAAATCCACCGACGAACACCGCAAACTTGCCTTCAAAGCTCCATTGGATGCCGAACGCCTCGTTGCCGGGCAGCGCGGGTCCGTTCGGAGCCTGGTTGAACAGATGGGTGGAGCGCTTGTGTCCCGCGGCGGTGAACGCCTTGTTCCAGGCGATCTGCGGACCCGTGACGCGTGCCCCGTCCATCCGTTCGAGCGCGAGCGGATAGCCGCCCTCGTCGGTCACGCACACCGTCTCCAGCACGCCGATCTCGGCGGATTTTTTGATCGCCGCCGCGACCATATGGCGGGCCTCGGCGAGTTCCAGCTTGAATGAACGTCTCATCGTATTGTTTCCAGGTGTCGATTTGAACCGGCGGTCCGGCGCGGCTCAGGTGCCGCGATAGACCGTCTTGATTTGCGTATAGAATTCCAGCCCGGTGCGGCCGGACTCGCGAAACGTCGACGTGCTCGACCGCTTCAGGCCACCGAACGGCGCATTGATCAAATTGCCGGTCGAGGTCCGGTTGATCTTGACCGTTCCCGATTGAATGTCATTGGCGAAATCGTGCATGACCCTGGGATTGCGGGTCACGATCGCCGCCGACAGCCCGTATTCGGTGTCGTTGGCCTTGGCGATCGCATCCGCATAGCTGTCGACTTCGATGATCGCGATGACGGGACCGAAGATCTCCTCGCGCGCAATCGTCATCTGCTGGGTGACGTTGGTGAAGATCGTCGGCGAAACGTAATAGCCGCCGTCATAGCCGGGGCCGGCGAGCCGCTCGCCGCCGCACAGCAGCGTCGCCTCGCGTCTGCCGATCGCGATGTAGCGCAGCACCGTCTCGAGCTGCTTTGCCGTCGCCAGCGGCCCCATGTCCATGCCGGCCGCAAGGCCGCTGCCGATCTTCAGTGCTTTCACCTTGGCGACGAGTTTCGCCGTGAATTCGGCGCGCACCTGTTTCATCACCAACACCCGGCTAGTGCCGGTGCAGGCCTGGCCTGCCAGCGAGAGACCGCCCTTGACCGTCAGGTCAACGGCCCGATCGAGGTCGGCGTCGTCCATCACGATCAACGGGTTCTTGCCGCCCAACTCCATCTGGGTGCGGGTGGTGAACCCAACCGACCGGCAGATATGCTCGCCCGCCGCGGTCGATCCGGTGAAGGAGATCGCGCGAATGACCGGCGGCTCGGTAATGGCCGCGCCGATGTCGCCGGCCTTGCCGGTGATGAAGTTGAGGACGCCCTTCGGCAGCCCGCCAACCGCGAGCGCCTCGGCCAGCCGATGGCCGCTGAGCGGCGCGTCGGATGACGGCTTGAAGACGACGGTATTGCCGGTGATCAGCGCGGGCGCGATCTTGCGGGCCGGGATCGAGACCGGGAAATTCCACGGCGTAATGACCGAAACGACCCCGAGCGGCTCGCGCAGCGTATAGACGGTCATGTCGGCATCGTCGTTCGGAAACACCTCTCCCGTCAGCGACTGGCCTTCCACCGCGTAAAATCGCAGCGTCTGCGCCGAGCGCAGCACTTCATCCCTCGCAAGGTTGAGCGCCTTGCCCATTTCCCGCGTCATCTCCCGCGCGGTCCGGTCGGCGTTCGCCTCGAGATGATCGGCGGCGCGGTTGAGGATCGCAGCGCGCTTGGAGACCGAGGTCTTCTTCCAGGCCTCGAACGCAGCGGACGCCGCGTCCACGGCGAGGCGCGCATCCGCCGCGGTGGATGTTTGAAAACGTCCGACGATGTCGGTGCCGTCGGCGGGATTGAGGTTGTCGAAAGGCCGTTCCGACGTGCTCTGCACCCATTCGCCATCGATGAGGTTGCGGAACTCCTCGACCTCGGTGTTGCTCACGACCGAAGCCCGTGCATCCCGCATCGCCATGTCACGCATTATTCCGCTCCCTTTCAATGCCAGATCAGGACGGCGCAGATCGTCGACGCCACCAGTCCCGTGATAACCGGGATCATCACGGTCTGAACGATCTGGAACACCGGTACGCGTGCGAACCCGGCTACAGCGATCAGCGACGACCACGCCACCAGCGTGCCGCCGCCGGTCCATACCGCGCCCATCTGGCCGACGGCGGCGAGCGTCGCCGGATCGAGGCCGACCCCCGGCGCCAATGCGCCCGAGAGCGACCCGGTGAGCGGCAGGCCGGCGAAACCGGAGCCGTCGATGCCGGTGATCATGCCGGCGATCAGCACGCCGAAGGCGACGAACACCTGATTGTGCGGAATCCAGCCCTGTGCCGCCTGGATCGAGTTCGAACAGCAGGCTAGGCGCCTGCGCCGCGGGGACGCCGAGGATCGGGCGAGGACAGGCCGCTGTTCGGCGCCGAGAAAGAAGAAGCCGGCAATCGGCAACACCGAGCCCATGGCCTTGAACGCGAAGACGAAGCCTTCGGTGACATGGTCGGCGCTGGCATCGAGGAATTTGCGTAGATTGTCGGTGACGAACGACGCGCAGATCATCAGGACCGCAGCAACGCCACCGACCAGCGCGGCGGCGTCGCCGCCCTTGAGATCATGGCCGATGCCGGCCTTCGCGAGCACCATCACGACGATCACGCACAGGAACGCGAGCGGCGTCGCGATGGCGAAGAATTTGGACCAACCTCCCGGCGGCTCGGTATGGCGGCAAGCTCCTTGTCGATCTGCGCCTGGGTCGCGAACGGCTTTTGGCCTTCGGCAGTCCCGCGCGCAATCTCGGCCTTGTCGAAGGTGCCTTCCTCCTCGACCCGGGCCAGTTCGCCGTTGACGGACTGCGCCTGCCATCGTTCGAGCAGCCTGTTGTCCGGCTTGGTGATCGATTTACGGATCGACAGATAGGCCAGCACCATGGCGATCACGCCTGTTATCAGCGACAGCACCAGCGCCCTGTCGGCTACCGTGGCGGCACTGACCGCCGCTCCCGGCAGCCTTGGCGCTGATCCCGGGGGCGACACCGATGACGTAATCGGACGACAGCGCCATGCCCTGTCCGGCGATTGCGATGGCCAGGGCGCCGCCGAGCGGCGGCAAGCCGGCTGCGATCGCCGCCGGCAACAATACCGCCGAAACCAGCGGCACCGCGGGGGTCGGCCAGAAGAACAGCGAGATGACATAGGTGATGGCGGCGAGGACGAAATAGGCAGTGTGCCCGTTCTTCATGACCGCGCGAAACGGCTCGACCATGCGGATGTCGGAGCGCAGCACCTTCAGCGCATTCAACAGCGCCGTCATCAGCGCGATGACCAGGAAGATGTTAAAGAGTTCCTTGGCAGCGGTGAAGCTCGCGTTGAAGATGCTGGACAGCGCCGAAACCGGACTATGCGTCCAGGCGAGCGCGACCAGGAACGTGGCGATCACCGACGGCACGACGACGTTGGCGCGCCAGATCATGGTCAGGACGATGGTGGCGACGCCGAACAGATAGACCCAGTGCGCGGAGACGATCGGAACGTGCTGTTGCATGGTCGGCTGCTCCCCAAAAAAGACAAGGCGCAGTTTGTATACTGTATTCTAGATTTGCAACAATTAATTGTGACAAGGTTGCAGGAAGTCAGCGGCGCGGGCAATGGTGGGAACCCTTATGGGATGAGATAATGGCACAAAATGTCGGCCAGTACGCGCCAATCCACGGCGCAAAAATCCGGTGGGTAACTCTGTCGTCCAGCGGTTGACTGGGCAGTTAAACTGTATACAATATACTGATTGGCGCGGCTGCCGTCCCACCAAGAGGCCCGCAGCCGGATGCCCGGACGCCATCTCTCACGCGACAGGAGCGCGACGATGCAGCAACTTATGGATCATGTTGAATTTCGCACCGCCCTCGAAAACGCGATCAAGGGCAAGAGCGCCAACAAGGCGCCGTTCAGTATCGCCTGGGCCAGCGGCAAGCTGAGCCGCGCGCATCTCGCGCGCTGGGCGGAGAACCACTACCATTATGTCGGGCCGTTCGCCGACTATCTCGGCTACATCTATGCGCGGATGCCCGAGCAATATCAGGAAGCCAAGGATTTCCTGCTCGCCAACATGTACGAGGAGGAAATCGGCGGCGATCGTCATACCGATCTCCTGATCCGTTTCGCGGAGGCCTGCGGCACGTCAGCGGCGCGGGTCAAGGATCCCGACAACATGACCCCGACGACCCGCGGGCTGCAAAGCTGGTGCTATGCGGTCGCCATGCGCGAGGACCCGATCGTCGCGGTGGCGGGTCTCGTGGTCGGTCTCGAATCGCAGGTGCCCTCGATCTACCGCAAGCAGACGCCGACCCTGCGCGAGAAATACAAGTTCACCGACGAGGAGGTGGAGTTCTTCGACCTTCACATCGTCTCCGATGAAATCCACGGCGAGCGCGGCTACCAGATCGTGCTCGAACACGCCAACACCGTGGAGTTGCAGCAGCGCTGCCTCAAGATCTGCGAGATCGGCGCGCAGATGCGGCTGCTCTACACCACCGCGCTCTATTACGACTATGTCGCCAGCGACATTCCGTTGGCGGAACTGGAGACGGCGGAAACCCGGGTGCCGGCGGACGAACGCGCCCTGTTGCAGGCCTGATCGGCGCCATCACCGGAGACGGGCGGAATGCCTAACGTGGTTTTTCACAGGAACGGCCAGACCTTTCACGGCGAGATCAAGGAGAATACCAATCTCGTCGTCAGGGCCGGCATCCGGCAGTTTCCGTATCCTAATTTCCTGTATGGCTGCGGCATGGGCAAGTGCGGGAAATGCGCGTCCCTGATCATCAAGGGCGGCGAGCATCTGCCGGAGCCGAACTGGAAAGAGAAGAAGCGCCTCGGGGCGAGGATCGAGCGCGGATATCGCCTCGCTTGTCAGCTCTGGATCAGCCACGACATCGAGCTGTCACAGGAGGCAACGCCGCTGACCGACGTCGTCGCGCCGGGCAAGGTGGGCTGATGCAACGCCACGAGACAAAGCCGGAGGGTCGCCATCCATGTATGTGATTCTGACAAGCAAGCCCGGACAATTCCGTACCGAAATCGTCGATGGTCTGCGGCCGCTCGCGGCTTACGATTATCTGTTCTATGGCGTGAAGAAGGCGACCTTCGTGATCGCCGAGCTGCTCAGGGATACCAAGGTCAAGGTGATCGACGAAGCCTGGTCGCCGCAGATCGTGAACGAGGTGCCCTCGAAATTCCTGGAAAAATTCGAGACGCCGGAACGTGCACTCAGCGAGCTTCAGCACCTCACGTCCTTCGGCCATATGGACACGAAGCTGCGCAAGCTTTGATCCCCCGTCAACTTGTCTGCATCGTGCGGAAGCCGTCATGATCGAAGTCACGTTTCTAACCAATGGCGGGAAAACCGTTACGGCGCCGGAAAACAGCAATCTGCTGCGCGTGTCGCTGCGCGAGAAGGGCGGCATCCCGTTCAAATGCGGCGGCGGACTGTGCGGAACGTGCAAGTGCCGGATCGAGAAGGGTCTGGAGAATACCGATGCGATCAAGCCGAAGGAACGCAAGCACCTGACCGAGGAGCAGTTCGCGGCAGGCTACAGGATGGCATGCCAGACATTTCTCAACGGCGATGTCAGCGTGTCCTGGATACCCAAGCCGGTCGCAGCGCCCAGCACCTTCGCCGTGCAATCGTCGCCTGTTGACGGCGAATGACAATGGCTTGATGGTATACAAACGGCAGTTTAAACACGGTGTTGTCGCCGTCAGCTTGAGATTCGACAACTGGTTGTATCTTGTTTCGCGGTTCGGACAACTCGTGGACGCGGCCGAACGGGTCACTTCATGGCAGGCACGCTGGGAAGCTCCAAACGTCTTGGTGACGATTACCTCTCCCTGCACGGCAGGGTGATCGAGGAGCTGCGCCAGGCCATCCTGAGCCGCCGGCTGAAGCCCGGCGAGCGGCTGGTCGAGGAACGCCTTGCCGATGAACTCGGCGTCTCCCGCAATCCGGTGCGCGAAGCCATCCGCGTGCTGGAATCGGAGGGCCTGGTCGAAGTGACGGCGCGGCGCGGCGCGTCAGTGCTGTCGATGACCGACGAAGAGGCGCGCGAGACGATCGAGGTCCGCGCCCTGCTCGAAGGCCAGAACGCGCGGCTGGCGGCCCGGCGCCGCGAACAGGATATCCTCAAGCGGATCGCGGCCGTGCTGAAGCAGGGCAACGAAGCTGTCGCGGCGAAACGCTATGGCGTGCTGTCCGGTCTCAATCAGCAGTTCCACCAGGAACTGGCGGCTGCGGGCCGCAATCGCGTGCTGGGCGATCTGCTGAAGCGCCTGCGCGAGCGAACGGCGATGCTGTTCGCGCCGACCGATCCGGTGCGTCAGGCCCGCAGCTGGGACGAGCATGCCGGTATCCTGCGCGCCATCATCGCCGGCGACGAGCGCGCCGCGGCCACGCTTGCCGCCGAGCACGTGATGCGCGCCGGCGCCGATTTTCTGGCAACCCTCCATATTCCCGACGACGGTTCGCCGCTGGACCAATTGTCCGCCGCGGACGACAAGGCTTCCGGTCCTTCGCGTTCCCAGCGTCCCTCCAAAGCAAAATCCGTTCGCCGCAGTCAGGACGGCGGAAGTGCGCGGCGGCCAAAGGTCCGGGGCTGATGCTCCATCCCGATCACGTGCCGGACGCGATTTCGGTGCCCGGATCGTCCAATCCCTGAGTTGTGAAATCCATTTCTTTCAGATGGCCGCTTGAAAAGCCGGCATTTTTTCGCGATGACTCGTGCCGTATGACGCTGGCTGCATAAGACGCAGCGACAGTCGGATTTGTTGCCTGGCGATCCCTGGGGCAACCAACCAGAAGGCGAGCCAATGAGCCTCCCCGTCACCGATTTCGATCCGGGATTTCGCATCACGCGCGCCAGCCATGTCGTCCTCACCGTCCGCGACCTTCAGGCGAGCCGCCTTTTCTACGAGAGGGTGATCGGCCTGATCCTGACCGCGGAAGAAGACGGCATGCTTTACTTCCGCGGCGTCGAGGAAGCCTGCCATCACAGCCTGGTCTTGAGGAAGGGCAAGGACATCGCCTGCGCGCGGCTTGGCCTGCGCGTCTTCGTGGAAGCCGACCTCGACAAGCTCAAGGCATTTTTCGAGGCGCATGGTTGCGCCACGGCATGGGCCGAAGTGCCGCATCAGGGCCGGACGCTGCATGCCGCCGATCCGGCCGGCACGCCGCTCGAATTCTGCGCGACCATGCCGGTGCTGCCGCGCATGATCACAAAGTTCACCCGTCACGCCGGCGGCTCGGCGCTGCGGCTCGACCATTTCCAGGTCCTGACGCCGGAGGTTCGCAAGGCCTGCGAATTCTACATGGCGGCAGGTTTCCGCCTCAGCGAATACATCGCGCCATCAGGCACGTTCGATCTGCGCGGCATCTTCCTGCAGCGCAAGGGCAACCCGCACGACATCGTGTTCTTTAACGGCGCCGGACCGCGGCTGCACCATTTTGCGTTTCTCGCGCCCGAGGTGCATCATCTCCTGCATGCCTGCGATCTCGCCGGCGAACTCGGCTTCGGCGCTAGCGTCGAACGCGGCCCGGGACGGCACGGACCGGGGCATGCGATGTACGTTTATATGCGCGATCCCGACGGCCATCGCGTCGAGCTGTTCAACACCCATTACCAGATCATGGACATCGAGAACGAGCCGATCGCCTGGGATCCGTCGGACCACGCCATCTCGTTTCCCTGGGGATTGCCGGCCCGGCAGGCCTGGTTCGAGGAGGCGACGCCGTTCGCCGATGTCACCGCGCGCGAGCCGCAAGTGAGGCCGAGCCCGATGACGCTCGAGAAATATCTCGCCAAATAGCATGGTCGAGGTAGTTCAAACTCCCGGCTATGACGTCGCGATCGTTGGCCTCGGACCGGTCGGCGCCATCTTCGCAAATCTGCTGGCGAATTACGGCCTGAAGATCGCGGTCGTCGAGCGCGCGGCCAGCATTTACGACAAGCCGCGCGCGATCACGCTCGATCACGAGGCGCTGCGGGTGTTTCAGGCCTGCGGTCTTGCTGAGGTCATGGAGAGTGCGATCGCGCCGCATAACGGTTCGCATTATCTCGGCGTCGACGGCGAAGTGATCAAAATGTTTGATCCGATGCTGCCGCCTTATCCGCTCGGCTGGATCCCGAATGCGACCTTCGTGCAGCCCGACGCCGAGCAGGCGCTGCGCGACAAGCTCGCCGGATATGAGAATGCCGACGTCTTTCTTTCGACCACGGGCCTGTCGCTGGCGCAGGATGACACGTCGGTCTTGCTAAGGGCGGCGACGGCGAGCGGTGACCAGTTGGAGATCCGCGCGCGCTATCTGGTCGGCTGCGACGGCGCCAACAGCTTTGTCCGGAAACACCTCGGCGCCGGACTGGAGGATCTCGCCTTCGACGAATGGTGGATCGTGGTGGACACGCTGACCAGCGATCCCGCCAAGCGGCCGGCCA
This sequence comes from uncultured Alphaproteobacteria bacterium, assembly GCA_963836765.1. Taxonomy (GTDB): domain Bacteria; phylum Pseudomonadota; class Alphaproteobacteria; order Rhizobiales; family Xanthobacteraceae; genus Bradyrhizobium. The sequence goes on from CAWILG010000018.1 coordinate 137,356, forward strand.
AGAGTTTTCAATATTGCTGGCCGTCGCGCCCCGGGACTTTCGTGCTGGGTCCCCGCAACTTAAGGCGCTGGGAGATCAAGCTGCTGCCGGGCGAAGATCCGGAAGCGGCCGGCGCGCCGGACAATGTGCTCAAATTGCTGAAAGGCTTTACCGACACCTCCGACCTGACGATCTGGCGCTCGGCGGTCTATCGTTTCCACGCGCTGCTCGGACAAGGCTGGCGCGACCGTCGCATGTTGCTGATGGGCGACGCCGTGCATCAGACGCCGCCGTTCCTTGGGCAGGGCCTTTGCGCCGGCATCCGCGACGCGGCCAACCTCGCCTGGAAACTGGCGCTGGTCATGCGCGGCGATGCCGGTGATGCGCTGCTCGACAGCTACGAGGTCGAGCGCAAGCCGCATGTCCGCTCGGTTGTCGCGAGCGCCAAGGAGTTCGGAAAAATCATCGGCGAACTGGATCCCAGGGCGGCGGCCGAGCGCGACGCGCGGTTGCGCGCCGAACTGAAGTCGGGAAAGGCCGAGACCATCCGGCAAAAATTCATCCCCGATCTCGCGGGCGGCCTGATTGCCTCAGGCGCAAAATTGGCCGGCGCGCTGTTCGTGCAACCGCATGTGCGGGCGGTGGATGGCCAGGTGAAGCGCCTCGACGATCTGCTAAAGCCGGAATTTTCCGTCGTCACTGCGACGCATGCTGCGATGTCAGGGATATCGCTGGCCGCACTATCAAGTTGGTGGCAGATCGGCGGCGAGCGAGTCGTCATTGCCGCATCGGGCCAAGGCTCGAACCGGGACGGCGTTCTGACCGTCGTTGAGACCGGGCGGCTGTTTGCGGACTGGATGCGGGACAATGCCGTTGAGGCCGTCATCGTACGGCCGGATCGCTATGTCTTCGCCGGTGCAGAAAATACTGACCGACTGAACATGCTGATTGAGCAATTGATCCAGAACCTGCACGCAGGGCGGTAGCCTTTTCAAACCGCGGCTTTGTCTGTACCACCGGTGATGCGACCGCCCAAGGGAACCAATGAACAACAATAATGACGCCGTGGAATATGACTATGTCGTCGTCGGCGCCGGCTCGGCCGGCTGCGTGCTCGCCAACCGCCTGAGCGCCGACGGCAAGCATTCGGTGCTGCTGCTCGAGGCCGGCCCGAAGGATACCAACATCTGGATCCACGTGCCCCTCGGCTACGGAAAGCTGTTCAAGGAAAAAACCGTCAACTGGATGTACCAGACCGAGCCGGAGCCGGGCCTGAACGGCCGGCAGGTATTTCAACCGCGCGGCAAAGTGCTGGGCGGCTCGAGTTCGATCAACGGCCTGCTCTACGTGCGCGGCCAGCACGAGGATTACGACCGCTGGCGTCAGCGAGGCAATGCCGGTTGGGGGTTTGACGACGTGCTGCCCTATTTCAGGAAGGCCGAAAACCAGCAGCGCGGTGCCGACAAATATCACGGTGCCGGCGGCCCGCTGCCGGTGTCGGACTGGCGCCACGCCGATCCGTTGTCGGAAGCCTTTGTCGTCGCCGCGGCCGAGACCGGCATCCCGACCAATCCCGATTTCAATGGCGAACGCCAGGAGGGCGCGGGCTTCTTTCAGACCACGACCCGGCGCGGCCGCCGCGCCAGCACCGCGTTCTCCTATCTGCGTCCCGCCATGAAACGCGGCAATCTGCATGTGGAAACCTCGGCACTGGCGCAGCGCATCCTGTTCGAAGGCCGCTGCGCCCGCGCCGTCGAGTACAAGAGGGAAGGCCAATTACGCACCGCGAAGGCACGCAAGGAAATCCTGGTCTCGAGCGGCGCGTACAACTCGCCGCAATTGCTGCAGCTCTCCGGCGTCGGACCGGCGGACCTTTTGAAGCAGCACGGCATCGACATCATGCTCGACGCGCCCGGCGTCGGCAACGATCTGCAGGATCATCTGCAGGTGCGGCTGGTGACGCGTTGCGCGCAAGCCATCACGCTCAACGACATCGTCAATCACCCGGTGCGCCGGATCATGGCCGGCGTGCAATATGCAGCACTTCGCAAGGGGCCGCTGACAATCGCCGCGGGCACGTCGGGGGCGTTCTTCAAGACCAATCCGCGGCTGGCGTCGCCCGATATCCAGATTCACTTCCTGCCGTTTTCGACCGACAAGATGGGCGAGAAGCTGCACGCGCAGTCCGGCTTTACGGCATCGGTCTGCCAGTTGCGGCCCGAGAGCCGCGGCTCGCTGCGGATCAGAAGCGCGGATCCTGCGATGCCACCGGAGATCCGGATCAATTATCTCGCCACCGAGACCGATCGCAGGGCCTTTATCGACGGCATCCGGATCCTGCGCAAGATTCTCGCGGCTCCCGCGCTGAAACCTTATGCGGTCGGCGAGGTCGATCCCGGACCGAAGGTCGCCAGCGACGACGAGTTGCTGGATTTCTGCCGCCGCACCGGCAGCACAGTCTATCATCCGACCTCGACCTGCCGGATGGGCAACGATCCCCTGGCGGTGGTCGATCAGCGGCTGAAAGTCCGCGGCATCGATGGGCTGCGCGTGGTTGACGCCTCCATCATGCCGGACCTGATGTCGGGCAATACCAACGCACCAACCATCATGATCGCCGAAAAAGCCTCCGACATGATTCTCGAAGACGCGCGGTAGGCATCCCCCGAAATCGTGGCCCGGAATGCTTCATTTCGGGCTACGACCGCCTACTTACACCGTCCTTAAATTCCAATTTAGAATCCTAAATCGCTATTTAATTGAGACCATCGCCCCCGCTTGGCATCTTCCGGCCGTTCGCTGCATGCCCCGTCTCGGTCCGGAGGTAAGATGATCTCGCTGTCCAGCTCCTTCATTCGCAAACGCACGATTTCGCTGGCGACGACGCTATCCGTCGGCGCCACGTCCCTTGCCCTTGCCCTGGCGCAGGGGTCGGCGCGGCCGCACCACGTCCACGGCCCGGTCGCGCCGATACAATATGTCTCGGACCGGTCTGATGGTTCCGATGAAGCGCCGTTCCTGTCGGAAAACGACGCCGCCATGACCAGGATGATGGCCGACATGACGGTCAAGCCGACCGGGGATGTCGATCGTGATTTTGTCGCGATGATGGTGCCGCATCACCAGGGCGCCATCGACATGGCGCAGGCCGTGCTGCGCTACGGCCACAACGAGCAGCTTCGGCGTCTGGCGCAGGAAATCGTCGTCACGCAGCAGCAGGAGATTGCCGCGATGCACGTCGCCGTCGGCGATCCATTGCCGCCCTCGGTGGCCGCGCCGACGCAGCCGGACCCCCAAGGTGCCACGGATAGGTCGCGCGATTCCGTGTCCCATCATTCCATGAAGATGCAGTAGGAGCCGACAATGAAACGTACCTCTCTCTTGCTGGCGTTTCTGGCTTGCACCGCGATATCAGGTGTAGCTCCCGCGATGGCGGGACAGGCGCCCGGTGCGGTGTCCGATCAGGATATTCCGGTCAGCCACCGCGATCGGGTTTATTCCGCCGAACAATTTTCCAATACCGTCTCGGTGACTGATCCCGTCGACAACCGGCTGGTCGGCGTCATCCGGCTCGGCGATCCCCAGCCCGGCAATTTCAGTCCGCTCTACAAGGGCCAGGTGCTGGTTCACGGCATGGGCTTCTCGCCCGATCACAAGACCATCGCGGTGGTCTCGATCGGCAGCAACTCGGTGACCTTCATCGACACCGCCACCAATGCGGTGAAACACACGACCTATGTCGGCCGCTCGCCGCACGAGGCGTTCTTCACGCCGGACGGCAAGGAAGTCTGGGTAACCGTTCGCGGCGAGGATTATGTCGCGGTGCTCGACGGACAGAGCTTTGAAGAGAAGTCGCGCGTCAAGGTACCGGCGGGTCCGGGCATGCAGATCTTCTCGCCCGACGGCAAATACGGTTATGTCTGTTCATCGTTCAATCCGGAAACCGTCGTCGTCAGCGTCGCCGACCATCAGATCGTCGGTCACGTCAAGCAGGACAGCCCGTTCTGCCCGAATATCGCGGCGACGCCGGACGGCAAGCAGGTCTGGTTGACGCTGAAAGACATCGGCCGGACCATGGTGTTCAACGCGCAGCCGCCGTTCAATGTGCTCAAATCGATCGATACCGGGCCGATCACCAATCATGTCAACTTTGCCCGCAACGCCAACGGGACATTTGCCTATGTCACGGTCGGCGGACTGAACGAAGTCAAGGTATTCCGCACCGACGATTTCTCGCTGGCTGCGACCATCCCGGTCGGCAAGCTGCCGCATGGGGTCTGGCCGTCGGGCGACGGCAGCCGGATTTACGTCGGGCTCGAAAATGCCGACGGCATGGCTGCGATCGACACCATGACAAATAGAGTCATTGCGACCAGCCCGGTCGGGCAGGCGCCGCAAGCCATCACCTACGTTCCCAACGCCGTGCCCGAGGGGGATGGCACCGCCGGCTTGCGGCCGCTCGGGGTCGCCGGCCAGGCCGTGCATCTGTCGCTCGGCGCGATGCATGCTGGCAAGGCGGCGCACGACGAGGACAAGGCCTCGACCAGCGTTTCGCTGTTCGATCAAGGCCTGATCCAGATATTGCAGGCCTCGGTAACCGGGCTTGAGCCGAAGCAGCCCTACGTCCTCGCGCTTGCCCGCGAGTCCGATGGAAAAGGGCCGCTTGAGCCACTGTCGGCATTCATGACCAATCCGGCAGGCTCGGCGATCGTCAATGCCGCCGGCCCGATTCGCCAAATCGTGCACGGCGAGGACAAGACGCAGCGCCGCTATCTTGTGATCGCGCAGGGTCGTGCCGACAGTCCGGGCCCGATCGCACAGGTGCAGTTGCAATAGCGGCGTCGTGGCTCTTAAACGGGCCCAACAAAGGGGATATATGATGACCGCAGCAGCAGGCATCAGGTTGACTGCAGCAATCTCGCGGATCGGCGCCACCACCAACGGAGCCCTCGCATTTCCGGCCATCGGCAACTCGCTCATGACAAAAATTTTGCTGATCGAAGACGACGGTGAAACGGCGGAAGAGGTTGCCGCCGAGCTGGTCGAGCGTGGCTTCGACGTGGAATGGAGTGCCGATGGAACGGCAGGGCTGGCCTCGGCCCGTTCGTCAAGCCCCGACGTCTTGATCGTGGATCGGATGCTGCCCGGTATCGACGGCCTCTCGATCATTGAGACGCTGCGGCAGGAGCAGGTCCGCACCCCGGTGCTGGTTCTGAGTGCGCTGGGTGCGGTCGACGACCGCGTGCGCGGATTGCGGGCGGGCGGCGACGATTATCTCACCAAGCCGTTCGCGATCCTCGAACTCGTGGCGCGGATCGAGGCGCTGCTGCGTCGGCCGGTGCAATCACGCGAGACCACCCTGCGCGTGGGAGTGCTGGAACTCGACCTGCTCGAGCGAACGGCCAAACGCGGCGCCCGCGAGATCGATTTGTTGCCGCGGGAATTTCGCCTGCTCGAATATATGATGCAACGCTGCGACCAGTTGCTGACGCGGGCCATGCTGCTTGAAGAAGTCTGGAATTACAAATTCGTGCCGGCGACCAATCTCGTGGACGTGCACATGGGCCGGCTGCGCCACAAGGTGGACGGCCCGAACGAAACACCCATGATCCACAATGTCCGCGGCGCCGGATTTATCCTGCGTACGCCGACCTGATGCCGTGCCACGCCATATTCAGGGTGGAGCGAGCGCATGATCTGGCCTGAACTCGTGCGCTCGACTTCGTTTCGCCGGGCGCTGGCGCTGGCGGCGGCATTGACGGCGATCATTGTCGCACTGTTCGGCTTCGTTTACTGGAAAACCGACAGCTATCTGACGGCACGATCCGATCAGATGATCATGACGCAACTCAACGCCATTTCCCTGCTGTCGGATCAGCGCCTGCTCGACGCGATCGACGCGCATCTGAGACAGGATTCCCGTGGTGTCCAGTTCGCCGCCTTGTTCGGATCCAACGGAAGCCGCGTTACCGGCAATATCGCCAGGCTGCCGCCGGACCTCATCATCGGAACCCCGGCGCACCGCGTACAGATCATGGCGATACGGGGGGCGAGCCTCGAAAATCAGGTCGTGCAAGGCGTGGCGCGGCAACTGCCGGATGGTGAGGTGCTGGTGATCGGGCGACTGGTCGATGAAACCGTCGGTGTCGCCCGCGTCATCGGCCACGCGCTCGGGCTTGGTCTGGTGCTTGCGCTGGGCCTCTGCCTGGTGGCGGGCGCGCTGGCGAGCATTCGTGCAGCCAAGCGGGTCGAGGAGGTGAGCACGCGGGTTCAGCGTATCGTTGCCGGCGACCTGCACGAGCGGCTGCCTGGCAGCGACGACGGCGATCCGTTCTCGAAACTGGCCGCGATCGTCAACGGCATGCTCGACGAAATGGAAACCATGATCCACGCGCTCGCCGGCGTCGGCAACGACATTGCTCATGATTTGCGAACGCCGTTGACGCGTGCGCGCCTGACCCTCGAACGTGGTCGCGCCAACGCGATAACGCTCGAGCAGCTTCAGGCCACCGCGGACAAGGCGATCACCGGCATCGATCAATCGCTGGCGATCATTACCGCCTTGCTGCGGCTGGCGGAAATCGAGAACAGCCGGCGCTCCGCCGGCTTCGGTGTCGTTGCACTCGACCAGCTGCTGCGCGAGGTCTGCGACATCTACGAACCGGTCGCGGAGAACAAGGATATCGTCCTGAAGGTTAAGGCCTCGCCGGAATTATCGGTCCATGGCGATCGCGACCTGCTGATCGAGGCGGTCGCCAACCTCGTCGACAACGCCATCAAGTTTACCCCGGTGGGCGGAAGGGTCGATATCGATCTGATCCGCGGCGAGGGTGAAAGCGTCGTGCGCGTCAGCGATACCGGACGCGGTATCGACGAATGCGAACGCGACGCTGTGCTGCGTCGGTTTTATCGTTCGGAAAAAGACCGGAAAACCCCGGGCGTTGGCCTCGGTCTCAACCTGGTTGCGGCGATTGTGAAATTGCACGGCTTCCGGCTGGCGATCTTTCCCGGTCCCGGTTGCCGGGTAGAAATCGCTTGTCCGGATCAGGTAGTGACCTGAGCCAGTGCTTCGCAAAGTTTGACCGCAGCGCCGGGGAACGCTACGGATACGCTTTCCCGGCGACTGCAAAATTCGAATCAGAACCTGTGAGTTCTGGTTTGGCGCATTGCGCGGCTGTCGTCGCCGGGCTCTTGAGCGCCAGGTCCGTAACATTCGGCGTTCTGGCCTGATGCGGTGGCCTCGCACTGGGCGTAGCTGGTAAAGCTGCAGTCGGTGCCGCCCTCGCCATAGGACAGGCAGTAGGCGCCGGGGCGGGCCATCGTTTCGGCCTGCGCCGAAGGCCCGGTCAGCGTGACCAAAGCGAGCGTCGAAAACGCGGCGGCAGATGCCGTGATGATCCGGTGGATTGTCGTCATGGTTTTCTCCAGTGGTAAGTTTCACGACATCATCATGCGGCGCCGCAGCGCTGGAATCGATTATCAAGGGATTTAGGGTTGTGACGTTGCCTTGAGCGAAACGGGCCGCGGAACGGCGACCAACCGCGGTGGCCGGTGTGGAACCGCTCCGAACCCCACGCGTTACCTCCTGCAACGGAGGTGACCCATGGCTGAGAAATTCGATCCTGCGGCGCATGACAAGCACGCCGCCGATCCCCGTGACGCGCATGCGGCCGATCGGGAGATTCATGCGAAACTCGAGGCCGGCCTGATGGACAGCTTTCCGGCCTCCGATCCCGTAAGCGCCGCGCAACCGGCGCCGTCGAAGCATGATGGCGATCGTGAAAACGAATCGCTATGGGACAAGGTGATGGCGGTCTTCCGCTAACGGGTCGGTGCGGCGGGCCAAGTGATGAAAACTGAATTCAACCACGCCGCCAACGATTCGCCGCGCAGCGGCAGTACCAAGAGAGTAACGCCCGTTGTCTGGGCTGCGGTCGTGATTGCGATGATCGTCGTCGCGATCTGGTTCACGATGCACGCCTGACAAGCGGTTTTCAATAATGCGGCGGCGGCTCGTTCGCCGGGCCGGTTGCGCTGCTTTCCGCTTCCTGCACGCGTTCTTTCAGCGCCGCGATCTGGCGCGTCAGCGCGTCGATCTGCTGCCATTGCGCCGTGATGGTCTGGTTCAGCGTCTCGATGGTCTCGTCCTGGAAGGTCAGCCGCATCTCCAGCGCGTCGATGCGGTCGTTCAGCGCCTTCGCCTCATTCATCGGACGCACCATTCATTCCACGCTCCCGCAAGCCGTGGCCAAGCGCGACGCGCTCGTCGAACACAAAACAGTCACCGCGCCAGCGGCTTTGCTCTTCCGGCACGCCCTCCAGATATCGCAGGATGCCGCCCTTGAGGTGATAGACCTCGGCAAAGCCGCGCGAGAGCAGATAGGCGCTGGCTTTCTCGCATCGGATACCGCCGGTACAGAACATCGCGATCTTCCGGTGCTTTGCCGGATCGAGCTGCCGGGCGGTAAAATCCTTGAACTGGCTAAAACTCCGGAGGCCCGGATCGACCGCGCCTTCGAAGGTGCCCATCGCCACCTCGAAGGCGTTGCGGGTGTCGATCACGAGCGTGTCGGGGGCTGCGATCAGCGCGTTCCATTCGGCGGGGTCGACGTAGGTGCCGACCTGCTGCGTCGGGTCGACCATGGGATCGCCGAGCGTGACGATTTCCTTTTTCAGCCGCACCTTCATCCGCCCAAACGGCATGGTCGAGCTTGACGAGAATTTCAGCTCGAGATTGTCGAACCGGCCGCCAAACAGGACGCCATGCTGCAGCTCGCCGACGAAGGCGTCGATGGAATTGGAGGTTCCGGCAACCGTGCCGTTGATGCCCTCCTGCGCCAGCAGCAGGCTGCCCTTCAACCCAAGCCGCGCGCAGACCGCGCGCAGCGGTTCGCGCAGCTCCCGGAAATCCGGGAGCCGGGCAAATTGATACAAAGCGGCGACCTTGCAGGACATCCCGGGGGTTTATCAGCCGGCCGGGGCAGGGGAAACCCCGCAAAACAGCGGTCATTCCAGCGCTCACCGCGCGGGGCTGGGGCGCCAATTCTCTGGCATGCCAGCCATTGCCCTGCCCGGGATGAATGTGTCATGTAACCCCGCTTCCGCCGGGGCAAACACAGCAAAACAACGGTCAAGTGAGCAATCTGTTATGAGAAATTTCCATTTCGCCGGCCGCTCGACGGTCCACGCCCAGAACGCGATGGTGGCGACGTCGCATCCGGCGGCGGCGCTGGTGGCGGTCGACGTGATGCGCGCCGGCGGCACCGCCGTGGATGCGGCGGTCGCAGCCGCCGCGCTGCTGGCGGTGATCGAGCCGCAATCGACCGGCATCGGCGGCGACTGCTTTGCGCTGGTGCAGCCCAAAGGCGAGGGCAAGATCACGGCCTATAACGGCTCGGGCCGGGCGCCGATGGCGGGAACGGCCGAATGGTATCTGGAACGAAAGATTCATTCGGTGCCGCTGACCTCGGCGCATGCCGTCAGCATCCCTGGCGCCATCGATGCCTGGGACACACTGCTGCGCGATCACGGGACGCTCGGTTTCGATACCTTGTTCCAGCCAGCCATCAAGGCCGCGGAAGAGGGCTACATCGTCGCGCCGCGGATCGCCTTCGACTGGAAGAACGGTTTTGACAAACTGAAGAATGGCACCAACACCGCGCGCTATCTGCTGCCGCACGGCAAACCCGCGGTCGCCGGCGACGTGATCCATCAGCCCGAACTCGGCAAGACCTTGCGAGCCATCGCCAAGGGCGGCCGCGACGCGTTCTACAGCGGCGAGATTGCGGCCGACATGGTCGAGACTCTCCGCGGGATTGGCGGCCTGCACACGCTGGAGGATTTCGCGGCCCATACCACCGAGACGACGTCGCCGATCGGCACCATCTACAAGGGCCACGACGTCTGGCAGTGCCCGCCGAACGGCCCTGGTATCACCATGCTGGTGATGCTGAACATCCTCTCCCGCTTCGACCTGACGAAATTTCCGGCGCTCAGCGTCGAGCGGTTTCATCTGGAAGCCGAAGCGGCGCGGATCGCCTACATGATGCGCGAGCAATATATCGGCGATCCCGCCCAGGTTCACGTCGACGTCGCCGGCATCCTGGCAAAGGAATTCGCCGAAGAGCATATCAGCAAGATCCGGATGGACGGGCTGCTCGATCTGCCCAACGTCGCGCCGCCGATGAATCCCTCGACCGTCTACATCACCGTGGTCGACAAGGACCGCAACGTCTGCTCGTTCATCAACTCGATCGCGCACTCCTTCGGTTCGGCGATCGTGTCGAACAAGACCGGCATTCTGCTGCAGAATCGCGCCGGCGGCTTCCGGATCCAGCCCGGCCATCCCAATTGCATCGCGCCGGGCAAACGGCCGCTGCACACCATCATTCCGAGCCTTGCGACCAGGAACGGCCGCGCGGTGATGCCGTTCGGCGTGATGGGCGGGCAGTATCAGCCGGTTGGCCAGACCCACGTGCTGACCAACATGCTGGACTACGGCTGCGACGTGCAGGAAGCGATCGATATGCCGCGCGGTCTGCTTTACGAGGGCGTCTACCAGCTCGAGGACAGCGTCCCGGCCGACATTGTCGAGGGCCTGAAAAAGATCGGACACAAGACCACCAGCGTGGTCGGCCCGCTCGGCGGCGGCCAGGCGATCTGGATCGACTGGGACAAGGGCACGCTGACCGGCGGTTCCGATCCGCGCAAGGACGGCTGCGCGCTCGGCTATTGAGGCGTCCGGCGCCGTCCTCGCGGGCGCTGCACTGCTCCATTCGGAACAACACCTCGTCGTCTTTGTTAGGACGACGAGGCGCAGGCGTGCGCCGCGACATCTTGCGCCAGCGTCAGAGGTCTTGTTATCAGCGTTCTCGATCCAGAAGATGCCGAACAGGCCGATCTGCGCGGCGGCCGTTCGCCGTGGTTTGCCGCGGCCCGCCGGCCGAGACGTCTTGAAGTCAGTGAAAACATCAAGTGCGATGCGCTGATCGTCGGTGCCGGCATCACCGGGTCGCTGGTCGCCGAGCGGCTGACGCGCCAGGGCCTCGATGTGGTCATCATCGATCGGGAGCTGCCCGGCCACGGCAGCACGGCCGCCAGCACGTCGATGCTGCTGTGGGAGATCGACCGCCCGCTGACGGAATTGACGCAGGCCTTTGGCTTCGAGCGGGCGTCGCGCGCCTATTGCGCCAGTCTTGCCGCGGTCACCGGCCTGAGGTCGCTGGTGCTGCAACTCGGCATCGCCTGCGACATGCGCGACAAGGATTTGCTTTATCTGGCGGCTGGCGATACCGGTGCTGAATTGTTCGAAGAGCACCGGCTTCGAGCGCGCGCCGGTCTGCCCGGCGATTTTCTCGACCATGCCGCGCTGCTCGACGTCTATGGGATCGCACGCGCCGGTGCGATCGTGTCGCCGGGCGCGGCCGACGCCGACCCCATGCAACTGGCGCGCGGCCTACTGCGGCTGGCTGTTACCCGCGGCGCCCGCCTGTTCGAGGGAGAAGCTTCCGAATTCGACGCCGCCTCCCGCTCGGTCGGCGTTCAACTCGGTAACGGCCGCCAGATCGAGGCTCGTTCGGTCGTGCTTGCCACCGGCTATGTCATGCCCGATGTCGTCCATTCGACCATTCAAACGGTATCTTCGAGCTGGGCGATTGCGACCACGCCGCAGCCGCGGAATATCTGGAAGGACGCCGCGCTGATCTGGGAGAACAGCAAGGATTATCACTATGCGCGAACGACGCGGGCGGGACGGATCATCATCGGAGGCGAGGACAGCGAGCAGGATATCGAACCCGAGCAGCGCGATCGCCTGATCCCTCGGAAATCCCGGGCGTTGGCGCAAAAGCTCGCCGCGCTCTGGCCGACTGCGAACACCGAGATTGAATTCCGCTGGTCCGGCACCTTCGATACCACGCGCGACGGCCTGCCGCTGATCGGTCCCCTCCCCGGCGCCAAGGGTATCTATGCCGCCTATGGTTATGGCGGCAACGGGATCACCTTCAGCTTTCTCGCCGCCCAATTGATCGGTGACCTGATCGCCGGCGCGGCCTCACCGCTGCTGCGCGATTTCGCGCTGGACCGGGATGTCGGAATGGCTGCCCTCTGAAAAATGGCTATGGAAATCGCCCGCTCTGGGCTAGAGACATCCGTCTTTCAGAAGAGGTATTCAAGATGCGGACTTCCCGACGCACGATCTTCAAAACCGCCCTTGCCGCGATAGCGGCTGCGGTTTCAACGCCCGCTATCATTGCCACGACGGCATCAGCCCAGAGCGCAGGAAAACCCATGACCACAGCATCAGGTTTGCAGATCATCGACAGCACCGTCGGCACCGGCGCTTCGCCGAAACCCGGCCAGACCTGCGTCATGCATTACACCGGCTGGCTCCATGAGAACGGCGTCAAGGGCAAGAAATTCGACTCCTCGGTCGACCGCAATGAGCCGTTTGAGTTTCCGATCGGCCAGAAGCGGGTGATCGCCGGCTGGGACGAAGGCGTCGCCACTATGCATGTCGGCGGCAAGCGCACGCTGATCATCCCGCCTGCGCTCGGCTATGGCGCCCGCGGCGCCGGCGGCGTGATCCCGCCCAACGCGACGCTGATGTTCGACGTCGAATTGCTCGCAGTGAAATAACTGCCGCGAGGCAAGGGAGCGCGGAAACGTGAAGGTCTCCATCCTCGACGACTATTTCGACACGCTGCGCACCCTCGACTGCTTTCGCAAGCTCGACGGGCATGACGTCAAGATCTGGAACGATCACGTCCAGGACGTTGATGCGCTCGTGGAACGCCTGCGCGATACCGAAGCGCTGGTGCTGATCCGCGAGCGGACCCAGATCCGCAACGCCCTGTTGGAGCGGTTGCCGAAGCTGAAGCTGATCAGCCAGCGCAGCGTCTATCCCCATATCGATATCGACACCTGCACCCGGCTCGGCATCGTCGTGTCGTCGGGCCAGCACGCCGATACGCCATCCTATGCCACCGCCGAATTCACCTGGGGCCTGATTCTCGCCGCGATGCGCGCGATCCCGCAGCAGATGGCAGCGCTCAAAGCCGGCAACTGGCAGATCGGCGTCGGCCACACGCTGCGCGGCAAGACGCTCGGCATCTACGGCTACGGGCGGATCGGCGCGGTCGTTGCCGGCTATGGCAAGGCGTTCGGCATGAAGGTGCTGGTGTGGGCGCGGGAAGCGGCGCTGGCGAAAGCGTGCGCCGACGGTTACGAGACCGCCGGCAGCAAGGCGGATTTCTTCGAACGATGCGATGTGCTCTCGCTGCATATGCGCCTGGTCGATGCTACCCGCGGCATCGTCAAGGCGGACGATCTCGCGCGCATGAAGCCGACGGCGCTCTTGGTCAATACCAGCCGCGCGCCGCTGATCGAGCCGAACGCGCTGGTCAATGCATTGCGGGCAGGGCGACCGGGCATGGCGGCGGTGGATGTTTACGAGAAGGAACCGCTGCGCGACGTCAACGATCCCCTGCTGACCATGGACAACGTCGTTTGCACCCCGCATCTCGGCTACGTCTCGCGCGACGAATACGAAATCCAGTTCACGGATATCTTCGACCAGATCGTGGCTTACGCCGCCGGCACGCCGACGAATGTGGTCAATCCCGATGTGATGGCGAAGCGGCGGTGATGGTTTGCTCCCTCGCCCCGCTCTTCGTGGGGAGAGGGGGGGTGTGAGGGGCTGCCTCCGCACATTCGGACTCGCGGATAGTCCCCCTCACCCGAAGCCTTCGGCTTCGACCTCTCCCCGCATGCGGGGCGAGGTAAGCAAGAAAAAGACCGGCCCAAATGGACCGGTCTTTCAATTCCAACCGACCGGCGCCGATCAGAGGTTCTTGTTGGCCGCGGCGGCCGCCTTGTTTACGGCATCCTTCGTCGCTTCCTTGGCGTCGCCGACGGCCTTCTGGCCCTTGCCCTTCACTTCCTGAATCACGCCTTCGCCCTGCAGACGGTCGGAGCCGGTGGCTTCGCCGATGCCCTGCTTGGCCTTGCCGATGACTTCGTTGGTAGTGCCTTTGACCTTGTCTGCCGTTGCACCCATGGGAACTCTCCTGTGTTGAACGTCGACAGGACAAGCCTCATATGCGCCGAACGTTCCTTTATTCGGCTGGTTTGCTATCACGGTTTTATGTACCGTTGGCGGAGGAACACTTCAGCGAAAGCAGCATGATGTCAGGCTCTCACGACCACACCCATTCCGGTCATTCCCACGGCGATCATTCCCATGACCACGACGCCGAGCGCTGGAAGCATGACGGCGTTCGCGTCATTCCCGGCGACCAGCTCGATTCCAACGTGCCGTCAACCGCGGGCATGGACCGCAAGGCCGCGATCAATTTCGCGCGCGTGGGCGCGCAGAAATTATGGGCCGGTACCGTCACCATCCGGCCCGACGCCAAGACCGGCGCGCATCATCACGGCCATCTCGAAAGCATCATCTATGTCGTGAAGGGCAAGGCGCGGATGCGCTGGGGCGAGCATCTGCAATTCACCGCCGAGGCCGGTCCGGGCGATTTCATCTTCATTCCGCCCTACGTGCCGCACCAGGAAATCAACGCCAGCCGCGACGAAGTGCTGGAATGCGTGCTGGTGCGCAGCGACGGCCAGGCGGTGGCGATCAATCTCGACATCGAGCCGGTCGAAAAGCCGGAGACGGTGCTGTGGGTGGATCCGGTGCACCTGGATCCCACGGAGAAGAAATAAGCTCCGTCATTGCGAGGAGCGATAGCGACGAAGCAATCCATTCTTTCTTTGCTTGGAGAGATGGATTGCTTCGCGGAGCCTGTCATCGGGCGCGCATTCGCGCGACCCGTTGGCTCGCAATGACGCTTACGCAAACACCGTGTGGTCGATCGGCTTGCTCGGCACCACATAGCCGTACCGCGTATTGGACGGCTCGGGCCCCGCCTTCTCGTATTCCGCCTTCATCAGCGCGAAGCGGTCGCCCTTGAGGTCGAGCATCGCGCGCTTGGGCTGGATATTGTAGAGACGGGCGTTGTTGTCGCCGAAGATCGCCGTCTTCACCGGTCCATCGGCCGGGCCGAGCGGTGCGTAGCCGAATTTCTTCTGCATCGCGTCCGGGATTTCGAGCCGGCGCAGGCCCTCGATCTGCCATTGCGGCGCGCCGGTCCACAGCGCATCGGTGCCCCAGCAGACGTGATCGGCGCCGAGCCCCTTGATCAAGGTGCCCATCAGCGCGGCGCAGACGTTCGGCTCCGAGACCAGCGTGGTCGCGAACAGCTGCCCGACATCGCCATAGACGTTGTTGACGCCATATTGCGCCGGGATGTCGGCGAGGTCGCTGGTCCAGGAAATCCGCCCGGTGCGCTCGAACTCGGCCAGTGCCTGCTTCGGGTCGCCGCCGACGTGGCGATAGGCCGAGTGATAGATGACGAAGTTGAGCTGCGGCCAGTCTTTCGCCGCCTGGCCCACATCGGCGACGTCGGCGAAGCCGCGCAGGTTGGGATACTGCTTCTCGATGCCGGGCGGGAACAGTCCCTTGTGAACGCAGACATTCTTGATGCCGGCCTTCACCATCTTCTCATAGCCCTTGTAGGCGACCTTCTCGTCGTCCATCCGCCAGGGATAACGGCTGATATCCTTGTGGGTGTTGTCGCCGACCGTATAGCCCTTGCAGGATTCCGGCTTCAGCGCCAAACCGGCATCGAGCTTTTCGAGCCAGCCGGGCTGGCCCGGCGTGAAGATCATGTGCGAGAACACCCGCCGCGAGCCCGCCTCGTCGTTGATCTTCTTGCGGGCGTCGGCCATCTGCTCGTTGGTCAGGAACCAGTCCTGCTCGATATCGGAAGGCGCCGACGAGATCAGCGAGATCTTGGTGTCGCTGTCGAGAAACATCTCCTTCTTGTAGTTGTTGAACTTGAGATCCTCGATGGTCTGCTCGTGATCGCTGAGCTGCTTGTTCCAGCCGGCCTTGCCGACCGCCTTGCGCATGTCGACGAAGGTCATGATGCGGGTGTCGTCGCGCAGGAAATGCGTGTGCATGTCCATGATGAACTGGTCTTTCAGCGCGTTCGGCGCGCTCCTGCGCCATCGCCGGGGTCGCGGCTTCCGCCTTGCTGACCTCGAACAGGGGTCCGTAGACTTCGTTCATCGCCACGAAGGACGCCGCCATGCCGGCGGCGCTCTGGAAAAAGCGGCGGCGGTCCAGGCCCTGTTTGCCGCCGAGATCGTCGGCCATGGCGAGCAGCCGGGCCTCGACCTCGCGTTGCCGTTCGTTCTGCGGATCGGGATAGAATTCGTCGCTGGAAACGATCTGGGTCGGGATCGGGGTCTGGTACTGGCACAGCTCCGACGGCATCAGCGCGGCAAGTTCTTCCTCAGTGAGATTACTGCTCATGCATTCGCTCCCTCTTCGCGCCGGATTTTTCCGGTCGGCGGTTGCCGAGACTAGGCCGACTTCCGACGGCCGTCCGCGACCTCTTCCGGCGGCCCTGTTCACAAAATCGTGGGTCCATCCGACATTGTGAGATGGCGGGCGCTAGCTTAGCCCCGGTTCGCTCGCAAACGGGCGCACGGGCTGCTATCGTGCTTACAGCAACACCGGACGAGTAATCCGGGAGTGACAAGGGAGATCGACCATGACTGATTCCAGCCATCCGCTGCCGCGGCGCACCGTGATCAAGGGCATCGGCGTCGGCATGGCCGCCGGGATGACGGGCGCGATGCCGGTGCAGGCCGCCGACCGCCGATAGCATCCGAGGGCGGCGAAATCTGGAGCAGCGAATACTGGACCAAGAAGGGCGATATTCCGTTGTGGATGTATCGCAAGCGGCTCGGCGCGCCCAAGGCCGGCGAGCCGGCGCGGCCGGTGATCTTCTTCGTCCACGGCTCGTCGGTGACCTCGCGGGTGTTCGATCTCAATGTCCCGGGCAAAGGCGAATATTCCGTGATGAACGAATTCGCCCGCTACGGCTTCGATTGCTGGACCATGGACCACGAGAATTACGGCAAGTCGGGGCGCACGTCGGGCAATGCCGATATCGCCAGCGGCGTTGAGGATCTCAAAGTCGCGGCCGAAGTCGTCACCCGCGAGACCGGCCAGAAGAAATTTCATTTCCTCGGCGAGTCCTCCGGCGCATTGCGCGCCGGCGCCTATGCCATGGCGGCGCCCGAGCGCGTCGACCGGCTGGTGTTCGCCGCCTTCACCTACAAGGGCGAGGGATCGCCGACGCTGACCAAGCGCGCCGAGCAGGTTGGCGTATTATCGTTCGCACAACATGCGCAAACGCGACCGCGACATGATCCGCTCGATCGCGACCCGCGACAAGCCCGGCACCTCCGATCCCGCCGCGGTCGAGGCGCTGGCGGATGCGAGATGGTGTTCGGCGACCAGATTCCGACCGGCACCTATCTCGACATGACCGCCAATCTGCCGGTGGTGCATCCGGAGAAGGTGCTCGCGCCGGTGCTATTGGTGCGCGGCGAATATGACGGCATCGCCACCGTCGCCGACCTCGAGGAGTTCTACAACCAGCTGCCGAACGGCGACCGCCAGTTCATCATCCTGCCCGGCACCGCCCATTCGGTGGCGCTGGCGACCAACCGGCAATTGTTCTGGCACGTGACCCGGGCGTTTCTCACGATGCCGACGCCGATCGCGACGTGAGGGGAGCGGACGGCTCCTCAACGTCATTGCGAGCCACGGGTCGCGCGAACGCGCGCCCGATGACAGCTCCGCGAAGCAATCCATGCGCGCAAGGAAGACTGGATTGCTTCGTCGCAGTGCTCCTCGCAATGACGGCGGATTAGTTCCCGTGGATGCCCCGCATGAAGCGGGCATGACACCAGCCTAATAACTGATCCGCAGTCCGATGCCGCCGTGGATGGTGTTGCCGACCGGCTGCGGGCCGGCGGTGCCGTTGACGAAGAGGTCGGCGACCCAGCCCTTGGTGATGCGGAAGCCGAGGCGGCCGCCATATTCGAACCAGCTCTGGTTGCCGATCGTCGGCACCACCGGGCCGTCGCCGGTCACGGTGGCGACGATGCCGGAATGCGAGCCAAAGGATTGCACGAAGCCGCCATTGATATTGGCCTCGACGCTGCGTGCCGAACAGATGCGTCCACTGTCCGCCGACCTTGACGAGGTTGGTTCGATCGGTGCCGCCGGCGATCGAGGCGTCGAACGGATTGAACGCGCGCGGCGGGATCGGTATAGCCGTTGACCCGCTGCCATAACTGCCAGACCTCGACGGAGGCAGCGACTTCGTCGCGCGGCGACAGCCGGCTGATCCAGCCGGCGCGGCCATAGACGCCGTAATTGCTGGCGGTGGTCTGGCTGTCCAGCGACACCGCGCCGAGGCTGGTCGTGTAGCTGCGGCGTGTAGCGCACCTTCTCATAGGGCGTCAGGATGGTGCCGATATCGAAGAACGGCCGCGACGAGCCCCAGTCGACGAAATCATAGCGCAACGCGAACGCGCCGATCGGCGCGCTGGTGACGCTGTAGCCGCCCTCGCTGTACTGGGTATAGGCGATGCCCGCCAGCAGCGACAGATTGGCGGTCAGGCTCTTGCGGCCGTGGATGCCGGCCGAAAACGATCCGGCCGAGCCGAACGCGCTGACGCAATCGCTGCAGTTGACCTGTTCGTTGACGCCGAGCAGCACGGTGCCGAGCACGCGGTTGGTGATCATCTGGTTGAAGCGCTGCTTGGCCAGATCGTTGACCGATCCGCCGCTGGAATCCGCGCCGGTTGGGGTCGGGAGGGAGTCGGGGTCGGCGAGGGCGACGGAGTTGGCGTCGGTGAGGACGAAGGTGTCGGCGTGGAGGTCGGCGTCGGGGTCGGTGTTGGCGTGTATGTCGGGGTCGGCGTCGGACACGGACCGTCGCAGAGATCCGAATGTCGAATTCGCAAGGTATGGCTCCGCTGGCTTCCCGCGCGAACGCCGGCGACGGCTGTTGAACCAGCAAAAGCCAGCCGACACGCGAGCGCGGCGAAGACGAACAGCTGCGTGGTTGATATTGCCATCGTCAGCGCCCGCACAGCATGCCGGTGGGATCGCTGCCGTCGTCGACGGGCGGAATCACCGTCGGCGTCGCATCCGCATATTGGCGTGGTGCTGCAAAGCCCCGCGGCGTGCGCCGCAGATCTGAGCGAAGGTCCAGGGCGACGTTGTTGGTCTTCTTGATCGTGATCTTGCCGTTGCTCGAGGTGATGACGGCGGTATCGCCGGGCTGGGTCAGTTGGATGCATTGAACGCTGATGGTGCAGACCGTCGCCGCGCCTTCCTGCAGCTTGATGATGGTCTTGCCCCGCTGTGACAGGATATCGAGGATGGTGCCGCGGACGCCGATGGTCGCAAGCGGCGTCGTGATCTTGTAGGCGGCCTTTTCCGAATTTCCGGTGACGAAACGAAAGGCGCCCGATGTGAGCTTCACCGCGACGTCGCGATAATGGTGCTCGTCGTCGAACACGGTGCGGTCGAGCTTGATGCGTCGAGTTCGGGCCGAGCGAAAGATTGGTGCTGTCGGCCATCACCAGCCGCGCCGCGCTGTCGAGGCCGGTGCGCACGACTTCGTCGCGCAGCAGGCATCGCCGACATTGATCTGGCTGGTTGCCGATCCCGCCACGCGGACGACTTCATTCTTGACGACGGCGGCTTCGCCGACGCGGGTTTGCGCGTGAACGGGATTTGTCGTCAGTGCGACTACCAAATTGAACGCAAATACAGAAAGCAAAGCAGTGACGCGAATTCATTTCATCACCGATCGATTTATCCCGATCATCGTACCGGATCGCGCGTGCGTGCGATGTGGTAGATTTATCACAAGCAGCGCCTTACTGGCCCGATGGTTAGTGGCAGCGAAACCAAAATGCGTTCAATGCGATGGACATGAAAATCCGTTCCGCTCACAGTTGATTTCGTCGCAATTCCATTGATCCGTGAGCATCGTGCCGGAATCACCTTCTGTTCTCCGTCATTCGGCTGCGCAGACCGCCATCATTGCGGGAATCATTTTTTTCATCGCGCATTTCGCGATGCTGATCGGCTTGACGACGCCGGAAAAATTCTATTTCGACGAGGTGCATTACGTGCCGGCGGCGCGGCAGATGCTCGAGCCGGTGATGCCACAGCCGATGCTCAACCCGATGCATCCGCCGCTGGCAAAGCAGCTGATCGCGCTGTCGATCCGTGCCTTCGGCGACGGGCCGCTCGGCTGGCGTTATCCGAGCGTGCTGTTCGGATCGCTCGCGATCGTCGCGATGTATCTGTGCGGGCTCGCGCTGTTTGCGGCCCAGGGGCCGGCGATCGCGGCCGCCTGCTCGCATTCTTCAACCAGATGGTGTTCGTGCAGTCGCGGATCGCGATGCTGGATATTTTCTCGCTGGCCTTCAGCCTGTTCGCGATCGCGGCGTTCATGCATGGTTTCCGGCAAGCAGCGGCCGCATCTCTGGTTCGCGCTGGCTGGTCTCGCCTTCGGCCTGTCGATCGCCTGCAAATGGAGCGGGCTGTTCGTGCTCGCGGTCTGCATCGTGATCGTCGCCGCGATCCGCCTGATGCAAGGCTGGCGCACGCAATTTGCGGACGGCAACGCCGAGGACTGGTACCGGCCCGATCTCTGGCCCGATTTCAGGTACTTATCACTTCGCCGTCATGCTTCGTGCTGATTCCGGCGCTCGTCTATTTCGTCACCTTCGTTCCGCTCTACGGATTGTCGCTCGCCGATATTCATCGAGGCGCAACGGCGGATCTTCGCCGACAACACCACGTCGCATCGCCGGCCACACCTATATGAGTTCGTGGCCATCATGGCCGTTTCTGATGCGCCCGGTCTGGTATCTGTTCGACAAGATCGGCGACGACCGGGTTGCGGCGGTGGTCTTTCTCGGCAATCCGCTGATCCTGTGGCCGGCGCTGCTTGCGCTCGCGGTCTGCCTGCGCGACTGGATCGTGACGCGGCGGGCGGATGCGTTTCTGATCCTGGCGTTTTACTTCGGGCCTTGTCTGGCCTGGGCGACTGCTGCCGCGAACGCTCGGCTTCATCTATTACTATCTGCCGTCGGCGACGACCGCGAGCTTTGCGCTGGTCTATGCGCTCCGGCGCGGCAACACGCCGCGCTGGATGCTGTGGGCCTTCGTCGCCGCGGGCTTTGCGGGCTTCGTCGTCGATGCTGCCGATCTCGGCGGCGTTCGTCGGCACGTCGATGGAGACGTTCAACCGGCTGATGATTTTCCAGAGCTGGATTTGAGGCGAGATAGTTCTCAGAAGAAGAACCAGGGAATCCGGTTCCAGTAGATGCGATGGCGATGGAATGTGCGGGAAGATAGACCGGGAACGGCTCCCAATATGCGTAGCGCCGGTAGTGATGGCGCGCATAGCGCTGATGGCGGCGCGGCGCGGGTTCGGTCGTAGCCGGCGCTGCGGCAGGTTCTGCGGTCTTGTCTGAAGTCTTGGCGAACGATCGATGGACGCGGCACGCTCGCGGGCGCCTCGGTTTGGTCGCGGCGGGGGCGGCTGTGTCTTTTGGCGGAGCGGCATCTTCGGCGTGGGCGGCCAATGTCGAACGCCGATCGTCGAGCAATGCTGCGAGCGCGATGCCGGTAAACTGCGATCTTCATGTCGATCATCCCCCTCTGATCTTGAAACGGGCAATCACCGTCGATCGGCCAGTCAAAATTCGTTGTAGAAATCCGCCTGCCGCAACCGGCAGGCGGATCGATCGCATAACGTCACTTCGACGCGGTCTTGGTGTCCATGTTGACGACCTGAACGCGGCGGTTGGCCGGGTCCATCGGCGCGTTCGGATCCTTCGGCTTGGTCTTGCCATAGCCGACGGTGACGAGGTTGGCGCCGGCGATGCCGTATTTGTCGGTCAGGTATTTCTTGATGGTGTCGGCGCGGCGCTCGGAGAGATCCTGGTTATAGGCTTCGCCGCCGATCGCATCGGTATGACCGGCGACCACGAAGGTCGAACCCTTCAGGCTGGCGTTGGAGAGCGCCTTGCCGAGTTCCTGCACCGCCGACATCGAACCCTTGCTGATGTCGGCCGAGTTGTAGTCGAAGTGAATTTCCAGATCGATCTTCGGCTTGGTCGATGCGATCTCGGCGATTTCCTCGCGCTCGCCGAGCGAGAGCGACCGGGTTTTGCGGTTGCGCAGCGTGTCGACGAAGCTGGTTTCCTTGGCCTGGGCGGCAGGGTCGACCTGCGGACCGGTCGAAAGGCCGCGGGTCAGCGGCTTCGGCTTCAGCGCGCTCAGGATCTGATCGGCCGAAACGGTGGTGTCGCCGGCAAACGCCAGGCCCGCCGTCATCGACAGCGCGGCGCCGATTGTCGCGATGGAAAGTCCATGAAAGCGGGTCATTGTCCTAATCCTCACGGTTAACGCCTGCGATTGGCGTGCATGGCGTTTTGATGCGGGAGGATAGGACAGGTTCAAAGCAGCGAATGTGATCTGGGTCACTCTTCGTCGAAGCGCGACCGAAGGGTTTGACGAAATATAGGGGTATCCCTATATTGTGGGCTGTGAGAAAATCGCCAGAATCGAAACCCTGCCTGTTTGTCGGCTCCAGCCGGAAAGACCTCAAGCGGTTCCCGGCCAAAGTGCAGAACCGGCTGGGTTACGCTTTGCACGAAGTGCAGAAGGGCGATGAACCTGCTGCCGCAAAGGCGCTGAAAGGATTCGGTGGTCGCACCGTTCTGGAGCTGGTCGACGATTTCGACAGCAACACTTACAGGGCGGTGTACACCGTACGTTTTGCCGGCGTGGTTTACGTCCTGCACGCGTTTCAGAAGAAGGCCAAAAGGGGTATCGCCACGCCCCTGCAAGATATCGAGCTAATTAAATCGCGCCTGCGTGATGCGGAACTGCATTACCGCGAGACCGCAGCAAACGAAGGTCACAAGCCATGAAAAAGCGCAAGATTGAGGTTTACGAAGGCAGCGACAACGTGTTCGCGGACCTCGGCTTGCCCAATCCCGAAGAGCGGCTCTTAAAGGCAAATATCGTGAGCGAAGTGCACCGCCTCATCAAACAGCGCGGACTTACGCAAGTGAAGGCTGCTAAACTCGTCGGAATCCATCAACCTGACCTGTCACTCCTCCTCCGCGGCGATTTCGACGACTATTCAGTGGAACGCCTGATGAAGATGCTCACCGCGTTCGAACATGATATCGAGATCGTCATGAAGCCGAGCCGCAGGGCCGGAAAACCCGGGCGTATCACGTTCAAATCTTTCGCGGCCTAATCCAAATCCGTCGCGCTTAATTCGCGTCCCCCGTCGCGACGTCCTTCGATCGGGTTCGATCGATGCATCACCTTGTGTGATCTAAATCACGGTAACCAAATCCGGAACCCATCACATTCGCCCCATCGGATTTCGGACCTCGGGGCGAGCGTCCCGGCGGTCAAGAGCAAGGGGAGAATGAAAATGCGCTTCCTGATCGCAGCCATCTCGGCAGCAGCCCTTCTCGTCAGCGCCAATGTCGCGATGGCCGACAAGCGAGTCGCCTTCGTCGTCGGCAACGGCGCCTACAGGAATGTGACCGCGCTGCCCAATCCGGCGGTCGACGCCAAGTCGATGGCCAAGCTGTTGCGCAATGTCGGGTTCGACGTCGTCGAGGGCGCCAACCTGACCCGCGACAAGATGACGGAAAAGCTGCTGGACTTCGGCAAGAAGGCGGAAGGCGCCGATGTGGCGCTGTTCTTCTATGCCGGCCACGGCATCGCGGTGAACGGCACCAACTATCTGCTGCCGGTCGACGCCGACCTCAAATCTGAAATGGACGTCAAGCTCGGCGCCGCCATCAATGTCGACCTCACGCTCGAACAGACCATGAGCGATGCCAAGGTCAAGCTGGTGTTCCTCGATGCCTGCCGCGACAATCCGTTCGCGGCCAAGATCCGTTCCGCCAAGGCGACCCGCAGCGTTTCCGTCGGCAGCGGGCCTCGCCGAGATGAAATCCGGCGAAGGCACGCTGATCGCCTTCGCCACCGGCCCCGGACAGACCGCGCTCGACGGCGAGGCCGGCACCAACAGCCCCTTCACCCGCGCGCTGATGGCCAACATCGCGACGCCCGGCGTCGAGATCCAGCAGGCGATGACCAAGGTCCGCGCCCAGGTCAATGAAGAGACCAGCAAGAACCAATTGCCCTGGGGCCACACCAACCTGATCGGCACCGTCTACCTCAACCCGGCGCCTGTGGCGTCCGGCAGCGCGACCGAAGCGCCGAATACGCCGGCCGTGGTTGCCGGTCCCGCTTCGGAAGTCGAGCTCGAGTTCTGGCGTTCGATCAAGGACTCCAACAAGCCGGAAGAACTCAACGCCTATCTCACCAATTATCCGAACGGCACCTTCAAGTCGATCGCGCTGGCCCGTATCGCCTCGCTGCAGGACGGCCCGTCGACGACGACCCGCAACCTGACCACCGGCTCCGGCATCGATCCCCGACCTTCTCGGAAGATTCCAGCCAGATCACCGAGGATCAGCTTGGCCTCGACCGCAACCAGCGCCGCGACGTGCAGCGCCGCCTGACCAGCCTCGGCTTCGACATCAAGGCCAGCGGCAAGTTCGACGAAGCCACCCGCACCGTGATCACCCGCTGGCAGGCCGCCCGCGGCTATCCGAGGAGCGGCTACCTCAACGCGCTGCAGCACAAGGCGCTGCAGTCCGAAATCCTGGCCACCCGCGTCGCCTCGGCTTCCAGCGACGAATTCCGACGACGAACCCTCGCGTCCCTCCCGCCGTCATGGCGGCGGAGGCGGCGGCCGTCACTATCATCGCGGCGGTGGCGGCCCCGGCGCCTTCTTCGGCGGCATGATGGGCGGACTGTTCCGCCGCTAAGGTTCCGGAATTCGAACGATCAAGGTGGAAGGCGGTCCGCACGGGCCGCCTTTTTCGTTGCTGCTCATTTCCAATCTCAATGCGGTCGCGCCAGCGCCGGGCTGGCGGACAACAAATCGGCCAGATGCGGACTTAGCAAAATAGCTCGCAAGAACATCGAAAATCGTAGAAGCGAAGCGGGCGGGCGGGTGTTTTCGGTAAAGCGTCAGCGTGACATCAAATCAAAACTATCGCACAGCCACACCGGATCCCCCGTTCCGGCAAGCTCCATGCCTGATTCTGATCGGCGCGGCCATGATCGCGGCGGCAATTCTGCTGTCGACGCTGATCACGGCGCTCGGCGGCCGCTATGTCGGCGTTCGAGGGCCCGACCGAAGAGAGCGCGTGGCTGGTCGATCGCCTCAGCGGGAACGTGTACCGGTGCCAGGCCCCGGAGCGCGGCAAGGCTTCCTGCGAGGCCGAGGCTGCGACCGGCAGCATTCCGGAGCGGCCGAAGCGGTGAGCGAGCGCACCGTGCCCTGAAATCCGGGCCTCCTCATCCGCGCGAATCCCGCTACATTGCGCGCAATGCCCCGCGCGACCGCACCCCATCCCCTGACCAAGACCGAGGCCCGGCGAATCTGGCTGCGCGCCCAGCGGCTCGATACGCCGGTGCCGTTTGGCGACGGACCTTAGGCGGTCGCTGCCGCGGTCGAGCATCTCGGCTATGTCCAGATCGACACCATCAACGTGATCGAGCGCTGCCACCATCATATTCTCTATAGCCGCATCCCCGACTATCGCCGCGCCGATCTGCGGCAGGCCCAGAGCGTCGACAAGAGCGTGTTCGAATACTGGACCCACGCGCTGTCCTACGTTCCGGCGAAGGATCTGCGCTTCTTCCTGCCGGCGATGAAGCTGCACAAGCGCGAAGGCCATCAATGGTTTTCATCCGTCAGTCCGGCGGACACGCGCAAGGTGATGCGGCTGCTGCGGCGCGACGGCGCGCTGACCATCCGCGACATCGAGGACGATGTGCTGACGGAGAAGGAGCATCTGTGGGCAGAGCCGCAAACCGTCGAAGCGGGCGCTGCAACTGGCGTTCTATACCGGCGAGGTGACGATCGCCGAACGCATCGGCATGCTCAAGACCTATGAGCTGACGGCGCGGCATTTCGGCTGGGACAAGCCGCCGAAACCGGCGTCCGCGACGGAAGTTTCCGCCTATCTGCTCGATCGCGCCCTGCGCGCGCAGGGCATCGTCAGCCTGGATTCGATCTGCCATCTCGACGCGCCGAGCAAGGCTGCGATCCGGCGCCTGATCGAAGCGCGCGTGCGCCGCAAGGAGTTGGTCCCGGTCGCGCTGGAAGGCGCGGGCAAGCAGGAGCACTGGGCGGATCCGGCGACGCTGGAGCCGGCCGGCGAGGGCGATCCCGGCCTGGTGCACATCCTCTCGCCGTTCGATCCCCTGATCATCCAGCGCAAGCGCACCGAATTGTTCTTCGGCTACGGCCACCGCTTCGAGGCCTATGTGCCGAAGGAAAAGCGCCTGTTCGGCTATTTCGCGCTGCCGGTGCTGGTCGGCGAGGACATCGTCGCCGCCATCGATCTCAAGACCGACCGCCAGAACAGAAAATTGCTGATGCAGAAATGGAGCTGGGTCGGCAAGGGCTCGGCCCGCGGCGCGCGCAAGGAATTCAAGCGCCGCATCGAGGAGGAACTGGATCGCTTCGAGCGGTTTCAGCTGGCGGAGTGAATCTCCCGATCTGATCCGCCAAGCCCCGCAGCGACGGAATGCCTACGCGCGCCCAGCGCGCCCAGCGATCGTTGCAAGTACCGGCGGCAGTGGCTAATCGTCCCGGACAACAAACCCGGGGGAATTCCATGAGCCAGACGCCTGCCAAGAGCGAGATCGAAACTTCGACCATCCTTACGATCTCGTTGCGGCTGATTCCGTTTCTGGTGCTGGCTTATTTCTTTTCCTACCTCGACCGCGTCAATCTCGGGTTCGCAGCGCTGACCATGAACGCGGAATTGAAGTTCACGCCGCTGATCTTCGCCTGGGGCGCCGGCATCTTCTTCATCGGCTATTTCATCTTCGAGGTGCCGAGCAACCTGGCGCTGGAAAAATTCGGCGCCAGCCGCTGGATCGCGCGCATCATGGTGACCTGGGGCATCATCTCAGGCTTGATGGCGACCGTGACTGGCGAATTGAGCTTTTATAGCCTGCGCTTCCTGCTCGGCGTCGCCGAAGCCGGCTTCTTCCCCGGCATCATTCTCTATCTGACCTATTGGTATCCGGCGGAATATCGCACGCGCTTCCTCGCCGCCTTCGCCATCGCCGTCCCCCTGTCCACGGTGATTGGCGCGCCGATCTCCGGCCTGTTGCTCGGGCTCGACGGCGTGATGGGCCTGAAGGGCTGGCAGTGGCTGTTCGTCATCGAGGGCATTCCTTCTGTGCTGCTCGGCATCGTCAGCTGGTTCTATCTGACCGATCGGCCCGAGAAGGCGGACTGGCTGACGGCGGAGCAGAAGGCGTGGCTGGCCGCCAAGCTGAAGGCCGAGAACGCAGCGAAGCAGGCGGCGACGCATCTGACGCTCGGGCAGGCGCTGTCGTCGCCAAAAGTGATCATGTTGAGCCTGGTCTATTTCGGCTTTGTCGGCGCGCTCTACGGCATGCAGTTCTGGCTGCCGCAGATCGTGAAAGCGTTCGGCCTCACCAATGCGCAGACCGGCTTCGTCACCGCGATCCCCTATCTGTTCGGCACCATCGCCATGATCCTGTGGGCGCGGCACTCCGACGCCACCCGCGAGCGCGTTGCCCATGTCGGCGGGCCGCTGCTGCTCACTGCGCTGGCGCTCGGCGTCTCCAGCTACATCACCGATCCCACCATTACGATGATCGTTCTCACCGTCGCCGCGATCGGCGTGTTCTGCACTTTTGCGGTGTTCTGGACGCTGCCGACCGCCTGGCTGTCCGGTACGGCGGCCGCAGGTGCGATCGCGCTCATCAATTCGATCGGCAACCTTGCAGGCTTTGGTGGACCGTTTCTGGTCGGCTGGATCAAGGACGCCACCGGCAGCACGTCGATGGGGCTACTGGTGCTGTCGCTGTTGCCGCTCGCGGCGGGCTTGCTGGTGTTCCTGGGCGGGCACGAGACCAAGATCGAGTTCGCTACCGCGAAATAGGGTCTCGTCGCCCCTGCGAAAGCAGGCGCCCATACGCCGCGGCTGTCGGAAGGGGCACGCTGAGTGACGTCTTTTGTGAGCATTTGTGCTTATTTCGCAGGGGCGACGGGGATGGCTGCTCGCCTAAACCACCCGTTAACTCACGAATTAGTGTGTACTGACGATTATTGACATTCATCAGTGAACATTCGATAGTTCTCATCAGCAGTGGATGATGGAGAGTTCGATGTTCGCCCGTTCGATTTTCTCGAGCTATTACAGGCTTCTAACCGGTGCGGCGCTGGCTTTTGCGGTGATTGCGCTGGCCGGCTGCAATGAAAAGGCAGCCGAAGTCGCGGCTCCCGGGCGTCCGGTGCTGGTGGCGACGGTACATTACGAAGCGGAATCGCCGGAGCGCAGTTTCGTTGGCACCATCAAGCCCCGGATCGAGGCGGACATGGGCTTTCGGGTTCCCGGCAAGGTCGCCAAGCGCCTCGTGGAAGTCGGCCAGACCGTCGATGTCGGCCAGCCGCTCGCAACCCTCGATGAAGTCGACCTGAAGCTGCAGGCCGAGCAGGCCGAGGCCGAATTCCGCGCCGCCACCGGTGTGCTGGCGCAGGCGGGCGCCGCCGAGCAGCGCGCCAAGGATCTGCGCGCAAAAGGCTGGACCACCGACGCAGCCCTCGACACCAGCAAGGCCGCAGCCGATGAAGCGCGGGCCCGGCTCAATCGCGCCGAGCGTTCAGTTGAATTGACCAAGAACTCCCTCTCCTATGCGACGCTGGAGGCCGACACCCGCGGCGTCGTCACAGCGACGCTGGTTGAACCCGGCCAGGTCGTGGCCTCCGGCCAAACCGCGATCCGCGTCGCGCGCCTCGGCGAGAAGGAAGCCGTGGTAGCGATCCCCGAGACGCTGGTCGGGCGCGCCAAGTCCGGCGCAGCCTCGGTGACGCTGTGGTCCGAAGCCAACAAGACATATGCCGCCAAACTGCGCGAGATCGCGCCGACCGCCGATCCCGCGACACGGACCTATCTGGCAAAATTCTCGCTGCCTGACGCCGGCGACAGCGTCTCGCTCGGCATGACCGCGACGATGACGCTGTCGGATTCGGCGACCGAGCGCGTCGCAAAGCTGCCGCTGTCGGCGCTCTACAGCCAGGGCGGCGATCCCTCGCTCTACATCATCGACGACAAGGGCGAGGTGACGCTGAAGCCGGTCACCGTGAAATCCTATGAGAGCGATTGCGTCGTCATATCGGGCGGCGTCGATGAGGGCGCGAAGGTGGTTGCGCTCGGCGTGCAGAAGCTCGACCCGGCCCAGAAGGTCCGCGTCGTCTCGTCGTTGTCGTTCTAGTTCCGTCATTGCGAGGAGCGAAGCGACGGGGCTGTAAGTATTTCGCCTGTGGCGGCGAACTGCAATGGGATTGGACGGGATGTGCGGCTCGTGCGGCATGTGATGGGAAGTGGATCAGGCCGTCTTCAGCGCGCGGCGGCAGCTAATGGCCCACATAAGGTTGTGGGTCACGGCATGAAGCCAACATGCGATGCGGACTTTGGCCAAGCCACGCAGGGCCATGCGCTCAAAGCCGCGGTTCTTCAGGCGGGCATGGGCGTGTTCGGTGTTGCTGCGCCGTTTGTAGACCGCTTGGCCTTCTTCACTGTCCATGCGGGCGCGCCACTCCCTCAGGCATTGCGGTTCGGCTGCGCGGTTGCGTTCGTATCGCGCCTTGCTTGCTGGTTTGGAGGACGTCTTGCAGGCCGGTGGCGGACTGAACACCTGCATGGAGGGGTGAGTTTGCGCAAGCGTCGCGATGTCGGCGGCGGTCATCGCGCCGGTGTCGGCCAGCAGGCGGGTCGGCAGCTTGCCACAACGCTGTTGGACCTGCGCCACCACTGCCGGCGCAAGACCTCGATCATTACGCCGCTGGACCGGCTCGATCGCGACCACGAAGCCGCAGGCGCTCGCCACTTGCACGTTATAGGCGACCCGCACGGCACCGTCCGCCATCCGCATCAATGGCGCGTCCGGATCAGTCGTCGAGACACGCTCTTCCTTGGGTTTCTTGCCGCTCTTGCCGCCGCCGGCCAGCGGGGGATCGCCCCCCTCGTTCTGGTCTTTCTCGTCCTTCGGCGTTGCTGCAGGATGTTTCGCCAACGCTGCCGCAACACGACGGGCGCGGTCTTCGGCTGCAGAGAGGCGACGCTTCGACAGCCGCCGCTCGCCCGCCGCAGAATCGGCCTCCAATTCCTGCTTCAACTCGGCAACCCTGATCCGGGCCTTTTCTTCCAATTCCACCAGGGTTTGCCTTCGCCGCATCGACGAGCGGCTTGCCGCGGCCCTGACCTTGGTACCGTCGGTGATGACCTCGTCCAGTGTGATCAGGCCTTCCTTCATCAAAGCCGCCAGACTGCTCGTCAGAAGGCGATCGAGGAACTCGCCGCTCTCCAGACGGAACTCCGACAGCATCGTGTGGTTCACCCCGACCCCGCCGCAGATCCAGCGATAGATCGTATGATGCTCGCACAGCCGCGCCAGCGCGCGGGCCGACCCAATCCCGTCGGCTGTCGCATACAGCCAAAGCGCAAGCAGAATGCGCGGGTCGGTCGCAGGCCGACCAGGTATCTCGCCACGCGCCTTGATGCGATCGTAGAACGACTGAAGGTCCAAGCCTTCCACGAAGGACCACACCGCTCGTACCGAGTGGTCGTCAACCACCAGGCTCTCAAGATCGACCAGCTCAAAACCAGCCTGCCGACGTTCCGCTTGCCGAATACGAATGTCCATCACGTGCTCCGAATCGATCCACGCAATGAATCGCGCCGCAGCACCAAAAAAATGACGGGCCCGACGAAGCAATCCACACTTTCTTCGCTGCACGATGGATTGCTTCGCTTCGCTCGCAATGACGGCAGAAATGCATACGGTTTTGGAATCTGGAGGGTGACATGAAGCGCTTCAATCTCTCGGGCTGGGCGGTCAGCCATCCGACCCTGATCCTGTTCCTGATGATCGCGCTCGGCGCCGCCGGCTTCTTCTCCTATCGGGGACTCGGCCGTGCCGAGGATCCGTTCTTCACGGTGAAGGTGGTCAACGTCTCGGCGATCTGGCCCGGCGCTACGTCCCAGGAAATGCAGACCCAGGTCGCCGACCCCATCGAGAAGAAGCTGCAGGAGCTGCCGTATTTCGAGAAGGTGCAGACCTATTCCAAGCCCGCGTTCACGGCGATGCAGGTCACCTTCAGGGATTCGACGCCGGCGAAGGACGTGCCTTATCTGTTCTACCTGTTGCGCAAGAAACTGGCGGACGTGCAGGGCCAGTTGCCGGCCGGCGTCCTCGGCCCGGTCGTCAATGACGAATTCTCGGACGTCGACTCGATCCTCTATATGATGACCGGCGACGGCGCCGACTACGCGCAGTTGAAGAAGGCGGCCGAAGGTTTTCGCCAGCGGCTGTTGAAAGTGCCTGGAGTTACCAAAGTCGATCTCTACGGTAACCAGGACGAACGCATCTATGTCGAGTTCTCGCATGCCAAGCTGGCGACGCTCGGCATCACGCCGCAGGCGCTGTTCGACTCGCTCGCCAAGCAGAACAATGTCACCCCGGCCGGTACGGTCGAAACCTCCGCGCAGCGCGTGCCGCTGCGCGTCACCGGTGCGCTCGATGGCGTCAAGGCCGTGGCCGAGACCCCGGTCGAAAGCAACGGCCGCGTGTTCCGCCTCGGCGATATCGCGACCGTCACGCATGGCTATGTCGATCCGCCGAGCTTCGTGGTCCGCCAGGAAGGCAAGCCCGCGCTCGGTATCGGCGTGGTCACCGCCAAGGGCGCCAACATCCTCGAGCTCGGCAAGGAGGTCGAGAAGGCGACCGCCGAGTTCATGAGGGCGGTGCCGCAGGGCATCAATGTCGACCAGATCGCCGACCAGCCGAAGGTGGTCGAGCACGCCGTCGGCGAGTTCGTGCATTCCTTCATCGAGGCGCTGGCGATCGTGCTGTTCGTCTCCTTCGTGGCGCTCGGATGGCGCACGGGCATCGTGGTCGCGATGTCGGTGCCGCTGGTGCTCGCGATCGTCTTCATCGTGATGAATGCGATGTCGCTCGACCTGCATCGTATTACGCTGGGCGCCCTGATCATCGCGCTCGGCCTCTTGGTCGACGACGCCATCATCGCGGTCGAGATGATGGTGGTGAAGATGGAGCAGGGCTGGGATCGCGTCCGCGCTGCGTCCTTTGCCTGGGAATCTACCGCGTTTCCGATGCTCACGGGGACGCTGGTCACGGCCGCTGGCTTCCTCCCCATCGGCTTTGCGAATTCGGCGGTCGGCGAATATGCCGGCGGCATCTTCTGGATCGTGGCGATCTCGCTGGTCGCGTCCTGGTTCGTGGCGGTGATCTTCACGCCCTATATCGGCGTCAAGCTGCTGCCGAACATCACCGTCCACCACAACCACGATCCGCACGCAGTCTACGAAACGCGGATGTATCGCGTGCTGCGCAGCATGATCCAGTGGTGCGTCGATCACCGGGTCAAGGTGGTGCTGGCAACGGTCGGCGTGTTCGTCCTCTCGATCGTCGGCTTCGGCCACGTGCAGCAGCAGTTCTTCCCGCTGTCGGAGCGGCCCGAACTGTTCCTGCAGCTGCGCCTGCCGGAAGGCACCGCCTTCAACGTCACGGAAAAATCGGTGAAGACGGCTGAAACGCTGCTGAAGGACGACAAGGATATCGCGACCTATACCTCCTATGTCGGCCAGGGCTCGCCGCGGTTCTGGCTCGGCCTCAACCCGCAACTGCCGAACGAGGCCTTCGCCGAGATCGTGATCGTCGCCAGGGACGTCGAGGCCCGCGAGCGGATCAAGGCCAAGATTGAGAACGCGGTCGCCGACGGCACGCTGAGCGAGGCGCGCGTCCGCGTCGACCGCTTCAATTTCGGTCCGCCGGTCGGCTTCCCGGTCCAGTTCCGGGTCATCGGCCCCGACGCCAACGCCGTGCGCGACATCGCCTACAAGGTGCGCGACGTCATGCGGCAGAATCCGAATATCAAGGAGGCGCAGCTCGACTGGAACGAGCAGTCGCCCTACCTCAAGCTCGTGGTTGACCAGGACCGCGCCCGCGCGCTCGGTCTCACCCCGCAGGACGTCTCGCAGGCGCTCGCCATGCTGATCTCGGGCGCGCCGGTGACGACGATCCGCGACGGCATCGAGAAGGTCGGCGTGGTCGCGCGCGCGGTGCCGTCCGAGCGGCTCGATCTCGGCCGCGTCGGCGACTTGACCGTGACCTCACGCAATGGCGTCGTCGTGCCGCTGCAGCAGATCGCCAGGATCGAATATGCGCATGAGGAGCCGATCCTGTGGCGGCGTAACCGCGACATGGCGATCACGGTGCGTTCCGATGTCGCCGACGGCGTCCAGGCGCCCGACGTCACCAACCAGATCTGGCCAAAGCTGCAGGAGATCCGCGATCACCTCGAGCCGGCCTACCGGATCGAGGCGGGCGGCGCATTCGAGGAATCGGCCAAGGGCAACGCGTCGATCTTCGTGCTGTTTCCGCTGATGGTGCTCGTCATGCTGACGCTGCTGATGATCCAGTTGCAGAGCTTTTCGCGGCTGTTCCTGGTCTTCCTCACAGCACCCCTGGGCATCGTCGGCGCCTCGCTCGGCCTGAATATCGCCAACCAGCCGTTCGGCTTCGTGGCGCTGCTCGGGCTGATCGCGCTGGCCGGCATGATCATGCGCAACGCGGTGATTTTGGTGGACCAGATCGAAACCGACGTCTCCCACGGCCTGACGCGCAAGGAAGCCATCGTCGAAGCCACCGTCCGCCGCGCCCGGCCGGTGGTGCTGACGGCGCTCGCCGCGATCCTGGCGATGATCCCGCTGTCGCGCTCCGCCTTCTGGGGCCCGATGGCCATCACCATCATGGGCGGATTGTTTGTTGCAACCTTCCTGACCTTGCTGTACCTGCCGGGCCTCTACGCCCTCTGGTTCCGCAAAAGCCTGGAGGAAAGCGGTCCGAGCGTGCAGCCCGTTTCTGCGCCGCAACATGGCGCGGAGGCCCAACCCGCATTTCCGCTTGCTGAGGCCGCGGAATAATTGAACATTGAGCCCTGATATGACGCTGACGGCCGAACACATCGAACCCGATACCCGCGAGCGTATTCTCGTGGTGGCGGAGCGTTTGTTCCGGCAGATCGGCTATCAGAAGACGACGGTCGCCGACATCGCCAAAGAACTGCGCATGAGCCCGGCCAACGTCTATCGGTTCTTCGATTCGAAGAAGTCGATCCACGAAGGCGTCGCGCGCGGCCTGATGGGCGGGGTCGAGGAGGCGGCGCAGGCGATCGCCCGCAGCGAGGGGCCGGCGGCGAAACGCCTGCGTGAGATGATGAAGACCATCCATCGCATGAACTCGGAGCGCTATGTCGGCGATTCCAAGATGCACGAGATGGTCGCGATCGCGATGGAAGAGGATTGGGGCGTCTGCGTCGCCCATATGGAATTGATCGCAACCACAATCGGCGAGGTGATCGCACAGGGCACCGCCTCCGGCGAATTCGAGGTGGGCGACGTGCAACTGGCGGCGATGTGCGCCTGCAGCGCCATGATACGCTTCTTCCACCCGCAGATGATCGCCCAATGCGCCAACAAGCCGGGGCCGTCGATCGACGAGATGATCGATTTTGTTCTGGCCGGCCTCGCGCCTCGGGCCAAAGCGGCACGTCAATCGTTCTGATTTTCCGTCGTCCTGCGCCCGTCACAATGACGGGAGGGGTCGTGTATTTCCGGCGCGCCGCCTGTTAGCATGGGCGGACTGGTTGCAAGGAAGAGACCGAGCAAGGAAGAGACCGAAATGGACGTGAAAAGCCCGAAAGACCTGCATTTCTACGAACCAAAGAACGGCCACGGCCTCAAGCACGATCCCTTCAACGCCATCGTCGCGCCGCGGCCGATCGGCTGGATTTCGTCGCGGGACAGCAAGGGCAATATCAACCTGGCGCCCTACAGCTTCTTCAACGGCTTCTGCTATCACCCGCCGATCATCGGCTTTTCCTCCACTTCCTGGAAAGACAGCGTCCAGAATGTCCAGGAGAGCGGCGAGTTCGTCTGGAATCTCGCCACCATGGACCTGGCCCAGCAGATGAACGCGACCGCCGCCCACGTCGCCCACGATATCAGCGAGTTCAAGGTCGCAGGCCTGACCGCGGTGCCC
Organism: uncultured Alphaproteobacteria bacterium; assembly: GCA_963836765.1. Taxonomy (GTDB): domain Bacteria; phylum Pseudomonadota; class Alphaproteobacteria; order Rhizobiales; family Xanthobacteraceae; genus Bradyrhizobium. The sequence goes on from CAWILG010000018.1 coordinate 172,502, forward strand.
GGCAAGCTCGTCAACGTGCCGCGGGTGGCGGAAAGCCCGGTGTCGTTCGAGTGCAAGCTGACGCAGATCATCCAGTTGCAGGGCGCCAACGGCGAAAAGGCGCAGGCCTGGCTGACGCTGGGCGAGGTCGTCGCCGTCCATATCGACAAGGCCATGATCCGGGATGGCGTCTACCAGACCGGGCTGGCCCGTCCGATCGTCCGCGCCGGCCGCAAGGGCGATTATTTCGAGATCAAGCCGGAAAACATGTTCGAGATGGTCCGGCCGGATTGATTCTTCTCCCGCGCCCCGCTCTTCGCCGGGAGAGGGCGTAGGCGGCCCCTGGCCGCGACGCGTTTGACCCAGCGCGGACGTCAGGCCTAATCGACGTCTGACGCCGTTATAAGCCAGTTTTCACTGGCTGCCGGGTTGCGAGGCTCTAGGCATCGGGCGAAGGCATTGGCAGACTGGAGTTGGTCGCCACTGCCGGGGAGCATGCCCATGCCGCACCGCGATGAGACTGATCCGTCATCAGTTGTGAAAGCACCTAAACTGTTCGCAGAGGAGCGCGCGTCACGCCGCCGCAAAATCATCAACAAGATCATGAACGTGATTGTAGTGGTTGGGATCGCTATCGATCTGTTCTTCGCCATCCTCTACTCCGTGCTCGACGCGCGAGCCTACGCTATCGCTATCGGCGTGAACCTCGCGACTGCGGCCCTGTGGGCCATGACACCGTTATTCCACCGCTGGCCGGGGCCATTCGCCGGTGTCTGGTTTCTTGGCGTATTTATAGCGGCAATGCTGAGCTTCACGTTATTGCTTGGACACGCATCGGGGTCGCATTTGTTTTTGATTCTCGTCGCGATCTTTTCGCTGATCTTCCTGGGCCCTCGTCCGATTGTACTTCCGGTGCTCACGACCCTGGTCGCCTGGGGAGCGTTCGTCGTCGCGGCCAAGGTTTTGCCTCGTTGGCCATCCCACATCCCGATGTTGATAGATGAGTCAGAAGCTCTTTTCTACGCCACATCAGCACTGACGATGTGTGTGCTCTTCCTGACCACCCGGTATTCAATCCATCTGGTTGACACAGCCGAAGCGGCGCTGGAGCGCGAATTTCGTCGTTCAGACGCGCTCCTCCTGAACATTCTCCCTGCGTCGGTGGCTGAACGACTTAAGTCGGGCGAGCGGATCGCCGATGGATACAATTGCATCAGCGTGCTCTTCGCGGACATCGTCGGATTTACGGCGGCCGCGCGTCAGGCCGGCCCGGAAGCGACGGTAGGCATGCTGAACCGCTTCTTCTCCGTCGCGGACGAACTCGCTCAGCGGCACGGTTGCGAGAAGATCAAGTCGATCGGCGACTGCGTCATGGCGGCCGCTGGTTTGCCCGAACCAAGTTCCAGCCACGCGGAGACGCTCGCCCGCTACGCGCTCGATCTCAGAGAGGCGATGGAGGGAGAGACCTTCGCAGACGCACCGCTCAAACTGAGAATCGGCATTCATTCGGGTCCGGCGGTGGCAGGTGTGATTGGCCTCAGCCGGTTTGCTTATGATTTATGGGGCGACACCGTCAACGTGGCCTCGCGAATCCAGCATGCGGCCAAGCCGGACGAGATTCAGCTTTCGGATGCGACGCGAGAGCTCCTCGATGCGAAGTTCTCCTGCTCTGCGGCTGGCGAGATTGAGGCACGGGGAGCGGGCCGGGTTAGCGTCTGGCGTCTCGATCGCGAAAGCAAGAACGCTCCTGCCGTCGGTGTGACCGCATGAGCGGCGAACCTCTTGGCAAGCCTTGGGATGAGCCTCGAATGTCGGGAAGTGGCGGACCTCGCGCCATCCGCGGCGCTCGTCCGAGATACCCCAATGAGATGGTGTAATCGGCCGGCCCAGCTTGTGGATAGCTGAAGATTTTGGGTGCTGCGCTTCAGGCTGATGGTGAAAACGAGGTCCTTGGTGACGACCTCAAGCATCAGAAGGAGAAGCGCAGCATGGACCATTTTGGTGGATTGGACGTATCGGTCAAGGAAACCAGCATCTGCATTGTGGATGACACGGGCAGGATCGTGAAGGAAGTGAAGGTAGCGAGCGAACCTGCAGCCCTGCTGAAGGTTCTGGGGAACCCCACCTACCGCTTCAAGCGGATCGGACTGGAAGCCGGGCCGCTGTCGCAATGGCTCTTCAGCGCTCTCGCCGAAGCCGAGTTACCGGTGATCTGTGTCGAGACGCGGCACATGCGGGCGGTGCTGAAGGCGCAGATCAACAAGACCGACCGCAACGACGCGCGCGGCATCGCTCAGATGATCCGGGTGGGACTGTACCGTCCGGTGCATGTGAAGACGCTCCGCAGTCAGAAACTGCGTATGCTGCTGACCCATCGCAAGCTTCTGCAGTCGAAGGCCATCGCCATCGAGAACGATCTGCGAGGTACTTTGCGCAACTTCGGCCTCAAGGTCGGAATGGTTGGCAAGGTGAGGTTCGAGGCCCGCATCCAGGAGCTTGTCGAGAATATCCCCGACTTGGCGGTACTGGTGGAGCCGCTGCTCATCGTCCGGCGGGTGCTCCGTGAACAGATCGTCATCCTGCACCGTCGCTTGCTGGCTATCGTCCGGGAGGATGAGGTCTGCCGGCGCCTGATGACGACCCCGGGTGTCGGCCCCGTGGTGGCGCTGACCTATCGCGCCACCGTCGATGTGCCAGCCCGGTTCCGCAAATCCAAGTCAGTCGGGGCGGTATTTGGACTGACGTGCGCCAGGTATCAATCGGGCGAGATCGATTGGAGCGGTAAAATATCGCGCTGCGGCGACGAGATGATGCGCACGATGCTCTACGAAGCAGCTCAAAGCATGATGCATTCAAAAAAATGGTCATGGCTCAAAGCGTGGGCCATGCAGATCGCGAGGCGCCGCGGGATGAAAAAGGCGATCGTGGCTCTGGCTCGCCGGCTGGCCGTGATCATGCACCGCATCTGGGTTGACGGCACCGAGTTCCGGTGGACCCGGGAGCAAGCCGCGGCAGCAGCATGAAAACCGCTCAGGATCAAACCCGATAGGAGAAAATCGAGCTCCACCGAGCGGTGGAAGGATGTCCCTCGCGGGACGATGGACGAGGTGAGTTCGTATGTCCGCTTGGATCTGCCGTCACACTGACGGTAAGGTCGTCCATGAGATTGTTCCGCCTCGTCCTCGGATCCCATGATGGAAGATGCTATGGGGCAGCGGCGAGGATATTGCATTCCATCGTCGCTGATGTGAACCGATGGAGCAACCCCATGCAGAAGTTGAACGACCTGAGCCGATCCCTCACCGCCCTCGAGCCGGACGGCACGCTGATTGCGGTCATTGAGATGAGCCTGTCGAGCTGGCTCGTTGCCGGTATCGTGCCTGGCATCGAGCGCCAACCGTTGAAGAAGCTCGCGGTCGACGAGAGCGCATTGCTGAAGCTGCTGCATCGATGGCGAGAGGAAGCGGAGAAAGCAGGACGCAGGATCGAGCGCATTGCAGTCGCCTTCGAGGCTGGCCGTGACGGCTTCTGGTTGGCGCGCTGGCTCAAGGCGCGCGGCATCGAGGCCTACGTCATTCACGCATCGAGTGTAGCGGTGTCTCGCGAGCATCGGCGCGCCAAAACTGATCGGCTCGACACCGAGTTGCTCAAACGCTCCTTTCTTGGCTGGCTGCGCGGCGAGCGTGATCACTGCAAGATGGTCGCGATCCCGACAATGAAGGACGAGGATGCCAAGCGGCCCAACCGCGAGCATGACAGCCTCATCGGAGAGCGAAGTCGGATCGTCAACCGAATGAAGGCAGCGTTGGTTCGGCTCGGCATCCGCGGCTTCAATCCTAAACTGAAAAGGGCCAGCACGCGCCTAGACGGCTTGCGCACGCCTGAGGGCGAGCCAATCCCGCCCAACGCGCTGGCTGAGTTACGTCGCGACATGGAGCGCCGACGACTCGTCAATAATCAAATCCGGCAGATTGAGGAGGAACGCCTGAAGCGTATCGAACAAGCGCCCTGTGATGGACCGCATGTCATGGTGCGCCTGTTAGCGCGCGTGATGGGGATCGGCATAGAGACAGCCGACATGCTGGTGCACGAGGTGTTGTCGCGAAACATGCGCGACCGACGGGCCGTAGCGCGTTATGCCGGCCTCACTGGTTCACCCGACGAGAGCGGAAGGAAACGCCGAGAGAAAGGGCTGGCCCGCTCGGGCAATGTCCGGGTCCGACGAGGCATGATTTAATTGGCGTGGCGGTTCCTTCTACACCAGAAGAACAGCGCCTTGTCGAAGTGGTTTCGATCCCGCACCGAGAACGCTCGCGGTACTCGAAAGCCCATGATCGTGGCCTTGGCGCGCAAGCTGTTGATCGCCCTGTGGCGGCTCGTGCGGGAGGGCATTGTCCCGGACGGCGTCGTTTTGCGTGCGGCACAATGAACGGAGGACGCTGAAGGCACCCCGACAGTTTCGGCCTTGTCCGCTTATGACGGGACGCCGATAACGGTTCGAGGTGGCGGAATCCCGAGACGCCCCTTGGCTTTCAAGCCGAATGGAAGAATGGGTCCGCCGCTTCGGAGCTTCGCTGCCGATGCGCATGACTGCATCATGGTTCGGGTCCTCGGACCTACCGAATACAAGGTTGCGGCGCGACTGAATCGCGCCCGAAAGCGGGCTCCCCTCTGATCGTCATCGCGACCCGCATTAGCGGGCCGTCGTGCTCGAAGCTGTCAAGGTATGGCCTGGCAAGGACGAAGCATGCCGCAAGGTTGGGGTGACAGCCAACCTGTACAGATTCCGCGCGCATCGACGTCAGCGATGCGCAGGTCGGGACGAAGAAACGGGCTTTGAGATCGAACCAACAGACCCGCGAAGAAAAGCTTCGCCGCCCTGGCTAACTCCTTGACAAAGAAAACCCCATACAAGGGCCCAGGTGCCGATTCCGAAGAGAAGCACGAGCCCGCGAGCGACATCGACACCGCATTGATGGATGGTCTGAAAGTGCTTGACCCCGAAGGGCCGACTAGAGAAGCAGACATCGACGGGCACGCCAGAATCGATACGAATGACCCTCCTGAGACATGAGCGCCATTTGCCTGTGCCAGCCAGCGGAGAGGTGATAACCTAAAGGATGCTCGATCAGGCTTCGGGAGGGGAAGTCCATGAGACGGCGCGATTTCATTGCATTGCTCGGCAGCTCGGTAGCTGTCTGGCCGGGAGCCGCGTTCGCGCAGACGTCCGACAAACGCCGGCTCGTCGGGCTCTTGGAGTATAGCCGCCCGGACGTCCAGCGTGTGCATCTCTGGGGCATCTTTCGGCAACGGCTGCGGGAACTCGGCCACGTCGAAGGCGCCAACATTACCTTTGTGCAACGCTGGGCGGATGGCGATGCTGACCGCCTCCCATCTCTCGCGGCGGAGCTCGTCGAAATGAAGGTCGATATTATCGCGACCGCGGGAACGCCCTCCGCTCAGGCCGCTATGCAAGCGACAAGCACGATCCCCATCGTCATGGCAACGGGGAACGACCCGCTGGGTGTCGGGATCTCAAGCAGCCTTTCCCGGCCAACCGCGAACATCACCGGGGTCGTCACGCTGGTATCGGAGTTAGCGCCAAAGCGACTGGAGCTTCTCCAAGAACTGATCCCGCGTCTCACCCGCATTGCCACCCTGGTGGATATCGGCAATGCCTCGAGCGTGCTTGCTGAGCACGAAACCGAACCGGCGGCCAAAGCCCTTGGGATATCGCTGCAGGTTGTGAACGTGCATGGACCTAAGGAGCTCGAAAGCGCATTTCGGTCGATGCTCGAACCGCGGGTCGATGCGCTTGTCATCCAGGTGAGCGCGATGTTCTTCGGCGAGCGAAGCCGGCTTGCCGAGTTGGCAGCGAAGGAAAGGATACCGACGATAGTCAGCGAGAGGGCCTATGCCGAGGCCGGCTGCCTCATCACCTACGGGGCCGGCTTCGCAGATACCTTCCGCCGTGCTTCGGAGTATGTCGATAAGATCCTCAAGGGGGCAAAGCCCGCCGATCCTCCGATCGAGCAACCCACCAAATTCGAACTCATGGTCAATCTCAAGACCGCCAAGGCGCTTGGCCTGACCGTGCCGCCCGCGCTCCTCGCACGCGCCGACGAGGTGATCGAATAAGACTATCTTTGTTGCGATGCATGAGTCCGCTTGTGGCAGCACTTTTCGGACCTCGCGCCATCCGCGGCGCTAGTCCGAGATACCCCGATAAGCGGACATCGCTACTCATCAGCCCGTACGTCTGCATCGTGCGAAACAAACGCGAAGATCCCCGGTGCGCGGACATCGATGGTCGTCCTCAGATCGACGCCAATGACCCGCAAAAGAAGTCAATTTCCGTTGCCGCTATCGGCCTTCAGTTGAGGTGGCGATCGAGAAACTGGTGCAGGCGGTGAGTTGCATTGTCCGCTGCCTCTCCGTTGTATTCCACCCAGTGATCAAACAAGGTCATGCCGGGCTGGAGGTGCGGGTAATAGAATCCGTGGTGCGCGCCGGGATAGACAACGAGCTCGATCGGCGGCCCGTCGTTGCCCCAGCTGGCGATTTTTTTTGAGCAGTCTGCCGCCGGCGTCCAATCGTCGAGGGCTCCAATGAAGATGAGCGTAGGTATCTCTGGACGCTCCACGGCCTGCTCACATGGAGGATTGAACGCAGCCGCCGCCCGGAACCGCAAGTTGCTTGGTGGGTCGAACAGTTCGAACGCATTGGGCTCCGCCACAGAGAGGGTAACCCGACCGCCTGCCGAGAAGCCGACCGCAGCCACACGGTGTGGATCGACGAAGGTTTGGCCAGCCAGGAAGAGCAGCGCCCCGTAGGCATCCGGCCTGCGCCTGAAGAAGGTGGCAAACGCGCCTGATACGCAGGCGTTATCGATACGACGCGTGGCATAGCTGTCGACGAGCAGGATCACATAGCCCCAGGCGACGAGTTCATCGACCAGCTTTTGCTTTGTCGTGTCATGCATCCCGGCACAGCCGTGCAGCACGATGACAGCGGGAAAAGGGCCTGCGCCATCGGGCTTGGCCAGATCGCCCTGAATGCGGTCGCCCGGACTGAGCGCGCCCGGCGAACCGAGCTGCTGAGAGGCGCTTTCAAACTCTACGCGCTCCAGAGGTGTTGCCCATGCATCAGCCGTCAGTGCACGTACGGCGCACCAAAGCATCAGCACTACCGCGGCTTGGAAAGCGACTGGTCCAGGCAATGGCGTCTCCTTCGGATTTCGCCCGAAGTCGTCGTGCGGGTGCGAAGCCTTCGAGTCTCCACGTCCGCGGCGCTTCAGCCATGATGTTGCTCAAGTCTCCATTCCAATACAACATGGATGCTGAGCAGCGCGGCCTCGGCCCGAACCTGACGAGTTCAAGATCCGGGGGAAGCGCAATCCCGATGCGCAGGATAACTGATGCACAGGGATAACCGAGGTGCACCGGTCCTCGCCGTTGGACCACGTCATGTGTCGTTCGCGGGCAATTTCGACACGCCCTTGCATGGAGGCAGTCGTCAACCTCGAGCAAGGCGATGCTCTGGTGGTCGAGCTGGCGCCCGGCCGGATGACGGGGAGGAAAAAATCGGGGTGTTCGGTCTGGCCACGCAAGCACTTTTCCATTGCGCGTTGCGGAACGGTCACAGTCAAGCGGGAGGCCGCGTGGTATGATGAGCAATCGGTGTAGCGTGGCAGCTTACAGCGGCGGCCTACATTCGTGCGAGAATTTTGAGGGAGGACACTATGAAAGTCAAGACATTGACCGCAAGTGTCGCGCTTATTGCGCTCGGCACAACGGCCGCCGGAGCGGCGGATATGGCGGTTAGGGCGCCGCTGCCGCCGCCACCGCCCGTGTTCAGCTGGACCGGGTTCTACATCGGCGCCAATTTTGGCGGTGCCTGGGCCCGCAACAACTGGAACGACACGCTCTTCCTGACGAACTTCAACAACAGCGGCAGCAACGGCGTATTCATCGGCGGCGGACAGATCGGCGGCAATTACCAGGTCGGCAACTTCGTCATCGGCGGCGAATGGGACTTCGACTGGGCCGACAACAGCAGCAACGGCACCGGGGTCGCCGTTCCGGGCGTTGGAACCGTCGTGGTCGCAAACAACAATCACTGGATCACGACAGTGGCTGCCCGCTTCGGCTATACCGTTGATCGCATGCTGTTCTACGGCAAGGCCGGTGGCGGTTGGGTCGGCAACAACAACCTGGCCGTCACCAATGTCACGACGGGCGTGTCGCTCACCTGCGGTACCTTCACCAGCCTCACTAACTGCGGCAACAACACCGGCGGCTGGCTGGTAGGCGCAGGCTTCGAATATGCGTTCACGAACAATTGGACGGTGAAGTTCGAATACGACTATCTCGGGTTGGGCAACCGGACCTTCGTCATTCCGGCCACGGCGCCGCTCCTTGCCGGCGATACGTTCACCTCCAACAACCGCAATGTCCAGATGGTGAAAGTTGGGGTGAACTACTTGTTCAACTGGGGCGCACCGGTTACCGCCAGATACTAATCGCTGGAGTTGGCTTCAGCACGATCACAAGGGCTCCGGTTCTCGCACCGGAGCCCGTTCTATTTTACCGGGCGGGGCCCTCAATGCGCACGCGGCGGCCTGGAGTTCGCGACGGTCGCGTTCAACAACATCAGTGGCTCGGACGCAACGGCACTGGCGCGCTCATCCTGCGATGTGACGCCCCTTGGCGTCATCGACGAGATTCGCCGCGGAATTCGATCAGTACCGGGCCCGCCGTTGGTGTGCGAACGCGTAACGCGGATTGACCCCGCAAGAGGCATTGGTCCCTGAGGCGGTCGCCCTGCACTCCCGGAAAGTGGAGAACTGGCAACTGCCTGGATAGCCCCAGCTTTGGCCTTGGAGGCAGTAGCGACCCGCGGTGGCGGGCGAGAGCGATCCGATGGTGGCCAAGAGCAAAATGGCAGTGAGAGAGGTGAACACAGGTCGGCACATGGGAGAAGCTCCATACTTGAGGTTTGACGCCGAACGTCGCTCATAGTGAGATGTTCCTCGCGATCTGACGGGGGACCGTTCAATCCGGCGGTGCCACAAAACTGATTCTGGCAAGGCGCTGGTCTGTTGATCTAAATCAACATCTGAACTGACTGCCGCCGGCGAAGCCAACACGGAGAGTAGAAGGCTGCACCGGCCAACCTCAACCGATGCTGGTCGCCCGCGCCGACGAGGTGATCAACCGGACTTCCGGTTT